>NZ_JBEPDK010000005.1:0-899457 GCF_040300265.1 Kribbella sp. NPDC000426 | reverse complement strand
GCCACCTCCAACACCGCCGCGCCGACGCCCTCGGCATCATCAGCGACCCCCGCTACACCCAAGAACTCCTCACCCAAGCCCACAACCACCCCACCACAACCCCGACCACCGCCGCAGACACCGCCGCAGACACCTCCGCAGACACCGCCGCAGACACCGCCGCCGCACCCGCCGACACCTCAAGTCGGGCCTCGACGCCTGCTCGGCGTTCGTCCAAGGCGAGTTCTGAGGCTGTCCCTGGCCTGCGCCTCGCAGCTGAGGACCTGCAAACAGGCGTCGGCACGCGGTCTGCAGCTGCGGGCTCGATGTCAGGCGTCGGCGCGCGATCGGCGACTGCAGCTGGCGGCTCGTTCGGTCCGCTCGACCGAACGAGCGACACACCATGTACGTCGCCGGACCCCGCCCTCGGCGGCACCCCGGCGCACTCGACACGCTCGCCGCACATCGGCGGGCGCGACCGCTCGAACGACACGCCGCGCACGCCGTCCACGTCGGCCGGCCCGGCTCGTGGTGACAGTGTGGCGAGCCCGGCAAGCTCGCTGTACGACGGTTCCTGTGACCGCACGAGCGGCGCACCGCGTACGTCGCCGGACCTGGCCCGCGGCGGCACCACGGCGCGTCCGACACGCTCGCCGTACGTTCGCCCCCGCGACGGCTCAAGCGACGAACCGAGTGCGTTGACGGGCCTGGCCCGCGATGGCACTGCGGCGCGCTCGGCAAGCTCGTCATGCAACGGTCCGCGTGACCGCTCGGACGACTCACCCTGTACGTCGGCAGACCCGGCTTGCGGTGGCACGACGACGCGCCCGGCAAGCGCGGCGAGCCCGTCGTACGACGGCCCGGATGCTGGTGACGCCCATCCGGCCGATCCTGTTACCGGTCCGATGGCTGAGTCGGTGGAGTTGAGGGAGCCTCCGTTGGAAGACGGCGCCGGACCGTACGATCCCGATCCGCCCAGTGACCCGTTCGACAGTCGGCTACCGGGATATATCCCCGGTCCGCGCAGTGAGCCCGACGAGGGTGTGCCGATGGACGCCGCCGCTCAGCGGGCGCTCGACGCGCGCCTTGCGCAGATCAAACGCGACGCCTACGCCGACCCCGCGAACCCTGCGGGCCGCAGCGGGGGACAGGTGCGTCCTGGGCAGACCGAGGTCTTTGTGCATCTCACTGATCTCACGCTGGCCACCGGGACCGGTGTGCTGCGGGCTGAGGGGATCGGTCCGTTGCTGGCCGAGCAGCTCACCGAGCTGGTGGGGCATGGGCCGTACACGGTGAAGCCGGTGATCGACCTGAACGACGCAGTGAGTGTGGATGCGTACGAGATTCCGGCGCGGATCCGGGAGCGGGTGCGGCTGACCTATCCGGTGGAGTTGTTCCCGTACGGGACCCGGGAGAGCCACCGTGGCATCGATCTGGATCACATCGAGCCGTATGACCCATACGGTCCGGCCGGGCAGACCAGCACCGGGAACCTGGCGCCGTTGAGTCGGTTTGCTCATCGGGTGAAGACGCATGCCCGCGGGTGGGATGTTCAGCGCGTTGACCACAAGACGCTGGAGTGGACGACGCCGCACGGGTTCAGGTTCGAGGTGGGGCCGGCCGGGACGCACCGGCTGCCGAACCGCATGCCCGACAGCTGATCCCGGGCTGGCGGGAAGGCTCGGTCGAGCTACCACTCGCGGCTGATCGTTGGAGTCAGCCGCAAGTGAGGGCGTTACTCGCCGAAGAGCCAGTCGGACTTCACTGGTGGGGTGAAGCGGAAGTAGGTCGGGTCGGTGAAGGTACCGGGGCCTTGCCGGGGTTGGTGATCGAGGTTTCCAGGCCGTTGGCGTCGCCGGAGGTGTAGATATAGGCGGACTTGGTGTCCTTGTCGTTGCCGGCGACAACGGTTCCGTAGCTGCGGCACTGGCCGGCGACCAGTGTGTCGAAGCCCTGCCAGGTGGCGGCGCGGACCTTGGTGACCGACCGGCTTCATCGCGTTGTTCACCGGGATGTGGATGGTGTACAGCGCGCCGCCCCGGGTGTTCGCGAGGAACGTGTCGTACGCCGCGGCCTTGCTGATCAGCGTCATCGACTTGACCGCCACGAGGCCCGGTGCCGAACCGTAGGTCTTCCAGACACCGCCCACGACCTACCGGAACAGCGTGCCGTCCGACCGCAGCGCGTACTCATCGGTCCGCAGATGGGTCGGATCGTCATTGAACGTCGACGTCTCGTGGTCGACGAACGTGCTCCATCCACCGCCGATCCGGGCCAGCTGCGAAGACGTCACATTGCCCCTCTTGTCGAGCTCGATCCAGTCCTGGTGCATCGAGTCCCCGAGCACGACACGCCCGTGGCGCGAGCTGCCGGCCGCGGTCGGCTCATTGACGAACGACGCGCTCATCCGCACCGCGCCGTCGGCGTACAGATTGGGTACGCCGCTCTTCGTGCTTGCTGACGGCGCGGGCGTCAGCCGCTGGAACGTCTGGTCGCCGCCGGCCGTCACCGAACCGAGGATGAGCCAACAGACAGCGGTCCCAGCGGTCGCGCTCGTCGTGCCGGCGGCGACCATCCCGGCCGCCGCCGCTCACGAATCCCTTTGGTAGATAACGAGGTCATTTGAGGAGGGTTTTGACGACCTTTCCGTTCTTGTCGTATGCCGTGATGCGGAGGTCCGAGATCTTGGCCTTCGTCGGGGGCGTCGACCAGTAGTAGGCGAACCAGCCGTCGGTGATCGGTACGTCGGTCTGGGTCTTCGCGTCCATCTGCAGATGCAGCCTGGTCGGGTTGCCGTTGAGCTTGCCCCAGGCAAGCGTTGTGTACCCGTCGCGGTTGCCGCCGATGTTGTTCCCCGTCCACAGCTGGGCGGGCTCGGTCGCCGTCGCATGCGTGTATTGGTTGCTGTCGTAGCGCAGGTGGTCGAGCGAGAGCACGGACGTACCTTGCGTGATCATCCCGCCGTCCAATGTGCTCTTGTCGATCTCACAAGCGATCGCCGTCTTGCCGCTGGGAGAGACCGCGGTCAGCAGCGAGGCCCCGGTTTCGCTAGACCGGGCCGAAGCCGTCACGCGCCACCCGGTGACGTCCACCCAGGTCTGCACCGAGCAGTGCCGCAACTGGCCGGCAGTTGTCGTAGGCAACGGATCCTTGGCGACCTGGGCGAGCAACGCGGCCGTCGGCTTGTCACCGCCGGGCACGGTGCACATCCGCACCCGGGCGCCGATGATGACCTTGTACGACAGCCGTTGCCCGACGAACGGCCCGTCGTACGGCGTTTCGAACCCGCGCTTCTCGTCCGGATACCGCATCGCACACCGTCGCTGGGCCTCAGCCATCGTCAGTCGTTGCCCGACGCCTGCTTCCCCGCGCGGCACACCCTGCACGGACTCGAACAATGCCTGACCCTGATCACCGGCCACCGGTGGCTTCTTGCCGGCCTGGGTCAGCCCAGGAAGCAGAGCCGCGATCAGTGCGACCACGGCCACACCGGCAACCGCGCCGCCGATCGCAAGGGTCTTGCGCCGGCGTCGTCCGCGGTGACCGCGGATCAGCAGCGCATCGGTGTCGAAGGGGTCCAGTGGTTCGGAATCGGCGAGCCGGTGGAGCTCGGCGCTGACCTCACGTACGTCTTCCATCTCGTTCTCCTTCACAGCGCCCGGCTCGTCCGCCGCCGGTCGATGGCTCGTCGGAGAGTGTCGAGACCACGTGCCGCCTGGCTTTTCACAGTGCCCGTCGAACAACCGAGGATCTCCGCGGTCTGCTCGACGGACAGGTCCTCGTAGTACCGCAGTACGACGCACGCCCGCTGCCGCGGTCCGAGCGATCGCAGTGCCTCGAGTACTTCGTCCCGGTCCGCCTGCCCGGCCGCGAAGTCCTCGTGGTCCACCCGATCCGGTACGTCGGCGATCGCCACCTCCCGCCGCCACGGCCGCCGCCCGCCGTCATGTGCGGCGTTGACCACCATCCGGCGGGCATAGGCGAGCGGATTCCCCACCCGCCGCACTTTCGGCCAGGCAAGGTACAGCTTGTAGAGCGCGTCCTGTACGACGTCGTCGGCCCGATGCCGATCGCCCACCACCAGAAACGCGGTCCGCCGTAAGGAAGCTCCGGCCCCCTCCACAAACTCCACGAACTCCCGGTCCCGCTCCGCCATCCGGTCCTCCACTCTCCATCTCCCCCTCAAGACGGAACCCCAGGACCCCCAGGTTGCACCCCACCCGGTGCAATGTCACTTCCCGTTGGCGGCGAAGACCTCTC
This sequence comes from Kribbella sp. NPDC000426, assembly GCF_040300265.1. Lineage (NCBI taxonomy): Bacteria > Bacillati > Actinomycetota > Actinomycetes > Propionibacteriales > Kribbellaceae > Kribbella > Kribbella sp. NPDC000426. The sequence goes on along the minus strand of NZ_JBEPDK010000005.1, from coordinate 895,218 downwards.
TGGCGACGGTGATGGCGGACATCGCCCGCGGCCAGCCGGCGTAGAAGGCCAGGTGGGTGATGACTTCCTTCAGTTCGGTCTCGGTCAGGCCGTTGTCGAGTGCGCGGGCCAGGTGGCTGCGCAGTTGTTCGGTGTTGCCGCCGGCAATCAAAGCGGCACAGGTGATCAGGCTGCGGTCTCGTGGCGTCAGCTCGGGGCGGGCCCAGACGTCGCCGAACAGCACGTCGTCGGTGAGTTCGACGAGTTTCGGGGCGAAGTCTCCGATCAGGCGCTGTGCCGGGGTTTGTGCTGCTGCACTGTCTTTTCTTCCGTTCGTAACCATGCACACCACACAACCGCGAACAGCGCGGCCGGAACAGGCACTGTCGAGAGGGGTACTGACAGGGTCTGGTACGGACAGCATGACGACGTAGCGTGAAGACATGGCCGCTAAGCCCGACTCCAGCAGCAACGATCTGCGAGAGTTCCTCACCACCCGCCGGGCGAGGATCACGCCCGAGCAGGCCGGGTTGCCCGTGTACGGCGCCAACCGGCGCGTCACCGGCATGCGCCGCGAGGAAGTCGCGCTGCTCGCCGGTATCAGCGTCGAGTACTACACCCGCCTGGAGCGCGGCAGCGTCGGCAGCGTCTCCGACAGCGTCCTCGACGGGCTCGTCCATGCCCTCCAGCTCGACGAGGCCGAGCGCGACCACCTGTACCGCCTGGTCCGTGCCGCCGGTACGCCCGCCGGCCACGTGCCACGGCGTACACCCGCGAAGAAGCGTGTGCGGCCGACTGTTCAGCGCATCGTCGACCAGATGCCGATGCCGGCGTACCTGCGCAACAGCCGCTTCGACATCCTCGCCGCCAACGACCTCGGCCGCGCCCTGTACAGCCCGCTGTACGACCAGGCCGCCGCCCATACGCCGGGCCAGCCGCCGAACAGCGCCCGCTTCTGCTATCTCGATCCGGCCGCGACAGAGTTCTTCGTCGACTACGACAAGGTCGCGAACGACTGCGTCGCGTACCTGCGTGCCGAGGCCGGTCGTGACCCGTACGACAAGGACCTTTCCGATCTGGTGGGCGAGCTGTCGACCCGCAGCGACGAGTTCCGCCGCCGCTGGGCCGCCCACGACGTGCGCTACCACCGCACCGGTCGCAAGCGGTTCCACCATCCGCTGGTCGGCGATCTGGAGCTCGACTACGAAGCCTTCGAACTCGCCGGGGACCCGGGCCAGCGCATCAACGTCTACACCGCACCGCCCGACTCGGCCTCCGAGGAAGCACTGAACCTCCTCGCCAGCTGGACAGCCCGCAAACCCGCACCCGGCTTACCAGCAGCCGCCGTGCACGACAAGGAAGACTGATCATGGAGTTCCGACCGCTTGGGCGCACCGGCGTCCAGGTCAGCCCGCTGTGCCTCGGCGCGATGATGTTCGGCTCCTGGGGCAACGACGACCGCGCCGACTCGACCCGCATCATCCACCGCGCGCTCGACGCCGGCATCAACTTCGTCGACACCGCCGATGTGTACTCCGCCGGCGCCTCCGAGGAGATCGTCGGCCAGGCCCTCGCCGGCCGGCGCGACGAGGTGTTCCTCGCCACCAAGTTCTTCATGCCGATGAGCCAGGACGACCCGAACATGCGCGGCGGTTGGCGCCGCTGGATCATGCGGGCCGTCGAGAACTCCCTGCGGCGGCTCGGCACCGACTACATCGACCTCTACCAGGTCCATCGCCCCAGCCCCGGCACGGACGTGGAGGAGACTCTCGGCGCGCTGTCTGATCTGGTCCACCAGGGCAAGGTTCGCTACCTCGGCTCCTCGTCGTACTCCGGGTCGCAGATCGTCGAGGCGCAGTGGGCGGCCCGGGAACGGAACCTGCAACGGTTCGTCACCGAGCAGCCGCCGTACTCGCTGCTCGTGCGTGGCATCGAGGAAGACGTTCTTCCGACCGTACTGCGGCATGGAATGGGCACCCTCACCTACAGCCCACTCGCGGGTGGCTGGCTTTCGGGGCGTTGGCGCAAGGACTCCGCCGGGGCTCCGACCTCGTCCGCGCGCCCGCCGGCCCGCTTCGACATGTCCACTCCGGCCAACCAGCGCAAGCTGGAGATCGTCGAGGAGCTGGCGCTGCTCGCCGAGAAGTCGGGCCTGACCCTGATCGAGTTGGCGGTCGCCTTCGTGATCAATCACCCCGGCGTGACGTCGGCCATCATCGGCCCGCGCACAATGGAACAGCTCGACGCATTCCTGACCGCTGCTGACGTCGTACCAGGTGCGGACGTGCTCGACCGCATCGACGAGATCGTCGCGCCCGGTGTGACCGTCAACCCCGCCGACAACAGCTACGGCGACCACGAGCTCCGCCCCGACCAACGCCGCCGGCACTGAAGGACTGATGATGGAAACCTTGACGCTGAACAACGGCGTACAGATGCCGGCCCTCGGGCTCGGCGTGTTCCAGACGCCGCCGGCGGAGACGCGCGCCGCGGTCAGTGCGGCACTGGAGGCCGGCTATCGCCACGTGGACACGGCTGCCGCCTACGGCAACGAGCGTGAGGTCGGTCAGGCGATCCACGACTCCGGTCTGGCGCGCGACGAGCTTTTCGTCGAGACCAAGGTCTGGATCAGCGACTACGGGTACGCCGAGACGCTGCACGCCTTCGACAAGAGCGCCGGCAAGCTCGGCGTCGAGCGCCTCGACCTGCTGATCCTCCACCAGGCCCTGCCCAGCGACTTCGGCAAGACCCTCGAGGCCTACCGCGCTCTCGAAACCCTGCTGGCCGACGGCAAGGTCCGCGCCATCGGGGTCAGCAACTTCATGGTCGAACATCTGCGCTCTCTGCTGGACGTCGCGACCGTGGTTCCGGCGGTCAACCAGCTCGAGATCCACCCGTACTTCCAGCAGCGCGAGGTGCAGGCGTTCGACAGCGAGCACGGCATTCTCAATCAGGCCTGGTCGCCGATCGGCGGCATCACCTTCTATCGCGACAGCGGCCACACGAGCGCCCTCGAGGATCCTGTCATCGGCGAGATCGCCCGAGCGCACGGCAGATCGCCGGCCCAGGTGATGCTCCGGTGGGGCCTGCAGCAGGGCCGCTCCGTCATCCCCAAGTCGACCAAACCCGAGCGGATCGCCGAGAACCTCGACGTGTTCGACTTCGAACTGACCGCCGACGAGCTCGCGGCCATCGACGCTCTCGACACCGCCGAACGCGGCGGACCCGAACCGGAAACCATGACCCTGGAAAAGTTCGGAAGACCGATCCCCGAAGCCTGACGTCCCTGGTCCAAGGAGTTACCCCGAGAGGTGGGCGACGTTGTGCCAGGCGGGGTCGGGGTCGGTGGTGAGGGTTACTTTGCCGTGGGGCCAGCCGGTGGTGGCGGCTTGGAGTTGGGCGTCGGCGGGGGTGGTGCCGTCGATGTAGTAGTGCAGGATGCGGGTGCCGGCCGATGTCTCGTGGGCCAGGAGGTTGCCGGAGCCGCCCAAGCGATCGGTCAGGTGGTCCTCGAAGGCCCGCAGTTCGTCGAGCATCTCCGACTCGGGCAGCCCGTCCTCGCGGACCACCGGATAGTGGATCGTCACGGCGACATGCGTGTCCAGGTGCGGCCGCCGGATCGAGCGCAACGGGTACTCCGCGGTCGCGATCACCCGCTGTCCGTCACGCGTGCCCTCCAGCATCTTCCACGCCGGGCTGCCGTCCTCCAGCGTGTGCTCCGCAGCGAACCCGGCCACCGCGGGCAGCAGTTCCGAGATCGGTACGGCGTCCTCGGGCGACAGAGCCAGCGTGTCGATGGCGCCGACCCACGTCTCCACCATCTCCTCGCCGAGCACCAGGTCCAGGATCAGGAACGTCACCCGCCGCTGCGCATCCACCGACAGCGACGCGAACACAGGATGGTGTACGCCGACATGCACCGACGCACTGTCCGGTTCGATCGACACCACCGACTCGTCCGTGGCGACTGGGGGCAACCCGTCGAACTGGATCGTCACCGCAGGCCCGGGCCGGCGCAGATCGGCGTACTCCCAGATCGGGTCCGAGGGCGGGGCGGCGCGGAGCCAGCGGCGGGCGACCGCGCGCTGGGCCGGGTTGCCGGCGGCGGTGACGATCAGGACGTGCGAAGCGTGCAGTCCCGGGCCCAGCTCCCACTCCAGGTCGGGGTTGATCCGGGCGATCCGCTCGTTGAGCTCCACGTTCACGTCGGTCGGCTGCCGGCGGGTGATCGCGTCGGCGACGGCCGTGGCGCCGGAGGCCGACCACCAGGACCAGAACGCGCCGATCGGATCGGCGTCCACGGCGTTGCGACGGCGACGCTTGAAGATGGGCATGAGCGCATCTTCTAACAACGTGGGGTGCGTGTGGCCCGGGCCACAGGATTCCGCAAAGCCAGGTTCAGGCGCGTAACCTGCAGACACCACTGGCAAATGGGTGGGTTGATGAGGAGGAACACGTAGTGCTTCGGCGAGTCCTGCTGGGCATGTCCCGCAGCCCCCAGATCAAGAAAGCAGTGTCGTCGCTCCCGGTGTCCAGTGGCATCGTGGCGCGGTTCGTGGCCGGCGAGACCGCTCCGGAGGCCGTGCTGGCCACCGAGAAGCTGGTCAGCAACGGGCTGAACGTCACCCTCGACCACCTCGGCGAGGACGTCACCGACCTGGCCGCCGCGCAGGCTACCGCCGACGCGTACCTCGACCTGCTCAAGAAGCTCGCCGCCGCCGGCCTGACCAAGAACGCCGAGGTCTCGGTCAAGCTGTCCGCGGTCGGCCAGGCGCTGCCCGGTGACGGCGAGAAGATCGCCCTGGAGAACGCCCGGACCATCTGCCTCGCCGCCCGCAACGCCGGTACGACGGTGACCCTCGACATGGAGGACCACACGACGACCGACTCCACGCTGGGCATCCTGCGCGAGCTGCGCCAGGACTTCCCCGAGACCGGAGCGGTCCTGCAGGCGTACCTCCGGCGTACCGAGGCCGACTGCCGCGACCTCGCGCACGCCGGCTCCCGGGTCCGTCTCTGCAAGGGTGCGTACAAGGAGCCGGAGTCGGTCGCGTTCCAGGAGAAGCGCCAGGTCGACAAGGCGTACGTCCGGGCGATGAAGATCCTGATGAACGGCACCGGCTACCCGATGATCGCCTCGCACGACCCGCGGCTGATCTCGATCGCCGGCGCGCTCGCGGACCGTGCGAACCGGCAGCCGGGCAGCTACGAGTACCAGATGCTGTTCGGTATCCGCCCTGAGGAGCAGCTCCGCCTGTCCGGCCTCGGCCACACCATGCGCGTCTACATCCCGTACGGCGAGGACTGGTACGGCTACCTCGTCCGCCGCCTCGCCGAGCGGCCCGCCAACCTGCAGTTCTTTGCTCGCTCTCTGATCAGCAAGAAGTAGCCTTTGCTCCATGAGTGCAAAGGTGGCCGTTCTCGGGGCCGGAGTGATGGGGGAGACGTTGCTGTCCGGGCTGATTCGGGCCGGGCGGCGACCGGAGGATCTCCTGATCACCGAGCGCCGGGAGGAGCGCGCCGCCGAGCTGCGTGAGCGGTACGGCGTCGACGTCGTCTCGAACCTGGACGCCGCGAAGCAGGCGGAGACGCTGGTCCTGGTGGTGAAGCCGCAGGACATGCCGGATCTGCTCGCCGAGATCGCTCCGGCGGTCCAGCCCAGCCAGACCGTGGTCTCGCTGGCGGCAGGCATCACCACCAAGTTCGTCGAGTCCCGCCTGCCCGAGGGCGTCGCCGTCGTACGCGTCATGCCGAATACGCCGGCGCTGGTCGACGAGGGCATGGCCGCGATCTCCCGCGGTGCGCACTGCGACGAGAGCCACCTCGAGCTGGCCGAGAGCCTGCTGGCCGCGACCGGCCGGGTCGTGCGGGTGCCGGAGAAGCAGCAGGACGCGGTGACCGCGATCTCCGGTTCGGGTCCGGCGTACATCTTCTTCGTGGTCGAGTCGATGATCGAGGCCGGCGTCCACATGGGGCTTCCGCGTGGCACGGCGACAGATCTCGTCGTACAGACCGTCGTCGGTTCGGCGAAGCTGCTCCGGGAGACCGGCGAACACCCGACGGTACTGCGGGAACGCGTCACCTCCCCGGGTGGTACGACGGCCGCCGCCGTACGCGAGCTGGAGGACCACAAGGTCCGCGCCGCGTTCCTCTCGGCGATAGAGGCCGCCCGCAACCGTTCCCGCGACCTGGCCGCGGAATAGCTGCCGAATAACACCTCTCGCGCTGCTGGCGTTATGGTTGTGCGCCGCAGTTCCTTCCTTGTTCAAGGGTTGAGTCGCTATGGTCCCGCCCATGGGTAATCGGTCGGTCGAGCCCGACACCGCGCCTGCGCAGCAGGCTGACGTGCCCCAACTCCCGTGGCGCGTGCCGCTGGATCCGGCGCCGTGGTGGGCCTGGGCACTGTTCATCCTGCCGTTCATCGTCGTGCCAGGGCTGAACTCCTGGCTCTGGATGGGCGCCCGCGACATGCTCGCGGTCGCTCTGCTGACGATCATCGGCGCCTCGGTCGTCCGCGTCGCCGGCGGCGTCGTGCTCTACCGGGTCGAGCTCTACCCGAGCGGCCTGAAGGCCCGCACGAGCATGCTGATCCGCAGCCTGGCCTGGCAGGACGTCGGCAAGATCGAGGTCGGCGACGACAACGTCGTGCTCACCCGCGGCCCGGACGAGCACGAGATCAACGGCATCCCCCAGGACCGCACTGCCGAGGTCGGTGCCGTGATGGAGGCGATCCGTCAGCAGGCCGTGACCGAGCCCGTACGCCGCCACCGTCCGCGCCCGGGCATCGGCGCCGCGCTCGTCCTGCTGTACCTCGTGCTGTCGATCGGCGCCTTCCTGCTCCGCTGGCACATCGTCATCTGACCGTCCACGGTCCTTCGCCGGCGATCCGGTCGACGGTCACCCGTGCGACGACGCCTGTGTCCCAGATCCCTTCGCCGAACGGGAACTCCGGCAGGCCGAGGTACCGCTGGGTCTCGCGATCCATGAGGGCCTTGTAGTCGTCCGCGACGCCGGGACCGTGGAGCTTCGCCGTACCCCGGATCACGAGGTACTGCGTGATGCCGCGCGCGCCGACCTGGTCGTCCTGGATCAGCAGCGTGACCCGCGGATCGCGGAACAGGTTGCGGGTCTTGCGATGCGGCGCCTGCAGACCGATCAGGAGCTCGTCGCCGTCGCGCTCGACCCAGACCAGCGAGGCCTGCGGCGACCCGTCCGGGTCGATGGTGATGATCGTGACGTCTTTGGGCTCCTCGAAGAGCCGATACGTGCTTTCCGGAATCATGACCACGACGCTAGACAGCGCCGTGGGAACCGCTGGGTACCCTGACAGCTATGTACGGTGTGGAACCCGGCGACGTCTTCCTGGCCGACTGCCCGGCGCGGTTGGCGGTCGAGGTGATCGCGGACAAGTGGGCGGTGGTCGTCCTCTGGGGACTCAACGACCATCCGCGACGGCACTCCGAGCTGATCGAGCTGATCGGCGGCATCTCGAAGAAGGTGCTGACGCAGACCCTGCGCCGACTACAGACCAACGGTCTGATCGCCCGGACCGACTACGGCGGCGTACCGCAACGCGTCGAGTACGAGCTCACCGAGCTTGGGCGCACGTTGATGGGTCCCATCAGGACGCTCACAGAATGGGCAGAACAGAACGGAGACGCGGTCCTCGCGGCGCAGGAGGCAGGATGACCGCATGGACTTCTCTTTGTGGCCTGCGGCCTCCCGGACCTGGAACGACGTACTCGAGGGAGCGGAGTACGCCGAACGCACCGGGTGGCACGGCGTTTGGATAGCTGATCACTTCATGCAGAACGGCGAGGACCTGACCGTTCCGGTCAACGAGTGTCTCGCGCTGCTCGCGGGCGTCGCGGCCCGGACGTCCCGGGTGCGGGTCGGATCGATGGTGCTCGGAAATACGTACCGGCACCCGGCGGTGGTCGCGAACGCGGCCGCGACGATCGACCAGATGTCGAGCGGGCGGTTCGTGCTCGGGATCGGCGCGGGCTGGCAGGTCAACGAGCACGAGGTGTACGGGATCGAGCTGCCGGCGATCGGCCCGCGGCTGAAGCGGTTCGAGGAAGCCTGTCAGGTGATCAAGGGCCTGCTGACGCAGGAGCGGACGACGTTCGACGGCACCTACTACCAACTGCAGAACGCGCCGTGCGAACCGAAGCCCGCGCACCTCCCGATCCTGATCGGCGCGTCCGGCGAGAAGGTTGCCCTGGGCATCGTTGCGAAGTACGCGGACGAGTGGAACCACTGGGGCCGGCCCGACCTCGCGGCCCACAAGGGTGAGGTTTTCGCCGAGCACTGCGAGCGGATCGGCCGCGATCCGAAGACGGTGCGGCGGTCGGCGCAGACGTTCCTCGAAGTCGTCGTGCCGGGAGATGCCGAGGCGGCCGAGCGGAAGGCGCGGCTGGAGGGCATCGGCGCGCACGTGATCATGGGGTCGGCGCAGGAGGTGCTCGACGTGGTCGCGCAGTACCCGGCGGCCGGGATCGACGAGCTGCTCGTGCCGGATTCGCAGCTCGGTGACGGCAACCGGCGCTTCGAGGCCCTCGAGCGACTCCGCGAGGAAGTGCTACAGAAGATCTAGGGTCGCGACCACGGGCCAGTGGTCGCTGGGCACGCGGCCGTCCGGGCGGTAGTGCGAGACGGCCGCGTCGGTCACCGTCCACGCCGACGTGACGAGGATGTGGTCGATGCGGTCGTCGTCGACGGCGCCGGTGAAGTTGTGCCAGCTGCCACCGGCCTCCTGCGGTACGGCGAGGGACAGGCCGGACTCGACGAGCGACTTCACCGGCGGAGAGTCGGGTGTCGCGTTGAGGTCGCCCATCACGATCCACGGCAGCGACCCGCTGATCCAGCGGGCGATCAGCCGCGACGACTGCAGTTGGGCGACCTCGCCGGCGTGGTCGTAGTGCGTGTTCACGACGCCGACCGTCGTACCGTTGCGATGCCGCAGCCACACCAGGGTCGCGATCCGGGTCAGGTCGGCGTCCCAGCCCACCGATCCCGGCGTGCCAGGATCGTCGGACAGCCAGCGGGTCTCGTGCTTGTCGATCCGCCAGTCGCCCGGCCGGACCAGGACGACGGAGTGCTCACCCGCACTCATCCCGTCGTCCCGGCCGGCGCCGACGATCTCGTACTTCGGGAACCGCCACCGCAGGTACTCGAGCTGGTCGGGCAGGACCTCCTGCAGCCCGACCACGTCCGCGTCCAGGTGTTCGATCGCAGCCACGGTCGCTTTCCGCCGTACCGGCCAGGCGTTGTCGCCGTCGGGTGCGGAGGAGTTGCGGATGTTGAAGGTGGCGGCACGAAGCTTCATGGTGCCGATCCTGCCAAACCCATCGCACGCGTCGCTGCCTGGAGTCGGGGAGTGCTCGCTTCGAGCGCCCGGTCCCGGCCCTGGACGAGCAGGTTCTCGACCGCGCCGGGGTCGGTCGTGAGGCGCGCGTACTCCTTCTGCAGCGGGTCGATCACCGCGAGAACGGCGTCGGCGACGTCCTGCTTGAGAGCGCCGTACGACGCGTAGGACTTGGCCAGCTCGACCGGGTCGCCGTCGGTGCACGCGGCCAGGATGTCCAGCAGGTTGGTGACGCCCGGCTTGTTCGCCTCGTCGTGGCGGACCTCGTTCTCGGAGTCCGTCACCGCCCGCATGATCTGCCGGCGGATCACGTCCGGCGGGTCCAGCAGCCGGATCGTCCCGATCGCGTCGTCCGCGGCCGACTTGCTCATCTTGGCGGTCGGGGTGGCCAGGTCCTTCACCCGGGTCGCGAGCGCCGCCTTGTTCAGCTGCGGTACGACGAACGTCTCGCCGTACTCGCGGTTGAAGCGGATCGCGATGTCCCGGGCGAGCTCGACATGCTGGTCCTGGTCGCCGCCGACCGGGACCCGCTCCGCGCCGTACAGCAGGATGTCCGCGGCCATCAGGCACGGGTACGTGAACAGCGACGCCCGGGTCATCGGGCGGTTGCCCTTCTCCTTGTACTGGATCATCCGCGACAGCTCGCCGACGTACGACGTGCACTCGAGCAGGTACGCGAGCTGGGCGTGGGTGGGGACGTCGGACTGGACGAAGACCGTGCCCTCGGGGACGCCGGCCGCGAGCATCAGCGTCGCGAACTCCCGCGTCAGCGCGGCGAGTCTTCGGGGATCGTGCTTGGTCGTCATCGCGTGCAAGTTCGCGACGAAGTAGAAGCCGTCCGGGTCGGTGAACCGGCGCAGCGCGCCGAGGTGGTTGCCGAGCGTCAGCCGGCCGGACGGGGTGATGCCGGAAAGCGAGGTCATGATCGTGCCCTTTCGGTGATGTGGCCCCACCGAGGGCAAACAAAAAGGCCGCCTCGGCGAGGCGGCCTTGGTGGCTGCGTGCGAACACGCTGGGGTGGACCGCCCTAGGCGGCCCACCACAGCTGCAAGTTCGTGTTCACGGAACGAGCGTACCTCATCGCGCTGTGAGCGCCTGGACGATCAACTCGTTGCGGGCGTCCTGACCCAACGGCACCGACGGGTGGACGCCGTCGCGCAGGTAGTTCAGCAACCGGTACGGCTTGACCCACAGCCACTCGGCCCAGCGGATGATCCGCAGGTTCGGGTACTTCTCCTGGGCGTCGTACATCTGCATGTTGAGCCACGAGCTGTTGCGCTGGTCGGCGAGCTGCATGGTCGCGCCGACGCTCTTGCGGACGGCCTGGATGTTGACCCAGTACACGATCCGGTTGCGGCCGGCGATGCCCATCGCGCGATCGAGCTGGGCGGCGAACTTCGGCGGGTCGAAGATGTCGTTCGATCCGCTCGCCATCAGGATCCGGCGCGGCAGGCCGTACGCCGAGGCCCACTGCTGCAGCGCGTCGACGGCGCCGGAGGTGGGTCGGCTGGACCAGTTGTTCACGGCCATCTGGCTGCCGTCGCGACCGAGCAGCCGGGTCGCGAGCGACTTGCCGTCCTGGACGGAGATGCTGTCGCCGAACATATAGACGCCGTCGGTCTCGAGGACACGATGGATCTGCGCGGTGGTCGAGATGGCCCGGGTGCCGTTCGCCCAGGAGCCGAGCACACCCGAGCCGTACGGGCCGGTGGATGTGGCGGCGGTGGTGGTGGTTGCGGTTTCGGTTGCGGTAGCGGTTTCGGTTGAGACGGCCACAGTCACGGCGGCTGCCGCTCCGACTGTGAAGATCTGCCGCCGGTTGGGTTTCAGTTGCCTCACGGAGAGTACTTTGCGGGTTGAGCGGTCACGCCCGCAAGTCTCAATCTCACTGTCTGCAGTCAGTTCTGCAGGAAGTTGCAAAATCCTGTAACGCTTTGCAGCGCGGCAGCGATGAATCGACTGTTGGACCACCGACGGGACGGCGCGACCAGGGAGGGGTGTTGCGCCGCCCCGTCGCTCTTCGTCACCGACCAGTGGTCAGCTCCTCGATCAGCGGGCCGACGACCGCCATCAATTCGTCCGGCGACGCGTCCAGTCCGTCCAGCCGGACGAGGTGGCGACTGACCACCAGCCCGAGGGTCAGCGCTCCGATCACCCCGGACCGCAGTACGGCGTCGTCGCCGGGCAACTGCGCCGCGACCTGCCGCTGCTGCGCGGCCATCGCCGCGCGAACATCCTCGGCCGCCTCGGGATGGCTGAACATCGCCCGGAGAGCAGCGAGGGCGGCCGTGGGTTCGTCGGCCAGCTTGTCGGTCAGTGCGGCGGTGAGCTGCTGGGCGATCTGATCGGGCGAACCCTCGATCGGTCCGTCCGCGGGGATCGCGGCGGCCTGCGCGAACAGCTTCTCCTTGGAGCCGAAGTACCGCATCACCAGGCCGGGGTCGCTGCCGGCCTCGGTGGCGATCGCGCGGATCGTCGTCCGGTCGAAGCCGTGTTCGCCGAACAGCCGGCGTGCGGCGGTGAGGATCCGCGCCTCGGTCCGCTGCCGCTGTTCCACCCTGGTCGCCATGGGGTTCAGTCTACGCATGTTGACTCAATGGGAAGATGCGGCTTACGGTTCAGTCAACACTTGTAGACTGAATCGAGGATGTTCCGATGATCCAGGCGATCGTGCTGGCCTTCCTGGCCGGCCTGATGAGCTTCAACGGCGTACCGCACTTCGTGGTGGGCATCTCCGGGCGCGAGTTCCCGAACCTGACCGGCAACTCGGCCACCAACAACGCGGTTGGCGGCCTGGCCGCGTTTGCGATCGCGGGCGCCTTGCTCGCGTTGGCCCACGTGGCCGACCACGTGTGGGCCGCGCTGATTGCCGGGGCTGTCGGCGCTGTGGTGATGACGGTCTTCCATGCCCGGCGAGGCGCCTACTGGCTGAGTGCAAGGTTCGGGAAGCCACTTCCCGAAGCCTGACGGCTATCGTCGGGGGCATGAGTGGTGAGGCGTTGCTGGTCTTCGACGACGGATTGACGGCGTACGACTTCGGCCGGGGGCACCCGATGAGTCCGATTCGGGTGGAGCTGACGATCAAGCTCGCGCGGGCGCTCGGCGTACTCGACGAGCTGAAGGTCGTGCCGGCGCCGACGGCGGACGACACGCTGCTTCAGACCGTGCACACTCCGGAGTACGTCGCCGCGGTCAAGAGCGCGGGCGAGCACCCTGACGAGGCTGATCCGGTGCACGGACTCGGCACCTCGGACACGTACTGCTTCCCGCGGATGCACGAGGTCTCGGCGCAGATCGTCGGCGCTTCGGTCGAGGCGGCGCGTGCGGTCTGGGAAGGCGACGTACTGCACGCCGCGAACATCGCCGGCGGTCTGCATCATGCAATGCCCAACCAGGCCAGCGGTTTCTGCGTGTACAACGACCCGGCGATCGCGATCCAGTGGCTGCTCGACCACGGCGCTGAGCGGGTCGCGTACGTCGATGTCGACGTGCACCACGGGGACGGCGTACAGACCGTGTTCTACAACGATCCGCGGGTGCTGACCGTCAGTCTGCACGAGTCGCCGACCACGCTCTTCCCGGGCACCGGGAGCGCCGGCGAGACGGGCGGGCCGGGCGCCGAGGGTACGGCGGTCAACGTCGCGCTGCCGCCGGGGACGGGGGATGCGGGCTGGTTGCGGGCGTTCCATGCCGTCGTGCCGGATGTGGTGAAGGCGTTCCGGCCGCAGGTGCTCGTCACGCAGCACGGCTGCGACTCACATGTCGAGGACCCGCTGGCGCACCTGACGAAGACGATCGACGGGCAGCGGGCGGCGTACGCGGCCCTGCACGACCTCGCGCACGAGGTGGCGGACGGGAAGTGGGTCGCCACCGGCGGTGGCGGGTACGCGATCATCGACGTCGTACCGCGGGCCTGGACGCACCTGCTGTCGATCGTCGCGGGCAGCCCGGTCGACCCGCTGACGGCGGTGCCGGAGGGGTGGCGCGAGGAGGTCCAGATCCGGTTCGGGCGGGTCGCCCCGATGCGGATGACCGACGGCCAGGACGCGAAGTACGTCGACTGGTCGACCGGCTACAACCCCAACACCTGGCTCGACCGCGCAATCAAGGCGACACGCGACGCGAGCTTCCCGCTGTTAGGTCTTGATTCAACCTATTGAGTCACAGGAGTCCCCCTCTTTCCCATTCGTACCAACAGCCACTACGCTCGTTGCATGCACGGACGGAGGTGCCGGAGGGGAAGCCGGCGCACGATCCGTGCTGGAAGTGCGGTGCGCAATGGCATCAAAGAAGTCCGGTGGTGAGCAGCCGCTCGCCGAGGTGAAGTTCCTGACCGTGGCGGAAGTCGCCACGGCCATGCGCGTGTCCAAGATGACTGTGTACCGGTTGGTGCACTCCGGAGAGCTCCCCGCGGTGCGGGTAGGTCGTTCGTTCCGGGTGTCGGAGGACGCCGTGCACGACTACCTCAAAGGCGCCTTCTTCCAGGCCGGATAACAACGAGAGTCGAAGGGGCCGGATCCGAGCGCGGACCGGCCCCTTCGTCACGCCTGCGACCGGAAGAGCGCTCGGAGCGCCTTGGTGGCCTGGTCGACGGTCTCGTCGGGCAGGTCCGCCCAGAGCTCGTGATGCGCGGCCGAGCTCGCCTTCACTGCCTGCTCGGCGAGGCTGATGCCCTCCGGCGTCAGGCGGATCTGGGTGCCGCGGCCGTCGTCGGGGTCCGGTTCGCGGGTGACGAGGCCTCGGCGTACGAGCTGATTCGTCACGTTGCTGGTGCCGCCGGAGGACAGTAGGAGGTTCCGGCTCAGGTCGGACGGCTTCTGCCGGTACGGCGTGCCGCCGCGCCGCAACGAGACGATCACGTCGAACTCCGCTGTCGTGAGCCCGAGGTCGCGCAGCACGCGCCGGGTCGCTTCGTTCAGCTGGCCGGCGAGCAGCATGATGCGCTTCGCCAGCTCGCTGCTCGGATACAGCACCTCCGGCAACTCCTGCCACCAGGAAGCAATCAGCCGGTCGACCGGATCGTCTTTCATGGTTGGCATCCTAGAATGCTTTGGTGATAGCTTTTAGGAAAGCTTTCTAGTGAGGGAGATGCTGGTGCGGTTGTTGCTCAGGGGTGGGACGGTGATCGACACCTTCCCGGAGGTGGTGGTGCGGCGGGAGACCGACGTACTGATCGAGGACGGGCGGATTGCCGCGGTCGGGCCGGGGCTGAACGTGGATGCCGAGGTGATCGACGCGAGTGCGCGGATCGTGCTGCCGGGGTTCGTGGACACACACCGGCATCTGTGGCAGACCGCGTTGCGCGGGATCACGGTCGACGACGATCTCGGGACATACTTCGAGCGCGTGCTGGGGGCGTACGGATCCCGGTTTCGCGCGGAAGATGTTGCGGCAGGCAACCTTGTTGGCGCGCTGGAGTGCTTGGACGGCGGGATCACCACCGTGCAGGACTACTCACACGTGCAGCGGACGCCGGACCATGCCGACGCCGCCCTGGATGCGTTGGAGCGCAGCGGGATCCGGGCGGTCTTCGGGTACGGGCCGTCGCCGCTTGGTGGTGGGGCTGTCGACCCGGCCGAGATGCGGCGCATCATGGCGCGGCAGTCCGATCACCTTGGTCTTGCGGTCGCGGCGATCGGGCCTTCGTTCGCGGCGTTCGAGACCGTCCAGGCGGACTGGGAGCTGGCGGACTCGCTGGGTGTGCCGGTTGTGGTGCACATCAGCAGCAGTTCGCAGACGCCGGATCCGATCACGCAGCTACGCGACGCCGGCGTGGCCCGGCCGAACACTCTCTACGTGCACGGCAACAACCTGCCGGATTCCGAACTGAAGGTGATCGCCGAGACCGGTGCTGCCGTCTCGATCACGCCGACCGTAGAAGCACGAATGGAGATGGGGCAGCCGCTGGCCGGGCGGCTCCGCGCGGCTGGGGTCGACTTCAGCCTCGGGATCGATATTGTGACGACCTCCGGCGGTGACATGTTCCGCGCGATGCACGAGGTGCTTGCCCTTGGTTATAAGGCGTTCTCCGCGGCTGATGTGCTGCAGTTGGCGACGCTCGGCGGGGCTCGTGCGCTTGGGCTGTCCGACGTCGGTTCGCTTGCTATCGGCAACAAGGCGGACGTCGTGCTGTTGCGCAGTACGGACCTCAATCTGGTCGGCGGCCTGCACGACCCGGTCGCGACGGTGGTGACCGCAGCGCATCCCGGCAACGTGGACACAGTCCTCGTCGGAGGTACGCCGGTGAAGCGCGACGGCCACCTGATCAGTACGTCGGTCGATCGCGCACTCGATTCGTTGGCCGAATCGACGGCCTACCTCACCGCTTGAGGAGCTCGCGGATCGTAGTACTGATCTCGTCCGGTGCTTCCTCGGCCATGAAGTGGCCGGCGGTCGTGGTCTGGTGGTGCAGGTCGGTCGCCCAGGCCTTCCAGCGGGCCGCCGCGTCGAAGCCGAGCGTTGCGCCCCAGTCCTGCTGGATCACCGTCACCGGCATCCGCAGCTTGTTGCCCTGAGCAAGGTCTTCCGTATCGTGGCTGACGTCGATCGTCGCCGAGGCCCGATAGTCCGCGACGATCGACGGCACCGCCCGCCGCGACGCCTCCAGGTAGACCGACCGCACCTCGGGCGGGATCGCCGCGGGATCCTTCGCCCAGAGATCCAGGAAGTACCCGAAGAACTCGTCGGACGCCGCCGCGATCATCTTCTCCGGCAATCCGGCCGGCTGAGCCATCAGATACAGATGAAACCCGACCGCCGCACTCGTCCCGTGCATCACCTCCCACATGTCGAGCGTCGGCAACACGTCCAGACACATCAGGTGCGACACCGCCTCCGGATGATCAAGACCAGCCCGAAACGCCACCAATGCACCCCGGTCATGCCCGACCAACCCGAACCGCGAATACCCCAACTCCCGAGCCACCGCGACAACGTCAGCCGCCATCGCTCGCTTCGAGTAGCCCCCGTCCGGCTTCGCACTGTCGCCGTACCCCCGCAGATCCGGACAAATCAGCGTGTGGTCGGAAGCCAGCTGCCCGGCCACCCGCCGCCACATCAAATGCGTCTGCGGAAACCCATGCAGCAGCACAACCGGCGTACCGGACCCACCGACGGCCACGTTCAGCTCGACGCCATCCGCACCCGGGACTCTGCGGTATTGGAACCCTTCGATCTTCATGCCTGCCACTGTGGCGGGTGCGGATGAGTGTTGGATGAGCGCCAGCTACCGTGGCGGCGTGGAGTTCGGGGTGCTGGGGTCGGTGGTGGCCTGGGACGGGGAGCCGGTTGATTTGAAGGGGCCTCGGCATCGGGCGGTGTTGGCTCGGTTGGTCGTGGCGCGGGGGCGGGTGGTGCCGGCGGCGGTGCTGGTGGACGACTTGTGGGTGGAGCCGCCGGCGGGGGCGTTGAGCGCCTTGCGGACGTTTGTGGCTGCGCTTCGGCGGGCCATCGAGCCGGATCGGGAACCGCGGACGCCGGCGGAGGTGCTGGTCACCGAAGGCCCTGGGTACGCGTTGCGGACCGAGGCGGTGGACGCGTGGCGGTTCGAGGCGGCGGTGCAGGGGTCGTTGCCGGAGCTGCTTGCAGGGTTGGCGTTGTGGCGCGGTCCGGCGTACGCGGAGTTTGCCGATGAAGGGTGGGCGCTGGCCGAGCGTTCGCGGTTGAACGAGTTGCGGCTGCGGGCGGTCGAGCGGGTCGGCGAGGCGCGGCTGGCGTTGGGGCTCGCGGCGGAGGCGGTCCCGGACCTGGATGCGCATGTGACCGAGCACCCGTGGCGCGAGGACGCGTGGCGGTTGCTGGCGTTGGCGTTGTATCGGAGCGAGCGTCAAGGCGACGCTCTCGCCGTACTGCGTCGTGCCCGGGAGACTCTGGTCGGTCAGCTCGGCGTCGACCCTGGTCCGGCGCTCAGCCGGCTCGAGACGGACATCCTCAACCAGGCCGCGCACCTCAGGCCGGCTGGGAGCGTGTGGGCGGAGACGGCCGCGATGTACGACCGCGTCGTCGGCGGGACGCGCGCCCGGATCGAGTCGACGGTCGGCCTCCTGCGGAACCTCGCGGTCACCGGCGGCGGTGGCTTGGAGGCTGCTCGTGGACATCGCCTCGCTGCCATCACCGCCGCCGAGGAGTTGGGCGACCCCGATCTGACGGCGCGGGTCATCGGCGCGTACGACGTACCGGCGATCTGGACGCGCTCCGACGACGAGACGCAGGCCGGGGCGATCGTCGCTGCGGCCGAACGGGTTCTGCCGACGCAGGACCACCCGAGCATCCGGGCTCGGCTGCTCGCGACGATCGCGCTCGAGTCGCGCGGTTCGCGGTCACCGCGGGCCCGTGAGGCGGCGCTCGAGGCCGAGGGGCTCGCGCGCGGGCTCGACGATCCTGCGCTGCTGGCGTTCACGCTGAACGGCGTCTTCATGCAGACCTGCTACCGGGCCGGTCTCGCCCCCGAACGCGACGCAATCGGCGCCGAACTCGTCGCCCTCTCGCAACGCCACAACCTCTTCACCTATGAGGTTCTCGGCCACCTCATCCGGCTCCAGTCCGCCTGCGCGCGGGCCGACCACACGGCGGCCGACGAACACGCCGCGGCCGCCGACGCGTTGGCCGCCCGCCACGAGCTCCCACTCGTCGCCGTCTTCACCCGCTGGTACGCCGCCCTCCGCGACGACACCGCCGAGTCGTACCGGGCAGCCGCTGCATCCCTGGCCGGCGCCGGCATGCCAGGACTGAGCGACGGCCTGCTCCCGCTGGCACTGGCCGCGCACGCCATCCGGCACGACCAGCCGATCCCCAAGGCGGACTACGGCCCGCACACCCCGTGGGTGATCGGATCGCCGAACCCGCCGCCTGGGCTCCTGCTCGAGACCTACTGGGCGTTGACCGCGCACGCGGCCCGGCAGTCCGGCGACGGCAAGCTGCTGGAGACAGCACAGGCAGCCCTGGCGCCGGCAGCAGACGAGCACGCGGCCGGCAGTGGTCTGCTCACGCTCGGCCCGGTAGCGAGCTTCCTGCGTTAGAGATCGTCCGGCGAGCCGCTCTCGGACTTCCGGTCAGCCTGCTGCCGCAACTCGTGGTGCGACTGATGGGCGGTCGTCCGATAAGCCTCGTCGTACGCCGCGAGCGCACCGGCCACCCCGGACCCGTGCCCACGCCGCTTCGCCCAAGAGGCGAACCAGGTCAGCCCGGCGAGCACCACCACGAGGGCGGCGATGAACACGACGTACGCCATGCGACCACCGTACTGCGCCGTTCCCAGCGGGCTCCCAGGTTCCTTCCAGGACGGTCGCAGCCCGCGCCTCCAGGATGGAACCACCAACCGGAAGGAGGCTCCCGATGCCGATCCGAATCGTCAAAACAGTTGCCGTAGGCACCATCGCCACCCTGGGCCTGGCCGCCGTCGCCTTCACCCCCGCCGCCTACGCGAGCACCACCAAGACCACCGCCGCCCCACACCTGGCGGTCCTCACCAAGCCGGTCGCCGAGGTCACGGTCCGGAAAGCCGCCTAGCCGGTACGGCGTGCGCGGAACGCCAGCGCGTGCGGAATTTCCGGACCGATCGGTTCCTCGAAGCGCTCGACCGTCAGGCCGGAGCTGATGATGGCGTTCAGGTACTCGGCCAGGGGGACGTGGCTCATGCCGATCCGCCGGCGGATGCCGTCATCGGCCCACCACGGCGCGGGCTCGTGCCAGCCGGCGGTCCGATAGGTCGGGTGAATCAGCCGGCTGCCGTCGTCCTCGTTGTAGACGACGTGTGGCCCGTTGAAACAGGGGTGAACGCCATAGACCACCAGCACCCCGCCCGGCCGTAGCACGCGCGCGGCTTCGCCGAGCAGCCTGCTGAAGTCGTCCACGTCGGTCGAGATCCACATCACGATCGCTGTGTCGAAGGACGCGTCGGCGAACGGAAGCGCGGCGGCGTCGCCGTGCACCAGCGGCCCGTCGGTGCGGGTCCGGGCGAGCCTGAGCTGATCGACGGAGAAGTCCAGGCCGACCACCGTGCGACCGCTTCCCGGATCGTCGCGAAGTTGCGGCCGGTGCCGCAGCCGATGTCCAGGCACGGCCCGGATCCGGGCCCGAGCAACTCGAGCACACCGGGCTGATTCGGCTCCGCATTCACCACGAACCGGTCGTCGTACCAGTCGGCCAGACCGTCGTAGCGAGCCGTCGTACCTGCCGTCATAGTGCCTCCCCAGGTCGTCCTCAAGTTTAGTGGAGGAGGCTGCTTTAGGTCGGGGGAGTGACCTGCAGGTAAGCTTTGCCGACGTTCTCTTTGAGTTTGGATGGTCAGACGTGGGTTCCGTAATCAAGAAGCGCCGTAAGCGTATGGCGAAGAAGAAGCACCGCAAGCTGCTGAAGAAGACGCGGGTGCAGCGCCGCAAGCTCGGCAAGTAGCCGGCAGGTACTGTTCCGCCGCGCCCGGTCCGGCTGGGGGTAGCTCGTGGCACAGGTAGTGATGGTGACCGGCGTCTCGCGGGACGCCGGTGCTCGCTGTGCCCGCAGACTGGCCGACGACCCGGCGATCGGCACCGTGCTCGGGATCGACGTGGTCCCGCCACGGGCCGAGCTCGGGCGGGTCAGGTTCGTCCGGGCCGATATCCGTAACCCCGTGATCGCCAAGGTGATCGCGGCCGAAGGCGTGGATACGGTCGTCCATACGGGCGTCGTGGCGACCCCCGGCAGTGCCGGCGGTCGTTCGTCGATGAAGGAGATCAACGTCATCGGCACCATGCAGCTGCTCGCCGCGTGCCAGAAGGCGCCCGGCGTGGCCAAGCTGGTGGTCAAGTCCTCCACGACGGTGTACGGCGCGGGTCCGCGCGACCCGGCCATGTTCACCGAGGAGATGGCGCCGCGGGCGATCCACCACCACGGGCTGAGCAAGGATGCCGTCGAGGTCGAGGGGTACGTGCGCGGCTTCGCCCGGCGCCGCCCCGATGTCTGCGTCACCACGCTCCGGATGGCGAACTGGATCGGCCCCAAGACCGATTCGCCCATCACGCGGTACTTCGCGCTCCCGGTCGTGCCGACCGTCTTCGGGTACGACGCCCGCCTGCAGTTCCTGCACGAGGACGACGGCGTCGAGGCGATCCAGCGCGCGACCGTCAACGACCTTCCCGGGACCTTCAACCTGGCCGGCGACGGCATGCTCTCGCTGTCCCAGGCGATCCGCCGGCTCGGCCGCCCGACGCTGCGGCTGCCGTCGTTCACTGCGTCCAGCACGGCCGCCGCCGTCCGGCGGGCCCGGCTCGCGGACTTCTCGCCGGACCAGATCACCTTCCTGACGTACGGGCGCGGCGTGGACACGACCCGGATGCGGACCGAGTTCGGGTTCGAGCCGAAGTACACGACCGCGGAGGCGTTCGACGACTTCCGCTCCTCGCTCGGGACCGGTGCGATGACGCGGGTCTCCGGCCTGCTCGGCGCGGGGCTGGGAGCCTTGCGTGGCTGACGCGGACGTGATCCCGATCGGCTCCGGCGGCCGCCCCGGGCGCGGCAACCGGCGTACGACGCCGTCCGCCGCGGCCCGAGCCCTCGCGGGGCCGGGCGCTCATAAGAAGAAGAGCGGCCGGGCCAAGGTGAAGGGTGAAGAGCTCGGCGCGGCCGACTCGACCTCGACCCGGGTCGAGCGGGAGGACGTGCCGGACGTCGACGGGCCCGACCTGTCTGGGTTGGACCTGGGCGGGCTGGACTTCGGTCGCCTGGAGCGGGTGGTGCGGGAGCTGTTCGGTGAGGACGGCGAGCGCCGGGTCGCCGAGTGGCTGGCGTTCCTGCGCCGGCGGCTGAGCGGTGACTACGAGCTCGACGAGTTCGGGTACGACTCCGACCTGACCGACCAGGTGCTGCTGCCGATGCTGCGCCCGATGGTGGAGAAATGGTTCCGCGTCGAGGTGCGCGGTATCGAGAACATCCCCACCGACGGCAGCGCGCTGATCGTCGCGAACCACTCCGGCACGATGCCGATCGACGGACTGGTGACCCAGGTCGTCGTCGCCGACCACACCGGCCGGCCGCTGCGCACGCTGGCGGCGGACCTCGTGTTCCAGACGCCGTTCGTCGGCGAGCTGTCCCGTAAGGGCGGCGCCACCCTGGCCAACAACGACGACGCCGAACGGCTGCTCCGCCAGGGCAACCTGGTTGGCGTCTGGCCCGAAGGCTTCAAGGGCCTCGGCAAGCCGTTCTCCGAGCGGTACAAGCTGCAGCGGTTCGGGCGTGGCGGATTCGTCAGCGCCGCGATGCGGACCGGCGTACCGATCGTCCCGTGCTCGATCGTCGGCGCCGAGGAGATCTATCCGCTGGTCGGCAACATCGCCTCACTGGCCCGGCTGCTCGGCGTCCCGTACATCCCGATCACGCCGTTCTTCCCGCTGCTCGGACCGCTCGGGCTGATCCCGCTGCCGTCGAAGTGGCTGATCGAGTTCGGCGAGCCGATCCGCACCGACGACTTCGCCGACGGCGCCGCGGACGACCCGATGCTGGTCTTCAACGTCACCGACCAGGTCCGCGAGACCATCCAGCAGACCCTCTACACCCTGCTGATGCAACGCCGCAGCGTCTTCTTCTGAGCTTGGAACAACGAAGAAGCCCGGCACACGATCGGTGTGCCGGGCTTCTGTGCGTCGTGCGCTACTTCCAGGGTGGAAGCAGGGTGTTGATGATCCCTGGGAGATCGATCAGCGGTGTAGTCGGGAACGGCCACGGCCAGGACGGCGTGGTCGGGGTCAGCGAAGGCAGCACGGTAGGCGTCGCAATCGGCGAGTTTGACGACGACGGCTTCGGTGGCGTCTTCAGGGCCGTCGGAGGCGGTCCGGTGGACTCCTCGACGATCGTGGTGTTGGGAATCTTGGTCGGTGACGTGCTCGGCTGCAGCGTGGTCGACGCACCGGGTGTCGGGATGGTCGAGGACGCCTGGGTGCTCGTCCCCGGCTTGGCCGGATCACTCGGTTCGCCGTTGCCGGGTGTCGTCCGGTTCGGCTTGCTGGTGGTGCCGCCGCCGGTGGTGGCCGACTTCGGCGCCGCGCACTTCGGGCAGGCTGCCGTCGTGTGCTGCGCCAGCTGCTCGATCGTCGCCAGCGCCTCCACTCCGGACTTCAGCGACTCCGGCGGGAGTTTGGGCGCGAGCCCCACAAGAGCCTGGCGGGCGCTGGTGATGAAGGTCGTGATCGCGCTGATCGAACTCTCGTCGCCGTCCTGCTGGTACGACGCGACCAATCGGGACACGCCCTTGCGGGACTGCGCCGAGAAGTCGTCCAGGGTCGCATTGATCGTGCCCACCGATCCGCCGTTGTCGGCGAGCTGGCGGACTTCGGACAGTCTGGTCATCGCGTGCTCGAGGTCGCGCCGGCCGCGCGAGTCGTCTCCGACGCTCACATTGGTCGACACGTTCTCGATGCTGCGCTTCATTCCGTACAACGTGTCGCCGGGCATCGCCTGCTGGGCGGCGGCGGCAGAACCGATGCCACCTCCGAGCAGGACGAGCGCGGCGGTACTGGCCACGAGCCGGATCCTCCGGCCCTGTCGGCGGCGGATATCTGTCACGGACGCGCCAACGTCCTCGCGACCCGGCGGGTCGTCCGAGCTGTCCGGTGCGCTGCGCACCATCGTCGGAGTCGCAGTGGTCGCCGCGCGCGCCGCCGCCTGCTCCAGCAGACGGTGCCGCAACTCGGCGCTGAACTCCGGTCGCGGTGCAACTGCGCCGGCGGTCCTCAGCCGTCCGACCAGCTCCACAGCTTCCAGCAACTCGGGGTCTTCGCTCAGTCGCGCGGAGTGACGGGGCCCGTGATCGACGGCGTGCGCGAATGACTCCGCGCGCGCTCGAGCCCTGTGTAGGTCACTCATGATGTTCGTTCTCCTCAATGGCCAGTCGGGGTCACCGACAGGTCCTCATGAAGAGGAACGAGGAAACTCGCTGACGGGTTACGAAAGACATTCGTTGTCATCCGCCTCACCTCAAGTCCTTGGGGATAACCTTCGCCAAGTGCCTCACGGCCCTCAGTTGCAGTTGCTTGACGGCGCCCTCGGATTTCTCCAGCGCCTTGGCCGTTTCCGCGATCGACAGGCCGGCGAAGAACCGCATCGTCAGGCAGTCGCGCTGCTCGTCCGGCAGGCCCGCGACGGCGTCCCGCAGTACTTCGGCGGTCGCGGCGGCGAGCACATCGATCTCCGGACCCTCGGTCTGCCGGTCGTGGGTCTCGATCTCGTCGGTGACCACTTCCAGCCGGACCCGGCCGGACTTGTAGTGGTCGGTGATCAGGTTCCGGGCGATCGTCACCAGCCAGGCGCCGAAGTCCCGGCCCTGCCAGCGGAACGAGTCCAGCGCGCGCAGCGCCCGGACGAAGGTCTCGCTGGTCAGGTCCTCTGCGAGTGCCGACGAGGACACCCGCGCATAGATGTAGCGATAGACGGTGAGCGAGTACTCATCGTACAGCTCACCGAAGGCACCGACGTCCCCGGCCTGGGCGCGATCGACGAGCTCTGCACGTCTCATCCCGTCCGGGCTTGGCTCCGGCGTGGTCAAGTTTTCTCCCCGTTCAACTGACACGTCTTCTGACACATCCGCGAATGGCCACAGTGGCTGAGGCAGCACCGAGCGTCGTCGCTCGGACACATACTGTCAACAGCCTGAGGCGTGCCGCCTTCCGTCCGGTCTGGTCGTCACGAATGCGCCAGCGGACTGCGTCCGCACGTCGGAGCAGCCTGCTGTCGGGGAGGGTGGAGCATCGCGCATGAGGTTCCCCGCGCGGCCGGGTTTCTGCAGTGTGAGGTTCGACAGAAGCGCGCCCGCGAAGTCACCTGTATATCGGTGGTTACGCTCTGCTGCAACCGTTCTGGGCAAGCCGGTTGAAAGTCCGTGGCACCCGGGGCCGTGACAGACTCACCTGGTGAACGTGAATTTCGCGGACATTCTTCGTGACACAGCGCAACGGCACGGCGATCGTCCCGCGCTGGTCGACGGGGACCGCCGACTGACCTGGAGCGAGGTCGACGCGGCCGTCGACCGGACCGCGCAGGGGCTCGCCGCGGCCGGTCTGGTGCCTGGGGCCCGGGTCCTGCTGCTGGTTGCCAACAGCATCGACTTCGTCACGTCCTACCTGGGCATTCTCCGGGCCGGCCTGGTCGCGGTGCCGCTGAACACCGGGCTCACCAAGCCCGAGGTCGCGACCGTCACGGCGCACTCCGGCGCCCGGCTGGCGGTCGCCGGACCGGGCTTGGCGGACCGGTTCGAGGGCGTCCGGACGGTGGCGCCGGGACAGCTCGAAGGTGACGCTCCGTTACCTTCGACGATCGATCCCGAGGCGCTCGCGGTGCTGCTGTACACGTCCGGAACCAGTGGGGATCCGCGTGCCGCGATGCTCACCCATCGGGCACTTTCGGCGAATGTGCACAACCTCACCGAGCTCGGCGAGGACCGGATGGGGCCCGAGGACGTGGTTCTCGGGGTGCTGCCGATGTTCCATGCGTTCGGCCTGAACGCCGTCCTGGGCTGGGCCGTCGCCACCGGCGCGGCGCTGATCGTCGAGCAGCGGTTCGACCCCGACGAGACCCTCGGCCTGGTCGGGAAGTATGGCGTGACGCGCCTGCCGCTCGCCCCGCCGGCGCTCCATACCCTCCTGGGTCGACCCGATCTGCGTGCGGCACTGCAGTCGGTCAAGGTGGTGCTGACCGGCGCGTCCACGCTCGACCGCACGCTCGCGGACCGCTTCGAGCAGGTCAGCGGCCACTTCGTGCACCAGGGGTACGGCCTGACCGAGGCCTCGCCGGGTGTGACGACGACCCTGGGCGAGTCCGAGCCGAAGCCCGGTTCGGTCGGCCGCCCGCTGCCGAACGTCGAGCTCCGGATCGCCGACGAGCAGGGCGAGGACGTCGAGGGCGACGATCCCGGCGAGATCCTGATCCGCGGCGGCAACCTCTTCTCCGGCTACTGGCCGGACGGCGTCGACGGTCCCGACTCAGCGGGCTGGTACCGCACAGGTGACGTCGGATTCCTCGACTCCGACGGCGACCTGTTCCTGGTCGACCGGCTGCGCGAGCTGATCATCGTGTCCGGCTTCAACGTGTTCCCGAGCGAGGTCGAGGAGGTGCTGGTCGCGGCTCCCGGCGTACGCGAGGCGGCGGTGATCGGCATGCCGTCCGAGGAGACCGGCGAGGCGGTGAAGGCGTTCGTCGTACCGCAGGCGGACACCACGGTCGACGTCGCGGCGGTCCGTGAGTACGCCGAGGGCCGGCTCGCCCGCTTCAAGTCCCCGGTCGAGATCGAGGTCGTGGACCAGTTGCCGCACTCGGTCACGGGCAAGGTCGCGAAGGGACGGTTGCGGGAGCGATGAGCAAGGTCGTCTTGTACGGGAAGCCGGGCTGTCACCTCTGCGATGACGCCCGGGAGGTCATCCGCGCGGTCTGCGGCGAGCTCGGCGTGGAGTGGACCGAGGTCGACATCACCCAGGATGACCGGCTGTTCACGCAGTACGGCGAACAGATCCCGGTCACGTTCGTCGACGGGAAGCAGCACGACTTCTGGCGGGTGGACCCCGCGAGGCTCAGGAAGGCCTTGACAAGCTAGGGCGTGTCTTGCAGGTCACCTGTCGCCGATTTTGTTCTCACGTTCACAAGCTCCTAGAGTAAGAACCGCCGCCGGCCGTCAGACCGCGGTGAACCAACCGCTCCCAGGAGAATTGTGACGCGTGCCAGCAGCCGTCGCCCCGGCCCGCCGACGAGAACCGAACGCGGCATCCCCGAGGCGACTGTCGCGCGCTTGCCGGTCTACCTGCGGGCCTTGACCGCGCTCTCGGACAACGGCATCGCGACCGCGTCCAGCGAGGATCTGGCCACCGCGGCCGGGGTCAACTCCGCCAAGCTCCGTAAGGACCTGTCCTACCTGGGCTCCTACGGCACCCGCGGCGTCGGGTACGACGTCGAGTACCTGCGCTACCAGATCGCCCGCGAGATCGGCGTCACCCAGGACTGGGCCGTGGTCATCGTCGGGATCGGAAACCTGGGCCACGCGCTGGCGAACTACTCCGGCTTCGGCACCCGCGGGTTCCGGATCGTCGCCCTGCTCGACGCCGACCCGAAGCTGGTCGGCGAGCGGATCGGCGACATGGAGGTCCGCGACTTCGCCGAGCTCGAGGACATCGTCGAGCGCGACCGGGTCTCGATCGGCGTGATCACCACGCCCGCCGGTCCGGCCCAGGAGGTCTGCGACCGGCTGGTCGCCGCCGGGGTCACCAGCATCCTGAACTTCGCGCCGGTGGTGCTGTCCGTGCCCGACGGCGTCGACATCCGCAAGGTGGACCTCTCGATCGAGTTGCAGATCCTGGCGTACCACGAACAACGAAAGTCCGGAGAGGCGGCGCTCCCCCAGGTGCCCGAACTACCAGCGATGAACGGTCTGGCCGATCTGCCCGGTGTCGGGGGAGGTGTCGGCGCATGAGTTACCTGGTCGTCGGCATCAGTCACCGTTCCGCTGACATCAACGTTCTCGAGCGGGTGGCGCTCGACGCGGACGCGGCGACCAAGCTGGCCCTGGCGGTCCAGCACACGCCGGCCGTCGCCGAGTCCGCAGTCATTGCCACCTGCAACCGAACCGAGGTCTACGCGACCGTCGACCGGTTCCACGCGGGGATGGACGAGGTCACCGCGATCCTGTCCGACATCACCGGTGTGCCGCTGCTGGATCTGGCCGAGCACCTCTACGTGCACTTCGAAGAGGGTTCGGTCGCACACCTGTTCCAGGTCGCGGTCGGGCTGGACTCGATGGTCGTCGGCGAGAGCCAGATCCTCGGCCAGGTGAAGGAGACGCTGCGCGTCGGCCAGGACCTGGAGACCATCGGCACCGACCTGAATGCCCTGTTCCAGCACGCGTTGCGGGTCGGCAAGCGGGCCCGGACCGAGACCGGCATCGACTCCGCCGGCCGCTCGGTCGTCTCGGCCGGCCTGGAGGCGGTCGGCGGTTTCGAAGGCCGCCGCGCGCTGATCGTCGGCGCCGGTTCGATGGCCTCGCTGGCCGCGCAGACCTTGATCAACGGCGGCGCCGCGAGCGTGACCATTGCCAACCGCAACTATGAGCGCGCGGTCGCGCTGACCGATCGCATCGGCGGTACGGCGATCCCGCTGGCCGGCGTGCCGGACGCGCTGCGCGAGGCCGATCTGATCGTGTCGTGCACCGGCGCGCGTGGCGTCGTACTGACCGAAGAGATGATCCGGAACGCGGCGGACGGACGGGCGCTCGGCGTCCTCGACGTCGCCCTGCCGCGCGACGTCGCGCCGGAGGCGGCGCGGATCCCAGGCGTCACGCTGGTCACGCTCGCCGACCTCGCCGGTACGGCGGGCGGCAGCGAGGCCGACATCGACGAGGTACGGCGGATCGTCGGCGAGGAGACCGGCGCGTTCGAGGCGACCCGGCGGGCCGCGTCGGTGGCGCCGACCGTGGTCGCGCTGCGGACGATGGCGACCGAGCTGGTCGACTCCGAGCTGGCCCGGCTGGATCGCCGGCTGCCCGGCCTCGACGAGCAGCAGCGGCACGAGGTCGGACGGACCATCCGCCGTGTCGTCGACAAGTTGCTGCACAACCCGACGGTCCGGGTGAAGGAGCTCGGGGGAGACCCGGGCGGACCGACGTACGCCGATGCGCTGCGCGAGCTGTTCGCGCTCGACCAGGCGACGGTGGACGCGGTGACAGCGGTCAAGTCGCCGGAGGACACCAGCAAGACCCCCGCGGACGCCCGGCACGGTGGAGGTGAGCAGGCATGATCCGGCTCGGCACCCGTCGCTCCGCGCTCGCGACCGCACAGTCGACCCTCGTCGCGAACGACTTGCGCGCGCTCGGCCACGAGGTCGAGCTCGTCCTGATCACGACCACCGGCGACGTCAACCGCGCCCCGGTCGAGCAGATCGGCGGCACCGGCATCTTCGTCAGCGCACTGCGCGACGCCCTGCTGGCCGACGAGATCGACATCGCGGTGCACTCGCTCAAGGACCTGCCGACCGCGCCGGTCGACGGCCTTGTGCTCGGCGCGATCCCACTCCGCGAGGACCCGCGCGACGTACTGATTGCCCGTGACGGTCTGACGCTCGGCGAGCTGCCGCGCGGCTCCGTGATCGGCACCGGCGCTGCGCGTCGCGTCGCCCAGATCGACGCGCTCGGCCTGGGCATCGAATGCACCGGAGTCCGCGGCAACGTGGACACCCGGATCTCGCTGGTCACCGACGGCAAGGTCGACGCGGTGATCGTCGCCCGTGCCGGGGTGTCCCGGCTGGGACGGTTGTCCGAGGTCACCGAGACGTTGGACCCGATCCAGATGCTGCCCGCGCCGGGGCAGGGCGCGCTGGCGATCGAGTGCCGGTCGGACAACACCGAGGTGCTGGCCGCCCTGGCGCACCTGGAGGACCCGGCCACCCGCGCGGCGGTGACGGCGGAACGGCAACTGCTGGCCACGCTCGAGGCAGGCTGCACGGCTCCGGTCGGCGCACTCGCCGAGGTGGTCGAAGGTGAGGACGGCCCGGAGCTATGGCTACGGGGCGCGCTCGGCCAGGAGGACGGCGTACGACGGCTCTCGGCGAACGGGCCGGTGGACGACCCGGTGTCTCTCGGCAAGGCGCTGGCGAACGAACTGCTGGAGCGAACATGACACCGGCACAGGGCACTACGACGGCGGCCCACAAGACGGCCCACAAGACGAGCAGGAAAACGACGAGGGCGAAGGCAGACGTGAGCGCGAAGACAGCGGCCACCGCGGCACCTCAGAAGGCTGCGGCCAGTACCGTCAAGCAGACCAGACCACTCGGCCACGTGACATTCGTCGGTGTCGGCCCCGGTGACCCCGCACTGCTGACGCTGGCCGGCCGTGACGTGCTCGCCAACGCCGACGCGGTCGTTGTCGAGGGCCCCGAACACGACCCGTTCCTGACCTACTGCAAGGCAGGGGTCGAGGTTGTCGACGGCTCCGGCGCCGAGGGCAGCCGGGCGCTGCGGATCGCCGCCCGGGCGCGGCTCGTGGTGAAGACGGCCAAGACTGCGGCGAACGTCGTCCGGCTGCTGAGCGGCGACCCGTTCACCTTCTCCAGCGGCGCCGAGGAGGCGGCCGCGTGCAAGAAGGCGGGGATCGGCTTCAACGTCGTCCCCGGTGTGAGCGAGGTGAGCGCGGTCC
The DNA here is from genome assembly GCF_040300265.1 of Kribbella sp. NPDC000426. Classification (NCBI taxonomy): domain Bacteria; kingdom Bacillati; phylum Actinomycetota; class Actinomycetes; order Propionibacteriales; family Kribbellaceae; genus Kribbella; species Kribbella sp. NPDC000426. The sequence goes on along the minus strand of NZ_JBEPDK010000005.1, from coordinate 865,734 downwards.
CGACGTACGCCGGGATCCCGCTGACGATGAAGGGTGACCGCGAGGTCACCGTCGTCGACCTGGCCGAGAACAAGCTCGACCTGACCCGCCTGCAGCCGAAGCAGACGCTGGTCCTGCTGAACGCTGTCGACACCCTGAAGGACACCGTCGCGGCCCTGGTCGAGGGCGGCTTCGACGCTGCCACCCCGGTCGCGGTGACTGTCGGCGGTACGACGACCGCGCAGACCAGCGTGGTCGGCACGCTGGACTCGATCGTCGCGGACCTGCGGGCCTCCAAGGTGACCGGCGAGGCCGTCATCGTGGTCGGCGCGGTGGTCGAGCAGCGCGAGGCGCTGTCCTGGTTCGAGACCAAGCCGCTGTTCGGCTGGCGGATCCTGGTCCCGCGGACCAAGGACCAGGCCGGGCCTTTGATGGACCGGTTGAGGCGCTATGGCGCGATGCCGGAAGAGGTGCCGACGATCTCGGTCGAGCCGCCGCGCAACCCGCAGCAGATGGACAAGGCGATCCGCGGTCTGGTCGAGGGACGCTACGAGTGGGTCGCGTTCACCTCGGTCAACGCGGTGAAGGCGGTCCGGGAGAAGTTCGACGAGTACGGGCTGGACGCGCGGGCGTTCTCCGGGCTGAAGATCGCGGCGGTCGGCGACAAGACCGCCGAGGCGATCGGTGCCTGGGGCATCCGTCCGGACCTGGTCCCGTCCGGTGAGCAGTCGGCCGCCGGGCTGGTCGAGGACTGGCCGCCGTTCGACGAGGTGCTGGACCCGATCAACCGGGTCTTCCTGCCGCGCGCGGACATCGCTACCGAGACACTCGTTGCCGGGCTCACCGATCTCGGCTGGGAGGTCGACGACGTCACGGCGTACCGGACCGTGCGGGCCGCCCCGCCGCCCGCGCCGACGCGGGAAGCGATCAAGTCGGGCAAGTTCGACGCGGTCGTGTTCACGTCCTCCTCGACCGTGCGGAACCTGGTCGGTATCGCCGGCAAGCCGCACGCGTCGACGGTGATCGCGGTGATCGGCCCGGCCACACTGAAGACCGCCGAGGAACACGGCCTGCGGGTCGACGCGATGGCCGAGTCGCCGTCGGTCGAGGAGCTGGCCGACGCCCTCGCCCGGTTCGGTGCGGATCGGCGTGACACCATGGTGGAGGCCGGTGAGCCGGTCACCCGTCCGTCCGAGCGTCGCTCGGGATCTCGTCGGAAGAGCTGAGTTCCATGCCTGGTGGTTTCCCGGAGGTCAGGCCGCGGCGGCTTCGGTCGTCGGCGGCGGTACGTCGACTGGTCGCGGAGACCGTCATCGAGCCGCGGCAGTTGATCCTGCCGATGTTCGTCCGGGAGGACGCCCGGGAGCCGATCCCGATCCGGTCGATGCCCGGGGTCGTGCAGCACACCCGGGACACGGCGCGGAAGGCTGTCGCCGAGGCTGCGTCGCTCGGTCTAGGTGGCGTGATGCTCTTTGGTGTGCCTGCTCAGAAGGATGAGGTTGGGTCGGGGGCGCTGGATCCGCACGGGATCCTGAACGTCGCGATCGCCGATGCTCGGGCCGAGGTCGGCGACTCGCTGCTGGTGATGTCGGACCTGTGCCTGGACGAGTTCACGTCGCACGGTCACTGCGGGGTACTCGACTCTTCTGGGCGGGTCGACAACGACGCCACGTTGAAGATCTATGCGGAGATGGGTGTCGCGCAGGCCACCGCGGGCGCGCATGTCGTCGGTCCGTCCGGGATGATGGACGGCCAGGTCGGCGTCGTCCGTCAAGCCTTGGATGCGGCGGGCTTCATCGACACCGTGATCCTGGCGTACGCCGTGAAGTACGCGTCGGCCTTCTTCGGCCCGTTCCGCGAGGCGGTCGACTCGTCGCTCACCGGCGACCGGAAGACGTACCAGCAGGACAACGCCAACTCCCGCGACGCCATCCGCGAGGTCGACCTCGACATCGCCGAAGGCGCCGACATCGTGATGGTCAAACCGGCCCTCGCGTACCTCGACATCATCCGCCAGGTCCGCGATCACGTGAACGTCCCCGTTGCCGCGTACAACATCTCCGGCGAGTACGCGATGGTAGAAGCCGCCGCCGCCAACGGCTGGATCAACCGCGAAGCCGCCATCCTCGAAACCCTCACCGCCATCCGCCGAGCCGGCGCCGACACAATCCTCACCTACTGGGCCACCGAAGCCGTCCACCTCCTCAACCAGAGGTAGAAGCCCGACCCGTCGGCTAGTGGTGGATTGTGTAGTCGGATTGGGTGAAGCCGGCCTTCAAGGTGCGGGTGGCGTTGTGGGTTAGGGGGATTTCGGTGGGGAGGGGGCCGAAGAGGGGGATGCCGGTGCCCAGGAGGACGGGGGCGGTGGTGATGGTCAGTTCGTTGAGGAGGCCGGCGGTGAGGAACGTCTGGATGGTGCGGGCGCCGTCGGTGTAGATGCGTTGGGCGCCTCGGTCGGTGAGGGTTTCGACCAGGGCGTCCAGGGTGCGGTGGACGAGGATGCGGTCGTCGGTGTCGGGGTCGAGGGTGGAGCTGAGGACCTCTACCTGCTTGCCTTCGTACGGCCAGAAGTCGTAGGTCAGCGCCAGTTCGTACGTGTTCCGGCCGAGTACGACGGTGTCGATCGACGACATGAACTCGTCGTACCCGGTCTCGCCGGCCTGTTCGGCTCGGGTGGTGAGCCAGTCGATGGAGCCGTCGGGGCGGGCGATGTAGCCGTCGAGGCTGGTGGCGATGAAGGCAGCAGCGTGGAAGCTCACGCCGCCATTTTAGTAGCCCGCCACCTCCGGCCAGCTCAGCTCGACCCCGTCCGCGGCGAGGCGGGACTGGTACTCCGCGAGCAGGGCCGGCGTACTGCGGACCGCCCGCGGCGTCGTCCGGCGGTCCAGGCAGAACGCGGCCAGTGCGCCGGCGGATTCGCCGATGTTCCATTCGACCGGGTGGAGCCGGTAGCAGCCGTTGGTGATGTGCGTCGTGCCGAGATTCTTGTTGGCAGGAAGGAGGTTCTCGACCCGCTGCGGGATCAGCGCACCGAGCGGGATCCGGAACGGGCTGCTCGCGACATCGATGTAGTTGTCGCCGCCGGTCGACGGATGCAGGTCGATGCGATACATCCCGACGCCGACGGTGTCGTCGTACTCGACCGCGCCCCGGTCGCCGCGCACCGCGACCGAGAGGTCCTGCTCGACGATCGTGTACTCCGCCTTGATCCGCCGCGACTCCCGGATGTACGGCGCCTGCGCCAACCCGTCCGCCGAACCGAGCAGATCCCCTCGCAGTCGCAGCCCGGGGAAGCCGGTCCCGCCGTCGGGCCGGGGCGCCTCGGTCTGCAGCCAGTAGAAGACCGACTGCGAGAGCTCACGCGCCGCGGCCAGGTGCCTCGAAGCGTCCGGTACGTCGATGACCGGGCCCTCGAAGTAGTCGATCATCGGCCAGTTCACCAGGCAGATGTCGCTCTCGTACGCGCCCGGGACGAAGTGCCGGCGCGCGGCGATCCGGCGAAACGTCCACAGGTTGGTGTCGCCGCCGGTCAGCCGCTGATCGGCGACCACCGCGAGCGGATCGTCGTCCGGGTTCGGCGTGAAGGAACGCTGCGACGTCGCCAGGGTCCGCGGGTTCGGCGCGGTCCAGGACAGCAGGCGGTCGCCCCAGAACGACGGCTGGTAGTTCCGCCAGAAGGCGTAGTTGGCGGGCTTGTCACCGACCTGATCGCCGTCGACGTGATCGACCGCGAAGCAGTACGAGACCGCCTGCATGTTCATCGGCTGCGCCCCGGCCGGCGCGCTGGGCTCCCCGGTCTCGCTCTGCGCCTCGAACCCGGTCAGGTACTCGGTCCCGGTGAGCGGCAGCAGCTCCCCGGTCTCGGTCGCGTCGAGGATGTACGGCGCTGTGACCGTCACCTGCTCGTCCGACTCGCGGTGCTGCACGGTCACCGCGGTGACACGATCGCCGTCGGTCTCGGCGGCGACGGGACGGTACGGCTGGAGCACCCGCAGTCGACGGCTCGCTCGGTACGGCGCGAGCATGGCCTCGAGCACCGCGAGAGCGACCCGCGGCTCGTGGCAGAGCTTGGATACGTATCCAGCGCCGGGGTTCAGCTGCGGGGTCGCACGGGAGGCAGCGGTGAGCGGGTAGTGCCGGCGGTAGTACTCGCGGATGCCGTCGCGGAGAGCGCGGTACGACGCTGTCACGCCGAACTGCTCGACCCAGCTGTGCTCGTCCGGGGGGACGGCCTGGCTGGTCAACTGTCCGCCGAGCCAGTCGAACTCCTCGGTCAGCACGACCGATCGACCGGCTCGCAGCGCAGCCAGGGCCGCTGCAACGCCGCCGAGCCCGCCGCCGACCACAAGTACCTCTGTATGCATTCAGACACCTTTGGGTGGAGTGAGAGTGGTTCCTTCGGTGAGCTCACACGGGAGCAAGATCTGCTGCGATGCCGCGGTGCCGCTCAGGATCGCCTCGAGCAACTCGACCGCCTGCACCCCCATCGCCCGCCGCGGCACGTGAAACCCACTGAAGTCCACGTCACTCGCCACCGGCCGGGTCGAATCACCCAGCGCGACCACAGACAGATCCCCAGGTACGTCGATCCCGCGCGCGGTCGCTGCACTCAGGAGGGCGACCGCATCCGCCCGCTCCTCCACAAACACGGCGGTGATCCGCCGCTCGACCAACTTCTCAAGCACTTCATCAACCCACCGCATATGCGGCGCGGTTGAGAGGACGAGGGACTTGGGGCCGGCAATCTGGCGGAAGCCTTTGAGGCGGTCGGCGGAGGATTCGGGGATGGGGCCCGGGCCGGTGGCGGGGCCCACGTAAGCGAGGTGGCGGTGGCCCAGTTGGAGGGCTCGCTCGGCCAGGAGGTGGGTGGCGGTGGTGTAGTCGGCGCCTACGTAGGGAACGGGGGCGCCGGCGTCGTTGCGGCGGCCGACGGAGACGAAGGGGTAGTCCTCGGCGATCAGGCGGGCGAGTTCGTCGGACGGGACCTCGCGGCCGAGGAGGAGGCAGCCGTCGGCGATGCGGAGGCGGTTGTTCTCGTGGAAGATCCGGCGGTGGCCGTCCGTGACGGGGGCGCTGGTGAACAGCAGCAGGTCCCAGCCGAGGCGTTCGGCGCGGTCCTCGATGCCGGCCAGGAACGGGTAGTAGAAGTCACCGCTCGTGCTCGGGAACACCGACTCGTAGGTGAACACGCCGAGGATCTGGTTGCGTTGTTTGAGCATCCGCCGGGCCAGCGGATCCGCCTGGTACCCGGTCTCGCGGATCACCTTGAGCACCCGGTCCCGGGTTTCGGCCGGGATCCGGGCGGTCGCGTCACTGCGATTGTTCAGCACCAGTGAGACCGTCGTCTGGCTGACGTTCGCCAGTCGCGCGATGTCGCGCTGGGTCAGCCGGGTCGCCTTCTGTGGCATCGCCCGACAGTAGCCCGACGACGGTCCGTCGTCAAGAAAATGACAGTGATAATTCGAATTACTAAGACATTCGCAACCTCAGTACCTGGCGCCCGGGAATCCGGCCGGTGAGGTAGACGCGCAGGCCGTCCGGGGTCAGGCTGCCGCCGAGGTAGGTGTACCGCTCGCCCGGATCCATCGCCACTCGCGCAGGCCCGGTCCCCGGACCGAACTCGATCCGGTCCGAGCCGACCGTGTAGCTGCCCGTCCCGGCGACGAGCTGATAGTTGCCCGAGGCATCCAGTGTGTCCACTCCGGCCAACGTCCCACCCGGCCGGAAACAGAGTTCGATCGCGTACGCCGTCTCGTCACCGGCGAAGTCGAAGACCAGGTCGAAGCCGTCCGCAACCTCCGTAACAGCCACCTCGGTCTGCAACGTCCGGTACTGCTTAGGACGGTGGCCGAAGTCCATCGACGCGTAGAAGCGGCCGTCCGGAGTCAACGCATAGCGCCCATCAGACCGGCGGTACCGCTTCGGCAGCGGCAGGTGGTACGGGACCTTCACCTCGGACGACAGCTTGAACGTCTTCCCCGACACCTGCAGACCGTCGCTGCGGAAATGCCCGGTGCTGAAGAACTGCGGCGACAGCCGAACCGACTCCAGGATCGCCGCGCCGTTGCGGAGCTTGAAGAACGTCGGATTGGTCGACAGCCCCGATGAGATCACCGGGATGTCGTGGAAGTCGGTCCCGCCGAATACGGTCGCGGTCCGCGCGCCACGGCGTACCCGCACCGATGCCTGTGACGCGAAATGCTGGACGAAGTCGGTCGGTACCGGCGCTGCGGCCGGGAGGGTGGCGGCGAGTTCGGGCCGCTCGAGCACCTCGGCCAGGAAGTCGCCGAGCTCACCCGTGCCGCGGGTTTCGATGCTCTTGGCAACAGTTGTGAAGCGGCCGTCGTTCGTGTGCAGCGCGAGCTCGCGGAACTGCGTCAGATACCACCAGACCTCGCGCAGACCCTTCTGGTCCTGGCGCCGGGAGGCCGTCGTGTCGACCTCGCCGTTCGGCTCCAGCAGGTACAGCGTCGCGTCGAGGTTCCGTCGTACGTAGTCGACCAGGGCCGGCTTGTCGCGGAGCCATGCGATCGTCAGCAGGCACGGGTTCGTCACCTCGGCGGCGTACGTCGAGCTGCGTTCGCTGTAGATCCCGTCGGGGGTCGCGTCGATGCCTTCGTCGAGCCAGTCGTCGATCCGCGCCGCGTACCGCCGGTCCGGGAAGAGGTGGTGCGCGCGGGCGAGTGCCGCCGACACCTCCCACCGATGGTTCGGTGTGTGTACGCCGCCGACGGCCAGCGCGGGCGCCGCCTTGCGGATCACGGTGGCGAGCGTCGTACGCAGCGCCGCCGTCTCCGCCGAGGCATCCGCGTCGAGCAGCGAGTACAGGACGCACACGTCCTGGATCGCGAACGAGCTGTCGGGCGGCGAGTGCAGGTTGCCGACGTCGTACAGACCGTCTTCGTGCTGCCGCGCCGCGAGCTGATCGACCAGCCATCCCAGCGGCCCGAGCAGCGTGGCGTCATGGTGGTACGACGACCTGCCCCACACGTACGCGGAGATCAGCCGCCGGGCCTTTCGCGCGACCGTGCGGATGCTGTCGCCGGCGTTCTGGTAATTCGCCAGCACCAGCGGGATCTGCGCCTGGTTGGCGTTGGTCAGCAGGGTCAGGAATTCCTCGTCCACAGCAGCTACCTCAGCACGCGCCGTGGTCGGTTGCAGTGCGCCGACCGCAACTGTGGTCAGCGAACCGGTGAGGAAAGTACGTCGCAGCATCGGCATCTCCTGGCGGTAAGCGGTTGCCAAATGCTCAGAACTGTCGCCCTGGAACTTTGTCCTGTCAATACCTCGCAGGGCGGCCGGATCCGGTCAGTCCCGACCTAGGCGAACTCTTGCGGGAACCGGTTTCTTGGACTAGTTTGACCGGCCAAGGCAAGCGTTTTCCAAGGTGGTGACAATGAGCGCGCTGGGCGAACTGGGCAGCCTCCGCGGGAAGAAAAGCGCAGGTCAGAGGAAAGACAACCTGGCCGGCTACCTCTTCCTGGCGCCGTGGCTGCTGGGGCTTTTTCTGATCACGATCGGCCCGATGCTGGCGTCGCTCTATCTGTCCTTCACGGACTACAACCTGATCCAGGCTCCGAAGTGGATCGGGCTGGAGAATTTCACCCGGATGCTGTCCGACGAGCGGCTGCACAACTCGCTCCGGGTGACGTTCACGTACGTGTTCGTGTCGGTCCCGCTGCAGCTGGCGATCGCCCTGCTGCTGGCCGTCGTACTCGACCGTGGCGTCCGCGGGATGGCGTTCTACCGATCGGTCTTCTACCTGCCGTCGCTGCTCGGCTCGAGTGTCGCGATCGCGATCCTCTGGCGGCAGGTGTTCGGCACGACCGGACTGCTCAACCAGGTGCTCGATCTGGTCGGCATCCACGGCAAGGGCTGGATCTCCGACCCGAGTACGGCGCTCGGGACACTCGTCGTACTGAACGTCTGGACGTTCGGCTCGCCAATGGTGATCTTCCTGGCCGGCCTGCGGCAGATCCCGACGATGTACTACGAGGCCGCGTCGGTCGACGGCGCCGGCGTACTGCGGCGGTTCTTCAGCATCACGCTGCCGCTGCTGACGCCGATCATCTTCTTCAACCTGGTGCTGCAGATCATCCACGCGTTCCAGTCGTTCACCCAGGCGTTCGTCGTCTCCGGGGGCAGCGGCGGGCCGTCGGACTCGACGATGTTCTTCACGCTGTACCTCTACGACCGGGGCTTCGGGAATTTCGACATGGGCTACGCGTCGGCGATGGCGTGGTTCCTGCTCGTGATCATCGGGGTCTTCACCGCCGCGAACTTCTTCGCCTCGAAGTACTGGGTGTTCTATGACGACTGAGACTCTGCACCGTACTGTCGCCGCCCGCCGGACCTCGGTCGTCACCTGGGCCCGGATCCGGCCGCTGGTGATCCACGTCGTCCTCGCGGTGTCCGCGCTGGTGATGCTCTACCCGGTGATCTGGATGGTGGTCAGCTCGCTGCGACCGGGCAACGAGATCTTCCGTGATCCCGGCATCCTGGTGAAGGACCTGCGGATCGAGAACTACCGGGTCGGCTGGAACGCGCTGACCGAGCCGTTCACCCGCTACCTGCTGAACTCGGCGGTGGTGGTGCTCGGCTCGATCTTCGGCAACCTGGTCTCGTGCTCGATGGCGGCGTACGCGTTCGCCCGGCTGGAGTTCATCGGCAAGAAGTTCTGGTTCGCGATCATGCTGCTGAGCATCATGCTGCCGATCCACGTGGTGATCGTGCCGCAGTACATCCTGTTCTCGCACGCCGGCTGGATCAACACGTTCCTGCCGCTGATCGTGCCGAAGCTCCTCGCCACCGACGCGTTCTTCGTGTTCCTGATGGTGCAGTTCATCCGCGGTATCCCGCGCGAGCTGGACGAGGCCGCCCGGATCGACGGCTGCGGCCGGGGCAGCATCTTCCTGCGGGTGATCCTGCCGCTGATGGTGCCGGCGCTCGCCACCACGACGATCTTCACGTTCATCTGGACCTGGAACGACTTCTTCAGCCAGCTGATCTACCTGACCGACCCGCACATGTACACCGTCCCGGTCGCGTTGCGGGGCTTCGTCGACTCGACCTCCAGCAGCTCCTGGGGATCGATGTTCGCGATGTCGGTCGTCTCCCTGGTCCCGGTCTTCCTCGCCTTCCTGTTCGGCCAGCGGTTCCTGATCAAGGGCATCGCGACCACCGGCATCAAGTAACCCCTGAAAGGTCCACATCATGAGGCTGCACATCCCTCGCGTGGCAACGGCCCTGGCCCTGGCCACCACGTTGCTGGCGGCAAGCGCCTGCGGCGGCGACTCCGGCGGTCCGGGCGGGTCGTCGGACGATGCCGGCGGCAAGGTCACGCTCCGATTCACCTGGTGGGGGTCGGACACCCGGACCAAGCTGACCCAGCAGGTGATCGACGCGTACCAGAAGGACCACCCGAACGTCACGATCAAGGGCGAGTTCGGCGAGTGGGCCGGGTACTGGGACAAGCTCGCCACCACCGTCGCGGCGAACGACGCCCCGGACATCATCCAGATGGACGAGAAGTACCTGCGCGAGTACGCCGACCGCGGCGCGCTGCTCGACCTGAAGAAGGCGCAGGGCCTGGACACCGGCAAGTTCGAGCCGGACACGCTGGGCGCGGGTGAGTTCGACGGCGGCCTGTACGGGCTCAACGCGGGCATCAACTCGTTCGCCGTCGTGGTGAACCCGGCCGCCTTCAAGACCGCCGGCGTGGCGATCCCGGACGACACCACCTGGACCTGGGACGACTTCGCCCGGATCGCCGCCGAGATCACCACCAAGACCGGCGGCAAGATCACCGGGACCGGCACACTGGGCAGCAACGAGGCCGGACTGAATCTCTGGGCCCGCCAGAACGGCGAGTCGCTGTGGACCAAGGACGGCAAGCTCGGCGTGTCGCCGGAGAAGACCACCGACTTCTTCAAGTACATCCTGAAGCTGCGCGACCAGAAGGCGATCCCGTCGGCCGAGGCCGTCTCGCAGGACATGAACGCGGCCCTCGACCAGTCCGCGTTCGCGACCGGCAAGCTCGCGATGAGCTTCATCTGGAGCAACCAGCTGGTCGCGTTCAGCAAGGCGACCGGCCAGCAGCTGAAGCTGCTGCGGATCCCGAGCGCCGACGGCAAGGCTGCCGACAACGGCTCGTACTACAAGGGCTCGATGTTCTGGTCGATCTCGTCGCGGTCGAAGCAGCAGAAGGCGGCCGCGGAGTTCGTCAACTACCTGGCCAACAGCGCAGCGGCCGGGGACGTGCTGCTCGCCGAGCGGGGCGTGCCGCCGAACACCGACATCCGCACCGAGGTGACGCCGAAGCTGCAGCCGGCCGACGCCGCGTCCGCGAAGTTCATCCAGGACATCGGCAAGGAGCTCGGCGACCCGTCGCCGGCGCCACCGGTCGGCGGCGGTCAGGTGGAGAAGATCATCCAGCGGTACACGACCGAGGTACTGTTCGGCCGGCAGGCGCCGGACGCGGCTGCCAAGGCGTTCCTGGACGAGGTCAACGGGGAGCTCAAATAGTGTTGCCGCGCGTGGCCGTGGCGGGAGTCCACGGCCACGGCGCCTCCCATGTTCGTAACGTCGCCCGGCTGGCCGCGGCCGGCCGGGCCGAACTCGTCGGGGTCGCCGATCCCCGCCCGACCGAGGGTGTGCGCGCCTTCGACAGCCTCGAGGCGTTGCTCGCGGCAACCGAAGTCGATGTCGTGATCATCAGTACGCCGATCCAGACGCATGTCCCGCTGGCCGCGGTCGCGATGCGCGCGGGCGCCGACGTACTGCTGGAGAAGCCGCCGACGGCGTCGCTTGCGGAGTTCGAGGAACTGTCTGCCGTGGTCGCGGAGACCGGGCGGGCCTGTCAGGTCGGTTTCCAGGCGCAGGCGTCCGAGGCGACGCTGAAGCTCGCGGAGCTGATGGCAGCGGGGCAGCTAGGTGAGATCCGGGGGATCAGTGCGGTTGGCAAGTGGGTGCGCACTGCGAAGTATTTCCAGCGGGCGCGCTGGGCCGGGAAACGGCGGCTCGACGGTGTCGATGTCGTTGATGGCGCGGTGACGAATCCGCTTGCCCATGCGACCGCGGCGGCGTTGCTGCTGGACCGGTCGACCGGCGTGGACGACGTACGGTCGGTCGAGACGGAGTTGTACCGCGCGAACCCGATCGAGTCCGACGACACGTCCACGGTCCGGATCGTGACCGCGCGCGGTACGACGATCCTCGTCGCGGTCACGCTGTGCGCGGACGAGCACCTCGAGCCGTCGGTCATCGTGCACGGGTCCGAGGGCGACGCCGTCCTGCAGTACGCCTCGGACCTGCTCGGCGAGACGAAGTACGGCCGGGCGGACCTCTTGGAGAATCTGCTCGCGCATCGGGCGGATCCCGCCGTACCGCTGTATGTGCCGTTAGCTGCGACGGGCGGGTTCACGCGGGTGGTCGAGGCCGTGCGGACGGCAGCGGATCCGGCGCGGATCCCGGACGAGTTCGTGCGGTGGGAAGGCGAAGGACTGGAGCGCCGGCCGATCGTTCTCGACGTCGAGAACTGGATCGACCGGGCCTCGGACGAGCTGGCATTGTTCAGCGAGCTCGGGGCGCCATGGACCGCGCAATCATCACGGGAGAGCGGCTACTAGGGGATGTCGTGGTCGTTGCCGCACTTCGGGCACGACAACTTCTGGGGCGGACCGACGTACACGAAGGAGAACCACGGCCGGCCGGCCGAACGCCGGGTACGGCGGGTTGTTCTGGCGCGGGCCGCGTGCCTTCACCAACGGCACGATCCTCGCCCCGCAAGGCAAAGGCCGCGACGAACTCCGCGGGCAGCGCGCACCGTGGATGGGCTTCACCGCCCGCCAGGACGAGACCGACACGGCATCGACGATCATCATCGCCGACGCCACCGACAACGTCCGCCACCCACCGGAATGGTTCGTCCGCTCCGAGGACTTCGCCGCCGTCTGCCCCGCCCCGTTCTTCTCCGAAGAACTCCCCTTCCCCGCCGCCGACACCCTCCACCTCCGCTACGCCGTTCTAGTAGCCGACGGCCTCTCCGACGACACCCGCGCGGCCGGCCTCGCCGCACAGGCAACCAAGGCGCTCGCGGCGAGCTGAGGACCGAATCCCTGGGGGTCCGTGTTCAGGCGGTCTTCACGATGCCGGCGTCGATCAGGTAGTCGGCGCCGACGATGCTTGCGGTCACCGGTGAGCACAGCTGGACGACCAGCGCGGCGACCTCGGCCGGCTCGATCATCCGGCCGGTGAGCATGCCGGTCTGCTGGGGCAGGGCGGCCAGCAGATCGTCGTGCGGGATGCCGAGCGTCCGCGCCAGCTGACCGCCGTACTTGTCCGGGTCCAGCCACAGCGCTGTCCGCACCGGCCCGGGGGAGACCGTGTTCACGCGCACGCCCTGCGGACCGAACTCCTCGGCCAGCGCCTTCCCCAATGCGGTGAGTGCAGCCTTCGCCGTCGTGTACGGCGCCGGCCCGGCCGAGGGGATCCGCGCCCCGTTCGACGACACGTTCACGATCGCGCCGGCCTGCCGGATCAGGCTCGGCAGCGCGGCCCGCGTCGTACGGACGGCGGCGAAGTAGTTCACGTCGAACAGCTGCCGCCACGCGTCGTCGTCGATCGCCAGGAATCCGCCGGCCAGGTCGCCGTCGCCACCGCCGACGTTGTTCACGAGCAGGTCGAGCTCGCCCACCTCCGCAAGCGCCGCGGCCACGGCCTGCTCGGGCCCGTCCGCGGTGGCGAGATCTGCTGGTACGACGAAGGCCCCGGTGTCGCGCAGCTCCGGCGTACTGGTCCGGGCAACAGCGACGACTCGCACGCCCTCCGCGACCAGCTGCTCGACGACAGCCAGCCCGATACCGCGGCTGGCGCCGGTGACAAGCGCGTTCTTGTCCTTCAACTGAAGATCCATGACCATCCTTAGTCGCATCGGTGATGACCTTGAAAACGTACTACTTGCTACACAATTGTTGCAAGTAGGCGAGGAGACGTGACTTCCGGGTAGTCTTTTCTCATGACCGAGAGCGCCGTCCGCCCGCTGCGTGCTGACGCCGAGCGGACCGTGCGGACGATCCTCGAGGCGGCCGAGCGGGTTCTGAACCGCAATCCGTCCGCCTCGATGGAGGAGATCGCCGCCGCGGCCGGCGTCGCGCGGACGACCGTGCACCGGCGGTTCGCGACCCGGGTGGCGCTGGTGACGGCGATGAAGACCTGGGCGTCGCAGCAGCTCGCGAGCGCCGTCGACGAGGCCCGGCTCGAAACCGCGCCGCCGATGGTCGCCCTCTACCAGGCGACCGCGAACGCGCTCCGGGTCAAGCTGTCCTGGGGCTTCTCGATGAACACAGCTCTGGCCGCCAGCAGTGAGAGCGACGAGCTCATGGCCGGTGTCGTCGCATCATGTGACCGCCTCTTCGAGCGCTTGCAGAAGGCCGGCGTACTGCGGGCCGACGTCGACCCGGTCTGGGCCCGTCGCGTCTACTACGCACTCCTCCACGAGGTCTGCCAGAACCGCCGCGACGAAGACCCCGACGACACCGACGCCCTCGCAACCCAACTCGTCGACACGCTCCTCCGCGGGGTCGGCAGCCCGGCCGCTCAGCTGTAGACGACGGCAGCCTCAGGTCTGTACGTCGAGTTCGACGAGCAACGCTCCACGGTTGTCGCGGTTCTTGAGTTCGGGAAACCCCAGCCCGGCGATTCGGAGTACCTGCCCCGACGCCGAGCTGCGCGGAACCCGCAGCCGCTTCGGGCCGTCAGGCGTCTCCAGATCGACCAGTCCGCCGGCCGCCGCGAGCTCGGCAGAGATCGTCAGCGGGGACGTACGGCGCAGGTCGAGGCCGGATCGCCGATACGTCTCGTCGGTCTGTTCGGCGACCTCGATGTACAGGTCGCCCGGTGGTCCACCGCCCGGTCCGACCTCGCCCTCGGAGCTGAGCTGGATCCGCGTCCCTTCGTATACCCCCGGCGGGACCTTGACGGTCAGAGTCCGTCGTACCCGCACTCGGCCGCGGCCCTCGCACTGCGAGCAGGGTTCCTCGATCACCGTGCCGAAACCGGCGCACTCGTCGCAGTCCTTGTCGTCATGCAGGCCGTACCCCGAACACGTTGCGCACCGGCTGACCCGTGAATCGGCGGCCGTCCCGAGGCCGCCGCAGCCGTCGCAGATGACGGCGGTGTCGACGACCACCGCACGCTGGACGCCGTTCAGCATCTCGTGCAACCCGAAGTCCAGCCTGATGAGCGCGTCCTGACCGCGCCGGGCTCGCCGCTGCGGCCACACGGGCTGCGCCGGCTGGGGGACCTCCACCGTCTGACGAGCATCGCGCGGGCTCCGGGCAACGAATACGCGGTACTCGAGCTCGGACCACAGCCGTGGCGTCTGCTTGGCGCCGGCACGGTTAAGCCGCTCGTAGACGTGCTGGTACAGCTCGTCGACGCCGATCTGTCCGTCACGATCGCGGTCGGCTTCACCCGTACGCAGGCCGTGCACGACCGCCTCGGTGAACACGGACGGACCGGCAGCCTCGAGGTCGACCATTCGCGCGCTCTCCCAGGCGTACTCGGTCCGGCTGCTGGCGGTCAGTACGACGCGCCCGGTGCCGGCGAGCTGGTCACTTGCGTCGATCGTGACCGGCCCCTTCATCCCCGGGAAGAACGCACCGCTGTAACAACAGTCGAGCAGTACGACGATCGACCGCGCCCGGCACCGGTCCAGCTGCTTGTGCAGGAAACCGGCCGGGACGGCGGTCGACGCGAGCAGTTCCAGATCCGTGTCGGCGCCCGCGAAGTACAGCGAGCCGTCGTCGTCCTTCACGCCGTGGCAGGACAGGTGGAGCAGCAGCAGATCATCCGGCTGCCGGTCCCGGAAGAACCGTTCGATCGCCTGCGAGTTGCGGTGCGCAGGCTCGTCGACGACGCGTTCGACGGAGAACCAGCCGATCTCGGGATCCGCGAGTACGTCGGCGAGTTCGGAGGCGTCGGCGATCGGGGACCTCAGCTGGTTGAGGAGCGGGCTCCGGTAGCTGCCGTTGGCAATCAGCAACGCCTCACGTGTGCCGCTCATCAGCGCACGATAGCGACTCAGGCAGACAGCGTCACGGCGAAGGTCGTGTCTCCAGGGGTCGAGGTAACGGTCAGGGTGCCTTGGTGGGCCTCGGTGATGGAGCGGGCCAGGGAGAGGCCGAGGCCGGTGCCGCCCGTGGTGCTGGTGCGGGCTGTGTCCGCTCGGGTGAAACGCTGGAAGACGTTCGGGAGCAGGTCCGCGGGGATGCCGGGGCCGTCGTCGTGGATGGTGAGTACGGCGGACCGGTCGGCGAGCTTGGCCGCGACGGTGACCGTCGTACCGGGCGGGGTATGGCGGCGGGCGTTGGTGAGCAGGTTCGCGACGACCTGATGGAGGCGCTGCTCGTCACCGATGACGACGATCGGCTCGGGCGGCAGCTCCAGCTCCCAATGGTGGCTGGGGGCAACTATCTGGGCGTCGGTGACCGAGTCGCGGGCGAGCTGGGACAGGTCGACCGGCCGGCGGTCGAGCGGGCGGCCGGCGTCCAGGCGGGCGAGCAGCAGCAGATCCTCGACCAACGACGCCATGCGAGTGGTCTCGACCATGACCTTTCCCATGGCGTGCCCGTAGAGCTCGGGATCGCGTTGGCGGAGGCTCAGCTGTGCGTAGCCGTGGATCGTGGTCAGCGGCGTACGGAGCTCGTGGGATGCATCGGCGACGAACTGCCGGACCTGCTGCTCGCTGCGATGCCGGGCGTCGAGCGCGTTCTCCATATGACCGAGCAGCGTGTTGAGCGCGACCGCCACCTGGCCGACCTCGGTGCGCTCGTCGGTCAGCTGGTCGGGCACGCGGGCGGTCACCCCGATCGCCCCGGTGTCGAGCGGCAGGCCCGCCACCTCGCGCGCCGTCTGCGCGACCCGGCGCAGTGGACGCAGCTGACGCCGTACGACGAAGACCCCGACCGCACCCGCGGTCAGTACGCCGATGCCGCCGAAGAGCATCTCCCAGCCGATCAGGCTGTTGACGGTGTTCTGGATGTCCTTCGTCGGCAGCCCGGTGATCACGGTGACCCCGTCGACGCTGGACGCGTGCACCCGGTACTCGCCCAGGGCGGGAAGATCGACCGTACTGTTCTCGCCGGCCGACACCTCGCTGAGCACGCCCATCGCCTGGTCCGACAGCTGGGTGAGTTTGCCCTCGGCGGTGATCACGAGGCCGGCCTTCGCAGACCCCTGGACGTAGGCGGTGACGGTGCCGGCGTCCTGCCCGCGCGGCGAATCGGGAGGCGGTCCGCCGTTCTTCAGCCCGCCGATCGCGCGACCCTGCGCCGCGTCGACCTTCCCGTCGAGCTGCTTGGTCAGGTACGAGCTGATCGCGGCGGTCGTCAGCGCCCCGATCACGAGACTCATCACCGCAACCAGCACCACCATCGCCGCCGCGACCCGCACACTCAACGACCGCGCCGCAACCCTCATACCCCCAGCATGTGCGGCGCGCCCTCAGACAGGCTCCACGTTTGCTGGCACCTTCCTGTGAACTCAGAGCAGTACTGCGGCGGCCGCGCGCAGCCCGTCGAGCTCCGCCGCCGCCCATCCCTCGGCCCGCGACTCCGAGCCGCGGAACTGCGGCTTGTCGACGAGGTGGAAGCGCAGGTTGAAGATGCTCCCGACAACCTGCAGGTACGGGATCGCGGCCTCGTCCTCCGCGCTGATCCCGCCGTACCCGGTCTTGAACGCGTCCCAGTGCGGCGTGGTCGCGACGCCGGTGAAATCCGCGGCCGGCGGGCCGACCGCGGCGAGGTCGAAATCGAGGAGGAGAAGTCCCTGCTTGGTCAACAAGACATTGTCCAGCGTGACGTCGCCGTGGCAGGTTCCTGCCTTTGAGTACTGCGTGAGGTTGTTCCGTACAGCACCCGCGAGCGAGCGGAGCAGGTTTTCCTCCGAGTTGTCCACAGCGAGAATCTGCTCGAGCGGTTCGTCGAGCCGGTGGACGACGTCGGCCGGCCGGCGGAAGTACGGCGAGGTGTAGTTGCCGGCGGCATTGTGGAATGCGGCGAGTTGCGCGCCGAACGCGGCGTACAACTCGTCGGTGAACGGCCGCTCCGGCTTGCTCCCCTCGAGGTACGACGAGAGGGTGAACGCACGAGGTCCTTCCGGTGTGTCGAGCAGCCCGACAGAGTCTCCGTCGAGCAGCGGGACCACCGCCGGAACGAGTACGCCGGCCGACTGCAGATGTGCCGAAAGCCCTGTCTCCCAACGGATTTCGTCGGGATGGCGACCGTCGTACCGGTAGAGCTTGAGGACGTACCGCGCGCCGTCGCCGGCGGTCAGCTCGTACACGTCGTTCACCAGCGAACGGAGCAGGACGGCGCCGGTGAAATCGAGACCGTAGCGTCCGGCCAGGTGCGCGGCGAGGGCGGCGGGGTCGGGGAGGGAGCGCACGGACGGGACCATGGATGCGAGGATATGAGTCGTTTGAATGACAGCTGTCGTGGGGAGGTTCGAGACGTTTCCGGATTCGCCTCCCCTTCCGGGGCCGGAAACCGGTAGCCTCGTGCAGCGCGCTATATGGGGGCCGCCGTTCCACCCACCCGACGAACTGCCGGAGAGCCCAAACCGGTCAGGAGTGCACGTCTTGCAGGAGAACACCAGCAGCACCAGTACTGGCGAACTGGTCAACGTACCCCTTACCGGTGCGGACAAAGTCGCCTACGCCTTTTACGCGACCGCGGCTGCCGCGGCGCTGGTCGGCCAGGTCTGGGCCGGCGTGACCCACATCCCCTGGCCGAGCGACGGCTTCTCACCGCTGCTCAAGATCATCCTCGTCACGCCCGCGGTCGCGGTGCTCGAGCTCGGTGGCGTCGCCACCGCGGCCCTGGCCGACCTGCGCCGGCGCAAGGGTGAGCAGGCCTACGCCTATCGCGCGATGTCGTTCTTCGCGGCGCTCGTCGCGGTCGTGTTCAACGTGGTCGGCCACTGGCGGCCGGAGGAGCGGTTCCTCGCCTTCGGCTTCGGCGGCCTGTCCGCGTTCGCCTACGTGCTCTGGCTGATCCACAGCTCGGCCCGCCGCCGCGACGCACTGCGCCGCGCCGGGCAGATGCGCGAGACCGGCCCGGTGTACGGCGTCGTGCAGTGGGCCCGCGAGCCGCGGGTCACCTGGCTGGCGCGCTCGCTGGCGATCGAGCACGGCTACGGCCTGTACGAGAGCCTGCGCGCGGCCCAGCACCAGATCCGCAACCGGAGTCGTCGCGAGGCGATCGCCGGCACCGTCGCGGAGTACATCCGGTCCGAGCACCAGGACGAGCGGCTGGCGAAGATCGCCGAGACGACGTACGACCCGGACCGGCTGGCCGGGATGCTCGAGGAGCGGATCAACTACGAGGTCATCACCAACAAGCTGACCAAGGCGATCTCTCCGCCGCCGGAGCCCGAAGATGGTCCGGCCGTGCCGGCCGCCGTCTGGGTGCTCGAGGGCGGGCAGCCGCGGCGGGTGGACAACACCGGTGTGTCGCTGCGCGGCGACGAGGACGCCTGGACCGGCGAGCTGATGGCGATCGTCGACCAGCCGCCGGAGGGCGACGAGTCGGTCGCCGAGGCGGTCGTGGTCGAGGACGCCGCCGAACCGCAGCATGTGGTCAACGGCAACATCAACGGTGCCTCGGGCAAGCTCAAGCCGTTCGCGCCGCAGCCGAAGGCCGAGCCGACTGTCGAGAAGCCCAAGCCGCCGTCGCCGTTCGCGGGACCGGCCGACCCGCAGCCGCCGGCGCTGATCACCACCCCGAAGGTGGAGCCGGTGCTGCCCGACCCGGAGCCGGTGGTCGTGGAGGACCAGCCGGAGCCGACCGCGCTGGAGAAGAAGCGGATGCGCGCGTACGCCCTGCTGTCCGACTGGCCGGCCGGCCACGAGCGGACGGCGAAGACGCTGGCCGACGCGATCGCGTCGAGCGAGCCGATGGCCGCCCGCTTCATCGAGCAGTACGAGACCGAGCACGGGGTCGTGTTCGCCTCGCAGAACTGAGTCATCCAGCTGCCGGTGGACCTCCCAGGTTCACCGGCAGTTCTGCGAGACCGCTGACCAGCACGCGACGCCACTCGAGCTCTTCGGCCGGCTTCGCGAGGCTCATCCGCGGGAACCGGCGGACCAGCGCGAGCAGCGACTCCTGCAGCTCGATCCGCGCCAGCTGTGCGCCGAGGCAGAAGTGCGGCCCGAAGCCGAACGACATGTGCTTGTTGTCCTGCCGATCCACCCGCAGCTCGTCCGGGGCCTCGTACGCGCGCGGATCCCGGTTGGCCGAGTTGAGCGCGGCCATCACGCCCTCGCCGGCCTTGATCTGTACGCCGTGCAGCTCGATGTCCTCGACTGCCACCCGCAGCTGACCGACCTCGCTGAACCGATTGAACCGCAGCAGCTCCTCGATCGCAGTCGGGACCAGCTCGGGCTCCTCGACCAGCCGGGCCCAGTTCTCCGGCCAGCGCAGCAAGGTGGCGACGCAGCTCGAGATCTGGTTCGCCGACGTCTCGTGCCCGGCGACGAGCAGGTTCACGCCGAACGCGATCAGCTCTTCCTGGCTGAGCCGGTCGCCTTCTTCGCGCGCCCGGACGAGCTCGTCGAGCAGGTCCTCGGCCGGCTGGTCGGTGTTCGCCAGCTTCTTGGTGACCAGGTCCTCGATGTACGCCGTCAGGTTGGTCATCGCGTCCTCGACCAGGTCCTTCTCGGCCATCTTCATGCTGTACCCGAGCTCGGTCCACTCGCGGAACTGGGCGCGATCGGCATACGGTACGCCGAGCAGCTGGCAGATCACCTGGATCGGCAACGGCAACGCGACGAGCTGCCGGATGTCGGCGCCGTCACCGGCCCGGGCGACGTCCTCGGCCAGCTGCGCCGACAACTCCGCCACCCACGGCCGGGTCCGCTCGATCTTCCGGTGCGCGAACGTTGGCACCACCAACCTTCGCAGCCGGGTGTGCTCCGGCGGGTCGGTCGTGGTCAGGCTGTTCGGCATCGGCTTCGCCAGCGCGACCCGCGGCGCCCCCTGCTTCACCACCGCGGCCCGCGAGAACCGCGGATCCGCCAGCACCAGCTTCACGTCCTCGTACCGCGTGACCAGCCATACCTCGGCCCCCGCCAACGTCCGCACCCGCGCCACCGGCTCACGCTCCCGAAGCTCGGCGAACGTCGGCGACGGATCGAACCTGAAGGCATCCTCGAACGGGATCTGCAGCACCATAAGGCCAACCCTAGGCAAGTTAGGTGACCCTTGCTTGCCGGTCAGCGCGTCGTGTACCGAAGAACGCGTGGTGGTCCCGTTTGCGCAGGACCACCACGCTGTCGGCAGGCTCGGCGGAGGTACTCCGGCCCGACCACTACCCGTTCTTCGGTACGGCTACTTCGTGCCGAACGAGTAGATGGTGGTGCTCTTGTAGGTCTCGCCGGGGCGGAGGACCGTCGACGGGAAGTTGGGGTGGTTGGGGGAGTCGGGGAAGTGCTGGGTCTCGAAGGCGAAGGCGTCGCCCTGGCGGTAGGCCTTGTTGCCGATGCCGAGGAAGGTGCCGTCGAGGAAGTTGCCGCTGTAGAACTGGACCCCGGGCTGGTCGGTGTGGACCTCGATCGTCCGGCCGTGCTCGGGCTCGGTGAAGCGGCCCGCCAGGCGCATGCCGTCGTGGTCCGCGTGGCCGGCGATGACGAAGTTGTGGTCGTAGCCGCGACCGAAGACCAGCTGCTGGTGGTCGCCGCGCAGGCGGGCGCCGATCGCGGTCGGCCGGTTGAAGTCGAACGGCGTACCGGCGACCGGTGCGATCTCGCCGGTCGGGATCAGGTTCACGTCGACCGGGGTGTACTTCGCGGCGTTGAGCTCGAGCACGTGGTCGTAGATGGTGCCGTTGCCCTCGCCGAGCAGGTTGAAGTACACGTGGTTGGTCAGGTTGACGATGGTCGGCTTGCCCGCGACGGTCGCGTGGTAGTCGATCCGCAGGTTGTCGCGCCGGTCCAGCGTGTAGGTGACGGTGCTGGTGAGCTCACCGGGGAAGCCCATCTCGCCGTCGGGGCTGACGTAGGTGAACGCGACGCCGACGGACTTGTCGGACTTGACCACCTCGGCCTTCCACACCCTCTTGTCGAAGCCGATGGTGCCGCCGTGCAGGGCGTTCTCGCCGTTGTTGATCGGGATCTGGTACGTCGTCCCGTCGAGCGTGAACCGGCCCTTGGCGATCCGGTTGCCGTAGCGGCCGATGGTCGCGCCGAAGTACGGGCTGAGCGCCGCGTAGTCCGGCAGGTTGTCGAAGCCGAGGCTGATGTTCTCGTTCCTCCCGCGCCGGTCCGGCGTGACGACCTTCTGGATGGTCGCGCCCCAGGTGAGCATCGAAATCGTCACCCGGCCGTTGGTGAACGTGTACACGTCCACTCCCTGGCCGTCCGGGGTGGTGCCGAACGGGTCCTTGCGGATCTCGAGCTTGCCGTGATGTTCGCCCATGGCGGCCAACCTATCCGGCGTCCCCCTGGTGCGGGTGGTGGCGTCCGCGGTGCTGGTGAGTGCGCCCGCGGCGGCGGCACCGAGGCCCAGTGCGCCGGCGGTCCGCAGGACCTGGCGGCGGGGCAGGTGATCGGGCATCGCAATCCCCTCAATCGTTGTAGAAGCAGACCCTTGGCACGATAGGCGCGCCAGACCGGTGTTTGGAACAGTTCGGATCGGTGTGAATTCGTCCGATCTCTTCACGGTGCTCGACGGGATGACCGGATCGGTCCGGTCCCGGCCTCGATCGAGCCTTCTCCGGTACGCCGTCCGGGGGTCATCCTGGGGCCATGAGCCGAACCGCACTGATCGTGATCGACGTCCAGGAGTCCTTCCGGACCCGCCCGAACTGGCAGCTGGTGAACCACCCGGACATCGCCGACCGGGTCAACCGTCTGGTGCACGCCGCCCGCGACAAGGGCGACCTCGTCGTCTGGGTGCTGCACACCGAGCCCGGCACCGGCGGCGCGTTCGACCCGGCCAACGGACATGTCCGGCTGATCGACGGCCTCGAACCGTTGCCCGATGAGCCGATGATCACCAAGACGTCCCACAATGCCTTCACCACAACGAATCTGCAGCAGTTGCTGACCCAGCACGGCATCGCCGAGATCGTTGTCAGCGGCATCCGTACGGAGCAGTGCTGCGAGACGACCGCCCGGGTCGGCTCCGACCTCGGGTACGAGGTGGTATTCGTGACCGAGGCGACCGCGACGATGGCGCTGGCGCACTGGTCGATCCGCGACGAGGCCTCGGTCGAGGAGATCCTGGCGGATCCGCGGACCCTGACGGCGGAGCAGGTGGCCGAGCGTACGGAGTACGTGCTGGCCGGCCGGTTCGCCACGATCCGGACACTTGACGAGCTCACCGCCGTACCCGTGACATCCTGACCGGATGCGTCCCACTCGGGTGGTCTTCGTGCTGGTGCCCAAGGTGCACCTGCTGGATCTCGCCGGGCCTGCCCAGGTGTTCACGACCGCGAACGACTTCGGGTACTCCTACGAGGTGCATTACGTCGCCGAGTCCGAAGAGATCACAACCGCGCAGGGCGTGCCGTTACGGGCACAACTGGACTGGCCGGACGTCGGACCGGACGACCTGATCGTCGTGCCCGGGTGGCGATCGCCGCGGCTGTCGCCGGTCCCGCCGATCGGGCCGGGGACCCGTCAGCGGCTACGCGACCACCACGCGGCAGGCGGTACGGTCGCGAGTGTCTGCTCGGGTGCCGACGCGCTCGGCGCCAGCGGTCTGCTCGACGGCCGGCGGTTCACGACCCACCACGATCTGACGGACGAATTGGCCGCCCGCTACCCGCGGGCGGCCATCGTCCGTGATGTGTTGTACGTCGAGGACGACCGCGTCATCACCTCGGCCGGCATCGCCAGCGGTATCGACCTCACACTCCACCTGGTCGCGGTCGCCCACGGCGCGGAGGCTGCGGCCCGGGTCGCTCGCGAGATGGTCGTCTATGCCCGTCGCAACGGCGATGAGCTGCAGGAGTCGGCCATGCTCCGCCACCGCGGTCATCTCAGCGATCTGGCCCACCGCGTCCAGGACGTCATCGACACCCGGTACGCCGACCGCCTCCTGCTCTCCGACCTCGCCGGCCAGGTGGGCGTCAGCGAACGCACGCTGACCCGCATATTCACCACCGCCACCGGCCTCACCCCGCTCCGCTACCAGCAACTCCTCCGCCTCGAACGCGCCGAACATCTCATCGGCCACGGCACCACCATCGAAACGGCGGCCCGCACAGTCGGCTTCGAAGACGCCCGCATGCTCCGCCGCCTCCGCGCCAGGACAGCCGAACCGGTGGCCGGGTAGACCTACCTCCACCTCGGCCGGGGATCCAGGACTCCTGAGATCCGCAGCCGACCCGGCCAGGCTCTTGTTGACCGGGCAGCGGGCCCGGCCGCCGGAGAGGTGGGGACAATGAGCAGGGGATCAGTGACTGTGCGCGTCGCGCGCTGGAGTGCTGTCCATCCATGGCGGGCGATCGGCCTTTGGCTGTTGCTCGTCGTCGTCGCGGTCGGGATGTCGGTGGCCATCCCGAAGCAACACACGCAGGCCAAGGACAACTGGGTCGGTCAGTCCGGCCAGGCCGCGGAGCTGATCGAGAAAGCAGGCCTGGGCGAGCGCCCCGCCGAAACAGTCCTGATCACCGATCCCGACGGCCCGCTGGACAAGGCCGCCGCAACCACGGCCATCGGCCAGCTCCAGCAGAAGCTGACGGCGCTGCCCTCGATCCAGGCCGTCGGCAAGCCGGTCTGGTCCGAGAACGGCAGAGCTGTGCTCCTCCCGATGGAGCTCAAAGGTACGGCGGACGACGCGGCCGACTCGATCGACAAGGTCGTCGCCGCGACCGCCGAGGTCCAGCAGGCGAACCCGGCGCTGACCATCGCCCAGGCCGGGAACGCGTCGGTGAACGCAGGAGTCTGGAAGCAGGTGGGCTCCGACCTGGCGAAGGCCGAGAAGCTCAGCCTCCCGATCACCTTCGGTTTGATGCTGCTCGCCTTCGGCGCCCTGATCGCGGCCGGGATCCCGGTCCTGCTGGCCTTCTCGGCCGTCGGCGCCGCCCTGGGGTTCTACGCGCCGTTGTCGTACCTCTTCCCGGACGGCGGCTCGGTCGCGAACGTCGTACTGCTGATCGGTATGGCGGTCGGCGTCGACTACTCGCTCTTCTATCTCAAACGCGAACGCGAGGAACGCCAGAAGGGTCGCAGCACGCTCGACGCCGTCGAGATCGCCGCGGCGACGTCCGGGCACTCGGTCGTCGTCTCCGGCCTGGCCGTGATCGTGTCGATGGCCGGCCTGTACGTCGCCCAGGACGCCACCTTCGCCTCGATGGCAACGGCAACGATCGTCGTCGTCGCGGTCGCGGTCCTGGGTTCGCTGACTGTCCTGCCGGCGCTGCTCGCGAAGCTTGGGCACCGGGTCGACCGGCCGCGCGTCCCGCTGCTGTGGCGGCTCAACCGGCGCATCGGTCCGGCCGGCATCAGCCGCCGCATCCTCGCTCCCGTACTGCGTCATCCGCGTGCGGCGCTGTCGTTGTCCGCAGTCGTCGTGGTGGCGCTCGCTGTGCCCGCGCTGGGCATGAAGACCGAGTCGGCCGATCTGAACACGCTGCCGCAGACCATTCCCGAGGTGCGCACGCTGAAGGCGTTGCAGGAGAACTTCCCGTCGCAGGGAGGTCTGTCGTACAACGTCGTCGCGCAGGGCGGAGATGCGGTCGCGGAGCTGGCCGGACTGCAGGAATCCGCTGTGCAGAGCGGCAAGTTCGTCGTACCGCCGGGACAGACGATCCGGCAGGCGCACGGCACAGCCGTGCTGACCTTGGTCTCGGTGCTGCCGGAAGGCAGTGCGAATGCCGAGACGGCGCTCGGGCAGTTGCGGGGGCAGTTGGCGCCGGCCGCCTTGGGATCGACCCGGTGGGCCGTCGGCGGGGACTCGGCCGAGTCGGTTGACTATGGCAACAATCAGCGGGACAAGCTGCCCTGGGTGATCGCCTTCGTGCTGGCGCTGACGTTGGTGATGATGGTCGTGACGTTCCGGAGCGTGGCGATCGCCGTGGTGACGACGGTCCTGAACCTTGCCTCGGTCGCGGCTTGCTTCGGGGTGCTGTCGCTGGTGTTCCAGCATTCGTGGGCGGAAGGCCTGCTCGGGTTCACGTCCAGTGGGTTCGTGGTGTCCTGGATCCCGTTGTTCCTGTTCGTCATCCTGGTCGGGCTGTCGATGGACTATCACGTGTTCGTCCTGAACCGGATCCGCGAAGGCGTGGCGGCGGGGCTGACCCCGAGCGAGGCCGTCCGGAAGGGGATCACCGAGTCCGCCGGCGTGGTGACGAGCGCGGCCGCGGTGATGGTCTCCGTGTTCGCCGTCTTTGCCACTCTCGCGATGCTGGAGATGAAGCAGATGGGTGTCGGCCTGGCGGTGGCCGTCCTCATCGACGCCACGCTGGTCCGCATCGTGATGCTGCCGTCGATCATGGTCCTGCTCGGCCGTCGCGCGTGGTGGCCGAACCGGCTGCACAAGCAGGCCGTGGCGCCAGTCGATCGTGAGCTGGTGGGGGTGAGCTGAGCCCACCCCCAGTCTCGATCAGAGCTTGGATGCCGCGGTCAGCTTGCTGACCGCGGCACTCGGGCTTCCGCTGAGCAGCAGGTGGTCCGCGTCCGAGATGAGCTTGGACGCGGACTCGTCGAGGTTCTGGCCGACGTGGTTCTGGGCGATCCAGCGGGCGACGCCGACGACGGCGTCGTCCTCGGCGAAGGTGTCGGCCTTGGTGCGCTCGAGGAGCTTGGCGGACTGGGCGGCCGCGGCCAGTGCGATAGTTGCCTGCGGCCCCGACCAGTCTTTCACGCCGAGCGCGATGCTCGCCGCGACCCCGGCCGCCACCGCGTAGGCATCGTGCTTGCGCAGCAGGCTGTTGCGGGCATCGGTCAACGCCTGCCGGGCAGCGGCTTGCGACGTCAGCCCCCAGCCGAACGGGTACTGCGGGTTGTACGACGCGTCGCCGACGTTCAACGGCTCCTGGTCCTCGGCGTGCGGCCAGCTGACCGGCAGGCGACCGCTGAACGGGACCTTCCCGAACAGTACGTCGGCAACACCCGCGCCCTCGGTCCCGGGCAGCCATGACGCGACCACGGCGTTGATCTTGCCGAGCTGGTCCGCGATCACCTGCGGGCGCCCGGACACGATCAGCACGACGCACTTCATCGCACCGCACACCTTGTCGACGGCGGCCTTGTCCGCGGCGGTGAGCTGCAGGTCGTGACCGTTGCCGACGTCACCGATCCCCTCGGCGTACGGGCGTTCGCCGACCACGACCACACCGACGTCGTGGCCCTCGAGCGGAGCGGAGGCGTCCGCGCTGAACGTTGCCGTCGGCACCACCTGCTTGATCCCGTCGAGGATCGTCGTACCGGTGGTCGTCGCACCGGAACCGCCCTGCCAGGTGATGCTCCAGCCGCCCATCTGGTTGCCCAGGTCGTTGGCGTTGCTACCGGCAACATAAACCTTCGAGGTCGGAGCAAGAGGCAACAGATTGCCGTCGTTCTTCAGCAATACCTGGGACTTCGCCGCAGCCTCGCGTCCGACCGCCCGGTGCGCGGCCGATCCGATCGAGGAGATGTTCGACGTGTCGGCGTACGGGTGCTCGAACAGGCCGAGCTTGAACTTCTCGGTCAGGATCCGCCGGACGGCGTCGTCGATCCGTGTCATCGGGATCCGGCCGGCCGCGATCTCGTCGGTCAGTCCCTGGGTGAAGCCCTGGTAGTTCGTCGGCACCATGATCATGTCCAGGCCGGCGTTGATCGACGTACGGATGTCGCTCGCGTAGTCGCCCGGCAGTTGGTCGATCGCCTGCCAGTCGCTGATCACGAACCCGTCGAAGCCCATCCGCTGCTTGAGTACGCCGTTGATCAGCTCACCGTCGCCGTGCATCTTCACCGGCGGCGCACCGTCGATCGACATGCTCGAGTACGACGGCATCACCGTGCCGACACCGAGGTCGACGGCTGTCTTGAACGGTGCCAGATGCAACGTCTCCAGCTGCTGCCGGGTGACCTGCGTGATGCCCTGGTCGATCTTGTACGAGCCGGTCGTCGAGCTGCCGTACGTCGTACCGCCGTCGCCGACGAAGTGCTTGGCCGTCGCGAGCACGTGGTTGTTCTGCTTGAGCTGGCTGCCGTCGGCCTTGCCCTGCAGGCCGGTGACGACGGTCGCCATCGACTGCACCAGCGCGGGATCCTCGCCGAATCCTTCGTACGCGCGACCCCACCGGTCGTCGCGGACCACGCACACACACGGCGCGAAGTCCCACGGGATGCCGGTCGCGCGGACCTCGGTCGCGGTCACCTCACCGGCCCGCTGCGCGATGGCCGGATCGCGGGTCGCGCCGATCGCGATGTTGTGCGGCAGGATCGTTGCCCCGACCACGTTGTTGTGCCCGTGCACGGCGTCGACCCCGTAGATCAACGGGATCTGCAGCCGGGTCGCCTGCGCATTCAGCTGGAAGTTGTCGATCATCGCGGCCCAGGCGGCCGGGGTGTTCGGTGTCGGGACCGAGCCGCCGCCGGACAACAGCGAGCCGAGCGCGTACGACGCGATGTCGCTGCGGGACCGCAACGCGTTGCGCTCTGCCTGGGTCATCTGGCCGACCTTCTCGGCTGTCGTCATCCGGGCGAGGAGGTCGTCGACGCGCTTCGTGATCGGCAGCTTCGCGTTCAGGTACGGCAGGTCGTGCGCGTTGATCACCACGACCGGGTTCGCGGGCGCCTTCGCGCCGGTGACGGTGAGCTCGAGCGGGATGGTCTCGGCGGCCTCGGCGGTGTGGTCCTTCTTCGTCGTGACCGCCACAGTCTGGCTGGTGCCGGACGCCGTACCGGCCGGGAAGGTGAGCGTGCCTGCGACGGGCGTGTAGTCGGTGGCGCCGGCGCTGCCCGTGCCGGTCTTGTAGTCGACGGTGACCGGCTCTTCGAGCGGCGTGCCGCCGGTGGTGGTGACGGACACCTTCACCTGCGCGGTGCCGCCTTCCTTGACCGGGTACACGCCGGCGTCGGTGGTGACACTGGCCTTCAGCGCCGGGTCGGCCTTGCCGTAGACCTCGATCTGGTCGATCGCGAACTCGCCGGGCGAGCCGACCGGCATCGTGAACGCGTAGCCCCACATGTGGGTCAGGTTGAGGATCTGGTCGATGCCGCCGACGGGCTGGTAGTCACCGCGGTACACGAGCTGGCTGAACGGGATCTCGACCTGGTGCCAGCCCTGCCAGTCGTCGGTGAAGCTGGTGTTCCACAGCTCGGAGGCCTCCGCGTTCGCGCCGCCGTCCTTGATCTCGAAGAAGATCCGCTTCCCTGAGCCGGGCGGCAGCGGGGCGGTGTTCTGCCCGTACCACCAGAACCGGATCCCCTTGTACGCCGACCAGTCGGCGGGGTTCACGTCGTACGTGATGTCGTGGCTGAAGCCGCCGTACCCGCTGATGTTGTAGGTGCCGTGCAGGACCTTCTCGCCGGCAGGCGCGTCGGCTCGGGTCTGCAGCTCCATCGTGGGCGGGTCGTCGGCGTCGCTGCCCCAGGTGAAGATGCCCGCGTTCGGCGGGTAGGCGAACGGCTCGCCGCCTTCGAACGCCGCCAGCGTGATCGGCGTCGGATCATCAGCCACCGCATCCAACGGCAACAGCCCGGCCACCAGAGCAGCCGCTGCGACCAGTGCAATCCGCCGAAAACCACGCATGGGCGACTCCCCACCTCAGCGCGGGCCTCACACCCGCGTCGGGGCCGACTCTCAGCCCTCCCGTCGCACGGGTCAATACCTCGCCGGTTCCGGAACTAGAGCGCTCTCACAGGCGTCAGGCGCATATACGGCCGCAGGCCGGCGTGGTAGTCGGCGCGCACGAGTTCCGCGGCGGAGATGGCGGTCGTGCCGACGGTCAGGTGGCGGCGGGCCCTGGGTGAGCGTGAGGCCGGTGACGCGGAAGCGGAGTGGCCAGGCGCTGGCCTTCGTGGCGCGGTCGAGGGCGGAGTCGTAGCGGGCCAGCGTGGGGTCGCCCGGAGGGATCACATCGCGTCGTGGTTCGAGGGCGCGGACGGTCAGGTGGGCGGAGTCGAGCTGTCCGGTCTGCCAGTGGTCTGGACCGGCAAGGGCGGCTGCCTCCGCGGTCAGGGCGTCCAACGCGTGGGCCAGCGCGCAGTCCCGCGGAGGCCGCAGTACGACGCTGAGGGGCCAGCGACCGCCGTCCCGGGGCAGCTCGTCCCGCTGATGGGTGCCCTGCGCAATCTGTGGAGCGGCGTCGGCGAAGAGCTGGTCGAACTTGTCGATGAGAGTTCTCCCTTGAGTCGGTTCGGGTAGGACGCGAAGTCTGGACAGTTGGTTGTCGGGTGGGTGACTGTGGTCGCGGCGACGAGGGGGAGGGACTCCATGAAGCTTCGTTATGTGCTGAGCAGCTTGGCGCTGATCGTTCCGATGGCTGTGGTTGCGGTGGTGTCACCCGCCTCGGCGGCCTCATCTGCGGAGCCGGCCGCCTCGGCGAAGGTGCCGAGCATGCTGCGGGACGCCGCCAACAAGGTCGCCGCGGCAGCGAAGAGCAGGACGACCGCCGTGCAGCCGCGGGCGATGAGCGTGGAGAGTCCAGGTCGCCTCGGCGTCCAGGTGTACGCCGCCGCGCCCGTCACCGCCGCACAAGAGGCAGCGCTCACCGCGCTCGGCGTCACGGTCGAGAAGAACTCCGCCGACTTCAAGGCTGTCCCCGGAGCCGATCTCCCGACCACCGGCCTCGTATCCGCCTCGGTGCCGTACGACAAGCTCGACGCGGTCGCCGCGCTCGGCTGGGTGACCGCGTTGCGGCCCTCGCTGCGGCCGCAGGTCGACGTCGGTCCGGTGACCGCCGAGAGCGTGAAGCTGCACAAGGCCGACCTGGCGCAGGCGCGCGGTCTGACCGGCAAGGGCCAGAAGGTCGGCGCGATCTCCGGCGACGTCGACAACATCGCCGCGGCGATAGCCCAGGGCGAGCTGCCCCCGGATGTCCAGGTCCTGCAGCAGGCGGCGTCGTACGTCGACGACGAGGGCACCGCGATGCTCGAGATCATCCATGACATGGCGCCGGGAGCGAAGCTGGCGTACGCGAGCACGCAGGACACCACCGCGCAGTACGTCGAGGCCTTCCACACCCTCGCCAACGCCGGCGTCACGATGATCGCCGAGGACATCGCGCTCGACGACGAGCCGGCGTTCCAGCAGGGCATCGGCGCCGCGACCGCGGAGAGCCTGGCCAGGCACGGCATCTGGATCAGCTCGTCGGCCGGCAACCTCGGCGGCCGGCACGCTCCGCGGGTCGCCGCGGTCGGCACCGGCAAGGGCGCGGACGGAGCCACCGGTCCGTACACCGGTTGCCCGCTCGATCCGGACAACGTGGTGAAGCTGCGCGGCGACGACACGTCGTACGACCTGAACCTGCTGCCGGGGGCGTCGATCTTGCCGACCCTGCAGTGGAGCGAGCCGCGGGCTGTCTTCCCGACCGCGGGCCAGGGCGGGTTCACCGACCTCAACCTGTACCTGATGGACTCGACCGGTACGAAGTGCCTCGCGTCCAGCACCGGCGTCCAGGCCAACGGCGTCGGCGACACGATCGAGCAGTTCGAGTACGACAACACGACCGGCGCGGCGCAGGCCGTCAAGCTCGTCGTCGACGTGCAAGGCACCTCGACCGCGAAGAAGGCGCCGATCCTCGACCTGCGCTGGCGGGCGCTGTCCGCCGGTGTCCAGACGATCGACCCGCCGGAGCGGGCCGGTTCGATGAACCCGGACTCGAACTACATCGGCTTCGCCACCAGCGCCGGCGCCGTCAACGCGAGCGTCTCGGTGGACCCGAAGACCACACCGCTGGAGTCGTATAGCGCGGCCGGTCCGACGCAGCTGATCACCACCACCCGCTGCCCGGGCGGTAAGCCCGGTCCGTGCAAGGGCGTGTCCGGTCCCGGTTCGGTGAGCTTCCCGGCGCCGTACTGGCTCGCGTCCGACGGCGTCTCGGTGAGCGGCGCCGGCGGCTTCGGCTCCGGTACCTGCCCGACCACGACCAACGGCGCCTGCCTCTTCTTCGGTACGTCGGCGTCCGCGCCGAGCGCCGCCGGAGTCGCGGCACTCACCCGGCAGGAGTTCGGCGGACGGATCGCTCCGATCGCCCTGAACGCGATCCTGGCCGCCCGGGCGGTTCACCGTGCCGGACCCGGTGTGGGAGCGGGAGTTCTGAGCGCCAGATGAATTAAGAAGCTGCAGTGGTCCGATTGAGTGCAAATTCAGTACTCAGATTCATGGACCGATGCCGCCATCCGTGGAAAGGATGGCGGCATGACTACACGTTTCGGGGTTTTCGTCCCGCAAGGCTGGAAGATGGATCTGGCCCAGATCGCGGATCCGATCGAGCAGTGGGAGGCGATGACCGACGTCGCCAAGCGCGCCGACGAGCAGTCCTGGGACTCGATCTGGCTCTTCGACCACTTCCACACGGTGCCTGAGCCGAGTGACAACACCACCTTCGAGTGCTGGAGCGCGACCGCGGCGCTGGCCCGCGACACCAAGCGCGTGAACATCGGCCAGATGGTCGGCTGCAACGGCTACCGCAACCCGTCGCTGTACGCGAAGATCGCGTCCACCGTCGACGTCGCCAGCCACGGCCGTCTGTACGCCGGGATCGGCGCCGGCTGGTACGAGCACGAGTGGAAGGCGTACGGCTACGAGTGGACCGACATCCCGCAGCGGATGGCGGCGTTCCGCGAGGCGACCGAGATCATCTACAAGATGTGGACCGAGGACAAGCCGGTCTTCGACGGCAAGTACTACTCGATCAACGAGCCGATCAACGAGCCGAAGGGCGTCCGCAAGCCGCACCCGAGCTTCTGGATCGGCGGCGGCGGCCCGAAGGTCACGCTGAAGCTGGTCGCGCAGTACGGCGACGCCGCGAACATCGGCGGGGGCAACCCCGAGGTGATCAAGGAGAAGTGCGACATCCTCCGGGAGCACTGCCGCAAGATCGGTCGCGACTACGACGAGATCATCAAGTCGACCGGGCTGAACGTGTTCCCGATCGACAAGGGTGACGACCCGCAGAAGGCGACCGCGAAGGCGCTCGGCCCGATGGACCGGGAGAAGTTCGACCGGGACAACACCATCGCCACCGAGGACGAGATCGCGGACAAGGTGGAGGCGGCACTCGAGGCCGGCGCCGACTACGTGATCTTCTACATCCCCGGCGTCGCCTACGACCTGGATCTGCTGGAGCGCGTCGAGAACATCGCGAAGCGCTTCGCCTGACTTTGAGCACCCGCCAACCACCTGCCGGCCGGCGTTGTGGTTGGTGCGTGCTCAAGGTGGCTGGAATCGGTCATGGCGGGTGTTGGGCAGCGGGAGTGGTGGACCGGGGCTGAGGGCAACTGATTGGCTCCCGATGATGGCCTCGCGTGGGTCGGGGCATCGGGAGGTGTCCCGCCTGTGTTTGCCCGATCGTCCCGGTCCGCGTCCGGCCTGCTCGCCGCGGTGGTCGTCAGTTCCCTGCTGCTGACGACCACCCCGGCGCACGCCGCCGATGCCGCCCGGCCCGCCGGCGCCGTCAACCCGACGCCGGGTGCGTCGGTCCAGCGGATCACGCTCGTCACCGGCGACGTCGCCGAGCTGACCACGAGCGCCAACGGGCAGGTGTCGGCCCGGCTGACCGACGACGAGCCGTACTACTTCGGCACGTTCGACGGTGAGCTCAGCCTGATCCCGTCCGAGGCCTACCCGCTGCTCTCCGCGGGCCGTCTGGACAAGCGCCTGTTCAACCTCACCGAACTCGCTGCGCAGGGGTACGACGACGCGAGCAGCGATCGGCTGCCCCTCCTCCTCACCGCGCCGGCATCTCTGCGCAGCGCGCCTACCACTCCCGCGGCCGCGACCCTCCGCCGTACGCTCGCCAGCGTCGGAAGCTCCGCGGTCACCGTCAAGAAGTCCGACGCCAAGGCGTTCTGGGACGGCATCAGCGGTCCGACCACCTTCAAGACCGGCCAGGTCACCAAGATCTGGCTCGACGGCCGCACCCACGCGACGGACGATCAGTCGGACCAGCAGATCGGCGCCCCGACCGCCTGGAAGCAGGGGTACGACGGGCACGGCGTCAAGGTCGCCGTCCTCGACACCGGGTACGACGCCGGGCACCCCGACCTTGCCAAGCAGGTCGTCGCGTCGGAGAGCTTCGTCCCGGACGAGGCGGTCCAGGACGGGCACGGCCACGGCACCCACACCGCGTCGATCGTCGCCGGCCTGGGTACTGCGTCCGACGGCAAGCGCAAGGGTGTCGCGCCGGGCGCGGAGCTGCTGATCGGCAAGGTGCTCGACAACAGCGGCGGCGGCTACGACTCCGAGGCGATCGCCGGTATGGAGTGGGCGGTCCAGCAGGGCGCGAAGGTCGTCAGCATGAGCCTCGGCGGTCTCCCGTCGGACGGCACCGATCCGATGAGCGAGGCCGTCGACCGGTTGTCGAAATCCAGCGGGACCTTGTTCGTCATCGCGGCCGGCAACTCCGGCGCCGAGGAATCCGTCGGCTCTCCGGGCGCGGCTTCCGAGGCCCTGACCGTCGGCGCGGTCGACCGCGATGACAGCCTCGCGACCTTCTCCAGCCGCGGCCCCCGACTCGGCGACGGCGCGCTGAAGCCCGAGGTGACCGCGCCCGGCGTGGAGATCGTCGCGGCCCGTGCCGCCGGCACCGCGCAGGGCCACATCCTCGGCCAGTACTACACGGCGATGAGCGGTACGTCGATGGCGACGCCGCACGTGGCCGGTGCCGCCGCGATCCTGGCCCAGCGTCACCCCGACTGGACCGGCCCGGAGCTGAAGGCCGCGCTGGCGTCGACCGCAGTACCGTCCGCCGGCGCCCGCACCGACCAGCAGGGTCTCGGCCGGATCGACATCCCGAACGCCCTCGACCCGAAGGTCCTCCCGAACACCGCCAACCTCTTGTTCGGCGACCTCTCCTGGACCGGCCCGACCGCTCCCGCGCCGGTCACCCGCAAGGTTGCCTACCGCAACAACTCGACCCGGCCGGTGACGCTCACGCTGTCGGTCGGCGCACAGTCTCCGGCGGGGGTGGCGGCCGGGCTGACGGTGAGCCCGGCCCGGCTGACCGTCCCCGCCGGTGGTACAGCGTCCGCGATCGTCACGCTCGACCTGGCGAAGACCAAGCCCGCGAACTACGCCGGCGCACTGACCGCCCGTACCATACGGTCTGGTATGGCGGGCGGAGGTCAGACGGTCCGCACCGGGCTCGGCTTCGCCGCCGGCGGCCGGCTGAACCAGGTGACGGTGAAGGCGATCGGCCGCGACGGCAAGCCGGCGACCACCGAGGCCGGTGCGAGCGGCGTGCAGTTGTGGAACCAGGACACCGGTGACGTCAACGCGATCGCGTTCGACGAGAACGGCAGCCGCACCCTCGACGTACCGACCGGGCGCTACAGCGTGATGGCGTACGCCGTCGGCGGCGACGAGGCGAACTGGGCCAACTCGATCACGCTGCTCGGCGACCCGGACGAGTGGATCGGCAGCGACCGCACGTTCACGTTCGACGCCCGGACCGCGCACAAGGTGACGATCAAGACCCCGCGGCCGGCCGACGCGCACAGCATCGGCATCGCCTGGCACCGCAAGGTCGGCGACCGCGACGCGGTGTCCGGCTGGGGATTCGACGGCAAGGTTGCCAACGGCATCTACGTGCAGGACTTCGGAAAGGTTGCCAACGGTACCTTCCAGGTCGTGCAGCGCTGGGACCTCGCCCAGCCGCAGTTGACCGTCGACGTGCCGGGTGCCGGCCGGCTGCCGACGCCCGGCCAGGGTTCCGACCGGAGCGTGTACGTCGGCAACGAGAACCTCCCGCTCTCCAACGGCGGCGACGGTACGCCGGCCGAGCTGGCCGGCGCCAAGGGCAAGATCGCGCTGATCCGCTGGCTGTCGCCCGACGACATCGTCGCGCAGGTGCAGGCGGCGAAGGCGGCCGGCGCCAAGGTCGTGTTCGTCTACAACGAGGCGCCCGGCTACTGGTCGACCGGGACCGATGAAGGCATCCCGGTCTATCTGCTGCGCTCCGAACAGGGCAAGCAGTTGCTCGCCGCCCTCGCGAAGGGACCGGTCTCGCCGAAGCTGAACGGCGTCCTCGACAGCACCTACCGGTACGACGTCGCGATCGGTCCGTCGACCGTGAAGGGACCGCTGACGTACGACGTCGCGAAGATGCATCCGGCCGTGGTGACCACGAACTTCCAGCGGAACGACGCGTGGTTCCTGCACACCGACCAGCGGATCGCGCACCTGCCCGGAATCAGCACCGGGCTGACGTCGACGCGGGCCGTGACCGGGCCGGTGAGCCGGACCGACTACCTCGTCACCGACCTCAAGGGCGTGACGTGGGACGAGACGACGTCGGCAGGGGAGTGGAACGAGAGCGGGTACGAGTCCACGATCCCGCGTTCGTACCGTCCGGGCGAGCAGGTCACACGCGGCTGGTGGGAGTCGCTGATGCGTCCCGCCGTACCGGGCCTGTCGGACTCGGCCGGCGATGTGGCCCAGGGCTGGCCGCCGGCGCGGTTCGAGAACGCGCTGCGGATCGCGATTCCGCAGTACGTGAGCGGCGATCGGAGCGTGTTCGGCTGGGGTGATCGCGGCGATGTGACGAGCATGAAGCTCAGCAGCAACGGCGTTGAGCTCGGGAGCGCGGACTGGTCGGTGGCGCAGTGGGCGGTGCCGGCGCGGGCCGCGTGGTACGACCTGACGCTGGACCAGAAGCGCGGCGCTAACAGTTGGGCGACCACCTCGACGTCGACGCACACGACGTGGCACTTCCTGTCGGTGCCGACGAAGAGCCGGGCGGTGCTGCCGCTGGTGCAGGTCGACTACAAGCACACGAACGGGTGGCTCGAGCTCACGCCGAAGTATCAGCCCGGCGTGCGTGGTCTCGGGATCTTCCGTACGACGGCTGAGATCTCCTTCGACGGCAAGACCTGGCAGAAGCTGTCGCTGCGCGGGATCGGCACGGTCCGGGCCCAGGTCCCGACCGGTTCGAACCCGAGCATCCGGGTGACTGCCACCGATCTCATCGGCAACAGCATCAGTCAGACCATCGACCGAGCCTGGTAGTTCTGATCGTTAGCTGCGTCTGATCGTTAAAAAGGAGCGACGCCACGAAGCCGGGGGGATGTGCTCCGTGGCGTCGCCAGGGGCGCGCCTAGGGAGGGGTGGGGGCAGGCGCGCCGGTCTGTGGGGATCAGCTCCCGAGGATGCCTCCGCCCAGGACGCCCAGCAGTCCGAGCAGGGACAGCAGGTTGCGGATGACCTGGTCGACCGCCTTCGCCCCACCGGTCTGGTAGGCGGTCACGCACTTCTGCAGCTGGTCCTGGGTCGGCTTGGTGATCGTCACCTTCGCCATCTCGGACTGGCAGTACGTCGTGGCCGTCTGCAGCTCGCCCACCGTGGAGCCGACCGTGCCGACGATCAGGCCTACCGCCGTCGTCAGGGTCGCGACCCCGGGCGTCGTCGTGGTCGGGGTGGTCGGCTTCGAGGTCGGCTTGGTCGGGGTCGGCTTACCGGGCGTCGGCTTCGACGTCGGCTTGCCGGGCGTGGGCTTCGACGTCGGGCGGTCGGTCGGAACCACCGTCGGCCGCGTGTCGTCGCGCTCGTCGGTCGGCGTCGTGACCACCGTGGGCGGCGGGGTCGGGAGGTCGATCGTCTTCGGCAGGTTCTTGTCCGACGGCGCGTTGATGTCGCCGCCGCCGATCTGCTGGCCCGCGTCGTCGACGTCGTCACCCGACGTCCCGTTGCCGACCGCGATCCAGCTGCCGCCGGCGTACGCCTTGGCGATGCTGACCACGAGGTCGACGTAGGCTTGCGAGTGGTTGTAGCGCAGGACGGCCGCGTTCAGGTCGGAGGCGTTGGACAGGTCGGTCTTGCCGGAGCACAGGTACACCGCGGTCGACATGGCCGCGTCGTCGATGTCCTGCGGGTTCCGCACGCCGTCGCCGTCGCCGTCGACTCCCATGGCTCGCCAGGTGCCCGGGATGAACTGCATCGGACCGACCGCGCGGTCGAACGCTCCGTCACCGTCGAACGCACCCGCGTCGGTGTCGGAGATCCGGGCCATGCCGGACGAGCCGTCCAGCCGCGGGCCGAAGATGCCGGGAACCGCGACGCCCTGCGAGTTCAGCGCGTTGCCGCCGAAGCGGCCGTGGTTGGACTCGACCCGGCCGATCGCGGCCACCAGCGTCCACGGCAGGTGACACGACGGGTCGGCCTGGGCCAGCACCTGCTGGGCCCGGGAGTACGCCTTCAGGGCTGCGTTCGGGATGCCGTTCTTCGACAGTCCGGAGACCACCTGGGTCGGCTGCTCGCCAGGATCGACGCCCGGACCGACCACACCCGGCTGCGGCACGCTGGCCGGCTGGGAGATCGGCTGCTTCGGAACGACGACCGAGTTGCCACCGGACAGACCCTGCTCCAGCGACGCCGTGGCGACCGCCGGATCGTCCGTGGCACTGACGGTGAATGCGCTCGCGAACAACGCCACCGGGATCAGCGGCGCCACCTGACGCCAGCCGCTACCCGTGGCGCGGCGCTTGCCCTTCGCCATCGATGATTCCCCTCCGTGATTCATCGACCAGCCCGGCCCCACGCCGCGGACAGTCTGTAATTCTTCGTCGGTTGTCGTCGTAATAGGTCTAACGTCCGCCCCGTTGCGTGGGTTACGCGTCGGACGAGACCGTGTACGTGCCGTCACCGGGTACCCATACTGGCGCGTAACAAAGCGCCTGTGAACCCCTCGCGCACGATCCACCCGTGTAATTCGGACCGCCCTGCCCACCGGCCCGACTGGCCGGTCGGGGACAATGTCCGTCGTGCCCGCACACACAGATCAGTCCGCCGAGCTCTTCGACAGGGCCTCCGCAGTCACTCCGGGCGGGGTCAACTCTCCCGTACGTGCGTTCCGCGCCGTCGGCGGCGTACCGCGCTTCATGGCATCTGGTGACGGATGTCACATGACCGATGTCGACGGCAACCGCTACCTCGACCTGGTCTCGTCCTGGGGTCCGCTGCTGCTCGGACACGCGCACCCGGAGGTGATCGCCGCCGTCCAGGCCGCGGTCGCCCGGGGTACGTCGTACGGGACGCCGACCGAGACCGAGGTGCTGCTCGGTGAGGAGATCGTCGCCCGGACGCCGGTGGACAAGGTCCGGCTGGTGTCGTCCGGGACCGAGGCGACGATGTCCGCGCTCCGGCTGGCCCGCGGATTCACCGGTCGTGCCAAGATCATCAAGTTCGCCGGCTGCTACCACGGTCATGTGGACGCGCTGCTGGCCCAGGCCGGTTCCGGCGTCATCACGCTGGGCATCCCCGGTACGCCGGGTGTCACCGAGGCGACCACGGCCGACACGATCGTGCTGCCGTACAACGACCAGGCCGCCGTGACCGCGGCGTTCGCGGAGTACGGCGACCAGATCGCGGCCGTGATCACCGAGGCCTCGCCCGGCAACATGGGCGTCGTTCCGCCGCGCGACAACTTCAACGCGTTCCTCGCGCAGGCCTGCCGCGACAACGGCGCACTGTTCATCTCCGACGAGGTGATGACGGGCTTCCGGATCACCCGCTCCGGCTGGTACGGCGTCGACGGCGTAGAGCCGGATCTGATGACCTTCGGCAAGGTGATGGGCGGCGGCTTCCCGGCCGCGGCCTTCGGCGGTCGGGCCGACGTGATGGCCCACCTGGCGCCCGAAGGCTCGGTCTACCAGGCCGGCACGCTGTCCGGGAACCCGATCGCTACCACGGCCGGGCTGACCACGCTGCGGCTGGCGACCGACGAGGTCTACGCCAAGATCGACGAGACGTCGCTCACGATCCAGCGGCTGGTGTCGACCGCGCTGGACAAGGAAGGTGTGCCGCACGTCATCCAGGCGGCCGGGAACCTCTTCAGCGTCTTCTTCGTGGAGTCCTCGGAGGGACCTGCCGAGATCCGGGACTTCGCCGGTGCGAACGCCCAGGTGCTGCCCCGGTTCACGGCGTTCTTCCATGCCATGCTGGACGCCGGCGTCT
Organism: Kribbella sp. NPDC000426; assembly: GCF_040300265.1. NCBI lineage: Bacteria > Bacillati > Actinomycetota > Actinomycetes > Propionibacteriales > Kribbellaceae > Kribbella > Kribbella sp. NPDC000426. The sequence continues at coordinate 826,651 of NZ_JBEPDK010000005.1, read as the reverse complement.
ACCTGCCGCCGAGCGCCTTCGAGGCCTGGTTCGTCAGTGCGGCCATCGACGACGACGCGTTGGCCGCGTTGGAGTCGGCCCTCGCCCCGGCTGCCCGGGCGGCAGCCGCAGTACAGAACTGAAGGGACAGCGGTGACCGAAACGACGGTCGTGCACCTGATGCGTCACGGCGAGGTGCACAACCCGACCGGCGTGCTCTACGGCCGGATCCCCGACTTCCACCTGTCCGAGCTCGGCCGCACGATGGCCGAGCGGGTGGCCGAGCACGTCAAGGGCCGCGACATCGTGCACCTGGTCAGCTCGCCGCTGGAGCGGGCCCAGGAGACGATGGAGCCGATCGCCAAGGTGTTCGGGCTCACCCCCGACATCGACGAGCGGGTGATCGAGGCGGCGAACCTGTTCGAGGGCAAGAAGTTCGGTGTCGGCGACGGCGCGCTGCGCCGGCCCAGCGCCTGGTGGTTGCTGCGCAATCCCTGGAAGCCGTCCTGGGGCGAGCCGTACCAGCAGATCGTCCGGCGGATGCGCGACGCGATCGAGACCGCCCGGGAGAAGGCCGCCGGGCACGAGGCGCTGATCGTGTCCCACCAGCTGCCGATCTGGACCGTCCGGTCCGCGGTCGAGGGCCGCCGGATGCTGCACGACCCGCGCAAGCGGCAGTGCAGCCTGGCCAGCCTGACCTCGTTCACCTTCCACGGCGACCAGATCGTCTCGGTCGGCTACTCGGAACCGGCGAAGGATCTGCTTCCCGTGAAAAGTCCCAAGAAGTTCGTGGGCGGTGCGTGATGATTCGTCGTACGGCGGTTGCCGTGGCCGGACTGCTCCTGATCGCGGGATGTAGCTCGGGTCAGCAGGCCGCGCAGAGCCGGCAGGGTCAGTCGGGCTTCGTCAGCGGCAACGGCAACGTGTCGGTGTTCGCGGCCGGGGACCGGAAGGCAGCGCCGGAGCTCACCGGGAAGACCCTGGACGGGAAGACCTGGACGCTGGCCGACCACACCGGCAAGGTCGTCGTACTGAACGTCTGGGGCTCGTGGTGCCCGCCGTGCCGCAAGGAAGCGCCCGATCTGGTCGCGGCGTCGAAGGAGCTCGGCCCGTCGGTGCAGTTCATCGGGCTGAACACGCGCGACCTCGACCAGGCCCAGGCGAAGAAGTTCGTCCAGGAGTTCGCGGTGCCGTACCCGAACCTCTACGACCCGGACGGCAAGGGCCTGCTGCGGTTCCGCGGCCAGATCTCGTCGGCCGCGATCCCGACCACGCTGGTGATCGACAAGACCGGCAAGGTCGCGGGGCGCGTGGTCGGTGAGGTCACCAAACAGACCTTGCTAGGCATGGTGAAAGACGCAGGCTGATGGGACAGTGGTTCGCCGACTCGATGACGGGGTCGATGCTGGTAGCGCTGCCGATCGCAGTGCTCGCCGGCGCGATCTCGTTCTTCTCGCCGTGCGTCGTACCGCTGCTGCCCGGTTACCTGTCCTACGTCACCGGCCTGTCCGCGGCCGAGCTGGACTCGGCGAAGCGCGGCCGGATGCTCGCGGGTACGGCGTTGTTCGTGGCCGGCTTCTCCGCGGTGTTCATCCTGACCGGAGTGCTGTTCGGCAAGGCCGGTGATCTGCTGATCGATCACCAGACCGCGATCACCCGAGTGCTCGGCGCACTGACCGTTGTGCTCGGCATCATCTTCCTCGGCGGGTTCGGTTTCGCGCAGCGCGACGTCCGGGTGCACCGGGTTCCGGCGGTCGGGATCGCGGCGGCGCCGCTGCTCGGCGTACTGTTCGGATTCGGGTGGACTCCGTGTATCGGTCCGACGCTCGGGACCGTGATGACGCTGGCCACCACCCAGGGCAGCACCGGGCGGGGCGCGGCGCTGGCTCTGGTGTTCAGCCTCGGCCTGGGCATTCCGTTCATCGTCGCGGCGCTTGCGTTCCGGCGGATGCTGGGCGCGGTGGCGTGGGTCCGCAAGCACCAGCTGCTGGTGATCCGGATCGGCGGCGTACTGATGATCGCGGTGGGACTGCTGCTGCTGACGGGAGTGTGGGATGCGATGACCGCGGACCTGCGGCAGTGGGTCGCCAACTTCGGATCGGCGGTCTGAGATGAGCGACGTCAAGGACCGGATCGCGGCGTCCTCGAAGCCCGAGGAACCGTCGACGCCGCCGGCGATGGGACTGGTCGGCTGGCTGCGCTGGACCTGGCGGCAGCTCACCTCGATGAAGACCGCGCTGGTGCTGCTGTTCCTGCTCGCGCTCGGCGCGGTGCCCGGATCGCTGGTCCCGCAGACGCCGATCGACCCGATCAAGGTCTCGGACTTCCTCACCGCGCACAAGACGCTCGGGCCTATCTACGACAAGCTCGGGCTGTTCGACGTCTACAAATCGGCGTGGTTCTCCGCGATCTACCTGCTGCTGTTCATCTCACTGATCGGCTGCGTCGTACCGCGGCTTTCCGTTTACGCGAAGGGTTTGCGGGCCCGGCCGCCGAAACCGCCGCGGAACCTGAACCGGCTGCCCGGGTACGAGCGGTTCGAGGTCGACGCCGGCGACGGCGTCCTCGAGGCTGCGACCCGCGAGCTGCGGAAGCGGCGGTTCCGGGTGCAGGCGTACGACGGCGCCGTCGGTGCGGAGCGCGGGTACCTGCGCGAGGCGGGCAACCTGCTCTTCCACTTCTCGCTGATCCTCGCGCTGGTCGGCGTCGCCTGGGGTTCGCTGTTCGGCTACCGCGGCACGGTGTTGGTTGTCGTGGGCAACGGGTTCTCGAACACGATCGCGCAGTACGACGACTTCACGCCCGGGCGCGCCTTCAGCGGTGACGACGACCTCCCGCCGTTCTCGCTGACCGTCAAGGACTTCGAGGTGAAGTTCCAGGAGGACGGTCCGCAGAAGGGTGCGGCGCGGGAGTTCAAGGCGCAGTTGGACTACCAGCAGACGCCGGACGCGCCGGAGAAGTCGTACGAGCTGCAGGTCAACCATCCGCTGAAGCTGGACGGCAGCAGCGTCTACCTGCTCGGGCACGGGTACGCGCCGCGGGTGACGGTGCGCGACGGGCAGGGGAACGTGGCATTCTCCGGGCCGGCGCCGTTCCTGCCGCAGGACTCGAACTTCTCGTCGTTCGGCGTGATCAAGGCGCCCGACGCGCGGCCGATGACGCTGGGTTTCGAAGGGTTCTTCCTGCCGACCGCGGTGATCGGTCCGGACGGTCCGGTGTCGGTGTTCCCCGACGACCTGAACCCGGAGCTGGTGATGACCGGGTACTACGGCCGGCCGCAGCCGGAGACCGGGAAGCCGGAGTCGGTGTACCAGCTGGACAAGTCCAAGCTGACGCAGTTCCAGCAGAACGGCGACAAGTGGCGGTTCCAGCTCGCGCCCGGGCAGACCGTCCCGCTGCCGGACAAGGCCGGGTCGATCACGTTCAACGGATACAGCCGGTGGGTGAAGCTGCAGGTCAGCCACACTCCCGGGACGGATCTCGCGCTGGCAGGCATCCTGCTGGCGATCCTCGGGTTGATGGGCTCGCTGTTCGTCCACCCGCGTCGTACCTGGGTGCGCGTCCGCGACGAGGACGGGCGTACCGTTGTCGAGGTCGCCGGTCTGGACCGCGGCCCCGAACGCGGCCTGGGCGACGAGATCCAAGCCATCACCAAGAGTCTCAACCCAGCCAGCCGGAAGACCGAGGAGCAGCCATGAGCCCGGAGACCTACGCACAAGTCTCCAACCTGCTGATCCCGACCGCCACGGTGATCTACGTCCTGGCCCTCATCTCCCACGCCATGGAGTGGGCCCTCGGCCGCACCTCGGTGGCAAAGGCCGACGTGAAGGAACAGGTGCTGGTCGCCTCCGGTGGTGAGCAGACTGTTGCCGAGAGCGAAGAACCAACTGATCAGGAGTCGAGCGAGCGGTTGGATGCGGCCAGCCGGATCGGGCTTCTGCTGACCTGGCTTGGGTTTGTTCTTCACCTGGGTGGTGTCGTCACCCGTGGGTTGGCGGCGGGGCGGGTGCCGTGGGGAAACATGTACGAGTTCTCCATCACCGCATCGCTCGCCGTCGCGATCGTCTACCTGATCTTCGTGCAGAAGTACAAGCTGCAGTGGCTCGGGCTCGGCGTCACCTTCGTGATCGCCGCCGTACTCGGCCTGGCCTCGCTCGCGCTCTACACCCCGGCCGGCCCGCTCGTCCCGGCGCTGCACTCGTACTGGCTCGTCATCCACGTCTCCGCGGCCGCGATCTCCGGCGGTGCGTTCACTGTCGGCGGCCTGGTCTCCGTGCTGTACCTCGTGAAAGCCCGCGCCGAGCGCAAGGTCCTCGCCGGCGGCACGATGTCGGCCTCACTACGCCGGCTCCCGAGCGCCGAGGCGATGGACGGTACGGCGTACAAGGTGCTCGCGTTCGCCTTCCCGCTGTGGACCTTCGGCGTCCTGGTGGCCGGTCCGATCTGGGCCGAGCACGCCTGGGGCCGGTACTGGGGCTGGGACCCCAAGGAGGTCTGGTCGCTGGTGACCTGGGTGGTGTACGCCGCCTACCTGCACGCCCGCGCAACCGCCGGCTGGCGTGGCCGCCGGGCCGCGACGATCGCGATCGTCGGCTGGTTCGTCTTCATCTTCAACTTCGTCGGCGTGAACCTGTTGGTCTCGGGCCTGCACTCCTACGCTGGGGTCTGAGATGAAAGAGTTCGCCATCTACACCGGCCTGCGGGCGGCCCTGTTCGCCGTCTGCTTCGCCGTGCTGTGGTTCGCGCTGCACAGCTGGCTGACGATCTTCCCGCTGCTCCTGGTCGCGCTGATCATCTCCTCGATCCTCTCGATCTTCGTCCTGCGCGCCGCCCGGGACCGCCTGGCCGGCAAGATCGACACCCGCGCCCACACCATCTCCCAGCGCCTCGAGCAAGCCCGCACCGCCGAAGACGACGACTGACGCTCGCCCCCAGGTGCGATCGTCGACACCGCGGAGATCCATCCGCTATGCAGCCGCGTGCATGGTGAACGCCGCGTGCATGGTGAACGCCGCCAGAACACGCCCCAGCGCGGCCATCCCCGGGGGGCCACCCCTGAGCTGGCCGATCGACCCCGTGGATTCGGTGGTGTGAACCAGCCGCGCGGTATCGCACCGGCGTGGCTGTCCCGGGGGGACGACCCCGAGTGGGCCGGTTGGCGCGCCGCAGATCTGGGGGCGATGCGGACCGACGAGATGGGTTCACCCATCGCGTGGTGGGTTCGCGGCCTGGAGTAGCGGTGGTGAACCCACAACCCGGTGGGTGAACCACCCCTGGATTGGCAACCCTGGTTGACGGGCGGGCGATGTCGATCCACGTTGCTCATGGCGAGAGGGTCGGCCCTGGATGTTCGCGAGCGGGGGAGCTGCGGTCGGGGTTGGCGGGCGGGGCTGCTGGGGTTGTACCAGTGATCAACTGGTACGGACAGTGACTTATGCCACTGGCGAAATCTCCGCAAAATCCTTTGTGCATTCCTTCACATGAGTCGTAGAGTGATGGATGAAACGAAACAGTTTCGTTCTATCGGTGTTCTTGTAGCTACGCAGGGTGATGATGGTGGACACAGCAGGCGTGCGGCAGCGGCCGCGGGTCGAGGGTGGTCGTGAGGACGAGATCCTCGATGCGACCGTGGCGGTGGTGGCCGAGCTCGGCTACGACCGGCTGACCATGGACGCGGTGGCGACGGCGGCGAAGGCCAGCAAGGCCACGCTGTACCGGCGCTGGTCCACGAAGGCCGAGCTGGTCGTCGACGCGATCAGCCGGGCCAAGGGGTGCCCGATGCCGGAGGAGGTCGACACCGGCAGCCTGCGCGGCGACCTGATCTCGATGTCCTGCGGCGCCGGTGGTTTCACCGACGAGATGCCGATGTCGGTGATCGCCGGTCTGCTGACCGCGCTGCACCGCGACGACGAGCTGCAGAAGGCTTTCCGCGAGCGCTTCCTGGCGCCCCGGCAGGCCCTCACCAACAAGGTGTACGAGCGTGCCGTCGAGCGCGGCGAGATCGCTCCGGGCGTCGACGTCGACCTGCTGTCGGTGACGTTGCCGGCCGTGGTCATCCACCACGCCTACATCCTCGGCGTCGAGCCGACCGACGACCTGATCCTCCGAGTGATCGACAACGTGATCCTGCCTGCGGCGCGGGGGTCGCAGGTGAGCTGACCGGTGAGGGGCCGGTCCGCGGCAAAGCAAGACAGTCTGCCCAAGAGGGGAAGTTCTCTTATGTCCGAAGAAGTCATCAAGGCCGATCCGCCGGAAGGCAGGCCGACCGATACGGTCGGCGAGTCCGCCGGTCACGGTCACCGCAATCTCGGTATCGCGCTCGCGCTGATCTGCATGGCGCAGCTGATGGTGGTGCTGGACGGCACCATCGTCAACATCGCCCTGCCGCACATCAAGGGCGCACTCGGGTTCAGCGACGCGTCGCTGCCGTGGGTCGTCAACGCCTACGCGCTGGCCTTCGGCGGTCTGCTGCTGCTGGGCGGCCGGATCGGTGACATCCTCGGCCGCCGCAAGGTGTTCGTGTTCGGTGTCGTGCTGTTCGGCCTCGCGTCGTTCGTCGGCGGTATCGCGCAGAGCGAGAGCGTGCTGCTGATCAGCCGGATCCTGCAGGGTCTCGCGGCCGCGGCGGCCTCGCCGAACGCGCTCGCGCTGATCACCACGACGTTCCCGGCCGGCAAGGAGCGCAACCGGGCGATGGGCGTGTACGCCGCGATGTCCGGTGCGGGTGCCGCCGTCGGTCTGATCCTGGGTGGCGCGCTGACCGAGGCGTCCTGGCGCTGGACGTTCTTCATCAACACGCCGATCGGCCTGCTGGTCGCCGTACTGGCGTTCCGGTTCCTGGGCGAGTCCGAGCGGCAGACCGGCAAGTTCGACCTGCCCGGTGCGATCACCGGCACGCTGGGTCTGACCTCGCTGGTCTACGGCCTGACGCACGCCGCGACCAACGGCTGGGGCGACGCGCTCACGCTGACCTACATCCTCGGCGGCCTGGCGCTGATCGGGATCTTCCTCGGGATCGAGGCCCGGTCGAAGCACGCGCTGATGCCGTTCCGGATCCTCGCGAACCGGACCCGCGGGGTCAGCTTCTTCGTGATGCTGATCGTCGGCGCGGCGATGTTCTCGATGTTCTACTTCCTGGGCATCTTCGTGCAGAGCATCATGGGCTACAGCGCGCTGAAGACCGGTATCTCGTTCCTGCCGTTCAGCCTCGGCATCGTGGTCGCGGCCCAGGTCGCGTCGACGCTGGTGGCGCGGGTCGACCCGCGCTGGATCGCCGGTACCGGTGGCGTGTTCGTTGCGGCCGGCATGTTCGGGTTCAGCCGGCTCGAGGTCGACTCGACGTACTGGACGCACCTGCTGCCGTACATCCTGGTGCTCTCGTTCGGTATGGGCCTGATCTTCGTGCCGCTCACGCTCACCGCGGTCAGCGGTGTCGCTGCGGAGGACTCCGGTGTCGGATCCGCCGTACTGAACACCGTGCAGCAGATCGGTGGTGCGGTCGGCCTGGCGCTGCTGGGCACGATCTCCACGAGCGCGATCAAGGACAAGTTCGCCGAGCTGGCCCCGGGCCTGCAGAAGGCGGCGGAGTCCGGGCAGTCGCCGGAGCAGATCAAGCAGTTGCAGGGTCAGTTCACCGCGCTGGCTACGACGCACGGGTTCACCCGCGCGTTCATCTGGTCCGCGTTCCTGGCGCTAGGCGCTGCGCTGATCACGCTGATCGGCCTGTCGATCAAGCACAAGGACCTGGCAAACGACGGCCAGTCCCCGGTCCACATGGGCTGAGCCCCGCCAATACCCGAAAGGCCCGCTTCCCGGGAGGGGGGAAGCGGGCCTTTCGCCTTCGTGCAAAGAGCTAGCAACAGCTGAAAGAAAAGACCAAAGAAACAACAGAGATTTAGAGTAGTGGCTGGCTTCGGCGGTGAACCACAAGTTTGACTATCGGTGGGGTCTTCCAGATCAGTGAGCATGGTCTGGGTGCCCCGATCTCCCGGACCGTCAGCTAACTCCGCCCGTTCGTCGAGTCGTGGCAACTGGCTCGGAGTGCGTCCGCCGAGTCGTGGAGTGTGGTTCGGGAGATTTGCCGTGATCCACGACTCGGCCTACGGGGGGAGCCGTTCGCCACCACCCGGCGGGGTTGCGGATGACGCAGGCGACGGGCGACGGGCCCGCGTCGCAGAGCCAAACCTCCGGCTGACCGCCGGAGGTCAGCCGCGAGTTTGCCTGTGCTCCTGGCGTGACGGAAGGCAGGTAGGTTCTGAAAGGCTGGCCTGCGAACGCGAGCGGCTGATGAGTGATCTCGTGGAGGCGCCCCCAAGGTTCTGGTCCCTCCGGCCGGCTAACTTGCGGCTACTGTCGAAGCCAGCCATCACTCTAAATCTCTATCTTTGATCTTTTCTTTCTGGGAAAGGCATTCGAGGCTTCGTGCAGTTGATCGCCGGAGCCAGCCACTACTCTAAAGCTTCTTTCCTTTGTTCTTTTCGAGCTCTTTCCTTCTGCTCTCAAAGGGGTTTTTGCATGACGATTTCGCGGCGTACGCCGTCGGGCATCAGGTCGCCGGGTTCGTCGGTGTCGGTGTAGCCGTGGCGTTCGTAGAGGCTGTGGGCGGGATCGTTGCCGGGGACAACGGACAGCTTGAGGGCGGTGGCGCCGATGCCGCGGGCCCAGTCCTCGATCGCGGTCATCAGCGCGTTGCCGACGCCCTTGCCGCGGCCCGCCGGGGCGACCCACATCGAGACCAGCTCCGCGTGGTCCTCGTCCGGGAACCCGCCGGCCATACCTGCCGGCGTACCGTCGATCGAGGCGATCACCTGGTACGCACCGGGCGCGCCGAGTCGCTCGCGCCAACGCTCCTCGGGCGCGTCCACCCAGTCCGCAAGCTGCGAACCGAAGGCAAACGCCGCCTCCTCGAGCGCGGCCAGGCGCAGTTCGCGCCAGGCCTTCCAGTCGTCGGGGCCGATTGGTTGTACATCGATCATGTGGTGATCCGTCGGGTCAGGGGCGGCAGCCAGTAGAACGGGATGAGTAGTGAGAACGCGATGATGCCGAGGATCGGCAGGATCGCGCCGAGCGCGGTGCCTGCGCCGTACAGCAGCGGGCCGAGCAGGAAGCGGCGGCTCATCTTACGAGCATCCTGCGGGCTGATCGTGTCGCCCAGCAGCCGGTGGCCGCGGCGGGCGTGCTCCCAGATCGCGTTGAACGGCAGGCCGCCGGCGACCAGGCGCTCGCGATGTGGTCGAACATCGCGTGATGGTTCGCCCACACCAGGCCGATCACGAGGAAGCTGATGACATAACCGAGGTACGACGGCCACAGGTGCCCCAACTGCTGCATCAGGTGCGCGGTGTCCTCGGGAACCTTGATCTCGATCACCAGCAGCGTGATCGCGATCGCGAAGACACCGTCGCTGAACGCCTCCAGACGCGCGGTCTTCAGCACCTGTCCCGTCACCGAGGCGGGAACTTGGAGGACACCCAGTCGCGGACGCCGCCGAGGCCGTCGCCGAGGTCGCGGATGAGCTTTGCCAGCGGGTCCTGGGAGCGGTTGAAGGCGTCGGTGTAGGACTTGGCGGCGTTCTTCGCCTCCTGGGAGATCGACGCGTTGGCGTCGTCCTGGCGCTTCGGGTAGTCGCCGGACACGATCGTCGTGTACTCGCCCTCGTCGACCCAGCGGCGCAGCTCGTGCGCGCGGATCACGGCCAGCGGGTGCGACTGCGCCTCGAGCAGCAGCAGCTTCAGCACGCTGTCGCGAAGGTCGCCGGCGCTCTCGTACTCCGTGCCTTGGGCAAGGAAGGCCGTCGTGTCGAGCTCGGCGAGCTGACCGCCGCTGGCGAGCTTCATCTGGACCCGCAGCGCGACCGCCGGGTCCTGGGTCGCGAGCAGGCCGGCCCGGTCGCCGGACAGCTCGGCCTTGCGGGACCACTCGTGCAGCGCGGCGATGATAGCGCGCAGCCCGAGCGCGCCGAGCGGCATCCAGTTGAACGCGCCGGTGAGCCGCATCAGCCAGAGCAGCAGCGTCTGGTACAGGGCGTGGCCGCTCTGTGCGTGACCGAGCTCGTGGCCGAGGACGAACCGCAGTTCCTCCTCGTCCATGCCCTGGATCAGCGCGCTGTTCACGACGATGAACGGCTTGTCCATACCGATCGTCATCGCGTTCCAGATCGGGCTGTTGGTGACGAACAGCTCGGGAAGCTGGCGGACGTCGAGGGTGACGCCGGCCTCGGTGTAGAGCCGGTGCATGGTCGGGAACTGCCGCTCGTCCACCCGGATCGCCCCGCCGAGGAACTGCAGCCGGAACGCGCGCTCGTTGATCATCCCGGACATCTTCCGCAGGACGTAGTCGAAGCCCTTCAACTGCCGCAGTGCCACCAGCGCACCACGGTCCGCCGGGTGCTCCCACGCCCGCGAACTGATGTCGGTCAACGTCACCCGCTGCCGCGTCGGCCGATCGCCGTTCTCGCTCATCCCGCCCCCTGCTTCCCGGTGGTCATGGACCCCCAACTTAGCTCGCCTTCGGGTCCGATCGAGGCCTGAGCGCTACCGCCAGCAACAAGGTCGGGATCCAGCCCAGGGGGACCGCCCACCAGCCGAGGCCCCTGTCCGCGGCGAGGGCGGTGGTGGCGAGGCAGATCGCCGTACCTGTGAGCCAATATCCGAACGCGGCCCAGCCTCGGTGCTGCGTGGCCCGGCGGTGCCCGACCCAGGCGAAGGTCAGGGTCGCGGGGAGGGCGAGGGCGGTGGCGCCGAGGGTGAGTACGGCGAGGATCATGGCGACCTCGCCGGGGGAGAACTCGACCGCTCCGAGGGGGATCATGACTCCGATCCTGTCGCCCGCCGGCCCCGGTCACCGAGCGTAGGAATACTCAAATCGGGCTGTAGGTCCTAGCCTGGCCCGCATGAGTGAGGCTGACAGGGCGTGCCGCGAGGTCGACCGGCGTGACGACAAGGCGCGGGCCTGGGTGTCCGAGGCGATCCGGATCGTCGATGCCGACGCGAACCGCAGCGCGGACACCCATCTGCACGTGTTCCCGATGCCGGACGGTACTGGTGTAGACCTGTACCTCAAGGACGAGTCCGTACATCCCACCGGCTCGCTCAAGCACCGGCTCGCCCGGTCCCTGTTCCTGTACGCCCTCTGCAACGGGTGGATCCACGAAGGCACCACGGTCATCGAGGCGTCCAGCGGGTCCACCGCGGTGAGCGAGGCGTACTTCGCGCGGCTGCTCGGGCTCCCGTTCGTCGCGGTGATGCCGCGCTCGACCAGCCCCGAGAAGGTCGAGCTGATCGAGTTCTACGGCGGCCGCTGTCACTTCGTCGAACGCTCCGGCCAGATCTACGGCGAGGCCAAGCGCCTGGCCGAGGAGACCGGCGGGCACTACATGGACCAGTTCACGTACGCCGAGCGCGCGACGGACTGGCGCGGCAACAACAACATCGCCGAGTCGATCTTCGGGCAGCTGTCACTCGAGCAGCACCCGATCCCGACCTGGGTCGTGGTCGGCGCGGGCACCGGCGGTACGTCGGCGACCATCGGGCGGTATGTCCGCTACCAGCGGTACGACACGTCGGTCGCGGTGGTCGACCCGGAGAACTCCGCGTTCTTCCCCGCGTTCGAAGCCGGCGACCACGAGTTCTCCACGGGCCGGCCGTCTCGTATTGAGGGCATCGGCCGGCCGCGGGTCGAACCGTCGTTCGTGCTGGGCGTGGTCGACCGGATGATCTCGGTCCCCGATGCTGCGTCCATCGCTGCGATGCGCTTCTGCTCCCGCGTCACTGGCCGGCTCGTCGGCGGCTCCACCGGCACGAACCTGTGGGGTTCGCTCCGGCTGGCTGCCGAAATGCGCAAGGCCGGCACCCGCGGCAGCATCGTCACCTTGCTCTGCGACAGCGGCGAACGCTACGGCAACACGTACTACGACGACGCCTGGCTCCGGACGAGCGGCATCGACATCACCCCGTACACCGTCACCCTGGAAACCTTCGCCCGCACGGGCATCTGGACCGAACCGGAGTAAGTGGGGTTGTAGAGGGGAGTGTGGTCAGCCCCCGCGTGCTACGCAGCCGCTTCCTTCGTCGCTGCGCTCCTCAGCGCGCCTGCACCGCGCGCTCCCACCCGCCCCCGGCTTAGCGCCGTGTATCTGCCGGCTATCGCCGGATGCTCCGGCTGTCGCCGGGTTGTCGGGCTGTCGCCGGGTGGTGTCGGCTGCGGCCGGCGGATTGCGGCTGCCGCCGCGGTGCGCTCGCTCCGCTCGCGTGTGAGTGCGGGCGACTGCGCGGCTGGCGCCTGCGGCTGGGCGGAGGCTGGTCGTCGGGGAAGGTGGTTCGCCCCGCATGCGCTGCCTGCGCTTGTTAGCTGCAGGTCGCGTTCGACCGCATGGCTGGTGCCTACGGGCGGGGGCTGTGGGTAGCTCCACGCCCAGGTGCTTCCTCGTCGCCGCGTTCCTCGACGTGCCTCCTGCTCGCCGGTGACTTCCGATGACCTCAGGAGTCGGCTAGGCGGGCTGTGATGTCGTCGGTGAGTTTGATCAGGAGGCGGTTCAGCTCCGCTCGGTCCTTCTCGGGCCAGTTGGCGATTACCTCGCGGAACCACGTGCTGATGGTTTCGGTGTAGCGGTTGGCGGCCTCGGTGCCGGTTGGGGTGGGTTCTATGAGGCTGGCTCGGCGGTCGTTGGGGTCGGTTACTCGGCGGACCAGGCCGCGGTGTTCGAGGGACTGGACCTGGCGGGTGACGTGGGGGCCGACTACCTGCATGCGGTCGGCGATCTCGCCCACTCGGAGGGGGGTGTCGGCCATGGAGAGGGTCAGCAGGATCGTCATCGCCGGACGGTCCAGGGCCAGGCCGGTCGCCTCCGTGGCCTGTTGTGCGATGCGGCCGCGGTTCATGGCCGTGCCTAGTTGGGCCAGGCGGGGGAGCAACGCCAGCTCGTCCCGGGAGTCACCTGACACTTGATTACCTACCTTAGGTATGTTTATGCTCCAGGAGTTAGGTACCTAAGGTACATACTTCTGGAAGGGATCACTACCATGACCAGTGTTCTGATATCAGGTGCAAGCATCGCCGGGCCCGCTCTTGCGTACTGGCTGGAGCGTTACGGCTTCGAGGTGACCGTGGTGGAGAAGGCCGCCGCGGTCCGGGGCGGTGGGTACGCCATCGACATCCGCGGTACGGCGAGAGACGTCGCCGACCGGATGGGCCTGCTGCCGCAGCTCCGCAAGGCGCATGTCGACACGCAGCAGATCTCGTTCGTGGACGCAGACGGCGAGCTGATCGCGTCGGTCCGGCCCGAGTCGATGACCGGTGGCACGGAAGGGCTGGATCTCGAGGTACGGCGCGGTGACCTGGCTGACGCGCTCTACGCGCCGATCGCGGACAAGGTCGAGTTCCTGTTCCACGACTCGATCGCGCAGCTCGACGACCGGGGCGATCGTGTCGACGTCGTCTTCGACAGCGGCGCCCGGCGTACGTTCGATCTGGTCGTCGGCGCCGACGGCCTGCACTCGAACGTCCGCCGGCTCGTCTTCGGGCCGGAGGAGGAGTTCCACGCGTACCAGGGCTACGTGTTCGCCGGCTTCACGATCCCGAACGACTTCGGGCTGTCCCACGAAGGCGTCTCCTGGAATGTCGCCGGCCGGGCCGCGGTGCTGTACGCACACGACCCGAGCGAGCCGATGCACGGCTTCCTCACGTTCCGGCGGGGCGAGCCGCCGTACGACGCCTTCCGCGACCCCGAGGCGCAGCGCGAACTTGTCGCCGCCACGTTCCCCGACCAGGGCTGGCACGTGCCGCGACTGGTCGCCGCGATGCGTGAATCCGACGATCTGTTCTTCGACGTCGTCAGTCAGATCCACATGCCGACGTGGTCGCGGGGCCGGGTCGCGCTGGTCGGCGACGCGGCGTACGCGACCTCGTTCATGTCCGGTCAGGGCTCGAGCGTTTCGCTCGTCGGCGCGTACGTGCTGGCCGGCGAGCTGGCGACGTACGCCGATCACGCCGAGGCGTTCGCGGCGTACGAGAAGCGGATCCGCGCGTTCGTCGAGGAGAACCAGGCCCTGGTCGAGACCGGCAAGAAGTTCGTTGCCCCCGGCACCCAAGAGATCCTCGACGCACGCAACGCCGCGCTTCGGGCGGCGAGTATGACGGGTGACGAGGGTCGGGAGGCCAACAGCAGCTTGGTCCTGCCGGACTACGCGCCCAGTGCCAGGCCGAGCGCTAGGCCGATGGCGTAGAGGAGTTCGGTCTGGCCGGTGCCCTTGAGGACCGGGATCAGGGCGGGGCCGACGGCGTCGCTGAGGACTACCCGGATCGACTTGATCGCGAGCGGCGCGGCGATGAAGGCGAGGAGGGTCCAGGGCGTGGCGATCACGGAGACTGCGGCCAGGACGAACGCGAGGATCACCAGCGCGGCGTACAACTGGCGCGAGCGCGCGGCGCCAAGGACCACGGCGAGGGTGCGCTTGCCGGTGACCGAGTCGGTCGGGATGTCGCGGAGGTTGTTGGCGACCAGAAGCGCGCACGCGATCGCGCCGACCGAGACAGCGCCGGCAACGGCAGGCCACGTGATGGTCTCGGCCTGGACGTACGTCGTACCGAGGACGGCGACCAGGCCGAAGAAGAGGAACACGCTGACTTCGCCCAGCGCGCGGTAGCCGTACGGGCGTTTGCCGCCGGTGTAGAACCACGCCCCGAGGAGGGAAGCGGCGCCCGCGACCAGGAGCCACCAGGTGGTGGTCGCGGCGAGGACGATGCCGAGCGCGGCGCCGATGCCGAAGCAGGTGAACGCAGCGGCCTTGACCTGGCCGGGGGAGGCGACCTTCGAGCCGACGAGGCGGAGCGGGCCGACGCGGTTCTCGTCGGTGCCGCGGATGCCGTCGCTGTAGTCGTTGGCGTAGTTGACGCCGATCTGGAGCGCCAGCGCGACGCCGAGGGCCAGCAGCGCCTTCCACCAGACGAAGCCGTCGAGGTACGCCGCCGCGCCGGTTCCGACGAGGACAGGGGAGATCGCGGCGGGCAACGTGCGGGGGCGGGCGCCTTCGATCCACTGGGCAGGGGTGGCCATGACCGTCGATTCTGTCAGCCGAGAGGCCGAGCGCGGGCAGCGGGCCGTACGCTCGGGTTGTTATGGCTAGGTTGCGGCTGGTTCCGGGGACGCCGGATGAGGTGTTGGCGGCGCTCGCCGGTGTGCTGGACGGCAGCGGTACGCCGTTCGCGCCGCTGCCGGACGACGCGGCGGGGGCAACCCGGGTCGAGCAGGCTGCGGCGCCGGACCGGCCGCTGGAGGACGGATGCGCTGTGGTGCTCACCACTTCGGGTTCCTCCGGTGAGCCGAAGGGCGTGCTGCTGTCCCGGGAAGCGCTGATCGCGTCCGCCCACGCGACCCACGACCGGCTCGGCGGGCCGGGCCAGTGGCTGCTGCCGATGAAGCCGTACTTCGTGGGCGGGTTGCAGATCCTCACCCGGTCGCTGGTCGCCGGCACGACACCGGTGATGCTCGGCGAGAGCTTCACCGAGAGCGCCGCCACGCTGACCGGCGCCCGGCGGTACACGGCGATGGTGCCGACCCAGCTGTCGCGGTACCTCGAGACCGATGCGGACGCACTGCGCTCGTTCGACGCGATCATCATCGGCGGGGCGTCGATGCCGGCGCCGTTGAAGGCGAGAGCGGCGGAGGCGGGCGTGACCGCGATCCCGGCGTACGGGATGACCGAGACCGGGAGCGGGTGCGTGTACGCCGGTGTGCCGCTGGAGGGCACGTCGGTCGAGCTCGACGACGAACAGCGGATCCTGATCAAGGGGAGCACGCTGTTCTCCGGGTACCGGCTGAGACCGGAGCTGACGGCCGAGGTGCTGACGGACGGCTGGTTCCGCACGCAGGACCGGGGTGAGTTCGTGGACCGGCGGTTGCGGGTGGTCGGCCGGGTCGATGACGTGGTGATCTCCGGCGGGGTGAACGTGACGCTGACCACCGTGCAGGCGCGGTTGCTCGAGCATCCGCAGGTGAAGGACGCTGTGGTCCTGGGGGTTCCGGACGCGGAGTGGGGTTCGCGCGTGGTCGCGTTCGTCGTCGGCGAGATCGGGCGGGACGCGTTGCGGGACTGGGTGAGTGAGACGTTGCCCCGGACCTGGGCTCCCCGGGACGTGATCGGGCTGGACGCGTTGCCGATGCTTGCCTCGGGCAAGGTTGATCGGCAGGGACTGCTGGAGGGCGTGCGGTGATCACGTACTCGATCGGGCTGAAGAACAAGTTTCGCGGCATCACGGTCCGCGAGGGGATGCTGTTCGAAGGGCCGGCGGGCTGGGCGGAGTGGAGCCCGTTCCTGGACTACGACGACGCGACCTGCGTGTCCTGGTTACGCGCCGCGCGCGAAGCCGCCGAGGTCGGGTGGCCGGCGCCGGTCCGCGACCGCGTTCCCGTCAACTGCACCGTGCCCGCGATCGGCCCCGAGAAGGCAGCGGAGATCGTCAGAGCCAGCGGCTGCGGTACGGCGAAGGTGAAGGTGGCCGAGCCGGGGCAGACGCTGGCCGACGACATCGCGCGTGTGGAAGCAGTGCGGGACGCGATCGGTTCCGGCCGCGTGCGGATCGACGCGAACGGCGCATGGTCGGTCGACCAGGCCGTGCAGAGCCTGAAGGAGTTGCGGCGCTTCGACCTCGAGTACGTCGAGCAGCCGTCGGCGACCGTGGAGGAGTTGGCCGAGGTGCGGCGGCGGACCGACGTACCGGTGGCGGCGGACGAGTCGATCCGGCGGGCCGAGGATCCGCTGCTGGTGAAGAAACTCGACGCTGCGGACATCGCCGTACTGAAGGTGCAGCCGATCGGTGGGGTCCGGGCGTGCTTGGAGATTGCCGAGCAGATCGGGCTGCCGGTCGTGGTGTCATCGGCGTTGGAGACCTCGGTCGGGATCGCTGCGGGGGTGGCGCTCGCCGCCGCACTTCCCGAGCTCCCGTACGCCTGCGGTCTGGCAACCGTCTCCATGTTCACATCCGAACTAGTTACAGAGCCTCTAGTTGCAGTTGACGGGTTCCTGCCGGTCAAGCGCGTCGTACCGGACCGCTTGGAAGCGGCACGTGCCGATGCAGAGCGGACCAAGGTGTGGGAAGAACGCCTGATGCGAGTGAGGAGTGCGGGATGAACCCGTCCACGGCCTTTGCGACTGTGGTGGTCGACGAGCTGATCCGCAACGGCGTACGGGAAGCGGTGGTGTCACCGGGCTCCCGGAGTGCGCCGTTGGCGTTGGCGTTCGCCGAGGCGGATCGCAGTGGCCGGCTCAGGCTGCACGTGCGGATCGACGAGCGTACGGCGGGATTCCTCGCCATCGGTCTGATGCGCGGCACCGGTCTGCCGGTCCCAGTGGTCACCACATCCGGTACGGCGGTGGCGAACCTGCACCCCGCAGTACTCGAGGCATCGCACAGTGGGCTCCCGCTGATCGTGCTGAGTGCGGACCGGCCGCCGGCACTCAGAGGTAGCGGTGCGAACCAGACGACCGACCAGATCAAGGTGTTCGGCTCTGCGGTCCGGCTGTTCCACGAGATGGGTACGCCGGTCCGCGAGATCGGACAGGTGGCGTACTGGCGGTCTCAGGTCGCGCGCGCAGTCGCCAACGCGACTGGGGCCCGCTCGGCCGACCCCGGCCCGGTCCAGCTCAACTGCCCGCTCAGTGAGCCGCTGGTGCCCACAGACGGACCAGAGTGGCCGGAGTCCTTGCAGGGCCGCAGCACTGGACCTTGGACTGCAGTGCACGCGGCAGCCGCGAAGCCGTCGGTCATTTCACCAGGCCCGAAGACGGTAGTGGTCGCAGGTGACGGCGCATCGCAGGCCGCGCGGTTGGCCGCGGAGGCAGGCAAGTGGCCGCTGTTCGCGGAGCCGTCCAGCCGGGCGCGGATCGGTTCGGCGGCGATCTCGGCGTACCGTTTGTTGCTGCAGGCAAGCTCTCTGGGCGCGGAGATCGAACGGGTGCTGGTGTTCGGGCACCCGACGTTGTCCCGGCCGATCTCGAAGCTGCTGGCCCGGCCGGACGTGGAGCTGATCGTCGTCTCGCCGACCGGTCTCTGGCCGGACCCGGCCCGGCGCGCGAGGTCGGTCGTCACCGGGCTCGAGGTCACCGGCGCCGATACGACCGACTGGCTCGAGCAGTGGCAGCACGCCGACCAGCTGGCGCGTCCGGAGATCGACAAGGTCCTCGCCGACAGTCTGAGCGGACCGCGCGTCGCAGCACTCGTCGGTGCGGCGGCCGGCGCCGACGGCATGCTCGTCGTCGCGTCCTCGAACCCGATCCGCGACCTCGACCTGGCCCCGGTCGTCCCGATCCGCACGATCGCCAACCGTGGGCTGGCCGGCATTGACGGCACGATCTCGACGGCCGTCGGCGCAGCGCTGGCGAACGCGGGTCCGACGTACGCGCTGATCGGTGATCTGGCGTTCCTGCACGACAGCAACGGGCTCGTGATCGGCCCGGACGAGGCCCGTCCTGATCTGCGGATCGTGGTCGTGAACGACAACGGCGGCGGGATCTTCTCCACGCTGGAGCAGGGCGATCCGACGCATGCCACGCATTTCGAGCGAGTCTTCGGTACGCCGCACAACGTGGACCTGCGCGCACTGTGCGCCGCGACGGGTACGCCGTACACGAGTGTCGCGACGGTCGACGAGCTGCGGGCTGCGCTGACGCCGACGGTGGCCGGCCTGGACGTCGTCGAGGTGAAGATCTCACGCGACGACCACCGCCCGCTGGGTGAGGCGATGGTGGCTGCCCTCAAGCAGCTGTAACCGGGACCTTCGCCGGCTTCCGCGCCGGGTGCATGGTGCGCAGGTGGTTGAGCAGGGGCAGCGCCACCGCGATCACCAGCGCGGTCGTGGTCAGGATCGGGATGGTCGCGCCGCGCAGCGACGAGTTCAGCGGCGCGGCGATCGTGAAGATCAGGCTGACGGCGGTCATGATCATCGTCAGCTTCCGGCCGGGCCTCGCGACGGCAAGGAACGGCAGGCACCACAGGAAGTACCAGTCGTGGGCGCTCGGACCCAGCACGACCACTACGAGCAATGCGATGCCGACTGCCCGCGCGGCGTAGTGGATCGACGACCGAAGACTCAGTACTGCGATCAATCCGAGCGCAGCGACCATTCCGACCAGTCTGACGATCTGGAGCGCCTGCGCAGCCGCAGTGTCCTCGCCCAGCCACCCCAGTACGCCGGACGCTGCCATGCCGACCAGATTGGCGATGGAGAACGGCGACCGGACCAGTCCGGGTACATCCAGCGCACCGAACCACCCAGAGCCCACACCGGTCAGTGCACCGATGGTGAACAGCGTCAGCACCGACACAGCGCCAGCAATCGCCAGACTGGCGAACCGAAGCAGCCGTCCGGCCAGTGGGCTCATCACTGCAGCAATAGCAATCACCACCAGTCCACCCGGCAGCTTCACCGCTGCTGCGGCGCCCGCTATGACAGCCGCCGTACCCCACCGGCCGGTCAGCGCTACCGCGAACGCACTACAGGCCAGTCCGATCATCAGTACGTCGTTGTGGGCCGCACCGATGCCGTGCGTGATCAGCATCGGGTTCAGCACGACCAGCCAGGTCGCAAAGGCCGGGTCGACCCGACATGCGCCGGCCAGACGCGGTACAGCCCAGGCGATGAGCACAATGCCCAGTACGGCGAGGAGGCGGTGCGCCAGCATCAGCGTGTACGGGTTCATGGTCACGTGGGCGACCAGTCCGCCGTACGCGAGCGGCAACGGCCCATACGGCGCAGGTGTCTGCATCCACATCGGGTCGACGGCCTCGACGATGTGGCCTGACAGCACGCCCGGGCCCACGTCGTACGGGTTGTAGCCGTTGGCCACGAGCGCGCCCTGCGCCGCATAGCTCCAGGCGTCGCGGCTGAACAGCGGCGGGGCCAGCAACAGCGGTGCGCTCCAGTACGCCGTCATGCGGAGCAGCGGGAGCCGTTCGCCGGCCATGACTCGGCGGCCCACGGCCAGCCAGGCCCAGGCCATCAGCCCGAGCCCGGCGACCATGAACGTGAGGCCGACCATCCGGCCGACCAGCGAGTGACGGAGATCGCCCGTGATCGGCAGACCGGCGACCCAGGACGACTGGGGCACCACCGAGGTCACCAGGCTGGCCAGAGCAACGACGACAGAGCCGACCAGCCCACGGACCATCGGCGAACGCATGCCCGAAACGCTAGTGGCCCTGAGCGACCTCCACGTGAACAGTGCCTAGCGTCAGGCGGACTCCTTACGGAAAGTGCGCGCTCCGACGGCCAGACCGATCACTGTGAGCAGTACGACCCAGAACAGGCCCCACATCGACGCAGAGCTGCTGATGTCGCCACGGAACAGGGCGCGGACGCCGTTGACGACATGCTTGAGCGGACTGATGTCGGACAGCCGCTGGAGCCATGTCGGGCCGATCTGCATCGGCAGGAGGATGCCGGACAGCAGCAGCAACGGCATGGCGATCCCGTTGAGCAGCGGGGCCAGCGCGTCCTCGCTCTTGGTGATCAGCGCGACGGAGTACGACAGCGAGGCGAACGTCGCACCGAGCAGGGCGACGATCACGAGCGAGAGCAGTACGCCGCCCCACGGAGCGCGCAGGCCGAGCGGGAGCGCGGCGAGCAGCAGGAGGATCGACTGGACCACCAATACGACGACGTCGCGCAGTACGCGGCCTGCCATCAGGGCCATCCGGGACGCCGGGGTCACGCGGTCGGCCTCGATCACACCGGCGCGGTACTCCGCGATCAGGCCGAAGCCGACGAACATCGCGCCGAACATGCCGAGCTGGACGATCAGACCCGGGATGAACACCTGGTAGGCGTTCGTGGCCTGGCCCTGGCTGATCTGCGCGGTGAGCGGCTTGAGCAGCGGGCCGAACAGGAACAGGTACATCAGCGGCTGGCTGAGCATCAGGATCGACCACATCGGGTTGCGCAGCGACAGCCGCATCTGCCGATGGAACACGATCCAGGTTTCGCGGAGGACGGTCATGCGACGGCCTCTTCCTTCTCGTCGGTGGGGGCGGTGGGGGCGGCAGTGTCCTCGTCGCGCAGCGAGCGGCCGGTCATGGTCAGGAACACGTCGTCGAGGGTCGGGCGGTGGACCTCGACCCCGTGCAACTCGATGCCCTGGGAATCGATCGAGCGGAGCAGGCCGGGCAGCACCGAACCGCCGCGCTGGATCCGGAAACCGACCACGTCGGCGTCGGTCTCGACCTCCACCGCGCCGTCGAGCTCGCGGACGATCTTCATCACCTCGGGTGCCTGCGTGGCGTCGGCCAGACTCAGCCGGACGGCGTCGCCGGAGACCTGCTGCTTGAGGTTCTCCGGGGTGCCGGAGGCAACGATCTTGCCGTGGTCGATGACCAGGATCCGGTCGCAGAGCGCGTCCGCCTCGTCCAGGTAGTGCGTGGTGAGGAAGATCGTCGCGCCGCGGTCGCGGAGGCCGCGGATGTGCTCCCAGAGGTTGGCCCTGGCCTGCGGGTCGAGGCCCGTCGTCGGCTCGTCGAGGAAGATCAGTTTCGGGTCGTGGATCAGGCCCATCACGATGTCCAGCCGCCGGCGCTGACCGCCGGACAGCGTCTTGCACTGCCGCCGCCAGAGGCCGGGCAGGTCGAACTCCTCGAACAGGCGCTGCCCGTCCGCGGACGCCTTCGCTTTCGGTACGCCGTACAGCCGGGCGTGGTCGACGACCTCGTCGCCGGCGATCGCCTCGGGGAGCGTGGATCCGCTCTGCGGCACGTACCCGATGCCGCGCCGGACGCCGACCGGGTCCTTCGCGAGATCACAACCGGCGACGGTCGCGGTCCCGCTGGTCGGCTTGATCAGCGTCGCCAGCATCCGCATCGTCGTGGTCTTCCCCGCCCCGTTCGGCCCGAGGAAGCCGACGATCTCCCCGTCGGCCACATCCAGGTCGACCCCCTGCACGGCTTGCACGGGTCCGCGTTTGGTCTTGAACGTCCGCACCAGCCCACGAGCTTCGATCATCATGCGAGCCAGTGTGACTAATCAACTTTGACTAATCAATCCTGATTAGCGGGTGGATGACGTGGAACGTGCAGGCGTGGGCGAACATCAACCCCGGCTCATCAGCTCGCGGCGCAGCTGGTACCCGTACGCCGGCTGGAAGATCCGCACGACGCCGAGCAGCAACAACCGCGTGGTGGACATGGTCGCAGTGTAAATCCGGACGACCCGCGTACGCCTGCAGGCGTACGATCCGGGCCATGGATGTCCGGGTGACGAGCGATCCGCAGGCGTTCGAGCAGACCGTGTTCCCTTTCCTGCAACAGGATCCGGTGCTGCACACGATCATCATGAGCAACGTGCACGAGCGCGCGAACGGTACGGCGCGGGCCGAGTCCGAGCCGTCGTACTTCGTCTCCGTGCACGACTCTGCGCACGACCCGGATGTGATCGGCGTCGCGATGCGGACGCCGGGCCGCGGTGTGTACCTCGGTGCGCTCCCGGAGCAGCTCGCCGAACCGATCGCCGACGCGTTCGCCGAAGTACTGCCAGAGCTCGGCGGGGTCGCGGGCGATCGGCCGGCCGCGCACAGGTTCGCGCAACGCTGGGTCGAGCGACGCGGCGGAAGCCTCACGGAGACGCGCGGCACCCGGCTGCACAAGCTGATCGACTTCACCCCGCTCTCGGCGGACGGCGGAGCGCCGCGCCCGATGAACGCCGACGAGGTCGACCTGGTCGCCGCGTGGGGCAAGGACGGCTTCGCGGAGGAGCTGTTCACCGGTCATCACGAGTGGGCTGCCAAGCGCCTGGCCGAGGGCACGATGTGGATCTGGGAGGTCGACGGCGAGGCGGTGAGCATGGTCGGCTACCACCTCCCGCTCTTCGGCGTCTGCCGCGTCGGTCCGGTCTACACGCCGCCGACGCACCGACGCCACGGGTACGCCGGCGCGCTGACCAGCCACGTCTCCGCCATCATCCTTGCCGACGGCAACCAAGCCTGCCTCTACACGGACCTGGCCAACCCGACCTCCAACAAGATCTACCACCAGGCCGGCTACCGCCCGGTCGCCGACTTCGTCGACGTGGAGTTCACCAGGTGAGAGCCGAGCTCACGTCGGACGCGTCGGCGTACCGGGATCTCGTCTTCCCTTTCCTGCAAAGCGATCCGGTCCGGAACTTGATCATCCTGACCAGCGTGCAGGAACTCGCCGGCACGCCACGGTCCGAGCGTGAGGCGGCGTACTTCGTCTCGGTGCACGACGGACCCGACGGTGTTGTGACAGGTGCCGCGATGCGAGCGCCGGGTCGGCTGGTGTATCTGGGCGCGCTGCGCCCGGCGTACGCCGAGATCGTCGCGGATGCGTTCCTCGAAGCGCTGCCGGATGCGCCAGGGGTGGCGGGCGATCGCGCTGTCGCAGCTCGCTTCGCTGATCGGTGGTGTGCGCGGCGCGGTTGCCGGGCGACCGAGGTCCGAGCAGCTCGTCTGCACAAGCTGGACACCTTGACACCGCTGCCGGCGGACGGCGTGCCACGCCTCATGACAGCGGCTGACGTCGAGTTGGTCGCCGCGTGGGGAGCGGACGGGTTCGCGCAGGAGATCGGGGGGAACTACCTGGACTGGTCCAGGCTGCACCTGCGCGAACAGCGGCTCTGGCTCTGGACGGTCGACCGCGAACCGGTGAGCATGGTCGCTCATCACCTGCCGGTCTTCGGCGTCTGCCGTATCGGGCCCGTGTACACGCCGCCCGAGCACAGGCGGCACGGGTACGCCGGCGCCCTGACGAGTCGCGTGTCCGCTGAGATCCTCGCCGCCGGCAATCAAGCCTGCTTGTACACGAACCTTGCCGATCCCACGTCCAACAAGATCTACCAGCACGCGGGCTACCGCCCGGTCGCAGACTTCGTCGAAGTCGAGTTCTCCGCATGATCATCGATCCGGTGCGTCACGTCGTACTCCTGGAAGAGCTGGACGCCGGCGGCGCGCTGGTCGAGGCGGTTCGCCGACGCCTGGGCTGTTGCCGTGGCGGCGTGGGTACGGGAGTGCGTTGACCGGGCGGCTTGCGGAGTACCTGCGGCCTGCCGAGGTCTGTTTGCGGACAGACCTCGGCAATCCGCACTCACATCGCGTTTACCAGCAGCTCGGCTTCGAGGCTGTGGCCGACCTGCGCAGGTTTCAGTTGATCTCGGTGGATTCGCCGGGGGCGAGGCCGAGGTAGGGGCGGTCGTCCGCGTTCAGGAAGCGGGAGAACATGCTCTGGCCGATCGGGCTGAGCAGGGCGTCGTGGATGCCGACGGTCTGCTGGGACTTGATCGAGCGGGCGTAGTCGACGGCCGGCGGAAGCGCGAACCACGGGCCGGAGATCGGCACGAGATTGGTGTGTACGGCGCGATCGGGCTGGGTGAACGAGTCGCCCGGGTGGTACACGGCGTCGTCGACGAGGAATCCGATGTTCTCGCAAGGCACGCCCCACTCGGGCAGGATCACCGCGTGGTCCTTGCCATAGGCACTCACCGAGAAGCCGGCGGCCTCGAACGACTGCCCGCCCTCGACCACGTGCACCCGCTCGCCCAGCGCGGTCAGCTGCGCGGCGACACCGGGGTTCGTGTACACGGGCACATCGAGCGCGGCAACCCGGTCGACGTCCAGGTGGTCCTGATGCTCATGCGTGACGAGGATCGCGTCCGCCTTCTCGAACGCGGCGTCCTCACTGAACGATCCGGGATCGATCAGCAGCACCTTCCCGTCCTTCTCCAACCGGACACAAGCATGCGCGAACTTCGTCAGCTTCACTTGTCAGTCTCCTAGTGCGTCTCTCATCGGGACCAGTTTGGCGTTGGTTTCGGCCAGTTCGGCGTCGGGGTTGGAGCCCGCGACGATGCCGGCGCCCGCGAACAGGCGCATCCGGCGGGGGTTGTCTGGGTCGGCCTGCCCACAACGGAGGGCGATGCACCACTCGCCGTCGCCGGCGGCGTCCATCCAGCCGACCGGGCCGCTGAAGCGTCCGCGTTGCATGCCCTCGATCTCACCGATCAGGTCGCGCGCAACGGGCGTCGGCGTACCGCAGATTGCCGCGGACGGATGCAGCGCGGCGGCCAGACCCAGGGCGGACGCGCCGTTGTTCGCGACCCCCGCGACATCGGTCGCGAGGTGCATCACGTTCGGCAGGTGGAGAACGAACGGCGTCTCCGGCACGTTCATCGACTTGCAGTGCGGCTCGAGCGCCTCGGCGACCGACCGGACGGCGTACTCGTGCTCCTCGAGGTCCTTCGACGACCGGGCCAGCGACGCGGCCAGCGCGAGGTCGTGCGCGTCGTCCCCGGTACGGCGGATCGTGCCGGCCAGCACGCGGGACGTGATCAGGCCCTTCTCCCGGCGCACCAGCAGCTCCGGTGTCGCGCCGATGAGCCCGTCGACGGAGAACGTCCAGCAGTTCGGGTACGACGTCGCGAGCCGGTGCAGCGGCCAGCGCAGATCGATCGGCTGCTCGGCGATCGCGATCAGGTCGCGGGCGAGTACCACCTTGTCGAGCTCACCGGCCGTGATCCGGCGGACGGCTTCGGCGACGATGCTCGACCAGGCGGTGCCGGTGCGGGCGCCGTCCGCGAACGTCACGTCGTACACCGGCGACGGCTCGTGCTTGACCAGCTCGGGCGCCGCGGCCAGCGAGCTGGCCGGCGAGACCGTGGTCACCCAGGTGGTGCCGGCCCGACGGCCGACGATGACCTCGGGGACGACCAGCACACTCGGGTCCTGGTCGGTGAAGCCGAACGATCCGAAGCAGACCAGCCCGGACCCTGGTACGCCGACGTCGTCGCGCACCACCGCCGCGGACGTGAGCTCCTGCCACCAGCGCATCGCGTCCTGGAAGCGGTTGCCACCGGCAACGTCGAGCCGGGCGGCGACACCCCAACCGACGTGGCCGTCGCCCCGCCGGACCCAGGCGAGTCCCCCCTCGGCGGGCAGATGGTCCAGCAGTTGCGCGGACACGTCGTCGACCACCTGGCTGCGGATCACCAGGCGCGGAGCCTGGTCGCGCACCGGCTCAGACAAACTCACGGGACCACTCCTCGCACGTGCTGCGGCCCCGGGTTGCGGCGGCCGGACGGCTCCCAAGAGATGTACTCACGAGATGCAAGCGTATGCCTGCCGGTCGGCCGACCGCCTCACCCGTGATGAACTAGACAGGTGACGAAGGCAGACCTGAGCAAGGAACCGCACGCGGTGGCGGCCATGTTCGACAACGTGGCCGAGGGGTACGACCGGACCAACGCGGTCGCGACGATGGGTCTGGAGAAGCACTACTGGCGACCGGAGACGGTCAAGGAGATCGCCCCGCGGAAGGGGATGAAGATCCTCGACCTGGCCGCCGGGACCGGTGCGTCGAGCGTCAACCTGCGCGACGCCGGCGCCGAGGTGGTGTCGTGCGACTTCTCGGTCGGGATGCTTCGGGTCGGCAAGCGCCGCCACCCCGAACTCGACCTGATCGCCGGTGACGCGCTCCGGCTCCCGTTCGCCGACGACACCTTCGACGTGGTGACGATCTCGTGGGCGCTGCGGAACGTGAACGACGTCACGGTCGCGTTGCAGGAGATGCTCCGGGTGACCCGCCCGGGCGGGCGCCTCGTCGTACTCGAGCAGTCGCACCCGACCTGGAAACCGTTCCGGGTCGTGTACCTGGAGTACATGATGCGCGCCGTACCGGCGGTCGCGAAGGTGGTCTCGAGCAACCCCGAGGCGTACGAGTACCTGGCCGAGTCCACCCGTGCGTGGCTCCCGCAGGAGCCGTTGGCCCGCACGATCCAGGACGCCGGCTGGAGCCACGTCCAGTGGCGCAACCTGACCGGCGGTCTGGTCGCCATCCACCGAGGAGTGAAGCCTTCTCAGGGTAAAAGCGCGGCAGTTTAATTACGCAACGGAACTTAAGCGTAATTTGCTTGCCTGCAAGGGGGTTGGGGCGAGTTTCGTGTCCGCGTCAGGCAGTCCTAGACTGTCAAGTGACGAGTGCTCGTGAAGCGATTCACGAGCGCACCAGCCCCCTCAGCCAGGCCAGGAATCGAGATGAGCCAGAGCGTGCCGAGCGCGCAGCAGGTGGAGACCGCCGATGTGATCGTCGTCGGTGCCGGGCCCGCCGGATCAGCGGCGGCGTACCACCTGGCGAACGCCGGACTCGACGTGCTGCTGCTGGAGAAGACCGCGTTCCCGCGCGAGAAGGTGTGCGGTGACGGGCTGACCCCGCGCGGCACCAAGCAGCTGATCAACATGGGCATCGACATCTCCGAAGAGGCCGGCTGGATCCGCAACTACGGGCTGCGGATCCAGGGCGCCGGGCACCAGCTGCAGCTCGACTGGCCGGATCTGGCCAGCCACCCGAACTACGGCCTGACCCGCAACCGGATGGACTTCGACGACATGCTCGCCCGGCAGGCCGTCAAGGCCGGGGCGCGGCTGCGCGAGCGGACGAACGTCAGCGGGCCGATCCTCGACGACCGCGGTTTCATCGTCGGCGTCACCGCGAAGCCGGTCGACGACAACGGCCGCCGGGCCGGCGCCGACCTCGAGTTCCGGGCGCCACTGGTGATGGCGGCCGACGGCAACTCGTCCCGGCTGAGCATCGGGATGGGCATCCACAAGCGCGACGACCGGCCGATGGGTGTCGCGGTCCGGACGTACTTCACCAGCCCGCGGACCCACGACGACTACCTGGAGTCCTGGCTGGAGCTGTGGGCCGACGACCCGAAGCAGCCCGGCGGCAAGGTGCTCCTGCCCGGGTACGGCTGGATCTTCGGGATGGGCGACGGCACGGTCAACGTCGGCCTCGGCATCCTGAACACCTCCGAGGCGTTCGGCAAGGTCGACTACGCGGACCTGCTGAAGCAGTGGCTGAAGGTCACGCCGGACGAGTGGCAGTTCCGCGACGAGTTCCAGACCATCCCGATCCGCGGTGCGGCGCTGCCGATGGGTTTCAACCGGCAGCCGCACTACACCCGCGGCCTGATGCTGCTCGGCGACGCCGGCGGCATGGTCAACCCGTTCAACGGCGAGGGCATCCCGTACGCGATGGAGTCCGGGGCGTTCGCCGCCGAGGTCGCCGCCCAGGCGCTGCGCCGGCAGTCGAACCAGCGCGAGCGCGCGCTGTCGGCGTACCCGAAGGCGCTGAAGCAGGAGTACGGCGGCTACTACACGCTCGGCCGGATCTTCGTGAAGCTGATCGGAAATCCGGAGGTGATGCGGCTGTGCACGAAGTACGGTCTGCCGCGCACCACGCTGATGAAGTTCACCTTGAAGTTGCTCGCGAACCTCACCGACCCGCGTGACGGGGACGTGATGGACAAAATCATCAACGGTCTCACGAAGCTCGCACCGGCCGCCTAACCGGCGGGGCGAGTGAGCTGAGCCACAGCGCTACTGATAACACAGTCCTGGTAACTGGGCTGATCGACAGATCCAACCGGCTGAAGGAGGGAGCACCCAGCGATGCACCCCTACACACCGATTCTCGCTCTTGGTGTGCTCGCGGCGCTCTTCGTCGCAGGCAGCATCACCGTGAGCGCGCTGGTCGGCCCGAAGCGATACAACCGGGCCAAGCTGGACTCCTACGAGTGCGGCATCGAGCCGACCCCACAGCCGGTCGGCGGTGGGCGCTTCCCGGTGAAGTACTACATCACCGCGATGCTGTTCATCGTTTTCGACATCGAGATCGTCTTCCTCTACCCCTGGGCCGTCGCCTTCGACCAGATGGCGCTGTTCGGGCTGATCGAGATGGTCATTTTCATCGTCACGGTCTTCATCGCGTACTCCTACGTATGGCGTCGTGGCGGACTGGAGTGGGACTGACATGGGTCTTGAAGAACAGCTTCCGGCCGGCGTACTGCTGAGCACGGTCGAAGGCCTGCTCGGCTATATGCGCAAGGCGTCGTTGTGGCCGGCAACCTTCGGGCTGGCGTGCTGCGCGATCGAGATGATGACCACCGGCGCGCCGCGGTACGACGCGGCCCGGTTCGGCATGGAGGTCTTCCGGGCGTCGCCGCGGCAGGCCGACCTGATGATCGTGGCCGGCCGGGTGAGCCAGAAGATGGCCCCGGTGCTGCGCCAGATCTACGACCAGATGCCCGGCCCGAAGTGGGTGCTGGCGATGGGCGTGTGCGCGTCGTCGGGCGGCATGTTCAACAACTACGCGGTCGTCCAGGGCGTGGACCACGTCGTACCGGTCGACATGTACCTGCCCGGCTGCCCGCCGCGGCCGGAGATGCTGCTGGACGCGTTCCTGAAGATCCACGACCAGATCCAGCACATGAAGCTCGGCGCGCACAAGAAGGCGCTGCAGACCGAGCAGGAGGCCGCGGCCCTGGTCGCCGCGCCGACGATCGAGATGAAGGGCCTGCTCCGATGAGCGACACCCAGCCGGAGAACCTGCCGGCGACATCGGCAGCCAGTGACGCCCAGACGCCGCAGGCCGAGGTCATCGAGCAGCGCGAGGGCATGTTCGGTGTCCGCGGTACCGGTGACACCTCCGGCTTCGGCCGGCTCAAGCGCCAGATCGCGTTGCCGGGCAGTACGCCGAAGCCGTACGGCTCCTGGTTCGACGGCGCCGTCGACCGCCTCGAAGGGCTGGTCGGTGACGGGGCGATCGAGAAGGTCGTGGTCGACCGCAACGAGCTGACCCTGCACATCAAGCGGGAGAAGCTGGTCGAGGTCTGTCAGCACCTGCGTGACGACGAGGCGCTGCGGTTCGAGTTCTGCTCCGGTGTCAGCGGGGTGCACTACCCCGAGGAGACCGGCCGCGAGCTGCACGCCGTCTACCACTTCCTGTCGATCACCCACAACCGCCGGATCCGGCTGGAGGTGTCGGCGCCCGACGGCGACCCGCACATCCCGTCGATCGTCTCGGTCTACCCGGCCAACGACTGGCACGAGCGGGAGACCTGGGACTTCTTCGGCATCGTCTTCGACGGACACCCGGCGCTGACCCGGATCCAGATGCCCGACGACTGGCCGGGCCACCCGCAGCGCAAGGACTACCCGCTCGGCGGTATCGACGTCGAGTACAAGGGCGCTGTCATCCCACCGCCCGACACGCGGAGGTCGTACAACTAATGACCACTACAGATCCGTACGCGACCACCCGGGACACGACCGAGGGCAAGGTCTTCACCGTCACCGGTCAGGACTGGGACTCGGTCGTCTCCGGTCTCGGTGACGAGCCGGAAGAGCACGTCGTCGTCAACATGGGCCCGCAGCACCCGTCCACGCACGGCGTGCTCCGGCTGATCCTCGAGCTCGAGGGCGAGTCGGTGACCGAGGCCCGCTGCGGCATCGGCTACCTGCACACCGGCATCGAGAAGAACATGGAGTTCCGCTCCTGGACGCAGGGCGTCACGTTCGTCACCCGGATGGACTACCTGTCGCCGTTCTACAACGAGGCGGCGTACTGCCTCGCGGTCGAGCGGCTGCTCGGGATCGAGGACCAGATCCCGGACAAGGCCAACGTGATGCGGGTGCTCCTGATGGAGCTCAACCGGATCAGCAGCCACCTGGTCTGCATCGCCACCGGCGGTATGGAGATCGGTGCGCTGACCGTGATGACGATCGGCTTCCGCGAGCGTGAGAAGACGCTGGACCTGTTCGAGCTGATCACCGGCCTGCGGATGAACCACGCGTTCATCCGGCCGGGCGGTGTCGCGCAGGACCTGCCGCCGGGTGCGCTGGACAAGATCCGCGAGTACATCACCTGGATGAACAAGCACCTCAAGGAGTACGCCGAGCTCTGCAACGCCAACCCGATCTTCAAGGCGCGGCTGCAGGACGTCGGCTACCTCGACCTGGCCGGCTGTATGGCGCTCGGTATCTCCGGCCCGACGGTGCGCTCCACCGGGTACGCGATGGACCTGCGCAAGACCCAGCCGTACTGCGGGTACGAGACGTACGACTTCGACGTACCGACCTGGGACAGCTCGGACTCGTACGGCCGGTTCCGCGTCCGGCTGCAGGAGATGCACGAGTCGCTGAAGATCGTCGAGCAGTGCGCCGACCGGCTGGAGAAGATGGAAGGCCAGCCGGTGATGGTGGCCGACAAGAAGATCGGCTGGCCGAGCCAGCTGGCCGTCGGCGCCGACGGGATGGGCAACTCGCTCGACCACATCAAGCACATCATGGGCGAGTCGATGGAAGCGCTGATCCACCACTTCAAGCTGGTCACCGAGGGCTTCCGGGTCCCGGCCGGCCAGGCCTACGTGGCGATCGAGTCGCCGCGCGGCGAGCTCGGCGCGCACGTTGTCTCCGACGGCGGCACCAAGCCGTACCGGGTGCACTTCCGTGACCCGTCCTTCGCAAACCTGCAGGCGATGCCGATCATGTGCGAGGGCGGCCAGGTCGCCGACGTGATCGTCGCCGTCGCCAGCCTTGACCCGGTGATGGGTGGAGTGGACCGCTAAATGGCCGAGAACCACGCGACTGCTACCGACAAGCCGGTGCCCTACAGCACCGGCGACTCGAAGATCACCGACGCCACGATCGCGGAGATGCGCGAGATCATGGCGCGGTACCCGCAGGCCCAGTCGGCGCTGCTGCCGATGCTGCACCTGGTGCAGTCGGTCGAGGGCCGGGTCACCCCGGAGGGCATCGAGATCTGCGCCGAGCTGCTCGGGCTGACCGGTGCCGAGGTGTCGGCGGTGGCGACCTTCTACACGATGTACAAGCGCCGTCCGGTCGGCGACTACCACGTCGGCGTCTGCACCAACACGCTGTGCGCGGTGATGGGCGGCGACCTGATCTTCGACCGGCTCAAGCAGCACCTCGACGTCGGCAACGACGAGACCACCGAGGACGGCAAGATCACGCTCGAGCACATCGAGTGCAACGCCGCCTGCGACTATGCGCCGGTGATGACGGTGAACTGGGAGTTCTTCGACGACATGACGCCGGAGACGGCGACCCAGTTGGTCGACGACCTGCGCGAGGGCACCGAGGTCAAGTCGCCGCGCGGCGCCACGATCTGCAGCTGGCGTGAGGCCGAGCGCGTGCTGGCCGGCTTCCCCGACGGCCGCGCCGACGAGGGCCCGACCGGCGGCAAGGCGTCGCTGGCCGGTCTCCGGCTGGCCCGCGAGCGGAACTGGACCGCCCCGAACGGCTCCGACACCCCGAAGGAGGGCTGACCATGGCCGACACGCTGACCCCGGTGTTGTCCGACAACTGGGACCAGATCAACGCCTGGCAGCTGGCGTCCTACCAGCGCACCGGCGGGTACGACGCGCTCCGGACGGCGCTCGGTATGCAGCCGGCAGATGTCGTTGCCGCCGTCAAGGACTCCGGTCTGCGCGGCCGTGGCGGCGCGGGCTTCCCGACCGGGATGAAGTGGTCCTTCATCCCGCAGGACAACCCGAAGCCGAAGTACCTGGTGGTGAACGCGGACGAGTCCGAGCCGGGCACCTGCAAGGACATCCCGCTGATGATGGCCTCGCCGCACACGCTGGTCGAGGGCGTCATCATCGCGTCCTACGCGATCCGCGCGTCGGCCGCCTTCATCTACGTGCGCGGTGAAGTGCTGCACGTGATCCGCCGGCTGCAGCAGGCCGTGCAGGAGGCGAAGGACGCGGGCTTCATCGGCCAGAACATCCTCGGCACCGGCTACGACCTCGACGTGGTCGTGCACGCCGGAGCGGGCGCCTACATCTGCGGCGAGGAGACGGCGCTGCTCGACTCGCTCGAAGGACGTCGCGGTCAACCCCGGCTGCGCCCTCCGTTCCCCGCGGTCGCGGGCTTGTACGGCTGCCCCACTGTTATCAACAACGTCGAGTCGATCGCATCGGTTCCCGCCATCGTCAAGAACGGCGCGGACTGGTTCGGCTCGATGGGCACCGAGAAGTCCAAGGGCATGACGCTGTACTCGCTGTCCGGGCACGTCGCCCGCCCGGGGCAGTACGAGGCCCCGATGGGGATCACGCTGCGCGAGCTGATCGATCTCGCCGGCGGGATCCGTGCGGGCCACACGCTGAAGTTCTGGACGCCGGGCGGTTCGTCCACGCCGCTGCTGACCGGCGAGCACCTCGACGTACCGCTGGACTACGAGGGTGTCGGGTCGGTCGGATCGATGCTGGGCACCAAGGCCCTGCAGATCTTCGACGACTCGGTGTGCTCGGTCCGCGCCGTACTGCGGTGGACCGAGTTCTACAAGCACGAGTCCTGCGGCAAGTGCACGCCGTGCCGCGAGGGCACGTGGTGGCTGGTGCAGATCCTCGAGCGCCTCGAGCAGGGCAAGGGCACCGAGGAGGACCTGGTCACGCTGCTGGACCTGTGCGAGAACATCACCGGCCGCTCGTTCTGCGCGCTGGCCGACGGTGCGACCGCTCCGATCACCAGCTCGATCAAGTACTTCAAGGACGAGTACCTGGCGCACTTCGAGAACGGCGGCTGCCCGTTCGACCCGATGGCAAGCACTGTCTTCGCGACCGCTGGAGCTAGCGCATGACGATCGCTAATAACGCCGTGAACCCGCCGGCCGGGTCGGAGGTGGAGCGGACCGGCAGTGTCGAAACTGTCACCGTGACCATCGACGACATCGAGGTCAAGGTTCCGAAGAACAGCCTGGCGATCCGGGCGGCCGAGCAGATCGGCATCCAGATCCCGCGGTTCTGCGACCACCCGCTGCTCGACCCGGTCGGCGCCTGCCGGCAGTGCCTGGTCGAGGTCACCGACGCGGGTAACGGCCGCGGTATGCCGAAGCCGCAGGCGTCCTGCACGCTGACGGTGGCCGACGGCATGGTGATCCGCACCCAGGTGAGCTCGCCGGTGGCCGACAAGGCGCAGCACGGGAACATGGAGTTCCTACTGATCAACCACCCGCTGGACTGCCCGGTCTGCGACAAGGGCGGCGAGTGCCCGCTGCAGAACCAGGCGATGTCCAACGGCGGCGGCGAGTCCCGGTTCACCGAGGTCAAGCGGACCTACCCGAAGCCGATCAACATCTCGGCCGAGGTGCTGCTGGACCGCGAGCGCTGCATCCTCTGCGCGCGCTGCACCCGCTTCTCCGAGCAGATCGCCGGTGACCCGTTCATCGCGCTGATCGAGCGCGGTGCACTGCAGCAGGTCGGCATCTACGAGAAGGAGCCCTTCGAGAGCTACTTCTCCGGCAACACGATCCAGATCTGCCCGGTCGGTGCGCTGACGAGTGCGGCGTACCGCTTCCGCTCGCGGCCGTTCGACCTGGTGTCGGTGCCGTCGGTGGCCGAGCACGACTCGTCCGGTGCGGCGATCCGGATCGACTACCGGCGCGGCAAGGTGATGCGCCGGCTGGCCGGCGACGACCCGCAGGTCAACGAGGAGTGGATCTCGGACAAGGACCGGTTCGCGTTCAACTACGCGACCACCGGTGACCGGCTGACCCACCCGATGATCCGCGAGGACGGCGAGCTGCGGCCGGCGTCCTGGCCGGAGGCGCTGACCTTCGCGGCGGAGAAGCTGACGGCGGCCCGCGGCAACGCGGCGGTGCTGACCGGCGGCCGGCTGACCCTCGAGGACGCCTACGCGTACTCGAAGTTCGCGCGGGTCGCACTGGGCAGCAACGACATCGACTTCCGGGCCCGCCCGCACTCCGCGGAGGAGGCGGACTTCCTCGCCGCCGCGGTGGCCGGCACCGGCCTGGGTACGACGTTCACCGACCTGGAGAACGCGGGTTCCGTGCTGTTCGCCGGGTTCGAGCCCGAGGAAGAAGCCGCGTCGGTCTTCCTCCGGGTCCGCAAGGGCGTCCGGACCCACGGGACCAAGGTGTTCACGGTCGCGGCGCACCGTTCGCGCGGGATCGAGAAGCTGGACGGCGTCGTCGTACTGACGTCGCCGGGCACCGAGGCCGCCGTACTGGGTGACCTCGGCAACGCCGGTGAGGCCGGGGCAGCTGCCCGGGCCGCGCTCGGCGCGGATTCCATCATCGTCGTCGGCGAGCGGCTGGCGAGCGTCCCGGGCGGGTACTCCGCGGCACTGCGGCTGGCGCTCGACACCGGTGCGCAGCTGGCCTGGATCCCGCGCCGTGCCGGTGACCGGAGTGCGCTCGAGGCCGGCTGTCTGCCGGGGCTGCTGCCCGGCGGCCGGCTGGTGACCGACCCGCAGGCGCGGGTTGACCTGCAGGCCGCATGGGACGTCGACCACCTGCCGGGTGAGACCGGCAAGGACCTGACCGAGATCCTCGCTGCTGCCGGATCGCTGCAGGCGCTGGTGGTCGCGGGTGTCGAGATCGACGACCTGCCCGACCCGGCCGCGGCCCTGGCTGCGCTCGAGGCGGCCCCGTTCGTGGTCAGCTTCGAGGTCCGCAACTCCCAGGTGACCGAGTACGCCGACGTGGTGTTCCCGGTCGTACCGCCGGTGGAGAAGTCCGGCACCTTCGTGAACTGGGAGGGCCGCGAGCGGTCGTTCCCGGTCGTGCTCAAGGTGCCGACCGCGATGCCGGACGTCCGCGCGCTGGCCGCGCTGGCGCAGGAGATGGGCCGCTCGATCGGGTTCAGCACGCCGGAAGGGGCCAAGCGCGAGTACGACGAGCTCGGCCGCTGGGACGGCGACCGCGCCCAGGAGCCGACGTACCAGGCCGCTCCGGCGCTCGGCGCGTTCGACTCCACCCGGCTCGCGACCTGGCGGATGCTGATCGACGACAGCCGGGCCTGCGACGGTGAGCCGCACCTGACCGCGACCGCCCGTACGCCGGTCGCGCGGATCTCGCTCACCACCGCGCGCCGGGTCGGCGTCGCCGACGGGGACGAGCTGGTGGTGAGCACCGACGCCGGAAGCATCCGGCTGCCGGTCGTGATCACCCCGATGACCGACAACGTGGTGTGGCTGCCGACCAACTCGGCCGACTCCCACGTCCGCCGGTCACTGCACGCAGACCATGGCTCGATCGTGACGATCGCCGGAGGGAACGCATGACGAACATCCCGCTCGCGGTGCCGGATGCGGGGGTCGGGCACGACCCTTGGTGGGTCGTCCTCATCAAGGTCCTGTTCATCTTCGTCTTCCTGGTAGTGCTGACGCTGTTCAACATCTGGTGGGAGCGCCGGGTCGTGGCCCGGATGCAGCACCGGATCGGGCCGAACGTGCACGGACCCTTCGGTCTGCTGCAGTCGCTGGCCGACGGCGTCAAGCTGATGCTCAAGGAAGACCTGATGCCGAAGGGCGTCGACCGGATCGTCTTCATCCTGGCGCCGGCCATCGTCGCCGTACCGGCCTTCCTCACCTTCGCGGTGATCCCGTTCGGGCCGACGGTGAAGATCCCCGGCACCGACACCTACACCCGGCTGCAGCTGACCGACCTGCCGGTCTCGGTGCTGTACGTGATGGCGGTCGCCTCGATCGGCATCTACGGCATCGTGCTCGGCGGCTGGTCGTCGAACTCGACGTACTCGCTGCTCGGCGGTCTGCGGTCCAGCGCGCAGATGATCTCCTACGAGGTCGGCATGGGCCTGGCCCTGGTGACCGTGTTCCTGTTCGCCGGTTCGATGTCCACCTCGGAGATCGTCGCGGCGCAGTCGCACCAGACCGTGCACTGGTTCGGGGCGGCGATCCCGCTGCCCGGGTGGTACGCGTTCCTGTTGTTCCCGTCGTTCGTGATCTACGTGATCTCGATGGTCGGCGAGACCAACCGGGCGCCGTTCGACCTGCCCGAGGCCGAGGGCGAGCTGGTGGCCGGCTTCCTGACCGAGTACTCCTCGATCAAGTACGCGATGTTCTTCCTGGCGGAGTACATCAACATGGCGACCGTGTCCGCGTTGGCCACCACCCTGTTCCTGGGCGGCTGGCGGGCGCCGTGGCCGATCTCGATCTGGGACGGCGCGAACTCCGGCTTCTGGCCGGTGCTGTGGTTCATGGGCAAGCTGATGGGCTTCATCTTCTTCTACATCTGGCTGCGCGGAACGCTGCCGCGACTGCGCTACGACCAGTTCATGAAGCTCGGCTGGAAGATCCTGATCCCGATCTCGCTGGCCTGGATCCTGCTGGTCGCCACCGTTCGCGCGGTCGGCCGGGAGACCAACTTCAGCCGGACGACGCTGCTGGTCGCCGCCGCCGTGGTGCTGGTGATCGCGGCCGTCAGCATGTTCGTCCCGCAGAAGCCGAAGCCCGAAGACAAGCCTGAGGTTGCCGACGGCAAGGAGTTCGACGCCTTCGCCGGCGGCTTCCCGGTCCCACCACCGATCACCACTCAACAGTCCGAGACGAAATCGGGGGCAGCCTCCCGTGGCTAGTGTCAAAGAGTCCCTCTGGGACCCGGTAGCCGGGTTCGGGGTCACCTTCCGGACGATGTTCCGGAAGGTGTTCACCGAGCAGTACCCGTTCGAGAAGAAGCCGACCGCACCGCGGTTCCACGGTCGGCACCAGCTGAACCGCTGGCCGGACGGGCTGGAGAAGTGCGTCGGCTGTGAGCTGTGCGCGTGGGCCTGCCCCGCGGACGCGATCTACGTCGAGGGCGCCGACAACACCGAGGGCGGCCGGATGTCGCCGGGTGAGCGGTACGGGCGCGTCTACCAGATCAACTACCTGCGCTGCATCCTCTGCGGTCTGTGCATCGAGGCCTGCCCGACCCGGGCGCTCACCATGACCAACGAGTACGAGCTGGCCGACAGCAGCCGCGAGTCCCTCATCTACGAGAAGAAGGACCTGCTGGCGCCGCTGCTCCCGGGGATGCAGGAGCCGCCGCACGAGATGCAGCTCGGCGCGACCGAGAAGGACTACTACCTCGGTCTGACCGGTGCCGCCGTACCGGCCGAGGGGAGTGACGCGAAGTGATCGGCTTGGTAACCGGCCCGCAGGTCGCGTTCTGGCTGCTGGCCCCGGTGATGATCCTGGCCGCGATCGGCATGGTGCTGGTCCGCAAGGCGGTGCACTCCGCGCTGCTGCTGGCGACGGTGATGGTGTGCCTTGCGGTGCAGTACGCCGCCCAGGACGCGCCGTTCCTGTTCGCCGTCCAGATCATCGTCTACACCGGCGCGATCCTGATGCTGTTCCTGTTCGTGCTGATGCTGGTCGGCGTCGACGCGTCCGACTCGCTGGTGGAGACGATCCGGGGTCAGCGGCTGCTGGCCTCGATCGCGTTCATCGCGTTCGGCGTACTGCTGCTCGCCGCGGTCGGCAACGCGACGTTCGGACACCCGACCGGGCTGGCCGACGCACAGCCGGACGGGAACCCGAAGGCGATCGCCGCGCTGCTGTTCGGCAAGTACGTCTGGGCCTTCGAGGTCACCTCCGCGCTGCTGATCACCGCGGCGATGGGCGCGATGATGCTGGCCCACCGCGAGCGGCTGACCAAGAAGCGCACCCAGCGCGACCACGCCGAGGAGCGGATCCGCAAGTACGCCGAGCAGGGCATCCACCCGGGTCCGCTGCCGACCCCCGGTGTGCTGGCCCGGCACAACGCCGTCGACACCCCGGCGCTGCTGCCGGACGGGTCGATCGCACCGACCTCGGTTTCGCGCGTGCTGCAGGCACGTGGCACCGTGTTCCCCGAAACCGAGGAGCGCGCGGACGTCGACGAGGTCCGCAAGCTCGACGCCGGCGAGGACTACGACGAAGGGGCGAAGCCGTGAGCGAGCGTAGCGAGCGAGCCATTAAGCGCAGCAGCCCATGCTCATGCGCGCCCGGAGCGAAGCGAGGACGCGCATGAGCACCGAGCCGTACATCGTGCTCGCGGCGATCCTTTTCAGTATCGGCGCGCTCGGCGTGCTGGTACGCCGGAACGCGATCGTCGTGTTCATGTGCGTCGAACTGATGCTGAACGCGACCAACCTCGCGTTCGTCAGCTTCGCCCGCCAGCACGGCAACCTCGACGGCCAGATCGCCGCCTTCTTCGTGATGGTGGTGGCCGCGGCCGAGGTCGTGATCGGGCTGGCGATCATCATGGCCATCTTCCGCACCCGTCGCTCGGCCTCGGTCGACGACGCCAACCTGCTCAAGTACTGAGGTAAGCACCGATGAGTCATGAGCTGACGTGGCTGCTGGTCGCGGTACCGGCGCTGTCCGCGGCGATCCTGCTGCTCGGTGGCAAGGCCACCAACGCATGGGGTCACCTGCTGGGCACGCTGGCGCCGTTGATCTCCTTCGCCTTCGGCGTCGTGCTGTTCGTCCAGATGAGCGGCAAGCCCGACGGTGAGCGGTCCGAAACGGTCAAGCTGTTCGAGTGGTTCTCGGTCGGCCACATCACGGTCAACTTCACGCTGCTGATCGACCCGCTGTCGATCCTGTTCGTGCTGCTGATCACCGGTGTGGGTTCGCTGATCCACATCTACTCGATCGGCTACATGGCGCACGACGAGCGCCGGCGGCGGTTCTTCGGGTACCTGAACCTGTTCATCGCCGCGATGCTGCTGCTGGTGCTGGCCGCCGACTACCTGCTGGTCTTCGTCGGCTGGGAGGGCGTCGGTCTGGCGTCGTACCTGCTGATCGGCTTCTGGCAGTACAAGACGTCGGCAGCGGTCGCCGCGAAGAAGGCGTTCGTGGTGAACCGGGTCGGTGACATCGGCCTGTCGCTCGCGGTGATGAGCATGTGGGCGCTGTTCGGCTCGTCGGCCTTCGCCACCGTGAACGCCGGCGCCGAGCACCTGTCGAACACCTGGGCCACGCTGCTCGGCCTGATGCTGCTGCTGGCCGCCTGCGGTAAGTCTGCGCAGGTGCCGCTGCAGTCCTGGCTGCTGGACGCGATGGAGGGCCCGACCCCGGTGTCGGCCCTGATCCACGCGGCGACCATGGTCACCGCGGGCGTCTACCTGGTGGTCCGCTCGCACGCGATCTTCGAGCAGTCCGACGCCGCGTCCACCGCGGTCGTGATCGTCGGCACGGTCACGGCGGTCGCCGGTGCGATCATCGGTTGCGCCAAGGACGACATCAAGAAGGCGCTGGCCGGTTCGACGATGAGCCAGATCGGCTACATGATGCTGGCCGCGGGCCTCGGCCCGGCCGGGTACGTGTTCGCGATCTTCCACCTGATCGCGCACGGCTTCTTCAAGGCCAACATGTTCCTCGGCGCCGGTTCGGTGATGCACGGCATGAACGACGACGTGAACATGCGCCACTACGGCGCCCTGCGGATCCCCATGAAGATCACCTTCATCACGTTCGCGTGCGGTTACCTCGCGATCATCGGCTTTCCGGGCGCCGCTGGGTTCTTCAGCAAGGACAAGATCATCGAGGCGGCTTTCGCCCACAATCTGGTGGTCGGTCTCTGCGCGCTGCTCGCAGCGGGTATCACCGCGTTCTACATGACGCGGGTGATGATGATGACGTTCTTCGGCAAGAAGCGCTGGGCCGAGGACGTGCACCCGCACGAGTCGCCCAAGCTGATGACGTGGCCGCTGATCATCCTGGCCGCGCTCTCCCTCGGCGGCGGCGCGCTGTACTTCGTCGGTCATTGGATCGTCGGCTGGCTCGACCCGATCGTCGGCAACGAGGAGGAGCACGCTCCGTTCAGCGCTACTGTGTCGACGATCATCACGCTTGCGGTGGTTGCCGTCGGCATCGCGATCTCGGTGCTGATGTACCGCCGGGACATCCCGCGCGAGGCGCCGGCCGGATCGCCGATCACCACGTTCGCGCGGCGTGACCTGTACGGCGACGCGCTGAACGAGGCTCTGTTCATGCGCCCGGGCCAGTACCTGACCCGGACACTGGTCTGGTTCGACAACCGGGTCGTCGACGGCTTGGTCAACGGCCTGGCCGCGCTCTTCGGCGGACTGTCCGGCCGGCTCCGCCGGGTCCAGACGGGCTTCGTCCGTTCGTACGCACTCAGCATGGTCTTCGGCGCCGCATTCGTGGTCGTCGCCCTCCTCGCGGTGAGGTTGTCGTGAACATCGGTTGGCTGACCCTGTTACTGCTCCTGCCGTTCGTCGGGGCCGTCGCGACGATGCTGGTGCCCAAGGCGAAAGGCCTGCTGGCCAAGCAGGTCGCGCTCGGGTTCTCGCTCGTCACGCTGGTGCTGACCGCGATCGTCGCGATCGGCTACCAGCGCAACGGCGCCGAGGACTACGCCGAGACGCACACCTGGATCAAGGTCTTCGGCGCGCACTACGCGCTCGGCCTCGACGGTGTCAGTGTGGTGCTGATCGTGCTGACCGCGCTGCTGTCGCCGGTCGTGATCATCGCCTCCTGGAACGACGCGCAGAACGGCCGCTGGTCGGAGAAGTCCTTCTTCGCCTGGATCCTCGGCCTGGAGGCGCTGTCGATCGGCGTGTTCGCCGCCACCGACGTGTTCCTCTTCTACGTGCTGTTCGAGGCCACGCTGATCCCGATGTACTTCCTGATCGGCGGCTTCGGCGGCCCGCAGCGTTCGTACGCCGCGGTGAAGTTCCTGCTGTACTCGCTGCTCGGCGGTCTGCTGATGCTGGCCTCGGTCGTCGGCCTGTACGTCGTCTCGGCCAAGCAGGGCACCCCGTCGTACCTGCTGAGCGACATGATGAAGCTGGACATGAGCCAGAACACCGAGCGCTGGCTGTTCCTCGGCTTCATGTTCGCGTTCGCGGTGAAGGCGCCGATGGTGCCGTTCCACACCTGGCTGCCGGACGCGGCCGGTGAGGCGACCCCGGGTACGTCGGTGCTGCTGGTCGGCATCCTGGACAAGATCGGCACCTTCGGGATGATCCGGTTCTGCCTGGGCCTGTTCCCGAACGCGTCGGAGTGGGCCACCCCGGTGGTCCTGGTGCTGGCGCTGATCTCGGTGCTGTACGGCGCGCTGCTGGCGATCGGGCAGACCGACATCAAGCGGCTGATCGCGTACACCTCGATCTCGCACTTCGGCTTCATCGTGATGGGTATCTTCGCGCTGACGTCGCAGGGCCTGACCGGGTCGACTCTGTACATGTTCAACCACGGTCTCTCCACCGCGGCGCTGTTCCTGGTCGCCGGGTACCTGATCTCCCGGCGCGGGTCCGCGCGGATCGCCGACTACGGCGGGGTCGAGAAGGTGGCGCCGGTGCTCGCCGGTACGTTCCTCTTCGCCGGCCTGTCCAGCCTGGCGCTGCCCGGCCTGTCGCCGTTCATCTCCGAGTTCATGGTGCTGGCCGGGACGTTCAGCCGGCACAAGGTGATCGCGGTGATCGCCGTCGTCGGTATCGTGCTGGCGGCGCTGTACATCCTGCTGATGTACCAACGCACGATGACCGGTCCGGTCCGCGACGGGATCGAGAAACTGAAAGACCTGAACCCGCGTGAGCTGCTCGCGATCGCACCGCTCGTGATCCTGATCATCGGCCTGGGCATCTTCCCGAAGCCGGTGGTCGACATCATCAAGCCCGCGGTCGAATCGACCATGCAGCGGGTAGGCGTG
The DNA here is from genome assembly GCF_040300265.1 of Kribbella sp. NPDC000426. NCBI lineage: Bacteria > Bacillati > Actinomycetota > Actinomycetes > Propionibacteriales > Kribbellaceae > Kribbella > Kribbella sp. NPDC000426. Next base: position 784,420 of record NZ_JBEPDK010000005.1, on the reverse strand, counting down.
ACCGACAAGGCACCGCAGATCCCCGTGACGGAGGGACAGAAGTGAGCGCGATGTTGCTGCCGCTGGCGGACTTCACGGCGCCGAAGATCGAGTACAACGAGCTGATGCCGCTGCTCGTCGTCTTCGGTGCGGCGTGCGTCGGCGTCCTGGTCGAGGCGTTCCTGCCGCGGCCCTTGCGGCACCTGGTGCAGCTGGCGATCACGGTGGTCGCCGTGGTCGTGTCCGGGGTCCTGACCGGCCTGCTGATGAACGACAAGAAGGAGCTGATCGCCGCGCAGGGTGCGATCTCGGTGGACGGCCCTGCGCTGTTCACCTGGCTGATCCTGCTGGCGCTGACGCTGATCAGCGTGCTGCTGTTCGCCGAGCGCTCGATCGACGGCGGCCTGTCCGCGTTCGCCGGCCAGGCGGCCGCCGTACCGGGCTCCGAGGCCGAGCGGGAGGGTACGGCGGCTCGGATCGAGCACACCGAGATCTTCCCGCTGACCCTGTTCGCGGTCGGCGGCATGATGCTGTTCGCCTCGTCGAACGACCTGCTGGTGCTGTTCGTCGCGCTCGAGGTCTTCTCGCTGCCGCTGTACCTGCTCTGCGGCCTGGCGCGTCGTCGCCGGCTGATCTCGCAGGAAGCCGCGATGAAGTACTTCCTGCTCGGTGCGTTCTCGTCGGCGTTCCTGCTGTTCGGGATCGCGCTGCTCTACGGGTACGCCGGCACGATGTCGCTCGGCGGGATCTCGGACGCGCTGTCCACCCAGACCGGCGGCGACACGATCCTGCTGGCCGGGACCGGCCTGGTGGGTGTCGGCCTGCTGTTCAAGGTCGGCGCCGTACCGTTCCACTCCTGGACGCCGGACGTGTACCAGGGCGCCCCGACGCCGGTCACCGGCTTCATGGCGGCCTGCACCAAGATTGCCGCGTTCGTCGGGCTGATGCGGGTGTTCTACGTCGCCCTCGGCGGTACGCGCTGGGACTGGGCGCCGATGATGTGGATCGTCGCGATCCTCACCATGGTGGTCGGTTCGATCGTCGCGATCACCCAGACCGACGTGAAGCGGATGCTCGCGTACTCGTCGATCGCGCACGCGGGCTTCCTGCTGACCGCGTTCGTCGGCCTGTCGCAGGTGAGCAGCGGCAACCACAACGCGGTCACCTCGACCCAGGCAGTGCTGTTCTACCTGGTCTCGTACGGCTTCCCGACGATCGGCGCGTTCGCGGTCGTGACGCTGGTCCGCGACGCGGGCGGCGAGGCGACGCACCTGTCCCGCTGGGCGGGTCTGGGCAAGAAGTCGCCGCTGCTGGCCGGGATCTTCGCGTTCTTCCTGCTGTCCTTCGCCGGCATCCCGCTGACCGCGGGCTTCACCGGCAAGTGGGCGGTCTTCAGCGCGGCGTGGTCGGGCGGCGCCTGGCCGCTGGTCGTCGTCGCCGTACTGTCGAGCCTGGTCGCCGCGTTCTTCTACGTCCGCGTGATCGTGCTGATGTTCTTCTCCGACCTACCGGCCGACGCGCCGGACGTGGCGCTGCCCGGCTGGCAGACCACGTCGGCGGTCGCACTGGGTCTCGCCGCCACGGTGGTGCTCGGTCTGGTTCCCGGACCGGTGCTCGACCTGGCGGCCCGAGCTGGTGAGTTCATCCGTTGAGTCCGACCCCGCTGCCGGCCGAGAGCCTGGGATTCGAGTTCGCCGATGCGGCGCTCGAGTCCCGGGTTCGTGCCGGGCTGGAGCGGGTCGAGCAGGCCCTGCTCGACGCGACCCAGTCCGAGGCGCCGTTCGTCACCGCTGCCGCCCAGCACGTGATGGTTGCCGGCGGCAAGCGGTTCCGTCCGCTACTGGTGCTGCTCGGGGCCGAGTTCGGCGCTGGGGCCGGCGCTGAGATCGGCGCCGACGAGGTGGTGAAGGCGGCGGTCGTCGTCGAGCTCACGCACGTCGCGACGCTGCACCACGACGATGTGATGGACGAGGCGGCGCTGCGCCGCGGCTCGTCCACCGCGAACGCGCGCTGGGACAACTCGGTCGCGATCCTGTCCGGCGACTGGCTGTTCGCCCGCGCGTCGGACCTGGTCGCGGACCTCGGGCCGGAAGCGGTCCGGATCCAGGCGCGGACCTTCGGCCGGCTGGTCGAGGGCCAGATCCGCGAGACAATGGGTGTCGGCGAAGGCCAGGACCCGTTGAAGCACTACCTGTCGGTGGTCGCCGACAAGACCGGTTCGCTGATCGCGACGTCCGTCCTCTTCGGTGCCCGGTACGCCGGTGCCTCGGAGGAGGTGCAGGAGTCGTTGCGCGCATTCGGCGAGGAGATCGGCGTCGCCTTCCAGCTCGCCGACGACCTGCTCGACATCGCCTCGGAGTCCGACCAGTCCGGCAAGACGCCCGGCACGGACCTGCGCGAAGGTGTGCCGACGCTCCCGGTGCTGATCTTCCGGGCCCAGGCGGATCCCACGGATCCCACGGACGCCCGTCTGCTGGACCTCCTCGACTCAGACCTGTCCGACGACGCGCGGCTGTCCGAGACGCTGGACCTGCTCCGCTCCCACCCGTCCTTCCAGCAGGCCGAGGACGACGTACGCCGCCGCGCCGCCGACGCCCGCAAACTCCTCACCACCCTCCCCGAAGGCCCCGGCCGCCAAGCCCTCGACACCCTCTGCGACCTGGTAGCCACCCGCTCCGTCTGAACCCCCGGGCTCGTGCCGGCAACCGGCTCCAGGGCCGTTCGTCGAGTCGTGGAGATTGGTCCAGAAAATCTGCCGTAATCCACGACTCGGCGTACGGGGTCCAAACCATTCGCCACGACTCGGCGAGGTTGTGGATGACGCGGCCGGCGGGTGTGCGCGTCGGACAGCTGAACCTCCGGCTGACCGCCGAGGGCAGCTACCACTCTGAATCTCTTCTTCTTTCTTCCTTTCTCTTCTCTCCGTCGGGTGGGGTGAGGGGTGGTCGGGGTGGCGACTCTGTGCGATGCTGTGCCGACTATGAGTAGGGCTGCGGGTCGGGATGTCGTGCTGCCGGTGGCGACGCTGACTGTCGAGGCGCTCGCCGAGAGTGTGCTGCTTCATCTGCCGGCGTTGACCGATGCGCTGGTGGAGACCATCCACGAGCAGAATCCGGCGTACCGCGAGATGGGGTCGGTGCCGCGGCAGGATCTGTGGCGTTCGTGTCATGACAACGTTGCCCGGGTCGTGCAGATGATTGCCGCGGGCGACAACCCGGGCGTGCACTACTTCGACGCCGCGCTCGCAACCGGGCGCCGGCGGGCCGAGCAGCGGATGCCGCTGGACGACGTACTCAAGTCGTTCCGGCTCGGTGGCCGGCTGGTCTGGGAGGCCTTGATCGACGAGGCGCGCGCCCAGGGGATGGCAGAGTCCGAGGTCCTGCTGGACGTCGCAGGCAAGGTATGGGAGGTCGTGGACCGTACGTCGTCGCAGGTGGCGGCCGCGTACCACGCCGCCGAGCGCTATCTGGTCCGCGCAGACGAGCAACGCCGGTCGACGCTCTGGGAGGGCCTGCTGGAGGGCCGGGCCAATCGCGCCTTCGTCCAGGAGGCGGCCACCGTCCTGGACCTTCCGGTGAACGGTCCGTACCTGGTCGTTGCGATCGACAACCTCGTCGACGACGACTGTACGACGACCTCGTTCGCACGCCGCCTCGCCGGGATCCGCGTCTGTTCGGCCTGGCAGGTGCGGCCGCAAGCGGTCGTCGGCCTGCTTGCCCTGGGCACAGAGTCGTCGGACAAGGTGCTCGGCATCCTGCGCGAGGTCGTGGATGCCCCCGCGGGCCTGTCCGGCGTCGTCTCCGGACTGGCCGAGGTGGACGTCGCCTATCGCCAGGCGATGATGGCCCGCCGGACCCTGCCCGCCGGTCAGATCGACGTCGCCGCCCTGGTGGAGCGGCTCCCCGAGGCATTGTTGCTGAGCGCACCGGAGTTGGCGGAGCAACTGGTCCAGACCTGGCTGGTGCCGCTGATGACGGTGCCGGCGGCCGAACGTGAGCTCCTGCTCCGCACGCTGGACAACTGGGTGACGGCGGCCGGCTCGGTACGTCGTACCGCCGAGCTTGCGCATTGTCACCGGAACACGGTGATCAACCGCCTGCACCGGATCCATCAGATCACCGGGCGTAACCTCACCGACGACGGCTTCCAGTTGGAGCTCGGCCTCGCGCTGCGTGCGTTCAGGCTGTTTCCGCCCTCCCCGTGACCGAACCGCGGCCTGTGCGTTGTGCACAGTGAAACCGTGTAAAACATGGGCATCGCGGCCATGCCGCCGGCTGATCGGCGGTGCCAGACTGCGTTCCCAGCATTGCTCGAGCGTAGAGGACCCCCCATGGCCGAACATCGTCGTTCGTTGGACCAACCAACCGATCAGCCGACCGGCGGACGCGGGCTGCTGGGCCGCCGTCGCGTCCTCGGGTACCTGATCGCCGCGCCGACCCTCGCGGTCGGCGTGAGCTGGCTGGTCAACGACGCCGACCCGCGCGCGGCCGACGCCGCCGTACCGTCGCTGCCGCAGCCGGTGGACATCTTCGACCTCGGCGACCTGCAGAACCTCGCGGCCGCGCCGACCTCCGGGCTGATCACGGTCGAGCTGAAGACCGACGGTACGGCGTACTTCGCCGTACCGCGGGCCGAGGTCGGCCAGGGCATCACCACCGCGTTCGCGATGATGGTCGCCGAAGAGCTGGATCTGCCGATGGACAAGGTCGAGATCGGCCTGGCGGACGCGCGGCCGGAGCTGCTGATGAACCAGCTCACCGGCGGGTCGAACTCGATGCGCAGCATGTACCTCCCGGTCCGAACCGCCGCCGCGATCGCTCGGCAACGCCTGGTGGACACGGCCGCGGCGCACTGGGGCGTCGCTGCCGGCAAGGTGACGACCCGGGCCGGTGTGCTCACGGGTCCGGGAGGCCTGACGGCGACGTACGGATCGCTGGCCGAGGCCGCCGCGGCCGTGAAGACGATCACGGTGTCCGCCGAGCTGAAGTCGCCGTCGGAGTTCAGTGTGCTCGGCAAGCCGCGCAACCGGGTCGACGGCCACGACATCGTCACCGGTCGCAAGCAGTTCGCGATGGATATGCAGGTTCCCGGCGCGAAGCCGACGATGGTGGCCCGGCCGCCGACGATCAACGGGACCTTGAAGTCGGTCAACAACCTGGCCGCGCTGCGCGCGATGCCCGGCATCACCGATGTCGTTGGGATCACCCACGGTGTGGCGATCCGGGGCGACACGTTCGGCCAGTGCATCGACGCGATCCAGAAGGTCGACGCAACCTGGGGACCGGGCACCGTGGACAACGAGTCCGACGCGACCGTGCTGGCGAAGCTGCGCGCGGCCCAGTTGCCGATGGCCGTGCCGCCGGTGCTGTCGCAGACGATCGATGCCGAGTTCGTCTTCGCGTTCGCCAGCAACAGCCCGCTCGAACCGGACTGCGCGATCGCGGACGTCCGGGCGGACAGCGCCGAGATCTGGTCCAGCCTCAAGGTGCCGATCGTGGCCCAGGAGGACATTGCCAAACAGCTCGGTCTGCCGATCGACGCCGTGAAAGTGCACGTGATCCAGGGCGGCGGGTCGTTCGGCCGGCACCTGTTCCACGACGTCGCGGCCGAGGCGGCGGAGATCTCGCAGAAGATGGGCAAGGCGGTCAAGCTGTCCTGGTCGCGGACGGACAACTTCCGCCAGGGACGCACGCACCCGATGAGCACCTCACGGGTCCGGGTGAACTACCTGGCCGGCAACGTGCTCACCTACGAGCAGCGGCACACGAGTGTGCAGACCGACTTCGGCCACGGCCTCGGCGAGATGATCACCGCGTACGCCGCGGATCTGCCGGTCGGCGGCAACCTGTCGTTCGCCGAGACGATCTTCGAGCTGACCCAGTCGTCGCCGTACAACTTCGGCGTGACGACACAGCTGCTCAACGAGGTCCCGCTGAAGTTCAACACCGGCAGCATGCGCAACATCTACTCGCCGAACGTGGTCTGCGCCGAGGAACTGGTGGTCGATCGGCTCGCCGCGAAGATGGGTCAGGACCCGGTCCGGTTCCGGCGGAACTTCCTCAAGGACAAGCGCCTGCTGGCCGTGCTGAACAAGGCGGCCGAGGTCGGCAAGTGGGGCAAGGCGATGCCGAAGGGTACGGCGCAGGGCGTCGGCGTGCACTCGGAGTACCGGGCCGCGGTCGCGACGCTGGTCGAGATCGACTGCCGGCCGGAGACGGTCAACCGGCCGGTCGAAGGCGAAGGCGTGACCGGTCCGCGGGTGACCAAGGCGGTGATCGTCGTCGATCCGGGGTTCTGCATCAACCCGCGGGGCCTGGAGGCCCAGATGATCGGCGGGCTGCAGGACGCGATCGCGCTGGCGCTGACGTCGAGCCTGCACATCAAGAACGGCATCCCGCTCGAGGGCAGCTGGGACAACTACTTCTACACCCGCGAGTGGAACTCACCGCTGGACGTCGAGGTGGTGATCATGCCGAACACGAGCGAGAGCCCGAGCGGTGCCGGCGAGCTCGCGGTCGCTCCGGCGTTCGCGGCGGTCGCATGCGCCTATGCGCGGGCGACCGGCACGATGCCGACGTACTTCCCGATCAACCACGGCACGCTCGGCTTCGAGCCGTTGCCGGTGCAGCCGTCCACTCCGCAGTCGCCGACCGACGGCCTCGACCACACGTTCTGAGGAATCCATGCCAACGCACACGTTCAAGCTCAACGGCAAGCAGATCAGCGTCGAGGCCGAGGACAACGTCCGGCTGCTGTGGGTCCTGCGGGACCTGCTCGGCGTCACCGGCCCGAAGTACGGCTGCGCGCTCGAGGTCTGCAAGTCGTGCACCTCGCACATCAACGGCAAGGCGTTCAACCCGTGCTCGGTCCAGGTGAAGGACATCGAGCCGACCGACGAGGTCACCACGATCGAAGGGCTGCCGGCCACCGTCGGCAAGGACCTGCACCCGATGCAGGAGGCCTGGCTGACGTACGACGTGGCACAGTGCGGGTACTGCCAGCCCGGCCAGATCATGGCCGCGGTCGCGAAGGTCAAGCAGGCCCGGAAGGAGGGCCGCGACATCACCGACGCGGACCTCGACGAGCTGCGCAACATCTGCCGCTGCGGCACGTACTCGCGGATTCGCGAAGCGGTCAAGGCCGGCGCGGAGGACATGGGTGCGTGACGTCCTGCCCCACGTCCGCCGGTGGTACGCCGAGGGTGACAGGTTCGCGATCGCGACGGTGATCGACACGTTCCGGTCGGCGCCCCGCCAGCCGGGCGCGGCAATGGCCGTGTCCGGCGCCGGCGTGGCGGTCGGAAGCGTCTCCGGCGGCTGTGTCGAGTCGGACGTCTACGCGGTGGCGCAGGAAGTCATCCGGACGGGCCGGCCCGAGGTACGGCGGTACGGCGTGTCCGACGACGACGTCTTCGCCATCGGTCTGACGTGTGGCGGCGTGGTCGAGGTGCTGGTCGAGCCCGTCGACGCGGAGTCGTTCGCAGACTTCGGGGCGGTGTCCGCCGCGGTCGGCTCGGGGCGACCGGTAGCGGTCGCGACCGTCGTCACACCGGGCGCAGGCCTGGGTCGGCGCATCGTCGTCGAGGCGGACGCGGTCAGCGGCAGCCTTGGCGATCCCGGCCTGGACGCCGCCGTGATCGAGGACGCGGTCGCCATGCTCGACGCCGGCACCACCGCCATCCGGGAGTACGGCGCTCATGGCGAATGCCGGCGTACGGACGTCGCGGTGTTCGTGCAGGCGCTCGCGCCACCGCCGCGGATGTTCGTGTTCGGTGCGATCGACTTCGCGGCCGCGGTCGCCCGGGTCGGCAAGTTCCTCGGGTATCACGTCACGGTCTGCGATGCCCGCGGCGTGTTCACGACGCGGTTGCGGTTCCCCGAGGCGGACGAGGTCGTGGTCGATTGGCCGCACCGGTTCCTCGCCGGTCAGCTCGACGCGATCGACAGCCGGACCGCGATCTGTGTGCTGACCCATGACCCGAAGTTCGACGTACCGCTGCTGGAGTTGGCGTTGCGGACGGAGGCCGGCTACATCGGTGCGATGGGCTCGCGGCGTACCCACGAGGATCGACTGTCCCGGTTGCGAGCTGCGGGGATGACCGAGGGGGAGTTGGCCCGGCTGCTGTCGCCGACCGGGCTCGATCTCGGCGCGCGAACTCCGGAGGAGACCGCGATCTCGATCGCGGCCGAGATCATCGCGACGCGTAGCGCGGCGAGTGCCCGGCCGCTGTCAACGACCACCGGTCGCATCCACGCGGCTGTCCTCCGCTGACGTGAGCTGAGGTTTGGCCGGGCCGTGCGGCTCGACGTACCCGCCGCTGGGAAGGCGGAGGATATGGCCGGTCTCGATACCGTTCGCCGCGACCTCGGCATCGTGCAGCTGCAGGCCCAGGCAGAGACGACGGGTGATGCTGAAGGCGATCGGTGGACCCAGGACCAGTAGCACCTGGAACATGTGGATCAGGGCGTTCACCGAGAGGTGGAACTGGACGGCCATCGTGTCGGCGCCGGCCGCGGCCCAGAGCGTGCCGTAGAAGACGACTCCGGCGACGCCGATGCCGGTGCGGATCGGGTTGCTGCGTGGGCGTTCGAGGAGGTTGTGCTCGCGCCGGTCGCGGGTCACTCGCTCTTCGATGAAGGGGTAGATCCCGACGATCGCGAGGAACAGCGTGCAGACCGCGACCGGCAGCAGGATGGCGAAGCTGATGGTCCTGCCCCACCAGACGACCTCCCACCCGGGCGCCAGCCGCAGGGCGCCGTCCAGGAAGGCGAGGTACCACGCCGGGCCGACTCCGGCCGAGGTATCCGCCGGATCGGCCGGGCCGAACAGCCACACCGGGTTGATGGTGAGCAGCGAGGCCATCAACGTCAGTACTGCGGCCACGAGGCAGAACAGTCCGGCGCCCTTGACCACCGCGACAGCCGCTGGACTGCCGACCACGTTGTCCTCGGTCCGCCCGGGGCCGGCGAACTGCGCAGGCCTGTTCTTCAACGCAAGGAAGCCGCTGACGATGAACAGCACGACAAGCAATGCGGGCAGGACGATGATGTGCAGCGGGTAGAACCGCGCGATCACGTCACCAGGGAAATCCCCTCCGAACAGCAGCGCCGACAGTTGCGTGCCCACGAACGGGGTCGCCTGCAACACACCGTCGAGTACGGCGAGACTCGTGCCGGAGGCCATGTCGTCCGGGAGCGACGTACCGGTGAGGCAGGCACCCAGCGTGATGATCAGCAGCCCGAAGACGACCACCCAGTTGAGCCGCCGCGGCCGGCGGAAACCAGCGGTGAAGAACAGCCGGAGCAGGTGCAGCAGGATCGCCGCCACCATGATCAGCGCGCCCCAGTGGTGCAGCTGCCGGATCAGCAGGCCGCCGCGCATCTCGAAGCTGATCGTCATCGTCGAGTCCAGCGCCTGCGACATCTGTATGCCGTGCAGCGGTGCGTACGGGCCGTCGTACACAACGTGTTCGACCGACGGCTGGTACGGCACCATCAGCACGAGGCCGCTGAGCGTGACCAGAACGAAGCTGTAGAAGGCGATCTGGCCGAAGAGCAGCGACCAGTGATCAGGGAAAACTCTCGCTCGCAGATTGCGCGCAGTGCTTAAGGGACCCGGCACGATTCGGCCCTCCTCGGTCATATATACGACCCCGCAGAGACCGAGATTGTGACGAGTGGTGTCAGACCTCACACCTGGCTAGAAGGTGTTCCGGCGACGGGCCGCGCGAGGGCGGCCGTCGGGGTCGTAGAGGTGATCGGCGAGCCAACCGGCCCACAGCGACTCGAACCGGCCGAGGGGCTGCGGGCGATGAGGGCGGATCCGTCCGGCAGGTCGTGGCCCGCGGCGGTCGTCGGCGTACCACTGGTCCAGAGCTGCGGCTGTTGTCTGCCAGTGGTCGAAGCCGGTGATCGGGTCCAGGTCGGGGACGGGTTCGCCGAGGTGCTCGGACCAGAGTTGCGCGCGCACCGACCGGGCGAGGTCAGGTGAGTCGATCGCGCAGGTCAGTTCGCTGTCGTTGGTCCACGACCGGCGGTTGAAGTTGTCCGATCCGCAGGTCATCCAGGTGTCGTCGACGATGCAGACCTTCGCGTGGACATAGATTGGTACGCCGTTCTCGTTCTCCAGGTCGTAGACGGCGACCCGGTCGGAGTCCAGCCGGCGGAGCGCCTCCAGTTGGGCATGCCGTGCGGGCGGCCCGCTCAATCGGCCGTCCTGGTCCGGGTAGCGCGGTACGACCGCGATGATCCTCAGGTCGGGGGATCGTTCGAGCGCCTCCCGGAGTCCGTCGGCCACCGGCGCGGACCAGAGGTACTGGTCTTCCAGGTAAATAAGGGATTTCGCCCGTCCGAAGGCCTTCAGGTAGGCCCGCGCGATGCTGTGCTCGCCACGCGGCGCGAACGGGAACCCGGGATGCTTGTGCGCGTACGTCCGCAGTACCTGGACGGCGTCCTTCCCGGCCGGCGGCGGATCCGGGAACGACTCCGGCAGATCGCCCGGGTGCCGCGGCATCCGGGCCAGCCGCTGGACCATCATCCGGTACGGCGTACGCCGGTCGAGCGGGTGCGGATCGTCCCACCGCTCGACGAAGGTCCGCAGCAGGTCGCCGACGACGGGCCCGCGGAATTCGAGCATCACGTCGTGCCACGGCGCCCGGGATCCGTAGCGCGGATCCATCGGCGCCGTCTGCGGGTCGCCCAGATGACGCTCGTCGTCGCGGCGCCCGTGGCACAGGTCGATCCCACCGACGAAGGCGAGGTCGGCGGCCGGGTCGTCACGGTGGCGGATGACGAACAGCTTCTGGTGGTGCGAGGCGAGCCGGCGTACCCGCTGATCGAGCAGCACCTCACCGCCGGCCGCGTTGAGTTCGGTGCCGAGGTGCTGGTTCTCCTGGGCGTTGAAGCTGAGACGGTCGGAGTGCGAGCGCCACAGCAGCGCCCGGACCTCCACTCCCGAGCGGACAAGATCGCAGAGAACCTTGCCGATCGTCGGACCGTCGTCGTACATCGCCTCGTCCGGATCCCCACGCCAGTCGGTGAAGTAGACCCGATCACCCGGCTGCAGGGCGCACAGCTCGTCGTACAACTGTTTGAAGTACGTCGCACCATGCACCAGCGGCCGCACGAGATTCCCCTCGGACCAGGCACCATCGGAATCGATGTCCGTCCCAGGGTTCCCCCGCTCAGCCGCCGTCAGGAACCAGTCGTGCGTCATGGCTCCCTGTGCCCATCAGCTCAGGACTGACGCGCCTGCCAGGCCGGGCTCTCGACATAGTGGTTGTCGTAGAGGTCGCTGGTCTTCGCGACCTCGGCCCAGTCGGTGTCGCCGCGGTAGGCGCCCTCGAGCAGGCGGTAGTAGCCGAAGCGGGGCTTTGCCTGGGTGAGGACGAAGAGGACCTCGGCCGGCTCGTCGCCGGCTGCCTCGAAGGCGTGGGGCGTGTTCGGTGGGACGAGCAGGAAGTCGCCCCGGCCGAGCGTGATCAGGTCCTCGCCGGTCAGCACCCGGAGCGAGCCCTTCAGCACGAAGAACAACTCGGCGGCCTCGCGATGCAAGTGCGGGGGAGCACCCTCCTTGCCGGGCTGGAAGATCGACCGATGGCTGGTCAGGTGACCATCCGTCTCAGTCACATCAGCCAGCAACGTGACACCACTCGCGGACAGGACCTCGGCTTCGCTCGCACGAATCAGAACAGTCATAACGGTTTCTCCTCGGTATTCGAGATGTTAAATGTCCAGAATTAGAGTCTGGGTTCAGGACTTGAGGTTGGTGAAGCGGTTGCGGGTGTTGGCGGGGGCGGTTGGGTTCTGGCGGACGACCTCTTCGGCGATGTCGGCGATCGACCTGCTTGCCAGTTCGCGGCGATAGGTCAGCTCGGCGCCGCGCATTGCCTGCGAGATCACGCAGACCTTGGTGTAGTCGGCCCGCGCGTCGGCGCCGGGGCCCTCTTTGAGGATCTGCATGCAGCGGAAGGCGTCGTCCGGCCCGTCGATCGCGACGACGATGTCGAGCAGGCTGATGTCGCGTGGGTCGCGGGCCAGTTGGAAGCCGCCCTTCGGCCCGGAGACCGAGGTGAGGATGCCGGCCCGGGTGAGCGCCTGGAGCTGCTTGTTCAGGTACGCCGTGGGCAGGTTGTAGAAGGCCGCGAGCCGCTTGGCGGTGACCGCCTCGCCCGACGCCCAGCTGAGATTCACGCAGCTGTGCATCGCCCACTCGACGCCTTCGTTCATCTTCATAACCTGGATATTAGATGTCCTGAATAGGCGTCGTCAAGCTGTTCGAGGGCGTGCATCAGACTGCCGAAGCGGTGACCGCGGCGCGTTCGAGGGCGAGGGTGCGGCGGCGGGAGTGCATGCTGTCGAACGTGAACAGGGCCAGTGCGACCCAGACCAGGCCGAAGCCGGCCCAGCGCATCGGTGTCATCTGTTCGTGGAAGATCAGCAGGCCGCAGATGAACTGCATGATCGGCGCGATGTAGTTCAGCAGGCCGAGCGTCGTCATCGAGATCCGGGTGGCCGCCGCGCCGAAGAGCAGCAGGGGTACGGCGGTGATCGGGCCGGTCAGCAGAACGAGGACGAGGTACGCCGTACCGTGGTGCGTCACCGTCGCGTGGCCCTGCAGCCCGAGTACGACGATCGCCGCGAGCGCCAGTGGGGCGACCGTGCCGGACTCGACGGCCATGCCCTCGATCGCGCCGGCGCCGGCCTGCTTCTTCGCCAAGCCGTAGCAGCCGAACGAGAGCGTCAGGATGATCGCCACCCACGGCGGCTTCCCGTTCTCGATCGCAAGCCCGAGGACGGCCACGAAGGCGATCCCGAGCGCGGTCCACTGCATCGGCCGCAACCGTTCCTTCAGGACGAAGACGCCGAGCAGGACCGTGAACAGCGGCGTGATGAAGTACCCGAGCGAGGTCTCCACGACGTGCCCGTGGCCGACGGCCCAGATGTAGGTGCCCCAGTTCACCGAGATCAGGAAGGCCGCCGCGATCAACGGCCAGCGCCGGCGCGGTTCCGCCAGGAGTGCCTTCACCCGGCCGAACTTCCGCAGTACGGCGACCAGGATCGCGATCGTGATCAGCGACCAGAGGATCCGGTGGGCGAGCAGCTCGACCGCGCCGGAGTGGTCCAGAAGCTTCCAGTACAGCGGGAAGAGACCCCAGATCAGGTAGGCGGTGAACCCGTAGGTGAATCCTCTTCGCTGTTCCGGCACGGCGTCAGCGTAAGCCTGCCCGACAGTCGCATCCAACTGCTTTGCTCATGACGTGAGACGCGGGTGACGCGGGACGTGAGTCCGTTGGTGTGATGGGGTTGGATGGAGGGGTGAACACCAGGAGGCGCGCGTGGGTGTGAGGACCGGTCTGGTCTCGGTGACGTTTCGGCAGTTGCCGGTCGACCAGGTGGTGGAGGTGGCGGCGAAGTCCGGGCTCGCGGCGATCGAGTGGGGCGGTGACGTGCATGTCCCGCTGGGCAACCTCGTCAACGCCAAGCGGGTGCGGAACCTGACCGAGGTCCACGGCCTGCAGGTCGCGGCGTACGGCTCCTATCTGCGGGCCGGCAACGTGGACCGCGAGGAGATGCGTTCCGCGGTCGCCACCGCCGAGGCGCTCGGCGCGCCCCGGATCCGGGTCTGGGCCGGCAACGTCGGTACGGCGGAAGCGGGCGTCGGCGACCGGATGGCCGTGACCCGCGGACTGGGCGAGCTCGCCGACATGGCCGCCGGTGCGGGCATCGAGATCGCGATGGAGTTCCACCGCAACACGCTCACCGACGAGGTCGACTCGACGATCACGCTGCTGCTCGACGTCGGCGCCCCGAACCTCAAGACCTACTGGCAGCCGCCGGTCGACCTGGACGACGCGCAGTGCCTCCAGCAGTTGGAGGCGCTGATGCCGTGGCTGAGCACGGTCCACGTGTTCTCGTGGTGGCCGTCCAACAACCGCCTGCCGCTCGCGGCCCGTGAGTCCCTGTGGCGCCCGGTCCTCGACCGTCTCGCCGCCGAGCCCCGCGAGATCAACGCCCTGCTCGAGTTCGTCGCCGACGACTCCACCGAACAGTTCTCCAAGGACGCCGCCGACCTGCACAGCTGGGTCTAGACGGGCAGGTAGATCGCCAGGATCAGCTTGCCCTTCGTCGGTACGCCGCCGGTGACGGCCACGGTCACGCCGGCCGTCTCCGCGGGGCCGGCCGGGCGCGGATCGCGCGCGATCCCGAGTGACCCGCCCGAGCCCGCCGCGACCCCGATCCCGCTCTCCGACTTGCCGACCCGAAGCGTGCCCTCGACATGCTCGGAGACGCCGAGCGGCGAGCTGCCGTACGCGATCACGTACGGCGTGTTCGCGGGCGTCACCATCGACAGCGTCTTACTCGGCCCCGGGGCGGTGCGGACGTCGGCGAGCTTGTAGTCGTACCCGCCGCTCTCGATCCGCTCGGGGAGGAAGACACCGTCGACCACGTGCTGGTTGCCCTCGAAGTAGACGCCCAGACCCAACCGGGCATCCGGCGGCGCTGCCGGACCGTTCCGGTGCGACGGGACGATCTGCGCGACCACGTCGACGCGCTCACCGGCCGGCACCGGTGAAGCGATCGTCATGCTGCTGCCGGTCCCGGCATCGGTCGAGCTCGCGTCGCAGGTGGAGCTGTACGGCGCCCCGGGCCCGACCCGGATCGAGACCGAGTACGGGCGGTCCGTGGAGTCGTAGCCCGCGTTCGCCGTACAGAAGTCGTGCAATACCAGGCGGTTGCCGGTCGCGGTGAAGCTGAACCGCACCTCGGTCCGTCCCGGGTCGGCCACCTTCGCTCCGGCGAGGGTGTCGCCGCCGATCGTCGACCGATAGACCACGCCGTCCTTGCTGTAGGCGTTCGGATCGGCCGGTACCGCCCGGGTCGGGGGACCGTCGGTCGACTTCGGCCCGGTGGCGTAGATGCCCACTGCGAGCTGGGCGTTCTTCGCTCCGGGCTTGCGGGTCTGCACGTCGATCACCTGGGCCGTGACCTGTACCGGCTTGCCGACGGGGGAGGTCAGCCAGAGGGCGTCGTCTGCCCGGATCTCGGCGCTGCTGCCCATGGTCCACGTGTCCGGCCCGCTGTCGCAGCCGGCGTCGCCGACGTACCAGCCGTTGATCGTGAAGCGAACGCCGAACATGCCGCCGTCGGCGCTGCAGTCGGCGCGGAGCGTGACCGAGGTCGTCTGCGGGGTCCAGGCGAACGACAGCTCGTCCTGGCCGCGGTCGCCGATCCATGCCTTGAGCAACTTGTCGCTGCCGACCGTGCCGGGGACCGTCAGACCGTTCCGGGTGTAGTCGCGCGGGGTGTCGTCGGCCGGGTCGGGCCGCGTCGACCGCAGGCTGGGCACGAGGCCGGCGCCGATCGCGGCGATGACGGCGACGACCCCGAGCGCGGTGTACGTACGGCGGCGCCGGGTGCCGCGGATCTTGGTCCTGACGCCGGGGAGCAGGTCGGCCGGGTGGTCGTCGGCGGTGGCGGCGCGGGTGGCGAGCTCGTCGCGCAGGTCTTGGAGGTTCATCGCGGGGTCTCCAGGTCTGCCGTCGTACCGGCGGTCAGCGCGGGGTCGACGCGGAGTTTGGCGAGGGCTTTGGCGGTCTGGCTCTTGACGGTGCCGACCGTGCTGCCCATCATGCGGGCGGTCTCGGCTTCGCTGAGGTCCTCGTAGAAGCGCAGAACCACGACGGCGCGCTGGCGGCGCGGGAGGCGGCCGATCGCGTCCCAGAGATCGAGTTGGTCCTCGCCGAGCGGAGCAGGGGATTCGGGTAGCTCCTCGGTCGGGATCTCGCCGTTCCAGCGGCGGCGCCACCAGGACGAGTACGTCGTGACGAGGATCCGGCGGACGTACGGCTCCGGGTTGTCGGCGCGGATCCGGGCCCAGTGGAACCAGGCCTTGGCCAGCGCCGTCTGGACCAGGTCCTCGGCCAGTGCGTGGTCACGGGTCAGCAGGTAGGCGGTCCGCAACAGGCTCTGCGAGCGCGCCGCCACGAAGGCGTCGAAGCTCGCGGTGCTGTCGTCGGCCGGCACCCGCGTCACCCCCGTCGTCACCACACCGTCGTCGATGCTCACATCCTGACGGACCGGCCGGCCCGCCCGAATGGTTGCCTCGCCACCCGCAATTTGGTTGTCAGAAAGTTTCGCCGAGGGCTGGTCAACCGCCGGATCTTGCCGGAATGCTGGGCGTGACAGGTTCCTTCACCGCCCCGGAGGTGTCCGATGTCCATTACGTTCCCACGACTGCTCGCCGTACTGATGCTCTTTGCGGCAACCCTCACCGCCTCGCAGGTCGTCGCCACGACCGTCGCGCACGCCGACGGTTGCTACACCTGGGGCCGCACGCTCAGCCAGGGGATGAACGGCGAGGATGTGCGGCAGTTGCAGATCCGGGTCGCCGGCTACCCCGGGTACGGCGGTCATCTCGCGACCGACGGTGATTTCGGGCCGGCCACGAAGGCGGCCGTCCAGCGGTTCCAATCGGCGTACGGGCTGGGTGCCGACGGCGTTGCCGGGCCGGCGACGTACAGCAAGATCTATGCGCTGCAGGACGACGACTGCACACCGATCCACTTCACGTATGCGGAGCTGGACGACGGCTGCGGCGGATCCGGGTACGACGGTGGTCCGCTGTCGGAGGCGGCGACCAAGGCCAACGCGCTGCAGACGATGTGGCAGCTCGAGGCGCTGCGGCACGCGCTCGGCGACCAGCCGCTGAACATCTCGAGCGGCTTCCGCAGCATCCCGTGCAACAACTCGGTAGGCGGCGCGAGCAACAGCCAGCACCTGTACGGGCGCTCGGCCGACCTCACCGGCGTCCATTCTTTCTGCACGATGGCGAAGGAGGCCCGCAACCACGGGTTCGGCGGCATCTTCGGGCCCGGCTACCCCGACCACAACGACCACACCCATGTGGACATCCGGACCACGAACTCGTGGAGTGCACCCAACTGCGGTATCTAGCGCGCTCTGGCTGCCCGTCTAGTCGAGTGGGCGGTCGCCGAAGCCGGTCAGTGGCGGTAGGTCCAGGTCTATCGCCGCTGACAGGCGATCCCAGCCCACGTGGCCGAACGGCTCTGCACCTTGAGTGAACTGTTGCTCGAGGGTGTGGGCGGCTCGCTCGGCTGCTTCGCGTTCGGTATCGGTGACCAGACCGGTTGCGTGGGCGGTGGCGAGTTCGTCCCAATCCTCAGTGCCGACTGTCCCGTCCGCGCGCCGGAACGGGTCCAGTTCCAGATCCTCGAACGTCCACTCCGCGCCGACCTGCGCCGCCTGCGTGCTGACATCGACGTGCAGGAGTCCGCTCTGGCGGAAGTAGGCGAACCACCAGCCGTCATGCGGCGCAAGCTGGACCGAGTGCTCACCCGGCTGGCCTGGACCGAGTTGGGCCACCTCGCAAAGCTCCCCGTTGCTGCCGCGGTAGAGCGAGTGCGCGGGCGTGTAGAACCAGGTGCCGAAGGCATCCGTCGCCAGTTGGTACGCCGACCACAGTCCCGACCCCGAAGGCCGTTTGCGTTTGCGGATGTACGTCGTCTTCACAGCAGCTGGCTCACGGTGTGGATCAGCAGCCCGACCAGCGCGCCGACGACCGTGCCGTTGATCCGGATGAACTGCAGGTCCCGGCCGACGTGGAGCTCGATCCGCGCGGATGCCTCGCGGCCGTCCCAGCGTTCGATCGTGTCGGAGATGACTGAGACGATCTCGGTGCCGTACGTGCGGACGACGTACCCGACGGCCTCGACGGCGCGGGCGTCGACGCGGGCGCGGAGCGTTTCGTCGTCCTGGAGCCGGCCGCCCAGATCGTGGATCGCCTTGATCGCGCGTGCCCGGAGCGTGCTGTGCGGGTCGTTGATCGAGTCGATGAGCGCCGTACGCATCGCGTCCCAGACCGCGGTCAGGCTCGAGCCCATGTCCGGATGGGTCAGCATCCGCGCCTTCCACGCCTCGAACCGCTCCATCGTCTCCGGGTCGTGCTGCAGGTCGTCGGCCAGTTGCGCGAGCAGCCGGTCGACAGCCCGTCGCGCCGGGTGCGCCTGGTTGTCGCGTACTTCGGCCAGCCACGCGAGCGCCTCGCGGTGGATGCGGTCGATCACCAGCCGGTCGACCCACTGCGGCGACCAGCGCGGCGCTCGCGGACCGACCACGTCCGCGAGCAGTTCCCGGTTGTTCGCCAGCCAGTCGTACGCCTCGACCATCAGCAGATCGAACAGCGCGTGATGCGCGCCGTCCTCGACCACCGACTGCACGAAGTGCCCGGCGATCGGGCTCAGTGGCTCCTTCACGAACCGCGGCAGCAACGACCCGCGCACGAACGCGGATACATCTTCGTCGCCGAGCTTCGGCAACGCCGCCCCGATCGTCCGCGCGCCTTCGGCCACGATCCGCTCGGCGTGGTTGCCGTCCGCGAGCCATTCACCGACCCGGCGGCTGACCTCCGCCGTCCGCATCTTCTCCGCGACGACTTCCTCGGACAAGAAGTTCTCGGTGACGAACTGCTCCAGGCTCTCGGCCAGGCTGTCCTTGCGGGTCGGCACGATCGCGGTGTGCGGGATCGGCAGCCCGAGCGGATGCCGGAACAGCGCGGTGACCGCGAACCAGTCCGCCAGCGCACCCACCATCGCCGCCTCGGACGCCGCGTTCAGGTACGCCCAGCCGCCACTGAGGTGCAGCGTGGCCACGTAGATCACGGCTGCGAGCACGAGCAGCGCCAACGCCACGGACCGCATCTGCCGCAGCCCACGCCGGCGTACCTGATCGGCTGCGGTCAGGGTCATGGTCGCCATACCCCGATTCAACCAAGTGGGCGGTGAACAACAGGTCAGGCAAGCACCTGATTTGTCCCTCGACGTTCCATCAGACCGGAAATCAGTGCGAGGAACAGGCCCGCGACGGCGAGCCCGGCGCCCAGCCGGCTCGGCCATTCGTAGCCGTAACCGGCCGCGAGCACGACGCCGCCGAGCCAGGCGCCGAGCGCGTTGGCGATGTTCAGCGTGGAGTGGTTGAGCGACGCGGCCAAAGACTGGCCTTCGTGAGCGACGTCCATCAGGCGGGTCTGCAGCGCGGGTACGAGGATGCTCGCCGAGCAGCCCATCGCGAACACGGCGACCAGCGCGCCGGGCCGCGTCTGCGCGAGCCAGCCGAAGGCGCCGAGTACGACGGCGACCGCGACCAGTCCGCCGTACACACTGCCCATCAGAGACCGGTCCGCGAGCCGGCCGCCGACCACAGTCCCGACCGTCATGCCCACGCCGTACACAGCCAGCACGATCGTCACGGTCGACTCCGAGAAGCCGGCCAGCTCGGTCATCGTCGGTGTGATGTAGGAGTACGTCGCGAACATGCCGCCGAAGCCGACCATCCCGACCAGCAGGGCCATCCACACCTGCGGACGTTTGAGGGCGCTGAGCTCGCTCCGGACGTTCACGTCGCTGCCGACCGGTTGAGGCGGCACCCATAGCCACACTGCAACTAGTGTCAATGTCCCTAGTACGCCGACCGCGAGGAACGGCACCTGCCACCCGAGCTGCTGTCCCAGCAACGTCGTCAGCGGTACGCCGATGATGTTGGCGATCGGAAGCCCGACCATCGTCATCGACACCGCCCGCGCACGCCGCTCCGGCGCCACCAGCGATGCGCCGACGACCGCGCCGATCCCGAAGAACGCGCCGTGCGGTACGCCGGACAGGAACCGGGCCGCCATCAGGAACTCGTAGCTCGAGGCAACCGCCGACAACACGTTGCCGATCACGAACACCGCGACCAGTCCGAGCAGCAGCCGCTTCCGCCCGGTCCGTGCGCCGAACGCGGCGATCACCGGAGCGCCGACCACGACCCCCAACGCGTACGCCGAGATGACATGGCCGGCCGTCGGGATCGAGATGTGGACGCCGTCCGCGATCTGCGGCAGCAGGCCCATCGTGACGAACTCGGTGGTCCCGATCGCGAAACCACCGGTCGCCAGCGCGAACAACGCCAGGCTGACGTGCCGCGCAGTACGGCGTGTGTCAGGAGTCACCGAACTTGTCACACCTGATTGTCGCAGAGATCAGCAGGGCCACCGCCAACAGGGCGAAGACCGCGTTCCCGATCAGGTCGGTGGTGTGCGCGGCGTCGAAGACAGGCTTCTCCGGGAACGCGTGCCATGCGTAGGTGAGCAGCGCACCACCCGCCGCGGCCAGCGTGTGCATCCGGGTCCAGCCCGTCCGCCGGGACCAGGTCACGAGGACGAACACCGTGAGTACCTCGATCGCGAGCATCAGGACCGCCTCGAGCCAGCCGTTCTTGACCTCGTCGTTGACGACCATCCAGCCGGAGCCGAGCGCGAGTGCGACCACCCCGACGATCCACGCGGACGGCACGCCTCCCGTCGTACGGCGCGGGGTCCGGCGGCCGATCCACACGGCCAGCGCGATCAGGACGACGATCGCGATGCCGACACCGACGTCCTGGCCGGCCGACGCGCGGAACGAGTCCTTCGTGTACCCGAACGCGGTTGTCGCGACGATGCCGGCGAGGAAGAGCATGCCGTACACCCACAGGCCGATCTTGCCGAGCCACGGCTCGCGCGGGCGGCGCGAGACCGACTCCATCAGAATGATCGGGACGGTGATGCTCCACACCGTGTGCAGGCCGAGGACGAACACGGTCCAGGGCGCGCCCATGCCCAGTGCGGAGATGTGGCCGGGGTCGAGCAGGCGCAGATCGGCGTAGTTCGGGTTGAACAGCGACTGGGTGGTGATGCCTTCCTCGATCACGCCGTACGCGAGGGCCAGGACGATCACGCTCGGGTAGCCCCAGCCGCGGCGGCGGACGAGTTCGCGGATCAGGACCGCGCCGCCGCCGTACAGCGGGGCCAGGGTCAGGAGCGCGAAGAACGCGCTGATCGGGATGTTCCCGAGCAGGAACTCCGCGACCAGGGGCGACAGGAAGAACAGGCCGAGGGCGGGCAGGCTCCGCTTCACGCTGTAGCGCTGGGGCGCGGTCACCACGTTCGTGTTCGTCATGGTCACAACTGTCGTGCGCGCGGGGCGGTCGTGCGGATGCGATCCGTCCGGTTCCGGCGCTGACGGACGTCCGGTCCCTGGCCTGACGGATGTCATGGCTCAGGGTCCGGTCAGGGTAATTCTGCCTATACGGCGTATAGGGAATGTGTATTTAATGGTCGTCATGAGCGACGTGACCACGAAGGACCGCATCACCGCCGCGGCGACGTACCTGCTGACCGAACACGGCGCGGCCGGTGTGTCGATGCGGAAGGTCGCGGCCGCGGTCGGGATCACGCCGATGGCGATCTACCAGTACTTCGGCGACCGGGAGACGCTGCTGAACGCGGTCGCGGACGCGGCGTTCGTCGAGCTGGTACGGCGCTGGGAGTCGGCCGAGCGTCCGGCCGTGGCGGACGAGCTGTTGCGGGAGATGCTGATCGATCACGTCGACTTCGCGCTCGAGCATCCGCGGCTCTACGACTACATGTTCACCGAGCGCCGCGACCAGGCCCGCAAGTTCCCCGCGGACTTCCGGGCCCGCAAGTCACCAACGCTCAACCTCGTCGCCGACGCGATCACCGCCGGCGTCGACCAGGAGCTGTTCCGCGCCGACACAGACATCTGGGAAACCAGCCTGATGTTCGCGGCACTGCTCCACGGCCTGATCCAACTCCACCACGGCGACCGCATCGGCATGCCGGAACCAGCCTTCCGCGCCCTCTGCCTACGCCTGGGCGAAAGGATGATCGATGAACTACGAATCTGAAGACCCCGCCGGCCCTCGCCGGCCCCCGGCCGGCTCGAGCCGGCTAGCAGGTGCAGGCAGCGCCGGTCCGGTGGGAGAGCCGGGAGCGCGGGGCGTGGGTGGCGCCGGGGTGGTTGGAGCGCCTGGCGGAGTGGTAGCCGCGCTGGCGGCTGTTGCCACCGGCGTCCTGTTGTATCTGGGGTCGGGGCTCCACACCATTCCCGCGTTGACCTGGCTTGCTCCCATTCCCGTGTTTCTGGTGGCCCCTCGGCTGAGGGCTTGGGCTGCGGGGCTGACTGCCTTTGTAGGTTGGCTCCTGGGGCTCGCGAATCTCTCGCGGTATCTGCTGGAGGACCTCGAGTTGCCGGTGGTTGCGTTGGCGTTCCTCCTGGCGTTGGCGGCCGTCTTCGCCGGAACCGTCCTGTTCTTCAGGGGATTGGTCGTGCGCGGACACCGGGTGATGGCTGCGTTCGCGGCCCCGGCTTTGTGGGCCGCGCTCGACTACCTGATTGCGACCCTCTCCCCGCACGGTGCGTTCACGAGTCTTGCGTACACGCAGGTGGAGGTTGCCCCGATCAACCAGATCGTGTCGTTGACCGGGCCCTGGGGCCTCAGCTTCCTGCTGTTGTTCCCGGCCGCGGTGATTGCCGCACGCAAGCTCCTCCTCATTGGCGTCCTGGCGATCGTTGCCGCGAGCACCTGTGTCTACGGTGTGGTGCGCCTGCACGGGACACCGCAGAGCGAGCCGGTGAAGATCGCCGTACTCTCCGCCCAAGGAGCGGACAACGCGGGCTGGCCGAACGCCGCTGGCCCGCAGATCATCGAGCGCTACCGCCCGCTGATCGCCGACGCCGCGGGAGCAGGCGCCAAGATCGTCCTGCTGCCGGAGAAGATCGTCGACGTCCGGACGACCGACCTTCCGCGGCTCTCCCAGCAGTTCCAATCGCTTGCCATGAGCAACAAGATCGAGCTCGTCGTCGGGCTCACCGTGCTCGGCGACGGGGACCACAACCGCGCCTTGATGTTCCACCCCGACGGCGCCGCGCCCACGTCGTACGACAAGCACCACCTGATCCCGGGGATGGAGCCGTACACGCCGGGCGACCGGCTCGCGACGTACGACGGCTGGGGTCTGATGATCTGCAAGGACCTGGACTTCCCCGCGCTGGCCCGGCAGTACGGCAAGCTCGACACCTCGCTCCTGCTCGTCCCCGCGCTCGACTTCGTCGACGACGGCTGGCTGCACAGCCGGATGGCGCTGCTGCGGGGTATCGAGAACGGCATTCCGATCGCCCGCGACGGCAGCCAGGGCCGCCTCACTCTCACCGACGCGAACGGTCGCATCATCGCCGAGACCATTGCACCGCCGAACGGACCGGCCGTCCTGATCGGCGAGCTCCGACCGGGTATCGACCACACGGTCTACACCGCCTGGGGCGACTGGTTCGCCTGGTTGTGCGGGCTGGTGGCGCTGGCCGGGCTGCTGTTGTTGAGGTCCCGCGGCGGGCGTGAAAACATCCGGCATGGCCAACTTCGGGGACTACCAGTTGCAGATTTACCTGCAAGGGATGTTGCAGGGGACGAAGCCGGAGATCACGACCGACCTGGCCCGGCTGGAGTCGCAGGCGGCCGGGAAGCTCCCGCTCGAGGCGATGGGGTACATCGTGCCGAGCGCGGGCGGCGGGGCGACCGCGCGGGCCAACCAGGCGGCGTTCGACCGATGGCGGCTGGCGCCCCGGATGCTCCGCGGCAGCACCGAACGTGACCTGTCCTGCACCATCCTCGGTACGGCGATGCCCGCGCCGGTCCTGGTCGCGCCGATCGGGGTCCAGACGCTCGCGCACCCCGACGGCGAACTGGCCACGGCCCGGGCCGCCGACACCCTCGGGCTGACCTACACCCACTCGACCCAGGCGAGCCACGCGATCGAGCAGATCGAGGCGAGCAACAAGTGGTTCCAGCTGTACTACCCGACCGACCGCGACGTCTGCCTCAGCTTCCTGCAGCGCGCCAAGGCCGCCGGGTACGGCGTACTCGTGGTCACGCTCGACACCGGGACTATCGGGTGGCGGCCGGCCGATCTGGATCGCGGGTTCCTCCCGTTCCTGAAGGGGGAGGGGCTCGCGAACTACTTCAGCGACCCGGCGTTCCGGTCGAAGCTGGCCAAGCCGATCGAGGACGATCCCGGCGCGGCGGTGATGCTCTGGGCACAGATCTTCCCGAACGTCGGGCTGTCCTGGGACGACCTGTCGTTCCTGCGCGACAACTGGGACGGCCCGATCGTCCTCAAGGGCATCACCGCGGTCGAGGACGCCAAACTCGCAGCCGAGCACGGCGTCGACGGCATCGTCGTCTCGAACCACGGCGGTCGTCAGGTCGACGGCGCGGTCGCCTCGCTCGACGCGCTGCCCGCGATCGCGGATGCGGTCGGCGAACAACTGACCGTCCTGTTCGACTCCGGCGTGCGGACAGGTTCCGATGCGGCCAAGGCGCTCGCCCTCGGTGCCAAGGCCGTGCTCCTCGGCCGGCCGCTGCTCTACGGCCTCGCGCTGGCCGGCCAAGCAGGCGTCGAGCACGTACTGCGTTGTTTCCTCGCCGAACTGGACCTGACCCTCGCGCTCTCCGGCTACGCCAACCACCGCGAGCTCAACCGCGACTCGGTGGTCCGCGCGTGAAGGCGGTCATCTTCGACCTCGACAACACGCTGTTCGACCACACGCTGTCGGCCACCTACGCAGTCCGCAGCTGGGTCACCGACCTCGGCGGCACGCCGACCGACGAGCTGGTCGCGCAGTGGTTCGCGATCGAGGACCGCGTCTACGACCGCTGGCTGTCCGGGGAGCTTACGCATCAGGGCCAGCGCCGCGTCCGCCTGCGTGAGTTCCTCCCGGTGATCGGCCACCCGGTTCCGCCGACCGAGCCCGAGCAGGACGAGTTCTTCGAGGGCTACCTGAAGCATTACCGCGGCAGCTGGACCGCGTTCCCGGACGCACGCCCGGCGCTGGAAGTTGCCCGCGGCAACGGATGGCGTGTCGGTGTACTGACCAACGGCAACACGGTGCAGCAGAACGCCAAGCTCGCCGCGATCGGCCTCGCCGACCTGGTCGACGTGGTCTGCACCTCGGAGGCGCTCGGGTTCAGCAAGCCGGCCCCGGAGGCCTACCTGCGCACCTGCGAGGCCTTGGGAGCCGATCCGGCCGACGTGCTGATGATCGGCGACAACCTCGAGAACGACGTGCTCGGCGCGCAGGCGGCCGGGCTGGCCGCGCGGCACCTGGATCGCGCGGCAGGGGCGAATCTGCTCGACCTGATGTAGTCTTTGCGACAGAGATGCCGATCTCTGAAGCGATCATTACAGGAGGTCGCGGTGCAGAACGTGGCGGCGCTGGTCCGGCGGTACGTCGACAGCGGCCGGTTTCCGGGCGCGGTCACAGTGGTTGCGCAGCGCGGCGAGGTCCTGCTGTTCGATGCGTACGGGCGTCGCGACGTCGAGCGTGAGTTGCCGATGACCGCGGACACGATCTTCCGGATCTACTCGATGACCAAGCCGATCGTGAGCCTCGGGCTGATGCAGCTCTACGAGGAGGGACGGTTCCAGCTCGACGATCCGGTGACGAAGTACCTGCCGGACCTCGGCCGGCCGAAGGTGTACGACGAGGGCGCGCTCCGCGAGTCCAGTCGCGAGATGACCGTGCGGGATCTCCTGATGCATACGTCCGGGCTTGCTGCGTCGAACGGCAAGCATCCGGTCAGCCTGCTCTATCGGCAGGCCGGGCTGAGCGGGATGGATTCGGACGCACCGCTGTCCGAGTTGCCGGGCCGGCTGGCCGGGCTGCCGTTGCAGGCCGACCCTGGGACGCGCTGGATCTACGGGATCTCTACCGATCTGGTCGGTCTGCTGTGCGAGGTGATCGGCGGGCAACCGCTAGACGATTATCTGCGGACCCGGATCTTCGAACCGCTCGGCATGACCGACACCGGCTTTTCGGTGCCAGAGGCAAGCATTTCCCGGTTCGCTGCCTGTTATGGGTACGACGACGGCGGGTTCAAGCTGACCGATGATCCGCGGACCAGCGCCTACACCCGGCCGCGTAGGTTCCTGTCCGGGGTCGCCGGGCTGGTGTCGACGGCGAACGACTACCTGCGGTTCGCCCGGATGCTGGCCGGCGGCGGTTCGCTCGACGGGACGCGGATCATCGGGCCGCGGACGTTGCGGTTCATGACCGCCAACCATCTGCCCGGTGGCCGGGATCTCGCCGCGTTCGCGGACTTCGGCGGGGAGACGAAGCGGGCGGGGCAGGGGTTCGGGCTCGGCTTCGGAGTACTGCTCGATCCGGCCGTCGCGCAGACGATCGGGACGCCCGGCGAATACTTCTGGGGCGGCAAGGCCTCGACGGCGTTCTTCGTCTCACCGGCCGACGAGCTTGTGGTCGTGTTCCTCACCCAGCTCGTCCCGTCCGCGACGTACCCGATCCGGCGCGAGCTCAGAGCTGCCGTGTACGGCGCGCTGGACGATTGACATGCCGTACCTCATCACCGACGACGGCTGCCGGTTGTGGACCCACGTCGCCGGGCACGGCCCGCGCATTGTCCTCGTCCACGGTGGTCCTGGTTGGTGGGATGTGTTCCACGACTTGTCGCTGCCCGGGTTCACGCTGCACCGCTGGGACCAGCGAGGCTGCGGCCGCTCGGACCGCCGCGGCCCATACACGCTCGCCCGCTCCGTCGCCGACCTCGCCACCGTGTGCGGCCCGGATCCGTGCATCGTGATCGGCCATTCCTGGGGAGCCGCACTCGCCCTGGAATTCGCCCAAGCCCATCCCGAGGCCGTGTCCCGCCTGGTGCTGGTGTCATCCGTCGGCCTCGACGGCCCACCAGCCGACTACCGCCCGAAGGTCGCCGAGCGCCTCGCCGAGACCGCGGAAGCTGACCCGTGGATCGCCCAGATCTCCGTCAACCTCGCCGATCGCACGACGGCCGTAGACCTGTCCTGGAAGCTCAACACTCCACGGTTCGAGCCCAACCAGCCATGCGCCGACGCCTTACGCGCCGAACTGAGCGCCCTGCCGAACCGAGCGAGCGCCTGCGCAAGAGTCACCGCCCCAACCCTCCTCATCCACGGCGCCGCCGACCTCCGCCCCCCACCCGTAACCGACACCCTCCTCAACTCCCTACCCAACGCACAACGGGTAGTGCTCGACGCAGTCGGACACTACCCGTGGCTAGAAGCCCCAACCCCCTTCGAAAAAGCAGTCCGGGACTTCCTCGGATGAACTCATGTCCGCTGGAGGTTATGGTCGAGATCAGTCCGCCTCGGGACCTCCATGTCTTTCATGTGATGGTTGCACGGGGCAAGCACCTCGAGCGGATGGAGGAGGGCAGATGAGCGAGAAGGACTACGACGCGGCTGCGGAGTGGGCAGAGCACGACATGCAACTCCCCGAGCAGTCGAAATCCGCTCTTCGGGGCGAGGATGCGGCTGCCTTCGGCAGGGATCTCATCGAGCGCTCCCGGGGCGGCCGGCCATCGATAGACCCGGATGCGGGACCGGGCGAGGCGTCGCCGGTTCGGCAGGTTCGCTTGCCTCGTGCGATCGATCACGACCTGGTGGTCTTCGCCGAACAGAACCATCGCAACCTCAGTGAAGTGATGCGCGAGGCCATCATCGAATACCTGACCGCCCACCGACAGGCCAGCTAGTCCCAGCACGAGGCCTAATGACCAAGGGGATCTCGAATCGGACTCGAGATCCCCTTGATGCTCGCTAGTTGATGGTCCAGGTGTCGGCGCCGGTGACGAGGGATTGGAGGTCGCCGGTGCCTTGGGTTTCCTGGGCGGTGGTGATTTGCTGGCGGACGAGGTCGTCGTACGCCGGGCGTTCGACCGAGCGGAAGACACCGATGGGGGCCCGGTGCAGGACGCCGGCGTCGGTGAGGCGGGAGAGGGCGAACGCGTACGCCGGGTCTTCGGTGTGAGCGTCGTGGACGACGAGATCGGCCTCGCCGCCGGGGAGCTCCGCGACCTCGCGGACGGCCAGTGACGCGAACCCGTCGCGGACCACGCCGAGGTGTCCGTCCTTGCCGAAGCGGATCGGCTCGCCGTGGACTAGCGGGATGATCGCGTCGTCCCGGGTCTCCGGGTCCTTGAACGCCTCGAACGCGTTGTCGTTGAAGATCGGGCAGTTCTGGTAGATCTCGACGAACGACGTACCGCGGTGCTCGGCGGCGGCCCGCAGTACCGAGGTCAGGTGCTTGCGGTCGGAGTCGACCGTCCGGGCCACGAACGTCGCCTCCGCGCCGAGCGCCAGCGAGACCGGGTTGAACGGGTTGTCGACCGAACCCATCGGCGTCGACTTCGTCACCTTGCCCGGCTCCGAGGTCGGCGAGTACTGACCCTTGGTGAGGCCGTAGATCCGGTTGTTGAACAGCAGGATCTTCAGGTTCACGTTGCGGCGCAGCGTGTGGATCAGGTGGTTGCCGCCGATCGACAGCGCGTCGCCGTCACCGGTCACCACCCACACACTCAGGTCGGGCCGCGCCACCGCGAGGCCGGTCGCGATCGCCGGCGCGCGCCCGTGGATCGAGTGCATGCCGTACGTCGACAGGTAGTACGGGAACCGCGACGAGCAACCGATCCCGGAGACCATCGCGACATTCTCGCGCTTGATCCCGAGCTCGGGCAGGAATCCCTGGAAGGCCGCGAGTACGGCGTAGTCGCCGCAGCCAGGGCACCAGCGGACCTCCTGGTCCGACACGTATTCCTTGCGGTTCTGCGGCTCGGTCGCGGCCGGTACGCCGCGCAGGCCGCCGGGCAGACTCGGCAGGCCGAGGTCGACCGTGCTCATCGTGCTCCCTCCGACGTGTGCAGTTGGCCGTTGGACTGACCGTTGGCCCGGCCGTTCTCGGTGTGCAGCGCCTCGCCGTGCTTGAGGCCGGCGGCTGCCGACCCGAGGTGCCGGGCGTCGTCGTCGATGCCCTCGGTCTCCTCGACCAGGTTGCCGATCACCTCGGCCAGCTCCGCGGCGCCGAGCGGCATCCCGCGGACCTGCGCGTAGGAGACGACGTCGACCAGGTACTTCGCCCGCAGCAGCATCGCGAGCTGGCCCAGGTTCATCTCCGGGACCAGGACCTTCTCGTACGACTTCAGCACGTCGCCGAGGTTCGCCGGGAACGGGTTCAGGTGCCTCAGGTGCGCGTGCGCGATCTTTCCGCCGACCGCACGGACCCGGCGGACACCGGCCCCGATCGGGCCGTACGTCGAACCCCAGCCGAGCACCAGCACCTTCGCCGTACCGTCCGGGTCGTCGACCTCGATCGGCGGCACGTCGACGCCGTCGACCTTGGCCTGGCGGGTGCGGATCATCAGGTCGTGGTTGGCCGGGTCGTAGGAGATGTTGCCGGTCTTGTCCTCCTTCTCCAGACCGCCGATGCGGTGGTCCAGGCCCGGCGTACCCGGGATCGCCCACGCTCGGGCGAGGGTCTCGGGGTCGCGCAGGTACGGGAGGTACTTGCCGTCCTCGGTGTTCGGCTCGAGGGTGAAGTTCGGGTCGATCGTCGGCAGGTCCGCGACCACCGGGATCTGCCACGGCTCGGAACCGTTGGCCAGGTAGCCGTCGGACAGCACGATCACCGGCGTGCGGTAGGTGATCGCGATCCGGGCTGCCTCGACCGCGATCGCGAAGCAGTCCGCGGGGGACTGGGCCGCCAGCACCGGCAGCGGCGCCTCGCCGTTGCGGCCGAACATCACCTGCAGCAGGTCGGCCTGCTCGGTCTTGGTCGGCATCCCCGTAGAGGGTCCGGCGCGCTGGATGTCGCAGATCACCAGCGGCAGCTCGAGCATCACGCCGAGGCCGATTGTCTCGGACTTCAGGCTGATCCCCGGGCCGGACGACGTGGTCACGCCGAGCGCGCCGCCGAAGGACGCACCGAGGGCCGCGCCGATACCGGCGATCTCGTCCTCGGCCTGGACCGTGGTGACGTTGAACCGCTTGAGCTTCGACAGCTCGTGCAGTACGTCGGACGCCGGGGTGATCGGGTACGCACCGAGGACCAGAGGCAGCCCGGCCCGCTGGGCGCCGGCCACCAGGCCGTACGCCAGGGCGAGGTTGCCGGAGATGTTCCGGTACGTGCCGGAGGCCATGCTGGCCGGCTTCACCTCGTACCGGACGGAGAACTCCTCGGCGGTCTCGCCGAAGTTGTAGCCCGCGCGGAAGGCCGCGATGTTCGCGTCGCGGATGTCCGGCTTCGAGGCGAACTTGGTCTGCAGGAACGTGATCGTCGACTCGACCGGCCGCTGGAACAGCCACGACACCAGGCCGAGCGCGTACATGTTCTTGGCCCGGGACGCGTCCTTGCGGGTCAGCCCGAACTCCTTGACCGACTCCACTGTCATACCCGTCAGGTTGAGCGGGATCACGTGGTACGCGTCGAGCTCGCCGGTCTCCAGCGGGTTCTCGTCGTACCCGATCCGCTTCAGGTTGCGGGCGGTGAAGTCCGCGGTGTCGACGATCAGCGTCGCGCCGCGGGGGACGTCCTTCAGGTTCGCCTTCAGGGCCGCCGGGTTCATGGCGATCAGCACGTCGGGCGCGTCGCCCGGCGTGAGGATGTCGTGATCGGCGAAGTGGAGCTGGAAGGACGACACTCCCGGCAGGGTTCCGGCTGGTGCCCGGATCTCGGCGGGGAAGTTGGGCAACGTCGACAGATCATTGCCGAACGATGCCGTTTCCGCTGTGAACCTGTCCCCCGTGAGCTGCATCCCGTCACCGGAGTCGCCGGCGAAGCGGATCACCACGCGGTCGAGCTGCTTGACCTCGATGGTCACTGTTCTTTTCATCTCCAAGTCGAAGCTTGGGTCGTCCGGCCGCCTCGTGGGCAACAGGCCGATCCCCCCGTCAGGGCGATAACCCCAATATTAGTTCGCCCTTAGAACAGAACCATGCGGAAGCCCCGGTGGTCCACAGCCTGGGACGCGGTGTTAACGGGTCGTCGGGTCAGGTAGGGACGAAATCTCCCAGTATCACACTCCGCAGCGGCTCGCTTGCGATCCGAAGTGAGAACCGGCAGGGTGTCGTCATCAAGCTGTGACTTCGAGGAGTTGTCTTCATGCGTCGTGTGCTGGCCGGACTACTGACGTTGCTGGTCGTGGCGTGCACGGCGTGCGTGGTGCCGACGGCGGCTGGTGCGACTCCGGGTCCCGTGCGGACCGCGACGATCGCGAGCATCCGGACGACGGATGCGACCAAGGGCGTGATCACGGTTGTGGGGACGATCACGCCGGCGCCCGCGGCCGGCACGCGGATCCCGCTGCATCAGTGGATCCCGTCGCTGAAGCGGTGGCAGGAGGTCGCGCACGGGTACTCGTCCGGTAGCAGCGTGACGATCACCACGGTCCAGCCCGGCTCGGTCCGGACGTACCGGATCGCGGTCGGTGCGCAGGCGCCGTACGCCGCGGCCATCTCGCCGATGATCAGCTTCAAGCACTACGTGTGGCGGGGGATGTTCAAGAAGGGGCTGGTCGCCGCGGGTGGGGCGGGGCAGCCGCAGTTCACCGTCGTACCGCCTTCGGAGGGACCGCGGCGGGCGGAGGCTGATCTGCTCGCGAACCAGGGCGGGTACGTCTGGGGCGAGGTGGACTCGACCGGTTGCCGGTACGTGCGGAACTGGCTCGGCAACTTGACCGACGGTCTGGTGCGGGTCTCGCTGCACAACGGGACGACGGCGATGACGTCGATCCGGATGCAGCAAGAGACCGAGACCTGGCTGAACTACGACATCTCCGGCGTGACCCGGTTGCGGCTGCAGGTCGCGGACATCCGGTCCGGGTACGGGCCGTACGTTTCGATCGACTCACTGCTGCTCTGCACGAACTAAGCTGCTCCTGTGTCGGACAGCTATGGCGTCATCGCCGCGGTGGTCGCGCTCGGCCTGGTCGGGCTGATCGGCGCCTTCGCGCTGAACAAGGCGCTCACCGTCACGTATCCGACCGAGGGCAAGCTCAAGACGTACGAGTCCGGCGTCGACCCCGTCGGCGAAGGCTGGGCCCAGGTCCACATCCGCTACTACCTGTTCGCCTACCTCTACGTGATCTTCGCCGTAGACGCGATCTACCTCTTCCCCTGGGCCACGATCTTCGCGACCCTCGGCTACGCCACCCTGATCGAGATGTTCATCTTCCTGGCCTTCGTCGCCGTCGGCCTCCTGTACGCCTACCGCAAGGGCGTCCTCCGCTGGACCTGAGCTGGGGATTCGCTAGCCGCGGGTGAGTGCCGCGGCGATGGCCCAGTCCTGGGCGCCGACGCCGACGGACTTGAAGACTGTGCGGCCCTCTCGGAGTGGCGGGGTCGTGAGGGCGGAGCCGAGTTCTACCAGGGCTGTCTCCGGGAGGGCGCCGGAGTTGATGGCGTCGATGATTTCGCCGGACTCCTCCAAGGCGGCTTCGCGTTGGTCCACCACGACTGTGGAAGCGGTGGTGAGGAGGTTGCGCGGGAGTTCGCGCATGGTGGGGCGGAAGGCGCCGATGGCGTTGACGTGGACGGTGGCCGGGAGTGCGTCGGCGTCGAAGAGCGGGGTTGTCGACGAGGTGGCGCAGCAGATGATGTCGGTGTCGGCGATCGCTTCGTCGATGCTGGTGCTGGGCGTGAACTTCACGTCAGGAAACTCGTCGCTCAGCTGCCGTGCGAGGGCGGCTGCGCGGTCTGCCGAGCGGCCCGTCACGGTGGTGTCGGCGATGCGTCGTACGGCGAGGACCGCGCGGACCTGGTCCGCGGCCTGGGCGCCGGTTCCGATCAGGGTGAGGCGGGCTGCGTCGGCGTGAGCCAGCAGGTCGGTCGCGACGCCGACGACGGCGCCGGTGCGCAACGTGGTGATCGAGCCGCCGTCGGCGACGAGTTGTTCGCCGTCGCCGGTCCAGATCACGGTCGCCCGGATCGCCGGGACCTGGTCGAGCGCGATCCCGATCTTCTTCACCACCGCGGTGCCGGTCGGCGTGTGGTACGCCGACATCACGAGCACCGTCCCGTCGCCGAAGATCTGCCGCGGCGGCAGCACGAAGTTCCCGGCCGCGAGCTCGCGGAACGCGTCCCGCACCGCGTCGACCGCCGTACTCATCGGAACCAGCCGGCGCACGTCCTCAGCAGAAAGCACCTTCACCCGGCGAGCATATTCTGGTCCGGACTCGAAAGGGGATCGCATGGATCTGCACCGCGACGCGATCGTGGCCGACGGACACAACGACCTACTGATGCTCGTGGCGCGGCGGCCGAAGGAGGTCTGGTCGCAGTACTTCCGGGAGCGGTGGATACCGCAGCTGCGCGACGGCGGGATCGACGTCCAGGTGCTGCCGGTGTTCATCGACTCGGAGTTCCTGCCCGAAGGGGCGCTCCGCGAGACCCTGCGGATGATCGAGGCCGCACACCGGATCGCGGCGGCGAACTCCGACCAGGTCGCGCTGTGTACGGCGCCCAGCGACATCGCGGCCGCGACCGACGCGGGCAAGATCGCGCTGGTGCTCGCCCTCGAGGGCTGCCCGCAGATCGACACCGACGTCGAGCTCCTGCAGACACTGCACCGGCTCGGCGTGCGGATGGTCTCGTTCACCCACTTCGGTCGCAGCGCGTTGGGTGACGGATCCGGCGAGGACGCGACCGGCGGCCGGTTGACGCACGCCGGCGTCGAGGCGGTCGGGCTGCTCGAGGAGCTCGGCGTACTGATCGATGTCTCGCACGTCGGCCGTGCCGGGGTCGAGCACATTCTCGAACTCGCGACGAAGCCTGTCGTCGCGTCGCACTCGAGTGCGTTCGCGCTGCGTGACCACCACCGCAACCTGACCGACGAGCAGCTCCGCGGGATCGCGGCGACCGGCGGTGTGGTCTGCGTGAACTTCTTCGCCGGCTTCCTCACCACGGCCGAGAAGCCGACCGTCGACCACCTGGCCGACCACATCCTGCACATCCTCGACGTCGCCGGCGAGGATCACGTCGGCCTCGGCAGCGACTTCGTTGCGGAGGTCTTCGGCGAGAAGATCCCGGCCTGCGACCGCCCGGTGATCATCCAGGGCCTCGACGCCGAGCTGTACGTCCCGGGCCTCGAGGGTCCGGCCGGTATGCCGCTGGTCACCGACGCCCTCGTCCGTCGAGGCTTGCCCGAAGCAACCATCCGTAAGGTCCTCGGCGAGAACCTGGTCCGCGTTCTCGGCTGAGCCCGCATCCGCAGCCGGCGTCCTCAACCGGAACACGCGGGTCGAGGCGACGGTGGACTCGGTCTTCCAGGTCGGCTCGATCACCAAGCTGTGGACGACCACGCTGATCATGCAGCTCGTGATGGAAGGCAAGATCGACCTCGACCACCCGGTCCGCGAGTACCTGCCGGACTTCAAGCTCGCCGACGAGGCCACCGCGGCGGCCGTCACCCCGCGGCACCTGCTGACCCACACCAGCGGTTTCTCCGGTGACGCCTTCATCCCGACGTCGCGCGGTGACGACGGCGTCGAACTGTTCGTCCGCGACGTCGTACCGGGTCTGCCGCAGGAGGTTCCGCTCGGCGCCGGGTTCTCGTACAACAACGCCGGGTTCGTCGTCCTCGGCCGGATCGCGGAGGTACTGCGCGGGAAGCCGTTCCACGAGCTGATCCGCGAACACATCGCCGTACCGCTGGAGCTCGGGCACGTCGCGACGATTCCGGACGAAGCACTGCTGTATCGGGCTGCGGTCGGTCACGTCTCGCCGAAGCCGGGCGCGCCGCTCGAGGTCGCGCCGGTGTGGAGCCTGGTCCACGGGATGGCGCCGGCCGGATCGTTGCTGGCGATGAGCGCGAGCGACCTGATCACGTTCGGCCGGGCGTTCCTCGATGCGGGACTGCTCGACCGGGCAACGATCGACCGGCTGTGGGAACCGCAGGTCGACGTACCTCCGACCGGTGGCGACCTGCATCAACTCGGCCTCGGCTGGATGATCTTCGACAGCGAACCCGGGCCGTACTTCGGGCACGACGGCGGCACGGTCGGTCAGTCCGCCTTCTTCCGGCTCGTCCCGGACCGGGGCGTGGCCGTCGCACTGCTCACGAACGGCGGCCGGGTCTCGGCGCTGTACGACGAACTGATGGGTCACGTCCTGCGCGAGACAGCCGGCGTCGAGCTGCCGGCGCGACCGGTGCCACCTGCGGAGCCGGCCGAGATCGCCGCCGAGCTCGTCGTCGGGCGGTACGACGGGGTGTTGTTCCGGGCAACGATCAGCGTGGAGGACGGCGAGTTCTGGCTGCTGGACGAGCCGCTGAGCGACGAGGCGAGGCTGCTGCTGCCCGAGCCGGAGCGGTCCCGGCTGGTGCCGTTCGACGGGGCGCGGTTGATCGCGGCCGAGCCGGAGCACGGCATGCACGAGGTGATGGCGTTCAGTGCACCGGTCGACGGTCGCGCGACGTATCTGTTCCGGGGAGGCCGGCTCTCCCCGCGTGGTGACTGAAAGTAGTCGCCGGGCCCGATCCCAACTCGTTGCCTGATCACCATTTGTGATTGCGATCGGCAACCAACGTGAGTTTCAAGCGGCCGGCTTAACGGTCTGCGTACGAACGGTCGCCAACTGGTGGGTTCGGGGCTATCGTGATTACCCGGGGGAACGGGGCGAATACCGGACGGTGAGGCTATGTCGTGGCAACTGTGGGTAGTGATTGCACTCGCTGCGGCCGGGCTCGTGGTTGTGGCCGCGGCGCGAATGCGGCACGCCCGTAAAGTCTTCGACGACATCACCGACCTGAACCGGCCGATCCGTCTCACGCCGCCGGTGACGTCGGACGACCTGGCCCGAGCCCGCGCACGGCACGCGCGCCCCGAGCCGGATCGCCACCGCAAACACGGCTAATCGGCGTCGAGCAGGCCGTCACGGCGGGCCACCGCCGCGGCCTCGGTCCGCGAGCGGACGCCGAGCTTGGCCAGGATGTTCGACACGTGCACGCTGACCGTCTTCTCGCTGATGTACAGCTCGCGCGCCAGCTGCCGGTTGGTGCGTCCCTCGGCGAGCAACCGCAGTACTTCGGTCTCCCGCGACGTCAGCGCACTCGCACCCGCGGTCTCGCCGCCGCCGGTCTCGTCGATCAACGGCTTCGCCCGCAGCTCGCGACCGACCTCGGCCGCCAGCGCCGTCTGCTCGTTCGCCTCGGCGACCCGGCCGGCGGCCCGCAAAGCAGCCGACAACCGGACCCGCGACCACGCCTGCTCGTGGACGTACCCGTATCCGAAGGCGTCCGTCGTCCGCTCCCAGGCAGAGACATGCTCCTGCGGTGTCGGCGCGTCGACCCCGGCCAGCCACCGCAGTCGATCCCACTCCGACTCCAGCCGCGCCAGCCACGCGAGGCCCTCGACGCCCATCAACCTCCCGGGCGGCAGACCCTTCTCGGCCGTCGCCTGCCCGGCCGCGACCAGCTCCGCGCCGCGCGACACCAGCTCGGCGGCCGCTGACGGCTCGCCGACGGCGCGGTGGCACAGCAACTGCAGACCCAGGGCCGAGAACCGGATCCGGGCGAAGAACCACTCCGTCTGGAACAGGTCGGCGCACAGCGCGGACACGTCGGCGATCAGCTTCTCCGCCTCGGCCGGCTGATCGAGCTGCAGGTACGCCTCGACGGCAGGCTGTACGCCGATAAGCGGCAGCATGATGTCGAGGTCCCACCACTTCCGGGACAGCTCGAACTCCTCGGCGACCGCGGTGTCACCTCGCCCGCTCCGCACCGAGAACTCCACCGCCCGCAGCGCCGCCGCGGCCGCCGCAGGGGTCATCGAGTCGGTGCGGGCGGTCACGGTCGCCTCGTCCCACTCGCCGAGCATGAACTGCGTCAGTGCGAGCATCCGCCGGGCGTCGAACCCGTACGCCGCCCATTGCCGCCCGAGCTCGCCGGCCCGCTTCGCCGCGAACGACAACGCGGCCTTCGCGTTCAGCAGGTCGCCCTGCTCGTAATGCGTCGACCCCAGCAGGAACCGGCTCCGCACTTCGGCAGCAGGGTCGCCGGTGAGCTGCGCCCGTACGGCGGCCTCCTCCAGCTGCTTCGCGGCGGTCTCCGGATCACCGGCCCGACGGCGGAGCTGGGCAAGCGTGATGCCTGCGTCGCTCGCCGCGGACTCCTGACCGGCCTCGCGGGCGATCTCGAGCGCCCGGTGCGCCCAGCGCTCGGCCTCCATCGGCCGGCCGAGCGCGTCCGACACCCGCGCGTACAGCGAGGCGACCTGTGCCTTGAAGACGCTGGACGGCTCGTCGTGGACCAGCTTCAGCGCCTGCGAGATCGCCTCGCTGGCCTCCTTGTCCTGGTCGATGATCAGCGCGATATCGGCCAGCGGCAGGAGCAGCTCGGCCCGCTGCAGCTTCGGTGCGTCGGCCGGCAGATCGGCCAGCGCTTTGCGGAGCAGTTTGAGCGCGCGCAGATGCTGTGACGACAAGGTTGCTGCGGTTGCCGTGTCGACGATCAGCCAGGTCTTGTCGACGGTGCTCGTCGGTGCGGCGTTCGGGAACAGCTCGAGCGCCATCTCGTAGTGCTTCAACGCCTCCTGCGGCGCCGCGACCGACAGCGCCTCTTGGCCGGCCCGGACGCGGGCCTCGAACGCCGTCGCCAGATCGTGCGATCGAGTGGCGTGCCCGGCAAGCTCGGCCGCCGTACCCGCGACGGTCTTGTCTTCCAGCGCTTGCACGTACGCCGCGTGCTCGCGGACGCGCTCGCCCGGCAGGAGGTCGTCGTACACCGCCTCGGCCAGTAGGGCGTGGCGGAAGTAGTAGCGATCGTTGGTCGGCACGTCGATGATGTGCGCGTCGATCAGCTCGCGCAGGGCGTCGTCGAGCTCGCGATCCGGCAGCTTGGCGACCGCGGTGAGCAGATCGTGCGGGACGCGACGGCCGGCCACGGCGATCACGCGGGCGACCTGCCGGGCGTCGTCCGATACCGGATCGAGGCGGACCAGCAGCAGGTCGGCGAGATCGGGCGGTACGGCGTCGCCGTCACCCATCGAGGCCGCCGCGGCCAACTCCTCGGTGAAGAACGCGTTCCCGCCGGCGCGCTCGAGGATGCGCCGCTCCTCTATCGGGGACAGGGGCTCGGAGAGCAGCGAGTTCAGCAGGGTGCGGGACTCGTCGGCGTCGAGCGGGAGCAGGTTGACCCGACGTACCCGAGGGTTGCGGGACCACTCGGCGATCGGCCGGCGGAGCGGGTGGCGGCGGTGCAGGTCGTCGCTGCGGTACGAAACGACCAGGGCCAGGCGTTGCGAGGTCAGCCGGGTGATGAGGAAACCGATCAGGTCCCGGGTCGAGTCGTCGGCCCAGTGGGCGTCCTCGATGATCACCAGGATCGGCTCGCTGGTGCTCAGCGCGGTGAACGCGCCCAGCACGGCGTCGAACAACGCGGCGCGGTCGAGCTGGCCCTCTTGCGGCACAGGCTGCGCGCTGAGCAGTCGGTGGGCCGGGAGCAGGCGGCTGATCGCCGGGAAGTTGGTCAGCACGCTCTCGACGAGGTCGGGGCGGTCGCCGGCCAGGCGGCCGAAGATCTCGGAGAACGGCTGGTACGGCAGGCCGGCGTCGCCGAAGTCGGTGCAGTGCCCGACGAGCACGCCGAAACCGCGCTCGTGCGCGCCGGTGGCCACCTCGTCCAGCATCCGGGTCTTGCCGACGCCGGCGTCACCCGACAGCAGTACGGCGCCGGCGCGACGCGTTTTGGCATCGTCAACGGCGCTCAGCAGGGCGGCCATCTCGGTCGAGCGGCCGACGAGAGGTGTCGAGTTCCAGGGCACGTTGTCCATCTTCGCCCCTGGAGCCGACACAAATCGACGGCATCCCGTCCGCTGAGCCCCGGTTCTGCTGTCAGCCTCGGTCTTCGCGGGTGTCTTCGCGGGTAAAAGAACGCCGTCCCTGATCGTGCGATCAGGGACGGCGGCTGGGGCGGTCATCGGGCCGTGGTGGGTCGGAGGGCACGGCGCGCGTGCCGCGACTCGGGCTTGGAGCCCTTCGCCGGACGCTGCTTGCGGCTCGCGGACCCGAACTCACGCTTGGTCCGCTCCAACCGGTACGCCGCCTCCGCCTTCACCGCGTACTGACTCAGTGGAGTGTTGAACATGGTTTCCCTCCCTTCAGGCTTTCCGGCCGAACAGGTGGCTGATGGTCCGGCGAGCTCCGCTGCTCCGGTGCTGCCGGAAGTCACGGCTGAGCCGCTCCCTGCGGTAAGCAACCTCTGCCTTGACCGAGTCGTTCGTGTACATGTCTTCCTCCGTCTGTCGCTGCCAGCTCCTTGCTGACAGGTACCAATCTGCTCGTCTGAGGAGACCCCGCACATCGGAACTCCTCCCTATCCCCGTCCCCCACACCGCCTTAGCCGCTCCTAGGGGGTCCTAGTAGGTGCCTAGGGACCCCCGGAAGAGCCCTGAAATGACGGTGGCGGGGGGGGGGGGGCGGGGGCGGCTGCCGGGGCGGCCGGCTCCGGGGAGCCGGCCGCGCCTGGGGGGAGGGGGCCTGGGGCGGTGACCTCGCGGTCACATCGCCGGACGGGCACGCAGCTCGGGCGCGCAGGGCGCGGGCGGCTGCTGCTTAGGCTTGCGCTGGAACCAGAACGGACGCTGGAAGTCGTTCCGAATACGGTCCTGCCGGTACTTGATCTCGGCCCGCACCGCGTCGGTCGAGTACATGAACATGATCTCCTCCGAGCTCCTGTCGATGAGTAGACAGTGCGCCCCTGAGGAGGCCCCCCACATCCGCACAACTCCCTATGCCAGAGGCAACCAATGCCTTAGGCGCCGGAGTAGGCACATCGCGGGGCCATCAGCTGCGGTAGGAGAGGCTCAGTTCGTAGTGTTCGGGGTCCAGGAGTTCGTCGGCGTGCTCGGCGAAGCGGTCGTCGGCGGTCCAGCTGGTGCGGGTGGTGTGGAGGAACCAGGTGGTGGCGGGGCGGTTGAGGTGGCCGGCTTCGGTGGGGGTGAGGGTGCGGCCTCGGAGGCGTTGTTCGCAGTGGTCGAGGTAGAGGCCGGCGCGGTTGAGGGTGACGCTGATGGAGTCGTTGTCCAGGCCGCGTTCCGGTAGGTCGCGCAGTGCGTCCAGCGCGGGAATCCGGCTGCGCTCGAGGGAGATCGCCGTACCGTCGGTGAGCTGCCGGACCCGTTCGATCACCACCACACCAGCAGATTCCAGACCCAGCCGCGACGCCAGCCCGGGATCGGTCGCGCGCTCGATCCGCACGGTTCGCATCCGGGTCTCGATGCCGTGCTCGGACAGGGCATGCGTCCACCCGAGCCGCCCGTCCAACGGGCGTCCATCGAACAGCACGTACGAACCCTTACCGGTATGCGTCGCGATCAACTCGTCCTCGGCCAGTACGGCGAGTGCCGCGCGGACCGTGTTGCGGCTGACCGAGAACCGGCGAGCCAACTCGACCTCGCCGGGCAATTGCGCACCACGCCGTACGACGCCGGACCTGATCTCCCGGGCGAGCACCCGCGCGACCCGCTCGTGTTTCAGGGAGATCCGGCGCATCACCGCAACTGCTCCAGGTGCACGATCTCGATCATCGGCGCGTACAGCCGCATGATGTCCAGCGCCTTGCGGTGGTTCTCCTCGGTCGATCCGGCGCACGCCTCCTCGACGACCTGCACCTGTACGCCGGCGTCGACCGCGGCCAGCGCCGTACTGATCACGCAGCAGTCCGTCGTCACCCCGCCGAGCACCAGCCGCCCGTCGGCGCGAGCCGCAAGCTCCGGACCCCAGGCGCCGAAGGTGGTCTTGTCCAGGGTTCGAGCACCCTTGAACTCGTCGACGAGCTGGTAGTCGTCGGCGTCCGGTGACTGCAACGCGAACGGGAACTCCTGGTAATAAGGCACCCAAGCCCCGAACGGTGCGGCCGGCGCCACGAACCGCGTGAACACGACGTCATCCCCGAAGATCCCCAGCAGCTCCTTGGTGGGCGCGATCACCCGCTCGAAGTCCGGGGTCGCCCAGCCGGACTCCGGGTCCGCGAAGATCCGCTGCAGGTCGATGAGCGCCAGGACCATCAGGCGGTCGCCTCCTGCCGGCGTACTGCGGGTCCGCGGCCGAACCACTGCACCAGGAACCCGATCACGAGCGCCGCGAGTACGCCGAGATTCGCGTACGCCCACGCGCCGTCCTTGCCGCCGAGGCCGAACGGACCGAGCAGGTAGCCCTGCCAGGTCAGCCACGACGCCAGCGTGTTCGTGACCAGGCCCCAGCCGATGCCGGTGGCAACGAGCATCGTGGCCACCGGCAACCACTGCACGTCGCCGTACCGTCCGGTCGACCGGTAGAGGTCGTCCTCGGCGTAGTCCCGCTGCCGGGCCGCGATGTCGGCGAGCATGATCCCGCACCAGGCCGCGATCGGTACGCCGAGCGTGATCAGGAACCCCTGGAACTGCCCGAGGAAA
Source organism: Kribbella sp. NPDC000426 (assembly GCF_040300265.1). NCBI lineage: Bacteria > Bacillati > Actinomycetota > Actinomycetes > Propionibacteriales > Kribbellaceae > Kribbella > Kribbella sp. NPDC000426. The sequence continues at coordinate 743,333 of NZ_JBEPDK010000005.1, read as the reverse complement.
TCGCCGCCGTAGAAGACGACGTAGATCGTCCCGGCGATCATCACGACACCGTCGACGAACGCGGCAACGTACCGCTTCACCGGCAGGCCGAGCGACAGCAGCGCCAGACCGGACGAGTAGATGTCGAGTACGGCGCCGCCGACCAGACCGAGCACCGCGACGATCACGAACGGCACCAGGAACCACGTCGGCAACGCCTCCGCGAGCGCACCGATCGGGTCGGCGCCGATCGCCTTGCTCAGGTCCGCCGACGAACCCGCCAGCAGCAGGCCGAAGATCAGCAGTACGACGGGAGCCACCGAGCCGCCGAACGTCGTCCAGCCGACCACGCCGCGACTCGACGCCTGGCGGGGGAGGTACCGCGAGTAGTCCGCGGCCGCGTTCACCCAGCCGAGCCCGAAGCCCGTCATCAGGAACACCAGCGCACCGATGACCGCCTGCGACGAACCGCTCGGCAGCGCGGACACCGTGCTCCAGTGGATCTGGTCGGCGACCAGGATGATGTAAACGACGGTGAGTACGCCGGTGACAACGGTGATGACTGTCTGCGCCCGCATGATCAGGTCGAACCCGAGTACGCCGCAAGCGACCGTCAGCAGGCCGACCACAATCAGCGCGATCACCTTGGTGACGTTGCCGCCGCCCCAGCCGAGCCGCTCGAACACGGTCGCGGTCGCGAGCGTCGCCAGGATCGTCAAGACGGTCTCCCAGCCGACCGTCAGCAACCACGACACCAGCGACGGCAGTTTGTTGCCCCGGACACCGAACGCCGCCCGGCTGAGCACCATCGTCGGCGCCGAACCCCGTTTGCCGGCCAGCGCGATCAGCCCGCAGAGCAGGAACGAGAACACCACCCCGATGACGCCGGCGATCACCGCCTGCCAGAACGAGATCCCGAATCCGAGTGCGAACGCGCCGTAGCTCAGCCCCAGCACGGAGACGTTGGCTCCGAACCACGGCCAGAACAGCTGACTCGGGCGGCCCTTCCGGTCCGCGTCGGCGATCACGTTCAGCCCGTTGCTCTCCACCGAGAGCGCGCGGGTCTGCTGCACCTCGAGCTGGTCAGCCATGGTGTCTCCCCACCGGAGTGGACCTGTTCAGTCCTGTTCAATCACGGTAAGTCTGCGTGCCGGGGTGGTCAACCATGCGTGGGCGTCGAAAATTGGGGCCATGCTGACTGAAGCGGTGGACGGGTTCCGGCTGGCGTACGACCGGGCCGGCGAAGGGCCGGCGGTGGTGCTGCTGCACGGGTGGCCGGGTGATCGGACCGACTACCGGCTGCTGGCGCCGATGCTGGCGGAGCGCGGCTTCGAGGTGGTGGTGCCGGACCTCCGCGGGTTCGGTGCGTCGGACGCGGCCGACACCGACCCGGCGCAGTACGGCGTTGCCGGGCAAGGGCGCAGCGTGGTGGCTCTGATCGAGGAGCTCGGGCTGGAGCGGCCGGTGCTCGCGGGGTACGACATCGGCAGCCGGATCGCGCAGGGGATCGCGCGGAACCAGCCCGAGCTGATCGACGGCATCGTGGTCGCACCGCCGCTGCCGGGGATCGGGAAGCGGGTGTTCTCCGAGCAGGCGCAGGCGGAGTTCTGGTACCAGTCGTTCCATCGGCTGCCGGTGATCGAGGAGCTGATCGACGGAAAGCCGGACGCGGTCCGCTCGTACCTGAACCACTTCTGGACGCACTGGTCCGGGCCGGGGTTCGAGCCGGAGCTCGACCAGCTTGTGGATACGTATTCACAGCCAGGTGCGTTCACGGCGTCGATCCAGTGGTACCGGGCGGGTGCCGGGTCGGTCGCCGTGTCCGCGGCCGAGACGGCGCCGCCGTCGTACGACCGGATCGCCGTACCGACGGTGGTGCTGTGGCCGGAGTTCGACCCGCTGTTCCCGCGGGCGTGGTCGGATCGGGTGGACGACTTCTTCAGCGACGTCCGGGTGCGGTACGTCGACGGCGTCGGGCACTACGCGCCGCTCGAATACCCGGCGGTCCTCGCGGAGGAGATTGTCGGACTAGGCTGACCGTATGACGGAGCTGGGGATGCCGACGGTCCGGCCGGCGGTCGGCGCGCTGGCGAAGCTCGCGCCCGAGCCGGTCCGCTACCTGCTGAACTGGGGGCGTAAGTACTCGCTCTGGGTGTTCAACTTCGGCCTGGCCTGCTGCGCGATCGAGTTCATCGCGGCGTCGATGGGCCGGCACGACTTCATCCGGCTCGGCGTGATCCCGTTCGCGCCCGGACCGCGGCAGGCCGACCTGATGGTGGTCTCGGGCACCGTCACGGACAAGATGGCGCCGGCGATCAAGCGGCTGTACGACCAGATGCCCGAGCCGAAGTACGTGATCTCGTTCGGCTCCTGCTCGAACTCGGGCGGCCCGTACTGGGACTCGTACTGCGTGACCAAGGGCGTCGACCAGATCATCCCGGTCGACGTGTACGTGCCCGGCTGCCCGCCGCGGCCGGAGGCGTTGCTGCAGGGGATCCTCAAACTGCAGGAGAAGATCGCGGGCGAGGCGCTCGCCGACCGGTACGAGGAGCCGTCCGCGGCGGCGCTGACCCGCGGATTGGTGCAGCCTTGAGCGCCGACGCACTCGAGGCCCTGACGAGTGCCGGCATCACCGCGACATCGACGGACAGCTTCGGCCCGACCGCGATCGACGTACCGCCGGAGTCGTGGGTGGCGGCGCACGAGGTACTGCGGGATGCCGTCGGGCTCACGTTCTTCGACTTCCTGAGTGCTTCGGACGAGCTGACCGACGGCTTCCGGGTGGTGTCGCATCTCGCGGACTTCTGGGGCGGGTCGCATGTCGAACATGTGCTGGTGCGGACGCTGGTGCCGCGGGACAAGGCGGTGCTGCCGACGCTGTCCGAGGTGTACGCCGGGGCGAACTGGCACGAGCGCGAGACGTACGAGATGTTCGGGATCAGCTTCGACGGTCACCCGAACCTGATCACGCTGCTGCTGCCGGACGAGTTCGAGGGCCACCCGCTGCGCAAGGAGTTCGTCCTCGCCTCCCGGGTCGCCAAGCCGTGGCCCGGCGCCAAAGAACCTGGCGAGTCCGACCACGCCCCCGCCGGCGCCCCCAGCCGCCGCCGCACCCTCCCACCCGGCGTCCCCGACCCCGAAACCTGGGGCCCCCGCCCACCCGGCTCCCCCGCACCGGACCCCCTGGCCGCAGCCCAAGCCGCCGCCACCCCGGCCCGCCCCCGCCGCGCCGGTGCTGGCGCTGGAGGCGAGAGGCGCGCCCGCCGCCAATCCCCGGCAGCCGCCCCATCACCAGATCCAGCGCCCGAGCCTCCCGCGAGTCCTGCAGCCGCGGCTCCGACGGAGCCGTCGGACGGTGCAGCGGCGGATCCCGCGGCGGGGGATGAGTCGGGCGGGCTGTCGTGATTCCTTCGGCTGAGGTGCTGGCGCGGTACACCCTGGAGCGGCAGCATCCGTTGACGCGGACGTGGGTGGACGACGTACGGCGGTTGGCGATTCTGGCTGAGGAGCATGCGGCGCTGGATCTCTTGCTGGCCGAGGATGTGGAGATCGCGCGGCAGCGGACCGCGCGGCTGGCGCCGGGGAAGCCGGTCGAGGCGATGCTCAACCATTGGATTGCCGTAGGCAACGACCTCGAGGTGATGTTCAGCATGCGCTTCGAGAACATGAACGTCGCCAAGCCGTTCGTCGACGCCACCCCGATGAGCCGCTCACCCGAGCCCCGCGACCTACCAGGGCTCGCCGACGCGGCGCAGCAGTACTACGGCGTCCACAACCCGCTCTACCTCCGCCTGTGGAGTGCCGCCCCCGGCGTCGACGGCACCGTGCCCGACCGCCGCTTCCTCGCCGCACCGATCAGCGAGCTGCAACCGCGCGACGTACCGCCCGGTCTCGCCCTCCGCCAGGCGAAGAGCGTCGAACACTACGACGAGGCACGCCGCGCATACGAGGCCGTGGACGCCGACCACCCGCACCACACCGAAGAGGCCACCCTGCAGGACCTCGAGGACCTCCAGGAATCCGCCGACGACGGCCTGCTCTTCGAGGTCACGGTGAACGACGAGTGGGCCGGGTACGCCGCCGCCATCATCAAACCCGACGACGCACTAGGCCTCCCGGCGTACGTCGTCCGCGAGCTCATCCTCGCCAAGCCCCACCGCGGCCACGGCTACGGCCCCCACCTGAGCACGCTCCTCGCGCAGGCCCTCCCCGACCCGACCCGCATCTTCATCGGCACCATCCACTCCGCCAATCACGGCGCCCGCACCGCCGCCCTGACCGCCGGCCGCCACGACATAGGCGGCTGGCTTCAACTCCCGCTCGGCGGCGTGTAGTAGAAGACGTCTTCGCGGGTGATGTGGCCGGACTCCACTGTGCAGAGGGAGAGCTTGGTGGTTTGGGACTGCACACCGGTGGTGGTGTTGCGTTGGGTGAAGGTGAAGCGGATGGCGAAGTGGTTGGGGTGGAGGAGTGGGCCCAGGGCCTCGACCGCCAGGTATTCGACGTTGGTGTTGAGGCGGCGGGTGTTTTCGAGGATGGCGTCGACGCCTTTGAGTTCGGTCGCGGATTCGAGTGGGGCTGAGCGGATCACGTCCGGGTCCAAGTAGGCGAGTGCTTCGTCAAGGCGGCCGGCGGACAGTGCGTCGACGTACCCCTGGGCGACCTCGGCGGTGGTGCGGACGCGGAACTCGGTGGCGTGCTCCTCAGCCCATTCCGCGAAGGTGAGTGCGGGGCGGCCGGTCAGTTCGGCGACTGTGGTGGTGACGGGTTCGGGGTTGTCGACGAGCGAGGCCCAGTAGCTGACCGCGCTCGCGGCGAGAGCTGGGTCGGCGCCCTGGTCGAGCATCGCCTGCAGGGCGGCGTCCTCAGTCAGCGGTACGACGTGCATGTCCTTGCCGACGGCACGACCGATCGTCGCGACCTGCGAGGCCTGGGTGAGCGCCGCGGGGCCGGTGAGTTCGTAGATCTGGCCCGCGTGGCCAGGGTTGACGAAGCTGAGTACGGCGACCGCCGCGATGTCGCGCTCGTGGATCATCGACCGCGACGCCTCCGGATACGGCAGCCGCAGCGTGTCGCCGGAGCGGAAGTCGCCGGCCCACGCCTGGGCGTTCACCGCGAACCCGCTCGGCCGCAGGAACGTCCACTCCTTCCCCAGGTCCCGCAGCAACTGCTCGACATCACCCCAGACCCCGCCCTCGGCGGCATTGAGCGACGACAGGTACACCACCCGCGGAGGCAACGCCGGGACGATCTCCGCCGCGCCGTCCGCGCTGAACGAAGGCCACAGCAGGAACGCGGCATCGGCGCCGGCCGCGGCCCGTCGTACGGCGTCGGCGTCGGTGATGTCGCCCTGGATCAGCTCGACGTCGGGCGGGAATCCAGCGAGGTCCGGCGTACGGACGAGGGCGCGCACGGTCACCCCCGCCGCGCGCAGTCCGGCAACGACATGCCGGCCGACCCGGCCGGTGGCTCCAGTGACAAGAACGGTAGTCATGACACGATCCTTCGACCTCAACGTTGGTTGAGGTCAAGCTGGAGTCGATAGGCTGCGGTCATGCTGGAGTTCGTGGTGCGGGTGGTGGGCGTCCTGGTCGCCTTCCTGGTGGCGCCGTTGCTGGTCGGTCAGGCCGAGCACAAGGTGATGGCGCACATGCAGTCACGGCTCGGCCCGATGTACGCCGGTGCGTTCCATGGCTGGGCGCAGCTGGTCGCCGACGGGGTGAAGTTCGTCCAGAAGGAGAGCATCGTCCCGGCGGCCGCGGACAAGCGCGTGTTCGAGTGGGCGCCGATCGTCGCGATCCTGCCGTACCTCGCCGCGCTCGCTGCGATCCCGCTGGCGCCGGGCATCGTCGGCGCCGATCTCGATTCCGGCCTGTTCTTCGTGCTCGCCGTGATGAGCATCGGCGTACTCGGGTCGCTGATGGCGGGCTGGGGCAGCGGGAACAAGTACAGCCTGCTCGGCGGACTGCGGGTCGCGGCGCAGCTGATGAGCTACGAACTGCCGTTCGTGCTGTCCGCGGCGAGTGTCGCGGTCGCGGCCGGCTCGCTCAGCCTGACCGGCATCGCGCACGCGTGGAACCCGTGGTGGCTGCTGTGGCAGCTGCCCGGCATGATCGTGTTCTTCATCGCGGGTCTGGCCGAGTTGCAGCGGCCGCCGTTCGACATGCCGGTCGCGGACTCCGAGGTGATCTTCGGCCCGTACACGGAGTACACCGGCTTGCGGTTCGCGATGTTCCTGCTCGCCGAGTACGCCGGGATCGTGGTCCTCGCGGGGCTCACGACGGTGCTGTTCCTCGGCGGCTGGAGCGGCCCCGGACCGGAGTCGATCGGCTGGATCTGGACGATCCTGAAGGTCGCGCTGGTCTCGGTCGTGGTGATCTGGGTGCGCGTGTCGTTCCCGCGGATGCGCGCCGACCAGCTGCAGAAGCTCGCCTGGCAGGGCCTGGTGCCGGTGGCGCTCGCCCAGCTCGCACTCACCGGCATCGGCGTCGTCGTCTTCTAGGGCGTGGCCAGCGCCTCGGTCGGGGAGAGGCGGGAGGCCCGGACGGCGGGGTAGAGGCCGGCCAGGGCGCCGATCACGAGCGTCGCCAGGACTCCGCCGACGAGAGCCCAGGGTGGGATCACCGTCAGCCAGTTCTGGTACGACGCGTACGCCGCGGTGACCGCGGATCCGAGCAACGCGCCACCGACTCCACCGAGCGCGGACAGCAGCAGCGACTCGGTCAGGAACTGGGTGCGGATCTGGCCGCGGGTCGCGCCGAGCGACCGACGCAGGCCGATCTCCGCGCGGCGTTCGAGCACCGAGATCACCATGATGTTGGCGACCCCAACACCGCCGACCAGGAGTGCGACTGCGCCCAGCCCGAGCAACAGACCGGTGAACGCCTGTCCGGCGGCCTGTTTCGCGGCGAGCGCGTCGGACGGCCGCGAGACCTCGACCTCGTTCGGCGCCTCGGGGTTGGCGGTTGCCCCGAGCACCGATCGCACCGCCGGCACCTGGGCGTCGTCCGACCGGGTGTAGATCGTGGTCGGATGCCCGTCGAAGGCGAGCCGACCAGCCGCCGGCCAACCCATCAGGGCTGCGCTGTCGAGCTCGGGCGCCAGCGCGGCCGGGTCGAGGATGCCGAGAACCGTGAACCAGATGTTGCCGATCAGCACCTGGGTATCCGGACCGGCCTTGGTGATTCCGAGCCGGTCGGCGGCGCTCGAGCCGAGTACGGTCGCCGGGTACGAGCCGGTTGCCGCGTCGATCCACTTGCCGCTGCGGACCGTGGCGCCGATCGTGTCGAGCAGGTTCGTGCGGGCGGCGTACGCGATGATGCCGTTGGTTTCGACGTCCGGGATCTTGTTGGTCCGGTAGACGGGGGTGTCGTCGACTTTGCCGACCGCGGACTCGGCCCGGACCGGAGCGATCCGCCGGACCATGGCTTCGGCCGTGAGCGGCAGCTGGGCCTGCTCGCCGGTCAGTCGGGTGCCTGGGGCAACCGTCAAGAGGTTGGTGCCCAGGGCATCGAGTTGCCCGTCGAGCTCGGCCCGCGAGGACGACGAGATGCCGACGACGGAGACCATTGCCGCGATCCCGATCGCGATCCCCAACGCAGACAGGAACGCGCGGGTCGGCCGGGTCCGCAGCCCGACCGCCCCGACCCGGACGACGTCACGCAGGCTCAGCGTCGCGGGCTTGAGCTCGCCTCTCATGAGCGGATCTCCTCGATGATGCGGCCGTCGCGCATGCGGACCTGGCGGGGGAGGGAGGCGGCGATGTCGCGGTCGTGGGTGATGACGACGACCGTCGTACCGGCGGCGTGCAGGTCGCGGAGGAGCTGCATCACCCCGGCGCCGGACGCGGAGTCGAGCGCCCCGGTCGGTTCGTCGGCCAGCAGTACGGCGGGTTCGCCGGCGACTGCTCGGGCGACGGCGACGCGTTGTCGTTCGCCACCGGACAGCTCGTGCGGCTCGTGGTCGAGTCGGTGCGCGAGGCCGACGCGTTCCAGGGCAGCCGCGGCGCGCCGTCGTCGTACCCCCAGCCGCAGACCGGAGTACAGCAGCCCGTCGGCGACGTTGTCGACCGCGCGGACCCCGGCCGCGAGGTGGAACTGCTGGAACACGAAGCCGATCCGGGTCGCCCGCAAGGCCGAGAGTCCGGCGTCGGAGAGCCGCGCCACGTCGTACCGATCGATGCGGACCGTGCCGGAGGACGGACGGTCGAGGGTGCCGAGCACGTTGAGCATCGTGGACTTGCCGGAGCCGGACGGGCCGACGATCGCGACCAGTTCGCCCGCGTCGATCCGCAAGCTGACGCCGCCGAGCGCGTTCACGCCGCCCGGGTACACCTTGGTCACCTCGCTGAGCTCGATCACTTCGGGATCCCGACTGTCGTGCCGGCCTTGATCCCGGCGCCGCTGACCTCGACCTGACCGCTCGCGAACAACCCGGTCTTCACCGGCACGTACTGCGACGTCGTGCCGTCGGTGACCTCGACTCCGAACCCGCCTTCGCGCAGCGCGACCAGCGCCGCGACCGGGACGGTCAGCACGTTCTTGCGTTCGGAGGCGGTAAAGGTGACGTCAGTTGCCGCCGACGACCAGGCGGCGACGGCCTTTTGGTTGGCGATGGCAACGATCACCTCGACCTTGGTCTCCGGGTCCTGGTCCGGGCTCTCCGCCGGGATGATCACCGTCGACACCTTCTCGATCCGGCCCGGTACGGTCTTGCCGTCCGGGAGCGCGACCGTGACCGCAGCACCCATCACCGCGAGCCGCTGGTCCGCCGCGTCGAGCTGGATCGTGACGGCCCGGGTCGTGCCGGTGTAGGAGAGCACCGGCTGGTTCGGGCCGAGCGGCGTACCCTCCTGGCCTTGCACGCTGTCGACGCGGATGTGACCGGGTGCGAACAACACGCTGCCGAGCTCGACGACCCCGGTCTCGTCCAGACCGAGATCGTCCTGCCACTCCTCGACCGCCGCGGCGGTGGCGTCGGTGTACTCGTCGTCGACAGTGAATCCCGTGTAGCCCATCGCCTTCAGGTTCTGCTCGAGCTGCAGAACATCGTTGCCCTCGGCCCCGATCGACAGCTTCCGGTACGCCGGGAGTGCGCCGTACAGCAGGATCGTCGGCTTGTTGTCGATGCTGTAGACGGTGTTCCCGCGCCGCAGCTCCTGCCCGCTGTCCGGCACCGCCGTCACTGTGCCGGCGGTCCGGCTGACGGCGGACGACGTGGTACCGAAGCCGAGCTGGCCGTCCTGGGTCTCGGTGTCCTTCAAGGTCTGCTGTGTGACCTTGGTGGTGTTGACCGGCGAGGGCTGTCCGGGCTGGTTGGTCGCCTGGCTGGTGTCGCCCCGGTTCACCAGGAACGCGCTCGCGGCGCCCCCGGCGGCCAGGACGACGACAGCCGTGAGTGCTTTCCGCATCAGCGCGCCGCCAGGATGCTCTGGCAGGCGTCCTGCGCCTTCTGGAAGTCGGGGTCGTCGGCGACACCCGGGCCGATCATGATGCCGCGCTGGTCCGGCTTCGGGTCCGGGAACTTCTCGACACCGTTCTTCCGCATGCACTCGGCGTACTTGCGGCCGTTCTCCGCCTGCTGCGGGTTGGCGCTGCCCTGCGACTGCGGGTCGTACTCACGGCACGCCTCCATCGCCTTCTGGACCTGTTCCTGCGTGACACCGGAGTTCTTGTCGAACTTCAGCATCGGACCTTTGCCCGGCTCCGGGTCCGGGACGTTCAGGCCGTTCTCGCGCAGGCACTGGGTGAACTTGACTGCCATCTCGTCCCGGCTGAGGCTGGCCGGCGCACTGGTCGGAGCGGTCGACTGGGTCCCGCCGCTGCCGGAGGCGACCTGGGCGTCGGGCTTGTCCGCTCCGCAGCCGGTGATGAGTACGGCGGCCGCGAGCACGGTGGCGGCCAGGATGGTCTTGCGCATCGGTGCGCTCCTCTCGTTTCCCCGAAGCCTTCGCCGGAGGCCGTTTCCCGGCCGTTTCCGAGTGCGCTAACACCGGGGAAACACGGGTGTCGGGGATCATGGGGTGCGTGCGGGTTCTGGTGGTCGAGGACGAACCGTTGCTGGCGGCAGCGATCGCGGAGTGGCTGCGTGACGAGCCACATGCGGTCGACGTGGTCGGTGACGGCGGCGCTGCGCTCGAACGGCTGTCGGTGAACGCGTACGACGTACTTGTGCTGGACCGCGACATCCCGGTCGTGCACGGCGATGAGGTGTGCCGGCAGTTGGTGCAGTCCGGGTCGGACACCCGGGTGCTGATGCTGACGGCCGCTGCTGCGGTCACGGACCGGGTCGAGGGGCTCGGGCTTGGTGCGGACGACTACCTGACCAAGCCGTTCGCGTTCGCGGAGCTGGCTGCCCGGGTGCTGGCATTGGGGCGGCGGAGTCGTCCGGCCGATCCGCCCGTACTGCGACGTGCCGGGGTGACGCTGGATCCGGCGCGCCACGAGGTGTTCCGCGACGGCCGGTACGTGCCGTTGTCGAAGAAGGAGTTCGCCGTACTCGCGGAGCTGCTGCGGGCCGACGGCGCGACCGTGTCGGCCGAACAACTGCTGGAGAAGGCATGGGACGAGCACGTGGACCCGTTCACCGGGGCGGTGCGGCTGACGATCCTCAAGCTGCGCCGGAAGCTGGGCGAGCCGGGGCTGGTCGAGACCGTGACCGGCGTCGGGTACCGCATCCCATGAGACGGCTGACGCTGCGGGGCCGGCTGACCCTGCTGTACGGCGGACTGTTCATGGTCGCGGGGGTGTTGCTCCTCGGGGTGACGTACGCGCTGTTCAACGCGAACCTCGGCCAGCAGTACCGCGTGATCGTGAAGGGGACGTACCTGAGCCCGGGGCCGGGTGCGCAGAAGCCACCGCCGCCGACCAACGACGTCTACGTGATGAACAAGGACGGCGCCGTACTGACCGGCTCGGATGCGGAGAAGGTGCTCGAGCAACAGCGGCAGCAGGTCCGGCAGGCTGCGATCAAGTCGCTGCTGATCCAGGGGAGCATCGCGCTGGTCGCGGTCGGTGGGTTGGCGGCAGGGTTCGGCTGGCTGGTGGCCGGGCGGGTGCTGGCGCCGCTGCATCGGGTCACCGACACGGCTCGCCGGATCGCGGCCTCACCTGCGGCTTTGCATGAGCGGATCGCGCTGCAGGGGCCGGACGACGAGGTGAAGAACCTGGCTGACGCGTTCGACACGATGGTCGAGCGGCTGGACCATTCGTTCGACGGCCAGCGGCGGTTCGTGGCCAACGCGTCGCACGAGTTGCGGACGCCGCTGACCCTCGGCCGGGCGCTGGTCGAGGTCGCGATGCACCGACGTACGGCGTCTGCTGACGTGAAGGAGCTGGGCGAGAGCCTGCTGACGATCAACGCCCGGCACGAGCAGCTGATCGAGGGGCTGCTGATCCTCGCGGACTCCGAGAAGCAGCTCACCACGGTCTACCCGGTGAACCTGGCCGACGTCGTGACGCACGTTTGCAGCCAGCTGACGGCTGAGGCGTCGGCGGCGCGCGTCGAACTGATCCGCGGCCCGGGCGACGCGCCGACCCGCGGCGACGCCCTGCTCCTCGAGCGCCTGGTCCACAACCTCGTGGAGAACGGCATCCGCCACAACACGTCTGGCGGCTGGGTCCGGGTGGTCAGCAAGACGGTCCGGTCTCACGTGCAGGTGGTGGTGACCAACACCGGGCCCGAGATTCCGCCGTACGAGGTGGAGAGTTTGTTCAAGCCGTTCTACCGGTTGGGGGCCGAGCGGCTCGTGAGTGGGAAGGGCGCCGGGCTCGGGTTGTCGATCGTCCGCTCGGTGGCCGAGGCACACGGCGGGACTGTGACTGCCGTACCGCGAGCGGGAGGCGGTCTGGAAATTACTGTGGAGCTACCTGTCGATCCGGGCTGAGTTGATTCGTACAGCTGATGAGAAGGAGGCAACGATGAACCAGTACCTGCTCAGCATCTACCAGCCCGACGGCCCGATCCCGGAGCCTGAGGTGCTGGAGCCGATCATGCGGGAGCTGCAGGCGTTGACCGAGGAGATGCAGGCGGCCGGCGTATGGCTGTTCTCGGCGGGGCTGCACGCGCCGGAGAGCGCGACCGTGGTGAAGGCGCACGGTGACGAGGTCCTGATCACGGACGGGCCGTTCACCGAAGGCAAGGAGCATCTCGGCGGGTTCACTGTCGTCGAGGTCGAAGATCTCGACGCTGCCCTGCACTGGGCCCGGCGCCTCGCCAAGGTCCTTCGCAACCTCTCCGTTGAAGTCAGACCCTTCCAGTCGTGACACCTGATCTGGCCGGCATCTTCCGGGCCGAGCACGGGCGGGCGGTTGCCGTGCTGACGCGCGTGTTCGGGGATCTGGAGATCGCCGAGGACGCCGTCCAGGACGCGTTCGCGACGGCGGTCGAGAAGTGGGCGGACAGCGGCGTACCGCCGAGTCCGGCCGGCTGGATCATCACGACCGCCCGGAACCGGGCGATCGACCGCCTGCGCCGCGAGGCCGCGCGGGCCGACAAGCAGGCCCAGGCCGCGCTACTGCATGCCGAGGACGAGCCGGAGGAGGTGGGTGCCGTGGACGACGACCGGCTCCGGCTGATCTTCACCTGCTGCCATCCGGCCCTCGCGCTCAACGTCCGGGTCGCGCTCACCCTGCGCATGCTCGGCGGCCTCACCACGACCGAGATCGCCCACGCGTTCCTCGTCCCCGAGCCGACGATGGCGCAACGACTGGTCCGCGCGAAGGCGAAGATCCGCACGGCCGGCATCCCGTACCGCGTCCCGTACGAGGCCGATCTGCCCGAGCGGGTACGCGGCGTACTCGCGGTCGTCTACCTCATCTTCAACGAGGGGTACGCCGCCTCGTCGGGCGAATCGCTTGTCCGCGACGAACTGGCGCTCGAAGCCATTCGCCTCGGCCGCCTGGTGGCCGAGCTCATGCCCGACGAACCCGAGGCCGTCGGCCTGCTCGCGCTGATGCTCCTCCAGCACTCCCGCCGTCCCGCCCGGGTCGGCCCCGACGGCACGCTGATCCGGCTCCGCGAGCAGGACCGCGCATTGTGGGACCAGGAGCTGGTCACCGAGGGCCAAGCGCTGGTACGCCGATGCCTCCGCCGCAACCAACCCGGCCCGTATCAACTCCAGGCCGCCATCAACGCCGTCCACGCCGACGCGGCGACTCCCGAGGCCACGGACTGGCGCCAGATCGTCCAGCTCTACGACCACCTGCTGACCCTCGAGCCCTCGCCGGTGGTCGCCCTCAACCGAGCGGTAGCCGTAGCCGAGGTAGACGGCCCCGAGGCGGCCCTGACCCTCGTCGACGCGCTCGACCTCGACACGTACTACCTCTTCTACGCCATCCGAGCCGACCTCCTCACCCAACTGGATCGCCCCGCCGAGGCGCAGACGGCGTACCGGCGGGCCATCTCCCTGACCCCCAACCAGGCCGAACAGAACTTCCTCCGGACCCGTCTGGCGTAAGGTCCACCCGTGCGGGGATTCGAGTTGGTCTGTGAGGTCGAGCCGCCGACTCGGCCTGATCTGAAGCGGGTTCGGCATCAGATCGGGGTGATGAGCCCGATCGCGGACGGCTTCCTGATCCCCGACAACCACATCGGCCGGGCGACCGTGTCCAGCGTCGCGGTGGCGAACGAGGTGCAGCTGATGGGTGCCCGCGGCATCGCCTGTCTCAACTCACGCGACCGCAACCTGCTCGGCTTCCGTCGCGACCTGCTGACGGCCGCGGCGTACGGCGTCGAGCAGTTCCTGTTCGTCCACGGGGACGATCCCGCCGAGGGCGCCCGGACGAGTCAGCTCACGGTGCGCACGATGATCGAGCAGGCGCGCGACACGACGTACCCAGGTTGCAACCCGTTCCAGGTCGGGGCCGCGACCCGCCTGACGAAGGTCCCGCGCTGGAAGGCCGAGGCCGACTTCCTGTACGTGCAGGTCAGCTACGACCTCGACGAGCTGCTCCGCTGGCGTGACTCGGTCGACCTCGGCATCCCGGTGTACGCCGGGGTGATGGTGCTCGCTTCGGCGAAGATGGCCCACAACCTCGCCGCCCTGCCGCAGCTCACGATCCCGGACGAACTGATCCGGGCGGTGGAGCGCGATCCGGACGCCGGCGTCGACCACGCCTGCGAGCAAATCCTGAAGATCCGTGACTCCGGCGCCTTCGAGGGCGTTCATCTGGTACCGGTCAGCCGGTACCGCCAGGTCGCGGCCCGCCTGGAACGGGACCTGTAACCGCGGCAGATCGGCTAGTGTCCTGCTTAGAGACGGGAGGTGGAGCGTGGGGGTGCCGGGTAAGGGGCTGGTCGAGGGACTGAAGGTCACCGCGAGGACGCTGGCCCGTCGGTCGGTCACCGAGCAGTATCCGGATGTGCTGCCGGAGTTGCCGCCGCGCAGCCGCGGCGTGATCGCGTTGATGGAGGAGAACTGCACCTCCTGCATGCTGTGCGCCCGCGAGTGCCCGAGCTGGTGCATCTACATCGACTCGCACACCGAGACCGCGCCGTCGGTCGGTGAGCAGGCCCGGGAGCGCAGCCGGAACGTGCTGGACCGGTTCGCGATCGACTTCAGTCTGTGCATGTACTGCGGGATCTGCATCGAGGCCTGCCCGTTCGACGCGCTGTTCTGGTCCCCGGAGTTCGAGTACGCCGAGACCGACCTGCGCAACCTGACCCACGAGAAGGACCGCCTCCGCGACTGGATGTGGACCGTGCCCGCGCCGCAACCCATCGACCCCGGCCCGACGGCAGAGCCCCCCGGCCCGACGCAAGAGGACGAGGCGTGACAACAGCCCTGTTCAGCGTTGCGGGAGCCGTCGCCCTCATCGCCTCGGTCCTCGTCGTGACCTCGAAGCGGATCGTGCACGCCGCGCTGTGGCTGGTCGTCGCGCTCGGGGCGATCGCCGGCTGCTTCGGCGTACTGCATGCCGAGTTCGTCGCACTGGTCCAGATCCTGGTGTACGTCGGCGCGATCGTCGTCCTCGTGCTGTTCGCGCTGATGCTGACCAAGGCACCGACCAATCCGCTGCCCAGCCTGACGACCGGTCGCAGTCCGTTCGCGGCCGTCGTCGCGGCCGTGCTCGCGGTGATCCTCGGCACTGGCGTGGTTCTTGCCTTCGGCAACGAGATGATCAAGCCGGTGACGGACGGCTCCGCACTGGCCGTGGGGACGCAGGTCTTCAAGACCTGGGTGCTCCCGTTCGAAGTTCTCTCGGTCCTCCTGCTGGCCGCGCTGATCGGCGCGATCGCCCTGTCGGTGCGGAAGAAGGAGGACTGACGTGCCGTTGATCCTCCCGCTGCTGCTGGCCGTCGCGCTGTTCTGCATCGGGGTGTACGGCGTGCTCGCGCGCCGCAACGTGATCACCCTGCTGATGTCGTTCGAGCTGATGCTGAACGCGGTCAACCTCAACCTCGTCGCGTTCGACGCCTGGCGGATCAACGACGCCACCGGCCAGACGCTGGCCGTCTTCGTGATCACGCTGGCGGCAGCCGAGATCGGTCTCGGCCTGGCCATCGTCCTGCTGCTGTTCCGCGGCCACGGTCATGTCGACGTCGACGCCGCCCGCGACCTCGCCGAACAGGAGCGGGTCACGTGATCGCCACCGCGTGGCGGGTGGCCGGCGTCGGCTTCTCGCTCCTCGTCGTGCTGGCCGCAGCTCTCCTGTACGGCGTGGATCCGCAGCAGACCCAGGCCGGCGGCGCGATGATCGGCGAGGACTTCTGGTTCTCGTACGAGTTCCGCACCGACGGCCTCACCGTGCTGATGCTCGCCGTCGTCGGCGTGGTCTCCGCCTGCGTCCAGATCTACTCGATCGGGTACGTCCGCGAGCGGATCGCGTCGTACACGGCGCTCGTCACGCTGTTCACCGCGGCGATGGTGACGGTCGTGATCTCGGACAACCTGTTCCTCCTGCTGATCGGCTGGGAGGTGATGGGTGTCTGCTCGTACCTGCTGATCGGTCACTACTGGGAGCGCCGCGACGCCCGGGCCGGTGCGATGAAGGCGTTCCTGATGACCCGGCTCGGCGATGTCGGCTTCCTGTTCGGCATCTTCGTCCTCGGCGTCGGCTACCACACCTCCCGGATCTCCGAGCTCGGGAGCGGCCCGATCGAGCCGCACACGTTGACGATCGGCACGATCCTGCTGCTGGTCGGTGTCATCGGCAAGTCGGCGCAGGTCCCGCTGCAGACCTGGCTGCCCGACGCGATGCCCGGCCCGAGTCCGGTCAGCGCGCTGATCCACGCGGCGACGATGGTTGCCGCCGGTGTCTTCCTGATCGCCCGGTTGTACAACGTGTTCGTCGAGGCGCAGACCACCCTGACCGTGCTGGCCGTGGTCGCCTGCGTGACGATGCTGTTCGCCGCGTCCTGCGCGATGGCGGCCGTGGAAGTGAAGCGGGTCCTGGCCTGGTCGACCGTCAGCCAGTTGGCGATCATGTTCGCCGGGCTCTCGCTCGGCACGCACGACGGTCGCCGGGCGGCGCTCTTCCACCTGCTGACGCACGCGGCGTTCAAGGGTCTGCTCTTCCTCTGCGCCGGCGTCCTCCTGCACCAGGTCGGCAGCGCGGCCTTCGTCGTACTGCGCCGGTACACCCGCCGCGGCGCCTCGCGGAAACAGTTGCGGGTCACGTTCGTGACGATGACGATCGGCCTCGCGTCGCTGGCCGGCGTACCAGGGTTCGCCGGGTTCTTCTCCAAGGACGCGGTGGTCGCGGCTGCGTGGGAGCAGGCCAACGACGGATCCACGGTCGGCTGGATCGTGCTCGTGTCGATCTGCCTGACCGCGGCGATGACCGCGTTCTACTGCGTGCGCATGTGGTTGTGGGTGTTCTTCCGTACTCCGGCCCTCGCGGGCGCGGTCGGCGCGTTCGAGGGCGACGACCCGATGGCGGATCTCGACGAGCCCGACGCGAACAAGCTCCGCGACGGGTCGTGGCTGATGCTCGCGCCGATGGTGCTGCTCGCGATCGGTGCGATCGGGCTGGGCTACACCGACGGCGTACACCTCAACCTGCCGATCGCGCTGATCACGACCGTTCTCGCTCTGCTCGGCGGCTTCGCGGCGTACTCGCTCTGGCATCGGGGCGCGGATCCGCGACCGGTCGTGCTCGAACGTGAGTACGGCGTGGATCC
Source organism: Kribbella sp. NPDC000426 (assembly GCF_040300265.1). Lineage (NCBI taxonomy): Bacteria > Bacillati > Actinomycetota > Actinomycetes > Propionibacteriales > Kribbellaceae > Kribbella > Kribbella sp. NPDC000426. The sequence goes on along the minus strand of NZ_JBEPDK010000005.1, from coordinate 726,233 downwards.
GGCGTACCAGCGGTTGTTCGTCGTACCGGTGGAATGGCTGGCGAAACTCGCGGTCGGCAACGACCGGGACGTGATCGGCGCTTATGTTCGGGCGACCGGGCGGGCCGGGGTGCTGGCGTCGCAGGGCTTCCGGAAGCTGCAGACGGGCAACGTGCAGACGTACCTGACCGCAGCCGTGATCGGTGCGGTCGCGCTCGCGATCCTGGCGGGGGTGATCGGCTCGTGAGCGATTGGTTGCTGATCGCCCTGATCGCGGTCCCGGTGCTGACCGCCGTCGTGCTGTGGGCGTTGCCCGTGGTGACGGCCGACCGGGTCGCGGCGCTGGTCGGGACGATCGTGTCCGGGGTCCTGCTGGTTGCGTCGTTCGTCCTCTGGTGGGACGTGCGCCGCCCGCACTGCCCGTGCACCACCGAACTCGTGGATGTGTACGGCGCGGGGCCGCGGACCGTGCCCGGCAAGCTGGTGCCGGACGTCGACATCAACGCGCCGTGGATCCCGTCGCTGGGCGTGCGGTTCCACCTCGCGGTCGACACGATCTCGATCCCGCTGATCGCGTTGACCGCGCTGCTGGTCCTGCTGTGCTGCGTGTACTCGTTGAAGATCACGCCGCGCATCGGCCGGACCCGCTCGCTGATCGCGTTGCTGCTGGTGATCGAGACCGGCGTGATCGGCACGTTCGCGGCCGCCGATCTCGTGCTGTTCTTCGTGTTCTTCGAGATCGTGCTGATCCCGATGTGGCTCGTGATCGACATCTGGGGCGACGACCACGATCCGGCCGGCCGTCGGCGCGCGGCGACCACGTTCATCCTGATGACGGTCCTCGGGTCGGCCCTGATGCTGCTGGGCTTCCTGCTGATCTATCGGCACGCGGGGACGTTCGATCTGGTGTTCCTCGGTCGGCATCCGATCAAAGGCGGGCACGGGGTTCCGCTGGCCGCCGCGATCCTGATCGCGGTCGGGCTCGCGGTGAAGATGCCGCTCTGGCCGTTGCACATCTGGTTGCCGGATGCCCATGCCAAGGCGCCGACGGTCGGCTCGGTGCTGCTGGCCGGCGTACTGCTGAAGCTCGGTAGCTACGGGATGATCCGCATCCTGCTGCCGGTCCTGCCGGACGCGACGGCCACCATCGCGCCGTACCTGGCCGGGTTCTCGGTCGTCGCGATCATCGCCGGGTCGCTGGCCTGTCTGGCGCAGACCGATGTGAAGCGGCTGATCGCCTACTCGAGCGTGGGGCACATGGGCTTCATCGGGCTCGGGATCGCGACGATGTCGCCGGAGGGGCTGAACGGCGCGCTGTACGCGAACCTTGCCCACGGCATCATCACCGGCCAGCTGTTCTTCCTGGCCGGCGCGATCAAGGACCGGCACGACACCAGCGATCTGCGGGCGATCGGCCGGGCGCTGTACGCGCGGCTGCCGCGGATCAGCGGGCTGCTCACCTACGCCTGCCTCGCGTCGCTCGGATTGCCCGGTCTGGCCGGATTCTGGGGCGAGATGCTGGTCCTGCTGGGCGCCTACCACCCGGCGGATTGGTTGCCACGGGCCACTTTCATCGTGCTGATGGTGATCGCCGGACTCGGCGCCGTCCTGACCGCCGCGTACTTCCTGCGGTTGATCCGCGAGCTGTGCCAGGGTGATCCGGCCGAGAATCCGCCGGCCGCGTTCGCGGTCGACCTGAGCCGGATCGAGTTCGTGACGTTCGCACCGTTGGTCGTGCTGACCGTGTTCCTCGGCCTGTGGCCCTTCACGTTGCTCAACCAGTGGACGTTCCTATGACGCTGACCTGGACCGATTGGCAGGCGATCGCCGTACCGCTGGTGCTGGCGATCGGCGCGGTTGCGGTGCTGCTGATCGACAGCTTCTGGAAGAGCGCCTCGGCCGAGTTGCGGCACACCGTCGTCACGCTGCTGACGAGCGCGGTGGTCCTGTTCGGCCTCGTGTTCGTGTGGGCGCAGCGCGGCGGGTTCAAGCCCGCGTTCTGCCGGCCGGCGGTCGAGGGACCCGCGGAGTGCAGTTTCGTGTTCGAGCCGTTGACGGCCGGATTGTGGGCGGTGCTGCTGGTCGGCGGGCTCGGCGTGGTGGGCCTGTCGACGTACCGGCTGCTGGCCTCGGACGTGCCGATCGGTGAGTACCACTTCCTGCTGCTGAGCGCGCTGACCGGTGCGACCGTGCTGGCCGGTGCGCGGGATCTCGCGACGCTGGTGATCGCGCTCGAGGTGGTGTCGCTGCCGAGCTTCGCGATGGTCGGACTGCGGCGCGACCGGCGCGGATCCGAGGGCGCGATGAAAGCGCTCCTGGTGTCGGTGCTGTCCACTGCCGTGATGCTGTTCGGCGTCTCCTACTTGTACGGCGTGACCGGCTCGCTCTACCTGACCACGATCGCGAACCGGCTGACCGGGCTCGACCCGGACCTCGGGCGAGTGGCCTTCGCGGCCGGGCTGTTCGTGATCGTCGGGTTCGCGTTCAAGATCGCGGCGGTGCCGTTCCACGCCTGGTTGCCCGACACGTACGTCGGGGCGCCGATCGAGGTCACCACGTTCCTCGCGGTCGTTTCGAAGTCGGCCGGCGTCGCCGGACTGCTCGTGCTGGTGACGGCCGGGATCGCGCCGGACGGCTCGCACCTGCGGACCGTGATCGCGATCCTCGCGGCACTCACGATGACGGTCGGCAACCTCGCCGCGTTGCGTCAGGTCGAGGCGGTCCGGCTGCTCGCGTGGTCGTCGATCGGCCAGGTCGGCTTCCTGCTCGCGCCGCTGGCCGTCGGCGATGCGCAGGCGGTCGTGGGGTACTTGGCGGCGTACGTCGTGGTCACGCTCGGCGCGTTCGGAGCGGTGGCCGTCGTACAGCGTCACCGCGCCGGCGGCCTGCTGACCGACTACCGCGGCATGGTCCGTTCCGAGCCCGGTCTGGCCGCGGCGCTGATCTTCTTCCTGGTCGTCCTCGCCGGTCTGCCGCCGGGCCTCGCGGGCCTGTTCACGAAGTTCGCCGCCTTCCAGGCCGTCATCGACGCGCACCTCGGCTGGCTGGCGATCGTGATGGCCCTCAACGTGATGATCGGCCTCGCCGTCTACCTGCGCTGGGTGGCCGAACTCTTCCGCCTCCCCGCCGACGACCCGTTCTCGGTCGACATCGAGACCCCGGCCGTCGCCATGATCTCCCTCTGCGCCGCCCTCACCGCGGTCCTCTCGGTCCTGCCCAGCATCATGTTTTCCCTGGCCACCTGACAGCTTCCGGCCATCGCCCCAGCGGCGGTCCCGTCGGTGACTAGCGTGTACTGCGTGATCGCACGAGGACTTCTAGTGACTGGCCTGCTCGCGACCTTGGTCGCCTGCGGGAGCTCCAAGGACAGCGCCGGCACTCCGCAGACCAGCACGACAGCTGCAAGTCCGTCGGCGTCACCGATCATCAGCCCGAGCCAGCAGCCTCCAACCCCCGTCCCGCCCATCCCGCCGGCGAAGGACGGCCAGAACTACAAGGCCTGCGTCGACGGCACCTGCGAGGTGATGATCCGCACGAAGGCCGTCCTCAACCTCAACGGCGACAAGTTCACGGCGACAGTCGCAAAAGGCACGCTCAAGCTCACCGACTCCCACGGCTACATCTCGCTGAGCCAGAACGGCACCGACGTCAGCCGCAGCGGCGGCGGCACCGCCGGCGGCGTGGCCGGCGGAATCGCCGCGGTCAGCTGGAGCGATCAGGGCGGCCCACAGCACACGGCAACTCTGACGTACGCCGAGGGCGACATCGTCGTCGCGGCCTTTACGACGACGAAGTAGCCCTCAGAAAGTCCTCGTACTGCGTCCAGACTCGGCGCCACAGCTGGTCGCGGTCGGCCGGCGTGTAGTGGGGGAGCGAAAGGCCGAAGACGTCGGCGAGGGCGGCGAAGTAGTCGGCGGGGGTTTCGAGGAGGGTGTTGTCGATCCGGTCGGCGGACGTCTCGGCGAGGCCGATGGAGCGGAGTACGACGACGGACTTCGGCGTACGGCGGAACGCGGACGCGAGCCGGACGAAGGGTGACGCGGGATCGGTTGACAGGCGGGCGTGCTGGGCGGCAAACGCGTCCAGCCCGACGGGCGCCGACTCGAAGTCCATGCCGATGAGGTTCGCGCGGGGATCGTGGTCGAGGCGCCAGCCGTCGGTGAGCTCGGACGGGCGGAGGCTCAGTGTGAACGGGTACTGATACACCTCGCCGGCCTCGAGCGGCATCGGCTGCCTCAGACCATCGCCAAGGCCGACGTCGACGAGCCAGACGCGGTCCGGATCGTCGATCAGCCCGGTCACCGTGAGGACCATGTGGCTGGCGTCGACGCCGCCGGGACGGTTGGCCGTTTGTACGCCGCCGCGGTGCATCCGCACGCCGTACCCGAGCTCCGTCAGCAGCAGCGCGAACGACCCGTTCATCTGGAAGCAGTACCCGCCGGTCTCCCGCGCGATCATCCGCTTCGCCACGTCCTCCGGCTCCAGTGGACCGCCGGGCGTCAGCTGGTACTGGATGGATTCGTACGGCACCTGGTCGACGAAGGCCTCATGCAGTCGCGTCAACGCCTCCAGCCGCGGCGGACCGTCGTACCCGCTGACTCCGATCCGCTGCAGGAACGCCGTGGTATCCATGCGCCCTAGGCTAGGCGAGGTGATCGAGACCCTGGACCGGACAGGCGCGCTGGCCATCGCTCCCGAGCTCGGCGAGGTGTTCGCCGCGGCCTTCGGGGCGCCCGGGTACGACGAGGAGCCGGACGCCGAGCATTTCGCCACCGACCAGCTGCCGACCCATGCCGACCGCGAGGACTTCAGACTGGTTGCCGCGCGGGCGGACGGCCGGCTGGTCGGGTTCGCGTACGGGTTCACCGGGCGGCTCGGCCAGTGGTGGCCGGACCGTGTCGCCGCGGTCGTGTCCGCCGAACTCGCCGACGAGTGGATCGGCGGGCACTTCGAGGTCGTCGAGCTCGCCGTCCTCCCGGACGTCCAGCGCCAGGGCCTCGGCGCCGAGCTGATGACGGCGTTGCTGGCCGGTCTGCCTCATCGCAAGGCCCTGCTCACGACGTACGTCGACGACCGTCCGGCGCCGCGGCTGTACCGGCGGTTGGGATGGCAGGTCCTGGTCCCGGACCTCGGCTGGGGATCGGCGCTCTACGGTTTGGACAGGGGAGTGCCCGATACCCGATCACCTGGCAGGGTAGGGCCCATGACTTCTGAGCGCATCTATGTCGGGAGCTACACCAGTCAGGCCGGCGGCGGGGACGGGATCGCGTTCGGACCCCTGGACGCGATCGAGACCGTGGCGACGATCGCCGACCCGTCGTTCCTGGTCAGGTCCGCGGACGGGCGGTTCCTCTACTCGACCGACGAGGAGGACAGCGGCCGGATCGCCGCGTTCGCGATCCAGCCGGACGGCGGCCTCGAGCTGCTCAACCAGCAGCCGACCGGCGGCGTGCACCCCTGCCACGTGAACATCGACCCGTCCGGCCGGTTCGTGCTGTCGGCCAACTACACGTCCGGGTCGGTCGCCGTGCACCCGATCAACGACGACGGCTCGCTCGGCGAGACGGCGTACTTCGTCCAGCGTTCCGGCACCGGACCGAACGCCGAGCGCCAGGAAGGGCCGCACGCCCACCAGGTCGCGTTCGACCCGGCCGGTGAATACGTGTTCGACATCGACCTCGGGTCCGACACCGTGTACTCGTCGACGCTGACCGAGGACGGGCAGTTGAAGGAGGTCGGCCAACTGCGGATCCACCCGGGTGCGGGGCCGCGACACCTGGCGTTCCACCCGACCGCGGGCGCGGCGTACGTGATCAACGAGCTCGACTCGACGCTGACCGTCTGCAGCTACGCCGGCGGGAAGCTGCAGACCGTGCAGACCGCCTCGACCCGGCCGGCCGACTCGCCGGGGGAGAACTTCCCGGCCGAGCTGCTGATCTCCGCCGACGGCCGGTTCCTGTACGGCTCGAACCGCGGCGACAACACGATCGCGGTCTTCGCGACCGCGGCCGACGGCCTGTCGGTGGAACTGGTGCAGACCATCGGCTCCGGCGGCGACTGGCCGCGACACCTTGCCTTCAGCAACGACGGGCGGACGCTGTACGCCGCCAACGAACGCTCGGACCAGATCGCGACCTTCAGCATCGCCGACGACGGCAAGCTGACCGCTACAGGTGAGCCGGTCAGCTGGCCGAAGCCGGTCTGCATCCTGCCTGTCTAGACGAGCTTCTCGAAGAAGAACTCGTGCTTGAGGAACGACACGTCGTACTCGTGACCCGGGTACGGCGGGTTCAGCTGCGACGCCTGGAACAGCCGCCAGCCGTCCTTGAGCGCGTCGAGTCCGGTCGTGTACGGCGGCTCGTCGGAGTCACCCGTGGTGGGGTGGGTCTCGCCGGTGCCGTCGTACGTCGACCAGCCGACCACGCGCGCGTCGAGCGCGGAGGAGGCCAGGTACAGCACCAGCACCTGCTGGCGCAGTCCGGTCTGCACCGGGTTCTCTGCCGTGGCGGTCATACCATCTCCTTCTTGCCCTTGGCGTGCGGGTTGTTGGCGCGGTCGGTGACGACGCGCTGCGGCCGGTTCGAGACGCGGGTGACCCAGTAGTTCGGGTCGTAGGTGTCGTCGCCGCTGATCGCCCGCCACATCACGATGCGGTTGTACTTCTCCAGCCGGCCGGTCGCGTTCTCGTACCACGGGAAGCTCTGGTCGAGCTCGGCCGCGACGGCGTCGTCGTACAGGTCGTCGGTGTTCCAGAGCCGGACCTGGCGGACGGTCGGGTTGAAGCGGATCTTGAACATGTAGCGGTCGATGTTGCTGTCGTTCTTGCGGCCGCCGTGCCAGATGCCGTGGTGCAGGAACTGGACGGTGCCGGCCGGGCAGACCAGGCGGGTCTGGCCGAGCAGGTTCTGGTAGCGGCCGGTGTCGGACTCGTTGGTCCGGCGCAGGTGGCTGCCGGGAACGCTGAGCGTGCCGCCCATCTCGAGCGTCACGTCCTGCGGGTAGTACATCAGCTGGACGTCGAAGGCGTCGGTGCGGACGTCGATGATCGCGTCACCGTGCAGGTTCTGCGCCTCGCCCTCGTGCGCCTTGCGGATGTGTACGGCGTGGTGGTCGACGGTCGGCTCGGGACCGACCAGGCTGTGGATGGCGCCGGCGACCTCCGGCAGCTCCACCAGCCGCTGGACGAACTCGCTGTCCGCGAACGCCTCCGACAGCGGGGTGCCGTACGGGACCCCCGGGATGCCGTTCTTCAGGACCTCGATCGCCTGCTGGTTCATGTCGTCCGGTACGACGGCGTCCATCCGGAACGCGCCGGTGGCGACGAAGTGCGCCATCTGGACCGAGGTGAGCAGGTGCTTGCGATGCGGATGGGGCATCAAGACTCCCATGGTGGGTAGTGGTTACTACTCCTCCAGCGTAAGTTTCGACAGCGTTGTCTCGCGTGGGCTGTGATCACCACTAGTGGTAATTTCTCACCATGATCGAGCTGCATCTGGCCGCTCCGCCGGAAGTCGTGAACGTCGGCGCCGGGATCCACGGGGTGCACAAGCGCCGGGATGTCTTCCGCCTGCCGGACCTCTGGCAGCTGCACGTCTACAACTACACAGCCGATCTGACGGTCGACGGCACCACCTACGCCGTCACTCCGGGCTGCGTCTCTCTCACGCCGGCCGGAGCGTCGGTGCAGTTCGACTACCTGGGTCGCTCGGAGCACCTCTACGCCCACTTCCGGCCGCGTGTGTCCGGCCAGCCGTCGCATGTACCCGTCGTACAGGACGCGGCCGCGATCGCACCTCTGCTGTCCACGCTGCTGCGGTCCGCCATCGAGTCGTCCCCGTCCGGCTCCGGCCGCACCACGGCCGAGGTCTGGACGGCGCTGTGGCGCATCGCCGACCTCACGCCCGCAACCACCGAGACCGGGCACCCGGCTGTCGCCGCTGCCATCGCGTACGTCGAGGCGAACCTCGCCCAACCGCTGACCGTGCCCGCACTGGCCCGGCTGGCCGGCGTCTCGCACAACCATCTGACCCGTCTCTTCCAGCACGAGACCGGTCAGACAGTCATCGCCTACATCCGCAAGCGCCGGATGAACCGCGCCCGGCACCTCCTGGTGTCCTCGACGCTGTCCATCCCCGCGGTGGCCGCATCGGTAGGGATCGCGGACCTGCAGGCCTTCAACAAGACCTGTCACCGCGAGCTCGGCGGGTCGCCACGCGCGGTGCGTAATGCGGTGCTCAATACGGTGGCCGGTGCCACCTCGGCGGGCTAGCGTTCCAGGCATGTATGAGCTGATCCCGGCCGCCGACGGTCCGCAGTACGACGAAGAGGCCGAGCAGCGCTTCGTCGAGGAGTGGCCGGAGTTCATCTTCCACGACGAAGGCGTGAAGCCGTACCGGGATCGCCGCGTGCAGTACTTCCCGCAGTGGGAGTTCTACCTGGTGACGTCCGAGGAGCGGCTGATCGCGGGGTGCTGGGGAGTGCCGATCGCGTGGGACGGGACGGTCGCGGATCTGCCGGGCGGTTTCACGGATTCGCTGGCGCGCTCGGTGACGTCGTACGAGGAGGGCGTCGTACCGAACACCTTCGTGCTGATGGCGGCCGCCGTACGTTCCGACGAGCAGGGGCAGGGCCACGCCGGCCGAGTCATCACTGCCGTCCGCGACCGTGCGGTCGCCAACGGGCTCCCGCAGGTCATCGCGCCGGTCCGCCCGACCCTGAAGTCGAGCTACCCGCTCACTCCCATCGACACCTTCATGACCTGGACCCGTCCGGATGGGCTGCCTCTGGACCCCTGGCTCCGCACGCATGTCCGCCTCGGCGCGAAGCTGCTGGCTCCGGCGCCCGCGTCGCAGACCATGACCGGCACGGTCGCCGAGTGGGAGCAGTGGACTTCCATGCTGTTCCCGTCATCCGGCACCTACACGATCCCGGCCGGCCTCACCACGCTCGATGTCGACCGCGACGCCGACCGCGGCACGTACGTCGAACCGAACATCTGGCTGCGTCACGCCTAAGCCGTATCGGCGACCGGGAACGCGGTAGCTACCGCCGCGGTGCGGCTGTTCACGCCGAGTCGCTCGTAGATGTTCTCCAGGTGCTTGCGAACGGTGCCCTCGGCAACGAACAGCCGGCGGGCGATCTGGGTGTTGCTGTGGCCGGCCGCGACCAGGCGTAGCAGCTCCCACTGACGGCTGGTCAGATCGGGGATGCCCGCGCGGCGGCGCTCCAGGTCCCGGCGGATGTCGACCAGGTGCGGCCTGAGCAGCTGCAGGATCAGGCGCTCGCGCTCGGAGAACGCGGGCCCGGTAGTCCGGAACAGGAGCATCCGGCGGTCCTCGCCGTCGTGCTCCGGGAACGGCACGGCGATCTCGCTGCGTACGCCGTGCATCCGGTCCCACAGCCCTTCCTCGCTGTTCACCAGCTGACGCACGGACAGGTAGTCGGACATCATCCAGACGCTCTCGTGGTCACCGGTCACCTGGGGTCGGCTACAGGTCTTGTGTCGCCAGTACAGCTTCCAGAACAGGTCCTCCCAGCCGTCCTCTTCGTCCTCCGGAGGCAGGTCGGTCAGCTCCTCCAGGCCGATGAAGACGCGGTCGTGCGGCCGGCTCACCTGGAACGTGATGTCGTCGGCCGGGATCAGCTCGTGGAGCGCGCGGAGTACCTCCCGCGGGAACTCCTGCCCGGCGCCGCCCCATCGCTCGCGGTCGACGACGTCGAGCATCCGGCGCAGATCGCGTTCGGTGACCGTCAGCTGTTCCATGGCTGCCCTCCCTGCCCCTCCCTGCCCCTCCCCTGGAATTCAGCCTAGGCCCGATCCGACGCGGGGCAATACGCCGAACTGCGTATGGCCCGCCGGGTCCGGCCGCGGCAACGGTGGATGCGGGCGGTATCGCGCCGCTCGTTCTCGGGAAGGAACGACCATGAAACTACTGACTCGTCTTGCCGCGCTGGTGGTCACGCTGGTCCTGTCCGCGGTGGCCTTGCCGGGTACGGCGTTCGCCATGCAACCGCGTGATCCGTCCGGGCATCCCGCTGCTGCGGTGCCGTCGAGCGACCCGACGTCGAATGTCGCGCCGTCAATCGTTCACACGGTGGGGCCGTCCACACTGCAGGTGATCGGTCTGATGCTGTGTGCGGCCGTCATCGCGTCGGTGCTGACCGCCTTCGTCCTGCACCGGCCTGCGCAGGGGATCTCATGAGACTGCTGCCTCGTCGGGTCGCGGTGCTGGTCGCCGGAGCGTTGCTGTTGACCGTCGGGCTGTCGCCGCCGGCTAGCTCTGCCGGGGTGGGTTCGGCTGAGGCTGGCTCGGCCGGGGGTGGCTCGGCTGGGGTTGGCGGCGCTGGGCCGGTGCTGGAGTGGAGTCGGATCGCTACGCAGACGATCGTGGCTGGTCGGCCGCCGGCCAGCTCGGAGGTGTTGCTCGGGATCGTGCATGTCGCGATCGCGGACACGGTTGCTGGGCTGGGATATGGCCGGCCGTTCAAGGTCGCCGTACGGCCTGATCGGCGGGCGTCGGCTGCGGCGGCAGTTGCTACGGCGGCGTACGACGTGTTGCGGGCTCGCGTACCCAATGCGTCTGGGCTGGACTCGACGTACGCCGACTATCTGGCCGGTGTGCCGGCTGGGCGCGCGAAGGACCGCGGTGTGGCGTTGGGGCAGTCGGTGGCGGCCGCAGTGCTGGCGTGGCGTGCTGGGGACGGGCTTGGGAACACCGTGCCCTATGTGCAGCGGACGCCGGGGCCGGGTGTGTGGGAGCCGACGCTGCCGACGCCGCCGGTGGACATCGTGCTGACGCAGGTCCGGCCGCTGGCGCTCCGGTACCGGGCGCAGTTCCGGCCGGGCGGGCCGGATGCATTGACGAGCAAGAGGTACGCACGAGATGTGGCTGAGGTTGCTTCGGTCGGCCGGAAGGACAGTGTGACCCGGACTGCTTGGCAGACCGAGACAGCGCTGTTCTGGTCCGAGCAGACCGCACAGCAGTGGAGCCGCGCCTTGTTGCAGCTGGCGCGGGACAGGCACCTGTCACTGTCTGGTGCTGCGAACATGCTCGCGCTGGCACATGTGTCGGCGGGTGACTCGGTGATCGCGTGCTGGGACGCGAAGTTCCACTATCTGTCGTGGCGGCCGGTCCATGCTGTGCAGCGTGGTGACACGGACGGCAACCCGCTGACCGAAGCCGATCCGAGTTGGCAGTCGCTGCTGAACGGGAACCACCCGGAGTACCCGTCTGGGCATGCTTGCTTCACGGCTGGTGTGGCCGGGGCATTGCAGGCGTTCTTCCACACGTCACAGGTACGTCTGGAAATGTCCAGTGTGGTCACCGGTACGACGCGGGTGTATCCAAACCTGCCCGCGGTACGAGCCGACGTACAAGAAGCCCGCATCGCCTCAGGCCTCCACTTCCGCCACTCGATGACAGACGGCGACGCCCTAGGCACCCGGGTTGCTGGCTGGATCAGCGCTCGGCACTGACCGCCAGAGCTGCCAGGCCGTGGTTGAGGATGCCCTTGACCACGGCCAGCGCATAGGACTCGTCGGGGCCGGTGATGGCCTGGTGGGCCCAGCCGATGACGTCCTCGAACGCTCTGACGTGGCGGTAGTAGTGGATGGCGTCCTGGTCGAGCTCGTGCGGGCCGTAGCCGTTGAGGAACGCCTCCAGCTGGGCGGGCGTGGTCGGGCCGACGTCGCCCATGCCGCCGAGCATGAACATCAGGTCCTGCTCGCGGGGCGCGTAGATGACGTCGTCCCAGTCGATCAGGTGCAGGTGCTCGTCGACCAGGACGTTGCCGAGGTGCGGGTCGCCGTGGCAGATCACCCGCGGGCCTTCCGGCGCCGGTGGGCGGTTGGTTCGGAGGTCGGTGATGACGTGGTCGAACTGCTTCCAGACGGCCGCCAACTCCTCCTCGACCTCACCCTCGGGCGTCTCGAGGCGCTTGCCGACCTCCTCCGCGATCGCCGGCGTCCGAGCGTCGATGTGGCTGTGTTTCGGCAGGGCATCCCGCAGGCGGTGCGGCGGCTCCGAGTCGTGCACCCGCCGGATGAGAGCGCCGTACTCCGACCACTGCTCGTCCGTCAGCCCGGACTGCGCCGCCCGTACGCCGTCGATCCACGGCGTGATCGTCAGCCGCTTCTTCGCGTGCACCGACCACAGGCCGCCCTCGGTGGTCCGGATCAGCTCCGGTACGCCGGGCAGCCCGCTGTCCGCGAGGAACGCCGCCACCTGATGACCCGTGTTCGTGCCGGCGGCGCTCCACTTCACGGCGTACGTGTTGGTCGCCGTAGCGGCCTTCCACACCTGCGCGGCGATGTCAGCGCCGTACGCCACCGGTGTGAGCTCCACCACCTCAAGCCCGAAGTCCGCCAGCAACCACTTCCGCAACAACGTCACACCCACACCCGCCAGCATGCCCGGCAACCAGCTCGGGTGCGACCCGATTACCGGGCGTGGCGGGCGCGGCAGGTCAGCGGTAGTTGACGAATTGGACGGCGAAGTCGAGGTCCTGGCCCTTGATCAGCGCCTGTACGGCCTGCAGGTCGTCGCGACTCTTGCTGGAGACGCGCAGCTCCTCGCCCTGGATCTGCGCCTTGACGCCCTTCGGGCCCTCGTCGCGGATCAGCTTCGACAGCTTCTTCGCGTTCTCCTGGGTGATGCCGGCGTCGATCGTCGCGGTGATCTTGTAGATCTTCCCGGACAGCTTCGGCTCGTCCGCATCCAGCCCCTTGAGCGAGATCTGCCGCTTGACCAGCTTGTCCTTGAACACGTCCAGGACGGCGCTCACCCGCTCCTCGGTGTTCGCCTGCATGTCGATCGCCTCGCCGGACCACTTGATCCCGGCATCCACGTTCTTGAAGTCGAACCGCTGGCTGATCTCCTTCGCCGCCTGGTTCACGGCGTTGTCCACCTCCTGACGGTCCACCTTGTTCACGATGTCGAAGGAGGACTCCGAAGCCATGGGCACATCCTTTCCGATTTGCTGTCAGGGCCACTACCTGTTGTATCGTCTCCCACGCCGGTTCACGAACCGGCAGCACCCTGGCGGGTTGCCCGAGCGGCCAAAGGGAGCAGACTGTAAATCTGTCGGCGTATGCCTACGCAGGTTCGAACCCTGCACCCGCCACGAGTGCGATGGGCGAGGTGTGTCACGCAGCTTCCTGCGTTGACCGCCTCGCCCTCGTCATTTGTGCGGCTTCGCTGCGCTCGCCGCGGAGCGGGGGCTCCGCCACCCGCACCCCCTGCGCCTTCGCTGCGCTCGGCGGCTTGGGTTGGGTTGGGCGGGTCGGTGACCGGTTTGGGTTGGGTTGGGCGGTTTGGTCAGCTGCTTGGGTTGGGTTTGGCGCTTTCGGTGGCCGGTGTGGGTTGGGTTGGTCGTTGGGACATTGGAGGGTTTTGTGGCTAAGGGGTATTGGGTCAGCGTTTATACGGCCGTTTTGGATTGGGAGAAGGTGGCTGCTTACGACCCGTTGGCGGGGGCGGTGGTTCGGGAGTTTGGGGGGCGGCTTTTGTCTCGGGGGGAGCGGGTTTTGGGGTATGACGGGGGGATTGCTGAGCGTACGGTTCTGGTTGAGTTCGAGAGCTTTGAGCGGGCTGTGGCGGCTCGGGAGAGTGCGGCGTACCAGGAGGCGCTGGCTGTGCTTGGGGATGGGGTTGAGCGGGACTTTCGGATTGTTGAAGGACTCGACTGACTGGCTTGGGCGGGGTGGGGATACTGGGGGTGACGGCCGGGTGGTCGTGGTGGAGGAGTGTGGGTTATGAGCGTCATCGGGGCCCTTGTCGGGTATGTGTTGTCGGCGTTCATCCTGCTGTTGATCGTGCGGATGGTGCTGGACTGGACGGGGATGTTGGCCGGCGGGAACCAGTGGGTGGGGCGCGTGCGAGGGGTTACGCATGCGTGGACGGAGCCGGTGATTGCGCCGGTGCGGCGGCGGTTGCCGCCGGTGCGGGCGGGGGCCGTGGCGTTTGATCTTGCGTTCACGGTGGTGTTTGTGGCGGCGCTGATTCTGCGGTCGATCGCGTTCAGGTTGTAGCTGCGGACAGAGCGGATTCGTATTCGACGGCGGTGATGCGGACCACCGCCATCGGGAAATCCTCTTTGGCCTTCTCGGTCGGGGGGATCCGGGCGAGGACGGTTTCCATCGGGACGGGTGGCGTCCAGTGTTCGATGTGACTCAGTACGACGGTGGCGTCGGTCCACCGGGACGCTAGTTCCGCGTTGGCTATGAAGACGCGGTGCGGTGGGCCCAGGTAGATGAGGACCTGGTCGCCGGGGGCGAGTGCCTCGGCGTGGGGCTCGGTGGGGTCGACGGGCCACCTGTTGTCGCGGAGGAAGGCTGCCGCCAGGTCGGGGAGAGACTGCCCGGTTTCTGCGTCCTTCTCAGTGAGGTTGAAGAGGTAGTGGGCCATGTTGGGCAAACTTTCGGGTCGGTTGTCGGATTCGGGGTACGGCGTTCGTAGCGTGGGTGCAGGCGGACGCGGGGTTCGCCCTAGTTAAGGAGTACGGCATGCCTGAGTACCTCATCTACTTCAACCAGCAGTGGGTGGGCGACCACACGCCGGAGTGGTTCGGGCAGCGGGCGCCGTTGGCCAAGGCCGTGGTGGACGAGATGAAGGCGGCGGGCGTGTATGTGTTCGCCGGCGGACTCGAGGAGGACGGACCGATCTACACCGCCGACCCGAACAGCGGTGAAGTGCTGCTCACCGACGGGCCGTACGTCGAGTCCAAGGAGTTCCTCGGCGGGCTCACCGTGGTGGACGTGCCCGATGACGAGGTCGCCAAGATGTGGGCCGGCAAGGTCGCGGAGGCCTGCGGGTGGCCGCAGGAGGTACGCCTGTTCGGGCACCATCCAGACGAAGCCTAGACCGGTCGACCGCGAGCGTGAGCGAGGACGCGGGTAACTGGTCTACGGGTTGACTCGACCGTGTCGTCAACGGTTAACCGGGGCGTTGCCACGCGGGTCGACCGTGGCGGAGTGAAATCTCCTCATCGTTTCGCGACCGGCATCCTGGCCGTCGCGGCCCTGTCGTCTGTTCCGGCGCTCGGGTACGCCGCCGACGCGCCGGCCGGCGGACTCGCCCTGGTCAACACGACCGAACGCGTCGGTCCCGGCATCGCGCTGAATCACGTCAAGAGCGTCGATCAGCGCGGCTGGGTCGACGCGCAGTACCTCAGCATCGATCTCGCCGACAAGGCGGTCAACACCGATCTGCTCACCTCCGGCCCGGTCGCATCGGGCGGTCCGCTGAGCGTCTCCGCCGACAAGGCCGGCGCGGTCGCCGGCGTCAACGGCGAGTTCTTCGACATCGGCAACAGCAACGCCGCCCTCGGTGGTGAGGTCCAGAACGGTCAGCTGATCAAGTCCGCCGATGCCGGCGGCCGTCAGCACGTCGGGGTCAGCAAGGACGGCATCGCGCAGCTGGTCGATCTGGCTGTGGACGCGACCGCGACGTTCGCCGGCACCGACCACAAGGTGCTGACTCTCAACGCTGCCAACGGCGGCGGAGTCCCGGCGAACGGCCTGGTCGCGTACACCTCTGCCTGGGGCGAGTACAGCCGCGGCCGCGGATTCACCGGCGTCACCGACCTCGCCGAAGTACTCGTCCAGAACAACAAGGTCGTGAGCGTGAGCCCGACAGCCGGCTCCGGCCCGATCCCGGCAGACGGTTTCTACCTCGTCGGCCGCGACGCCGCCGCGACCGCGCTCCGGGCGCTGCAGCCGGGTGACCCGCTGACGCTGCACTACGAGCTCGCCGACGATGTCGCGAAGACGATGAAGTTCGCGCTCGGCCAGGGCGGCACGATCGTCAGCAAGGGCCAGGTCGTGCCCGGTCTCGACACGTCCATCGCCCCGCGGACCGCGCTCGGCTTCAAGAACGGCGGCCGCACCCTCGTACTAGCTACCTGGGACGGCCCGGGCGGCACCGGCAAGGGCGGGATCGGCATCGACCGCGAGGCCCAGGAACTCGCGGCCCGCGGCGTCGAGACCGCGGTCAACCTCGACGGCGGCGGCTCGACGACGATGGTCGCGCGTGCCCTCGGCGAGGACGGTGTCTCGGTCCGCAACACCCCGTCGGACGGCCAGGAGCGCAACGACCCCAACGGCGTCGGCGTCTTCGTCCGCCCCGGCGACGGCAAGGTCGACGAACTGCTACTGAAGCCGGGCGCGGGCCAGGCCGCCGCGGACGGCGGCCTCAAGGTCTTCCCGGGCATGCACCGCAGACTGGCCGTGAAGGCTGTCGACAACCACCTGACCCCGGTCACGCCTGACCCGAGGAAGCTTGTCTGGAAGGCGAAGGGCGGCAGCATCAAGGACGGCTCGCTCACGGTCGGCACGCGCGGTCCGATCACGGTTAGTACGACGTACGGCAAGGTCCACGCCTCGCAGACCGTCGCCGTACTCGGACCGCTGGCAAGCGTGGAACTGTCGACCGACAAGCTGTCCCTGACCGAGCCGACCGCGGCCAATGCCGCAACGGTCGCCGTCACGGGTCGCGACGGACAGGGCTACACGGCCCCGATCGACCCGCGTGACCTCAAGCTCGACTACGACCACGCGGTGGTCGACGTGCAGCCGGTCGACGGCAAGCTCAAGATCACGCCGCTCACCAGCGCCGGCACAGTCCTGACCGTGTCCGCCGCCGGCAAGCAGGTCAAGCTGCCGATCACGGTCGGCGTGCAGACGAAGGTCGTCTACGAGTTCGACGACGACGTACTCAGCCGGTGGAACAACAACAGCACCGCGGCCACCACCCGCTCGGTCGACCCTGACGGGCTGCGCATCGACTTCCCCGCGATGCGGAACGTCGGGATCTCGGCGAACGGCGCCGCGAACCGGATCCAGATCCCGGGTCAGCCGCTGCGGCTGCGACTCCGGATCAAGTCGAGCATCGACGTACCGAGCGGGCTGGACTACCTCGGTCTCATCGACGGCAACGGCAAGTCGCTCGGCGTGTACGGGCCGGGGCTGAAGGCGAGCCCGGACTACCAGACGATCACCTGGACGCTGCCGGCGAACACGGCGTACCCGATCTCGATCTCGTCGTTCCAGGGGATCAATACCGCGGTCGCCCAGCAGAAGGCGGGCACGTTCGTCCTGGACCGGTTCGAGGCCGACGTACCGACGTCGGTCGACCTGCCGGCCCAGCCCGACCTGGTCGCCGACCCGCTCATCTCGGCGGACGGCAAGCTGCAAAGCGATACGTGGAAGTTCGCGACGCTGTCGGACGTCCAGTTCACCGCCGACAACCCGGCCCTGTCGCAGGTCGCGACCGCGGCGCTCGCCCGGATCCGCAAGACCCACCCGGACCTCGTCGTCCTGAACGGCGACATCACCGACCGCGGGCTGCCGGAGGATCTGTCGCTCGCGCGCAAGGTCCTCACCGACGCGGGATGCGACCTGATCCCGGTCGGACACGAGCCGCCGCCGAACAGCACCCCGCACGGTCCGACGGTCCCGTGCTACTACGTGCCGGGCAACCACGAGTCGTACGGGCTCAACAACGTCCAGCAGGACCTGACCAACTTCACCAAGGAGTTCGGCCAGCCCTACCGGACGTTCGACCACAAGGGCACCCGCTTCATCCTGCTGGCCAGCTCGCTCGGCACCTTGCGTACGTCGGCGTGGGACCAGCTCCCGATGCTGAAGGTGGCGCTGGACACGGCCGCCCGCGACAAGTCGATCCACAACGTGATGGTCTTCGCGCATCACCCGGTCGACGACCCGGAGGAGACCAAGGCCAGCCAGCTCGGTGACCGCGACGAGGTCGCGCTGATCGAGAAGATGCTGACCGACTTCCGCGGCAGGACCGACAAGGGCGCGGCGATGGTCGGCTCGCACGCACAGGTCGCCAACGTCCACCGCGTCGAGGGTGTGCCGTACACGGTGCTCCCGTCGTCCGGCAAGGACCCGTACGGTACGCCGGACCGCGGCGGCTTCACCGGATGGGTCGACTGGTCGATCGACTCGCACAAGGCCGCCGACCAGCAGTGGCTCGAGGCCGACGTACGGGCGTTCGCGCAGTCGATCACGCTGAACGCTCCGGCCTCGGTGCCGGCCGGAACGACCACCCAGCTCAGCGGCAGCATCGTCCAGCCGGAGGGCGTCGGCACCGGTACTCGCGTCGTACCGCTGCGTTACCCGATGTCGGTGCACTGGAGCGGCTCGTCCGGTCTGGCCATCGGATCCGGGGCGGACGCGATCAAGAAGGCGCGGTCCGCCGGGAAGATCGCCGTACTGGACCCGGCCACCCGCATCCTGACGGCACTGCGTCCCGGCACCGTCACCGTGTCGGTCACGAACGACTCCATGCGCCCGTACGCCGGTGACGCGTCGCTGGCGCCGATCACCACCTCGACCACGATCACGGTCGCCCGCGGCTGAGCACGCACCTGCCGAGGACCGGCCGTCTGTCAGGATCGACAGGTGGCCGGTCTTCGGGAGTTCTGGGACGAGTCGTTGCCTGAGGCCCTGAGAGACGAGGTGATCCGACGGTACGGCGGGAAGCGCGTCGCCTACCGCGAGCGGTATCTCACCGGCGTACTCACGGCCTTCGGCGCGCTGGAGCAGTTGTGCACCGACCCGGTCGCGGTCCGGCTGGCGGCGTGGTTCCACCGCGCCGAGCACACCAAGGGAAACTCGCCCGCGGATGACGCGGATGCGTCGGCGCGGCTCGCCGAGGAGCTGTTGCCTAAGTACGACGTGAGCCCGGTCCGCACGGCCGAGATCGCTCGACTCGTCCGGCTGACCGGGAGCCCGCAGGTCAGCGGGACAGACCCCAACGGTGAGGTTCTGCTCGACGCCGTCAACTCCGTGTACGCCGATCCGCGCTATCCGACCCACGCGTCCGAAGTACGCCGCGACACGCAGTACGACCCGCGCAACAAGCAACGGGCCGAGGCGCTGCTCGCAGCGGACCGCATCTACCGGACGCAGCTGGCCTATGACCGCTACGAGACGGCGGCCCGCGCCAATCTCGCCGAGGAACTCATCACCCTCGACGGTATGACGCCGCATCCGTGGCGCGGCTGGCAGCGAGCGGGTCTGGCGGTGACGGCGGTTCTCGCGGCGCTGGTCGCGTTCGTCGCCGGAGTGGCCGCGGTACGGGCGCCCTGGCGTGTTCCGGCGTACAGCGGTGACTCGGTCTGGGGCGCGGTCGTACTGATGCTCGCCGCGCTGGCCGCTGTCGCCGTCGTCTACAGCGCCGTACGCCGGAACGCCCGCGTCATGGCGGCTGCCCCGGCCGCCGTCGGAGTCGTTGGGGCCCTGGTCGTCTGGCTCACCACTCCGGACACCAACGGTGCATCGGGAGTCGGCCAACGGGTCCCGCTCTTGATGATCCTGTCGGTCCTCCTTGTTGTCGCCGGCGCTGCAGCCGTCGCAGCCACCACCTTCGCCCGCAGCGAGAGCAGGAACCGCGGCCAGCTGCTCGCCGGCGGCGGTGCAGTGATCGTCGTCGTTCTCGCCGTCCTTCTCGTCATCGACCCGCTCCAGCGCGCGTATCTGTTCAGCGCGAACGAGTACCTCGACGGCTCGCATCAACCCGCCAACCTCGACGCCCGTACAGCCTTCGCCGGCGGACCGCTCTGGACCAGCCCGGGCAACGTGCAGAACCTGGTCGCGACCGCGCATGGCATCGCGATCGCCCGCGGTCGCGGCACTGTCGAGATGCTCGACCCCGCGACCGGCGCCTCGCGCTGGCGGTACACCCGCGCCGACACCGACGACGCCGCGCACCTCTACGCCCTGGACGGCGGCCGGCAGGTGCTCGCGTCGTACGACGACCTCGGGTACGTCGCCCTCGACGCGGACACGGGCAAACGCACAGCCGCGTGGCCCGCGAGCACCCGGGACTACGACATCGACGACAACGATCCGCTTGTCACCGGCAAGTCGGTCAGCAAGGGCTCCGACAAGTTGTACGGGACGAACACCGACGGCTCGAACCGGTGGACGTACGAGCCCGGCCGCTGCACCGGCATCGGCGCGACCGCCACCGCGGACAGGGTTGTCGTCGAGCTCAACCACAGCTGCGGCAGCGACGCCGACCAGCTCGTCGGTCTCGATCTGAAGAACGGCAAGAAGCTCTGGGCGCACCACGGCTCACTGGACGACCTGCAGACGGCAGGCGGGCTCGTTGCCGGTCTCGAGTCCGCCCACGGTCCGCTGGTCGGCGTCGATCCGCATTCCGGCGACGTCAAGTGGCAGACGGACATCCCGTCGGACTGGACCTGCCCGGTCCAGGTGCAGGCGTCCGGCGACCACGTCGTACTGGTCAGCTGTCCGAGCGGTACGCAGAACCGGACCGACAGCGTCGTACAGATCGTCGATGCCCGCAGTGGACAGGCGGTGTCGACGACCCCGGTGCAGGTCGGGTTCGGCCAGGCGTACGCCGTCACGACGGACGGGGACGTGGTGCTGACCGGTCCGTACGACGGCGGGACCTGCCGGCTCGCGATCGTCGCCGACGGCGCGGTCGCCTACTACCCACTGGACGAGTCGGTCCTGTGCGGGCGAGGCGTCCGGGCGGCCGGGAATCTGGTCCTGGTCGACGGCGAGGACGGGTTGATCGCACTCCGCTAGCGGGGAATAGGGTCTGCTTGGGCGGGAGTTGTCGGTTATGACGGAGTGTCCGAGCGAGGAGAGCAATGAAACCCACTGAGTTCGTGAAGGTGAACGCGCAGTTCTGGGGGGAGCACCTGAAGGAGGCGGCCGGGCACCTGCCGGTGAGCCACCGGGGTGAGCTGCCCGGGCCGATGCTGTTCCCGCGGATGATGGTGCTGACCGAGACGCCGGACTGGAACATCCTCGAGCTGGTCGGACTGAGCCGCGAGTACCGGAGCCTCGAAGTACGGCGGCAGAAGCGCGCGAGCGTCGAGGAGTACTTCGGGGTCGGCGACGGCGGCACCGTGGTCGCGAACCTCGAGGGGCAGAACTGGTTCAAGGACGCGACGGTCGCGACCGAGGCCGGGCGGAACTCGCTCGACAAGCGGTTCCCGACGGCCGTGAACATGCTGGGCAACGAGCTGGTCGGCCCGGCGGACGAGCTGCTGCGGTTCGCGCCCGGCAACTACTCGACCTTCGACCGGACGCTGCTGGTGCACGGCGGCGGCGACTCCCTGCGCGCGCACTGGGTGTTCTTCGCGCTGGCGATCCACCGCTCGGAGCCGGTCGACAAGTACCTGGACTTCCTGCGGAACTACTCCAACTCCCAGCCCCACCTGGACCCGATCGGCACGATCAGCCTGCCGGTCGACCCGGCCGAGCTGAAGGCGGACGCGTTCGCGAGCACGTACCTCGCCCACGGCCTGCAGGATTCCACCGTCGACGAGTTCCTCGGCAAGCACGAGAGCATCCTGCTGTCGGCGTTCGGCGCGACCCGCCTGCTGCGGCAGCCGTCGCTCGACGACCTGCAGCCCGACTTCATCCTCGAGCGTGAGGACGGCCGCCACATCGTCGGCCGCCTCGAGCTCCCGGTCGTCGACGTCGTCAACGGCAAGAAGCGCCGCCGCTCGTTCCGGACGCCGGTCCTCGACAGCGCCGCCGAGCTAGCGCGCTACACGGAGTACCTGAGCGCCGCGGACAACCGCTCCCAGGTGAAGTCGAAGTACGACGTCGACGTCGCCGACCCGCGGCAGCTGCTGATCGTGCCGAGCCAGGAGACGGTGGTGCCCGTGCCGGGTGTCGAGATCGTCGACTACGACACGATCCTGCGCCTGCACCTGGCCGGCAAGTGACGCAGTACTTCGTCCACGGCCGCGATCGGGCCGGCACCGGCGACCTGAAGGGCCGGCTGACCGAGGAGCACTGGGCCTTCATGGACCGGTACGCCGAGGAGCTGGTCGCCCGCGGCCCGACGCTCACCGAGGACCGCGAGGAGTCGACCGGCAGCCTGCACATCGTCGACCTCCCGGACGACGAGGCGCTCAAGACCTTCGCGTACGACGAGCCGTACTACGTCGGCGGCGCGTTCGAGACGGTCGAGCTGTACCGCTTCCGCAACCTCACCGGCCGCACGATGTGGGAGTTCGCGACCGCGGTCGAGGGCCTCGGCCGCTACCTCGTCCGCACCAAGGACGGCCCGCGACCGCTGACCTCGGACCACCTCATCGTGTACGGCGACCTGCTCGACGGCGACACGCACGTGGGCCGGGCGGCGCTGGTCGAGGCGCCCGACGCCGCGGCTGCCGCCGTACTGGTGGAGGCCGAGGACGCCGAAGTACATCCCTGGGAGTTCGGCGGCAGGCGGTAGCGAATTGGTCCCGGATTCACCTCCCACGCCCAGCGTGGAGAGGTGATCGATGACGAAGAGCGCCGGCCGCCGACCCGGTCACCACACCCCGGGTCGGCGTCCTGCTGGGCGGTCCGGACGGGGACTTCGAGCGGACCGTGACCGCGGTCAGCACCAGCTACACCGACGCCAAGTCCGGGCAGAACGTGTACGCCCACCATGCCCGGATCAGCCGGCTGCGGGCGGACAACGAGTACGTGTACGTACCGCCGGCCGGCGTGGCGATCCCGAACCCGCCGTTCGTGAACGACAACCTCGGCTCGCCGGCCGCGGGTGACGTGACCGCAGGGGTGGAGCGGGTCCGGCCGCTGTTCCACCTGTTCAACGGAGACCTCTGCTACGCGAACCTGGCCGATGACCGCGTGCGGACGGCGGCAACAGCTACGTCCGCGGGTACTTCGAAGGCGCGCAGAAGGCCTGGCTCGAAAAGGAGCTCAAGGCAACGAATGCCGACCGCGGCATCGACTGGATCGTGGTCTGCATGCACCAGGTCGTGGTCAGCAGCGCGGACCAGGCCAACGGCGCCGACCTCGGCATCCGGCAGGAATGGGTACCGCTGTTCGACAAGTACGGCGTCGACCTCGTCGTCTGCGGGCACGAGCACCACTACGAGCGCTCGCACCCGATCCGCGGCCAGCAGCCCAACCAGACGCTGACCCCGCGCACCTGATCCGACCACGGGCAAACGTCCGCCGGTGTACGTCCAGGAGCCGGCCCCCTGGTCCGCCTCCCGCAACGCCGCCCACCCGTACGGCTTCGCAGCCTTCACGGTCGACCCCGGCCACCCCGACGGCCAGACCACGATGGCGGTCACGTACTACGACGTACTCGGCCCCGGCGGCGAACTATCAGAGTTCGAGTCCTTCACCCTGAAACGCCCACGCCGCGGCTGATCAAGCAATCCACCACGGCCCGGGCGACGCGCCGGCCAGCTGCCGACGCGTCGCCCAAACCACAGGTGGCATGGGTCAGCCCGTCGAACTCGAGGTAGGTGAAGCCGATGCCTTCCAGCACCGGCTTTAGCTTGCGGAGCCGGCGGATCGCCGGGTCCTCGGTGCCGATGTAGGCGATCTTCACGCCCGAGTAGAGCCGGAGCTCGTGGTGCCAGTCGTAGGTGCGGTAACTCCGCCAGAACTCGAGCGCGGGCCGAGGGAGTCGCGGCTCGCGCTCCAGTCGCCGCATCTCGCCGTCGGTCGGAAAGCCGATCGGCGTGACGCCGCCCATGACGAGCGCGGTCGCGCGATCCGTCGAGCAGGCAGCGATCGCGGACATGCAGGCCGGCTGGGAGAAACCCCAGATCGCGAACCGGTCGATGCCCTCGTGGTCGAGGACCGTGCGGACCTGGCCGCCGATGTTGCCGATGTCGTACTCGTCGGGGCGGTCCGCGGCGCCGAAGCCGACCGGGTGGATCTGTAGCACGCGGAACTGCTGGGCGAGCTGGTCGGCGATCGGGAAATCCGGTGGGCGGCGGTTGTTCTTCATCAGTACGAGCGCCGGGCCGGAACCGCTTGCCCGGTAGGCGATGCGGGCGCCGGCGAGTTCGGCGTACCGGTAGGTCATTGGGCGAGGATCGACTGCAGGGCCTTGGTGAGGGTTGTGCGGGTGGTGGCTGGGAGGTCGGTGGTCAGGTCCTGGATGCGGTCGACGACCGCGTCGTGGCACTGGTGGGCGAGGTCCTTGCCGGCGGCGGTGAGCTCGATGCGGCAGGCGCGGCGGTCGGCGGGGTCGGCGACGCGGGCGACGAGGTCGCGGCGTTCGAGGCGGTCGACCATGCTCGTCAGGCTCGAGCGCTCGATGCTCAGGATCCGGCTGAGCTCGGTCATGCCGAGCGGGCCGGTGATCAGGACGCACAGCAGATGGGCCTGCTGCGGGGTCAGGCCGAGCGGCCGGCTCGTCTCGGCGTGCAGGTCCTGCAGCCGGTGCATCGTCTGGACCAGCGCACTCGCGAGGTCGGAATCCCGAGCCGTCGTCGTCACCATGACCCCATGGTAGTCCGGTGGCCGGATAGTTCGCAGGATAGATAGTTCGCAGTGCTACTGTTTAGGTGTTCGAACTATCTGAGAGAGGAGACGACATGACTGTGCGTTTCGGCTACGGCTCACCCGACCACCTGCGCGACGTGGACGCGATGCTGCGCCTGGCTGCGCAGGCGGACCGCGACGGCCTCGACCACGTCAGCCTGTCCGACCATCCGTACGTTCCGGACCTGCTCGAGGGGTACGCCGCGATCGCGTTCATCCTCGGCCGGACCGAGCGACTGTCCGCGTTCGTCAACGTGACCAACCTGCCGCTCCGCCCGGCCCCGGTGCTCGCGCGGACCGCGACGTCGCTGTCGGCGCTGTCGGGCGGACGGTTCGTGCTCGGCCTCGGCGCCGGCGGCGCGTGGGACCGGATCACCACGATGGGCGTGCCCGAGCTTCGTCCCGCCGAGGCGGTCGAAGCGTTCGAGGAAGCGATGCAACTCGTGCACGCGATGTCCGACGGCGGGCGCCCGGAGCCGAGCAAGCACTATCCGATCGGCGCGCTCCGGCCGGCCGCCGTACCGGCGCCGCTGATCTGGACCGGCTCCAAAGGCAAGAAGTCGCTCGCCGCGACCGGTCGGCACGCGGACGGATGGATCCCCGGCCATGCCGCGGACTGGCTGAGCGACGGCTACCTTCAGGCCCGTCCGATCATCGACGAGGCCGCGCTGTCCGTCGGTCGCAAACCCTCCGACGTCGCGACCATCTACAACTTCCCCGGCGCGCTCACCGCGACCCCACTCCGCCGCACCCGAGACGACGAGGGCCGCTGGATCGGCGGCTCACCGGCCCAATGGGTCGAGGAACTGACCGACGCCATCCTCAACCACAACGCCGCCGGCTTCACCCTCTTCCCCCGCGGCGCCGACCCGTACGACGTACAACTGACCCGCTGGTCCCAGGAAGTAGTCCCCGCGATCCGCGCGGCGATCAGCTGAGAGTGGCGAGGTCCTCCGGCGACAGCTGGAGGCTGCCGGCGGCGATGTTTTCTTCGAGGTGGGCGGGGTTGCCGGTGCCGGGGATGGCGAGGATGTTGGGGGAGTGGTGGAGGGTCCAGGCCAGGCGGACCTGTTGGGGCGTGACCTTGTGGGTGGCGGCGACCTTCTCGACGGCTGCGGAGTGGTCGGTGGTGGCGCCGCCCTCGCGGGACGCGCCGGCGATCGCGAAGAACGGGACGTAGGCGATGTCGCGCTCGGCGCAGTACGCGATGGTCGCGTCTTCCTCGCCTCGCTGGTCGACGGAGTAGCTGTTCTGCACACAGACGACCGGGGCGATCGCATGCGCCTCCTCGACATGATCGAGCCGGACGTTCGAGACACCGAGTTGCCGGATCAGGCCCTCGTCGCGGAGGGCGGCGAGCCAGCCGAAGCGTTCGGCGATCGAGTCCTCGCCGGGCTTCTTCATGATCCGCAGGTTCACCACGTCGAGCGCGTCGACGCCGAGCTGCCGCAGGTTCGTCTCCACCTGCTCCCGCAGTTCGGCGGCCGTCGTCGCGTTGTAGAACCCGCGCTCGGCGTCCTCGCCCGGCCCGACCTTCGTCGTGATCACCAGATCGTCCGGGTACGGCGCCAGCGCCGCGCGGATCAACTCGTTCGCGTACCGCTTCTCGCCCTCACCGACCCGCAGCGTGCCACCCGGCGACGCGTAGAACGCGGCCGTGTCGATGTGATTCACGCCGAGCTCGACGGCACGCCGCAGTACCTGGATCGCGACCGACCGATCCGGGTTCGCCGTGATCCGCATCGCGCCGAAGCCCATCCGGTTGACGGTCACGTCGCCCAGCTGCCAGGTCCCTGCGCTCATTCCTCGATCGCCCCTCTCACCGCACGGAGATGTTGCCGGAACGTCAACGACGGATCGGCCGCCCGCGCGGTCAGGAACTCCGCGAACCGCACCTGCTCCCGCAACGACCGGCCGGCCCGGATCTCGTCCGCCTGCCGATGCTCGGTGTCCCGGATCGACTCCGCCAGCCCGAGCAGCTCGTCCGCCCGGTCCGCCGGGACGAAGATCGCGCCGTCCTCGTCCGCGAGGACGACGTCCGCCGAGGTCACCGTCCACTCGCCGATCGTTGCCTTGGACAACGCATCGGCAGGCTGCGGATCGAGCCGCAACGGCCCGGTCGGCAACGCACCCAGGCTGAACACCGGCATCCCGATCGCGGTGATGTCCACCGTGTCGCGGTGCAGTCCCCAGATCACGATCCCGGCGATCCCGGCCGCCGCGGCCTCGAGCGCCACCAGATCGCCGACGCAGGCCTCGTCCCGCCGCCCGCCGTTGTCCACGACGAGTACGTCGCCCGCCGCGGCGGACTCGAATGCCTCCAGGAACACGTCCACGCTGCCTACATGCTGAGCCGGCAACACCCGCCCCGCGACCCGCTCGCCGACGACAGCCGTCAACGACACCGTCCGCACCGGCACACCCGCCCGAACACAGGCATCAGCAACATGCGCAGTGGTCAGGGCCGCAAACCGCTCGAACATCCAGATCCCCTTCCCCAGATAGCTAACGACAGGAAGTAGTCCACCACGCCCGTTCAAGTCGCGCCTGAACACCTCCGGCAAGATCGCTCGGAGGCGGGGACCTCCTGTCGTTAGCGCGACAGAAACCTGAGCACGTCGTCCAGCGGCACCTCGGCCGAGGTGTCGACGGTGAAGCTGGGGACCGGCAGATCGACCGGCTGGAAGGAGTTGTGGGTGCGGAGCCGGGCGTCGGAGCTGATCTGGGCGTCCTCGTGCGCGGAGCGGCGCGGGTCCGAGTCGGAGCGGGCGGTGATCCGCGCGAGCGCGACCTCGGCCGGTACGACGCAGTGCACGATCCGGATGTCCGCGCGCCCGAGCAGCGGGGTCAGCCCGGGATTCCACAGCCGGTCCTGGAACGCGGCCTCCGCGACCACCGTCGTACCCCGGCCGATCAGCAGGCCGATCACGTCGAAGAACGTCGAAAGGGTGCGCATCGTGAGCGGGTCGCCGGGCCCGGGGACGAATCCGGGCGTCGCGTGCGCCATGCCTTCCTTGATCTCGTCGCGGCAGATCGCCGGGCAGCCGATCGCGCTCGCGAGCCGGTGCGCCAGCGTCGTCTTGCCGGTCCCGGGCGGACCACTAACCACGACAAGCATCGGTTTGGAATGCACCAGCGGTACCTTAGCGGTGACCGTCGTCGCGCGGTGTAAGGAGCGTGTCAGAACTGTCGGTGGGCGTCACTAGCGTTGGGTCCGTGACGACGTACTCCGCGGTGCGCACGACGGGGATCTACTGCCGCCCAGGCTGTGGCGCCAAGCCGCTCGCGGAGAATGTGACCACCTTCGAGCTGCCTGCTGCGGCGGAGGCGGCCGGATACCGTGCGTGCCTGCGCTGCCGTCCGTATCGGGTCGCCGGGACGGTTGCGGACGAGGCGCCCGAGCTGGTCTGTCGCGCGGTGCAGTTGATCATCGCCGGCCTGCTGGACGAGTCCGGGGAGGAAGCGCTGGGGGCGCGGCTCGGGGTGTCGGCGCGGCATCTGCGGCGGATGTTCAACGAGCACCTCGGCGTCACGCCGGATCAGTTCGCGCGCTCCCGGCGGGCGCACTTCGCGCGGCGGTTGCTCGACGACACCGATCTCGGCATCGCCGATGTCGCGTTCGCGTCGGGCTTCGGCAGTCTGCGGCAATTCAACCGGGCGATGCGCGAGATCTTCCGGGCCTCGCCGCGCGAGCTCCGCGACCGCCGGCGGCGCGGGGATCGCCTGGCCGCCGACGGGGGATTGGTACTGCGGATGCCGTTCACCCCGCCGTACGACTGGGAGGCGATGAGTGCGTTCCTGCAATCCCGTGCGATCCCTGGCGTCGAGTCGGTCGACGGCGGTGTGTACCGGCGGACGATCTCGATCGACGGTGAGCCCGGTGTGCTGGAGGTCGGCCAGGGCGGCGATGATCATCTGATCCTTCGCGCGCATCTTCCGTTCTGGGAAGGCGTCATGCATGTCGTCGACCGGGCCGTGTGCCTGGTCGGTCTCGATTGTGAGCCGGTCTCCGCGCGTGCACGATTGGCTGCGGATCCGGAGTTCGGCCCGCTGGTCGCGGCCCGGCCCGGCGTTCGGGTGCCCGGTGTTTGGGGACCTTTCGAGGTCGCGGTTTCAGCGGTCGTCCGCGATCAGCTGCCACCGGAGGACGCGACAGAGGCGTTGCGCAAGCTCGTCGAGGTGTACGGCGTACCCGTGCCGGGGCTCGATCACGGCCTGACGCATGCGTTCCCGGGGCCGGCGGCGCTGACGAATGCGGAGCTGGTCGGTCCGCTCGCGCGTGAAGTTGCTGACGGCAACATTGTTCTCGAAGGCGACGTGAAGATGCTGACGCGAGTGATGAGCGAGCGTGCGGCGCAAGAGGTCGCGTTGCGCCTCGGCGCCCGTGACGCGTGGCCGCTGAGCGACGAGAGCGAGCGCCTCAGGCCCTGGCGCTCGCTCGCCGCCGTCTATCAACTGACCAACGCCTCGTAGGTGCCCGTGGTCAACAGCTCCTTTGCCGCAGTGGTCGCCAAGGCATAGGCGGCGCCGGTGATCGCCGGGCCGACGCTGATGCGCGCGACGCCCAGCTCCGCGAGTTCACCGACCGTGGGAGCACCTGGGCCGACCATCACGTTGAGCGGCAACGGCGATCCCTCGACGAGCTCCGCGATCGTCGCCGCGTCGACCACGCCGGGCACGAACAGTACGTCGGCACCCGCGTCGGCGTACATCTTCGCGCGCTCCAAGGTCCCGGTCTTGTCGCCGAACAAGTACGTATCGGTCCGGGCGTTGATCACCAGCTCGATGCCCGCGGCAACAGCTGCCGCTCGCGCTGCCTTGATCCGCTCGACATGTACCAGCGGATCGTCGACCACCCGCCCGGTGCTGTCCTCGAGATTCACCCCGACCACCCCAGCCTCGAGTACGCCGGTCACCGTGCCCGCGACGTCGCTGTACCCGGCCTCGATATCCGCTGTCACCGGCACCGACACCGCCGCGCAGATCAACCGCAGCGCCGCCACCGCCGACTCCTGGTCGAGACCACCCGCATCGTCAACACCATGCGCCCAAGCCACACCGGCGCTCGTCGTCGCGATCGCCTTCGCTCCGGCCGCCTCGATCGCCCGCGCCGACCCCGCGTCCCACGCGTTCGGCAGCACCAGCGGCGCCTCCTCGTGCAGCGCACGCAACCGCCGCGCCAACTCGTTCTGCCCACTCACAGGCTCACCAGCAGTTCGTGGTCGATCTCGACGAACTCGACGATCAGGTCGGCGAACCGGCCCGCGATCAGCTCCTTGTACGCCGACGAGCCGGTGTGCGCGTCGTACGCCGCCTGGTCCGCGAAGTGCTCGACGAACAACAGGTAATCGGGCTTCGCGGGGTCGCGGTACACGCGGAACGACAGCGTCCCTTCCTCCGCGCCCGGTCCTTTCGGCGCGAACTCCTGCACGATCGCCTCGGCGGCGGCCTGGTTGCCGTCCTTCAGCTTGATCGGAAACACCTTTGCCAGCATCTGCATCCTCCTGACGGGTTCGTTCGTTCCTCAAGGTTCGCCCGCCGGCGGGCCTTCGGTCTGGCCATATTCGGTCATCTCCATCGTCTCGTATCTCAAGACAATATGTCTCATAAATCAAGATTGTGGATTAGCGTGGAGACTGTCGAGAGAAGGCAAAGGAGCCTGGGATGAACAACGTGTACACGCACGGACATCACGAGTCGGTACTGCGATCGCACACCTGGCGCACGGCGGAGAATTCGGCCGGCTACCTGCTGGCGCACCTGCGGCCCGGGATGTCGTTGCTCGACGTCGGCGCCGGTCCCGGCACGATCACCGCCGACCTGGCCCGCCTGGTCGAGCCCGGCCGGACCACCGCGCTGGAGGCCAACGACGCCGCCCTCGACATCACCAGGGCGACGTTCGCGGATCTCGACCTCGGCGTGGAGTTCGTCGTTGGCGACGTACACGCGCTGGACCTGCCGGACGACACGTACGACGTCGTCCACGCGCACCAGGTCCTACAGCATGTCGCAGATCCGGTGCAGGCGTTGCGCGAGATGCGCCGGGTCTGCAAGCCCGGCGGGATCGTCGCGGTCCGCGACTCGGACTACCACGGCTTCATCTGGTACCCGGAGCTGCACGAGCTCGACGAATGGATGGCGCTCTACCAGCGGATGGCCCGCGCCAACGGCGGCGAGCCGGATGCCGGCCGACGCCTGCTGTCCTGGGCGCTGGCGGCGGGCTTCCAGGACGTCGAGGCGACGACCTCGACCTGGGCGTTCACCAACCCCGAGGATCGTGCGTTCTGGGGCGGTATGTGGGCGGACCGGATCCTGAAGTCGGCGCTCGCGGACCAGGCGCGCGCATCCGGCGTACCGGAGCAGCAGCTGGAGGCGATCTCGGAAGCGTGGCAGTCCTGGACGGCCACGCCGGACGCGACCATCTCCATCCTCCACGGCGAACTACTGTGCCGGGCGTGAACGCTGGCGAGAGATCTCGTAGAGGACTGCGGTTGCGGCGTTGGCCGCGTTGAGCGAGCTGGCCGAGCCGGTGATGGGGATGCGGACGAGGTGGTCGGCCGCTTCTCTCCAGGCCGAGCTCAGGCCGGCCGTCTCGTTGCCGATCAGGAGCAGGACCGGCTGGGTGAAGTCGAAGTCGTAGACGTCGGTCGACCCGTGCTCGTCGGTGCCGACGACGACGATCGGGACCCGGGAGCGGCGTACCCAGTCGAGGACCTCGCGATGGGATGCCGCGCGTACGGCGGGAACCGCGAACAGCGATCCCGTCGTCGCGCGGACCGCCTTCGGGTCGTACACGTCGGCCGCATGTCCGGTGACGATCAGCCCGTCGGCGCCGAACGCGTCCGCGGACCGGATGATCGAGCCGATGTTCCCCGGCCCGGTCGGCCGGTCGAACACGACCCCGAGGAAGTCCGGCCCGACCGGGATCCGATCGAGGTCGTCGGCCGGCAGCTCGAGTACGGCGATCAGCTCCGACTCCTTCTCACCAAGCTCCGCGAGCAGGTCCGGCGCCATCGCGACCCGTTCGACGTCCGGGAGTCGCTGCAGCAACTCCGACGCCCACTTCGACAGCGGCCGGGAGGCGTCGGTGATCACCGTCCGCACCGGCCAACCGTTGTCTACGGCAACAGAAATCGGCCGCACGCCCTGGACCAGGAACTCGCCGGCCCGCTGCCGCTTGGTCCGATTGGTCAGCGACGCCTGCCACACCTGGAACCTGGCGTTCCGCGACGAGATCCGTTGCACCCGACCACCTTAATGTGCACGCCGTCGTCTTCGGCCCCGGTGCCTGAGTCGGAGAACGCCCCACAGGATCAAAGCAGGCAACCACAGCACGAGCAGCCACGGAAGCCGCCACCAGCCGGAGCCGCCGTCGAGCTTCGGCTGCTCGGGCGCGACCAGCGGCCGCGCGGAGGTCGACCAGGCCAGGAACGCGTCCCCGATCGGCACCGCGCCGAACGCGTACCGCTTGGTCTTCAACCCGGACAGCGGAAGCCCGAGCAGCTCACCCTCCCGCCCGAGCCGATCCCCGAGCGGATCGTTGTGAACCCGCGCCGCACCCATCGCAACAACGGTCGCGGACAGACTCGACCCGAGCACCAGCGGCCCGGAATCGACATCACCCGTGCCGTCGCTGCCCTTCGGGTACTCGCGGACACCGATCCCGGTGACGAACTTGTCCTTGAAGATCTCGTACTGCGTCCGCGCGAACGTCGGGTCGATGTCGACCAGGAAGCGCTGGATCATCGCCTGCGAGGAGCCGCGCGCGCCCGACACCTGGGGTGCCACCTGATGCGGCAGGAGCCCGGTCGCCGGGTCCAGCTTGGTCTTCGCCGTCGTCACCCAGTTCCGCGCGATCTGCCCGAACCGCGGCGCGACCAACGCGTCGTACTGGCGGAGTGAGGCGATCGCGACGACCGAGTCGACCGGCCAGGCCTGACCCGGGTACGCCGCGAGGAACGGCGTCCTCGAGGTCCGGAACGCGGTGGCGAGTTCGACCGACTCGCTGGTGAACGTGTCGCGGTCGGCCGCGTCGGAGTGGCCGAGTGCGATGAGCCCGCCACGCAGCCAGTTCGTCCAACCCGCGTAGAAGACGCCGTACTGCGGTTCGAGCGACGCGTCGAAGGGCACCGTACCGTCCGTGGAGGCGAGCCGATCGAGGGACCAGCGGACCTCCGTGGTGGCGTCGGCGGACTGCTCCGGGTCGTCGAGACCGACCTGGACCCAGCTGAGTCCGTACAGCACGTTCAGGAAGAAGTACCCCTCCGGAAACTGTTTCTGTGCAGCTCGATCCGCCCCGTTCTCGATCTCGGCCCGCAGGAACGCGAGCTGTTTGACCACGCCGCCGGTGGGATCGAGAACCAGGCGTGCGGTGCCCACCCCCGCCACCAGGGTGGCGATCACCGCTACGCCGACAACGAGCTTGCGCAGCACCCGAACAAATCTAGGGCCCGTTGGGCGACTACCGGGAGTCGCGAAGGTGACGTTCAGGTGCCCAGCGTCGATTCCCGGGTGATGAGCCGGGTGGGGAGCTCCATCGGGCCGGGATGGGCCGAGCCGGCGATCGCGTCGAGCAGCAGGTTCGCGGTACGGCGGCCGAGCTCCTCGAGCTCCATGTCGACGGTGGTGAGCGGCGGCCGGCTCGCGAGCGCCATCACCGACCAGTTGTCGTAACCGGTGACCGCGATGTCGTCCGGGACCGAGCGGCCGAGCTCGCGGAGGCGGTCGCAGACCCCGCGGGCGATCTGGTCGCTGGCGCAGGCGATCGCGTCGACGTCGGGTCGGGACCGCAGCAGTACGTCGACCGCGTGCCGGCCCCAGCGTTCGCTCCACTCGCCGTGCAGCGGCTCACCGGCGAACGCGTCACCGGCCGCCTCGACGGTGGCGGCGGCGCGGACCCGCGCGCTGTGGTGGGAGTCCGGGCCGGTGACATGGGCGATCTTCGAGCGACCGAGCGACAGCAGATGCCGCACGGCCGAACCGGCGCCGCCGTGGTCGTCGACGATCACCGAGGTGTCATCCGGATCGGTCGACGGGCTGAACGCGTAGATGACCGGGATCGGTACGTCGATCGGCGCCCGTGGCTCGGTCCGGCGACCGGTGACGATGATCCCGTCGACCCGGCGGGAGACCAGCGACTTCAGGTAGTGCTGCTCGCGGAGCGGGTCGTCGCGCGTGTCGCACAGCACGAGCGCCATCTCGCCGGCGCTGAGCGCGTCCTCGGCGCCGAGCATGATCGGGATGCTGAACCGGCCGGAGCTGTCGGTCGTGATCAGCCCGACCGTGAAGCTCCGCCCGGACGACAGCGCCCGGCCGCGGCTGTCGGGTGTGAACCCGAGCTGCTCGGCGGCCCGGCGGACCCGCTCGCGGGTCTCCTCGCGGAGCTGGCCGGTGTCGTTGAGCGCCTTCGACGCGGTGCTCGTGGAGACCCCTGCCAACGCAGCCACGTCGGTGATCCGCGGCTGTGAACGCAGCGGTGACGCCATCCGGCAACTCCTTTCCGAGGTTTCCGGGAGTCTAGCCCGAAGGGTTGACCGTCGCCATCATCCGCTCTACCTTCAAGCAGGAAAACGTGTTCCGGATTTTCCTAAACTCAGGAGCCACGACAGATGAGCGCAGCCACCCGCAGCCCGGCCGCCACCACGAAGGGGCGCCGCCGCCCGCTCGGACTCGGCCAGGCCACGATCACCGGCGGTTTCTGGGCGCCGCGGCAGACCCGCAACGGTCTGGACGCGATCCCCAGCGGCCAGGATCAGCTCGAGAAGGCCGGCAACCTGCAGAACCTCCGCCTGGCCGCCGGTATCGGCGAGGGCGAGGCGATCGGTCCGGTCTTCGCCGACTCCGACGTCTACAAATGGCTCGAGGCCGCAGCCTGGGAGTACGGCCGCACCCCCGACGAGGACCTGCTGAAGCGCATCCGCGATCTCACCGCCGTCGTCGCGGCCGCGCAGCGCGAGGACGGATACCTCGACTCGGTCGTCCAGCTCCGGTACGGCGACGAGGGGCGTTACCAGCAACTCGTCTGGAGCCACGAGCACTACTGCGCCGGCCACCTGATCCAGGCCGCGGTCGCCCAGGTCCGCTGCACCGGCGACACCGCGCTCCTCGAGGTCGCGACCAAGCTCGCGGATCACCTGCTGGCGACGTTCGGCGACGGCAAGACCGTCGACGTCGACGGCCACCCGGTGATCGAGATGGCCCTGGTCGAGCTTTATCGAGAAACCGGTACGGCGGCGTACCTGGACCTGGCCAGGTGGTTCGTGGAGGCGCGCGGGCACGGGATCATCGAGAACCACGGCCACTCGCCGACGTACTTCTCCGACCGTGTCCCGGTCCGCGAGGCGACCACGGTCGAAGGGCACTCGGTCCGCGCGGTCTACCTGGCCGCGGGTGCGACCGACGTCGCGCTGGAGACCGGCGACACCGAGCTGCTCGAAGCGCTGAAGCGGCAGTTCGACCACATGTGGTCGACGAAGACCTACGTCACCGGCGGCCTGGGTGCACGCTGGGAGGGCGAGGCGTTCGGCGACGAGTACGAGCTGCCGGCCGACCGGGCGTACGCCGAGACGTGCGCTGCGATCGGCGGCATCCAGTGGGCGTGGCGGATGCTGCTCGCGACGGGCGAGGCGTCGTACGCCGACGCGATCGAGCGGATGCTCTACAACGGCTTCCTCGCCGGGGTGTCGCTGGCCGGTACGGAGTACTTCTACGTGAACCCGCTGCAGTTGCGCGGCGGGGCGCATCCGGACAACGGTCGGAGTCCGGCGCACGGCCGGCGCGGCTGGTTCGACTGCGCCTGCTGCCCGCCGAACATCATGCGTACGCTCGCCAGCCTCGACGGCTACTTGGCAACCACCACCGACGACGCCATCCAGATCCACCAGTACGCCACCGGCGTGATCGGCAACCTGCAGGTGGAGACGGCCTATCCGTGGGACGGCACGGTCCGCATCACGGCTCCGGAACCGACCGTTGTCGAGCTCCGCATTCCGGCGTGGGCAGAAGGTGCCACCGTGAACGGCGACGCGGTCGCCGCGGGTGGGTATGCCCGTGTCGAAGCAGCCGAGATCGAGCTGCATCTACCGCTCACGCCCCGCGTAGTCGGCGCCGATCCGCGCGTCGATGCAGTCCGCGGGTGTGTGGCGCTCGAGCGCGGGCCGCTGGTTTACGCCGTCGAACAGGCCGACAACCAGGCACCCGTCGACGATCTGCATCTGTTGCCTGAGGCACCTACCTCCGAGAACTCGGATCTCCTGGACGGAGTCACCGTCCTGAAGGCCCGGGGGCGCCGGGGTGAGGGCCATCGGCCGGGATGGCCGTTCGTCGTCGATGCCGAGGATGCCCTGGGCGACGAGGTCGAGGTGACCGCGGTGCCGTACTACGCGTGGGCCAACCGGGAGATCGGTGCCATGCGTGTCTGGCTGCCCAGGGGCTGACCGTGGTCACGCGTCGGCAGTTCCTCGGCCTCGCGGCCGGAGCGACCACGGCCGGTCTGCTTCCGGGCTGTAGCTCGGTCCTGCCCGAACCCGACGTCCAGGCGGCGGGTTTCGGGCAGGAGGCCACCGGCACCGTGCAGGTTTGGTGCCGGGCGGCGACGCAAACCGGTCTCACCGACCTGGTGAAGAAGTTCAACGCGTCCCAGGACCGGCTCACCGTCGAGCTGACGCCGGTACTGGACGCGCAGTACGTGACCAAACTGGCGACCGCGATCCGCGGGCGGAGCGTGCCGGACCTGGTCGATATCGACGACATCAACTCGATGCTGTTCATCTATCGCGACGCCTTCACCGATCTGACCGAACCGCTCGCCGCGCTGGACTTCCGGGACAAGCTCAGCCCGGGTCACTTGCGGCTGGCAACGAAGAGCGACCGCGTGTACGGGGTTCCGTACCTGGCGGACAACTCGATGTTCTGGTTCAACACCGAGTTGTGCGATCGCGCCGAGGTCGATCCGGACGAGGCGGTGAAGTCGTTCGACAACCTGCTCGATGCGGCCAAGAAGCTCCGCAAGCTCGGCGACGACATCTACGCGTGGAGCTTCCCGGCGAACAGCCCGGGCGCGCTCGGGTTCGTCGTACAGCCGATGGTGTGGGCCGCGGACACCGACCTGATCCAGGGCACGATCGGAAGCCAGTCCGGGCACATCGTCGGGAACGACGTCGTGCAGCGGATGCTCGAGCTGCACCGTCAGTTGTGGGTCGACGGGCTGGTGCCGAGGGCAAACTTCTCTGACGACGCGTCCCGGTGGGGCAGCGACTTCCGGGCCGGCAAGATCGGCATCTTCCCGTCCAACTACAGCGTGGTCGTGTCGGCGTCCGACGCTGCGTTCCACCAGAAGGTCACGCCACGGCTGTTGTCCGGGCCGGACGGCGGGTCGGCCTTCTTCGACGGCGGCGACAACATGTGTATCCCACGCGGCGCGAAGAATGCATCGGGGGCGTGGGAGTTCGTGCGGTTCGCGCTGGATCTGCCGCAGCAGATCGATCTGCCGGCCGGTGGCTACACGCCGGTGCGATCGGACGCCCGGACGCCGGAGTTCGCGAAGAAGTATCCGTTGGCGACGCTGCCGCTGGAGCGCATCCAGGAGGGGTACGCGCCGACCACGTTGTCCTACAACCTCCTCTACAACCAGCCGGACGGGCCGTGGCTGCAGATGTTCCGGCGCGCGGTGTTCGACGGCGAACTGGAGGCCGCCATGAAGGAAGCCCAGCAGAACTACGACCGCATCCTGAAACAGGGGCAGGCATGAGTACCTCGCGTTCTCTGACCCACCCGGGACGAACCGGGCTGTTGTTGGTCACCCCAGCGGTTCTCTTCGTCGGTGTGTTCGTGCTGGTGCCGTTGGCGTTCGCGTTGGTGATCTCGCTGACCAACTGGCCGCTGATCGGCTCGGTGAAGTTCAGCGGGTTGAAGAACTACACCGCGATCGTCTCCGACGCCGCCTTCGCCAAGTCCGTGTTGTACACGTTGCTCTACACGGTCATCGTGACCGGGCCGATCCTGGTGCTCGGCTACGCCCTCGCCGTCCTGGTACGCCGCAAGCGCCGTGGCTCGACGCTGCTCCGTACGGTGTTCTTCCTCCCATTCGTCGTCGGGCTGTCGACGCTCAGCTTCGTGACGGTCCTGGAGGCGCAGCCGGAGAGCGGCGTGATCAACATCGTGCTGAAGAAGCTCGGGATCACCGACGGTACGACGGCCTGGCTGGTGGACGGCCCGCTCGCGACCGGGCTGATCTGCGTGCTGGTGATCTGGGCGGTCAGCGGGCTGACGATGATGCTGCTGATGGCCGGTATGCAGGCCATCCCGCGGGAGTACTACGAGTCGGCGCAGCTGGACGGTGCGGGCTGGTGGAAGACCGAGCGGGAGATCACGATCCCGATCCTGCGCCGCACGATCGCGATGGCCGTGATCATCTCGGTGATCGGCTCGCTGCTGGCGTTCTCGCAGTTCTACATCCTGACCCGCGGCGGTCCGGGCACCGACACCACGACCGTGGTGCAGTACATCTACAACCGGGCCTTCGTCCAGTTGCAGCTCGGTGCCGCGACCGCGCTGTCGATCGTGCTCGTCATCGTGGTCGGACTCGTCACCGCGGCCCAGTTCCGGTTGCTTCGGGAGAAGGACTGATGAGACTCAAGAACACCTTCTACGTGATCGGTGGCGGCGGCGCCTTCCTGGTCTTCGCCGTACCGTTGCTGTGGGCACTCTTCCGGTCGGTGCAGCCGAACGACGTGATCGTCGCGGCCCCGAACGCGTCGACGTTCTTCCATCTGACCTGGGACAACTTCCGGACGCTGATCGAGGGACCGGGCAACCTGATCCGGGCCGTCGGCAACAGCCTGATCGTTGCCCTGAGCACCGCGATCCTGACGGCGCTGCTGGCGACGCTGGCCGGGTACGGGTTCGCGCGGTTCCGGTTCCGGAGTGCGCCGGTGCTGTTCGCGCTGGTCGTGGTGTCGATGATGATCCCGTTCCAGGCGATCCTGACCCCGCTGTACCTGGAGATGAACACGCTCCGGCTGACCGACAGCCTGTTCGGACTCGTGCTGTTCTACACGACCGTCAACCTGCCGTTCGGGGTGTTCGTGATGCGGAACTCGTTCGCCTCGGTGCCGGTCGAGCTCGAGGACTCCGCCCACGTCGACGGCTGCGGCACGTTCCGGATGCTCGGCTCGGTACTGCGCCCGTTGATCATGCCGGGCGCCGCGACCGTCGCGCTGTACGCGTTCCTGGCCGCGTGGACGGAGTTCCTCGGCGCGCTCACCTTCCTGACCAAGGACGAGCTCTACACGCTGCCCGTCGCGCTGGTGAACGTCCAGGCCGGCGCGTACGGCGAGATCAACTTCGGCTCCCTCGTGGCCGGCGCGGTGATCGCGATGATCCCCTGCGTGATCCTGTACGTCGGCCTCCAACGCTTCTACGTCAGCGGCCTCGCGTCGGGAGCAGTCAAAGGCTAGGTCGGATCTCGTGGTCGGCGTGGGCGGCGGCGTGGGCCTCGCCGACCTGGCGGCACAGGGCCATCAGGTCCGCCTCGTTCAGGACGTGCTGCTTGGCCTTCGGGCCCAGGTCGGTGATGTGGTCGCGGGCGCGGAGCAGTCGCTGGAAGACGCGCTCCCGCTCGTCCGGGTCGTCGGTGTACTCCGGATCGAGGTAGGCGTTCGCGTCGCGGCGGATGTGGGCCATCGCGGTCTGCGTCCGCCCGCGGGTGCTGAACAGTGAGGCGAAGATCGTGATCAGCAGCACGACCAGGATCACCGCCAGCGAGAGACCGGTGCTGATCTCCACCACCTCGACGTGCTCGCCGCCGTTCACGAACGGCAGGTTGTTCTCGTGCAGCGCGTGCAGGATCAGCTTCGCGCCGATGAACATCAGGATCGCGGCCAGCCCGAACGACAGGTAGATCAACCGGTCCAGCAGTCCGTCGAGCAGGAAGAACAGTTGCCGCAGTCCCAGCAGACTGAACGCGGTCGCGGTGAAGACGACGTACACGTTCTGGGTCAGGCCGAAGATCGCCGGGATCGAGTCGAGTGCGAACAGCAGGTCGGTGGCGCCGATCGCGACCATCACCAGCAGCATCGGCGTCAGCATCCGGCGGCCGTCGACCACGGTGGTCAGCCGGTCGCCGTCGTACTCCTCGCTGGTCCGGAACAGGCGGCGGGCCAACCGGACCACGAAGTTCTGCGCCTGGTGCGACTCCTCGGTCTCCGGCTTGAGCATGTTGCCGGCGGTCAGCAGCAGGGCGACGCCGAACAGGTAGAACACCCAGGAGAACGTGTGCAGCAGCGCCGAGCCGGCGAAGATGAACCCCGCCCGCGCGATCAGGCTGACCACGATCCCGACCAGCAGTACCTTCTGCTGGTTCTCCCGCGGCACCCGGAAGCCGGTCATGATGATCAGGAACACGAACAGGTTGTCGACCGACAGCGCCTTCTCCGTGACGTACCCGGCGAAGTACTCCGAACCCATCTCGGTGCCGCCGATGACCAGCGCGCCAAGACCGAACAGGATCGCGATCCCGACGTACACCGCGGACCAGGCCGCGGCCTCGCGCAGTGTCGGGACGTGCGCCGACCGGACGTGGAAGAAGTAGTCGAACAGCAGCAAGCCGGCAATCGCCAGCAATGTCAGCACCCAGACCAGCGGCGACACCGTCATGTCGTAACCCAACCATGGCGGGCCGGTGGGATTCCCGCGCTGAAGTGAAATTGCCTAAAAGGCATCTTTGCTCTTTCGGCAAGTTCTGCTACCGTCGTGTCATGGCCGAAGGGTTGCGGGAGCGGAAGAAGCAGGAGACGCGGATCGCGTTGAGCTGGGCGGCGGTCCGGCTCACCGTCGAGCGCGGGTACGGCGCGGTCCGGATCGAGGACATCGCCGCGGAGGCCGGGGTCTCGCTGCGGACGTTCCGCAACTACTTCGACAGCAAGGCGGACGCGATCGCCGCGCGTGAGGTGGATCGCAGCCTGAAGATCGCCGAGGAGCTCCGTGCCCGGCCTGCCGACGAGCCGCTGTGGGTGGCGGTCCGGGCCGCGATCGAGGCGCACTTTGCGCTCGGTGCGGAGGGACACGGGAGCCGGACGCCGCCGGACGAGCAATGGGTCAAGGGCATCCGGGTGATGATGACCGAGCCCGCGCTGCAGGGCGCGATCGCGCGGGCGTATGCCCGGGTCGGCGAGGAGATGGCCGCCGCGATCGCCGACCGTACGGGCACGACCGGGCTGTATCCGCGGCTGGTGGCCGAGGTCATCGGCGCGGTCCGGGGTGTCGTGATGGCCGAGTGGATGCGGGCCGACCCGCCGCGTTCGATCGCCGATCTGCTGTCCGAGGCCCTCGACCAGGTCGAAGCCGGCCTGCCAGTACCCGAATAAACCAACTTCCTGATTCCCCTGGCCGGCGGCCGGGGTGGTCAGTCATGCCTAAACGGAGGAACGTCATGGATGCCGAAGTCGTCATTGCCGGGGCCGGACCGAACGGCCTCATGCTCGCCATCGAACTGCGCTTGGCCGGGGTCCGGCCGCTGGTGCTGGAACGGCTGCCCGAACCGAACTCCACTCCACGGGCCAACGGCCTGGTCGGCCAGGTCGTGCGGATGCTCGACCGGCGCGGGCTGTACGAACGGCTCGCGGGTACGCCCGGCCCGCCGCAACCGCAAGCGGCGTACATCTTCGGGGCCATGGAGTTGCCGCTCGCGTCGATCGAGGACAACCCTGTCTACTTGCTGCCGGTGCCGCAGGTCCGGGTCGAGGCTGTGCTTCGTGAGCGGGCGCTCGAACTCGGCGCCGAGATCCGTCAGGGTCACGAGCTGTCCGGGCTGTCGCAGGATGCGGACTCGGTCACGGTCGAGGTCACTGGTCCGGATGGTGTGTACGAGCTTCAGACCCGCTATCTCGTCGGCGCCGACGGCGGTCACAGCCTCACCCGCAAGCTGGCCGGGATCGACTTCCCCGGCGTGACCAACGACCGGATGGTCTCCCGTACGGCGAGTGCCCTGGTGCCGCCGGAGCTCGTCGATCCGGAGACCGGTGCCTTGACGATTCCGGGGTACGGCGTCATTCCGCCGTTCATGCATCACCGGACCGAGCGCGGGATGTTCGTGTTCGCGCCGTTCCCCGGGCGTCAAGCGGTGAGCACGGGGGAGTGGGACGATCCCGCCGACGACGTGGAGATGACCTTCGAGGAGCTTCAGGCGAGCGCCGATCGCGTCCTCGGCGTGCATGTTCCGCTGACGCCGCCGGACGGTGACGGTCCTCGGCTGATGCGCCGGCTCGTCGGTGGCAACAGCCGGCTGGCCGACCGGTACCGCGAGGGCCGGGTGCTGCTGGTCGGCGACGCTGCCCACGTTCATTCGGCGATGGGCGGGCCGGGGCTGAACCTCGGGTTGCAGGACGCGATCAACCTCGGCTGGAAGCTGGCCGCGGAGGTCCAGGGTCGTGCGCCGTCGGGTCTGCTCGACACCTATGAGTCGGAGCGGCGGCCGGTTGGCGAGCGCGTGGTGATGCAGACGCAGGCGCAGACTGCGTTGATTGCCCCGGGCAACGAGGTGACGGCACTGCGCGAACTCTTCGGTGAGCTCCTCACTGAGCCGCGCAATGTCCAGCGGATCGCGGACCTGATCACCGGCGCCGACATCCGCTACTACGACGGCGCCCACCCGCTGACGGGCCGCTGGGCACCGGATCTCTCGATAGAAGCCGCGGCCCCAGCCTCTTCGTCACTCGGGTCGGCGCTGGCGCCTTCCACCTCCGCCCGGGTGCGGTTGGCTGAGTTGATGCGCTCGGGCCGTCCGGTCCTCCTCGACCTGACGCCCAACGGCGCCTTCGCCGCGACCGCCGTGCCGGACCAGGTCGACGTGATCACCGGCCGCAGCGATCGTCAGATCGCTTTGCTCATCCGCCCCGACGGTTACGTCGCCTGGGCTGCTGAGGGTGATGGGGCCGCTGAGCGGGACGGGCTGCTGGATGCGCTTGACACGTGGTTTCAGGCACGGCCTTTGACGAGTGCGACGAGGTAGCGGCACGGCGTCGTACCTGGGTTGTGGAAGGTTGTCGCCGAGGGTGGGCCGAGTTGCAGGCAGTCGCCGATGTGTAGCTCGTGGACCTGCGGTCCTTCGTGGAAGCGGAGATGGCCGTCGAGGATCCACAGCTGCTGGTATTTGAAGATGTACGCGTCGGCCGGGTACGAGACCGATGCGCCGGGTGGCAGCTCGACCTCGACCAACTCCAGCGGTGATTCGGTCACCGGGGACACCGCGCGGCGGTGGTACCCGGTGACCGGGTCTGTCCAGACCGGCTGGTCCTGTGCCCGGCGCAGCAGTTCGCCGGTGTTCTCCGCGCGGGCGACGAGCTCGGACAACGTCATACCGAGTGCTCCGGACAGCTTGCCCAGCAGTACGGCGGTGGGCTGCGCCTCGCCGCGCTCGATCTTGCCGATCATCGCCCGCGAGACGCCCGACCGCTCGGCCAGCGCGTTCACGGACAGGTCCTGCGTCGTGCGGGCCTGCTGCACGGTCGCTGCCAGGGAGCGAGACAGATCGTCAATCACGTTGCCACTATAGCGGCAGTTGTGGCTACTATCGTGTCATGGTTCAGGTTAGAGACGCCTCGGTAGCCGATGCCGAGGCCTGCGCGGCGATCTATGCCCCCTACGTCACCGACTCCGCCATCACCTTCGAGATCGACCCGCCCGGCCCGGTCGAGATGGCTTCGCGGATCGCCCAGGCTCAGTCGACCCACGCATGGTTGGTCGCCGAGGACGAGAATCGCGTGGTCGGCTACGCGTACGGCGGCCCGATGAAACCGCGCGCGGCGTACCGCTGGTCCTGCGAGGTCAGCGTCTACCTGGAAGCGGGCCGCCGTCGCACCGGCGCCGGCCGCGCGCTCTACGAGGCCCTCTTCGCCCGCCTCACCGCCCGCGGCTACCGCACAGCGGTCGCCGGCATGACCCTCCCGAACGCGGCCAGCGAAGGCCTGCACAAGTCCCTCGGCTTCGAGCCGATCGGCACCTACCGGAACATCGGCTGGAAACTCGACAACTGGCACGACGTGGCATGGGTCCAGCGCCCCCTCGCGCAACTCCCCGACCCGCCCTCGGAACCCCGCTAGCTCTTGGTGGGATCAGTCATCGGCGGGCAGTCCTCGCCGGGCTTGGTGACCAGCTCGAAGTGCCAGATCTCGTTGGAGAGCGTCTGGCAGAGGCCGTAGCGGTTGCCGTGGCGGGAGAGCCAGTCGTCGGCGTCGGTGGGGCCGATATCCACGGCATGGCCCGTGACGTGATGCGAGGCGTCGGGTTCGGCGACGTACTCGAGGGCCTTCTTCTTGCTGCCGTACTTGCGGATCGCCTTGTCCAGCAGCTCTTCCTGGTACTTCTTGCTGCGCCAGCCCGTGGTGACCTGCATGTTGATGCCGTCGTTCTTCATGGCGGTCTCGGCCTGCTGGACCGCCTTGCGCAGCTCTGGGTCGAGCTTGGCGATGCCGGGGAGGTCGGTGTCGTACGCCGAGGTGTGGTCGGGCAGTACGCCGTCGGCCGCGCGCGGCGGTCCGCTCGAGCCTGAGGTGGACGGGGTCGCGTCGTCCTGGGCCGAGGCCGCCGTACAGGAGGTCAGTCCCAGACAGGTGACGGCGGCAACAATCGCCACGACGGTGGTGCGGTGATCGGTCAGCATGCCGACAGTTCATCCAAGGTGATGTTGCGAGAGCGTCTGTGAATCCGGATACGTTTTCGATACGCCCGGCCTGGTTCAATGGGTGATATGCGGGTGCTGGTCGTCGAGGACGAGGTCTATCTGGCCGAGGCGATCCAGGCGGGGCTGCGGCTGGAGGCGATCGCGGCCGATCTGGCGTTCGACGGCAACGCCGCGCTCGAGTCCGTGACGGTCAACGCGTACGACGTGGTCGTCCTCGACCGCGATCTGCCGGGGACCAGCGGTGACGAGGTCTGCCGTCAGATCGTTGCGCAAGGCATCGGATGTCGAGTGCTGATGCTCACTGCGGCGGGCGATCTCGACGACAAGGTCGCCGGGTTCGAGCTCGGTGCGGACGACTATCTGACGAAACCGTTCGAGTTGCGCGAGCTCGTCGTCCGCCTGCGGGCGCTGGTACGGCGGCCCGCTGCCGCCACGCCGGTCGTGCTCGAG
This sequence comes from Kribbella sp. NPDC000426, assembly GCF_040300265.1. NCBI lineage: Bacteria > Bacillati > Actinomycetota > Actinomycetes > Propionibacteriales > Kribbellaceae > Kribbella > Kribbella sp. NPDC000426. The sequence continues at coordinate 681,819 of NZ_JBEPDK010000005.1, read as the reverse complement.
TACGCCGGAGTGCGGCTCGACCCGTACCGGCGGGAGGTCTACCGGGGCGGGCGGTACGTGAAGCTCGCGCGCAAGCAGTTCGCCGTACTGGAGGTGCTGATGGCGGCGCGCGGCGGGGTCATCAGCGCGGAGACCCTGCTGGAGAAGGCGTGGGACGAGAACGCCGACCCGTTCAGCAACTCGGTCCGGCTGACGATCTCGGCGTTGCGGAAGCGGCTGGGCGATCCGTGGGTCATCCACACGGTGCCGGGCGTCGGCTACCGGATCGGGGAGCCATGAGTGACGAGCGGTTGATGACGTGGCGGCCGCGGCTGACGGTTCGGCTCCGGTTGACGCTGAGCTACGCGGGGCTGCTCGTGGTCGCCGGAGCCGTGGTCGCGTGCATCATCTGGCTGGTCTTCCGGATCGTGCCGAACTACCCGCTCACCGCGGCCAACCCGCATGACCAACAGCCCGCACCGACCCGCGGTGAGATCCTCCACCTGGTCGTGACGCTGTCCGGCTGGGCGTTGGGAATCCTGGCGATCATCGGGCTCGTCGGCGGGTGGTTCCTCGCCGGCCGGATGCTCAAGCCGCTGCAGGACATCACCGCCGCGGCGCGGAAGGCGGCGAGCGGGTCGCTGGATCACCGGATCGGGCTGACCGGGATCCGGGACGAGTTCACCGATCTGTCGGACACCTTCGACGAGATGCTGGAGCGTCTGCAGCGGTCGTTCGAGCAGTACCGGCGGTTCGCGGCGAACGCCTCACACGAGTTGCGGACGCCGCACGCGGTGATGAAGACGATGCTCGACGTGGCCCAGGCGGATCCGGAGCATCAGGACGTGCCGCAACTGGTGAAACGGCTGGCGGAGACCAACCAGCGCGGGATCAACATCGTCGAAACGCTGCTCAGCCTGACCGCGCTGAGCAACCGGGAAGTGGAGCTCGACCCGGTCGATCTGGCCACGGTACTGCGGTCCGCGTGGCCGGCGCTCTCGTCGGAGGCGGCCGAAGCCGGGGTGCGGCTGGCGTCCGAGCTGCAGGAATCCGTTGTTGAGGGCAACGACGTGTTACTGCATCAACTGGTAACGAATCTCGTCCAGAACGCGATCCGGCACGGTGGTGGCATCGTCACGGTCACGGTCGCGCGCGGGACTCTCGTCGTACGGAACGACGGTGCGGTGCTCGACCCGGTCGTGGTGCGGACGTTCGTGGAGCCGTTCGCGAAGAGCAGGTACGGCGCCGGGCACGGGCTGGGGCTCGCGCTGGTGGATCGGATCGTCGAGGTCCATCACGGGCGGCTCGAACTGGTCGCGAACGTGGATGGCGGGCTGACCGCGACCGTCGTACTGCCTGAGGCTGATAGCTGACCCGGCAAGCGGTTGGCCCGGTCTGCGGGAGAGGATGGTGCGGTGAGTGACGAGCGCCGTTCAGCCGACCAGCAGGTGACCGTACGACGTGCCGTCGAGGAGGACGACGCCGCGTTGCTCGCCATCGAGCAGGTGTCGTGGGACGCGTCGTCGGGTTTCCCGTCGTACCAGGAGGACCTGAAGGACACGTTCTTCGCGCGCAGCGGCCCGGAGGCGCACCTGGTCGCCGAGTACGACGGTGAGGTTGTCGGGTATCTGCGGCTGCAGGACAAGTACCCGTTCCCCGAGGGCGCCGGCGTGCTGACGATCAACGGCTTGGCGATCGCGCCGTCCGCACGCCGGCTGGGTGCGGCGTCCGCGCTCCTGGAAGCGGCGACCGCCGAGGGCGTACTGCGCGGCGCCCGCAAGATCTCGCTCCACGTCCACAGCACGAACACCGCCGCCCGCACCCTGTACGAACGCCACGGCTACCTCGTCGAAGGCACCCACCCCAACGAATTCCTCATCGAGGGCAACCTGATAGCCGCCCTCGACATGGCGAAGATGCTCTAACGGCTGATGCTTGGGCTGTAGTAGTCCCAGACGGACGTCGACGCTGGCACATACACGCGATACCTGCGGGTCCGGCCGGGGTAGTAGGTGTACGCCGCCTGGCCGCTGGCGTTCGTCGTCGTGTAGGCGAGGCCCTTCCAGGTCGTCGTACCGATCTCCTGGTACTGCAGCAGGAGCTTGCGACCGGCCCAGCGGGAGTAGGTGTTGGTCTTCGGGTTGAAGTACCAGACGGTCGTCAGGAAGGCGGTCCGGGTGCCCTTCCGTCCGGCATTCACGCTCGCCGACGAGCCGAGCCTGACCTCCGAGTAGGCCGGCAGCAAGGTCGCGACCTTCTGGTTGTTCTGGTCGACGCCGCCGTACGGGGAGCCCACCCAGGTGACCTTGCCGACCGGCACATAGTCCGTCGATAGCAGGATGCGTGGGCACGTACCGTTCTGGCACAGGACATCCTCGACGTTGCCGTTCTTGAACGTCGCCGTCCAGAGACCCGAGACCATGGTGGCCGGACAGTCGCTCCCGAGCGGTATGTCGTAGCGCGTGCTCGCCGCAGTCATCGCCAGCCGCGGTGGGACCTTGAGCGAACAGGTCGCCGCCGTGGCGCGCGTGGTGGCGGCCTGGCCCGGTTGGACGGTGACAAGGCTGGCTGCCATCAGGGCGACGGCAGCCAGCAGCGTCTTGTAGAGCTTCAAGAGTTCCCCCTCTTGGAAGTGTGTGGGGGAACGCTAGCGGACTACGGGTTGAGGCCGTGCTTGCGGAGCCAGGGTTCGGGGTCGATGGGGGCGCCGCCGCCGGGGAGGACCTCGAAGTGGACGTGGGGGCCGGTGGTGTTGCCGGTCATGCCGATGCGGCCGACCATGGTGCCGGCCTGGACGGAGTCGCCGACGGAGACGTCGAACTCCTCCATGTGGCTGTACGACGTGACCGTGCCATCGGCGTGACGCACCTTCACCTGGCGGCCGTACGCGCCTTCCCAGTCGGCCTGAATGACCTCGCCGGCCATCACCGAACGGACCGGCGTACCCATCGGGGCCGCGAAGTCGAGGCCGGTGTGGTTGTGCGCCCAGCGGCCGCCGGCCTGGTTGAAGCGGGCGGTCAGGTGATACCCGGTCGTCGGCAGGACGATCTTCGGCGCGGCTGCGGCAATCGCGGCCGCCTTCGCGATCGCTGCCTTCTTCGCCGCGGCCAGGGCCTTGGCCGAGTCGGCTGCCTTCTTCGCCGAGGCTGCCTTCGCCGCTACCAGGGCGAGCGCCCGGCGCTGGGTCAGGGTCGCGTTCGCGGCCAGCTTCGCGGCGCGTTGCTTCGCGGCCTTGTCGGCCGCCGCCTTCTGCGTCGACGCCAGCGACAGGTCGATCCGGGAGGCATCCCGGGACCCGAGGTCACGACGGTCGATCCGGGCGGAGGTAAGAGCGCCGGCCTGTGAGGGGCTCAGGCCGGTGCCTGTGTTCGGGGTGGCCGGACCGGCGGCCGACGAGCTGACGCCGACGGCGGTGGTGCCGGCCGCGGCAGCCAGAGCGGCGGTCAGACCGATCAGCTGGGTACGGCGGGTTCCGAGTCGACTGAGCGAGCGGTGCTTGGCCACCCGGCGCGGGGCAGCCGGACGACGCGATGCCGGCCGATCTGCTTCCGGCACGTCTTGGTGCGTAGGCACGAGAAAACCTTCCAGGGAGGGGCGTTCGCCGTCAGGGAGGGGTACGGCGACCTGAACGACCATAACGACGGCATCACAGCGGCCTCAAACACGGATTGCGAAAAGATCAACGAAATCGAACACGCTCGGTGAGGCCGTCCTGCCGCCCTGTACGCGCTCAGGCGTGAACCTGCCCAGTGAAGACTCAACTATCTGCGTGACGCGGATCACCGCCCGATTGGCGCGGCGCAGCCCCTCCGGGGCGGTATAAGGCGTCCATATATTGAGAGCTTTGTCGACCCACTTACTGAACTTTCGCTGCCGTCCCATACTGAATGACACGAGCGACGAGAGGAGACGGGGATGTCGCGCAAGCCGCCGTACTACCGGCTCCACATCGACCTTCTCCGGGTCTCCAGCGCGCTGTGTCGGCGTTGAGCTGAACCCCTTCTCGTACCGCTGAGGCGTCCGGTTCCGGACGTGCGCGGAAGCCTGCCCATCGCCAGGGAGTCTCATCGTGTCGATCACGTCCGTTAGGTCAGTCACGTCTGCGTCCGGCCCGTCGGCGACTGTCGTGTTCGTGGGTGGAGGTCCGCGGACGGTCGGGCTGCTCGAGCGGTTCGCGGCCAGTGCGGCGGAGTTGCTCGACGGGCGTGACGTCGAGATCCATGTGGTGGATCCGTATCCGGTCGGTGGTGGGCGGATCTGGCGGCGGGAGCAGTCGCGGTTGTTGTGGATGAACTCGATGACGTCGGACGTGACGATCTTTACCGACGATTCGGTCGAGTGTGACGGGCCGATCGTGCCGGGTCCGGATCTTGCGACCTGGGTTGCCGGTGAAGGCGCGGTGATTCTGGAGAAGGCTGGGCTCGAGCAGCCGGGGCCGATGGACTTCCCGCCGCGGCTGGTGCAGGCGGAGTACCTGGCGTGGGTGTGGGAGCGCGTCGTCCGCGATCTCCCCGCGACCGTGACCACCCATCGCGAGCGCGCGGTCGAGCTGACCGCGGACCGGCGGGTGGTGCTGGAGTCGGGCCGGGAGATCGCGGCCGACGCTGTGGTACTTGCCCTCGGCTACCTCGATCGGTTGCCTACAGCATCGGAATCCGCGTGGGCGGCGCAGGCCGCGGATGCGGGGCTGACCTACATCCCGCCTGGGTATACGGCCGACGTTGACCTCGACGGGTTGTGGCCCCAGGCGCCGGTGATCGTGCGCGGGTTCGGTCAGGCGTTCATCGACCTGATGGTCCTGCTGACCGAAGGCCGGGGCGGCTGGTACGACGAGTGCTCCGGGCTGCTCACGTATCACCCGTCCGGCGAGGAGCCGATCCTGTACGTCGGGTCCCGCCGCGGCGTGCCGTACCACGCGAAGCTCGGCTACACCGTCGCCGGCACGAAGCCCGTTCCTACCCGGTACTTGACACCCGAGGCCCTCGGCGAAGGCCCGCTCGACTTCGACCGCGACGTCGCCCCGCTGATCGAGAAGGAGCTGGCCTACGCCCACTACAAGCAACTGTTCGCAGCCCATCCGGAACGCACCCGTTGGCCATGGGAAGAGTTCGCGAACGTCCTCGACGCCTGGTCGCCAGGCGAAGCCGACGAGGGATCGGCCGGCGTGAGTAGCGGGCCGTTTGCTGTTGTGGTTGCTGCTGCTGTGCCGGATTCTGCGGACCGGTTCGTTCGGCAGGAGGTGGATCGGCCGCTGGCTGGGCGGTTCTTCGAGGACCGCGACCGTTTCGAGCGGTTCCTGACCGAGTTGATCGAGGGTGATCTGCTGCGGCGGGCGAGTCCGGAGTACTCGGCGGATCTGGCGGTGTTCGACGCGCTCCTGAGCATCTACAGCGTTCTGTCCGCGGCGATCACCGCAGGCCGACTGTCGGACGAGGATCGGGTGCGGCGGGTTGAGACCGAGTGGCACGGGTTCTTCTCGTTCGTGGCCAGTGGGCCTCCGCCGCGGCGGTTGGAAGAGTTGCTGGCGTTGCACCGGGCCGGGGTCGTGCGGTTCGCCGGGCCTGACCTTGAAGTTGCCATCGACAACGACCATTTCGTTGCCCGGAGCCCGGGAGTGGCCGGCGGGCTCCGCGCGCGGGCGTTCGTCGAAGCCCGGCTGCCGCGGCCCGACGTACTTGCCACGACCGATCCGCTGCTGCGCGGTCTGCTCGACTCGGGCGCGCTCGCGGCCGACGAACTGTTCGCGGCCGACGGCACCAGTCTCGGCGGCGGGCAGCTGAAGGCCGACTCGCGGTCCCGCGCGATCCGCGCCGACGGGTCCGTCCAGGAAGAGCTGTTCCTGCTGGGCCCGTCGGTGTCGGGCTCGGCCGGCTCGTCCGGGTTCTCCCGTCCGTATTTCAACGGCCCAGGATTCCGGCAGAACGACGCCGTCGCGCGGGACCTCCTCAAACTGCTCGCACCCACCATATGGAAGGAAGAACGCCATGCCAGTTGAGTTCCTGGGCATCGCCGGGACCAACCCGGCCAGCGAGGTGACGCCGCGAACCGGCGGCCCGCTGGACCTCGAGTACACCTCCAAGCTCGCCCGCGCCCACGAGGACAACGGCTGGGACCGGATCCTGTTCGCCTACCACTCCGGATCGCCCGACCCGGCCCAGGTCGCGGCGTACGTCGCCGGTCGCACCGGCCACATCAACCTGGTCGTCGCGCACCGGCCGAACGTCGCCTACCCGACCCTGACCGCGAAGACGTTCGCGACCCTCGACCACATCAGCGGCGGCCGGTTCGAGGTGCACGTGATCACCGGCGGCTCGACCGCCGACCAGGCGGCCGAGGGCGACTTCCTGGCCAAGGACGACCGGTACGGGCGGACCCGCGAGTTCATCCAGATCCTCAAACAGGCCTGGACCTCCGACACCCGGTTCGACTTCAACGGCGAGCACTACCGCTTCGAGCAGTTCCTCGCCGATATCAAGCCGGTCCAGCAACCGCGTCCGCGGATCTCGTTCGGCGGCTCGTCCGCTGCGGCGTACGCCGTCGGTGCCGCGGAAGCGGACATCTTCGCGCTCTGGGGCGAACCGCTCGCCGGGACCCGCGAACAGCTCGCGACGATCGACGCCGAGGCCGCTCGTGCCGGCCGGGCAGATCGGCCGATCATCCAGATCGCGTTCCGGCCGATCATCGCGCCCACCGAAGAACTCGCGTGGGAGAAGGCGGAAAGCATCCTCGGCCGGATCAAGGACGTGAAGGCAGGCCCGGCGCCGACACGACTCCGCTCGAAGACACCCGAGAACGCCGGCTCCCAGCGACTACTCAAAGCCGTCGCGGAAGGCGAGCGTCACGACCGCGCCCTCTGGACCGCACCGACCGGTGTTACCGGTGGAACCGGTAACTCGACGGCTCTCGTCGGTACGCCGGAGACGATCGCGGCCGCCCTCCTCGACTGCTACGACCTCGGCATCCGGATCTTCTCCGCCCGCGGCTACGACATCTACGACGACGCGACCGACTTCGGCCGCTACGTCATCCCGCTCGTCCGCTCCGAGGTAGCCCACCGCGAACAGAGGAAGGCGTCATGACCGTCATCTCGGACCTGGAGCAGGACTGGCAGACCTGGCACGCGGCGCGCGAACGCGACCTCGACACCGATTACGGCTGGCTGTCCGTCGTCGCCTTCGACTGGCTGCCGAGCTCACCGGTCGCACTGCCCGGCCTGCCAGGTATCTGGTGGTCCGACGACCAGCGTGCACACGTGACGGCCGACGGGCAGCTGACACTCAGCGGTGAGCCGGTCAACGGCACCGTGTCCGCCAGCGTCCCCGAAGCCGGCTCACTCAGCTGGCTGTTTTACGGCGACCGCCTGGTCGAGTTGGTGCTCCGCGGCGGACGGTACGCCGTACGCCAGCGGGATCCGCGTGCTGCAACCAGGCAGGAGTTCACCGGCGTACCGACGTACCCGCAGGACGACCGCTGGGTCGTGACCGGCTACTTCACGCCGATCGCGAAGCCGGAGCGGGTCGAGGTGGCCACCGCGCGGGACGACCTGCGGCAGCACGTGACCACGGTCGGCGCGGTACACGTCGCACTGGGCGGCACGGCGTACGAGCTGGTCGCCACTGCCGCAGGGGACGGGCGACTGAACCTGTCCTTCCACGACAAGACCAACGGTGAGGAGACCGCTCCCTGGCGCACGGTGACCACCGGCCCGGTCGGACGGGACGGGTCAGTGGTCATCGACTTCAACCGGACGATCAACCTCCCCTTCGCGTTCACGGCGTACGGCACCTGCCCCGCGCCGGTAGCCGGCAACCGCCTGGGGCTGCCGGTCACCGCAGGAGAGAAGAAGCCCTGGTCCTAGCCGTACGTCGGGTCCTGGGGCCAGCCTTCGGGGGAGTCCTCCCAGTCTTCCTGGCGGCCGTACGGTGCGTGGTCGAGGAGGTGGTTGACGAACAGCAGCCGGTCGACGCCGCGCTGGCCGGTCGAGTAGGTGCGGTAAACGGTGTCGCCGTCGCGCAGGAACATGTTGAGGAGGAATCCGCCGCCCGCGCCGCAGTCCGCGGAGAACGTCGTACCCGCCGAGGACGCGAACGGGACAGTCCAGCCCATCCGCTTCCAGTAGCCGGCCATCTGGTCGAGCGGCATGTCAGAGACGGTCGCCCAGGCCAGTCCGCTCCGGGCCAGTACGTCGAGGTTGGCCACGTGTTTCGTGAAGTGCGTGCAGCCCGGGCAGAAGTGGTCCGGGCCGGAGTGCATGAACTGGTAGAGCGCGAGCTGCCGCTGGTCGCCGAACAGGTCCAGCAGCGTCACCGGCCCGTCCGCCGACGCAAACGTGTACTCCGGAAACTCCACCATCGGCAGCCGCCGGCGCTGAGCGGCGATCCGGTCCTGCTCGCGGGTGGCCGCCTTCTCCGCGACCAGCAGCTCCGCGCGAGCCTTCTCCCACTCCTCAGCCGAGACAACTGTCGGCATTGCAGTCATGAGCCGTTCCTTCCTGTTGCTAGGTCCTACTCGTATGACGAAGCCGCCCGGACCTTCTCGACATCGACTTTCTGCCGGTCGCAGACGAGTCTGGGTTCCCGGTGCCCGGACCGATAGGACTGTGGGCATGAGAATCGCGATTCTGGGTGGAACCCGGTTCATCGGCAGGGCAGTCGTGGAGCGCCTCACCGCAGAGGGACACACGCTGCTGGTGGTCCACCGCGGCGACCACGAGCCGTCCGGCCTGGCAGCCGTCGAGCACGCCCACGTGGACCGCCATGACGGCGCGGCCTTGGCTGCGGCGCTCAAGCCGTTCGACGCGGAGGCGCTGGTCGACATCTCCGGGATGAACGCGGCGGCCGCCGACGCGGCGCTCGGTGCGGTCGGGCCGGACGTGAAGCTGGTCGCGATCTCCAGCTGTGACGTCTACCGCGCGTACGAGGGTGTGCACTCGGACCGGACGACGGATGCGCTGCCGTTGACGGAGGAGTCGCCGCTGCGGGAACGGCGGTTCATCGACGGGTCGCAGTACGAGAACCTGGAGATGGAGGAGCGGTACCTGCCGCGCGGGGCGACCGTGCTGCGGCTGGGGGCGGTGTACGGCGAGCACGACTACCAGACGCGATTCGAGTTCGTACTGCGTCGGGTGCGGGCGGGCCGGAGGCGGATACCGGTCGGATCGGGGCAGTTCCTGTTCAGCCGCGTGTACGTCGGGGACGTGGCCGCCGCCGTGTCCTTGGTGCTCGCGGGGGACTTCCCGGGTGCGTTCAACCTGGCGGAGCCGTCCACAGCGCCGTACCGGCTGTTTGCCGAGCAGATCCTGGCTGCGGCGGACGCTGCGGATGTGGAGCTGGTGAAGGTGCGGGACGACCTGCTGCCGGAGGATCTGGCGCTCACCGGGACCGTCGACCAGCATCTGCTCGTCGACTCGGCGAAGGCGCGGACGGTGCTCGGCTGGGCGCCGGCGGACCCGTCCGGGACGCTGCTGACGTCGGTCCGCTGGCACCTGGCGAACCCGCCGGCCGATGCGTCGGACGACTTCTCCGCGGATGACGCCGTACTCGGCTGAAAATTGGTCAGAAGCACTCCGGGGAACCGGTATGCTTTCCGGGACGGACTGAGGGGCTCGCAGGGTCGGCCGGCTCGATTTCACATCGAGGTGGCGGACCGTGTAATCTCTCTCCTCGGCCCGCCCCTTTAGCTCAGTCGGCAGAGCGTCTCCATGGTAAGGAGAAGGTCTACGGTTCGATTCCGTAAAGGGGCTCGGAGAACGGCATCCCACCTTCGGGTGGGATCGCTCACCTCACCCGGCGGGGTAGCTCAGGTGGTTAGAGCACACGGCTCATAATCGTGGTGTCGCGGGTTCGACTCCCGCCCCCGCTACCGAATCTGTACTTTCGAGAGTGCGATCACCCAAGTTGCGTACTCATGACCTGAAGAGGTAGCAGTGGCCAAGTCGACCGATATTCGCCCGAAGATCACGCTGGCGTGCACGGTGTGCAAGGAGCGGAACTACATCACCAAGAAGAACCGGCGTAACGACCCGGACCGTCTTGAGCTGAAGAAGTACTGCCACCGCTGCAACGACCACACGGACCACCGCGAGACCCGCTGACCTCAGGTCTCTTTGCGAGGGCCGCTTCGGATAGTCGAAGCGGCCCTTCGCTGTGTCTTCAGACGGTCAGGATCGGGCGGCCGCCCTCGTAGGCGGTGAGACGCTCGTCACGCGGAGTGAGGCAGCAGGAGCCGCAGAGTGTGCCCTTGCCGACCTCGCTGGTGTAGTAGAGGCAGCAGGTGTTCCGCAGGTAGACGAGCTTCCCGGCCGCGATCTCCACGTCGCCGAGCCGTGCCAGCCCGCCGGGCGCCTTGGTCGCGAAGGTCATCCACCGATCCAGCATGTACTCCGGTTTCACGGTGACCTCCTCGCGGGTAGCCGCGCAGAACCCCATCGCACATCCGGCCGCGACCGCTCCGTAGACCTGCCGCAGCCCGGCCCGCGTCCGCCGGTGCAGCTCCTCGGCCAACGGCAGCAGGTGCTGGCGCAGTACGACGTCGTACAGCGTCTCCAACCCGCCGGGGAGGAAGCTGGCAGAGCGTACGGCGACGCCCGCGATGCCATGGCCGTCGTGCGGGCGGACCCAGAGGTTCTGCGGGCGGATGTCGAGGACACGGCCCTCCAGCGCCCAGAGCAACAGCGCGGTCGCCGGTGCGCGGCCGGCGTAGAACGACATCATGCTGAGCGCGTTCGCATGGGCGCTGCGGTGGTTGCTGGCCTCGTCGTCGCGTTTGAGCAGCTCGGTGAGCTCAGGACTGCCCGGCTCGAGAATCCGGTCCACCCGGAGCCAGTCCGAACCCTCCGGCACGCCTAGATGCACCTGGTACCTCGGCGCATACCGCGCCAGCCCCGCAACTGCCGTCACCATCAACCTTCCCCAGTCGGATCGGTGGGCGGCGGCAACCCGGGGAACAGTCTGCCAGTAGGGTTAGCGGATATGACGATCGACGCCACGATGGTCGGCCGGAGCTACACGGCCGCCGAGTCCTACCAGGTCGGCCGGGAGAAGATCCGCGAGTTCGCCGCCGCGATCGGCGACCCCAACCCGGCGTACACCGGTGATGACGCGGTGGCGCCGCCGACGTTCGCGTTCATGCTCGGCAGCCGGGCCCTGGAGCAGCTGCTGAACGACGAGGAACTCGGCCTGCGGCTGGACCGGATCGTGCACGGAGCGCAGAAGTTCAGCTACACCCGTCCGATCAAGGCCGGCGACGACATCGCCGCGACCGCGACCATCACCACCGTGCGCAAGGCCGGTGACGTCGAGGTGATCATGTACGAGACCGCCCTGACCACCGTCGACGGCGAGCCGATCGCCACGTCGACGTCGACGATCTCGCACAACCGGGGGGAATCGTGATCGAGGTAGGCACGGAGCTCCCGCCGCTGACCGTGACGTTCCGGCGCGAGGACCTGGTCCGGTACGCCGGAGCGAGCGGCGACTTCAACCCGATCCACTGGAGCGACCGGATGGCCGGCGCGCTCGGGCTGCCCGGCGTGATCGCGCACGGGATGCTCACGATGGCGTCCGCCGTCCGCGTCGTCACGGACTGGATCTCCGATCCGGCCGACCTGATCGAGTACGGCGTACGGTTCACCAAGCCCGTCGTCGTACCGGATGACGACAAGGGCGTGAACGTGATGTTCTCGGCGAAGGTCGACAAGGTCGCGGACGGACGCGCCGAGATCGACATCACCGCAGTTGCCGGCGAGGAGAAGGTGCTCGGCCGGGCCAGGGCGGTCGTGCGCGTCCAGTGAGAACGCATGTGTCGCTGGCCGACTACACCACGCTGCGGATCGGCGGGTCGGCCGACAAGTTCGTCGAGGTCAGCACCGAGGACGACCTGATCACCGCGGTCCGCGACGCGGACGCCGCCGGGGAGCCGGTGCTGTTGCTGTCGGGCGGCAGCAATGTGGTGATCGGGGACGACGGATTCCGCGGGACGGTCATCAAGATCGCGACCACGGGGATCCGCGTTGACGCGGACATGTGCTCCGGCGCGATGGTGCACATCGCGGCCGGCGAGGACTGGGACGGCGTCGTACAACGCGCGATCGCCGAGGAGTGGAGCGGGCTCGAGTCGATGTCCGGCATCCCCGGCCTGACCGGGTCGACACCGGTGCAGAACGTCGGGGCCTACGGTCACGAGGTCGCCGAGACGATCGCGTCGGTCCGGGTCTGGGACCGGGTGCTCGGCAAGGTGCAGACGATGTTCGCCGCGGACTGCGGATTCAGCTACCGCAACTCCCGCTTCAAGGCCGACCCGTCGCGGTACGTCGTCCTCGAGGTCACCTTCCAACTGACGCTGGGTGACCTGTCCGCGGAGGTCGGGTACGCCGAGCTGGCCCGGGTCCTGGACGTCGAACCAGGCTCCCGCGCGCCGATGACCGAGGTCCGCGAAGCCGTCCTGGGCCTGCGCCGCAGCAAAGGCATGGTCCTCGACCCCGCCGACCACGACACCTGGAGCGCCGGCTCCTTCTTCACCAACCCGATCCTCGACACCCCCGCCGAGGTCCCGGCCGGCGCCCCCCAATGGCCCCAACCCGACGGCCGGGTCAAGACCAGCGCCGCCTGGCTCATCGAACACGCCGGCGTCTCCAAGGGCTACGCCATCGGCGCCGCCGCCGTCTCCTCCAAACACACCCTGGCCCTGACCAACCAGGGCGGAGCCACCGCCAAGGAACTCCTCACCCTGGCCACCCACGTCCGCACCCAGGTCCAGCACTCCTTCAACATCACCCTGATCAACGAACCCGTCCTGGTGAACTGCTCCCTCTGACGGAGACCTGAAAAACTTTTACACGACCCCTTCCGCCTCACGGCCTCTCTCGCTAATCTTTTGCGAAAGTTGATGGGAGGTGGAGTGTGAGGCGCAAAAGATTTTCTCGGCGGGAGGTTCTCGCGGGGTTGGGGGCGGGGCTGGCGGCTGGGGTGCTGCCGGGGTGTGGGAGTGACGGGGGTGGGCGGTCGGGGGCTTTGCAGGTGTGGGGCGGGGTGCCGGCGGCGTCAGGGCCGGGGGACGTGGTGAAGGCGTTCCAGGCCAAGTTTCCGCAGTACGCGGTGAACTACACGCGGTTCGTGAACGACGATCGCGGCAACCTCAAGCTCGATACGGCGCTACAGGGTGGCGTCGACATCGACGTGTACTTCACCTACTCGCAAGGTGCGATGGCGCTCAGGGCCGGGTCCGGACTGGCGGCGGACCTGACCGACCGGGTGAGCAGCGAGCCGGAGCTGAAGGTGTTCCTCGACACCGAGCAGCCGCGGTCGTACATCGACAACGGCAAGGTCAAAGCGCTCGCCACCGCCCGCGAGCCGTTCTTCGTGCTGTTCAACGAGAAGCTCCGGCAGCAAGCCGGCGTGGAGCTCCCGGACGCGTGGACGATCGACGAGTTCCGCAGTACGGCGAAGCGACTGACCACCGCCAAGACCGTCGGCGCCTACACGGTCCCGGACATCGCGCGGATCGCCCTCGGACCCAACTACTGGTACGACGGCAACCGCAGCAACTTCGGCGACCCGCACTTCGAGCAAGGCTTCCGGACCGGCCGCGAGATGATCGCCGACGGTACGGCGTTCCCGTGGACCGAGGTCCTTGCCCGCCACCTCGACGCGTACCAGCAGAACTCGTTCCTGACCGAGGAGTTCCACCTCTGGTCGACCGCGCCGTTCAACCTGCGCTACCTGTACGACGCGAAGAAGTACCCGCACGACTTCAAGGTCGCGTTCGCCCCGTCGCCGACCGTCGACGGCAAGGACTGGAACGGCGGCTCCTACAGCAACTTCATCATGATCAACCCCAAGTCGCCGAAGTTCGAGGCGGCCTGGGCGTTCGTGAAGTTCTGGTTGACCGAGGGCGCAACGCCGATGCTCAAGGGCGGCAAACTGCCCGCGCTCGGCGGCGTCACCGACGGCCAGGTGATCACCGGCATGCTCGGCAAGGAGCCGGACAAGTACTTCGACATGGACTCGTTCCGCCGCGTCGTCCTCGAGGCCGACCCGAAGCTCGCGACCGACACCCGGCTGACCGGGTTCCCCGAGATCACGCTCGCCGTGAAGCAGCAGCGGGACCTGTGCTGGCTGGGTGAGAAGGACCCGGGCGTCGCGATCCGTGAGGTACGGCGGCTTGCCGACGCCGCGATCGCCCGTAACGAGAGGAGGCCCTGATGGCCACCGCTGCCGTCGCCACCGCCTCCGCGGTCCGGACCGAGAAGGCGCCCGGCATCAAGCCGCGCGGCTGGATCGGCTTCCTGTTCATCGCGCCGAACCTGCTCGGCGTGATCGCGTTCACCCTGATTCCGCTGATCAGCGTGGTCGTCCTCGCCTTCACCGACTGGAACCTGGTCTCCGGTCTCGGCGGCATCACCTTCAACGGCATCGACAACTTCGTCGCGATCGCCCGCGACCCGGGCTTCTGGCACGCGATCGGCCTGACGCTCGTTTACGTCGTGGTGTCCGTCCCGCTCACCGTCATCGGAGGACTCGGGCTCGGCATCGCGCTCAACCGCCCGCTCCCGGGCCGCGCCGTACTGCGGGCGATCTTCTTCCTCCCGTACATCGTCAACGTGGTCGCGATCGGCATGACCTGGCTGATGCTGATGAACCCGAAGGCCGGCCTGGTCAACCAGGTCCTGGACGTCTTCGGCCTCCGGCCGGGCTGGTTCGCCTCGTCGCACTGGGCGCTGCCCGCGCTGATCGTGATGGCGATCTGGGGCGGTGTCGGGTACTGCTCGCTGATCTACCTGTCCGCGCTGCAGGACGCGCCGCGGCAGCTGTACGAAGCCGCTGACATCGACGGCGCCTCCGCGTGGGCGAAGTTCCGCGTGATCACCTGGCCGTCGTTGCTTCCGACAACGATCTTCCTGCTGGTCACGCTGATCATCGGGGCGTCGCAAGGCTTCGGTCTGATCGCACTGATCACCGCAGGCGGGCCGGGCGATTCGACCACGACGATCTCCTACTACATGTACCAGACCGGCTTCCAGTTCTACCGGTTCGGCTATGCGTCCGCGATCGGCCTGGTGACGTTCGTCGGCGTGCTCGTGCTGACCCTGTTGACCTGGCGGGCGCAGCGAGGAAGGGCCCTCAATGAGTAAGCTCACCCTTAACAAGAAATGGCTGTGGGGGATCCCGCTCTGGATCCTGGCGCTGGCGTTCCTCGCGCCGTTCGCGTGGATGATCTCGACCGCGCTGAAACCGGACGTGGACGCCTACAAGATCCCGATGCAGTGGATCCCGAACCCGTTCCAGTGGGACAACTTCAGCACGGTGCTGACCGGGGCGACCTCGGTACTCCCGGCGTTCGGTCGCTCAGTTTTTGTCGCTGTCCTGCGGGTCGCTGGCGAGCTGATCACCGCGACGATGGCCGGCTACGCGTTCGCGCGGATGTCGTTCAAGGGCCGCGACAGGCTGTTCCTGCTCTATCTCGCGACCGCGATCATCCCCGCGCAGTTGCTGCTCGTGCCGAGGTTCATCTACTTCCAGAAGCTCGGCCTGTACGACACGTTGTGGGCGCTGATCCTGCCCGGCATGTTCACCGTCCTCGGGACGTTCCTGATGCGGCAGTTCTTCATCAGCCAGCCGGCCGAGTTCGCCGAGGCGGCCCGGATGGACGGCGCCAACGAGTGGCGCGTGTTCACCCGGATCTACCTGCCGCTGGCAACGCCGGTGATGAGTGCCCTCGGCATCCTCGCGTTCGTCTGGTCGTGGAACGACTACGAGACGCCGCTGGTGCTGATCAGCAACCCGGACCGCTACACGCTGCCGCTCAGCCTGACGAATTTCGTCGACGAACAGGGACAGATCGCACCCGGCCTGACGATGGCCGCTTCGGTGATCTCGATCGTGCCGGTCCTGATCGTGTTCGTCGTCCTGCAACGCCGGTTCATCGCCGCCATGACTCACACAGGGATCAAATGAACAACGTCTCCGGTGTCTTCCCGCATCTCGCCCAGATCGGCGACTTCGGTCCGCCACGCAGCGAGCTCGGCGTCGGTTCGCTGATGCCGTGGAACGGGAAGCTCTACGTCCAGAACTACAACTCCCACAAGGCTCCGTCCGGCGCGGGCGTCAGTCTGCGCCGGATCGACGCCGACTTCTCGATGGAGATCGTCGCCGAGACGCTCGGGGTCGACGGCACGTACACCAACCGGTTCGTGCACTTCCCGACGTCCAAGCTCGTGCTCGGTCCGCACGTGATCGACGAGCACCACAAGATCGTCACGATCCCGGAGCTGCAACCGTTGCGCGTCTGCGGTACGGCGCGGCACCTGACCAAGCCCGACACGCATGTGTACGTGCTCGCGATGGAGGGAGAGCTGCTCGAGCTCGACCTCACGACGTACGAGTGCACGCAGCTCTTCGACCTCAACGACGAGCTCGGCACCGACGGCGAGATGAAGGTGCACTACAAGGACTGCTACACCTCGTTCGGCCGGCTGGTCGTGTGTTCCAACGAGTACGCCGAACCCGAGTGGGCCGGCGAGCGGTCCCGGGGCCGGCTGGCGGAGTACGACGGAAGCACGTGGAAGGTACTGCGGGAGGACCCGTTCACCGCGATCGGCGGGCGGCACGAATTCGGCGGGACGATCTTCGCGACTGGGTGGGACCGGGCATCGGCGATCCTGGAGGTGTTCACCGAGGCGGACCAGAAGTGGACGCGGTACCGGCTGCCGAAGGCGTCGCACTGTTTCGACCACAAGTGGCAGACCGAGTGGCCGCGGATCCGGGAGGTCGAGCACGAGCGTCTGCTGCTCGACCATCACGGCATGTTCTACGAGCTGTCGCCGTGGGCGTACGGCGGGCGGATCTGGGGCGTGCGGCCGATCTCGACGCACTTGTGGGTGCTGGGTGACTTCTGCTCCTGGCGCGGGATGCTGGTTGCCGGCGCCGACAATGCGTCGCCGAGTCACGGGCTGAATCCGACGACCGCCGAGCCGCAGTCCGGGTTGTGGTTCGGCAAGACCGACGACCTGTGGAGCTTCGGGAAACCGGCCGGTTGGGGCGGGCCGTGGTGGGAGACGCCGGTCGAGGCCGGGGTGCCGTCGGATCCGTACCTCATGACCGGGTTCGACGGGAAGTGCCTGCACCTGGAGAACTTCGGCGAGGCACCGCTCAACGTGACGGTCGAGATCGACTTCCATGGGCACGGACGGTTCGGCGCGGTGGAGACGTTGACCGTTGAGCCGGGGCAGGTGCGGACGCACGTGTTCCCGCCCGGGTTCAGTGCGCACTGGGTGCGGGTGGTGAGCGACACCGACGGTGTGGCGAGTGCGCAGTTCGTCTATACGTGACGATAACGGGATGGCAGACATGGAGAGAGCCGGTAGCCCGAGTCCGTTGCAGCTGGTCAAGCGGGCCCTGCCCGAGCTGAACGGCGCGATGCAACGGGTCGCCGAGCACATCCTGGCGAACCCGGACGAGGTCGCGCGCGGATCGATCACCAAGCTGGCCGAGGTCGCCGGGACCTCGGCCGCGACCGTCACGCGCCTGTCGACGCATCTCGGGTACGCCGGGTACCCCGCGCTCCGGGCCGCGCTGGCGATGGAGGTCGGCCGCGGGCTGGAGGCCGGGTGGGCGAGCGATATCGGCATGGCGATCGGGCCGGCCGATCCGCCCGAGCAGGTGCTGAACGTGCTCGCGTCCACCCAGGCGAATGCGCTGCGCAACGCGCTGGCCGCGATCGACCTCGCCGCGGCGACCCGGGTCGCGGACGCGATCGCGGGCGCCCGCCGTACGCATATCTATGGCGAATGGGGTGACGCCGTCCCGGCCCGGGAGCTCTACATCCGGTTGCTGCGGATCGGGATCCCGGTGTGGTTCTTCGACGGACCGCAGTCCTCGCAGATCGGCGCCGGCCTGCTCGGCGCCGGGGACGTGGCCCTGACTGTCACCCGTTCGGGGACCGATCCGACGACGCTGGAGTTCGTCCGCCGGGCGCACGACGAGGGCGCGTTGACGGTCGCGATCACCGGGATGGTCGACTCGCCGATCGCGCGGCTGGCCGACGTCACCTTCGACACCGGTACGCCGAACGGCGCCAACTGGACCGAGTTCTTCGCCGGCCGCGCGAGCGACGTCCTGACGGCCGGCCTGCTGTTCGTGCTGGTCGCGCAGCGGGTGCCCGATCACCTCACCGCCAATCACCCGAACGGGCCGGGCCAGCCCGTCGTCCGTCCGGACACCGATCTCCATCCCGACACCTTCGTCAATCCTGATACCTGAGAGGTCTCTGTATGCAGCAGCTCGAGGTCCAGACCGATCTGACCGTCGTCGGCGGCGGTCTCGCCGGGATCTGCGCGGCGATCGGCGCCGCGCGGCAGGGGAGCACCGTCGCGCTGGTGCAGAACCGGCCGGTGCTCGGCGGCAACTCGTCCAGCGAGGTGCGGGTGTGGGTGTGCGGGGCGACCGCGCACGGCGTCCAGAGCTTCGCCCGCGAGACCGGGATCATGGGCGAGCTGTTCGTCGAGAACCAGTACCAGAACCCGCTCGGGAACCCGTACTACTGGGATCTCGTGCTGCTCGAGGCCGTCCGCGCCGAGCCGCTGATCACGCTCTACCTCAACACCGATGTCCGTTCGATCGACGCGGCCGACGGCGAGATCCGCTCGGTGACCGGGTGGCAGATGGGGTCGGAGAAGGAGATCCGGTTCGTCAGCCCGGCGTACGTCGACTGCTCGGGTGACGGGCTCGTCGGGCTACTGGCCGGCGCGGACTTCCGGACCGGGCGCGAGCCGCGATCGGAGTACGACGAGTCGTGGGCGCCGCTCGTACCGGACTCGAACACGCTCGGCAGCACGATCCTCTTCTACAGCAAGGACGCGGGGGAGCCGGTGCGGTTCGTGCCGCCGTCGTTCGCGAAGGACGTGACCGAGACGGCGATCCCGGACCGCCGGGTGATCCGGACCGATATGAACGGCTGCGCGTTCTGGTGGATCGAGTGGGGCGGCTCGCTCGACGTCGTCGACGACAACGAGGCGATCCGGGACGAGCTGCAGGCGGTTGTGTACGGGATCTGGGACTACATCAAGAACTCCGGGCGGTTCGACGCGGACAACCTGACGCTGGAGTGGATCGGGTCGGTGCCAGGCAAGCGCGAGTACCGGCGGTTCCTCGGCGATCATGTCCTGACCCAGCAGGACGTCCTCGAACAGACGGTGTTCGAGGACCGCGTGGCCTTCGGCGGTTGGTCGATCGACCTGCACCCGCCCGGCGGGGTCTACGCGGCCGAGCGCGGGTCGAAGCACTGGCATCCGGACGGGAACTACCACATCCCGTTGCGGTCGCTGTACTCGCGGAACGTGCGCAACCTGTGGATGGCCGGCCGCAACATCAGCGCGAGTCACGTAGCGTTCGGTACGACGCGGGTGATGGCGACGTGTGCGCTGCTCGGCGAGGCGGCCGGGATCGGCGCTTCTGTTGCCCTGCGCAACGGTCTGTCGCCGCGGGAGCTGGCCGGCTCGCGTTTCGACCTGGTGAAGCATGCACTGACCCGCGCGGACTCGTCGGTCCTCGGTGTGGTCGACGACGATCCAGAGAACCTTGCGCTGTCTGCTTCGGTGCGCGCTTCGTCGAGTCTGACCCGCCCGACGGTCGAGGTGTCGTCCGGCACGCTGCCGCTGACTGACGATCTCGGCATGGTCATCCCGGTCGACCCGGCGCTGGACGGTTTCGAGCTGCTCGTCGACTCCGCCGGCGGGTCGTTGACCGTCGAGCTGCATGATCCGGTCAAGCCGCAGAACTACCTGCCCGCGGCACTCGTCGACTCCTGCACGATCGACGTACCCGCCGGCGAGAAGCGCTGGATCCAGGTGCCGCTGTCATGGCACCCGTCTGCCCCGGCCAACGCCTTCGTCGTACTGCGGAAGACGCCGGACATCTCCGTCCACACAGCGTCGACCGCGCTACCGGGCACGGTGCATTTCGCCCATCGCGAGCCTGGTCCGGATGAGCAGTGGACCGAGCAGTTCCGTGCGTGGAAGCACATCCTGCCCCGCGGTGGGTTGTGCATCCGGCTCGGCGAGACCGCGGCGTACGCGCCCTCGAAGGTGGTCGGCGGCTACTCGCGCCCTTACGGCGGGCCCAACCTCTGGGTCTCCGAAGACCTCGCGTGGGACCCGAACCCGTGGCTCGAACTCAGCTGGCCCGAGCCGGTCGAACTCGCGGAGGTCGTCGTCATCCTTGACGCCGACGTCCAGGAAGACCTCATCAACCTCCACCACCACCGCACCCCCTTCGAGTCCCTGCCCACCCTCCTCGCCGACTACACCCTCGAATCCCGCGACGGCCCTGACGTCCCGTGGGAACCCATCGCCACCGTCACCGCCAACCATCACCGCACCCAACACCACCCGCTGGAAGCGACGAGGCGAGTGACTGACCTCCGCCTGACCGCACACCGCACCAACGGAGCCTCCCGCGCTCACGTCGTCTCGATTCGCGCCTACGGTCAGTAGCGCCATTCGAGTTCGTGCTCCTGCATCCAGCGGGTGAGGGGGTCGGCGGCTCGGCGAGGGATGGTTGCTCCGGTCAGGAGGTCGACCAGGACCTGGGCGGGGGCGGCGAGGCGGAGGCCGGTGGAGGTCTTGCGGGAGCGGGTGAAGACGACGTCGGTGGTCGGCTCGGCGAGGACGACCAATCGGGTCTTGCTTGGGATCAGGTCCCAGGCGGTTGCGGCTGCCTGGGCGTCTGGCGTGTAGATGACTGTGCGGCCGGTGAGGGTTTCCGGGGACCA
This sequence comes from Kribbella sp. NPDC000426, assembly GCF_040300265.1. Taxonomy (NCBI): domain Bacteria; kingdom Bacillati; phylum Actinomycetota; class Actinomycetes; order Propionibacteriales; family Kribbellaceae; genus Kribbella; species Kribbella sp. NPDC000426. The sequence goes on along the minus strand of NZ_JBEPDK010000005.1, from coordinate 661,074 downwards.
GTGTCGGGCTGCGGCCGTGCCGGTCACAGCGTGGCGGATCGAGGATGTGGGGATTCGGTCGAGGAACTGGTCGGTTCCGAGGTTCGGGCGCCAGTAGGTGTGCTGGTTGGTCTGGGCGAAGCGGAAGTCCCGGCTCCAGCGGCGGACCAGGGCGAGCCAGCTGGGGACGGTGACTACTCCCGGCGCTCGGCGTTCGACCAGGTCGTCTTGGTCGAGGGCGTCGATGATGCGGCGTACCGATGGGGCCGGCACGCCGCTGGTGGCTACCAGATCGTGGGTTGTCCACAGGCTGCGGAAGTCCAGGAGGGCTCGGATGACGTGGGCGGCCGCGTCCCCGGCGTACGGGCTGGTGGCGTTCATCCGCCGGTCCCGTCACGTGATACCTGAATGCCCAGCGGGACGGTCGCGTACGTCGTCCACTCGTACTGATTGTGGTCGCGGTTGAGCTCGATCAGCGTGACGTCGGTCAACTCGGTCGTGGCGACACCGCCGCCGAGTGCCTTCACGACCTTCTCGAGCGGCTCGGCCGGGGCGACCTGGTTCCAGTAGCCCAGCGAGATGTGCGGATCGAGCTCCGGCAGGGCGGGCACGGAGTCGCGGCCCCATACGTCGGTGATCGCGGCGCGCAGCTGGGCGCGGAGGCGGCGCATCCGGTCGACAGGCTCCACCGGCAGCTGCAGGCTCTCGACATCCACGACGGCCGAGCCGAGCTTGAGCTCGAACGGCCGGAAGTGCTCGAGCCGTCGGCGCGTGGCTTCGATGATGAGGTCGAGATCCGCCCGCGGCACCTTGTCGGTGAACCCGACTCCCTGCACCGTGAGATGCAGCCATCGCACCGGGACCGGGGTGATCCCGGGCAGTGAGTCGACCAGGTGCTGGTACGCCGCATGCACGTCCGTCACCACGGAGTCTTCCGGAAAGACGACATGCCAGGTGTAGAACGATCGCCCGGGCCGCCAGTTGGGGCGCCAGTACCAGTGATCGCGGACGTCCTTGATCATGTCTGGTCCTCTTTCCTCCGTGCCGGGAGCTGGGTGAACTCGGCGATGCGCGCGCGGAGCATCCGCGCCTTCGGCGTGCGGGCATACGGCGAGGTGAGCGCCGCGACCTCGGCAAGGCGATGAATCAGCGGGCGGACGCGGTACTCCATCGGCAGCTCGAGCACCGGCTCGACGGCCTCGATCGCACCGTCGAGCTGGCCCAGGAGCAGTCGCGCTTTCGCCTGCTGCAGGCGGGCCATGCGTTCCGATCCGGGGTTCCGCAGCACGTACGGCGCTGCCTCGAAGAGCGCGACGCTGTGATCGGCGTGGTTCGACGTGTGCTCCGGCTGGCCGAAGGCGAGGTAGGTGTCCGCCCACAGGCCCTCGGCGCGTTCCGGCGTACAGAGCAGGAGGCCGCCCGGCTCGGAATCGGCCTGGCGCACGGACAGCTGTTGGGCGAGGTCGAGCATGTCGCGGGCTTTGTCGGGTTGGCCGGCGCGGGCGTTGTCGACCGACGCTGCGCTGGCCAGGAAGAGTCGTGAGGTGCCGGCGGAGTACCGCAGTCCGTCCTCGGCGTACGTCGCGGCGCGGGCGAAGTCCTCCTGCCAGAAGGCGGCCGTGTGTTGGGTCGCGCGGATCCAGCCGCGCAGTACGTCGTGGTCCGCGGCCTCGGCGCAGGCCCACGCGGTGCGCGTGTGGCTCTCGGCGATGTCGGGGCGGCCGAGGTCGACCGACATCCAGGCGAGCATCGTGATCGCCCAGCCGGCGGCGGAGTACAGGTCGCGGGACTGGCGGGGGGACTGGTTGCCGGCGAGGAGCCCGAAGGCGCGGTCGCGGATCGCGCGGCTCTTGGCGAACAACGGCCTGGTCGGCGTGCGGAGGTAGGACTGCGCGATGCGCTCGATGTCCGCCTGGAGTTGCTCGACGGTGAGCTCGCCGACGTTCGACTCCTCGGCGAACGACAACAGGGCGATGGACTCGTCGCTCGCGTGGATAAGGTCGTCGTCGTGGCCGACCATCGAGGGCGGTGTCGGCTCCGGCTCGGTGACGGCGATACCGGATGGCGGGAAGAACCCGAGTTCGTTGTCGGCGGCAACATCGAGGACGTGACGCAGACCGGAGCGATAGGCGGCGCCGGGCCAGCGGACGGCGCCGCGTTCCAGCTTGGCGATGTAGTGGCCGTCGAGCTCGTACTTGACCTCGGTCGTGTCCCAGAGCCAGGCGCAGATCGCGTCGGCGAGCTCGGCCCGGGACATGTGTTCGCCCGGCGCGCGGCGCGACGGTGTGCGCTCCCGCGCGCCGCGCAACATCTCGTTGGGCTCTGACATGGCGGTAACTGTAAGACGCCGAACACCCTCTGCGACCACGAAATCGGGCCTTGTGGATGATCTGCCCCGCGATGCCCCGAGCTGCCCCGAAAACGCTGCTGGGAAAGGGTTTTGGCCGCAATCACGGACCGCTTCGTGGCCGTAAATCGGCGCCGCCCGGCCGGGTGAAGCCTCGCCGTCGTGCTTGCTGAGCGTGAGCACGGCGGGGCATCGCGGGGCAACCCGGGGCAGATAGGGGCAGCCCCTCCGTCCGGGGTCCGCAGCGCTTAGGGTTGTCAGGTGGTTGAGGAAGCCGTTACTACCTTGCGGGCCGAGCTGGAGCTGTTCGGGCGGGCTGAGGAAGGGTTCGCGCTGCTCGAGGTGTTTCTGGACGTGGCTCGGCTGCGGCTGGGCGCGGTCGTGCTGGATCCGGTCGGGCTGCGGCTGCCGGACGAGATGACCGACGACCGCGCCGTGGTCCAGAAGCTGATCGACGAGATCGACCGGGAACCCCGCGGTACGGCGCGCGTGCCCGAGCGTGAGTTCGACATGGAGGACGAGCAGGCGCGCTGGGACTACGTGCGGCTCGCGTACAGCTCCAGCCAGGCAACGGTGTGGAGCCGTCGCCACCGGACGACGTACTTCGAGGCGTCCGGGCAGCGCAGAGCGACGTACTGGCTGCCGGACAGCCTGAAGACCGACTACTTCGAGGCGCTGAGCTCGCGCGGCTGGGCCATCCCGCCCGACTGGCTCACCGCGGTCGCCAAGCGCCCGAAGCCATGGTGGAAACGCGGCGGGCGCTAACCAAGGGGACGCTAGCCAAGGGCGGGCAGGCGGGTCAGGGCTTCGGCGACTGCTGATTGGATCTCGGCGTCGTCCCAGTTGCGATCCGTCATCGCGTCGGACAGGTACGCGTCGTACGCCGCGAGGTCCAGGTGGCCGTGGCCGCAGAGGGCGGTGAGGATGACCTTCTCCTCGCCGGACTCCTTGCAGCGTTGGGCTTCCTCGATGGCGGCGGCGAGGGCGTGCGTGGGCTCGGGGGCCGGGACGATGCCTTCGGTGCGGGCGAACTGGATGCCTGCGGCGAAGCACTCGGACTGCGGTTTGGCGACGGCCTCGATCTCGCCGGACTCGTACAGGTGACTGATCAGCGGGCTCATCCCGTGGTACCGCAGGCCGCCGGCGTGGATCGGGTCGGGGATGAAGTCGTGGCCGAGCGTGTGCATCTTCATCAGCGGTGTCATGCCGAGGGTGTCACCGAAGTCGTACGCATACGTGCCCTGCGTGAGTGACGGGCAGGCCGCGGGCTCGACCGCGCGGACCACCGGTGACATCCGGCCCGCCCACTTCTCCCGCAGGAACGGGAACGCCAGGCCGCCGAAGTTCGAACCGCCGCCCGTGCAGCCGACCAGCAGATCGGGGGTCTCGCCGACCATCGCGAGCTGGATCAGCGCTTCCTCGCCGATGATCGTCTGGTGCAGCAGCACGTGGTTGAGCACCGAGCCGAGCGCGTAGTGCACCTCGGGATCCTGGACCGCGGCCTCGACCGCTTCGCTGATCGCGATCCCCAGCGAGCCGGTGGAATCGGGGTGCTCGGCAAGGATCTTCCGCCCGGCCTCCGTCAGCTCTGACGGACTCGGATGCACGGTCGCGCCGAAGACCTGCATCATCGTCCGCCGGTACGGCTTCTGGTCGTACGACGCGCGCACCTGCCAGACCTCGCACTCCAGGTCGTACTGCGCGCAGGCGAACGCCAGCGCCGTCCCCCACTGGCCCGCGCCGGTCTCGGTGGTGAGCTTCCGCACGCCGGACTTCGCGTTGTAGTACGCCTGCGGGACGGCGGTGTTGGGCTTGTGTGATCCCGCCGGGGAGACGCCTTCGTACTTGTAGTAGATGCGTGCCGGTGTGTCGAGCGCCTTCTCCAGCCGATGCGCGCGGTACAGCGGGCTGGGTCGCCACAGCCGGTAGACGTCGAGGACCTCGCCCGGGATATCGACATACTGCTCCGGTGAGACCTCTTGCATGATCAGGTCCATCGGGAACAGTGGCGCCAGATCGTCCGGCCCGATCGGTTGCCCCGTCCCCGGATGCAGCACCGGCGGCGGGGGCGTCGGCAGATCGTGCAGCACGTTGTACCACCGGGTGGGCATTTCGTCTTCTGGCAGCAGGATCTTCGTCGGCGTCATGCCAGCAAAGTTAGGCCTGCCCAATTCCCCAGGCAACGACCTGAACCGGAACTCTCCGCGCACTTAATTTGCACTCGTCAACCGTTCGACCGTGCCGTCGGCCTGCACGCGGTAGACCACGTCGGACGGCTGCCGCGTCCCGAGCGCATCCGGTACGCCGAGTTGCCGCAGCAGCATCCGCCCGATCATCTCGTGCGACACGAGCAACGGCCGCCGTACGCCGCGCCGCGCGACCTCAGCCAGCGCCCGACCGGCCCGCACATCTCCGTCCGCGTAGCTCTCGCCGGAGGGAAAACGGAACTCGTACTTGTCCCGCTCACGAACGCCACGCTGCCCCGGCCAGCCCGCGTCGATCTCCAGGGACGTCAGACCCGACCACAACCCGTGATCGATCTCAGCGAGCTCGTCGAGCACCGTCACGCCCAAACCAAGCGTCGATCCGATGATCGAAGCAGTCCGTTCCGCCCGCTCGAGTGGGCTGGCGAAGGCCGCATCGATGCCCTCATCGGACAGCAATACGGCGTTCTGACCAGCTTGTTGCAGGCCGAGATCCGTGAGTGGTGAATCCAAGCGGCCTTGGCGGCGGCCCGCGACGTTCCACTCTGTCTGGCCGTGCCGGGCGAGGTAGATGGTCAGACCGGGACAGTCGCCGGGGTGCCTAGCCATTGGTCTATCTCGGTGAGGAGGGACTGCTGGGTTTCGGGCGGCGCGGTGGAGGCCAGGACCGAGCTCCGGGCCAGGTCGGCCAGTTCGGCGTCGGTGAAGCCGTGGACCGTGCGCGCGGTTTCGTACTGTTCGGCCAGACGGGAGCCGAAGAGCAGGGGGTCGTCGGCTCCGAGGGCGATCCGGGCGCCGGCCTCGTAGAGGTAGCGGAGGGGAACGTCTTCAGGCCGGCGGTAAACACCCAGCGAGACGTTGGAGGCGGGGCAGACCTCGAGGGCGATCTGGGCGTCGACCACGCGCTTCAACAGGTCGGGGTCCTCGACGGAACGTACGCCGTGACCGATGCGGCCGGCGCCCAACTCGTCCAGGCAGGTCCGCACCGTGGCCGGACCACACAGCTCGCCGCCGTGCGGTGCGGCCAGGAGCCCGGCGTGGTGGGCGATACGGAAGGCCGGAGCGAACTCCGACGTCGTACCGCGCCGCTCGTCGTTGGACAGGCCGAACCCGACCACCCCGCGACCGACGTACTGCGATGCCAACCGCGCCAGCGTCCGTGCATCCAGCGGATGACGGGTCCGGTTGGCGGCGATGATCACCTGGACGGAGATACCCGTCGACTCCGATGCATCGCGCGCGGCGTCCAGCACCAGGTCCGTGAACTCGGTGATCCCGTGGAACCGGTTCGCGTACCCGGACGGGTCGACCTGGATCTCCAGCCAGCGGGATCCGTCGGCGCGGTCGTCCTCGGCCGCCTCACGGACCAGACGGCGTACGTCGTCCTCCGTCCGCAGCACCGAACGGGCGATGTCGTACAACCGCTGGAACCGGAACCAGCCGCGCTCGTCGGCCGCCGACAGCTCCGGCGGCCAGTCCGTCCGCAGTGCGTCCGGTAGCCGGACCCCGTGCTTGTCCGCCAGCTCGACCAGCGTCAGGTGCCGCATCGACCCGGAGAAGTGCAGATGCAGGTGTGTTTTCGGCAGCACCCGCAGATCCCGCTGCGTCATTACCGAAGGTTACCGAGGCCCTACCCGCCCGGCGAAATCCAGGTGCTAACCGAGCAGCTTGGCGATCCGGCTCAGCCCCTCGGCCAGGTCGTCGTCGCCGAGCGCGTAGGACAGCCGCAGGTACCCCGGCGCGCCGAAGGCCTCACCTGGCACGACAGCCACCTCGACCTCGTCCAGGATCAGATCGGCCAGCTCCGCCGACGTGGAAGCCGTCCGCCCGTTGATCTGCTTGCCGAGCACGCCCTTCACCGACGGGTACGCGTAGAACGCGCCAGTCGGCTCCGGGCACTCGACGCCGGGGATCTCGTTGAGCATCCGGACCATGGTCCGACGGCGCCGGTCGAACGCCTTCTTCATCTCGTCGACCGCACTCAGGTCGCCCGACACCGCGGCGAGCGCGGCCCGCTGGGCGACGTTGCAGACGTTCGACGTCTGGTGTGACTGCAGGTTGGTCGCGGCCTTGATCACGTCCGACGGACCGATCATCCAGCCGACCCGCCAGCCGGTCATCGCGTACGTCTTGGCGACCCCATTCAGCACGACCGTCTTGTCAGCCAGCTCAGGCACGACGACCGGGATCGAGGTCGACCGGGCATCGCCGTACGTCAGGTGCTCGTAGATCTCGTCGGTGATCACCCACAGGTCGTGCTCGAGCGCCCAGCGGCCGATCGCCTCGACCGTCTCAGGGCTGTCGACGGCGCCCGTCGGGTTCGAGGGCGAGCAGAACAGCAGCGCCTTGGTCCGCGGGGTCCGGGCCGCCTCGAGCTGCTCGACCGTGACGGAGTAGTTCTGCGACTCGTCCGCGAACACCTCGACCGGCACACCGCCTGCCAGCCGGATCGTCTCCGGGTACGTCGTCCAGTACGGCGCCGGCAGCAGCACCTCGTCACCCGGGTCCAGCAGCGTGGCGAACGCGTTGTACACCGCGTGCTTGCCGCCGTTCGTGACCAGGACCTGGGCCGGCTCGATCTCGTAGCCGGAGTCCCGCTTGGTCTTGGCCGCGATCGCCTGCTTCAGCTCGGGCAGGCCGCCGGCCGGACTGTACCGGTGGTTCTTGGGATCCCGGGCCGCCTCGACCGCTGCTTCCACGATGTAGTCCGGCGTCGGGAAGTCCGGCTCGCCCGCGCCGAACCCGATCACCGGGCGCCCGGCCGCCTTGAGTGCCTTGGCCTTGGCGTCGACCGCCAGCGTCGCCGATTCACTGATGGCGCCGATCCGCGCCGAGATCCTGGAACCCATGGCCTCCATCCTGGCATCAGGCCAGACGGCGACGCGCGGCGGTTTCACGGACCGGTTGCCGGGAACACGCGGGGGGTGTGGTCCGTTGGGACCGGTTGGAGGCTGTATGGTTCTGGTCGCGGTGCGGCGCCCGGGTAAGGGGTCGTTCGGGTAGAGCCTCAGTTCGACCAGGTGGCTCGGACCCCGTACACTCTTCTAGTCCGGGCGTTGGTGGCCCTGATCCGGCATGCCTGAGATCAGGTCCGACGCGGCGTCCGGATGGATTGCAGAGGGCACTAGCTCAACTGGCAGAGCATCGGTCTCCAAAACCGAAGGTTGGGGGTTCAAGTCCCTCGTGCCCTGCAAATCCTGACCGGCGCAGGGCCGGTCAGGCCGCCGCTAGCGAAAGAGGTAGGTCGTGACGGAGACGCGCACCCCGGCACCGTCCGGCGCCGGCAAGCCTGCGGAAGGCAAGCAGCGCCGTGGACTGGTGCGCTTCTACCGCGAGGTGGTCGCCGAGCTCCGCAAGGTCGTCTGGCCGACCCGCAAGCAGCTCTCCACCTACTTCGTGGTCGTGCTGACCTTCGTGGTGTTCGTCATCGCGATCGTCTCGGTCCTCGACCTCGCCTTCGGCTGGGCGATGTTCAAGATCTTCGGCTGAGGTTCGCCGAACGACCCACCGCAGGCACCCGGGCCCCGGCCCGACCCGAAGCAGACAAGCCCCGATCCAGATGACGGAGTACGACGTGTCCGAGCGCGACGACGAGGTCCTCGACTACGAGGACGAGTTCGACGTATCCGACTCCGACGACGACCTCGAGTTCGACGAGAACGCCACCGACGACGACCTGTTCGGTGACGACGATGACGACGACGACCCGTTCGCGGACCTCGACGACGATGACGACGACGAGGACAGCGACGGAGACGACGACCAGGTCGAGAGCGAGTACTCCGCCGACGACGAGGCGGAGGAGTCGCCGGCCGACGCCGACACCTCCGACGACGAGCCGGTCGTGGTCGTCCCGGCCGACGACGAGGCCGAGGACGCCGAGGTGGTGACCTCCGACGACGTCGAGGACGCCGCCGAGGAGCTGGCCGACGAGACTGCCGAGACCGCGCCGCTGACCACCGCCGAGCAGCCCGCCGCTGCCGACGAGGTGGTCTTCTCCAGCGGTGCGGCCGACGACGACGCCGACGACGACGCGCTGGCCGTGGCCGCCGCCGCTGCGGAGGCCGACGACGAGGCCGAGGACGCCGAGGAGGCGGAGCCGGAGGAGCCGGGCGACCCGCTCGAGGAGCTCCGCAGCCGGCTGCGTTCGCAGATCGGCGACTGGTACGTCGTCCACACGTACTCAGGGATGGAGAACCGGGTCAAGGGCAACCTGGAGAACCGGATCAACTCCCTGAACATGGAGGACTACATCTTCGAGATCATCGTGCCGACCGAAGAGGTCGCCGAGATCAAGAACGGTCAGCGCCGGATGGTCAAGCGCACCGTCCTCCCCGGCTACGTGCTGGTCCGGATGGACCTCACCGACGAGTCCTGGTCGACCGTGCGGCACACGCCGTCGGTGACCGGTTTCGTCGGGAACAGCCAGAAGCCGGTCCCGCTCAGCCTCGAAGAGGTTGAGAAGATGCTCGCTCCGGCCGTCGTGGCGGCGGCCGAGGCGGCGGCAGCCGAAGCCGGCGCCGCACCCGCCAAGACCGCGGCCAAGAAGAAGGTCGAGGTCGCCGACTTCGGTGTCGGAGACTCGGTCATGGTGGTCGACGGGCCGTTCGCGACCCTGCACGCCACAGTCACGGAGATCAATGCCGAGGCCCAGCGGATCAAGGCCCTGGTGGAGATCTTCGGCCGGGAGACCCCGGTGGAACTCAGCTTCAACCAGATCCAGAAAGTCTAAGGACCCGACAGAATGCCTCCCAAGAAGAAGATCGCTGCCCTGGTCAAGGTGCAGCTCCAGGCCGGTGCCGCGACGCCGGCCCCGCCGGTCGGTACCGCGCTCGGTCCGCACGGCGTCAACATCATGGAGTTCTGCAAGGCGTACAACGCCCAGACCGAATCCATGCGCGGCAACGTCGTACCGGTCGAGATCACGATCTACGAAGACCGGACCTTCACCTTCATCACCAAGACGCCGCCGGCGCCCGAGATGATCAAGAAGGCCGCCGGGCTGCAGAAGGGCTCCGCCGTTCCGCAGCGCGACAAGGTCGGCAAGATCACCAAGGACCAGGTCCGCGAGATCGCCACCACCAAGATGCCGGATCTGAACGCGCGCGACATCGACGCCGCGATGAAGATCATCGAGGGTACGGCGCGCTCCATGGGCGTCGTCGTCGACGGCTGACCACACCCCGAATCATTGAAGTAGTGGCAGGGCGAAGCGCCGCCCGGAGACCACATCCCGGAGAGGAACAGTAGTTATGGCACAGCGCAGCAAGGCTTACCGCGCCGCCGCGGAGAAGATCGACTTCGATCACCTGTACACGCCGCTCGAGGCGATCCGGCTGGCCAAGGAGGCCGCCGGCAGCAAGAAGTTCAACTCGACCGTGGACGTCGCGATGCGTCTCGGGGTCGACCCTCGCAAGGCCGACCAGATGGTGCGCGGCACCGTCAACCTTCCGCACGGTACTGGCAAGACGGCACGGGTCCTCGTCTTCGCCACCGGTGAGAAGGCCGAGCAGGCGAAGGCCGCCGGCGCCGACTTCGTCGGCGACGACGACATGATCAAGAAGGTGACCGACGGCTGGCTCGACTTCGACGCCGTCGTCGCGACCCCTGACCTGATGGGCAAGGTCGGCCGCCTCGGCCGGGTCCTCGGCCCGCGTGGTCTGATGCCGAACCCGAAGACCGGCACGGTCACCCCGGATGTGACGAAGGCTGTCAACGACATCAAGGGCGGCAAGATCGAGTTCCGGGTCGACCGGCACGCGAACCTGCACTTCATCATCGGCAAGGCGTCGTTCGACGAGGCCCAGCTGGTGGAGAACTACAGCGCCGCGCTGGACGAGATCCTCCGGCTCAAGCCGGCCAGCTCGAAGGGTCGCTACATCAAGAAGACGGTCTTCTCGACCACGATGGGACCGGGCGTCCAGGTTGACCCCAACCTGTCCCGCAACCTCACCGAGGAGTCCGTCGAGGCCTGAGCCTCACCCTCTTCACCCAGAAAGCCCCCGGGTCTCCCGGGGGTTTTCTCATGTTCAGGCTCGGGTGAGGCGGAGGGGGTGGTCGGCGGTCTGGACGGTCCAGCCGTTGTCGTGGCGCTCGAGGATGGTGCCGGGGGTGGCGGAGCTGGGGAGGTCGGTCGGGTCGGTGCGGATGATGAGGTGGGTCGTGCCGTCCAGCTCGGCCAGCGCGCTGGGAGCTGTGACGTTGAGGGCGGCGCATTTGCGGCGGATGACGCGGGACGGCTCGGTCAGATCCAGGACCCGTTCGGCATCGGTGAAGAACGGCGCTTCGGAGGCCAGGGCGGGATCCTGCGGCTCGCCGGGATCACCGGCCACCAGCCGCGGTACGGCCTCGGCCAGGCATTGGCGCAGCAGGGTTCCCCAGGACTGCATCAGCCCGGTGCCGTTGAGATCGTCCGGCAGCGGCGTGATGCGCTGGGCGAGGATCGCGCCGGTGTCGAACTCTGACGCGGTCCGGTGCACCGTTGCCCCGACTCGCTCGTCGCCTTCGTAGATCAGTCGCTGCGGGGTCGGTCCGCGTCCGGCGGGCAGCGGCGACGGGTGGCAGTTGATCGCGCCGTACTTCGGGATCTCGAGGATCTCGTCCGGTATCAGCCGGGGGAACGCGGCAGAGATGACCACGTCCGGCCGGAGCGCGGCGATCACCGGGGCGGCGACGGCGCGGAGCTTGCGGGTGATCAGCACGTTCGTCTGGTCCGGCAGGCCGGCGACCATCGGATCGGCGGCGCCGTACCGGCCGGTCTCGGGCAGTGTCACCACCAGCACCAGCTCATGCCCGTGCTGTTCGGCGAACTCGTGGACGAGCCGGAAGCCGGGCAGGAACGCGTTCAGGCCAACGATCCGCAACGTCATTTCTTGAGGGTGACAAGGTCAGGGGTCAGCGACGACGGCGTCGGCTGGCCGACCAGGCTCAGGGTGTGCTCGAGCTCTTCGCCGAGCTCGGTGAGCAGCCGGGTGACACCGGCGGACGAATCGACAGTCAGTGCCCACAGCGCGGGCCGGCCGACGAAGACGGCTCGGGCGCCGAGGGCCAGGGCGGCGAGGATGTGTTCGCCGCGACGGATCCCGCCGTCGACGTACAGCTCGACGCCGGTTCCGGCCACAGCCTCGGCGACCTCGGGCATGGCCTGGGCGGTCGGGATCGAGGCATCGAGCTGGCGGCCGCCGTGGTTCGAGACGATGATTCCGGCGGCGCCCGCGTCCACGCAGCGTTTCGCGTCGTCGCCGCGGAGCACACCCTTCACGACCACCGGCAGGCCGGTTCGGTCGGCGAGCCAGCCGATCACGTCGGGGTTCAGGTCGTCGGCCTTGTCGAGGTCGTCGTCGCTCCACTCGCCGTCGGGCAGATTGGCCAGGAACTGCCCGGGTTGCGCCAGGTCCCAGACCGTATCGCCGTCGTCCTCCTTGCGGCCGACCACCGGGGTGTCGACGGTCAGTACGACGGCACGCGCGCCGGCCTGGACCGCGGCGTCGAGCATCCGCCGGGTGATCTCGCGGTTCCGCAGGATGTAGATCTGCAGCCACCACGGCACCCCGGTCGCGCCGAGCTCGGCGAAGCTCGTGCCCGCGTTGCTGGAGATCCCGAGCAGCGATCTCGCCGCGCCGACGCCGCGCGCCATCGCGAGCTCACCGTCCGGGTCGGCCATCCGGTGCATCGTCGACGGCGAGACCAGGACCGGCGCGTCGACGGGTACGCCGAGCACTGTCGTCCGCAGATCGATCGCGGAGACGTCGTTCAGCACATGCGGGCGGAACCGGTACGCCGACCACGCGTCGGTTGCCTCGGCGACGCTGACGCCACCGGCCGAGCCCTGCCGGAAGTAGCGGTGCACGGCCTCCGGCAGCTTCTCGGCGGCCGCAGCTTCCAGAGTGTCGATCCATCGCATGCGGCCCATCGTCGCACTCGCCGCGGCCGGGGCGGGGCGAATTTCGCGGGCGAGGCTGGTGTGCGCCGGGTACAGTTGACGGTATGACGCAGTACGGGCGGCGATTTCTGCGCCCCGGCCGGCACGACGGTGCCGACGGGGTGAGCTGCTGCTGCGCTCTCTCCTGAGGTGACCGCGGCCGACCGGGGTGGACCCCCGTCGAGACCGTCATCCTGGAGAGAAACTCATGTCTGTCCTCACTGCTGAAGAACTGCACGCTGCCCTGGCGCTCCGCGACCTCACCGACCCCGCCCAGGGACCACACGCCGTCCAGCTGGTCGTCGATTCGATCCGTACGGCACTGGGCGCGGCCTGGCCGTACACCGAGATCTGGACGCGCCGCGACCATCCCGTCGTACCGCTGGCCGACAACTACGACAACCTCGGGTACGCGACCGACGCGGTGACCCGCGAGGCCCGGTACACGCGCTACGTCTCGGACTCCGAAGTACTGCGAAGTCACACGTCCGCGATGATCCCGCCCGCGCTCCGCGAGCTGGCGACGTCGGAGGCATCCGATGTGCTGATGATCTGCGCGGGCATCTGCTACCGCCGCGACTCGGTCGACTGGCAGCACACCGGGACCCCGCACCAGCTCGACCTGTGGCGGGTCAGTCGCAACGTCACGCTGGGGGAGCCGGAGCTGGAGGAGATGATCGCCCGGCTGGTCGACACGATCCTCCCCGGTCAGACCTATCGCACTGTGCCGGCGGTGCACCCGTACACGATCCACGGCCGTCAGATCGATGTGCTGCTGGACGATCAGTGGATCGAGATCGGTGAGTGCGGGGTGGCGGCGCCGCACGTCCTGCGCATGGCCGGGCTGGACGAGAGCTGGACCGGGCTCGCGATGGGACCTGGTCTCGACCGGCTGATGATGCTGCGCAAGGGCATCCGGGACATCCGCCTGCTCAGGTCGACGGAGCCGCGGGTGGCGAACCAGATGCTGGATCTCTCGCCGTACAAGCCGGTCTCGTCGATGCCGCCGGTACGACGCGACCTGTCGGTCGTGGTCGGCGCGTCAGCGGATGTATCGGCGGAGGTCCTCGGTGACAAGGTCCGCGCTGCGCTCGGCCCGGACGCCGATGCCGCGGAGTCGCTGGAGGTGCTGGGCGAAACGTCGTACGACGACTTGCCGACGGCCGCCCGCGAACGCCTCCAGCTGACACCGGGTCAACGCAATCTGCTGGTCAGGCTGGTACTGAGGCCGGTGGACCGTACGCTCACCGACGCGGAGGCCAACTCCCTGCGGGACAAGGTGTACCGGGCGCTGCACGAAGGGCCGGTGATGGAGCTCATCGCCTCTTGAGTTCGCGGGCCGCGACCACGAACGCGCACACGGCCAGGGGCAGCTCCAGCAGCAGAGCCTCGGTCAGCGAGAGGGTGCGGTCGAAGCCGGCCGACGCAGTACTCACGTCGAACCAGGCGTCGGCCGTCAGCAGCGTCCCGGCGGCCATCGCGGTCAGAGCGGCGTACCTGTTGCGCTTGTGCAGCAGGTACGCCGTGAGGCCCGCAGCGACCGCGGTACCGCAGTCGAGCCCGATCCAGGTCAGCTTCCAGTGGCCGGCCTGGTAGGTGCTCGGCAGCGTGGCCGCGAGGATCAGGCACCACGGAAGCAGCACTGCCGCGACTCCGGCGGCAACCAGCGCGGCCAGACCTTGAGGCGAGCGGCGTGGACGGATCCGGCCGTCCAGGCGGCCCTCCGCGATGTAGTCCTCAAGGGCGTCGGCCACACGGTCGTCGATCGCGTCGCCCAGCGTGCCGTCCAAGGTGTCGGAAGACCTGTTTGCGAGTGTCGTCGTCATGTCTTCGAGCATCCCGGCGGCGGCCGCCCGGCACAGTCCGGTCAGCCCACGAACGGGGGTGGGGATAACCCCCGGCCGGTTCCGTGGGCTGTCCTCCTGCCGGCCGTCCGTGCCGACGACGTAGGTTGTGACGGCAAGCAGGCGCTGACACGGGGAGGTGGTCCGGATGACGGTTGCTGCGAACCCGGTTCCCCGGGCTCCGTGGCGGCTGTGGCGTTCGCCGTACTTGTGGTTGGCAACGATCCATCTGCTCGGCGACGCGGTGGTCGTGCTGACCTCCGGGCTGCTGGTGCTGTTCACTGTTGCGGTCGCTTTGCTGGCCTGGCCGCTCGCGTACATCGGGATCCCGCTGAGCGTCGGCGCAAACCGATTCGTTTACACCGTGGCCGGCTGGGAGCTGGCCCGGGCCCGGATCACCCGCGGGCAGCAGATCCAGCCGTTGGTCCCGCCGCTGCCGACCGGTTCGCGGATCACCGACGCCCGGCAGGCGATCACCGACCAGGGACTCTGGCGCCAGTTCCTGTACTACGTCCTGCTGTTGCCGCTGGCAATCACCTGGGTCATGCTGATCGTGGTCGCCTGGTCGATCCCGCCGGTGCTGATCGTGCTGCCGGCGTACTACTCGCAGTTCGCTGCCGCGCAGGCGCAGCTCGGGCCGTTCGTGATCGACACGGTCACGAAGGCGTCGGTGGTGGCAGCGATCGCGGCGCTGTTCCTGCTGCTGGCGTCGCCCTGGCTGATCCGCGCGGCGTCGGCCCTGGATGCGGAGCTCGCGCGGTCGCTGCTCGGCCGGTCCGAGACCGGCGCGCTGGCCGAGCGCGTCTCCCAGTTGGTGACGAGCCGGCAGCAGGTGGTCGACTCGGTCGAGGCCGAGCGGCGCCGGATGGAGCGCGACCTGCACGACGGCGCGCAGCAGCGGCTCGTCTCGCTGGCGATGACGCTCGGCCGGGCGAAGAACCGGCTGGGCGACAAGGAGCCCGACGTACGCACGCTGATCGAGGAGGCTCACTCGGAGGCAATGCAGGCGATCGCCGAGATCCGTGATCTCACGAGAGGATTGCATCCGCCGGTGCTGACCGACCGTGGGCTGGATGCGGCGCTGTCGGCGGTGGCGGCCCGCTCGCCGGTGCCGGTCCGGCTGAGTGTCGACGTACAGCCCCGGCCGTCGCTGACGCTCGAGTCGATCGCGTACTTCGTGGTGACGGAGGCGCTGGCCAACGTGGCCAAGCATGCTCAAGCGGCACAAGCGGAGGTGCAGGTGACACGGGCCGGCGACGTACTGCGGGTCGAGGTGCGCGACGACGGGCAGGGTGGTGCCGATCCGGCCAAAGGCAGCGGGTTGCGCGGACTGGCGGACCGGGTGGCCGGTGTGGACGGACGTCTCACGGTGGACAGCCCGCTCGGTGGCGGGACCACGCTGATCGCGGAGGTGCCTTGTGGTTCATGACACCGTGGCTGAGCTTCGGGTGGTGATCGCCGAGGACTCGGTGCTGCTGCGTGAAGGCATCGTGCGGTTGCTGGAGGAGCAGGACTGCACGGTGGTCGCGGCGGTCGGGGACGGCGACGCGCTCCTGAAAGCGGTCGAGGCGCATCGGCCCGACGTGTGCGTAGTCGACGTACGGATGCCGCCGACGTTCACCGACGAAGGGCTGCGGGCGGCGTTGGTGATCCGCGAGCAGTACGCGGATGTCGGCGTACTGGTGTTGTCGCAGTACGTCGAGGAGCGGTATGCGAGCGAGCTGATCGGTGGGAACCCAGGTGGTGTCGGGTACCTGCTGAAGGACCGGGTTGCCGACGTGGATCAGTTCATCGACGGACTGCGCCGGGTCGCCGGTGGTGGCGCCGCGCTGGACCCGGAGGTGATCTCGCAGCTGCTGGTCCGTTCGCGGCGCGCGGATCCGCTGGCGGTGCTGAGCCCGCGGGAACAGGACGTTCTCCGGGCGATGGCCGAGGGCAAGTCGAACGGCGGGATCGCGCAGGCGCTGGTGGTCGGTGAAGGCGCCGTGGAGAAGCACATCAGCAACATCTTCCTGAAGCTCAACCTCACGCCGACCGACGGCGAGCACCGCCGGGTGCTGGCTGTCCTCAAGTTCCTGGGCACGTGATGACGAGCGCACAGCGCAGGATGCTGATCATCGGACTGGTTCCGTTGCTGGTCCTTGTCATCGCTGCTGCCGCAGTGACGGTGTCGGTGATCCGCGGCAAGCTGCCGTACAGCTACTCGGCCGCGTTCGCGCCGGGTGCCGACGGGGCGAAGATCACGGCCGACGTGCCGACCGAGGTGCTGGCCAGCGTCGACGGCAAGGTGCATGTGAGCGTCGACGGGACGTATGCCGCGGCGATGCCGGACGTGAAGGTGTCGACGGTCGGCGGTCAGCTGCTCGTCGAGACCAGGTGTCCGGATTTGCACTGCTCGGTGGACCTGACGGTGGAGGTCCCAGCGGCCGAGGCGGTCCAGGCGAAGGTCGACACGGCCTCGATCAACGTGGTCGGCGTCTCGTCGCCGCTGAACCTGGCGGTCAGTGACGGGTCAGTCGATCTGGTCCGGGCGCGGAGTCCTCGGGTGTCGGTGGACGTCCAGCGCGGTTCGGCCACCTTGGGCTTCGACAGCGCACCCGACCAGGTGTCGGCGACCACGAGCGATGGATCTCTGACGGTCCTGGTGCCGCAGACCGCGACGTACGCGATCGACGCGGTCGCCGCACAGGGCTCCACCGACCTCCACGTGCCGAACGATCCCAGTGCCACCCGCCACCTCCACCTGCGGTCCAGCTACGGCAGCATCACCGTGCAGTAGCTACAGGGCAGCGCAGAAGGTCTTGGCCTTGGTGGTGATCGACGACCAGTTGGCGGCGGCCACGTCGGCAGGCGAGACGACATCCGTGCCCGCGCTGACCGCCAGCGCGCCGGCGGCGAGGAAGTCGTGGGCGTTCGTGGCGTTGACGCCGCCGGACGGGATCAGTGGTACGCCGGGGAACGGGCCGTTCAGGTCCTTGAAGTACTTCGGGCCGAGCTGGTGCGCCGGGAAGATCTTCACCGCGGCCGAGCCGAGCGCGAGCGCGGTCATCACCTCGGACGGGGTGAATGCTCCTAGTACGACGGGGATCCCCGCGGCGCGCGCTGCCTCGGCGACGGCGGCGGCCTCGGGGCCCTGGCCTGGCGTGACGAGGAACTGGGCGCCCGCGTTGATCGCCTGAGTTGCCTGGTCCGCGGTCTGTACGGTGCCGGCGCCGACCACTGCCCCGGTCTCGGCGGCGGTGGACGCGGCGCGCTCCAGGTGCCGCGGGAGGTCAGGGGTGGTGTAGGTGAGCTCGACGACATGGATGCCGCCGGCAACCAGTGCGGCGCACAGGTCGCGGGCGTCGGAGATCTCCGGGGCGCGGACGACGGTCAGCACCCGGTCGGCTCGAAGCAGCTCCACGGTGTTCACGACAAGTTCCTCTCAGCTGGTGGTACGGCGAATGGCGCGGCCGGGGCGGGCGGTCGTTCGGTGTGAGTCGTCGATGACGGGAACGCCGTTGACGAACACGTACGGGATGCCCTCGGCCTGCTGGCGTGGCTCGGGGAAGGTCGCGGCGTCGCGCACAGCACCGGGATCGAAGAGCACCAGGTCGGCGGCGTACCCCTCGCGGACGAAGCCCCGGTCGGGCAGCCGGAGGCGGCGCGCCGGGCGGCCGGTCAGGTGGTGGATGCAGTCGGCGAGCTCGAGTACTCCGAGCTCGCGGACGTAGTGCGCGAGGTACCGCGGGAACGTGCCCCACGAACGCGGGTGCGGTTTGCCGCCGACCAGGATCCCGTCCGAGCCGCCGGTGTGCGACGGGTGCCGCATGATCGCGCGGACGTTCTCCTCGTGGCCGACGTGCTGCAGGATCGACGTGGCGAGATCGTCGCCGACCAGCAGGTCGAAGAAGATGTCGGCGGCGGGAGTGCCGGAGCGCTTGGAGAGCTCGGCGACGGTGTGGCCGACGGCGTCGGACAGCAACGGGTTGCGGACGCCGCCGATCTCGATCGTGTCCCACTCGACGACGCAGCCGTGACAGCCGTCCGAGCCGACCTGCTCCAGCTCGTAGGTGATCTTCGACCGGGCCGCCGGATCCTGCAGCCTGGCCAGCAACGCGTCCGGCCCGCCCTCGGCGGTCCAGCTCGGCAGGATCGCGGACAGAGTGGTTGCCCCAGGCAAATACGGATAGGTGTCGGTGGTGAGGTCGATCCCGGCGGCGAGCGCCTCGTCGATCATCGCGACCAGCTCGACCCCGCGGCCGGCGTTCGGGGCGAAGTTCATCACCGCGTGCGTGAGGTGTAGCGCGCACCCGGAACGACGGGCCACCTCGACCATCTCGGCGTACGCCTCGAGCGCGCCCTTGCCGTACGAGCGCTGATGCGGTGCGTAGTACCCGCCGTACTGCGCGACGACCTCGCACAGCTCGACGAGCTCGTCGGTGCTCGCGAACATGCCAGGCGTGTACGTCAGCCCGCTGCTCATCCCGACCGCGCCGTCGCGCATTCCGTCGGTGAGCAGTTGCTTCATCGTCGCAAGCTCTGCGGGGGTTGCCGGACGGTTGGAGGTGCCAACGACCATCATCCGTAGCGTGCCCTGCGGGACCAGGTACGCCGCGTTGCAGGCGATGCCCTCGTCGAGACGGTCGAGGTACCCGGCGACGGTCGACCAGCTGAAGTCGAAGTCGTCCGGTTCACCGTTCCAGCCGGCGATCTGACGTCGTACGACGGCCCGCGTCGGATCGTCGATCGGGGCGAACGAGAGCCCGTCCTGGCCGAGCACCTCGAGCGTGACGCCCTGGCTGACCTTGGCGGTGTGGTCGGGGTTGACCAGGATCTGCAGGTCGGAGTGCGAGTGCATGTCGATGAACCCGGGCGACAGCACCAGCCCGTCGGCATCGATCGTCCGGTCCGCGGCCGGCAGGTCGTTGCCGATGGCCACGATCCGCCCGGCGTCGACCGCGACGTCGGCGTGGTACCCGGGCGATCCGGAGCCGTCGATGACCAGCGCCCCCGTGATGGCTAGATCGGTCATCTCAGAAGAACGTCCGGACCAGGTCGACGACGACGGGATCGGCCGCGTCCGGGTCGTCGATAACCGGGATCAGGCCCCACTTGTCGAACGCCGTACAGGGGTGGGAGAGGCCGACGCGGAGTTCGTCGCCGATCACCACCGACTGTTCGTCGCCGAAGTGCAGGAAGCCGTGCTGATCGTTGAGGTTGGTGACGGTCATCCCGGTGGCCGGCAGGATCGGCGCGCCCTCGGACCGCGGCCGGATCAGCTGCGGCTCGGGCCAGTCCTGGTCGAACGGGAAGTCGCGCCGCCCGCCGTCGAAGATCGCCAGACCGGGCTCGGGCTGGGACGTGATCCGAATCCAGCCGTGCATCGCCGCGACGAGCTGCTCGCCGTCCGTCCGCGGGTGCTCGCCGAGCGGGGACACCCGGCGGTACAGCCCGTCGTCGTGGGTGATGTACGCGCCGGACCGCAATACGACGCGGGCGCCGTCGCCGGCCTCCGATGCGAGGACCTTCGCGACCTGCTCGAAGTACTGGCTCCCGCCCGCACTCACGATGGGCACGACGTCGGCGTCGTACATGCCCTTGAGCCGGTGATGAACCTCGGCCAGATCCCGCAGGTACGCACGGACCTCCTCGAGGTTGGCCTCGTCGACACCGTGCCCGATCGCACCTTCGTACCCGGCCACGCCGACCAGCCGCAGCGTCGACGCGTCCGCGATCGCCTGGCCGACGGCCAGGGCGGTCTCGGCGTCGCGCGCACCGGTCCGGCCGCCGATGCCGCCGACCTCCACCATCACATCGAGCGGGCGCGCGTCCGGTCCGACGTGCGCCGACCGGGCTGCCTCCATGATCTCGACCGTGCGGACCGAGTCGGCCCACACCAACACCTCGAACGACGGGTCCGCCGCGAGCTCGTCCGCGATCCAGCGCAGTTGCAGCGGCGAGATCACCGCGTTCGCGATCAGCACCCGCTGTACGCCGTACGCACGGGCGACGCCGAGCTGAAAGCCGTTCGCGAGCGTGATCGCCCAGGCGCCGGCGTCCAGCTGCATCGCCCACAGTGCGGGCGCCATCGTGGTCTTGCCGTGCGGTGCGAGCTCGACGCCGTGGCGCTTGCACCAGGTGTCGAGGGTGTCGACGTTGTGCCGCAGACCCGGCGCGGACAGCGTCATCAGCGGCGTGGGCAGCTGGGAGAGCCGCGGCCGGTCGGCGACGATCTCGGCGACGGTCCGGCCCCAGAACCCTGGCGGCAGGGCCTTGTCCCGCCAGCTCACCTGCTGGTCAGCGAGAGCGGCGACGGCGGCGGCATCGTAAGCAGGCATCTGATCCCCTGGGGTCGAAGTTGCAGAATACGCAACGCTCATTGCGTATTCTGACTCGTCGGTTGTAGCATCGCGGCCAAAGTTGCGTCAACGCACCCCATCCCATCACCCCGCCGCCAAGGAGTGCCGATGACTGAACCGCTCCCTGAGACGGCAGCCGCGGTCTGTATCGGTGAGGCGATGATCATGCTGGCCGGCGGGCCGGGGCCGCTTGCGGACGTCGAGGTGTTCCGGCGGTCGGTCGGCGGCGCGGAGTGCAACGTGGCCGGCGGGTTGGCGGCGCTGGGTGTTCCGACGACGTGGATCTCGCGGCTGGGCGATGACGGGTTCGGCCAGCACGTACTGCGGGACCTGCAGCAGCGGGGTGTCGACGTCGGGGGTGTGGAGGTCGACGCGGTCCGGCCGACGGCTCTGTATGTGAAGGAGTCGGAGGACGGTCGGTCGCGGATGCACTACTACCGGACCGGCTCCGCAGCTGCCGCTATGGACCCCGGGTTCCTGGACCGGCCCGCGGTGAGCGAACGCCTCAGGCAAGCGCGGCTCGTGCACACGACTGGCATCACTGCGGCGATCTCTTCGAGCAGTGCGGAGATGCTGGAGCGGTTGGCCACGGAGCCGCGGTCGTTCCTGCTGAGTGTCGACCTGAACTGGCGGCCGATGCTGTGGCGGGACAAAGATCCGGCGCCGCTGTGGCGGTTGCTGAAGGCGGCCGACATCGTGCTGATCGGGGCGGACGAGGCGGGGGTCTTTGCGGGGACAAGCGATCCGGACGAGCTGTACGAGCGTCTGGGCGCGAAGACCTTGGTGGTGAAGGACGACGCGCACACTGCGATGGTGCTCGAGCCGGACGGACGCACCGAGGTCCCTGCCTTGACCGTTGACGTCGTTGAGACCGTCGGGGCCGGGGATGCGTTTGCGGCCGGGTTCCTCACCGGCACGTTGCAGGAACTGCCGATGGCGCAGCGGCTGCGGTTGGGGCATCTGACGGCGGCGGCTGTGCTGACGGCGCCCGAGGACCATGCGCCGCCCCCGGCGCCGGAGGTGCGGGAGCGGTTGCTGCACTGCACCGACGAGGAGTGGGCGGCGACGAAGATCGGTCCCGCATGAGTCAGAGCCTCGGTCGGGCGCTGCAGATCCTCACCAGTCTCGGTGAGGGCGAGCGCTCACTGGACCAGCTCGCCACGGAGCTGGGCGTTCACAAGACCACAGTGCTGCGGCTCTTGCGCACCATGGAGGCAGACCGCTTCGTACGACGGGACGCCGCGCACCGCTACCGGCTGGGGTCGCGCCTGTTCGCTCTCGCGGACGTGGCGCGCGAGCAACACGTCGTACGTGAAGTCGCTGCGCCGTATCTGCGAGAGCTGAACCAGAAGACCGGCCAGACGGTCCACCTGGCGGCCTGGGAGAACGGTGAGGTCATCTACGTCGACAAGCTCGACAGCGTGCGATCGGTCCGCATGTACTCGCAGATCGGTGTACCGGCGGCGCTGCATTGCACTGCCGTCGGGAAGGTCCTGCTCGCCGCGCAGCCCAAGCGGCGGCGGGAGGCGATCGTGGACTCGCTGGACTACCACGTGTACACGCCGAACACGATCACTGACCCGGACCAGCTGCGGGACGAGCTGGACACAGTGCTGGGGCGTGGCTGGGCCCAGGACAAGGCGGAGCACGAGGCGTTCATCAACTGCATCGGTGCGCCGCTGAAGGACGGCACCGGCCGCGTTGTGGGGGCCGTGTCGCTGTCGGTTCCCGACGTACTGCTGAACTATGAGCAGGTGCTCGAACTGCTACCCGAGCTGCTCGCCACCGCCCACGCGATCAGTGCCGACTACAACTGAGAGGTGTCAGACCTGATGTCCGACAAGACCGTCGTCTCCACCACCGACGCGCCGCCGCCGATGCCTGTGTTCTCCCAGGGCGTCCGCAAGGGCAACATCCTGCAGGTGTCCGGCCAGGGCTCGGTCGACCCGGCCAGCGGCGACTTCGTGTTCCACGGCGACGTGAAGGCCCAGACCACCCGCGTCCTGCAGAACATCGAGGCGATCCTGAAGGCCGGCGGAGCGAGTATCGACGACGTGGTGATGCTCCGCGTCTACCTCACCGAGCGCGACAACTTCGCCGCGATGAACGAGGCGTACGCCGAGTTCGTGTCGACCCGCACCCCGAGCGGCGTCCTGCCGTCCCGCACCACCGTCTTCACCGGCCTGCCGCTGCCGGACATGCTGGTCGAGATCGACGCGCTGGCCGTTCTCAGCTGATTCACCCCGAAGCCCGGACCGAGTGGTCCGGGCTTTGGAATGCCCGCGCGCTTTCCCGTATGGCGGGATAAGATTTCGCAATGCAGGAAAGCCGGGGTTCGGTGCAGTCGATCGACCGGGCTGTGGCGATCCTGCGGTGTTTCGACGCGCGGACTCCGGATCTCGGGATCAGTGATCTGGCCCGGGCGACAGGGCTGTCCACGAGCACGGTGCATCGGCTGTTGCTGGCGATGCAGGAGAACGGGCTCGTCCGGCAGACGGCTCACCGGCGGTACGCGATCGGTCCGCTGGTCGTTCAGCTCGCGCACAGCGGTGGGATTCCGGCCGGCCTGCGGGACGCTGCGATGCCGGTGCTCCGGGCACTCCGCGATCACACAGGGGAGACCGCGGCTGTGCACGAGCTGCTGCCGTCCGGGCAGCGCGTCGTACTGGACCAGGTCGAGAGTCACCACCAGCTGCGCCGTACCTACACGGAATTCGGCCTGCCGGTCGCGTTACCGCTCGGTGCGCCGGGGAAGTCGTTGCTCGCGTTCCTGCCGTTCGAGCGGCAGCAGGAGGTTCTGAAGGGCCCGCTCGAGCAGGTGCAGCCGGCGACGATCACGGATCCCGACGTACTGGCCGAGCAGTTCGCGGACATCCGCCGGCGCGGGTACGCGATGTCGAGGACCGAGCGGACCGCAGGGATCTGCAGTGTGGCGGCGCCGGTGTTCGGCTACTCCGGACAGGTCACGGGTTGTCTGAGTGTGTCCGGCCCCGAGATGCGGATGCCGGTGGAGCGGATGGAGGAGTTCGGGATGAGGGTCGTCGCGGGTGCCTGGTCGGTGTCGGAGTTGCTGGGGGCCACCCCGGCGGCACGGGACCGCAGTACGGCGCTGGCCGGCGGCCGGTGATGTCCCAGGCGCGGAGTCTCCTGAAGATCGCACCTGCCGTCTATCTACCCGCACTGCTGTACGGAATCGGTCAGGGCGCCATCGCACCCGTTGTCGCACTGTCGGCGACACATCTGGGTGCCTCAGTGGCTGCGGCCGGGCTGGTTGTTGCTGCGGCTGGTCTGGGGCAGGTGATCGGTGACATCCCGGCGGGGGCGCTCACGAACCGCATCGGTGAGCGCAAGGCGATGCTGGGTGCCACCGGTTTGGTTGCGGTCGCGCTGGCTGCATGTCTGCTCGTCACCAACGCATGGGGTCTCGCGATCGCGATCGGCTGCACCGGACTGGCCGGGGCCGTCTGGGGCCTTGCCAGGCAGGCATATCTCAGCGAAGCCGTGCCGATCGAACTGCGTGCCCGGGCCCTGTCGACGCTCGGTGGAGTGCAGCGCATCGGCTCTTTCATCGGTCCGTTCCTGGGTGCGGGCGCGATGAAGTTCCTGGGTACCGATGGTGCCTACTGGGTGCACCTGGTCTGCGCGGTGCTCGCATGCGGAGTGCTGCTGAGCCTGCCCGATGTCGAAGGCCGCACTCGCGGGAGCCGTCCCGTGTCGGCGGAGTCCACCTGGGTCGTGATCCGCGACCACTTCCCGGTACTGCGGACTCTCGGTGTCGGGGCGCTGCTCGTGGGGGCAGTCCGCGCGTCCCGGCAGGTGGTGATCCCGCTGTGGGCGCTCCACATCGGACTGGATCCGCAGACGACCAGCATCATCTTCGGACTGTCCGGTGCGGTCGACATGCTGCTGTTCTATCCAGCCGGATCCGTGATGGACCGGCTGGGGCGCAAGTGGGTCGCCGTACCGTCGATGTTCGTGCTCGGGCTGGCACACCTCTTACTACCGCTCACCCACACGACCGTCACGCTGACCCTGGTCGCGCTGCTGATGGGGATCGGGAACGGGCTCGGCGCCGGCGTCATCATGACGCTGGGTGCGGACGCGTCGCCGCCGGTCGGACGGGCGCAGTTCCTGGGTGCGTTCCGGCTCTTCGCGGACACCGGGAACGGGGCCGGGCCGTTGCTGCTGGCCGGGGCGACAGCGCTCCTCGGGCTGGGCCCGGCGATCGTCATCATGGCCGGAACAGGCTGGGCAGCGGCCACTGCGATGCATCGGTGGATCCCACCGCATCCACAACCGATTTTGTCAGAGTGACTTCAGCTATTACCCTGGACATTGCCGAAGACCGCTGGTTGCTACCCCAGGTAGCTGAAAGTCCCACTCAGGTGGGCGGCCCGCGCAGGTGACTAGGAAAGTGAAGCACGAATGTTCACGCCCTTGCGCCTGCGCAGGGGCGTTTCTTTTGTAGCAGGGGTCTACGGCGTGGAAGCCGATAGAAGGAGACCCCCATGGCGAGGCCGGACAAGGCAGCCGCTGTCGCGGAGCTGACGGACGAGTTCCGTAGCTCCAACGGCGCCGTGCTGACCGAGTACCGCGGTCTCACCGTCGCGCAGCTCAAGCAATTGCGAGTCGCGCTCGGTGACGACGTGAACTACGCCGTGGTGAAGAACACGCTGACCAAGATCGCGGCCAAGGACGCAGGTGTCGACTCGTTCGACTCGCTGCTCGAAGGCCCCTCCGCGATCGCCTTTATCAAGGGCGACCCGGTGGTTGCGGCCAAGGGACTGCGTGACTTCGCCAAGGCGAACCCCCTGCTCGTCATCAAGGGTGGAGTGCTGGAAGGCAAGGCACTCGGCTCTGACGAGATCAGCAAGCTCGCTGACCTGGAGTCGCGTGAGGTCCTCCTCGCGAAGCTCGCAGGTGCGATGAAGGCGGCCCCGCAGCAAGCGGTGTCGCTGTTCGCTGCTCCGCTGTCGCAGGCCGCGCGCCTGTTCGCGGCGCTGCAGGACAAGCTGCCGGCCGAAGCCGCTCCTGTGCAGGACGCAGTGGCGGACGAGGCGCCGGCCGTGCAGGACACGGTCGAGGCACCTGCCGAGGCGAGCACCGAGGAGACCGCTTCAGCCGAGAGCTGAGGCAGATCTCATCCGCAACACCCCATCAGTGATCACCAAGCAACATTTGTCAGGAAGGACCGCCATCATGGCGAAGCTCAGCACCGAAGAGCTCCTCGGCCAGTTCAAGGAACTGACCCTGCTGGAGCTGTCGGAGTTCGTTAAGGCGTTCGAGGAGGAGTTCGGCGTCACCGCCGCCGCCCCGGTCGCCGTTGCCGCTGCCCCGGCCGCGGGTGGAGGCGCCCCGGCCGAAGAGGCCGCGGAGCAGGACGAGTTCGACGTCGTTCTCGAGAGCGCCGGCGACAAGAAGATCCAGGTCATCAAGGAGGTGCGCGGTCTCACCAGCCTTGGGCTGAAGGAGGCCAAGGACCTCGTCGAGTCGGCCCCGAAGGCCGTCCTCGAGAAGGTCGACAAGGCTGCCGCGGAGAAGGCCAAGGAGGCCCTCGAGGGCGCCGGCGCCACCGTCACCCTGAAGTGACCTAGGAGGGCGCCTGGGCACTCCCCGCCTGCTGCGGGGCACTCGGCACGGCACCTCGCGGCACGGGTGCAAAGGGAACGATGCTCCGCATCGACCCCTTCGCCCCCGCGCACCGATGCACCGCACCGAGCACCTCCTCGCTACGGCGCGGAGTGCCCAGGCACCCTCCAGTTACGTTCCGTCAAGGAGCGTAACGAATGTGTAGAGAAGGGCGGTCCCCGCAAGGGGGCCGCCCTTCTTGCATTACGTGATGGTTAGTATCGCAACCGCTTGACAGCTAGGGGTTACGGAAAACCGTACTCGTGCGTAACCTAGGCCACTGCTCCCTCGTTGGACCCGCGTACGCGTCGGTTCGGGGCAGCCAGAACATTCCCGTGAGGAGGACCGGTGGGCGTAGAAGTCCGCGTCGAGGGTCTCACCAAGTCCTTCGGCAGCCAGCTGATCTGGGGCGACGTGTCCCTGACCCTGCCGGCCGGTGAGATCTGCGTCATGCTCGGCCCCTCCGGCACCGGGAAGTCGGTGTTCCTGAAGACGCTGATCGGGCTGCTCAAGCCGGACAAGGGACATGTCTGGATCGAAGGCACCGACATCGCCACCTGCAGCGAGCGCGAGCTGTACGACATTCGCCGGCTGTTCGGCGTGCTGTTCCAGGACGGCGCGATGTTCGGCTCGATGAACCTGTACGACAACGTCGCGTTCCCGCTGCGCGAGCACACCAAGAAGTCCGAGTCCGACATCCGCTCCATCGTGATGGAGAAGATGGAGATGGTCGGCCTGGTCGGCGCCGAGCGGAAGCTGCCCGGCGAGATCTCCGGCGGGATGCGCAAGCGGGCCGGCCTGGCCCGCGCGCTGGTCCTCGACCCCGAGATCCTGCTCGTCGACGAACCCGACTCCGGCCTCGACCCGGTCCGGACGTCGTTCCTGAACCAGGTGATGATCGACCTCAACGAGGCGTTCAGCCCGACGTTCCTGATCGTCACCCACGACGTGAACACCGCGCGCACGGTCCCGGACAACATCGGCATGCTGTACCACCGGCACCTGGCCATGTTCGGTCCGCGGGAGATGCTGCTGTCCAGCGAGGAGCCGGTGGTCCGCCAGTTCCTGAACGCGCAGATGGTCGGCCCGATCGGCATGTCCGAGGAGAAGGACGCCGAGGAGCTGGCCGCCGAAGCCGGTCAGGAGCTGCCGCCGCTGCCGCCGATCCCGATCCAGCAGCTGCCCAGCAGCGGCATGCTCCGCCCGACCCAGCGCGAACCGGGCGAATGGTGCCGCGAGAACGGTGTCGTCCCGCCGCCGGGTTCCTTCGAAACAAATGTGGTGGGCGCCAGGTGACTGTGAGCGCTACCGCCCCGCTGAAGCATGCTGGTTCGCTGTTCGCCTTCGCACTCGACACCGGCCGGGCCACGTTCCGCCGGCCGTTCCAGGTCAAGGAGTTCCTCCAGCAGGCCTGGTTCGTCGCGAGCGTGACGATCATCCCGACCGCGCTGGTCGCGATCCCGTTCGGTGCGGTGATCGCGCTGCAGGTCGGCGGCCTGATCAAGCAGTTCGGCGCGCAGGCGTTCACCGGCTCGGCCGCCGTACTGGCCGTGGTCCGCGAGGCGTCGCCGATCGCGACCGCGCTGCTGATCGCCGGGGCCGGCGGTTCCGCGATCTGTGCGGACCTCGGCTCGCGGAAGATCCGGGAAGAGCTCGACGCGATGATGGTGCTCGGCATCGACCCGATCCAGCGCCTCGTCGTACCGCGGGTGCTGGCGACGATGCTGGTCGCGTTCTTCCTGAACGGGTTCGTCAGCGTGGTCGGCGTGATGGGCGGCTACGTCTTCAACGTCGTGCTGCAGGACGGCACCCCGGGCAGCTATATCGCGTCGTTCACCGCGCTCGCCCACCTGCCAGACCTGTGGCAGGGCCAGGTGAAGGCGCTGGTCTTCGGCTTCATCGCGGCCGTGGTCGCGGCGTACAAGGGTGTCAACGCGGGCGGCGGTCCGAAGGGTGTCGGCGACGCGGTGAACCAGTCCGTCGTCATCACGTTCATGCTGCTGTTCGTCGCGAACTTCTCGATGACCGCGATCTACTTCCAGCTCGTCCCGCCGAAGGGGGCGTGACGTGTCGGCCCTGATGGACAACCTGGTCAAGAAGCCGCTGAGCTCGCTCGACCACCTCGGCGAGCAGCTTGCCTTCTACATCAAGGCGCTCGCCTGGTCCGGCAAGTCCGTCACCCGGTACCGCAAGGAGATCTTCCGGCTGCTGGCCGAGGTGACGCTCGGCACCGGCGCGCTCGCGGTCATCGGCGGCACCGTCGGTGTGATCACGTTCCTGGCGTTCTTTACTGGCACCGAGGTCGGCCTGCAGGGCTACTCGGCGCTCAACCAGATCGGTACGTCGGCGTTCGCCGGCTTCGTGTCGGCGTACATCAACACCCGCGAGATCGGCCCGCTGATCGCGGGTATCGCGCTCGCCGCGACGGTCGGCTGCGGATTCACCGCGCAGCTCGGCGCGATGCGGATCAGCGAGGAGATCGACGCGCTCGAGGTGATGGCGATCCCGTCGCTGCCGTTCCTCGTCACGACCCGCATCATCGCCGGGCTCATCGCCGTCATCCCGCTGTACGTCGTCGGCCTGCTCGCGTCGTACTTCGCCACCCGGCTCACCGTGACCACGTTCTACGGGCAGAGCACGGGCACGTACGACCATTACTTCCACCTGTTCCTGCCACCCGGAGACGTGCTCTGGTCGTTCGGCAAGGTGCTGGTGTTCTCGGTGCTGGTGATCCTGGTGCACTGCTACCACGGCTACCACGCGACCGGCGGTCCCGCGGGTGTGGGCGTCGCGGTCGGTCGCGCCGTACGGACGTCGATCGTCGTGATCAACGTCGTCGACCTGCTGCTGTCGATGGCCATCTGGGGTACGACGACCACCGTCAGGCTGGCCGGATGACCAGACTCATTTCGCACAAGATCCTCGGCGTCGCCTTCATCGGCGTGCTGTGCTTCCTGCTCTGGCTGACCTACGCGTTCTACGCGAAGGTCTTCACCAAGACCGTGGACATCGAGCTGAAGACCAGCCACATCGGTCTGCAGCTCAACGACCATGCGGACGTGAAGCTGCGCGGGATCATCGTCGGTGAGGTCCGCGGGGTCTCCACCGACGGCGACGAAGCGACCGTCAAGCTGGCGCTGAAGCCCGATCAGGTCGACGAGATCTCCAGCGCGGTCAGCGCGCGGATCCTGCCGAAGACGCTGTTCGGCGAGAAGTACGTCGCACTCGTCCCGCCGAACGGACCCGAGGGCCGCCACATCAAGGCCGGCGACGTGATCAGCCGGGACAAGACCGCGGTCGGCATCGAGATCGAGAAGGTGCTGAACGACGCGCTGCCGCTGCTGCAGGCAGTCGACCCGGCCGACCTGAACGCCACGCTGAACACGCTGGCGACCGCGCTCGAGGGCCGCGGCACCGAGATCGCCGGCACGCTGACCCAGCTCGACGGCTACCTGAAGAAGCTGAACCCGAGCATCCCCAAGCTGATGGACGCCCTGGTCAAACTCACCCAGGCCTCCGACCTGTACGGCGACGTCACGCCCGACCTGGTCCGTGCCCTGCGCAACCTGACCATCACCGGCAACACCGTGGTGGAGAAGGAACAGCAACTGCAGCAGTTCTTCGGCAACGTGCAGAACCTGTCGACGACCGGCAACGCGTTCCTCAAGGAGAACGAGGACCGCGTGATCCGGCTCGGCCAGGTCAGCCGCCCGGTGCTCGACCTGCTCGAGAAATACTCGCCCGAGGTGCCGTGCTTCCTGCAGGTGATGGCCGACACCGCCCCGATCCTCAACGACACGTTCCGCGACGGCCGGCTGAACATCAACCTCGAGCTGATCACCAACCAGCCCACGCCGTACGAGCCGAACGAGCTCCCGGCCTACAAGGACCACCGCGGCCCGACCTGCGTCGGCAGGAACTACAGCCATCCCGGGTCGAAGCCGGGGCCGTACACGCAGGACAACCCGGCGCCGTACATCACCGGTGACGACGGCGTGATCGGCGACCACAACAAGAACCAGCGCTTCCCGCTCAACGTGCAGCTGAACCGCGCGATGCCCGGGTTCGCGATGGACACCCAGGGCGTCGGCACGCCGGCCGAGCAGAAGGTCGTCGACGCGGTCGTCGCCCCCGAGATGGGCCTCGCCCCGAGCGACGTACCGGACCTGACCACACTCATGGTCGGCCCGCTCCTGCGCGGAGGCCAGGTGAACCTGAAGTGAGTTTCTTCGACAAGAAGACGACGTTCGACACCGTCCGGCTCGGGATCTTCGTGGTGGTGACCACGATCGCGACCGCGTTGCTCGCGGTGACGATCGGCAACATCACCTTCAACTCGACGACGAAGTACCGGGCCGTGTTCACCGACGCGGTCGGGCTGAACCAGGGTGACGACATCCGGATCGCCGGTGTGAAGGTCGGCCAGGTCGACAAGATCCAGCTGTACCAGGACACGCTGGCGATGGTGACGTTCAGCGTCGACTCCGACCAGGTCGTCGACACCTCGACGCACGCCACGCTGCGCTACCGGAACCTGGTCGGCAACCGGTACATCGCGCTGACCGACGGCGTCGGCGGCGGTCAGCGGCTGAAGAAGAACGGGATCATCCCGAAGGAGCACACCACCCCCGCGCTGGACCTGTCGGTGCTGTTCAACGGTTTCAAGCCGCTGTTCACCGCGCTGACGCCGGCGGACGTGAACCAGTTCGCGTTCGAGGTGATCAAGGTCCTGCAGGGCGAGGGCGGCACGATCGAGTCGCTGCTGGCCAAGACCGCGTCGCTGACCACCACGCTGGCCGACGCCGACCAGGTGATCGGCGACCTGATCACGAACCTGACCTCGACGCTGCAGATCGTCTCGCAGCGGCAGCAGAACTTCTCCCAGCTGCTGGTCAACCTGCAGCAGTTCATCACCGGCCTGAGCCAGGACGTCACCCCGATCCTGAACTCGCTCGGCTCGATCAACTCGCTGAACACCAAGACCGCCGGCCTGCTGCAGCAGACCCGGGTGCCGATCAAGGCCGACCTGGACAAGCTCCGGATCACCGCGTCGACGCTCGACGACACCCAGGCGATCTGGGTGAAGACGCTGCAGTTCATGCCGCAGAAGCTGAACACGATGACCCGCACCGCGTCGTACGGCTCCTGGTTCAACTTCTACCTGTGCAACTTCGACGGCAACGTCACGCTGCCGACGGGGACCCGCGTCCCGGTCGCCTACGACCTGAACTCCGCGAGGTGCAAGAAGTGAAGCCCTTCCGCGAGCAGAACCAGGTGACGATCGGCGTGATCGGCCTGACCGTCATCGGCCTGATCATGCTGGCCGCGTTCAAGGCGCAGGACCTGCCGCTGATCGGCGGCGGGACGAAGTACTCCGCGCAATTCTCCGAGGCCGGCGGCCTGAAGGCGAACGACGAGATCCGGGTGGCCGGCGTCCGCGTCGGCAAGGTCCGCAAGGTCGAGCTCGAGGGCACCCACGTCCGGGTCGACTTCGTCGTCGACAAGGGCGTGAAGCTCGGCGACGAGACCGGCGCCGAGATGAAGATCAAGACCCTGCTCGGGCAGAAGTACCTGAAGCTCGACCCGGCCGGCCAGGGACAGCTCAAGCCCGGTTCGGAGATCCCGCTGGCACGGACGGTCTCGGCGTACGACGTGGTGGACGCGTTCACCGATCTGGCCAACACGACCGAGCGGATCAACACCGCCCAGCTGGCCAAGGCCCTGGACACGTTGTCGGCGACGTTCAAGAACACGCCGGAGGAGGTGCAGGCCTCGCTGACCGGACTGTCCCGGCTGTCGCGCAACGTGGCCGCCCGGGACGCGCAGCTGAAGTTGTTGCTCCAGCACTCGAACGTGGTCACCAAGGTCCTTGCCGACCGCAACCAGCAGCTGATCAAGCTGATGAAGGACGGCAACACCGTCTTCCAGGCCGTGCAGGCGCGGCGGGCGCTGATCCACCAGTTGCTGGTGTCGACGCAGCAGCTCGCCTCGCAGATCACCGCGCTGGTCCGGGAGAACCGCAAGGACCTCGCCCCGACGCTGCAGAAGGTCAACGCGGTGCTCGCCGTACTGCTGCAGAACCAGACGTCGCTGGATGCGAGCATCAAGGGTCTGGCGCCGTTCGTCCGGGTCTTCACCAACACGCTCGGCACCGGGCCGTGGTTCGACACCTACCTGCAGAACCTCGCGCCGGTCCCGGAGATCCCGCTGCCGAAGGTGCCGATCCCCGGCCTGCCGGCGATCCTGGGAGGTGGCGGCTGATGAAGGTCAACGCCCTGTCCCGGCTGATCGCGATCGGCGTGGTCGTCGTGATCCTCGCGGTCAGCGCCGTGACGCTGTGGCCGAAGCCCGAGCGGGTGAGTGCGACGGCGTACTTCCCGCGCGCCGTCTCGGTGTATCCCGGTTCCGACGTCCGCATCCTCGGCATCAAGGTCGGTGAGGTGGAGAGCATCACCCCGGCCGGCCGGACCGTCCGGGTGAAGTTCTGGTGGGACGCGAAGCACAAGGTGCCGGCGACCGCGAAGGCCGTGATCGCGTCGCCGTCGATCGTCGCTGACCGGTACCTCCAGCTCACCCCGGTGTACTCCAAGGGCGCCGTGATGGCCGACGGCGCGCAGATCCCGATCGAGCGCACCGCCGTACCGCTGGAGCTCGACCAGATCTACCAGAGCCTGAACGACCTGTCCGTGGCGCTCGGGCCGAAGGGTGCGAACGACCAGGGTGCGCTGGCACGGCTGCTGGACGTCTCGGCGAAGAACCTGAACGGCCAGGGCGCGAAGCTGAACCAGACCATCACCGACGTCTCGAAGCTGACCAGCACGCTGTCGGGCAACTCGTCGGCGCTGTTCAACACGATCCGGCAGCTGCAGACGTTCGTGTCCGCGCTGGCTGCGAACGACCAGCTCGTGCGGCAGTTCAACTCGAACTTCGCCTCGGTCTCGACCACGCTGGCCGGCGAGCGCACGGACCTGGGCAACGCGTTGGCGCTGCTGGCGACCGCGCTCGGCGAGGTCGCGACGTTCGTCAAGGACAACCGCGGTCTGGTGAAGACCACGGTCAGCAGCGCTACCCAGCTGTCGCAGATCCTGGTCAAGGAGAAGGCCGCGATCGCCGAGGTGCTCGACACCGCGCCGCTCGGCCTCGGGAACCTGGCCCGGATCTACAACCCGCAGTACGGCACCCTGGACCAGCGCATCAACCCCGGCCAGCTCGACGATCCGGCGACCTTCGTCTGCTCGATCCTGCTGCAGGCGAACCAGCCGATGTCGACCTGTTCGGCACTGAAGCCGGTGCTCGATGCCCTCGCCAAGTTGCCGCTGATCACCCAGCTCACCGGTGCGAACGCGCCCGTGAGCGGCGGACCTGCCGGTACGCCGTGGGCCCCGCTCCCGAAGGCGCCGTTGAACAGCCCCGACCCCGTGGATCCGACGCTTGGGGGGCTGGTCAAATGAGGCGTACGTCGATCGTCGCGGGTGTGCTCGCACTGGCGACCCTGCTGACCGGGTGCGACTTCAGCGTGTACTCGCTGCCGTTGCCGGGCGGGGCGAAGATCAAGGGGCCGTCGTACACGGTCACCGTCGAGTTCGCCGACGTCCTGGACCTGGTGCCGAAGTCGACGGTGAAGGTGGACGACGTCACCGTCGGCACGGTCGAGAAGGTGTGGCTGGACGGGTACATCGCGAAGGTGCGGATCAAGCTGCCGAAAAGCCTCGCGCTGCCGGACAACACCCACGCCACGATCCGCCAGACCAGCCTGCTGGGCGAGAAGTTCGTGTCGCTGTCGCGGCCGACCGGGTCCGAGCAGCCGCGCGGCAAGCTCGAGAACGGCGAGCTGATCCCGTTGTCACGGACGACCAGCAACGTCGAGGTCGAGGAAGTCCTGTCCGCCCTGTCGCTGCTGCTGAACGGCGGCGGTGTGGCCCAGCTGCAGATCATCACCCAGGAGCTGAACAAGGCGCTGACCGGCAACGAGCCGGCCATCCGGGACGTGCTGACCCAGCTGAACACCTTCGTCGGCACCCTGGATGCGAACAAGGCCCGGATCGTCACCGCGATCACCTCGGTGGACGCGCTCGCGAAGAAGCTCAACGCGCAGAAGGCGACGCTGGCGACCGCGATCGACTCGCTGCCGAAGTCGATCGCGACCCTGGACAAGCAGC
Source organism: Kribbella sp. NPDC000426 (assembly GCF_040300265.1). Lineage (NCBI taxonomy): Bacteria > Bacillati > Actinomycetota > Actinomycetes > Propionibacteriales > Kribbellaceae > Kribbella > Kribbella sp. NPDC000426. The sequence continues at coordinate 626,651 of NZ_JBEPDK010000005.1, read as the reverse complement.
GCGCCGCGCTGGTCAAGACGCTGCAGGCGCTGGCGACGCTGGGCAACACCGCGACCCGGGTGATCACCTCGGCGCAGAAGGACCTGGTCGCCAACCTGCAGTCGCTGTACCCGATCCTCACCAATCTGGCCGAGGCCGGGGCGAACCTGCCGAAGTCGCTCGAGTTGCTGTTCACCTACCCGTTCCCGGACCAGGCCGCCAACGCCGCGAAGGGCGACTACACCAACCTCGGGATCACCGTCGACGTGAACACCCAGAAGGCACTCAAGGGCCTGCTCGGTCTGAACCTGCCGACGGTCGGCCCGACCGCGCTGCCGACCGGCCGGATCAGCCTCCCGGTGCACCTGCCGACCAGCCAGGGCACGGGCGGCGGCATCCTGCCGACGCTCCCGGTCCCGACCGGCACTGCGACCACCTGCATCACCGTCCTCGGGCTGCCGGTCTGCACGCCGCAGCTGAAGCGGTCCGGGTTCGATCCTGACCTGGCCCGCGCGCTGATGCCGGGGGCGGTCAAATGATCACCAGAGCGGTCCGGATCCAGCTGATGGTGTTCCTGCTGATCACCGTCGTCGGCGTCGCATTCGTCGGCGCGAAGTACGCCCAGGTCGACAAGCTGGTCGTCGACACCGACTACACCGTCAGCGCGAGCTTCGCCGAGTCCGGCGGCATCTTCTCCGGCGCCGAGGTGACGTACCGCGGCCAGCCGGTCGGCCGGGTCGGTCAGCTCAAGCTGCTGTCCGACGGCGTCGACGTGAATCTGGTGATCGAGAAGAAGTTCAAGATCCCGAACGACCTGCTGGCGGTGGTCGCGAACCGGTCGGCCATCGGCGAGCAGTACGTCGACCTGCAGCCGCGCCGCGACGGAGCGCCGTACCTGCAGAACAACTCGAAGATCGCGCGCCAGGACACCGCCGTGCCGATCGACACCACCGAGCTGCTGCTGAACCTGGACCAGCTGGTGAACTCCGTCGACAAGAACAGCCTGCGGACCACCGTCCGCGAGCTCGGCGAGGCCCTGAAGGGCAAGGGCACCGACCTGCAGAAGATCATCGACAGCTCGGGTCAGCTGATCGACACCGCGGACGCGAACGTGCTGCAGACGATCAAGCTGATCAACGACGGCGACACCGTGCTCGCCACCCAGGTGGCCAGCGGCGACGCGATCAAGACCTGGGCAAAGAACCTCGCGCTGCTGTCCGACACCCTGGTCAGCTCGGACGCGAACCTGCGCAAGGTGATCGACCAGGGCTCGCTCGCCTCCACCCAGCTGACCGGCCTGATCCAGGACAACCGCGCGGACATCGCGGTGCTGCTGGGTAACCTGCTGACGGTGAGCGAACTGACCGCGGTCCGGCTGGATGCCGTCGAGCAGCTGTTCGTCGTCTACCCGGCGGTGGCGATGGGCGGGTACGTCGTACCGGCGAAGGATCCGGGCACCGGGCACTACGACGCACACTTCGGGCTGGTCGTCGGCCTGACCCCGCCGGCCTGCCGGCCCGGGTACGGCGGCACCGACAAGCGGGTCCCGCAGAACACCACGAACACCCCGGCCAACACCAAGGCCGGCTGTACGGCGAGCCCGTCGAGCGGGATCAACGTCCGCGGCTCGCAGAACAAGCCGGCCCCGTCGTCGCGCGACCTGAACCGGACCGGCTACGGCGTCGGGTACGACCCGGTGACCGGCGCGGCCGGCGGGTCGGACGGAATGCCGGCGCTGACGCTCGGCTCGACCGGCGGTCAGGAGGAGCTGCTCGGCAGCGACTCCTGGAAGGCCCTGATCCTCGGACCGGTGACGAGCAAGTGATCGCACGGAACGGCCGGATGATTCTGGCGTGGGCGCTCAGCGTCCTGCTCCTGGTGGCGCTCGCCGGGCTGACGCTGTCGGTGGTCGGCCTGAGCAAGCAGCGGGCCGCCGACTCGCAGCGCGACGGCGCGATGAAGGCGGCGCGGCAGCTGGCGCTGGACTTCACGACGTACGACTACCAGACCTGGGACGCGGACTCGAAGCGGGTGCTGGACGACTCGACCGGGCAGTTCAAGCAGGAGTTCGCCGACGGGATCGCGGCCGTGAAGACCGATGTGGAGGCCAACAAGGCGACCTCCAAGGGGGACGTGAAGGAGGCCGCCGTGGTCTCGAACGACAAGGACTCCGCCCAGGTGCTGGTGATCGTGAACGCAGTGGTGACGAACACGGCCTCGACCGACGGGGTCGAACGCCGGTACCGGATCAAGCTCGACCTGGTCCGGGAGAAGAACCACTGGCTGACCGCCGACCTGCAGGTGGTGGGCTGATGGCAGAGCGCCGCAACCGTCCCCGCATCGCCGGCCAGCGCCGCAGCGCCGGTGCGACGCCGACGCTGGACGAGACCCCGGTCGTCCAGGACGTCGAGGAAGTCGACGAGAAGGCGCCGGAGACTGCTCCGGAGGATGTGACACCAACCACACCCGAGCCCTCGGCACCAGAACCTGAGGCCCCTGTCGTCACACAGCGTGAGCGCCGGCAGAGCGACGTACTGCTCGCCGCCCTCGGCCTGGTTGTCGTCCTCACACTGGTCGTCGCCGGGATCCTCGGCGTGAAGGCGTGGCACGGGAAGCAGGCCGAGGACGCCCGCGACCAAGCCGCCGTCGCGGGCCGGAAGGCGGCCGAGACCGCACTCAGCTATGACTACCGTGACCTGGACAAAAGCTTCGCCGCGGCCCGGGCGACGATGACCCCGGACTTCGCCCAGAAGTTCGACGCCACCGCCAAGGTGGCCGGCGAGCTGGCGACCAAGACCAAGGCCACGGTGAAGGCCGACGTCCGCGAGGTCGGGGTCCGCGACGGCGACGCCGACCGGGTCACGCTGATCATCTTCGTCAACCAGACCACCACCAGCACGATCACGAAGGGTAGTCCCCGGGTGGACCTGAACCGGACCCGGTTCACAATGGTCCGAAACGGCGATCGATGGCTGGTCCAGGAGATCGCCGGACTGTAACCTCTAGGTGACTCCGCACCAAGAGGACGCCGGGTGGCTCGTGGGTGATCTACCTGCTGGAGATCCCGGGTCGGTCCTTGACGGAGTGGGTGGTCCAACGGCAAACTATTGGACCCCATTGGACAGGCTTGCCTGGATCATGTAGCCTATTGCTTTGCGCTGCCTTTTCCTCGCCTCGGCTTCGGGTCTCGACTTGACTGGGGCGGCTTGGCGTGCGCTCCCAGCACCGATGTGATTTTGCGAGCCCGTGGAAGGACGCCCCTTGGTCGCCTCGCGCAACCCCCAGTCCGACAGCATTTCCAACGTCACCGGCCCCCGCCGCATCTCCTTCGCAAAGATCTCCGAACCGCTCCAGGTTCCGGATCTGCTTGCGCTTCAGGTGGACAGTTTCGACTGGCTGGTCGGTAACGAAACGTGGCAGGCCCGGGTGGCCGCCGCCGAGGCCGAGGGGCGGTCGGACCTGTCCGGCCCCAGCGGCCTGGAAGAGATTTTCGAGGAGATCTCCCCGATCGAGGACTTCAGCGGCACCATGTCGCTGTCGTTCCGCGACCACCGCTTCGAGCCTCCGAAGAACACGGTCGACGAATGCAAGGAGCGCGACGTCACGTACTCCGCGCCGCTGTTCGTCACCGCCGAGTTCATGAACAACGAAACCGGTGAGATCAAGAGCCAGACCGTCTTCATGGGCGACTTCCCGCTGATGACGCGCAAGGGCACTTTCGTCATCAACGGCACCGAGCGGGTCGTCGTGTCCCAGCTCGTCCGCTCGCCCGGTGTGTACTTCGAGCGCACGCCGGACAAGACGTCCGACAAGGACATCTTCACCGCCAAGATCATCCCGTCGCGCGGCGCGTGGCTGGAGTTCGAGGTGGACAAGCGCGACATGGTCGGCGTCCGCCTCGACCGCAAGCGCAAGCAGAACGTCACCGTCCTGCTCAAGGCGCTCGGCTGGACCGACGCCCAGATCCTCGAAGAGTTCGGCGAGTACGAGTCGATCCGGCTGACCCTGGAGAAGGACCACACCTCCGGGCAGGACGACGCGCTGCTGGACATCTACCGCAAGCTGCGTCCGGGTGAGCCGCCGACCCGCGAGGCCGCGCAGGCGCTGCTGGAGAACTACTACTTCAACGGCAAGCGCTACGACCTGGCCAAGGTCGGTCGCTACAAGATCAACAAGAAGCTCGGCCGTGACGAGGCGCACGACATGGCGGTGCTGACCGTCGACGACATCGTCGCCACGATCAAGTACCTGGTCGCGCTGCACGAGGGCAAGACCGAGCTGCCGGCCCCGAAGGGCGAGATCGTCGTCGAGGAAGACGACATCGACCACTTCGGCAACCGCCGGCTGCGCACGGTCGGCGAGCTGATCCAGAACCAGCTCCGCACCGGCCTGGCCCGGATGGAGCGGGTGGTCCGCGAGCGGATGACGACCCAGGACGTCGAGGCGATCACGCCGCAGACCCTGATCAACATCCGTCCGGTGGTGGCGGCGCTGAAGGAGTTCTTCGGCACCTCCCAGCTGTCGCAGTTCATGGACCAGACGAACCCGGTCGCGGGTCTGACCCACAAGCGCCGGCTGAACGCGCTCGGCCCGGGTGGTCTGAGCCGTGAGCGGGCCGGCTTCGAGGTCCGCGACGTGCACCCGTCCCACTACGGCCGGATGTGCCCGATCGAGACCCCGGAAGGCCCGAACATCGGCCTGATCGGCTCGCTCGCGTCGTACGGCCGGGTGAACGCGTTCGGCTTCGTCGAGACGCCGTACCGCAAGGTCGTCGAGGGCCAGGTCACCGACCAGGTCGACTACCTGACCGCCGACGAGGAGGACCGGTTCGTCATCGCGCAGGCCAACGCGGCGCTGAACGACGAGAACCGGTTCGCCGAGGAGCGCGTGCTGGTCCGTCGCCGCCACGGTGAGGTCGAGCTCGTGCCGGTCGACGACGTGGACTACATGGACGTCTCGCCGCGCCAGATGGTGTCGGTCGCGACGGCCCTGATCCCGTTCCTCGAGCACGACGACGCCAACCGCGCGCTGATGGGTTCGAACATGCAGCGCCAGGCGGTGCCGCTGATCACCTCGGACGCCCCGCTGGTCGGTACCGGCATGGAGTTCCGCGGTGCGGTCGACGCCGGCGACGTGGTCGTGTCGGACAAGCCCGGTGTGGTCAAGGAGGTCTCGGCCGACCTGATCGAGATCGCGGCCGACGACGGCACGTACCAGACCTACCGGATGGCGAAGTTCCGTCGCTCGAACCAGGGCACCTGCATCAACCAGCGCCCGCTGGTCGACGCCGGGCAGCGGGTCGAGATCGGTACGCCGCTGGCCGACGGGCCGTGCACCGACGAGGGTGAGATGGCCCTCGGCCGGAACATGCTCGTCGCGTTCATGACGTGGGAGGGCTACAACTACGAGGACGCGATCATCCTCAGCCAGCGCGTCGTCCAGCAGGACCTGCTGACCTCGATCCACATCGAGGAGCACGAGGTCGACGCTCGCGACACCAAGCTGGGGCCGGAGGAGATCACCCGGGACATCCCGAACGTCTCCGACGAGATGCTGTCCGACCTGGACGAGCGCGGCATCATCCGGATCGGCGCCGAGGTCACCACCGGCGACATCCTGGTCGGCAAGGTCACGCCGAAGGGCGAGACCGAGCTGACCCCGGAGGAGCGGCTGCTCCGCGCGATCTTCGGTGAGAAGGCGCGCGAGGTCCGCGACACGTCGCTGAAGGTGCCGCACGGCGAGGAAGGCACCGTCATCGGTGTCCGCGTCTTCGACCGCGACAACGGCGACGAGCTGCCGCCGGGCGTCAACCAGCTGGTCCGCGTGTACGTGGCCCAGAAGCGGAAGATCTCGGTCGGCGACAAGCTGGCCGGCCGGCACGGCAACAAGGGCGTCATCTCCAAGATCCTTCCGGTCGAGGACATGCCGTTCCTCGAGGACGGCACCCACGTCGACGTGATCCTGAACCCGCTGGGCGTGCCCGGCCGGATGAACGTCGGCCAGGTGCTGGAGACCCACCTCGGGTGGATCGCCAGCCGCGGCTGGGAGGTCGACCCGGAGAACGAGGAGGAGTGGGCGCAGCGGCTGATCAAGATCGGCGCCGGTGCGGCCGAGCCGATGACGAACGTCGCCACCCCGGTCTTCGACGGCGCCACCGAGGAAGAGGTCACCGGCCTGCTCTCCTCGACGCTGCCGAACCGCGACGGCGTCCGGATGGTCAACGGGCAGGGCAAGGCGCGCCTGTTCGACGGTCGTTCGGGTGAGCCGTTCCCGGACCCGATCGGTGTCGGCTACATGTACATGCTGAAGCTGCACCACCTGGTCGACGACAAGATCCACGCACGGTCGACCGGTCCGTACTCGATGATCACGCAGCAGCCGCTGGGCGGTAAGGCCCAGTTCGGCGGCCAGCGGTTCGGCGAGATGGAGGTGTGGGCCCTCGAGGCCTACGGTGCCGCCTTCGCGCTGCAGGAACTGCTGACGATCAAGTCCGACGATGTCGTCGGCCGGGTCAAGGTGTACGAGGCGATCGTCAAGGGCGAGAACATCCCGGAGCCGGGTATCCCGGAGTCGTTCAAGGTTCTGGTCAAGGAAATGCAGTCCCTCTGCCTCAATGTCGAGGTGCTCTCGTCCGACGGAAGCCGGGTCGAGATGCGCGACAGCGAGGAGGACGTCTTCCGGGCGGCAGAGGAACTGGGCATCGACCTGTCCCGGCGGGAGCCGAACAGCGTCGAGGAGGTCTGAGCGGGTTGCCGCTTGAGATCAACAACCAACTCACTCAGACCACTTTTAGCAACGGGAGATAACACATCGTGCTCGACGTGAACTTCTTCGACGAGCTTCGGATCGGACTGGCGACCGCGGATGAGATCCGCCAGTGGTCGCACGGCGAGGTCAAGAAGCCGGAGACGATCAACTACCGGACGCTCAAGCCTGAGCGTGACGGCCTCTTCTGCGAGAAGATCTTTGGTCCCACCCGGGACTGGGAGTGCTACTGCGGCAAGTACAAGCGCGTTCGCTTCAAGGGCATCATCTGCGAGCGGTGTGGCGTCGAGGTCACCCGCTCCAAGGTGCGCCGGGAGCGGATGGGCCACATCGAGCTGGCCGCCCCGGTCACCCACATCTGGTACTTCAAGGGTGTCCCGTCGCGGCTCGGCTACCTGCTCGACCTCGCCCCGAAGGACCTGGAGAAGGTCATCTACTTCGCGGCGTACATGATCACCGACGTCGACGACGAGGCCCGGCACCGCGACCTGTCCTCGCTCGAGGGCCGGGTGGACGTGGAGCGCAAGCAGCTCGAGAACCGTCGTGACAACGACATCGAGCAGCGGATGAAGAAGCTCGAGGAGGACCTGGCGCAGCTCGAGGCCGAGGGCGCCAAGGCCGACGTACGCCGCAAGGTGAAGGAAGGCGCCGAGCGTGAGGTCAAGCAGCTGCGCGACCGTGCGCAGCGCGAGATCGACCGCCTCGACGAGGTCTGGACCCGGTTCAAGAACCTCAAGGTCCAGGACCTGGAGGGCGACGAGATCCTCTACCGCGCCATGAAGGAGCGGTTCGGCAAGTACTTCGAGGGCGCCATGGGTGCCGCCGCGATCCAGCGCCGGCTGGAGACCTTCGACCTGAAGGCCGAGGCGGACAACCTGCGCGAGACGATCAAGACCGGTAAGGGCCAGCGCAAGACGCGGGCGCTGAAGCGGCTCAAGGTCGTCACGGCGTTCCTGGCCACCAACAACAGCCCGATGGGCATGGTGCTCGACTGCGTCCCGGTGATCCCGCCGGACCTGCGGCCGATGGTTCAGCTCGACGGTGGCCGGTTCGCCACCTCGGACCTGAACGACCTGTACCGCCGGGTGATCAACCGGAACAACCGGCTCAAGCGGCTGCTCGACCTGGGCGCGCCGGAGATCATCGTCAACAACGAGAAGCGGATGCTGCAGGAGGCCGTCGACGCGCTGTTCGACAACGGCCGCCGCGGTCGTCCGGTCACCGGCCCGGGCAACCGGCCGCTGAAGTCGCTGTCCGACATGCTCAAGGGCAAGCAGGGTCGGTTCCGTCAGAACCTGCTGGGCAAGCGCGTCGACTACTCGGGCCGTTCGGTCATCGTGGTCGGCCCGCAGCTGAAGCTGCACCAGTGCGGTCTGCCGAAGGCGATGGCGCTGGAGCTGTTCAAGCCGTTCGTGATGAAGCGGCTGGTCGACCTCAACCACGCGCAGAACATCAAGTCCGCCAAGCGGATGGTCGAGCGTCAGCGCGCCCAGGTCTGGGACGTGCTGGAAGAGGTCATCACCGAGCACCCGGTTCTGCTCAACCGTGCACCAACCCTGCACCGGCTGGGTATCCAGGCGTTCGAGCCGCAGCTGATCGAGGGCAAGGCGATCCAGATCCACCCGCTCGTCTGCTCCGCGTTCAACGCGGACTTCGACGGTGACCAGATGGCGGTGCACCTGCCGCTGTCGGCCGAGGCGCAGGCCGAGGCCCGGATCCTGATGCTGTCGACCAACAACATCCTGAAGCCGGCCGACGGCCGTCCGGTCACGATGCCGACGCAGGACATGATCATCGGCATCTACTTCCTGACGATGCTGAAGGACGGCGCCAAGGGCGAGGGCCGGGCGTTCAGCTCGGTGGCCGAGGCGATCATGGCCTTCGACCGCCACGAGCTGTCGCTGCAGGCCAAGATCTCGCTGCGGCTGAGCGGATCGGCGGCCCCGGCCGACGCGATCGAGCTGGCCGACGGCGGCTTCGCGCTGGAGACCACGCTCGGCCGTGCGCTGTTCAACGAGGCGCTGCCGGCGGACTACCCGTTCGTCGACACCGAGGTGGGCAAGAAGCAGCTCGGCGGGATCGTCAACGACCTGGCGGAGCGGTACACCAAGGTCGAGGTCGCCCACGCCCTCGACGCGCTGAAGGACCTCGGTTACTACTGGTCCACCCGTTCCGGGGTGACCGTGTCGATCGACGACTTCAGCACGCCGCCGTCCAAGCCGGAGATCATGGCTCGGTACGAGGCCCAGGCCGAGAAGGTCCAGAAGCAGTTCGAGCGGGGTCTGATCACCTCGTCCGAGCGGCGTCAGGAGCTGATCGAGATCTGGACCGGCGCCAACGCCGAGGTCGGTAAGGCGATGGAGGAGAACTTCGCCAAGGACAACCCGATCTGGATGATGGTGCACTCCGGTGCGCGAGGCAACATGATGCAGATCCGGCAGATCTCCGGTATGCGTGGTCTGGTGGCCAACCCGAAGGGCGAGATCATTGCCCGGCCGATCAAGTCCAACTTCCGTGAGGGCCTGTCGGTGGTCGAGTACTTCATCGCCACCCACGGTGCGCGGAAGGGTCTGGCCGACACCGCGCTGCGGACCGCCGACTCGGGGTACCTGACCCGTCGTCTGGTGGACGTCTCGCAGGACGTGATCATCCGCGAGGAGGACTGCGGCACCGAGCGGGGCCTGCCGAAGCAGATCGGCGAGAAGGACCCGAGCGGCAAGGTCGTCCACGCCGAGAACGTCGAGACCAGCGCGTACGCGCGGACCCTGGCCACCGACGCCCTGGACGCCGACGGCAACGTCGTGCTCGCCGGCGGCGCCGACCTGGGCGACGTGTCGATCGCGAAGCTGGTCGCGGCCGGGATCGAGGAGGTCAAGGTCCGGTCGGTGCTCACCTGTGACGCGAAGACCGGTACCTGCGCGAAGTGCTACGGACGTTCGCTGGCGACCGGCAAGCCGGTCGACATCGGCGAGGCGGTCGGCATCATCGCGGCCCAGTCCATCGGTGAGCCGGGTACGCAGCTGACGATGCGTACCTTCCACACCGGTGGTGTCGCGGGTGATGACATCACCCACGGTCTGCCGCGTGTGGTCGAGCTGTTCGAGGCCCGCCAGCCCAAGGGCAAGGCGCCGATCTCGGAGGCCGCCGGCCGGATCTCGATCGAGGACACCGACAAGACCCGGAAGCTGGTGCTCACCCCGGACGACGGTTCCGAGGAGGTCGCCTACCCGGTGTCGAAGCGTGGCCGCCTGCTGATCGAAGAGGGTCAGCACGTCGAGGTCGGTCAGCAGCTGACGCAGGGTACGCCGGACCCGCAGGAGGTTCTGCGGATCCTGGGTGTCCGCAAGGCGCAGGAGCACCTGGTGGACGAGGTCCAGGAGGTGTACCGGTCGCAGGGTGTGGCCATCCACGACAAGCACATCGAGATCATCGTCCGGCAGATGCTGCGCCGGGTCACGGTGATCGAGTCGGGCGACGCCCAGCTGCTGCCGGGTGAGCTCGCGGACCGGATCATGTTCGAGGCGGAGAACCGCCGCGTCGTGGCCGAGGGCGGTACGCCGGCCTCGGGCCGTCCGGTGCTGATGGGTATCACCAAGGCCTCGCTGGCCACCGAGTCGTGGCTGTCGGCCGCCTCCTTCCAGGAGACGACCCGCGTCCTCACCGAGGCCGCGATCCACGGCAAGTCCGACTCGCTGGTCGGTCTGAAGGAGAACGTCATCATCGGCAAGCTGATCCCGGCCGGTACGGGCATGGACCGTTACCGCAACATCCGGGTGGAGCCCACCGAGGAGGCGAAGGCCGCGATGTACTCGATGGTCGGCTACGAGTCGTACGACTACGACTTCGGCCCGTCCTCGGGCCAGTCGGTCCCGCTCGACGACTTCGACCTCGGTTCCTACCAGAACTGATTCGAGTCACTCCGCCAAGGGCGGCACCCCATCCGGGGGTGCCGCCCTTGCGGCATTTGCGGGCCCTGACACGGGCGGTTGGAAAAGACACTCGGGGTGGCGGCTGAAAGTGTGCGCGGGATAGGCCAAGATTGGTGCATGACGGATCTGCCGGCCTACCTGCGGCCTTTCGTCCTGGGGGTTCTGGATGGTCCTGACGTACGTGTCGATCGCTTGGGGGAGATCGACCTGTACCGCCCGCCCGGGACCGCCCGAGGCGGTGCAATTCTCTTTGTGCACGGGGGTCCTGGACCCGCCGGTCTCGAGGTCATGCCCCGGGACTGGCCGGTCTACAACGGATATGCGACCGCGGCTGCCAGGCGTGGCCTGGTCGCGGCGGTTGTCGACCACAGCCTGATCCACGGACTCGACCGGCTGGTCGCGGCCGCGGACGAGGTGGAGGCCGCGGTCGGCGTACTGCGTTCGGATCCGCGGGTGGACCCTGATCGGGTCGGCCTGTGGTTCTTCTCCGGCGCCGGCCTGCTGGCCGGGGAGTGGCTGGACAGCCGCCCCGACTGGCTACGGTTCGTCGCCCTGACCTACCCCCTGCTCGCCACCCCGCCCGGTGTCGACGATTTGGTAACTGCTGCCGAGGTGATCGGCAAACACAAGGACCTGCCGGTATTGCTGACCAGAGCTGGACTCGAGCGTGAGGAGCTCGCCGGTCCGGTCGCGGAGTTCGTATCCGCGGGAGGCGCCGCGCTGGACATCATCGACGTACCGAAAGGGCACCACGGGTTCGACATGCTCGACCACACCGAAGAATCACGCGCCGCCGTCACCAAGGCTCTGGACTGGGCTATTGCCCACCTCGGCGAAGAGCCCGGCGACGACGGCAAGCTCCTCGTCCCACCACCCCCGGCCACCAAGAAGACGACCTCGACCCGGCGGACGACGGCCGCCGCCAAACCGGCCACAGCGGTCAAGGAGGCACCTGCCGGCCCCGCTACCCGGCAGACGCCACCCCCGGCCCCCAAGGCCACTCCAGCCCCTTCTGTAGCTCCTCCTGCAGCTCCCGTGCAGGCCCCGCTGGCCGACCTGGGGATGGCGACGGTCGCGGCCGTCACCGCCGACACCCCGGCCGCCCGCGTGGTCAGTCGCGAGCACGCCGCGTTCGACGCGCACGATCTCGAGGCGTTCCTGGCGATGTACTCGCCGACCGCGCGGATCCTGCTCGCCGACGGCACCGAACTGAAGGGCCGCCGGTTCCTGCGCGAGCACTACAGCCCGCGCTTCAACGCCGGCCAGTGCAAGACCGAGGTCGTCCAGCGACTGATGCTGGGGGAGTGGGTCGTCGAGCACGTCGTCTCGTACGACGACGGCGGTCCCACCCCGCAACTCGGCCTCTACCGCGTCACCGACGGCCTGATCACCGACGTCGAGTTCCGCGCCTGACCGGTGCTCGACCACCCCGCCGAGTTCGCCCGAGCGGCCGAGAATCTCTCGGCCGCCCTCGGCTGGGTAGATCCGGCGGCGGCTGCATGAGACGGTGATCCACTTGGTGGACGTGGTCCAGGCCGGTGTGGCTGCGGGGGAGCAGGTCGACGAGGGCCTGGCCGTCGTACCGCCCGCGATCGCGGCCGACGGGGTGGACGAGGTGTTCGGGGTGTTCCTGCCCCGGATGATGGCGCGCGGGTTCGCGCCGGTGGTCACCCGGCAGGTCGGCGTACGGGCCACCGACACCGGCGACGAATGGACGCTGAGCCCTGTGCAGCAAGGGGATCGGCAGCGGGTCGAGCGGGGCCGGGCGGTTGGGGAAGCGGTGTTGTCAGGGACTGCGGCGGAGATTGAGTTGTGCCTGTGGAAGCGTTTGCCGGGGAGCGTTCTGAGGGTCGACGGGGATGCGTCCGTGGCGAGCGATTTCCTCGCCGGCCGAGCCACTCCGTAGGCCTAGTACACTAGAAACGCGGAAGCGCCTCGACCGTGGTTGATTACTCATTTTGACCGTGCTTGAGGCACCCGCTAGTCTTAACGATCGTGCCCGGGGTCTTCCTTGGGCCGTCATGCGTGCCCCTCGTCCAACGGGTCGGGCCGCGTGGCACGGGACTTCTTGCCGACAGTCTTGAGATTAAGGCCTCGGTACGCCCGTGCGCACGCGACACACCCGACCGCGGGGGTCAGGCTAAGAGCAACAAACCCAGCCGGACGACAGAAAGAGACCCACGCGGTGCCCACCATTAACCAGCTGGTCCGCAAGGGCCGCCAGGACAAGGTGTCCAAGAACAAGACGCCGGCCCTGAAGGGTTCCCCTCAGCGTCGTGGTGTGTGCACGCGCGTCTACACGACCACGCCGAAGAAGCCGAACTCGGCGCTTCGTAAGGTTGCGCGTGTCCGCCTGACCAGCGGTATCGAGGTCACCGCCTACATTCCCGGCGTCGGCCACAACCTGCAGGAGCACTCGATCGTGCTCGTCCGCGGCGGCCGCGTGAAGGACCTCCCCGGTGTCCGGTACAAGATCATCCGCGGTTCGCTCGACACCCAGGGTGTGAAGAACCGGAAGCAGGCTCGCAGCCTCTACGGCGCGAAGAAGGAGAAGAGCTAATGCCGCGCAAGGGCCCGGCCCCGAAGCGCCCGGTCATCATCGACCCGGTCTACAGTTCGCCGCTCGTCACCCAGTTGATCTCGAAGATCCTGGTCGACGGCAAGAAGCAGATCGCGCAGAGCATCGTGTACAGCGCGCTCGAGGGCACTCGCACCAAGACCGGCACCGACCCGGTGATCACGCTGAAGCGTGCGCTGGACAACGTGAAGCCGAGCATCGAGGTGAAGAGCCGCCGCGTCGGTGGTGCCACCTACCAGGTGCCGATCGAGGTCAAGCCCGGCCGGTCCACCACGCTGGCGCTGCGCTGGCTGACGACGTACTCGCGGGCCCGTCGCGAGAAGACCATGTCCGAGCGGCTGATGAACGAGATCCTGGACGCGTCCAACGGTCTCGGTGCGTCAGTGAAGCGCCGCGAGGACACGCACAAGATGGCCGAAGCCAACAAGGCTTTCGCCCACTACCGCTGGTGATCCGGGGTCCGATCCGGACCCCAGTGCTCACCCCTTTGACGCAAGACAGAATCGAGAGGTAGACCACCGAGGTGGCCGTACAAATCACCACCGACCTGGCCAAGGTCCGCAACATCGGGATCATGGCCCACATCGACGCCGGCAAGACGACGACGACCGAGCGGATCCTCTTCTACACCGGTATCACCTACAAGATCGGTGAGGTCCACGACGGCGCCGCCACGATGGACTGGATGGAGCAGGAGCAGGAGCGCGGCATCACGATCACGTCCGCCGCGACGACCTGCACCTGGAAAGACCACACCATCAACATCATCGACACCCCCGGGCACGTCGACTTCACCGTCGAGGTGGAGCGCTCGCTGCGCGTCCTCGACGGCGCCGTCGCGGTGTTCGACGGTGTCGCCGGTGTCGAGCCGCAGTCCGAGACCGTATGGCGCCAGGCGGACCGGTACGGCGTGCCGCGGATCTGCTTCGTCAACAAGCTGGACCGGACCGGCGCGGAGTTCATGCGCTGTGTCGACATGATCGTCGACCGGCTGGCCGCGGTGCCGCTGGTGCTGCAGCTGCCGATCGGGGCCGAGGCCGACTTCATCGGCGTCGTCGACCTGGTCGGGATGCGCGCGCTGACCTGGCGCGGCGAGACCACGATGGGCGAGGACTACACCGTCGAGGAGATCCCGGCCACCCACACCGAGATCGCCGCCGAGTGGCGCGACAAGCTGATCGAGACGCTGGCCGAGGCCGACGACGAGATCATGGAGATGTACCTGGAGGGCGACGAGCCCACCCAGGAGCAGATCGTCGCGGGTATCCGGCGGGCGACCATCGCCAGCAAGCTGACCCCGGTGCTGACCGGCACGGCGTTCAAGAACAAGGGCGTCCAGCCGCTGCTCGACGCGATCAACGCCTACCTGCCGAGCCCGCTCGACGTCCCGGCCATCGAGGGCCACGACGTCAAGGACCCGGAGGCCGTCGTACTGCGCAAGCCGTCCGACGACGAGCCGTTCTCGGCGCTGGCGTTCAAGATCGCGGCCGACCCGCACCTGGGCAAGCTGACCTTCATCCGGGTGTACTCGGGCAAGCTCGAGACCGGCACCCAGGTGATGAACCCGACCAAGGGCCGCAAGGAGCGGATCGGCAAGATCTACCGCATGCACGCGAACAAGCGTGAGGAGATCGCGTCGATCGGCGCCGGCCACATCGTCGCCGTGATGGGCCTGAAGGACACCACCACCGGTGAGACGCTGTGCGACCCGGCCAAGCAGGTCGTGCTGGAGTCGATGCAGTTCCCGGCCCCGGTCATCTCGGTCGCCATCGAGCCCAAGTCGAAGGCCGACCAGGAGAAGCTGGGCGTCGCGATCCAGCGGCTCGCCGAGGAGGACCCGACCTTCCAGGTCCGGACCGACGAGGACACCGGCCAGACCATCATCGCCGGTATGGGCGAGCTGCACCTCGAGGTGCTGGTCGACCGGATGAAGCGCGAGTTCCGGGTCGAGGCGAACGTCGGCAAGCCGCAGGTGGCCTACCGCGAGACCATCAAGAAGAAGGTCGAGAAGGTCGACTACACGCACAAGAAGCAGACCGGTGGTTCGGGTCAGTTCGCGCGCGTGATCATCGACATCGAGCCGACTTCGGTCGAGGCCGGTGGTGAGGGCGGCTACGAGTTCGTCAACGCCGTCACCGGTGGCCGCATCCCCCGCGAGTACATCCCGTCGGTGGACGAGGGCGCCCAGGAGGCGATGGAGTTCGGCGTACTGGCCGGCTACCCGATGGTGGACGTCAAGGTGACGCTGCAGGACGGCGCCTACCACGACGTCGACTCCTCCGAGCTCGCGTTCAAGATCGCCGGTTCGATGGCGTTCAAGGACGCCGCCCGCCGGGCCACCCCGGTCATCCTCGAGCCGATGTTCGACGTCGAGGTGATCACCCCCGAGGACTACATGGGTGAAGTGATCGGCGACCTCAACTCCCGCCGTGGCCAGATCCAGTCCATGAACGAGGGTCCCGGCGGCAGCCGGGCGGTCAAGGCCCTGGTGCCGTTGTCCGAGATGTTCGGGTATGTCGGTGACCTGCGGTCGAAGACCCAGGGCCGCGCGTCCTACTCGATGCAGTTCGATTCCTACGCCGAGGTTCCGAAGAACGTGGCGGAAGAGATCATCAAGAAGGCCCGGGGCGAGTAACCTCTCGCTCCTGACCACCACACCCCAAGCGCGTCGGCGTACGGCGTAGTCAACATTTATCTAGGAGGGCCCCAGTGGCGAAGGCGAAGTTCGAGCGGACTAAGCCGCACGTCAACATCGGCACCATCGGTCACATCGACCACGGTAAGACCACTCTTACCGCGGCGATCACCAAGGTGCTGCACGACAAGTACCCGAACCTCAACGAGGCGTCGGCCTTCGATCAGATCGACAAGGCGCCCGAAGAGCGTCAGCGCGGTATCACCATCTCCATCGCGCACGTCGAGTACCAGACCGAGGCCCGGCACTACGCCCACGTCGACTGCCCGGGTCACGCGGACTACATCAAGAACATGATCACCGGTGCGGCCCAGATGGACGGTGCGATCCTGGTCGTCGCCGCCACCGACGGCCCGATGCCGCAGACGCGTGAGCACGTGCTGCTCGCCCGTCAGGTCGGCGTGCCGGCGATGGTCGTCGCGCTGAACAAGTGCGACATGGTCGACGACGAGGAGATCCTGGAGCTCGTCGAGCTCGAGGTCCGCGAGCTGCTCTCGGAGCAGGAGTTCGACGGCGACAACGCGCCGATCGTGCGGGTTGCCGCGCACCCGGCGCTGCAGGGCGACGCCAAGTGGGGCGAGTCGATCATCGAGCTGATGGACGCGGTCGACTCCTACATCCCGCAGCCGGAGCGCGAGGTCGACAAGCCGTTCCTGATGCCGGTCGAGGATGTCTTCACCATCACCGGTCGCGGTACGGTCATCACCGGCCGGATCGAGCGCGGTGTGGTCAAGATCAACGAGACCGTCGACATCGTCGGCATCCGTCCGGAGAAGCAGACCACCACGGTCACCGGTATCGAGATGTTCCGCAAGCTGCTCGACGAGGGCCAGGCCGGTGAGAACGTCGGTCTGCTGCTTCGTGGCACGAAGCGCGAGGACGTCGAGCGCGGCATGGTTGTCATCAAGCCGGGCACCACGACCCCGCACACCAACTTCGAGGCCTCGGTCTACATCCTCTCGAAGGAGGAGGGCGGCCGGCACACGCCGTTCTTCCAGAACTACCGTCCGCAGTTCTACTTCCGGACCACGGACGTCACCGGCGTGGTCACGCTGCCCGAGGGCACCGAGATGGTCATGCCGGGCGACAACACCGACATGTCGGTCGAGCTGATCCAGCCGATCGCCATGGAGGAGGGTCTGAAGTTCGCGATCCGTGAAGGTGGCCGCACCGTCGGCGCCGGCCGGGTCACCAAGATCCTCAAGTGATCTCACGAGGTCCGCGGGACTCGCAGTCTGAGCCCCGCGGACCTCTGCTTTGCGCCTGATCCGGCGCTCAGGTGGTTCCGGATCAGGCGTGGAGCCACCCGATTGGCGTTCAGGCGCCGATCGATGGCACAATATTCAGGTTGCTCAGGCGAGGCCGCCGGGGCGCGCCCCAGATCCTTCCGATCTGGCTGGTGCGCCGGACCGGAGACCATGCCGAGGTTCCGGTCCGAGACCGGGCCCCGATCACCATCCCAGGTCGAAGAAGCGGTGGGTCACGCGCGTGCCGCGTACGCGACACACCCGACCGCGGGGGTCGGAGCAACGCACCGAAAGACGATAGAGAAGGACGAAGCGAAGCGATGGCGGGACAGAAGATCCGCATCCGGCTGAAGGCCTACGACCACGAGGTCATCGACAGCTCGGCACGCAAGATTGTCGACACGGTGACGCGTACTGGTGCGAAGGTTGCTGGCCCGGTGCCGTTGCCGACGGAAAAGAACGTGTTCTGCGTCATCCGCTCGCCGCACAAGTACAAGGACAGCCGCGAGCACTTCGAGATGCGCACCCACAAGCGGCTCATCGACATCATCGACCCCACGCCGAAGACCGTCGACTCGCTGATGCGTCTCGACCTGCCGGCCGGCGTCGACATCGAGATCAAGCTCTGAGGGACGCGAACAACCAATGAGCATTTCCAAGAACACGCGCGGTCTGCTGGGCACCAAGCTCGGCATGACCCAGACCTGGGACGAGAACAACCGTGTCGTCCCCGTCACCGTGATCCAGGCGGGGCCGTGTGTCGTCACCGGCGTCCGCACCGCGGACCGGGACGGCTACGACGGCGTCCAGATCGCCTTCGGCGACATCGACCCGCGCAAGGTGACCAAGCCCCTGCGCGGCCACTTCGACAAGGCCGGCGTGACGCCGCGGCGCCACCTGCTGGAGCTGCGCACCGCCGACGCCAGCGAGTACACGCTGGGCCAGGAGATCAAGGCCGAGGCCTTCGAGGCCGGTGAGCGGGTCGACGTTTCCGCCACCAGCAAGGGCAAGGGTTTCGCCGGTGTCATGAAGCGCCACGGCTTCGGCGGTCTGCGGGCCACCCACGGTGTGCACAAGAAGCACCGTTCGCCGGGCTCCATCGGCGGCTGCGCCACCCCGGGCCGGGTTTTCAAGGGTCTGCGGATGGCCGGCCGGATGGGCGGCGAGCAGGTCACCACGCAGAACATCTCCGTGCACGCGATCGACACCGACCGCGGCCTGATCCTGCTGAAGGGTGCGGTTCCCGGCCCCAAGGGCGGCCTCGTGCTGATCCGCAACGCCGCGAAGGGAGCTGCGAAGTGAGCACCGTCGACGTCGTCGCCGTGAAGGGCGACAAGGTCAGCAAGAAGGGTTCCGCCGAGCTTCCGGCCGAGCTGTTCGACGTCCAGGTCAACGTGCCGCTGATCCACCAGGTCGTGGTGGCCCAGCTGGCCGCGGCCCGGCAGGGTACGCACAAGGCGAAGTCCCGGGGCGAGGTGTCCGGCGGTGGCGCCAAGCCGTACCGCCAGAAGGGCACCGGTCGCGCCCGTCAGGGTTCGACCCGCGCGCCGCAGTTCACCGGCGGTGGCGTCGTCCACGGCCCGGTGCCGCGTGACTACAGCCAGCGGACCCCGAAGAAGATGATCGCCGCCGCGCTCCGCGGCTCGCTGTCGGACCGGGCCCGCGACGGCCGCGTGTTCGTCGTCGAGAGCTTCGTGGACGGCGACAAGCCCTCCACCAAGTCGGCGCTGAACGTGCTCTCCCAGGTCACCGACCCGGGTAAGGCGCTGGTCGTGGTCGACCGCGCCGACGAGCTCACCTGGCTGAGCCTGCGCAACGTGCAGCACGTGCACCTGATCGCGGCCGACCAGCTCAACGCGTACGACGTGCTGTGCAGCGACGCGGTGGTGTTCACCAAGAGCGCCCTCGACTCGTTCGTCGCCGGCGCGCCCAAGGGCAAGTCCGTCAAGGCCGTCGCCACGTCGACTGAGGCCGAGGAGGTAGAGGCATGAGCCACGGAGTCAACAAGGACCCCCGTGACGTGCTGCGCCGGCCGGTCGTGAGCGAGAAGAGCTACGGCCTGCTGGACGAGCAGAAGTACACGTTCGAGGTCGACCCGGACGCCAACAAGACCGAGATCAAGCTCGCGGTCGAGAAGGTCTTCAAGGTCAAGGTCGCCGACGTCAACACGCTGAACCGCAAGGGCAAGCGCCGCCGGACCCGCAGTGGCTTCGGCAAGCGGCCCGACACCAAGCGGGCGATCGTGACCCTCAAGGGTGACGACCGCATCGATATCTTCGGAGGCCAGTCGTAATGGGAATCCGCAAGTACAAGCCGACGACCCCGGGCCGCCGTGGCTCGAGTGTGGCCGACTTCGTCGAGCTCACCCGTTCGACCCCCGAGAAGTCGCTGCTGCGTCCGCTGCCCAAGAAGGGCGGCCGGAACAACTCCGGCAAGATCACCACCCGGCACCACGGTGGCGGTCACAAGCGGGCGTACCGGCTGATCGACTTCAAGCGGTACGACAAGGACGGCGTGCCGGCCAAGGTCGCGCACATCGAGTACGACCCGAACCGCACCGCGCGGATCGCGCTGCTGCACTACGTGGACGGCGAGAAGCGCTACATCCTCGCCCCGTCGAACCTGCAGCAGGGCACGGTCGTCGAGAACGGCCCGGCCGCGGACATCAAGGTCGGCAACAACCTGCCGCTGCGCAACATCCCGGTCGGTTCCACGATCCACGCGGTCGAGCTGCGGCCGGGCGGCGGCGCCAAGATGGCCCGCTCCGCCGGTTCCAGCATCCAGCTGGTCGCGAAGGAAGGCCGGATGGCCACCCTGCGGATGCCGTCCGGCGAGGTCCGGATGGTCGACGTGCGCTGCCGCGCCACCCTCGGTGAGGTCGGCAACGGCGAGCAGTCGAACATCAACTGGGGCAAGGCGGGCCGGATGCGCTGGAAGGGCAAGCGCCCGACCGTCCGCGGTGTCGCGATGAACCCGGTCGACCACCCGCACGGTGGTGGTGAGGGTAAGACCTCGGGTGGTCGCCACCCGGTGTCCCCGTGGGGTCAGCCTGAGGGCCGCACCCGCACCCGCAAGGAAAGCGACCGCATGATCGTCCGGCGCCGCAAGGCCGGCAAGAAGCGCTGATAGGAGCCGGCCAGAATGCCACGCAGCCTGAAGAAGGGCCCGTTCGTCGACCACCACCTCGCGAAGAAGGTGGAGGTGCAGAACGAGAAGGGCACCAAGAACGTCATCAAGACCTGGTCCCGCCGATCGATGATCGTGCCGGACATGATCGGCCACACGATTGCGGTGCACGACGGCCGCAAGCACGTGCCGGTGTTCGTGACGGACGCGATGGTCGGGCACAAGCTCGGCGAGTTCGCACCGACCCGGACGTTCAAGGGTCACGAGAAGGACGACCGGAAGTCACGGCGTCGCTGATCCTCAGGGACAGTGACGAAGCGAAAGCAACCTACGGAGAGATTCGAACATCATGAGCGTTCAAGAGCGTAGGGCGATCAGCGCCCGTCGCGAGAGCCTGCTGGGCGAGCAGCCCGGGGCCTTCGCGGTCGCGCGCTTCGTCCGCGTGACGCCGATGAAGGCGCGCCGCGTGGGTGATCTGGTGCGCGGTCTGGGCGTCGACGACGCACTCGCCACTCTGAAGTTCGCCCCGCAGGCCGCTGCCGCGACCGTGTACAAGGTCGTCGACAGCGCCGCGGCGAACGCCGAGGGCACCGAGCACCTGAGCCGGGCCGACCTGGTCGTGGCCAAGGTCCTCGTGGACGAGGGTCCGACGCTGAAGCGTCACCGCCCGCGTGCGCAGGGCCGGGCCACCCGGATCGACAAGCGGACCAGCCACATCACCATCGTGGTCACCCCGCGCGTCACCGACGAGCCGGTCGAGAAGGCCCCGGCCAAGAAGACGGCCGCCAAGAAGTCCGCGGACACCGCGGACACGGCGAAGAAGGCCCCCGCCAAGAAGACGGCCAAGAAGGCCGCCGACAAGGCAGAGGCCGCCGAGAAGCCGGCCAAGAAGGCGACCGCCAAGAAGTCGGCCGCCAAGAAGGCCACCGCTGAGAAGAAGGAGTCCTGACGTGGGACAGAAGGTAAACCCGCACGGGTTCCGTCTCGGCATCAGCACCGACCACAAGAGCCGTTGGTACGCCGACAAGCTGTACAAGGACTACGTGGGCGAGGACGTCAAGATCCGCCGCCTGCTGAGCAAGGGCATGGAGCGCGCCGGCATCTCCCGCGTGGAGATCGAGCGCACCCGTGACCGGGTCCGGGTCGACATCCACACCGCCCGTCCGGGCATCGTGATCGGCCGCCGTGGCGCCGAGGCGGACCGCATCCGCGGCTCGCTGGAGGAGCTCACCGGCAAGCAGGTGCAGCTGAACATCCTCGAGGTGAAGAACTCCGAGGTCGACGCGCAGCTGGTCGCACAGGGTGTGGCCGAGCAGCTGTCCGGCCGCGTGGCGTTCCGCCGCGCGATGCGCAAGGCGATGCAGACCACCATGCGTGGCGGCGCCCTGGGCATCCGGATCCAGTGCTCCGGCCGGCTCGGTGGCGCGGAAATGTCGCGGTCGGAGTTCTACCGCGAGGGCCGCGTCCCGCTGCACACGCTGCGGGCCGACATCGACTACGGCTTCTACGAAGCCCGGACGACCTTCGGCCGGATCGGCGTGAAGGTCTGGATCTACAAGGGCGACGTCGCCGGTACCCGCGCCGAGCGGGAGGCGCAGGCCGCTGCCCGCGCCGCCACCCAGCAGCGTGGCCGTCCGGCCCGTCGTGACGGTGGCGACCGCGGCGACCGTGGTGGTCGCGGTGGAGACCGTGGCGGCCGTGGCGGCCGTGGCGACGACCGTCGGGACAACGCGCGCAACAACAACGCGGCTCCGGCCGCCGAGGCTGCTGCGCCGGCTGCCGACAAGGCCGCCGAGACGACCGGAACGGAGAGCTGACCGATGCTCATCCCCCGCAAGGTCAAGCACCGCAAGCAGCACCACCCCAAGCGGACCGGTGCTGCCAAGGGCGGTACGACGCTCGCCTTCGGTGAGTTC
Source organism: Kribbella sp. NPDC000426 (assembly GCF_040300265.1). Classification (NCBI taxonomy): domain Bacteria; kingdom Bacillati; phylum Actinomycetota; class Actinomycetes; order Propionibacteriales; family Kribbellaceae; genus Kribbella; species Kribbella sp. NPDC000426. The sequence goes on along the minus strand of NZ_JBEPDK010000005.1, from coordinate 604,416 downwards.
GGCATCCAGGCCCTGGAGAGCCACTACGTCACCAACCGGCAGATCGAGGCCGCGCGTATCGCGATGACCCGGCACATCAAGCGTGGCGGCAAGGTGTGGATCAACATCTACCCGGACCGTCCGCTGACCAAGAAGCCTGCCGAGACCCGGATGGGTTCCGGTAAGGGTTCGCCGGAGTGGTGGATCGCCAACGTCAAGGCCGGTCGCGTGCTGTTCGAGCTCTCCGGCGTACCGGAGGACATCGCTCGCGAGGCGATGCGCCGCGCGATCCACAAGTTGCCGATGAAGTGCCGCTTCATCTCCCGAGAGGCAGGTGAGAACTGATGGCTACCCTGACCGCCGCCGAGCTGCGGAACCTCGGGCGGGACGAGCTGATGACCAAGCTCGGTGAAGCCAAGGAGGAGCTGTTCAACCTCCGGTTCCAGGCTGCCACGGGCCAGCTGGAGTCCCACGGCCGGCTGCGCGCCGTCCGCAAGGACATCGCCCGCATCTACACGGTGCTGTCCGAGCGTGCGCTCGGTATCACCGAGGAGGTCGACGCCCCGGTCGCCGAGGCGGAGGCCGACGAGACTGCGGACGACAGTGAGAAGGCCAACGCATGACCGAGAACGTGAAGGACGAGACCGTGAGCACGACCCCCGAGGCGCGAGGCCGCCGCAAGACCCGTGAGGGTCTGGTGCTGAGCGACAAGATGGACAAGACCGTCACCGTCGAGGTCGAGGACCGGGTCAAGCACAAGCTGTACGGCAAGGTCATTCGCCGGACCAGCAAGCTCAAGGCGCACGACGAGCAGAACGCTGCCGGTATCGGCGACCGCGTCCTCCTGATGGAGACCCGGCCGCTGTCGGCGACCAAGCGCTGGCGCGTCGTCGAGATTCTCGAGAAGGCCAAGTAGCTGTTCCCGTCCGCACCGGCAACCCAGGTGCGATCGGCAACCATTCGAAATTATTCGTTCCGCAAGGCTCACGGACGTGAGAACCAGCGAGACAACCAGGAGATCAACAGATGATCCAGCAGGAGTCGCGACTGAAGGTCGCCGACAACACGGGTGCCAAGGAGATCTTGTGCATCCGCGTTCTCGGTGGCTCCGGTCGGCGCTACGCCGGTGTCGGTGACACGATCGTCGCCACCGTCAAGGACGCGATCCCCGGCGGTGGTGTGAAGAAGGGTGACGTCGTGAAGGCGGTCGTCGTGCGGACCGTGAAGGAGCGCCGGCGTCCGGACGGCTCCTACATCCGCTTCGACGAGAACGCCGCGGTGATCCTGAAGGCCGACGGTGAGCCGCGCGGCACCCGTATCTTCGGGCCGGTCGGCCGGGAGCTGCGGGAGAAGCGCTTCATGAAGATCATCTCGCTCGCGCCGGAGGTGCTCTGAGATGGCCCAGCAGAAGAAGCTGCACGTGAAGAAGGGCGATCAGGTTCGTGTGATCGCCGGTAAGTCCAAGGGCCTCGAGGGCAAGATCATCCAGGTCTTCCCCGACGACGAGAAGGTCATCGTCGAGGGCGTCAACCGGGTGAAGAAGCACACCAAGGTGCAGCAGGCCCAGCGCGGCGGCACCACCGGTGGCATCGTCACCCAGGAAGCCCCGATCCACGTCTCGAACGTGGCGCTTCTGGTCGAGGTCGAGAAGGACGGCAAGAAGCAGAAGGTGACCACCCGCGTCGGCTACAACCGCGTCGAGGTGCAGAAGCGCCGGCCGGACGGTTCGACGTACACCGGTTTCCGGAGCGTCCGGATCGCTCGGAAGACCGGCGAGGAGATCTGATGACCACCGCAGTATCGGAGAACAAGGTCCAGCCGCGGCTGAAGACGAAGTACCGCGAGGAGATCGTCGGCAAGCTGCAGGACGAGTTCCACTACGCCAACGTCATGCAGGTGCCCGGGCTCACCAAGATCGTGGTGAACATGGGCGTCGGCGAGGCGGCGCGTGACTCCAAGCTGATCGAGGGCGCGGTGAAGGACCTGGCCGCGATCACCGGCCAGAAGGCCCAGGTCACCAAGGCCCGTAAGTCGATCGCGCAGTTCAAGCTGCGCGAGGGGATGCCGATCGGCGCCCACGTGACGCTGCGCGGCGACCGGATGTGGGAGTTCCTGGACCGGCTGCTGGCGCTCGCGCTGCCCCGGATCCGCGACTTCCGCGGTCTGTCCCCGAAGCAGTTCGACGGCACCGGGAACTACACCTTCGGTCTGACCGAGCAGGTGATGTTCCACGAGATCAACCAGGACCGCATCGACCGGGTCCGGGGTATGGACATCACCGTGGTGACCACCGCGAAGAACGACGACGAGGGTCGGGCCCTGCTGCGGGCGCTCGGCTTCCCGTTCAAGGAGAACTGACGTGGCGAAGACAGCACTCAAGGTCAAGCAGGCCCGGAAGCCGAAGTTCGCGGTGCGTGGCTACACGCGCTGCCAGCGCTGCGGCCGGCCGAAGGCGGTCTTCCGCAAGTTCGGCCTGTGCCGGATCTGCCTGCGGGAGATGGCGCACCGGGGCGAGCTGCCCGGTGTGACCAAGTCCAGCTGGTGACCGTCTCCACCCCCGAACTTCTCCCCATTCACCATCTAGTCACCGTAGGTCGCCGAACGGCGAAACCACGGCGGGAAAGAGGCCCCAGGCCATGACGATGACCGACCCGATCGCAGACATGTTGACGCGTCTGCGGAACGCCAACCAGGCGTACCACGAGTCGACCGCGATGCCGTACAGCAAGATCAAGCAGGGTATCGCCGACATTCTCCAGCAGGAGGGCTACATCGCCTCCTACAAGGTGGAGGAGCCCAAGGAGGGCGCCGTCGGCAAGACCCTGATCGTGGACCTCAAGTTCGGCCCGAGCCGGGAGCGCTCCATTGCGGGCGTACGCCGGATCAGCAAGCCGGGCCTGCGGGTCTACGCGAAGTCGACCAGCCTGCCCAAGGTCCTCGGTGGCCTGGGCGTCGCGATCATCTCGACGTCCCAGGGACTGCTGACCGACCGTCAGGCCAAGAACAAGGGCGTCGGCGGGGAAGTCCTCGCCTACGTCTGGTGACGAAGAACCGGAAGGAGGACCACTGAAATGTCTCGCATCGGTAAGCTCCCGGTCACGGTCCCGTCCGGCGTCGACGTCACGATCGACGGCCAGACGGTCACTGTGAAGGGTCCGAAGGGTCAGCTGTCGCACGTCGTCGCTGAGCCGATCGCGGTCAACCGCGACGAGGACGGCGCGATCGCCGTCACCCGTCCGGACGACCAGCGCAAGAGCAAGGAACTGCACGGTCTGTCCCGCACCCTGATCGCCAACCTGGTGACCGGAGTGACGGACGGCTACGAGAAGAAGCTCGAGATCGTCGGCGTCGGGTACCGCGTCCTGTCCAAGGGACCGACCCAGCTGGAGGTCTCGCTCGGGTACAGCCACACCATCACGGTGGACGCGCCGGAAGGCATCACGTTCAACGTGGAGGCGCCGACCCGGTTCTCGGTGATCGGCATCGACAAGCAGTCGGTCGGTGAGGTCGCCGCCAACATCCGCAAGCTGCGTAAGCCCGAGCCGTACAAGGGCAAGGGTGTGCGGTACGCCGGCGAGCAGGTGCGCCGCAAGGTCGGAAAGGCTGGTAAGTAACCCATGGCGATCGGACTGCGTCCGCACAAGCACTCCGCCAAGAAGACGGCTTCCCGGCTGCGTCGGCAGATCCGGGTCCGGAAGAAGATCAGCGGCACGGCCGACCGGCCGCGGCTGGTGGTCACCAAGTCCTCGAGGCACCTGTTCGTTCAGGTCATCGACGACGTGGCCGGCAAGACGCTGGTCTCCGCCTCCACCATGGAGGCCGACCTGCGCGGCGCCGAGGCCAACAAGACCGACAAGGCCAAGACCGTCGGCGGCCTGATCGCCGACCGCGCCAAGGCTGCCGGGATCGACTCGGTCGTGTTCGACCGGGCCGGGAACAAGTACCAGGGCCGCATCGCAGCCCTGGCCGACGCCGCCCGCGAGGGCGGGCTCGGGTTCTGACATGGCGACGTACAAGGAAGAGGGTAGTTCGAAATGAGCGGAGGCCAGCAGCGTCGCGGAGGCGGCGCCGGTGGTGAGCGCCGTGGCCGCGACGGTGGTCGCGGTCAGCAGGCGGACAAGACCGCCTACATCGAGCGCGTGGTAGCCATCAACCGTGTCGCCAAGGTCGTGAAGGGTGGTCGTCGCTTCAGCTTCACCGCCCTCGTGGTCGTCGGTGACGGTGAAGGCACCGTCGGTGTGGGTTACGGCAAGGCCAAGGAGGTGCCCGCGGCGATCGCCAAGGGTGTCGAGGAGGCCAAGAAGGCGTTCTTCAAGGTGCCGCGGATCCAGGGCACCATCCCGCACCCGGTCCAGGGCGAGAAGGCCGCAGGCGTTGTGATGCTGCGTCCGGCCGCTCCCGGTACCGGTGTGATCGCGGGTGGCTCGGCGCGCGCAGTGCTGGAGTGCGCCGGGATCCACGACATCCTGAGCAAGTCGCTGGGCTCGTCCAACTCCATCAACGTGGTGCACGCCACCGTTGAGGCGTTGCGCAGCCTGGAGACCCCGGAGGCCGTGGCCGCGCGCCGTGGCCTGCCGGTCGAGGACGTCGCTCCGGCGGCCCTGCTGAAGGCCCGGGCGGAGGTCGCATCCTGATGGCACGCCTGAAGGTGACCCAGACCAAGTCCGGCATCGGTGGCAAGCAGAACCAGCGCGACACGCTGCGCACCCTGGGCGTCAAGCGGATCGGCGACACCGCCGTCCACGAGGACAAGCCCGAGGTTCGCGGCATGGTCCGCACGGTTCGCCACCTCATCACCGTCGAAGAGGTTGACTGATATGGCGCTCAAGGTTCATCACCTGCGTCCGGCGCCCGGAGCCAAGACCGCCAAGACCCGCGTGGGTCGTGGTGAGGGCAGCAAGGGCAAGACGGCCGGCCGCGGTACCAAGGGCAGCAAGGCCCGTAACAACATCCCCGAGTGGTTCGAGGGTGGCCAGATGCCGCTGCACATGCGGCTCCCGAAGCTGAAGGGCTTCAAGAGCAGGAACCGGGTGGAGTTCCAGGTCGTTAACCTGGACAAGCTCGGACAACTGTTCCCCGAAGGTGGCGAGGTCGGCGTGGCCGAACTGGTCGCCAAGGGCGCGGTCCGTCGCGGTCAGCCGGTCAAGGTACTGGGTGACGGCGAACTGACCGTGGCACTGCAGGTCTCGGCTCACAAGTTCTCCAAGTCCGCCACGGACAAGATCCAGGCGGCTGGGGGGACCACGACCGAGGTGTGACACGTGGTCCAGGGCTCGTAACGCCCGGTGCTTGATATCCTGCGCCGGTCGGACGAGCCCTGGCTCGTCTCTTGCCCAGCGGCTTAGCTAGGCCCCTGCCGTGCCCGCGGCAAGGGAAACTTGTGGGAGGACAGGGTGTTAGGCGCCTTTGCCAACGCGTTCAAGACTCCGGACCTGCGCCGGAAGATCTTGTTCGTGCTCTTCATCGTCGTGATCTTCCGGATCGGCTCCGTCGTACCGGCACCCGGCGTCAACGTTCAGTCTCTGCACACGTGTATCAAGATCTCCCAGGGTGGCCAGAACGCCAACCTGTACAACTTGATCAACCTGTTCTCCGGCGGAGCACTGCTGCAGCTCGCGATCTTCGCGCTCGGCATCATGCCGTACATCACCGCCAGCATCATTCTGCAGCTGCTCACCGTGGTGATCCCGCGGTTGGAGTCGCTGAAGAAGGAGGGCCAGGCGGGACAGGCCAAGATCACCCAGTACACCCGGTTCCTGACCGTCGGTCTGGCGATCCTGCAGTCGACCGCGTTCGTGGCGCTCGCCCGGACCCCGGGCCGGCTGTTCCAGGGCTGCACCGAGCCGCTGCTGTACAAGGACGACTGGTTCACCGTCAGCGTGATGGTGCTGACGATGACCGCGGGCACCGGCGTGATCATGTGGCTCGGTGAGCTGATCACCGACCGCGGCGTCGGCAACGGTATGTCGATCCTGATCTTCACCCAGATCGTCGCCACCTTCCCGACCCAGCTGTGGAGCATCCGCAAGCAGAAGGGCGTCACCACGTTCGTCGTGGTGATCGCGATCGGGTTGGTCATCATGGCCGCGGTCATCTTCATCGAGCAGGCCCAGCGCCGGATCCCGGTCCAGTACGCCAAGCGGATGGTCGGCCGGAAGATGTTCGGCGGTACGTCGACGTACATCCCGCTGAAGGTCAACCAGGCCGGCGTCATCCCGGTGATCTTCGCGTCCAGCCTGCTGTATCTCCCCGTTCTGGTCAGTCAGTTCCAGCAAGGCAAGGGCTGGTCGAACTGGATCCAGGGCAACTTGGTCAAGGGCGACCACCCGATCTACATGGTGACGTACGTCGCCCTGATCATCTTCTTCACGTACTTCTACGTCTCGATCACCTTCAACCCGAAGGAGGTCGCGGACAACATGAAGAAGTACGGCGGCTTCATCCCCGGGATCCGGGCGGGTCGGCCGACCGAGGAATACCTCAAGTACGTGTTGGACCGCATCACGCTGCCCGGCGCGATCTACCTCGCGGCGATCTCGATGATCCCGCTGGTCGCTCTCGTCCTGCTGAACGCGAACCAGAACTTCCCCTTCGGCGGTACGTCGATCCTGATCATGGTCGGCGTCGGTCTGGACACGGTGAAGCAGATCGAGTCTCAGCTGCAGCAGCGAAACTACGAAGGGTTCCTGCGCTGATGAGAATGTTGCTGATGGGTCCGCCCGGGGCGGGCAAGGGCACGCAGGCAAAGGTGCTTGCGGACCGCCTGAATATCCCGGCCGTGTCCACCGGCGACATCTTCCGTGCGAACGTGAAGGACGAGACACCGCTGGGCGTCGAGGCCAAGCGGTACATGGATGCCGGCGACTACGTCCCGGACGAGGTCACGAACTCGATGGTGCGTGACCGGCTGTCCGAGGCCGACGCCGGCGAAGGCTTCCTGCTCGACGGGTACCCGCGGACGCTGGCCCAGGTGGGCACGCTGGACGAGATCCTGGCCGACCACGGCCACAAGCTGGACGCCGTGGTCGCGCTGGTCGCCGATATCGACGTACTCGTCGAGCGGATGACCAAGCGGGCGCACATCGAAGGCCGGACCGACGACTCCGAGGAGGTCGTCCGGCACCGGCAGGACGTCTACACCGCCGAGACCAAGCCGCTGCTGCAGGTGTACGCCGAGCGCGGCCTGCTGGTGGAGGTCGACGGTGTCGGCGAGATCGACGAAGTGAGCGAGCGGGTGCTCGCCGCGCTCAAGACCGTGACCGAGTAAGACCGTCACCGAGTAAGTAAGGCGAGATGTTCAGGGACCGCGGAATCGAGATCAAGACCCGCGAGCAGATTCTGGCGATGCGCAAGGCCGGCCTGGTGGTCGGCCGCACGCTGGAGTTGCTCCGCGGGCAGGTCAAGGCCGGGATCAGCACCGGCGAGCTGGACGCGATCGCCGAGGACAACATCCGGTCCTCCGGCGCGACCCCGTCGTTCAAGGGGTACCACGGCTTCACCGGCTCGATCTGCGCGTCGGTGAACGACGAGATCGTGCACGGCATCCCGGGCGGCCGGGTGCTGGCCGACGGTGACCTGATCTCGATCGACTGCGGTGCGATCGTCGACGGCTGGCACGGCGACGCCGCGATCACCGTCGGTGTCGGCGAGGTCGCGGACGAGCTGCTCGAGCTGGCCCGGATCTGCGCGGAGTCGATGTGGCGTGGGTTCGCCGCGGCGCGGCTCGGCGGGCGGTTGACAGATATCTCGGCGGCGATCGAGGGACATGTCCGCGCCAACTCGTCGTACGGAATCGTCGAGGACTTCGTCGGGCACGGGATCGGCTCGGCCATGCACCAGCCGCCGAACGTGCCGAACTTCGGCCGCCCGGGCCGCGGCCCGAAGCTGGTCGAGGGGATGGCGCTCGCCGTCGAGCCGATGCTCACCCTGGGCAAGCAGGACAACCACACGCTCGAGGACGACTGGACGGTCGTCACCGACGACGGCCGGTCGGCCGCACACACCGAGCACACGTTCACTCTCACTCCGCAAGGACCGTGGGTGCTGACCGCGATCGACGGCGGCGAGTCCGAACTCGCCGAGCTCGGCGTGAAGTTCGGCCCCCTGGCCGACTGACGGACCCCATGGGTCCACCCGTCGGGGGACGCGGAGCGGACCGGAGCTGAGGCACACTTGAGACATGCCTCAGTACCAGCCGTACCAGCGTTTCACCGAAGCCGACCGCGAGAAGATCGCCGGACGGTTGCGGGACGCGTTCGCGGACGGCCGGCTGGATCAGCCCGAGTTCTCCTCCCGCCTCGACCAGCTCTACACCGTGCAGACCTACGGTGAGCTCGAGCCGCTGGTGCGGGACCTGCCGCCGGTGAGCACGTACAAGACGCCCGAGGTCGTGCAGGACACCAAGCCGGCGCCCGCGCCCGGCGACTTCCCGGAGCGGAAGAAGGACAACCACCCGCACAAGCGCGGTAACGCGATCGGCGGCTTCACCGGCGTGGTGATGATCAACGTCGTGATCTGGTTCGTGATCGGGCTCGGCAACGGCGGGCACTGGCCCCACTTCTGGCCGGTCTGGCTGCTGATTCCCTGGGCGATCATCGCCCTCGGCGGCCTCGGCAGGCGCCGTTGACGGCGGCCCCGGTCAGTCGCCGCATTGCTGCCCCGCGGCTGCGGCCGGACTGGGCGTGGCAGCTGCATCAGGGGGCTGCGGTCGTCTATGTGCTCTGGTTCGTGATCGCGGTACCGCTGGCGATCCTCGGGCTGCTGCTGGAGCCGCGCTGGGTGGGCTGGTTCGTGCTGGCCTGGTTCCTGGTGCTGATCGGGTTCACGGTGGCGCTACGGATCGCCGACGGCCGCCGCAGGCAGTCGTGGGCCGACGCGGCACAGCAGCTCGGCTGGCGGATCAGCGCATCGGGGGAGGGCCTGCGGGATCGTTGGCCTTTCCCACCGTTCGACGTCGATCCGGGCGCCGCGATCGTCGACGTGACCACGGGCCGGCACCGCGGCCGCGAGTTCTGGTCCGGGCGGTTCCGGCACAAGGTGCGGCGGCGCGAGCTCGGCTTCGACTTCCTCGACCTGCAGGTGGATCGACCGCTACCGCCGCTCCAGGTGCTGCCGGCGGGCCTCTCGCCCGTTGCGGCGGCGAGTCTGCTGCCGATCCCGCTCGCGATCGACGAGCTGCCGGGGCAGTACCGCCTGTACAACGGCCGCGAGGACCACGCGCTGGCGATCCTGCACCCGCGAGCGATCGAGGCGCTGGCCGCCGTACCCCCGTTCGGCTTCAGTTGCGAGGGGCGGCGGTTCGTCGCGATCCTCCCGGCATACCGCGATTCCGTCACCGCACTGGCCCAGCTCGATGCCGCATGCGACCTGCTGGACCTCATGCCCGAGCAGATCTGGCGAGCCGGCGAGCAGTGGGCCGCTAACCAGCAGCAGTCCTGAGTACGCCGACCAGCGCCGCCAGGTCCGCGTCTCCGTATCCGGCCGCCACCGCCTTCCGCAACAGCTCACCCATCGGCTCCATCAGCGAGGGGTCGATTCCCTGGGCGACCGAGGTGTCGATCAGGTTGTCGTACGCCGCCGACTGCATCGCGAGGTTCGACCCGGCCGTCTCGGACCGAGGGCCGTCCAGATCCTTGGCGATGCGGGGGAGGCTGGTGAGCATCGCGGTCAGCCAGGGGAGCAGGAAGCGCTCGGTGAACGGTCCGGCCGCGAGTTGCTCGCTCCCTGCCAGCGCCAGCGCGTGAGTGGCTCCCGCGAAGACGCCGTACATCCCCGTCAGCAGGGCGATGTCGTAGAGCGCGGCCAGGCCCGGATCGGCGCCGACGTACTCCGGTCTGGCCAGGGCCTCCAGGGCATCCCGGTGCTGTTCGAAGGCTGCTGCCGATCCGCTGTAGAAGATGAATGCCGCCGGTCCGCCGATCATGGCGGGGACAGCCATGATGCCGCCGTCCAGGTACTCCGCGGCGCCGAGCAGCGCGGCAGTCTCGCGGGCCTGTTCCGGCGTGCTGTTGGTCAGATTGACGACGGTCTTGCCACCGAGGTCGACGCCGTCGAGTGTGCTGCGGACGGTGGCGTCGACCAGCAGGCAGACGACGACGAGCGGACTCGCGGCCACTGCCGCCGCGGCGCTCGCGGCCCGGCCGGCGCCCAGTGCGTCCAGCTCGGGCGAGCGCCCGGGCGTCCGATTCCAGACGGTGACCGGATGGCCGGCGGACAGAAAGGCCCGGGCGAGAGCAGTCCCCATCGCCCCGAGCCCCAGAACCGTGACGGGTGTCTTCATGCCGACAACCCTCGCGGCGAAGCTTTAGAATGGGCAAGTACCCACTAAATAGTCAGGTACTGACGGAAAGGTAAGTATGCGCCCGTACACCTGTGGGCTGGACGCCGCGGCCGACGTGATCGGCGGGAAGTGGAAGCCGCGCATCCTCTGGGCGCTGCACCATGGGCCGATGCGGTTCGGCGAGCTGCGCCGGGAGGTGTCCGGGGTCACCGAGAAGATGCTGATCCAGCAGTTGCGTGAGCTGGAGGCGCGCGGCATCGTGCACCGCGAGGTCTTCCATCAGGTGCCGCCGAAGGTCGAGTACTCACTCACCGCACTCGGTGAGTCACTCAACGTCGCACTGATGCCACTCGACGAATGGGGTGCCGAGCACCTGAAGGAGCTGGAGAGTACCCGCTGAGGGCTCAATTGGGTTCTTCGCCGTGCGTGGCGTAGACTTTTTCCTTGGCTCTTTGGAGCCATAGCCAGTCACGTCTACAGAAGTGCGAGGACATGCCCAAAAAAGAGGGAGTAATCGAACTCGAGGGCACCATCGTCGAGGCCCTGCCGAACGCGATGTTCCGTGTTGAGCTGTCCAACGGGCACAAGGTGCTCGCGCACATCAGCGGCAAGATGAGGCAGCACTACATCCGGATCCTCCCCGAGGACCGGGTCGTCGTGGAGCTGTCGCCGTACGACCTCACCAGGGGTCGGATCGTCTATCGGTACAAGTAACACCCACCAACACCTGTCGAAGAAAGTAGCTCGATGAAGGTCAATCCGAGCGTCAAGAAGATCTGCGACAAGTGCAAGGTGATCCGCCGTCACGGCCGGGTCATGGTGATCTGCGAGAACCCGCGGCACAAGCAGCGGCAGGGCTGACAAAGCTCGACGCAGTACACAGGCACTTTCGCACCACAGCGCGCACGCTCATCCGGGAGAACGTCCCGGATGTTGCCCCCGGAACAGAGGCCGGGGCCCCGCCGGTGAACAACAACTCTCACCGAGGCGGGCGGGGACGCGGCGCGCCACCACACCTCTGCTGACGAAAGGAACACCGCCACATGGCACGCCTCGTAGGGGTCGACCTGCCGCGCGACAAGCGCATCGAGGTCGCTCTCACCTACATCTTCGGTGTAGGTCGTACTCGCGCCCTGAAGACGCTCGAAGCCACCGGGATCTCCGGTGACAAGCGCGTCCACGAACTGGGCGACGACGAGCTGGTGAAGCTCCGGGACTGGATCGAAGGCAACTACAAGATCGAAGGTGACCTCCGTCGCGAGGTGACCGCGGACATCCGCCGCAAGATCGAGATCGGGTCGTACCAGGGTCGCCGGCACCGCAGCGGCCTGCCGGTGCGCGGTCAGCGCACCCGCACCAACGCCCGCAGCCGCAAGGGTCGTCGTAAGGCGATCGCCGGCAAGAAGAAGAAGTGACCCGGATGACCGTCGACCCCAGGAGCAACTGACCTATGCCTCCCAAGAGCCGCAGCGCGGCCGGCGCGAAGAAGGTGCGCCGCAAGGAGAAGAAGAACGTGGCCGCCGGCCACGCGCACATCAAGAGCACGTTCAACAACACGATCGTGACGATCACCGACCCGACCGGCGCGGTCATCTCGTGGGCCTCCGCGGGAACCGTCGGCTTCAAGGGTTCGCGCAAGTCGACCCCGTTCGCCGCGCAGATGGCCGCCGAGGCTGCCGGACGCCGCGCGATGGAGCACGGCATGCGCAAGATCGACGTGTTCGTCAAGGGTCCCGGCTCCGGCCGTGAGACCGCGATCCGTTCGCTGGGTGCGGTCGGCCTCGAGGTCGGCACCATCCAGGACGTCACCCCCGTCGCCCACAACGGATGCCGCCCGCCGAAGCGGCGCCGGGTCTGACCCCAGAGAGAGGAAGGTAGCGAACCATGGCCCGTTACACCGGACCTATGACCAAGAAGTCGCGCCGTCTCGGGGTCGACCTCGTCGGTGGCGACAAGGCGTTCGAGCGTCGTCCGTACCCGCCGGGTATGCACGGCCGCGGCCGCCCGAAGGAGAGCGAGTACCTGCTCCAGCTGCGCGAGAAGCAGAAGGCGCGTTACTCGTACGGCGTTCTCGAGAAGCAGTTCCGCCGGTACTACGAGGAGGCCTCGCGGCGCTCCGGCAAGACCGGTGACAACCTGCTGCAGATCCTTGAGTCCCGCCTGGACAACGTGGTCTACCGCTCCGGCCTGGCCCGGACCCGTCGGCAGGCCCGTCAGCTCGTCGTCCACGGTCACTTCACCGTGAACGGCGTCAAGGTGAACATCCCGTCGTACCGGGTGGCTGCGCACGACATCATCGATGTCAAGCAGAAGTCGGCCGAGACGACGCCGTTCATCGTCGCCCGCGAGACGCACGCCGAGCGCGTCGTCCCCGCGTGGCTCGAGGTGATGCCCGAGCGGCTGCGGATCCTCGTCCACCAGCTGCCGACCCGGCAGCAGATCGACACCCAGGTCGCCGAGCACCTGATCGTCGAGCTCTACTCGAAGAACTGACCGCGTGCCGGCCGGTGGCTCCAGGGCCGCCGGCCGGTCCGGTGTCTTCTTCACCCCTCGCGACCTCAAATAGTGGTCGTCGCGACAGAGAAGGAACACGAAGTTGCTTATCGCACAACGCCCCACCCTGACCGAAGAGGTCGTCGACGAGTACCGCTCGCGGTTCGTGATCGAGCCGCTGGAGCCGGGCTTCGGTTACACCCTCGGTAACTCGATCCGCCGGACCCTGCTGTCCTCCATCCCCGGCGCCGCCGTCACCAGCATCAAGATCGACGGTGTCCTGCACGAGTTCTCGACCGTTGCCGGGGTCAAGGAAGACGCCACCCAGCTGATCCTGAACCTGAAGGACCTGGTCGTCTCGTCCGAGCACGACGAGCCGGTCACCATGTACCTGCGCAAGCAGGGCCCCGGTGACGTGACCGCCGCCGACATCGCGCCGCCGGCCGGTGTCGAGGTGCACAACCCGGACCTGAAGATCGCCACGCTGAACGAGAAGGGCCGGCTCGAGATGGAGCTGGTCGTCGAGCGCGGTCGCGGCTACGTGTCGGCCGTCCAGAACAAGTCCGCCGACGCCGAGATCGGCCGGATGCCGGTCGACTCGATCTACTCGCCGGTGCTCAAGGTCACCTACAAGGTCGAGGCGACCCGCGTCGAGCAGCGCACCGACTTCGACCGCCTCGTGGTCGACGTCGAGACCAAGCCGTCGATGCTGCCCCGCGACGCCGTCGCGTCGGCCGGTAAGACCCTGGTCGAGCTGTTCGGCCTGGCCCGCGAGCTGAACGTCGAGGCCGAGGGCATCGACATCGGCCCGTCCCCGGTGGACGAGCAGATGGCCGCCGACCTGGCCCTGCCGGTCGAGGACCTGCAGCTGACCGTCCGGTCGTACAACTGCCTCAAGCGTGAGGGCATCCACACCGTGGGTGAGCTGATCTCGCGTAGCGAGCAGGACCTGCTGGACATCCGGAACTTCGGCTCCAAGTCGATCGACGAGGTCAAGCTGAAGCTGGCCGAGATGGGCCTGTCGCTGAAGGACTCCCCGCCCGGGTTCGACCTCCGCGCCGCGTCCGGTGCCTACGGCAACGAGGCGGACGACGAGGACGAGAGCTTCGCCGAGACCGAGCAGTACTGAGCTGACCTGCGGCCCGTCGGGCCCGAAACCCAACGGCTCGACGAGCCTTAGATTCCTGGAGTTATGAGATGCCAACCCCCACCAAGGGTGCCCGGCTGGGCGGCAGCCCGGCGCACGAGAAGCTGATCCTCAGCAACCTCGCGACGTCGCTGTTCGAGCACGGCGCCATCACCACCACCGCGGCCAAGGCCAAGCGCCTGCAGCCGCTGGCGGAGCAGATGATCACCAAGGCGAAGCGTGGTGACCTCAACTCGCGCCGTCAGGTGATGAAGCGGATCAAGGACAAGAGCGTCGTGCACGTGCTCTTCACCGAGATCGGCGAGCGGTACGCCGACCGTCCGGGTGGCTACACCCGGATCACCAAGCTCGGTCCGCGTAAGGGCGACAACGCGCCGATGGTGAAGATCGAGCTGGTCGAGGCGCTGGCCGACTCGCCGAAGGCGAACAAGACCGCCAAGAAGGCTCCGGCCAAGAAGGCGGCCGCTCCGAAGGCCGAGGAGAAGGTCGAGGACACCGTCGAGGACGCTCCGGTCCAGGACGTCGTGGCCGGCAAGTTCGACAACTCCGCCGCGCCGCTCGAGGACGGCTCCGCGCCCGAGGGCTTCACCATCAAGGGCAACGAGAACTCGATGAAGTACCACACCACCGAGTCGCCGTGGTACGACCAGACGGTCGCCGAGGTCTGGTTCAAGACCGAGGCGGACGCCGAGGCCGCGGGCTTCGCCAAGGCCGGCGAGACCGAGGACGACGACAAGTAAGCATCACCTCCAGAGCCCCCTCACCGCATGGTGAGGGGGCTCTGTTGCGTTAGATTGCCGTGTGCGTTGGCGGATAGACCTCAGGTACGACGGAACCGGCTTCCACGGCTGGGCGCGTCAAGAGGGACTCCGTACGGTGCAGGGCACGCTGGAAGAAGCGCTCCGCGTCGTACTGCGGCTGCCGGAGCCGCTGACCGTGACTTGCGCCGGCCGGACCGACACGGGCGTCCACGCCCGCGGCCAGGTCACCCATGTGGACGTCGAAGGCGCTGTAGACCCGCTGAGGCTCCTGAGAGGGCTTAACGGCGTCCTGCCCGAGGATGTAGCTGTCACGGCCGTCACGGCGGCTCCAGAGGGCTTTGACGCCAGGTTCTCCGCTCTGGCCCGCCGGTACGTGTACCGCCTGTGTGACGACCCGGCCGGCTGGGACCCGCTGACCCGGGGACATGTACTCCGGGTGGGGCGACCGCTCGACGTGGATCGTATGAACGCCGCCGCGGCCGGACTCCTCGGCGAGCACGACTTTGCGGCGTACTGCAAGAAACGGGAGGGGGCCAGCACAGTGCGGGCGCTGCTGGACTTCTCGTGGCGGCGGACGGGTGTCGGTCAGTTGGAGGGCACTGTGATCGCGGATGCCTTCTGTCACTCGATGGTGCGAGCCCTGGTCGGTTCGATGATCCCGGTGGGCGACGGACGGCGCGACGTGGAGTGGCCGGGCGTCGTACTGGCTGGGAAGGTGCGGGACTCGGCTGTGTCCGTGCTGCCGGCACACGGGCTGACGCTGGAAGAAGTGCGGTACCCGGCAGACGGTGAGCTGGCTGCACGGGCACTGCAGGCCAGGCAGGTCAGGGGAGAGGTGCATCAGCGTGGGTGACCACTTCTTCTCCGCGGACCCGCAGTCGGCGGACGTACGGCGTACCGTCGAGGCGCGGATCTGGGGGAAGCCGTACGTCTTCACGACGGCGACCGGTGTGTTCTCCCGGGACCGTCTGGACATCGGTACGGCGGTGTTGCTGCGGGAGACCGAGCCGCCGAAGCAGGCCGGCACGTTCCTCGACCTGGGCTGTGGCTACGGGCCGATCGCGTGTGCGCTGGCGGTGGAGGTCCCGAAGGCGACGGTGTGGGCGGTCGACGTGAACAACCGCGCGCTTGAGCTGACCGGGGTGAACGCGGCGGCTGCGGGGGTTGGCAAGCGGGTGCATGCGGTGCTGCCGGACGACGTACCCGAGGACCTGCGGTTCGACCAGATCTGGTCGAACCCGGCGATCCACATCGGCAAGCCGGAGCTGCACAAGATGCTGCTGCGCTGGCTGGAACGGCTCGCGCCCGAGGGCGTGGCGTGGTTCGTCGTCGGCAAGAACCTGGGCGGCGATTCCTTGCAGCGCTGGATGACCGACCAGGGCTACCCCTGCGACCGGATCGGCAGCGCAAAGGGCTTCCGCGTCCTCCGCGCCACCCGCTGACCTAACGCCCGGTGGACCGCTGGGTGGATTTTCCGTTGTCGGGTTGAGGTCCGCGTCGGGTCGCGGGATCCGCGCGGCCGGCCGGATCGCCTCCCGGTCGTGGCTGGCCGCTGGTCGCCGCGGCGACGCTCTTCAGCAATGCTTGGTCAGCGGAGATGTCTGCTTGTCTGACAGGTCGGCCGGCCTTCTCGATCGCCGTGGTGAGCTGATGACTCAGCCGTTCGCCGGCCGTGGCCCGGTTCCAGGCGTGCAGCTTGGTCTGGCCGGTTCGGTCGGCCTCCGCCGCCTTCGCGAGGGTGGCGTCGATGTTCCCGGCCAGGGTCTTGGTGGCCTCGTCCCATCTGCTGCGGTCGACAGCCATGCCGGGTTCGCCGAGGGTGAGGGCGGCCGCCCGCTCGATGCGTTCGTTTGAAGGTGTTGTGAGCAACCTGGCCGTGAGCTCCTGCGGCTCCAGGCCCAGCCTTCGCGCGGCTGCCTCCGTGAGGGTCGCAACCACCTGTGCCGTCGCGGTCTGGCTGCGCGGAGCACTGTCCACCTCGGCGAATCCGAGAGTCGCGAACAGGCGGTCCTGTTCCTGGCCGACGAAGTCCCGGCACAGCTGGTCCTCGAACGCCTGTCCGCCAGGCCCGTTCTGCTGAGTTCCAGGAGCGACCGGATTGCACAGGCGCGCTGCCTGCGTCGCGACGACGCCGACCGCGTCCCGAAGCTCCGGCGACGGTCCTTTGGCTGAGCCGACGCTTGCCAGGACGTCGATCACCTTCTCCCGGTCGAAGGTCAGCGAGCGATCGGTACCGGCGTACCCCGATGCGCCGTCGGGCAGGCCTGACGTGTGCAGCTCGCCGTTCCAGTAGTCGGTGTTGAGCTTGAGCTGCAGCACCCGCGCTTCACTGTCGCGTCCTTGACTCGCTGAAGCCCGGCCGGTGGCGAGATCGTCCTGTACGACGGACATCAGGTCCGAGACCTGCTGGTAGCCGGGCTGCTCGGTGTCGATCGCGCTCCGTGCGTTCGCACACCGCCCGAGCAACTTCGTCGCCCGCTGTTCGCCGAAGCTCCTGCCGAGGCCGCGGGCGTCCTGACCGACCTGGCGGCTCGACTCCCCACCCCGCTGGAAGGCCTGGTCGAGTTGCTGTGTCAGGGCTGCCTTCAGGCGAGCCACATGATCAGCCGGGAGAGTCCGCGCAGAGCCGTCCGGTAGCCGTCGTTGCAGCGGGTCCCTCTCGACCAGGACATCAGCCAGCGCTTCGAAGCGCTGGGCGGGTGGCGTCTTCACCAGCAGGTCCGCGAGCTCGCCGGCCTGCATCCCCACATGGTTGCCGAGCCGTTCGGTGAGCCCTCGTGTCGCTGCCTGCAGGAACGGCTGCCGGCCTTCCAGCCGCGTGATATCCGGGAAGGCGCGATCGATCAGCGAGCCCTCGATGACCTTCGGGATGACGACGGTGTCGCGGAGTCCGGAGTCCAGGGCCTGCAACGCGGGTGTCGTAGCCGGGTGCGGCGGCTGCACCTTGTCGAGGTAGACCGTGATGAACTCGTCCAGCGCCTGCCGGACGTTCAGGGCTTCCTCGCGGGTCGGCTGATACTGACCCGGGTAGTGCGCGTTGTACATCCGGTTGCCGCACGTCTCGAGCCAGTGGGCGGTCCGGGCGCCGAGGAGGATCGAGCCGTCGGACCGTACCCTGCTCCGGTTGTCGTTCCAGTCGGCCCTCCGGTACAGGTCGAACCCGGCCGGCCGGCGGTTGTGGCCCAGGACGGCAGTCACGTGGTCCGCCCAGTCGAACGCCTGCAGGTCACCGCGACTGAAGCGGCCATCGATGAATTGGTATCTGCCCGGCATGCCGCAGCCCTTCGTTCTCGGGGGAAGAACCGCGCCAGACTAGCGACGGAACGGGCTATGAACAGCAGGCGTCAAGCACCGATTGGGTTACGCTGCGGACCGTCCGGCGGCAGGATCCAGGGTCCTGCTGCAACGAACGCGCCACCGGCGCCGTCCTGGAGGTATGGAGGCAGCCTTGGTGGCAGCGGAGGCACGGACAGGGCCGCTCGACTTCGAGGTGTGGGTCAGCGAGAAGGCCGACGCCCTGCTGAGGTTCGCCTATGTCCTGACCGGCGACTCCAACCTGGCCGAGGACGCCGTGCAGGACGCCCTCACGACTGCCTGTGCACGGTGGGGCCGGGTCAGCCGGGCCGACGACCCAGAGGCGTACGTGAAGCGGATGGTGGTCAATGCGCACATCTCCTGGTGGCGCAGGTTCCGTCGCCGCGAGGCGCCCGCTGCGGACCCGGTGCGGACGGCACGGGCTGTTTCGGACGGTACGGCGGCACGCGCCGAGTCGGAGGCGATCTGGGCACTGTGCGCGACGCTGCCCGACAAGCAGCGAGCTGCCGTCGTACTGCGGTTCTACGAAGAGCTCTCGTACGCCGAGATCGCGCAACTGCTGCACTGCGCCGAGGCGACCGCCCGGTCCCACGTCCATCGAGCATTGGCCGCTTTGAAGACGACGTTGAGCACCGACAACACTGAGAGCACGGAAGGAGCCGAGGATGCCTGAGCACGACCCAGAGCAGGAGCTCGGCCCCAAGTTCACAGCTGCTCTGCACAACCAGGCCGCCGGACAGACCCACTCGCAGAACAGCCGTATGGCTCACGAGGCCCGTCGACGTGTGCATCGGCGTCGTCAGACCTGGTCGGTGGCAGCAGGCGCCGTGCTGGTCGCTGCTGCTATCGGGGGCGTGTGGAGCTTCGCCGGCGGGGAGTCGCCAGTTGCCACCAGCAACAGCGACTCCAGTGGGGACAGCAAGGCTGCGGCGCCGAACACAGCACAAGGCGTGGCGCCCTCCAACGAGTCGGTGGCCGGGTGTCCGGTCGACCATCCGATCCTGACGGCTCCCGGTCCGGACGCTCTGCCGGCCGGCACCGGGCTCGACCTGAACACGATGGTGACCGGGCTGCGTGCCTGCCGCTACGGCTTCGCCGAGGGCGGGACCGGCCTGCTCGGGCAGGAGTCGTTCAACGCCGCGACCGCGCAGCAGGTGGTCAACGAGATCAAGGTGCTGCCGGAGCGGAACCCCAAGCTCCCGGTGTTCAAGTGCGCGCCGCAGGTGTCCAAGCCGTCCGAGGCGATCGTGCTCCGGTTCGAGACCGCGGCCGGTACCCGCGAGATCTGGGTCGAGTACGACGGCTGCGAGTCGGCCGGGTTCTTCACCGGCACGCACACGTACGGCCTGTTCTCGGCACCGCTCAAGCTGTTCATGACCGGGTCGGTCCGCCCGTCCGGCGGCACCTACCTGGACGCGCTCAAGGACTGGTAGCTACTCGATCCCGCGCTGTCCCTTGCGGGCCGAACCGATCTCGCGCACGTTGTTGGGTCGCTCGCCGGCACCAGTTGCTGGATCCGTGTGTTGGCTCGGCGCCGTGTGCGACCACAGGAACTGCTGCAGCCTGGCGATCTCCTGCTCGCGCTCGTTCGGGTAGACCTGCTCGTTGAGGCTCTCGTAGTACTCCTGTTCGCGGCCGGGGACGGGCTGCTGAGCGGGCCAACCCCGGTCGGCCCAGATCTGCCGCATGCCCTCTTCCCGGTCGAGGAACGTCTCCCGCAGCTCGTCGGGCAGCTCGGGCGGCTCCACGCCCGGGTGCTCCGCGCCCCACGAGTCGTAGTGGGTCTTGATGTCCTCGAGGTTCAGCTCGAACTCGAACTCGGTCAGCTCGGCGGACTCGTGGCCCCAGTTCAGCTTCGAGCCCTGGTGGGTCAGCTGGCTGTACTCGGTCATGGTCAGGCCGCTGAGCCCACGCCGCAGCGGTCCGGTGAGGTCCTGGCGCAGCTGGTTCCGGTGCGACTCCGGCACTCGGTCGCCGAGCTGGGTGTCGATCACCCGGTCGGCGATCACGTTGAACCGCTGTGAACGATCCGTGGCCTCGAGCAGGTCGCGGAGCTCGCCCGGTCCCATCCCGGTGGGTCTGCTTAGCGAGTACATCAACCGGTCCGTGGCCGTGGTGTACGCCGGGAACGCCGGGAAACTGTCCACCGGCAGGTTCTGCTCGGTCAGGCTCTCGGCAATCCGCCCGCCGTACCTCCCCGTGAAGCGGTCGGCGAGTGCGTTCTCGAGGGCGATGTCCTCGAGCGACCCGATCGGCGAGGCGCCGGGGCCGGTGTCGTCTCCCAGTCCGGACAGCGAGGCTCGCGCCTGGAACACCGCCATCCGCGTCGCAGCGCCCGCCGCGTAGCGCTCGTCGTGCGTGAGCGAACGGCCCTCGGTGTAACCGGGACGGGCCGGGTCGAGGATGTGTTCCCGGCTGATCGTCATGCTGCCGTCGGCCTCGACGACGCCGGCTACCGCGCCCGGCTGCTCGTACAGCCTCCCGTTCCAGTGGGAGGACCGTCCGGCGAACTCCTCGGTCCTGTCGACGACCGATGCGAACCACTCGTAGTCCGGTGTGCCCGGGAGGATCTCCGGACCGCGCTCGAGCTCGTTCATCGCTTCTCCCCGGCGATCAGCTGCGCGATCGAGCTGTTCATCAGCAGTACGGCGGACCGCTCGTCCGGAGCGGCCTGCGGCACCAGGTCGCCGATCCGCTGCAGCGTCTGCTCCAGCACGGCGACCCGCTCCGGCCCGGTGGCAGTCGACAACATTGCCTCGGCGTACAGCCGCTGCGCCTCACGATAAGCATCCATCGACGCCGATCATCCCGCGCCAGAGGGTCGCCTACCGGCCCGGCCCGCCGGCTGAACGAGACCTGTCCGGCCGCCACCCGTCCCAGGCCGCTGCAGCACCTGACGCGGCGCCTCCTGACGCAGCGGCCCCTGACGCCGCACCAGCCCCACCTGCCGCCGCACCGCCCAGCCGGGCAGTCGCCGAGCTGTCCACGAACCGGCGCAGGTGTGCGGTATCCAGGTCGGTCGACCGGCCGTAGTGCGCCTCGATGCGCTGCACCAACGCCGTCTGCTCGGCAGACATCGGCATCCGCGGCGGGTGCTCGCTGTACTGCCGGTAGTGCGCCTCGATCCTGCCCAGCTCCTGCTCCAGCCGCCGCACTGCTCTGGTCGCGGTCTCACGACCCCGTGCCGCCAGCTGGACCGGGAGCTCCGTCTCCGTCGTGTAGGCGGTGAGCCCGCCGAGCTCCTCCTTCAACGGCTGACTCAGCCGGAGCCTGATCTGCGACCGGTGCTCCGGCGGCATCAGACCGTTCAGCCGGGAGTCGATGACGACATCGGCCATCGCGTTGTACCGCTGTACGAACGGAGTCTGGTCGACGGCGGTCCAGACCTCATGCTGCGACCGGCCGCTGATCGTGTGCAGACCGTGTAGCGCCCCTTCGACGGCGGCCTGGTAGCCGGCGTACGGCATCACCGCCTGCACCTCGAGGATCCTCGGGACGGCCTTGTCCATCCCGATGTCCCGGATGACCGGGTCGGCGAGCCGGTCCCGGTTGCTGTCGGCGAGGCCCTCGATCACCGCCTCCGCCTCCGGGGAGTAGAAGCGGACCGCGTCGGGTGCGTGCTCGTCGCCGGCCGGGTGCTGGTGGTGGTCGGTCTCGTGGACCACGGTCATCGCGCCGATCCGGGCCCAGCCGACCGTGTCGAGGTCGAGCGGTCCGGTTGCGTCGTACGCGCGCATCACCGGCTCGAGGACGAGCTGCCGGCTGACCGTCATCGGCCCGTTGTACTCCGCTGTCGCGCCGGTGCCGCTGTGCTCGTCGTACAGCCGGCGGTTCCACGACGACGGCACGCCGGTACGGCGCTCTACCGCGGCCACGACGCTCGCGACCCACTGGTACTCCCGCGTCTCGGGGAGGATCTCGCGTCCTCTCAGGTTGCGCGGCACCGGCAAACGATAACCGGTCGCCGGGGGCGGGCCCGGCCGGTCAGACTGGGGGCATGGGTCACGTGGATGTCGGTGGAGTGGGGTTCGAGTTGCCGGACGGGCGGGTGTTGCTGGACGACATCACGTTCCGCGTCGGAGACGGTGCGAAGGTTGCGCTGGTCGGTGCGAACGGCTCCGGGAAGACCACGCTGACCAGGATCATCGCGGGCGACCTGAAGGCCCACAGCGGCAGCATCTCGCGGTCCGGCGGGCTGGGCGTGATGCGGCAGTTCGTCGGGTCGGTGCGGGACTCGTCGACCGTCCGGGACCTGCTGCTGGCCGTCGCGCCGGAGCGGATCCAGCAGGCCGCGGCCAAGCTGGACAAGGCCGAGCTGGCGATGATGGAGGACGACACCGAGAAGACCCAGCTCAAGTACGCACAGGCCGTGTCCGACTGGGGCGAGGTCGGGGGGTACGACGCCGAGGTGCTCTGGGACGTGTGTACGACGGCTGCCCTCGGTGTGCCGTTCGATCGATGCCGCTGGCGTGAGGTGAAGACGCTGTCCGGCGGCGAGCAGAAGCGCCTGGTGCTGGAGGCCTTGCTGCGCGGGCCGGACGAGGTGCTGATCCTGGACGAGCCGGACAACTACCTCGACGTACCTGGGAAGCGCTGGCTCGAGGAGCAGCTGCGCACGAGCGACAAGACCGTGCTCTACATCAGCCACGACCGGGAGCTGCTGGCCAACACCGCTACCCGGATCGTCACCGTCGAGCTGGGTGCCGCCGGCAATACGGCGTGGACGCACGGCGGCGGCTTCGCGACGTACCACGAGGCTCGGCGGCACCGGTTCGAGCGGTTCGAGGAGCTGCGCAAGCGGTGGGACGAGGAGCACGCGAAGCTCCGCGCCCAGATGCTGATGTACAAGCAGAAGGCGGCGTACAACTCCGACATGGCGTCGCGCTACCGCGCGTCCCAGACCCGGCTGCGCAAGTTCGAGGAGGCCGGGCCGCCGCAGGCGCTGCCGCGCGAGCAGAAGGTCAGCATGCGCCTCACCGGCGGTCGGACCGGCAAGCGGGCCGTCGTGTGCACCCAACTCGAGCTGACCGGTCTGATGAAGCCGTTCGACCTGGAGGTTTGGTACGGCGAACGTGTCGCCGTACTGGGATCGAACGGGTCCGGGAAGTCGCACTTCCTGCGCCTGCTCGCCAACGGCGGCTCGGACCCGGATGTCGAGCACCAGCCGGTTGGAGAGGTGAACATCGCTCCGGTCGCTCACACCGGCAACGCGAAGCTGGGGGCGCGCGTGCGGCCTGGCTGGTTCGCGCAGACGCACGAGCACCCGGAGTTGATGGGCCGGACGTTGCTGGAGATCCTGCACCGCGGTGACGACCACCGTGAGGGCATGGGTCGCGAGCTGGCGTCACGGAAGCTGGACCGGTACGAGCTGGCGCATGCGGCGGAGCAGACGTTCGACAGTCTGTCCGGTGGGCAGCAGGCCCGGTTCCAGATCCTGCTGCTCGAGCTGTCCGGCGCCACGCTGCTCCTGCTCGACGAGCCCACCGACAACCTGGACGTGGAGTCCGCGGAGGCGCTGGAGGAGGGGCTGGACGCTTTCGACGGCACAGTGCTCGCCGTGACTCACGACCGGTGGTTCGCGCGCGGCTTCGACCGGTACCTCGTCTTCGGCGCCGATGGCTCCGTCTACGAGCCCGACGAACCAGTCTGGGACGAGGGCCGCGTCGAACGGGCTCGCTAGTCCACCAGGCACCAGCCGTCGCGGTAGGCGGTCCAGTGGTCTTCGGTGGCGGCGAAGTCGACGTACAGAGCCAGTCCGAAGTTCTGGCGGGTTGAGTTGCCCAGGCCGAGGCGGGCACCGCGGACTGCCGCGGTGACCGTCTCGGCGTGGCCCCAGTGGGACGGGTTGCTCTCCCAGTACGCCGGGAGGCCCATGAGCAGGACCGTGTTCGGGGGAGTGACCTCTAGCGCCAGCTTGGTCTGCTTGGCGACGTACCCGCCGTACAGGGACTCCAGCGGCATCGCTGTGTCGTAGGACATGACGGCGATCTGGTCGACCCGGCTCGCCACCTTGGCGAAGTACTCCTGCGACCACCACTTGTCGATCGGGATCGCGTGCAGGTACCAGAGTGGGTCGATCTGCGCGGCGGCGACCGACAGCGTGGTGCCGAGCGCGCGCGTCTCGTCCAGCACGGCCAGGTAGCCCTTGGAGCCGGAGCGGACCGGCTCGAAGTCGTAGTGGATGCCCTGGAAACCCTGTGCCAGCACGGCTTTCGCCGATGCGACCACCCGCGTGCGGACGGCTGGATCGTCGAGGTTCATGCCGGGGTTCTTGCCCGGTTGTACGACGTCGCCGAGCCACGCCTGCACGCGTACGGCGGGGGCCGCCGCGTGCATCGCCTCGACGAACCAGCGTGCCTTCGGCGATACCTTTGCCAACGGCAACGAACCGTCGTGTTCGAGCGGGCCGGTGTGTACGTAGACGTCGCGGATGCCGGTGGTCTGCAGGCGCTGGGCGAGTGCGGTGACGTCGGCGTCGGTCTTCCGGCCGTCGACCCAGGCATGCCCGAGCCAGAGCGCGTCGTGGTTGCGGGTTCGCGCCTGCGCGGACGGCTCACCGGCGTACTGCACCCTCAGCGAGGCTGCATACGTGCCCAGTGGCGCGATCACCAGCACGACCACGGCGAGCGCGACCGAGACGAGGACTCGGCGGAGGCGGGACCAGGAGCGCCAGCGGCGTCTCACGAACGCGGCGCCAGGCCGTCGTAGATCAGCGCGAGCATCCGGTCGCGGACCGGCGGCTCGAGCCTGGCGGCGGTCGCGCCGCGGGACGCGCCGATCATCAGCGCGTACACCTCGGCCATCTCCGCGTCCGGCCGCACCGCGCCGGACCGCTGCGCCGCGGTGAGCAGGCCGTTGAACGCCTCCCGCATGCCGCGCCCGGCCGCCCGTGCCTCCTCGCCGGCGGCCGCGCCGGCCCCGGTCAGCGCCTCGGCGATCGCCAGCTTCGACGCCGACTCGGACACGACCTGGGTGAAGAACTCGAAGAATGCCTTGCCCGGGTCGTCGCTGCCGGCCAGCTCGAGCGCGCGGTCCCGCAAGCGCTCGAGCCGCAACGTGAGCACGGCCTCGAGCAGCTCGGTCTTGGTCGGGAAGTGCCGGAACACGGTCGCGATCCCGACCCCCGCCAGCCGCGCGACATCGTCGGTGGACGCGCTCGGCGATCGCCCGAAGACATCGTCGGCCGCGGTCATGATCCTGGCCCGGTTGTCGCGCGCGTCTGCTCGCACCCCAGCTCCCCTTCGTCGCTCTCAGCCTAAGAGACGCGCGGAACCGGCCGGGGGTTGTAAACGAAGTCGTTACTCCATATATTCGAAGTCATCACTCCGTTTATCTCGTGTGAGGAACCCGATGACTCCCGAAGAGGTCTTCCTGAAGCTGGTCCACGGCGTCGCCGACCGCGACTTCGCCGTCCTGCCCGGGCTGTACGCCGAGCAGACCGACGTCCGCCACCCGATGAACCCGTACGGCGACCACCCGCTGCTGTCTCGTGCCGCCCTCGAGGAGCACTTCGGCGTGACCGGTCCGCGGGTGACCGAGGTGGTCAGCTTCCAGCCGGTCAACATCCGGGTCCACCAGACCGCCGACCCGGAGGTGATCGTCGCCGAGTTCGAGTACGCCGGGACCGTCCTGGCCAGCGGCGAGCCGTTCACCGTCCCCGCGATCTTCGTACTCCGTGTCCGCGACGGCCTGATCGTCGAGTCCCGCGACTACATCGACCACCTGGCGATGATCCGCGCCCGTGGCCAGGTCGAAGAACTCGTCAGCCATCTGCGGGAACCGGCCACCGCTCCGGCGGCGTCCTAGTCCGCAGAGGCGCCGGATGGCCCCGGACCGAGGCACTGAGCCCGCCCGGGGCCATCTCCAATCCAGCTACTCCAGCCGGCGCCCGTCCAGCTTCAGCCGGCGGACTGTGGTCTCCGGGAAGCGCCCACGCTCCCGCGTCTCCGGGTACGGCGTCACAGCCGCGGACTGCCCTTCGACCCGGGCGATCTCGGCCACGAGCTGCTCTCGTAGTTCGGCAGCGATCTCCTGGTGGTTCACGCTGTCGATCAGGTTGTCCAGCTCGTACGGATCGGCGTCGAGGTCGTAGAGCGCCCGCTCGACGTACGTGTCCGCCGCGGGTACGTCACCGGCCGAGGGCGCGTGCACGTAGTACTTCCAGCGGTCTGTCCGGAGCGCCCGGCCGACCTCGGACTCGCTCACCTGGATCAGCACACCGTCGCGTGCAGACTCCCGCAGCGGTACTCCGTCCAGGTGGTCCGGGAGTGCGATCCCAGCCGCGTCCAGCAGCGTCGGTACGACGTCCACCGTGCTGACCGGCGTACTGACGCGCCCGCCGCCGCGGTACCCGGGTCCCTCGACCACCAGCGGCACCCGGACCGACCCGTCGTGCGGAGAACGCTTGTACTCGCTGTTGCGGGTCTTGAAGTGCGAGCCATGGTCGGACGTGTACAGCAGGACGGTGTCGTCAGTGAGGTCGAGGCTGACGAGTGCGTCGCGCAGTCTGCCCAGACATTCGTCTACACGCTTGATCTGGCCGTAGTACCCAGCTGCGTGCTGGTGTGCCGTACCAGGGAGGGTCGCCAGATCAGGTGGCAGCCATGCTCCGGCGTAGGTGTCCCGGTAGACCTGTGGTGCCGGGTAGTCGTCGTGCTCGTTCTGGTGGTGCGGCTCGATCAGCGAGAGGAACAACATGAAGGGGCCGTCGGCCTTGGTGATGAAGCGGATTGCTGCGTCAGTCAGCGCGTCAGGCCGGTAGCCGGGTAGGAAGACCGGCTCGCCATCGGCGTCGTACACAACGGTCCGATAGGCGTCCGAGGTGAACTCGAGCAGGTTCGAGGCCAGCCAGTGGTCGTACCCGGCCTGCTCCTCGCGTGGCACTGGATCCTGCGTACCCAGGTGCCACTTGCCGATGTACGCCGTCTGGTAGCCCGCGTCGCCGAACAGGCGTCCGAGCGTCGGTGCGTCCGTCGGCAGCGGTACGTCGTTGCGGTAGACGCCGGCGTTGGTCGGGTACATGCCGGTCTGCATCGCGGCGCGCGCCGGCGCACAGACCGGGTTGGTGGTGCAGGCGGTCTCGTACGTCGTGCCGCGGCGGGCCATCAGGTCGAGGTTGGGCGTGATACCCAACGGGCTCCCGACGGTGTCCCAGCGCTGCTGGTCGGTGAAGAAGACGATCACATTAGGGCGCATCAAGAGCTCTCATTTCAGTCCGGAGAGGGCGATGCCCTCCACCAGGAACTTCTGGGTGACGACGAAGAAGATCGCGGTCGGGATGAACAGGATCAGCGCGCCGGCGGCGGTCAGGTTCCACTGCGTGAAGTACTCCTGGTTGAACAGGGTCAACCCGATCGGCAGCGTGCGCATCTCGGTCCGGCTGGTGACGATCAGCGGCCAGAGGAACTCGTTCCACTGGAAGACGAACGTGAACAGGCCGAGCACGGCCAGCGCCGGCTTGCCCTGCGGCAGGATCACCCGCAGGTAGATCCGGAACTCGCCGGCGCCGTCCACCCGGGCCGCCTCGATCAGCTCGTCCGGCAGCGGCCGGATGAACTGCCGCATCAGAAAGATGCCGTAGGCATCCATCAGGAACGGCACGATCAGTCCCTGATAGCTGTCGATCCAGCCCAGACTCGCGAAGATCGAGTAGATCGGCAGCATCCGGACGAAGAACGGCACCATCAACGTCGACAGCACCGCGACGAACGCGATCCGCTTGCCCGGGAAGTCCATCTTCGCGAACACGTAGCCGACCAGCGGGTCGAAGATCAGGTGCGAGACCGTGATCGCGCCGGCCATCACCAGGCTGTTCAGGAAGAACCGCCCGAACGGCGCGGCCTCGAACAGCCGGCTGAAGTTGTCCCATTGCAGATGGGCCGGCCACAGCACCGGATCACCCGACTGCACCTCGCCGTCGCTCTGCAGCGCCAGCACGATCATGTACAGCAGCGGCAGCACGGTGACCAGGGCGAGCGCGACGAGGACGACGTACGCCGCGATGCGGTCGCCGGGGAAGAGACGTTCACGCATCGGTCCGGTCTCCGATCCGCAGCTGCACGAGGGACAGGATCAGTACGACGACCAGCAGCAGCAGCGAAAGCGCCGACGCGTAGCCGAAGTCGTTGTCGTTGAACGCGACGATGAACAGCCGGTGTGCGTACAGGGAAGTCGCGTTGCCCGGGCCGCCGCCGGTCACGATGTACGGCAGCGCGAACTGCTGCAGCGTGCTGATCAGCCCGATGATCGAGACGAACAGCGTGGTCGGCGCGAGCAGCGGGAGCGTGATCGCGAAGAACCGTCGCCACGGCCCGGCGCCGTCGATCCGCGCGGCCTCGTAGTACAGGCCGGGGATGCCTTGCAGGCCGGCCAGGAACAGGACCATCGTGTAGCCGGCACTCGACCAGACCGTGATGCCGACGATCGTCGACAACGGATGCGTGCTGAGCCAGGTCTGACCGGGCAGGTTGATTGCCTCGAGCAACCGGTTCAGGATGCCGACCTGCGGGTCGAGGATGTTGCGCCAGAGCAGGCCGATGATCGACACCGACGTCAGGTACGGGATCAGCAGCACCGAGCGGAACAGCGTGCGGCCGCGGAGGGACTGGTTGAGGATCACGGCCAGCCCGAGGCCGACCGCCGTACCGACGATGAGCGTCCCGGCGGCGTACGCGAGCGTGATCAGGAACGAGTGCACCACCTCGGGATCGCCGAAGGCCCGGCTGAAGTTGCCGAAGCCGACGAACGAGGTGCCGTCGGCGTCGTACGCGCCGGTCAGCAGCTGGTTGCCGATCGGGAGGAAGAACAGGAGTACGAAGAACAGCACTGCCGGGGTGAGGAACAGCCATGCGGTCAGCGCCTGCCGGCGACGGATCACAGCGCCGCCCCGGCCTGCTTGCGGAAGTCGTCCAGCGTCGGCCCGACCGGCGCGTGCTGGATGATCATCTGCTGGTAGGCCTTCTTCCACAGCTCGTTGATCTGCGCGGCCTTGCCGCTCGCCGACAGTGCGATGTCCTGCTTGGCCACGACCGCGAGCGACTTGGCGATGACCGCCAGGTTCGGATCGGCGGTGACGGACGGGTCCGCGGCCCAGCTCTTCCGCGGCATCGACATGCCGGCCTCCTTGGTGGCGGCCAGCTCGACCTTCACCGCGGCCAGCTTGGTGATCAACTCCCAGGACAGCTTGGGGTCCTTGGCCTTCGACGGGATCATCAACCCGGATCCGGCCATTGCCGCGGACTGGACCGCGCCGGTCAGCGGTACGGCGACCCCGAGCTCGATGTCCGGACTGCCCTGCCGGATCGGGCCGATGTCCCACGGACCGGAGACGAACATCGCGGCGCGCTTGGCGGAGAACAGCTTCTGCGGACCCGAGTAGTCGGTGGTCGCGACCGGCGCGGGGGAGACCTTGTCGGCGTACACCAGGTCCTGCATGAACTGCAGCGCCTTCAACGCGGCGTCGTCCGGCATCATGAACTGCTTGGCGCCGACGTTGCTGAAGTCCACGCGCTGCTGGTTGTAGAACGGCGCCGCGTAGCTCGCATCCGAGTTCAGGGCGCAGCCGGAGATCTTGTCCTTGGTGTTCGACCTGGCCGCCTCGAGGAACTCGTCCCAGGTCGTCGGCGGGGTGTCGATCATCGCCTTGTTGTAGAAGAGCAGGCCGTTGGCGGTGAGGTGCAGCGGGATCGAGTACGTCTTTCCCTCGTACTGTCGGGCGACGACGGCCTGGTCGAGGAAGTCGTCCGGGAAGCCGAACGCTTTGTCGTCCTTTGCGAAGTCGTCCAGGGCGAGGACGTTGCCGGCCAGTCCGTACTGCGTCCCGGTGCCGGCGCTGACCTCTTCGACCAGGTCGGGCACGTTGCCAGAGCGGAAGTCCGCGGTCAGCTTGGTGGTCAGGTCGGGCCACTGGAACTTCTGCCAGTTCATCTGCAGGTCGTGGTCCTTGCCGAACTGGTCGATCACCTCCTTGTAGGCCTGGTATCCGTGGCCGGCGTTCCAGTAGATCGTGAACGTGTGGCTGTCGGCCTGCTTCGAGGCGGGTTTCGCGGGCGAGCAGCCGACGGCGCCGAGCACGGTGGCGCCGAGGCCGAGCTGGAGGAACGAGCGGCGGTTGAAGGAGGGCATGACAAAACCTTTCGACGGTCATTCGATGGCGCGGGGTGGCGCAGTGGCGCAGGTGTCGGGGTGTCGGGGGTCAGGCGGAGGCGCGGTGGTTCAGGACCCAGGGCATGAACAGCTCTCTGGCGGGCCTGGTGGGATCGTCGATCCGGGCGAACAGCGCCTCGACCATCTCGGTGAAGTCGAGCTGATGCATGCCGACGCTCGTCAGCGGCGGCTGGGAGTACGTCGCCTCCCGGGTGTTGCCGGTACCGATCACGGCCAGGTCGTCCGGCACCTTGACGCCCCGGTCGGCGGCCGCCTGCAACGCGGCGAACGCACCCCGGTCGGACTCGGAGACGATCGCGTCCGGCGGGTTCGGCGAGTCGAGCAGCTCCCGGACCACGAGTACGGCGTCCTCGCGGGAGGCGGCTCCGACCCGGACCAGCGCGGGGTCTGTTCTGCGGCCTGCGCGCTGGAGCGCATCGACGTACCCGAGGTAACGGTCCTCCGGGTTGCCGTGGTGCGAGAGGTACGCGATCCGCTCGCGGCCGGAGTCGATCAGGTACGTCGTTGCCTCGACCAGCGCCTGCCTGACGTTGTTGCGCACTACGTCGACGCCGGTCATCGCGAGCGTGTCACTGAACGCCATCAGCGCGCGGGTGGATCGGCGCGCGGCGGTGAGGTCGAGGTCGTCGCTGAGGCCCGGGGTGAAGATCGCGCCGTCGACATGGCCGCGCGTGATCACCCTGAGGGACTGTGCTGCCCGGTCGATCCGTCGTACCGGAACGCCGATCACGGAGTACCCGTGCGCGGCGGCGACGTCCTCGCACTCCCAGGTCAGCCGGTCCAGCCACGGTCCCACCGGCGGCGCATAAACGATCGCGATCAACTCCGACCGCTGCCGCCGCAAGCTCCGCGCCGCGGTGTTCCCCTTGTACCCAAGCTCCCGCGCCGCCGCTTCCACCCTGCGCCGCGTCACCTCCGGCAACGGCGTGGTCCGATCGGCCCGCCCGCTCAACACATAGGAGCAGGTAGCAACGGAAACCCCCGCCGCCTCCGCCACATCCCTGAGCGTCGTCCGCCCTTCCCGAACCATGGTGAAAGCATTAACCTACCCAGAGAACCAAGCAATACCTCTAAGTTGGTTAATTTCCTACACATTAACCAGGCGGGTACCTGCTGCGCACGCCGGACAAGCAGCCCTCCACGTACGCCGGAGAAACAGCCCCCGCGTGCTCCGCGCGTACTTCCTTCGTCGCTCCGCTCCTCAGCGCACCCACTCTGCCCGACGCCCACCCACCCCCCGGCTCATCGCCGGTACATCCCTTCCGGCTACCGCCGGGACCTCCGGCTACCGCCGGGACCTCCGGCTACCGCCGGGACCTCCGGCTACCGCCGGGACCTCCGGCTACCGCCGGGATCTGCGGGCTGCCGCCCGCGGGGGACGCGCTTGTCGCGCGGATCTTCCGGCTGTCGCCGGGGTGTGCGGGCTGCCGCCTGTGGTCGAGTGCCCCCGCGTGCGCCGCGGGTGCTTCCTTCGTCGCTGCGCTCCTCAGCGCACCCACTCTGCCCGACGCCCACCCACCCCCCGGCTGCCGCCGGGGGTACGGGCTGCCGCCCCTGGTCGAGGGCGCCCGCGTGCGCCGTGTGTGTTTCTTCGTCGCTGCGCTCCTCAGCGCACCTGCTACGCCCGCTCCCGACCCCGGGAGTTCGTCCCGGGGCCGGCGGCTTGTTGCGCGTGTACAGGCGTGTCGAGCGGATCCTCCGGCTGCGACCGGGAGCTGCTAAGCCAGCTCAAAAGCCGGGAGCTGATCGCCGGGAGCTGATCGCCGGGAACTGCGGGTTGTTGCCGCGTGTGCAGGCGTGTCGAGCGGATCAACCGACGGCCACCGCACCTGCTGCGCCTGCCCCGGGGGTCATCGCCGGGAGTTGGTTGCCGGGAGCGGGTTGCAGGGAGCTGATCCCCGGGATCTGTTGGGGTCGTTGCCGTGTGTGCGGATTCGGCGAGCGGTTCCCCCACCACACCGGTTGGGCCCGCTCCGACTCCGGGGTTCATCGTGGGGAGCTGATCGGCGGAGGTACGGGTTGTTGTCGTGTGCGGACTTGGCGAGCCGGTCGGCCGGCTGGCTGGCGAGTCGTGGATTTCGGTTGAAATCCATCGCCTTGTTCCACGACTCGGCGAGATGCCCTCGAGCCGTTTTGCACGACTCGAGGGCTGAGGGCCGGCCTGGTCAGCCGGGGTCGGTGAAGCCGTACTCGTTGGAGAGGGAGTTGGTGCGGACTACCTGGCCGGTGTGGCGGAGGACGGCTTTGTCTGTGGCGAGTGCGGCGACGGCCCGGCCTACGAAGAGTGGGGACTCTGAGTCGGTCAGGTCGATGAACTCGGCGGCTTTGAGGACGGACTCGGTGCGGACGAGGCCGGGGTAGAGGGAGACTGCGGCGACTCCGTGGTCGCGGAGTTCGTGGGCCATGCAGGCGATCAGGTGATCGGTGGCCGCCTTGGCCGCGCCGTACGCGACACCTGTGTCGGTCTTCTCCGCGCCCTCCGACGACACGTTCACGATCAGGCCCGAGCCAGCGGCAACCATTGTCGGCACGGCCGCCACGCTCGTCACGTAGTGAGCGCGGACCCCGGCCTGGAACGCCGCATCCCAGCGCTCGAGGGGCTGGGTCCAGAAGCCGGCCTCCTCCCAGAACGGCGTGCCGTCCCAGAAGTACTCGTATCCGCCCCACACGTTGTTGACCAGTACGTCGATCCGCCCGGCCTCGTCGACCACCCGCCGTACTGCCGCCCGAGTCTGGTCGTCGTCGCGGTGGTCGCAGCTGATCGCCACCCCGACCCCGCCCATCGAGGTGATCTCCGCCGCGGTCTCCTCGACCGTCCCGGGGAGTGGCGTGGGCGGGGCGGCCCCGGCTGTTGTCCGCCCGGTCACGTACACAGTCGCTCCCTGCTCGGCCAGCCCGAGAGCGATCCCCTTCCCAACCCCGCGACTCGCCCCCCTGATGAGCGCAACCTTCCCCACCAACGGCGCCATCCACCGAAGCTAACAGCGCCCACCGACAAACTCGCCAGCCGCCAGCCGCCAGCCGCCAGCCGCGACCCGCGACCCGCGACCCGCGACCCGCGACCCGCGACCCGCGACCCGCGACCCGCTACCCGCGACCCGCGAGCTGCGACCCGTGAGCCGCGACCCGTCAGCCGCCGGCCATCAGCCGCCGCGCTCCGCAGCGTCGCCTCCGGCGACGACTACCCTCCGCCGAGTCGTGTGATCTGGCGGGGATCAGGATCGCCCAGTCGTGGATTCCGGCGCCCGCAGCGCGCCGAGTCGTGGATTCCGGCGCCCGCAGCGCGCCCAAATCCACGACTCGGGGAACCGGCGTCCGCCAATTCGTACGACTCGGCGAAACTGGCGTCCGCCAGATCGCACGACTCGATGAAACCGGTGTCCGCCAATTCGTACGACTCGGCGAAACTGGCGTCCGCCAGATCGCACGACTCGATGAAACCGGTGTCCGCCAATTCGTACGACTCGGTGAAATCGGCGTCCGCCAGATCGCACGACTCGGGGAACCGGCGTCCGCCGATTCGCACGATTCGGCGAAACCGGCGTCCGCCAGATCGCACGACTCGGGGAACCGGCGCCCGTCGATTCGCACGACTCGGCGGGAAAGGACGACAAATCGGCTGCGTGGGGGGAAGACGTGGAACGGCCCCTCGGCCAGGTGTGGTCGAGGGGCCGTTTCGGGCTGTCGAGGGTCAGCGGTCGCCCATGGGGACGTACTGGGTGCCTCGTTCGCCGGTGTAGATCTGTTTCGGGCGGGCGATCTTCTGGTCGCTGTCGCCGAGCATTTCCAGCCACTGGGCCAGCCAGCCGGAGGTGCGGGGGATGGCGAACAGGACCGTGAACATCTCCGGCGGGAACTGCAGGGCCTCGTAGATCAGGCCGGAGTAGAAGTCGACGTTCGGGTAGAGCTTGCGGGAGACGAAGTACTCGTCCTCCAGCGCGATCTTCTCCAGCTCGACGGCGATCTTCAGCAGCGGGTTGATGCCGGTGACCTCGAAGACGTCGTCGGCGGCCTTCTTGATGATCTTGGCGCGCGGGTCGTAGTTCTTGTAGACCCGGTGGCCGAAGCCCATCAGCCGCTCTTCGCCGTTCTTCACGCCCTCGATGAACGACGGCACGTTGTCGACCGAGCCGATCCGGCGGAGCATCTTCAGCACCGCCTCGTTGGCGCCGCCGTGCAGCGGGCCGTAGAGCGCGCCGATCCCGCCGGCCACCGCGGTGTACGGGTCGACCTGGGTGGAGCCGATCGCGCGGACCGCGTTAGTGGACGCGTTCTGCTCGTGGTCGGCGTGCAGGATGAACAGGATCTCCAGCGCCCGCACCAGGCGGTCGTCGGCGGCGTACTTCGGCTCGCTCATCTTGAACAGCATCGACAAGAAGTTCGCCGTGTAGCTGAGCTCGTTGTCGGGGTACACGTACGGCTTGCCCTGCGCGTGCCGGAACGCGAACGCGCCGAGCGTCGGCATCTTCGCGATCAGCCGGCGGATCTGCAGCGCCCGCGACTCCTCGTCGAAGATGTTGCGCGACTCGGGATAGAAGGTGGACAGCCCGCCGACCGAGGCCAGCAGCATGCCCATCGGGTGCGCGTCGTACCGGAAGCCCTGCATGAAGGTCTTCAGGTTCTCGTGCACGAACGTGTGATACGTCACGTCGTGCGCCCAGGCCTCGTACTCCGCCTTGTTGGGCAGCTTGCCGTTCACCAGGAGGTACGCGACCTCGAGGTAGTTGGACTGCTCGGCGAGCTGCTCGATCGGGTATCCGCGGTACTCCAGGATGCCCTTGTCGCCGTCGATGAAGGTGACGGAGGAGCGGCAGGACGCGGTGTTGACGAAGCCGGGGTCGTAGGTGGCCAGGCCACCGTCGCCGTCGGATGCGCTGATCTGCTTGAGGTCGGCGGCACGGATAGTGCCATCGGTGATGGCAAGGTCGAAGTCCTTGCCGGTCCGGTTGTCCCGGACGGTGAGCGACTGTTCGGTCACAATGCCCTCTTCGGAAGCTGGCGTCATCGCCTGGATGAATGAGGGTAGATCAGCCGGCGGGACGCGGGTTCGGACTGCAATCTTCACCGCTAAACTAGTGCGGTCCTCAGCTGCTTCCAAGCCGGGGTCCCCTCGGCGTGTGGGCTCGCTTTGACCCACGCGTGCCGTCGCCGGTATTCTGGGCTGCTGTTGTGCGTTCCAGGTCTTGCGATGGCACCGTCGTGTCGGCTGACCGCTCGCCGACGTCCTGTTTTGTTCAACCTCTGAGAAACGAAGGTCAACGACCGTGCGCACGTACAGCCCGAAGCCTGCTGACGTCACTCGTGAGTGGCACGTGATCGACGCCACCGACGTCACGCTCGGTCGGCTCGCCGTCCAGATCGCCACCCTGCTGCGCGGCAAGCACAAGCCGACCTACGCGCCGCACGTGGACGGTGGGGACTTCGTCATCGTCGTCAACGCCTCCAAGGTGGCGCTGTCCGGCACCAAGCGGACCGACAAGATGGCCTACCGTCACTCGGGTCACCCGGGTGGTCTGACCGCCACGCCGATCGGCGAGATCCTCGACAAGGACCCGCGGAAGGCCGTCGAGAAGGCCGTCTGGGGCATGCTGCCGAAGAACCGCCTGAGCCGGAAGCTGCTGACCAAGCTGAAGGTGTACGCCGGTCCGGAGCACCCGCACACGGCCCAGCAGCCGAAGCCGTTCGAGATCACCCAGATCGCCCAGTAAGCGATCGACGAACCAGGTAAACGAGGATTCACAGCGTGAGCGACATCACCACCGAGACCGAAGAGTTCGACCCCGAGGTCCCCATCGACAGCGAGGGCCCGGTCGCCTACACCTCCGAGACCAACCCGGCTCCGGAGCAGCGCGCCGAGACGGGTCGGGTCGCGGTCATCAACCCGGCCGGCGCCACTGGTCGCCGCAAGGAGGCCGTCGCCCGCGTGCGGATCGTCCCGGGCACCGGCAAGTGGAAGATCAACGGGAAGGACCTCGACGTCTACTTCCCGAACAAGGTCCACCAGCAGCACGTGAACGAGCCGTTCGTCGTCGCGGGCCTCGAGGGCTCGTACGACGTGATTGCCCGGATCAACGGCGGCGGTATCACCGGCCAGGCCGGTGCGCTGCAGCTCGGTGTCGCCCGCTGCCTGAACGCAGCGGACCTCGAGGCCAACCGCCCGGGTCTGAAGAAGGCCGGTCTGCTCACCCGCGACGCGCGGATCAAGGAGCGGAAGAAGGCCGGTCTCAAGAAGGCCCGTAAGGCGCCTCAGTACAGCAAGCGCTGATCACCTGATGGGGCGTTTGTTCGGTACGGACGGAGTCCGTGGCCTGGCGAACGTGGACCTGACCGCGGAGCTGGCGCTCGACCTCTCGGTCGCGGCAGCTCACGTACTCGGCGAGGCCGGTGCCTTCGAAGGGCACCGGCCGCGCGCCGTTGTGGGCCGGGATCCTCGTGCCAGTGGTGAGTTCC
This sequence comes from Kribbella sp. NPDC000426, assembly GCF_040300265.1. Lineage (NCBI taxonomy): Bacteria > Bacillati > Actinomycetota > Actinomycetes > Propionibacteriales > Kribbellaceae > Kribbella > Kribbella sp. NPDC000426. The sequence continues at coordinate 567,827 of NZ_JBEPDK010000005.1, read as the reverse complement.
TCGAAGCCGCCGTGGTCGCTGGTCTTGCCAGCGCCGGCGTCGACGTCGTCCGGCTCGGCGTACTGCCGACCCCGGCCGTCGCGTATCTGACCGGCTCGACCGGCGCCGATCTCGGTGTGATGCTGTCCGCCAGCCACAACCCGATGCCGGACAACGGCATCAAGTTCCTGGCCCGCGGCGGGATCAAGCTCGACGACGTGATCGAGGACGCCATCGAGGCCCGGATGAACGAGGAGTGGCAGCGCCCGACCGGCGCTGACGTCGGCCGGGTCACCGACGACGGGCAGGGCTTCGAGACATATGTCTCGCACCTGGTCCGCTCGGCCCCGAACCGGTTCGACGGTCTCAAGGTCGTGATCGACTGCGCCAACGGCGCGGCCTCGCAGACCGCGCCGGAGGCACTGCGCCGGCTCGGCGCCGAGGTGGTCACGGTCGCCGCGGCTCCCGATGGCCTGAACATCAACCTGAACTGCGGATCCACGCATATCGAGGGTCTGCAGCGCGAGGTGATCGGCCACCGCGCCGACGTCGGTATCGCGCTCGACGGCGACGCGGACCGCTGCCTGGCGGTGGACGCGAACGGCGAGCTCGTCGACGGCGACCAGATCCTCGCCGTGCTGGCGCTCGCGATGCGCGACAGCGGCCGGCTGTCGAACGACACGGTCGTCGCGACCGTGATGAGCAACCTGGGCTTCGTCCAGGCGATGGTGCGGGAGCGGATCGCGGTCGAGCAGACCAAGGTCGGCGACAGGTACGTGCTCGAGGCAATGAAGGCCGGCGGCCACAAGCTCGGCGGCGAGCAGTCCGGGCACGTGATCCTGTCCGACCACGCCACCACCGGCGACGGCACGCTGACCGCGGTCATGCTGCTGGCCCGGGTCGCGCAGACGGGGAAGAGCCTGGCCGACCTGGCCGGTGCGATGACCCGCCTCCCGCAGGTGCTGGTCAACGTGAAGGACGTCGACAAGAACCGCGCGGGCACCGATGCCGCCGTCCAGTCCGCCGTCGCGGAAGCCACCTCCCGGTTGGGTGACTCGGGCCGGGTGCTGCTGCGCCCGTCGGGCACCGAGCCGCTGGTCCGCGTCATGGTCGAGGCCGAGTCCTCGGACACCGCACACGAGATCGCCCATTCACTGGCCGACGTGGTTGCGACTTCGCTGAAGTTGTAGTGGAGCATCGAGAGCTGGAGTTGTTCCTGCATTTGGCGCGGACGCTGAACTACGGACGCACCAGCCTCGAATGCCACGTCAGCGCGGCCACGCTGACCCGCACGATCCAGCGACTGGAGACGCGGGTCGGCGCGCGGTTGCTCGACCGCGGGCCGCGGGGCGTCGTACTGACCGAAGCGGGCCGGCGGTTCACGGCGTACGCCGAGCAGGCGCTGGAGCTGTGGGACGACTACCGGGCCGGATCCGGCGAGCCGGCCGGGCTGACCGGGGACCTGCGGATCTTCGCCACCGTCACCGCCTGCCAGACGCTGCTGCCTGACCTGCTCAAGCCGTTGCGGGCAACGCATCCGCAGATCCGGCTCGACGTACGGACGGGGGACGCCGCGGCCGCGCTCGCGCGACTCGACGAGGGCGAGGTCGATGCTGCCGTCGCCGGGATCCCCAAGCGCCTGCCGCAGACGTTGGTCAGTCGACCGGTCGCGGTCACAGATCTCGTCCTGGTGCACGCACGCGACAGCCGGCCCGATGGCGCGTACGTCGTGCCGGCCCGCGGGCTGGTGCGGGAGGCCGCGTTCCGGTGGTTCCGCACATCGGGGGTCAAGCCAACGATCGCCGCGGAGCCGGACGGGCATGAAGCGCTGCTCGCCCTGGTGGCGCTGGGATGTGGGACCGGCGTCGTGCCGCGGCTGGTGCTCGAGTCGTCGGTGGTGCGGGAGCAGCTTGTCGAGGTTCCGGGGGAGTTGGAGCCGCTTACGATCGGGCTTTGCGTGCGGCGCGGCGACCTGCGGAGGCCTTTGGTTGCGGCGCTCTGGGGCCTGTGACCGTCGCTCCGGGGAACAGCTTCGCGGGGACAAGCTGGGGCGGGAGCGGGTCGGCGCCTTCGAGCTCGCGGATGAGCGCTTCGGTGCCCAGTTGGCCGAGCTCGGGACCCGGGGTTCGCATCATCGTGAGCTCGGGGTCCGTCATCGCCGCGGTTTCCGGGACCATCAGCAGGGACAGGACCGACACGTCGGCAGGGATGTCGCGGCCGCTGCGCCGCAGGCCGGACACGACGCCGAGCGCGGCGTACTCGTTCAGGACCAAGAGAGCCGTCGTCTCGGGATGCTCGGCCAGTAAGCCCTCCGCGGCGAGCTTGCCGGCCTGGGTCGTGTCCGAGCAGGGCCGTACGACGACGGGCAGCCCGTACGACGCGGCGACCCGGCGATAGGCGTCCTCGGTCCGCACCCAGGGACCATAGGCGTGGAACCGCGGGTCGTCCAGATCGCCCGAAATCAAGGCCATTTCGCGATGCCCGAGGTCGTACAGATGCTGCACCGCGTCCTCGACCGTCGTGTCGAAGTCGATGTCCACGTGCGACAGCCCCTCGAGCTCGGTCGTCCGGCCGATCAACGCGAACGGCGTACCGGCCTGCTGCAGTACGTCGACCCGCGGATCGTCCAGCTGCACCTCCATCAGTACGACGCCGTCGACCAGGCCCTGCCCGAGCAGCTCGCGCAACTCGACCCCGTCGTTGCCGACCGGCCACAGCACCAGGTGGTAGTCCTCCTTGCGTGCCGCCTCGGCCGCGCTGGTGAAGAACTCCGCCGTGGACATCCCGAACCGGTGCTCGAGCGCCGGATACGCCATCGCGATGATGTGGGTACGCCGGCTGGCGAGCGCGCGGGCCACCATGTTGCGCCGGTAGCCGAGCTCGACCATCGCCTGCTCGATCCGCGCCCGGGTCGCCGCCGTCACCGGCTTGGTGTCGTTCAGCAGGAAAGAGACGGTCGCGATCGACACCCCGGCACGCTGAGCGACGTCCCGCATCGTGACCATCGATCCTCCTCTGAACTCTTGACAGCGATGTGACGTAGGGAACATAGTCCTTCAACGCCTCAGTTAAGCGGTTTACCGCCCCAACGACAAGTGCAGCACCGGTTTTCCTCGTCCCCTGGTTAAACGCTTAGAAGGAGTCCGATGTCATGATCAGCAAGCGGATCGCCGCCGCGCTGGCGGGTGCGACGACGGTGTCGCTCCTGCTGGTCGCCTGTGGCGACAACGGCGGCGGCGGGCAGTCGTCGTCCTCGTCCGGCGACAGCGTCAAGAGCCTCACGATCCTGGACTACTACAACAACGAGCCGGACAAATCCCTTGTACAGAAGGGACTTGACTCGTGCGCGTCGCAGCTCGGCATCACGATCCAGCGGGAGACGGTGCCTGGTGACACCTTGATCCAGAAGGTGCTGCAGCAGGCGTCGTCGAAGACGCTGCCCGACGTGCTGATGCTCGACAACCCCGACGTACAGCAGATCGCCGCGACCGGTGCGCTCGCGCCCCTGAACGACATGGGGCTGAGCGGCGACGGGGTGATCAAGGGCATGGTCGACGCGACGTCGTACCAGGGCAAGCTCTACGGACTGGCCCCGGTGACGAACACGATCGCGCTGTTCTACAACAAGGACATGCTGGCCGAGGCCGGCGTCCAGCCGCCGAAGACGTGGGACGAGCTGAAGGCCGCGGCCAAGAAGCTCACCAAGCCCGGCCGGTACGGGATGGCGTTCAACGCCAATGCGACGTATGAGGGCTCCTGGCAGTTCCTCCCGGCGATGTGGACCAACGGCGGTGACGAGACCGACCTGACCAGCCCGCAGGTGGCCGAAGCCCTGCAGTTGTGGGTGGATCTGGTGCAGTCGGGGTCGGCGTCGAAGAGCGTGATCAACTGGACGCAGGGCGACGTGAACGACCAGTTCATCGCCGGCAAGGCCGCGATGATGGTGAACGGCCCGTGGCAGATCCCGGCGCTGAACAAGAACCCGAAGATCAAGTGGGACGTGGTCACGTTCCCGCTGAACAAGCCGGACCAGACCCCGGTCGCGCCGCTCGGCGGCGAGGCCTGGACGGTCCCGCTGAACAAGGACCAGGCCAAGCAGCAGAAGGCCGCGGACTTCGTGAAGTGCCTGAACTCGGACCAGAACGAGCTGGCCTGGGCGAAGGCCCGCTTCACCCTCCCGACCAAGCTCGCGCTGCTCGACCAGTACGCCAAGGACGTGCCTTCGATGAAGGCCTTCGCCGAGCAGGTGAAGACGGCCCGGGCCCGGACCGGCAAGCTGGGTGACAAGTGGCCGGACGCCGCCAAGGTGATCTACCAGGCGATCCAGCTGGCGCTGACCGGTAAGGCCTCGGCCCAGGACGCCTTCAAGCAGGCTTCCGGCGGCTGATCCATGGTGGCTCTGACACGTACGACGGTGGCCGGCCGCGAGCGCGTTCGCGGCCGGCGCCACCGTGGTGAGGACCTGACCAAGATCCTGTTCGTCCTGCCGGCCGCGGTGGCGATGGTCGCGCTGTTCGGCTATCCGGTGGTGAAGAACCTGCTGATGAGTCTGCAGGACTACACGCTGAAGACGTTCTTCACCGGGGCCGCGCCGTGGGTCGGGCTGCAGAACTACTCCGCGGTCGTGCACGACAAGCTGTTCTCGGACGCGATGCTCAACACCGCGCTGTTCACGGTCGGGTCGATCGCGTTCCAGTTCGTGATCGGGCTCGGCCTGGCGCTGTTCTTCCGCAAGCGTTTCCCGCTCGGCGGCGTACTGCGCTCGCTGCTCCTGCTGCCGTGGCTGCTGCCGCTGATCGTGTCGAGCGCGACCTGGCGCTCGATCCTCGAGCAGGACAGCGGCATCCTGAACCGGACCCTGATGGGCCTGCACATCGTCAACGATCCGGTGCCGTGGCTGAACTCGCCGTCGGTGGCGCTGATCGCGGTGATCGGGGTGAACATCTGGATCGGCATCCCGTTCAACGTGACGCTGCTGTACTCCGGACTCGCCGAGATCCCGGACGAGCTGTATGAAGCCGGCCAACTCGACGGTGCGACCGGATGGCGCGCGTTCTCCTACATCACCTGGCCGAACCTGCGCTCGGTGGCAGGCGTGGTGCTGATGCTCGGGGTGGTCTACACGATCAAGGTGCTGGACATCATCCTCGGCCTGACCGGCGGCGGACCGGCGAACGCGACCCAGACGCTCGCGACCCAGTCGTACGAGAAGTCCTTCGTGGACTTCAAGTTCGGCCAGGGCGCCGCGTTGAGCAACATCCTGATCGCGATCTCGTTCGTGTTCGCGATCTTCTACCTGCGCAGCACCCGCCGCGCCGTTGACGAATAACAGACGAGGAGGAGGGCACCATGCGACGTACGGCGTACACCGTCATCGGGATCGTGATCCTGGCCGTGATGCTGTTCCCGGTCTACTGGATGGTCAACGCGTCGCTGCAGCCGTCCGGGAACACGCTGACCGCGGGCTTCCTGCCGTTGCACCCGACGTTCACCGGCTACAAACGCGCACTCGACGAGCAGGGCGGCAACCTGGTCACCAGCATGATCATCGCGGCCGGGACCGTCGTCCTCAGCCTCGCGATCGCGACACCGTGTGCCTATGCGCTCTCGCAGTTCCGGTCCCGCTGGGTGTCGATCGGGCTGCTGGCGATCCTGATCTCGCAGATGATCCCGGGGATCGTGATCGCGAACGCGCTGTACACGGCGTACGAGCGGATCGGCCTGCTGAACTCGATCCCGGGGCTGATCGTGGCCAACTGCAGCAGTGGGATCCCGTTCGCGATCCTGATCCTGCGCTCGTTCATGCTCTCGCTGCCGCCGTCGCTGGTGGAGGCCGCGCGGGTGGACGGCGCCGGGCTGTTCCGGGCGTTCGTGGCGATCGTGCTGCCGATCAGCAAGAACTCGCTGATCACCGCGGGACTGTTCAGTTTTCTCTTCTCCTGGAGCGATTTCCTGTTCGCGCTGACGCTGACCACCAAGGGCGGCGTACGGCCGGTGACGCTGGGGATCTACCAGTACCTCGGTACCCAGGTGCAGAACTGGAACGCGGTGATGGCGACCGCGGTGCTCTCGGCGGTCCCGGCCATCGTGCTGCTGGTCGCCGCGCAGAAGTACATCGCCGCCGGCGCCATCGGCGGCGCTGTCAAATAGCCGTCAAATAAAACCCTTAAGGACAACGATGAAGATATTGGTCTGGGGCGAGAACCGGCACGAGCAGATCGAGCCGCACGTCCGCGAGATCTATCCCGACGGCATGCACGAGACCATTGCTGCCGGCATCCGCGAGAACCTCGACAACGCGGAGGTGTCCACCACCACGCTGGACGAACCCGAGCACGGTCTGACCGAGGAGGTGCTCGCGGAGACCGACGTACTCGTGTGGTGGGGGCATGCTGCCCACGGCGAGGTCGACGACAAGGTGGTCGACCGCGTGTACCAGCACGTGCTCTCGGGTATGGGGCTGATCGTGCTGCACTCCGGTCACTGGTCGAAGATCTTCGGCAAGCTGATGGGAACGACGTGCACGTTGCGCTGGCGCAGTGAGCGCGACCGCGAGCTGGTGTGGACGATCAACCCGACGCACCCGATCGCGCAGGGCGTCCCGCATCCGATCGTGATCGAGCAGCAGGAGATGTACGGCGAGTTCTTCGACATCCCCGTCCCGGACGAACTGGTGTTCGTGTCCTCGTTCTCCGGCGGCGAGGTGTTCCGCTCGGGCTGCACGTTCCGCCGCGGGCACGGCAAGATCTTCTACTTCTCACCCGGCGACCAGGACTACCCGGTGTACCACCACAAGGACGTCCGCAAGGTGATCGCGAACGGCGTCGCCTGGGCCCGGTCCGACCGGCCGACGCGGGCGCTGCCGACGTTGCTGCGCTACGAGACCGACGACTTCTTCAACGGTCACGGGTACAACGGCCCGATCGAGGAGCCCGCGGATGCCTGACCCCTTGCGCCTCCTCCAGGTCGGCGCCGGCGGCATGGGCCGGGCCTGGCTCCGCACCATCGCCGCGAACCCCGATGTCCAACTGGTCGGCCTGGTGGACCTCGACCTCGCGACCGCCCGGGCCGCTGCGGACGAACACGGCTTCGCCGACCTCCCCGTCGCGACCTCGATCGACGAGCTGAGCAAGAACGCGGAGGCGGTCATCGACGTGACCGTCCCGGTGGCTCATCCGAAAGTCAGCGTCGACGCACTCCTCCGCGGCCTCCCGGTGTTGTGCGAGAAACCGCTGGCCGAGACGGTGCGCGAGTGCCTCCAGATGGTCGCGGCCTCGGAGGTCAGCGGCAAGCTGCTGATGGTCTCGCAGTCCCGCCGCTACTTCCGCGCAGTCGCAGCCTTCCAGCGCCAGCTCGCCGAGCTCGGTCCGATCGGCTCACTGTCGTGTGAGTTCTACAAGGCCCCGCACTTCAGCGGCTTCCGCGAGCGCATGGCCGAGCCGCTCCTGGTCGACATGGCGATCCACCAGTTCGACCTGTCCCGCAAGCTGATCGGATCTGAGCCGGTCAGCGTGTACTGCGACTCGTACAACCCGCCGTGGAGCTGGTTCGACGGCAACGCCGCCGCGACCGCGATCTTCACGTACGCCGACGGCACCCGCTTCTCGTTCGTCGGCAGCTGGTGCGCGCCGGGCCTGGAGACGTCCTGGAACGGCCTGTGGCGGGCCAGCACCGCGGGCGGTACGGCGACCTGGGACGGCGACAACCCACCCGCCGCCGAGCTCGCCTCGGGCGAGACCCTCGATGCCACGCTGTCTGACGAGCCGCAGGAGATCGCCGGCTCGCTGGTGGAGTTCGTCAACGCGGTCCGTACGTCGACGACCCCACAGTCCGAGGTCCATTCCAACGTCGTAAGCCTGGCCATGGTCGAAGCCGCCGTACGCTCCGCCAACACCGGGGCCGCGGTCCGCATCGCCGACGTCATCACCGAGGCCCACACCGAGGCCATCGCCACCACCGAGGACCCGGCGTTGCTTGCGGCCCTGAAGGCCTGGCCTGACCCGCTGAAGGCGGTCGGGCTCTAACCTTTCAGTTCCTGCAACGGGGCGGTGCGTACATTGCGCTTGCTGCAATGTGCGCACCGGCCGTTGACTGGGAACATGAAGAGTTCGGTGTTTCGGGTCGAGAGCATGGTCGTGCCGGGTGGGACCGAGTCGATCGTGCGGGGTGGGCGGAACCTGTTCCCGCTGCTGCCGCAGGCGCTGCACGGGGTGGAGCGCATCGGCGTACTGGGCTGGGGGCCGCAGGGACGAGCGCAGGCGCTGAACCTGCGGGACTCGCTCGCCGGGACCGGGATCACTGTGAGCGTCGGGCTCCGGCCGGGATCGGCGTCCGCGGCGGATGCCCGGGCCGAGGGATTCAGCGAGGACGACGGGACACTGGGGGACTGGCTGGAGGTTGCGGCCTCGTCGGACCTGGTGATCCTGCTGATCGCGGATGCGGCGCTGGCCGCGAACCACGAGCAGATCTTCGGTGTACTCAAGCCGGGCGCGACCATTGGCCTGTCCCACGGATTCCTCCTCGGGCACCTCACAGCGATCGGGAGCGCCTTCCCGGACGGGCATCCGGTGATCGCGGTCTGTCCGAAGGGGATGGGAGATTCCGTCCGACGGCTCTACCGGCAAGGTGAAACGATCAACGGGGCCGGCATCAACGCGAGCATCGCGGTCCACGCGGATCCCGACGGGCATGGGTGGGACCGGGCGCTGGCGTGGTCGATCGGGCTCGGGTCGCCGTACACGTTCGCGACCACGCTGGCCGACGAGTACCGGTCCGACATCGTCGGTGAGCGGGCGATCCTGCTCGGCGCGGTCCACGGGCTGGTGGAAGCGCTGTACAGGTACTTCCGGATCGACGGGGCTGATCCGGTGACGGCGTACGAGCGTTCCACCGAGGCGATCACCCGGCCGATCGCGCGGACGATCTCGGCCGACGGGCTGGTCGCGGTCCGGGCGGCCTGCGGGGATCGGGACCTGTTCGACCGGGCGTACTCCGCGGCGTACCGGCCGGCCCGGGACCTGGTCGCGGAGATCTACGATGAGGTTGCCGATGGCACCGAACTGCGGAGCGTGATCCTGGCCGAGCAGCGGCTCGCGACCCGGCCGATGACCGAGATCGGCGGCAGCCCGATGTGGTCGTACAGCAGTGCGGTGCACTCCCGCCGGACGACGGCGGACCAGACCATCGACCCGGTCACCGCGGGGTTGTTCGTCGCGACGATGATGGCGCAGGTCGACGAGTTCGCCGCCCGCGGGCACGCGTGGTCGGAGATCGTGAACGAGTCGGTGATCGAAGCGGTCGACTCGCTGCTGCCGTACATGCACGCCCGCGACGTCGCGTACATGGTCGACAACTGCTCCCGCACCGCCCGCCTCGGCACCCGCCGCTGGGGCCCGCGGTTCCAGGCGGCGTACGAACAGATCGCGCTCCCGCAACTGCACACCCCGGCCGACGCGACGCTGCTCAAGGACTTCCAGGACAACCCGGCCCACGCCGCCCTCGCCGCGGCCGCCGAGCTCCGCCCCTCGGTGGATATTTCCGTTTAGCCTAAGCGCCATGACGATGACGCGGTCACGGCTGATCCCTATGCGCCCGAGGGATCCGCTCGAGCCTGGTCGCACGGCTTCCTCGCTCGAGTTGTTCTTCGATCTGGTGTTCGTGGTCGCGGTGAGCGTCGCCGCGGCCCAGCTGCACCACGCATTGTCGGACAAGCACATCGTCGACGGGCTGGCGTCGTACGCGATGGTGTTCTTCGCGATCTGGTGGGCGTGGATGAACTTCACCTGGTTCGCCACCTCGTTCGCCACCGACGACTGGCTCTACCGGCTGCTCACGATCCTCCAGATGAGCGGTGTGCTCGTGCTCGCCGCAGGCATCGAGCAGGTCTTCGTCGACCGCGATTTCACAGTGGTGGTGTTCGGCTACGTCGTGATGCGGGTCGCGATGATCGCGCAGTGGCTGCGGGCGTCCCACCGGACCGGGGAGAGCCGGCAGGCAACCCTGCGGTACGCCGTCGGCATCGCGATCGTGCAGGTGCTCTGGCTGACCACGCTGGTGATGTCCGGGCCGGTGGTGGTGGTCGCCTGGTGCATTTTCGTGCTCGCCGAGCTCGCCGTACCGGTCGTGGCTGAGCGGCGCTGGACAACTCCGTGGCACCCGCACCACATCACCGAGCGGTACGGCCTGTTCACGCTGATCCTGCTCGGTGAGAGCCTGCTCGCGTCCGCCAACGCGATCATCGAGGCCGTCCACGACCACGAGTCGCTCGGCCCGCTGATCGCGCTCTCGGTGCTAACTCTCGTCGTCACCGCGGCGATGTGGTGGATCTACTTCTGGCCGCCGCACCACACCGCGATCAGGTCGTTCGCGAGCTCACTGCGCTACGGCTACGTGCACTACTTCGTCTTCGCCGCGGCCGGTGCGTTCTCGGCCGGAATCGAGGTCGAGATCGACAGCATCACGCACCACACCGAGCTGAGCGACGTCGCCGCGTCCTACACGGTGACGATCCCGATCGCGATCTTCGTCCTCGGCATCTGGTGGATCGCGATCCGCGAGAACGCCGATCGGACCGTCAACCTCGTCGTACCGCTTGGCGCTGTCCTGGTTCTGCTGGATCCGCTGATCCCGATCCCGTTCGCCCTCACCGCCGTGTTCATGGCGCTGATCGTGGCGACCCTCGTCGTACACCCGCCGGTGCAGCGGTCAGGCGGGGCTGCGGAGCTCAGCTAGGGCGGTCGCCACGCGGCCGTGAGCGGCCTCCAGGGCGGCGCGGGCCTCGGCGACGGGTGATCCGGTCAGGAGGTGCACGAGGGCGGGCTTGAGCTCGCCGTCGGCCTCGGCCAGCGCGGCCTCGCAGGCTGCCTCGTCGGCGCCGGTGGCCTCGGCGAGGATCCGCAGCATCCGGCCGCGGAGCTTCTTGTTGGTCGCCACCAGGTCGACCATCAGGTTGGACCAGGTGCGGCCGAGCTTGATCATCAGCGTCGTCGAGAACGCGTTCAGGATCATCTTCTGCGCGGTGCCGGCCTTCAGGCGGGTCGAGCCGGCGATGACCTCGGGGCCGGTGTCCGCGGCGATCACGACGTCGGCCAGCGGCGCCAGCGGGGCGTCCGGGTTCGACGTGACCAGCACGGTGGTCGCCCCGGCCGCACGGGCGGCCTTCAGGGCGCCGGCGACGTACGGCGTGCTTCCGGAAGCCGCGAGGCCGACGACGAGGTCCTGACCGGTGACCGCGGCCGCATCGGCGGCACCGCCGTCCTCGGAGTCCTCGACGTTCTCGACCGCGCGCAGCAGCGCCTCCATCCCGCCGGCGTGGTGGGCGACCACCAGTCCGTCCGGCACGTGGAACGTGGGCAGCAGCTCGGCGGCGTCCAGGACCGCCAGGCGTCCCGACGTACCGGCGCCGAAGTAGTGCACCCGGCCGCCGCCGCGGACCGCCTCGACGGCGGCGTCGACGGCCTTGGTCAGCTCCGGGATCACCGCGCTGACGGCGCCCGCGACACGGGCGTCCTCGTTGTTCAGCATCTGCAGGATCTCGGACGTGCCCACCGCATCGATGGCAAGCGTCCTCGGGTTGCGCTGCTCGGTCGGTGAGGTCACAGGATCGATGTTAGTTTTCTACTGAAGGATTTTCAATTCCGTTGATCTTTGACGGAACAGTTCAGGTTACTCGGATCCCTTGAGCCGGTGGCCCCGGACCGCGCTGGCGGTCTCCTCGAGCGCCTTCCGGGCGTCCGGCAGCACCTGCTGGGCCACCCCGATGAACAGGCAGTCGATGACGGTCAGCTGGGCGATCCGCGAAGCCATCGCCCCCGAGCGGTACGTCGTCTCGCGCGCCGCCGTGGTGAGTACGAGATCCGCCGTCCGGGCGAGCGGGGACCGCGGGAAGTTCGTCACCGCGACCGTGGTGGCGCCGTGCTTGGCCGCCTCCTCGAGCGCCTCGACGACCTCGACCGTGGTGCCGGTGTGCGAAATGCCGATCGCGACGTCACCCGCACCGAGCAGCGCGGCGCTGGTCAGCGCGATGTGTACGTCGGACCACGCGAAAGCCACCCGCCGGATCCGGTGCAGCTTCTGCTGCAGGTCCAGCGCCACGAACGCGCTCGCGGCGAAACCGTAGAGGTCCACCCGCGGCGCCTTCACGACCGCGTCGACGACCTTCGCCAGCGCGTCCACGTCGACCTGCTGGGCGGTCTCGCGGACCGCCCGCTCGTCGGCGAACGCGACCTTGCTGACAACGTCGGCCAGCGAGTCGCCGGGCTCGATGTCACCGCCCACCTCGGGACGGATGCTCTCCTGCGCCGACTGGGCCGCCAGCTGCAGGCGCAGCTGCGGATAGCCGGGGACGCCGATCTGCTTGCAGAACCGGATGACCGTGGTCTCCGAGGTGGAGGCCACCTCGGCCAGTTCGGAGATCGTCATCGCCGCCACTCCGCCCGGGTCCGCGAGGACCGCGTTCGCCACCCGCTGCTCGGCCGGCGCCAGCGCGGGCATCACCGCGCGGACCCGGACCAGCAGCGGCCCCGTGGGTTCTGGAGAGGTTGTTGAATTCATGACAGCCACGGTACGGCGACTATGCACGAAGTGGGGTCACCGACGCGAAAGTCTCCAACCTGTTGCGGTAAATGACTCAGGCGTTCGTTCACCGTCGAGAAGTTCACCATCCCCGGCCGTGATCTTCACACCGTCGACGTAGACGCCGCGGCCCTGGTACAGCGGGTCGCTCGTGTAGCGCCAGCGGATCGTTTGGTCTCCGGCGCCCAATTCCGCGGTGACCTGATGCCAGTGCCGGTCGCCGGAACCGCTGATCGAGCCGTCGGTATCGGTCACCGAGCCGCGGTCCCGGACCGAGAACGGAACCTTCGTCCAGGTCGTCCCGTCCGGGGACGTCTCCAGGTACAGCAGATCGGTGTCCTCGGTGTCGACGAACAGGTCGAAGGCCAGCTTGGCCCCCCCGGCCGGGACGGCGACCTTGGTCGAGAGCGTCGTGGTCGCGTTGTCCGTCGTACCCGAGAACCAGGCGTCCTTGCCGTGCCGCGGTCCGACGCCGAGCGCCAGCGCCAGGCCCTGGGTAACCGCTCGGCGGGCCGGGTTGTTGCTGCCCCAATCGCGCGAAGGGTGGACCCGGTTGGTCAGCAGGATCGCGAACGAGCGCGAGTCGAAGTCGATCACGATCGACGTGCCGGTGTACCCGGTGTGGCCGGCGGCGCGCGGCCCGGACAGGCCGCCCATGTACCAGCGCTGGTTGAGCTCGAAGCCGAGGCCGTGGTCGTTGCCCGGGAAGCCCTGGTTGAAGTTCGTGATCATCGCGGTCACCGAGGATTCCTTCAGGATCCGGGCGCCGCGGTAGCTGCCGCCGTTCAGGAACGTCTGCGCCAGTACGGCGAGGTCGTCCGCAGTACTGAAAACGCCCGCGTGGCCGGCGACGCCGCCCAGCGACCAGGCGTTCTCGTCGTGCACCTCGCCCCAGACCATCCCGCGCGGCGGCGAGGTCTGGTACTCCGTGGCGGCGATCCGGGGTTTCTTCTTCGGGTCCGGGTTGTAGCCGGTGTCGCGCATCTGCAGCGGCTTGGTGATGCCGTCGGCGACCAGCTTGTCGAGGGTCTTGCCGGTCACCCGGTGCGCGACCTCGCCGAGCGAGATCAGGTTCAGGTCGCTGTAGAGGTACGTCGAGCCGGGCGGGTTCTGCAGCTTCGCGGTCAGCGCCATGTGCAGACGGGATGCCGGGTCCGGCTGCGAGCTCCACAGCGGCAGCCAGGACGGGAACCCGCTGGTGTGCGTGAGCGCCATCCGCACTGTCACGGACTCCTTGCCGTTCTCCGCGAACTCCGGGACGTACGTCGCGATCGGCGCGTCCAGGGCGATCTTGCCCTTCTCGACCAGCTGCATCACGACGATCGACGTGAACAGCTTGGACACCGACGCCATATCGAAGATCGTGTCGGTCCGCATCGGGATCTGCTGGTCCGGCGGCAGCTCGGTGCCGGCGCCGTCGGCGTACTTGAGCGCCAGGCCGGTGGCCGTCCGGGTGACGACCTTGCCGTCGTGGCCGAGCAGCGTGACCGCACCGGCGTACAACGGCTTCGTCGTCCCGCTCGGGTGCGTCCAGCCGGCGACCTGGGCCAGGGCGGCGTCGATCGGCGCCGGGTCGAGCCCGGCGGCGGCCCGGGTCGAGTCGCGCAACAGCGTGGTCTTCGGTGCGTACCCGTCGTAGGGGTGGTCGAACCGGCCCGAGTAGTTGCTGCCAGCAACCGCAGGCGTTCCCATCGTCAGCATCACCGCCGAAGCAATCGTGAGCGCAGCGAGTCGTTTCATCGGTGCGCGCCCTTGTACAGAAGGTATTTCGCCCGCCGCGCCGTCCAGGCGTCGGTCTCGGGCTTCCAGGCTGCCACGATCTCCTCGGCGGTCGCATCCGCCAAAAGCATGGTCCGGAACCGATCGGAGCCGGTCAGGAGATCGATCCACCGCCCGGGTGGGGTCTCCTCCCGCCAGGTGAATTCCGGGTAGAGCTTACGGGCCTCGACGATCATGTGCGTCGCCGCGGTGATCGCCTCGACGCTGTGCGGGTCCGTGATCTGGACCTGGACGCCGCCGCAGAGCACGTTGGCGTTCTTGCTGATCGTCGGCGTGAAGTACGCCTCCCGGAACGCGACACCCGGGATGTGCTTGGTCTGCAGCGCCTCGGCCCACCGATAGTCGACGTACGGCGCGCCGATCAGCTCGAACGGCCGCGTCGTACCGCGGCCCTCGGACATGTTGGTCGCCTCGAACAGGCACAGGCCCGGGTACACCAGTGCGGTGTCCGGGGTCGGCATGTTCGGGCTCGGCATCACCCAGGTCAGGCCGGTGTCGTCGTACAGCTGGTCGCGCTTCCAGTTCGACACCTCGATGACCTGGAGTTCCTTCAGCCGGCCGCCGTTGGGCTCCAGCGGCAGGTACTCCGCGTTGAACATCCGGGCCAGCTCGCCGACGGTCATCCCGTGCTGCTGGACGATCTCCTTCTTGCCGACGCCCGAGGTGTAGCCGGGCTTCAGCATCGGGCCGCGCGCGTAGCCGCCGACCGGGTTCGGGCGGTCGAGGACGACGAACTTCGCGCCGGTGCGGACCGCGGCCAGCATCGCCTCGAACATCGTCCAGATGTAGGTGTAGAAGCGTGCGCCGACGTCCTGGATGTCGAAGACGACCGTCTCGACACCGGACTTCGTGTAGAGGCCCGCCAGCTTGTCCGCGGCCGCGCCGTACGCGTCGTAGACCATGATCCCGGTCCGCGGATCGACGTGGTCGCCCTCCGAACCGCCGGCCTGCGCGCTGCCGCGGAAGCCGTGCTCGGGGCCGAACACCGCGACGATGTTCACCTTCCCGGACGCGTGCATCGTGTCGACTATGTGCTGGTAGTCCGGCAGGATCCCGGTCGGGTTGCTGATCACGCCGACCTTCTGCCCGGCCAGCGCCCGCCAGCCGTCCTTCGCCAGCACCTCGGCACCGGTCATCACCTTGCGCTTCGACGCAGGGTCTGAGGCTTGGGCGGCCGGTGGGTCGATCAGCGGTGCGGCGGCCAGCGCACCGGCGCCGGCTAGCAAACTACGTCGCTTCATGGACATCTCCTCAGGGACGGAACGAGAGGTCGGCAATCATCGGGCGGTGGTCACTGGCGGCCTGCTGAGCAGGCACTTCGGCACGCAGCACATTCAGGCTAGTACCGACCGTGACGAAGTCGATCCGCTTGTTGGGTGCCACCGCGGGATACGTGTTGGGTCCGCCAACGGTCGAACCGGCCGCGGTCCACGAGTCGCGCAGGCGCGTCCACAACCCGGCCAGCTCGGGCGCGTCTGCTTCTGCGTTGAAGTCACCGACGAGGACCTGCAGGTCCTTCTTGCGGTCCTGGGCCAGGATCCTGAGCGTGTCCGCGACCTGCAGTTGCCGGACGGCCGGATCGGCCCGGTAGTCCAGGTGCGTGCAGTAGACGTGGACGCGACGGCCGCGGATCTCGAGCTCTGCTTCGAGGAACCCGGGGGCTGGTGCGGGGACCGGGTTCGGGTCCTGGGTGGAGAGCCGGGTGATCGGGTGGTTCTCGGTGCGGATCAGCGGGAAGCGCGAGAGCAGCCCGACGCCGTACTGACGCCTCGGCTGACCGGCCGCCGGTGGGTCGAAGTCGTAGATCGGGGCGAACGCCGAGTGCATGCCTAGCTTGGTCGCGAGTTCGGAGAGCGTGTCCAGCCATTGGCTGCGGGCGTCCCAGTGCACGTCGACTTCCTGCAGCCCGATCACGTCCGCGTCGAGCGCCTTCAGGGCCTGCGCGGTGCGGTCGAGGTCGAAGACGTTGTCCTCGCCGGCGCCGGCGTGAATGTTGTACGAGGCAACCGTCAACCGGGTCTGCTTCGGGTCGAAGGTCAGGCCGTGGCCGAACGGGTGCAGGATCGGCGCGGGGCCAGGGTCGCCCGGGTCCGGCTTGGCCGGGATCTCGACCGGGAGCTTGCCCGTCGGCGCGATCTCGCCGTACAGGACCTTCGCGAGGGCCTCCATCGACGGCACGGTGCTGCCGTAGGTGACCAGCGTGGTCGGTGCCGGGTCGAAGTACGCGACGTCGTACGGGTCGCGGACCGGGACGACGATCACCGGCCGGCCGGTGGCGAGCAGCGCGTTGACGAGCTTCTGCTGCTTGGCCTGCTTGTCGGTGACCGCGGTGTCCCACGCCTTGTTGGTCAGCACCACCGTGAGATCCGCGACCGTCGCCACCGCATCGGCGATCTTGGCGTCGGTCGGCGTCGTGCCGGTGTCCTTGACGACCGTGGTCGCGCCGCGGGACTGCAGCGCGGTCGCCAGGTTGGTGGGGCTGTAGCCGGCGACGAGGATCGTCCGCGGCGCGGGGGAGAGCGGCAGCAGGGCGTTGTCGTTGCGGAGCAGCGTCGTACTGCGGTCCGCGATCCGCTGGGCCTCGGCGTAGTTGGCCGGCGTACCGACGATCTTTGCGACCCGGGCGAGGTCGACGTACGGGTGATCGACCAGGCCGGTGTCGTGTTTCAGCGTGAGGATGCGTTCGACGCTCTCGTCGATGCGGGCCTCGCTGATCCGGCCGCTGCGGACCGCGTCGAGGACCGAGTTGTACGCGAGCCCCGGATCGACCGGCATCAGCAGCTGGTCGACGCCGGCCTCGATCGCGCGGAGCGGGATCTCGGCATCGCCGTACTTGTCGCGGACGCCCTGCATCCCCAGCGAGTCGGTGATCACGACCCCGTCGAACCCGAGCTGCTCGCGCAGGATCCCGGTCAGGATCGGCCGGCTCAACGTCGCCGGATCGCCGGACGGATCGAGCGCCGGTACGACGATGTGCGCGGTCATGATCGACTGGATGCCGGCCCGGATCGCGGCCTGGAACGGCGGCAGGTCGATCCGGGTCCACTCCTCGAGGGTGTGGCCGATCACCGGTATGCCGGTGTGGCTGTCGGTCGCGGTGTCGCCGTGACCGGGGAAGTGCTTCGCGGTCGACACGACCCGGCCGTCCCGCTGGTAGCCCTTCACCTGTGCGGCGACGAGCTCGGCGACCAGCGCCGGTTCGGAGGAGATCGAGCGGACCCCGATCACCGGGTTCAGCGGGTTCACGTTGACGTCGGCGTCCGGGGCGAAGTCGGTGGTGATGCCGATCGCCTTCAGCTCGCGGCCGGCGATCGCCCCGGCGCTGCGTGCGTACGCCGCCGAGCGGGTCGCGCCGAGCGCCATCCCGCCGGGGAACTGGGTCGCGGGCGGACCGACCCGGACGACCGATCCGTGCTCCTGGTCGGTGCCGATCTGCATCGGGATGCCGGTGGCGGCGAGCGACGCCTCCTGCAGGCCGTTCGACAGCCGCGCGATCTGCTGCGGGTCCTTCGTCGAGTCGGTCCAGGTGAAGTAGATGACGCCGCCCAGGTTGAACTTGGCGACCACCTCGGCCGGCGTGGCCACGCCGTACAGGCTGGTGTTGCGGGCGTCGGCGGTGCCGGCCGTCGGGCCGTAGGCGTAGCAGACGAACAGCTGGCCGACCTTCTGCTCGAGCGTCATCCGGCGGATCGTGTCGCGAACCCAGCGGTTCGGGGTGGCAGTGGCGTTGGGGGCGCTCGTGGCGGCAGCGACCGTCGTCCCGGCGACGGTCGCCGCAGCGAGGCCGAGGGTCTGGCGGCGGGTCAGTTCCATCGGGTCACCAACTCTGTGCGGGGCGGGCAGGGGCGAGCGCCAAGGTAATTGAATTACAGATACTCCCCCGCGACGCGAAAGTTACCCACGCGCGCACGGTGGGTCAAGAGTCGGTGACGCGCGGCGGTCTCGGGTCGGGGCCGCCTGGTGCGGGGGAATCCTGCATCCGCTCGATGCGGGCGACTGCATTTCTAACCGCTCCCGCGAATTCGAGCGGTTTTCAATTCGGATATTCGAACGACTCGATCGAGGGCTTTTCAGAACCGCTGGTTCATGGCGCATTTGCGTGATCGTGTCGTATCGTCGCGTCATCGCCAGGCCTTGGTGGGGGCGCTGGTCTTCGAATCCTTTGTGTGTAAAGAACTTTGGAGCTCGGATGACCCCTGACCGGGGCGGTGGGGTGGGGAAAGCATGGGCACAGGTGCTGTCTTGACGCCTGGAATTACCCACGGGGCCGGGTGGGTCGACGAGGTCTTGCTGGCCGGGCCGGACGACGAGGTGTGTTTCCGGCTGCCGGATCCTATTGATCGTTTGAATTTACGCCGTTTGGTGCTCCAACGGCAAACCGAATTGGCGCAGTCCGGTTTCCGGCCGGGTGGTGCGGTGGCGTTGCGGCTGCCGCCGTCGATGGCGTTCGTGACGCATTTGCTGGCGATCTGGCGCGGCCGTGGGCAGGCGATTCTGCTCGACCACCGGCTGACCGACTACGAGGTTCGCCGGGCGATCGAACGGCTGGTGCCGCAGGTCGTCGTGTCGCCGGAGCGTCCGGTGCAGTCCGGGTTGCGGACGTTCGTCGAGGTCGACACGGATGTGGCGAGCTACTCGGGCCATCCGGCCGGCACCGCGCATGCCGTCGTACAACTGAGCTCGGGATCGACCGGTCCGTCGAAGGTGATCGGCCGTACGGCGGACGACCTGGTCGCGGAGGTACTGCGGTACACGCAGATCGACGGCGTACCGCAGCGGGGCGAGCGGCTCATCCTGCTGCCGTCGATGGTGCACGTCCTCGGTCTGGTCGGCGGGTTGCTCTACGGACTGCATGCCGGCGTCGAGCTGCAACCGCCGGCTCGTCTCACGGGCGACGCCATCGTGGAGGCGATCGGCGCGGCGACGACACCGGCGACCGTGCTCGGGGTGCCGTTCCACATCGGGCTCCTCGCGTCGGTGCAGGATCCACCGTGGCTACCGCAGTTCAAGCGGATGACCACGGGTGGCGAGTTGGTGCAGCCGGCGGTGTCGCAGGCGTTCGAGGAGAAGTACGGCGTACCGCTCGGGAACATGTACGGGATGACCGAGGTCGGGGTCATCGGCACCGACCTGTACGGCGCGCACCGGCCCGCGATCCAGCCAGCGCCGGGGATCTCGGTCCGCGCCGTCGACGGCGAACTCCAGGTGGCGCGCGCGGAATCGCCGTACCTCGGTCTGTCCGATCCGACCCGGTGGGCCGACGGCTGGCTGCATACGCGGGACGCCGGTGTCGTCGATCTGGAGACAGGGCTGGTCAGCATCAAGGGCCGGCTGGATTCGCAGGTCTCTGTCGGCGGGTTGAAGGTCGATCTGACGGAGGTCGAGGCGGCACTCGCGTCGTTGCGTGGGGTCGAGGCCGCGGTGGTCGCCTTCGACGGCGCGATCACGGCGTACGTGCAGCTGGGCGAGCCGCTGTCGTTGGTGGATCTCGAGGCGGAGCTGGCGCAGCAGCTGGCGACGTACAAACGGCCGCGCACCGTGCACGTGCTCAATCAGTTGCCTCGGACAACTACCGGCAAGCTCGTCCGCGACCTGTCCACGTTGCGCAAAGCGGTCTCGTGATGGATGACGATCTCCGTCAGGCCGACCGGCGCCGCAAGCGCCAGGACCGCACCGGGCCACGGCACATACGTCACCAGCAGGTGCGGCTCCGACTCCACCACCCCGCCTCCAAGCGGCATCACCCGGCGCAGACCCGCGCGTCGCAACCCATGTCCCGTCGCCTTCCCCACGGCTTCTTTCGCCGTCCACAGGTGCAGGAAGGCGATCAGCTCATCAGGTTGCCGACCCATCCACGCCAGCTCCTCCGCGCCGAACCACCGCGTGGCCAGCGCCTGCACCTGGCGGGGATACACCTCCTCAAGATCCACGCCGAGCGGCCCGTCGTACGACGCGACGACGGCAACCAGGTGATGGGTGTGGCTCACGCTCACTGCCAGCCCGGGGACGAGCGGCTGCCCGTCCGCGCTGTGGCTGAGTCGAGGCGTACCGACGAGCGTGCCCGCCAACTCGAGCAGCAGGGCATGAGCCGCCGCGCGCGGCTCGGCGCCGGCCGACGCCACCCAGACATGTACCGGAGCTCCCACCGAAAGAAGGTAACCCCATGAAGGACGAGGTTCGCGCATTCGTCATCGCGCAGCTGCAGGACATGAACTACGACACCGAGGGAATCGACGACGACACCACGCTCGGCCCGGCCGGAGTGGATCTGGAGTCGTTGGCGCTGGCTGACCTGTCGGTGCGGGTCGAGGACAAGTTCGGGGTCAGGTTCTCCGACGACGAGTCCGAGCAGTTGGCGTTGATGACGGTCGGCGAGTTCACCACCGAGGTGGCCGGCCGGGTAGCTCAGCAGGTCTGATGAACTCGACCCCACCCCCGCCCGGGCGGGCCGAGATTCTCACCTGGCTGGCCGGCCTCGGTCCGCGCCCACCGGAGGCCGAACGGCTCGACTCGATGGAACTGGCCTGGCTGGTCCATCAGGTCGAGCAGCAGTACGGCGTCGCGCTCGACGACGACCAGCTCGAACGGATGAGCACGATCGACGACGCGGTCGCCGTACTCGCCGAAGTGCTGACCAGCCATGTCTGAGCCGCTTCCGGTCGCCGTCACCGGGATGTCGATCATGACTGCGCTCGGCCGTGGTCCGTCGGCTCAGTTGTCGGGTACGCCGGCCTTCACCGAGGTCACGCGCTTCGACACGAGCAACCGTCGTACGCACCACGCCGCGATCGCCGCGGACGCGGGCACGCTGGAGGAAGAAGTCGACCAGGCGATCGCCGAGGCGTGTGCGCAGGCTGGTGTCGACCGCAATACGACACCGCTCCTGCTCGCCCTCCACTCGGTGCCGGCTCGCAACTTCGGGCAACTGCGCACGTACACGTCAGCTTGCGTCTCCGCCACCACGGCCCTGGCTGACGCCGCCACCCTCATCCGGCTGGGACGCGCGGACCGCGTGGTCGTAGCCGCGGCGTACCTGGTCGAGCCCTGCCAGTACGCCCTCTTCGACGCCGGCCGAGCTCTGTCGACCGACGGCGCCGTACGCCCCTTCTCGCTGAACCGAACGGGCACGCTGCTGGGCGACGGCGTAGCTGCCGTGGTCCTCCAACCAGGCGAAGGCCTGGCCCAACTCCTCGCCTGCTCCCGCACCGGCGACGCCCACCACCCCGTCCAACCAGCCCCCGACGGCCGAGGCCTAGCCACCGCGATCACAACCGCCCTCCGGCGAGCCAACCTCAGCCCACCCGACGTCGGCTACGTCAACGCCAACGCCACCGGCACCACCTACGCCGACGCCGCCGAAGCCGCCGCCCTCACCACCGCAGTTGCCTGGCCCACCCACCAATTTGCCTGGTCCACCCATGAATTGGGGGGTTCTACACCCGGAACAGGGGTCACGAACCCACAACCTGATGGGTCTACCCACCAAATGCGTACTGCGGCCGGGCCTGCTGTTTCGTCTACGAAGGGGTTGCATGGGCATGCGTTGGAGGCCTCGGGGTTGGTGGAGTTCGTCGTGATGGTGGCGGCGCTCCGGGCCGGGAAGCTGCCGGTGAATGCGGGGTTCCTGGCGGCGGATCCGGTTTGTGGGATTGACCTGATCCTGGACTCGCCGCGGGTGGTGACCTCGCCGTACGGGATGTCGCTGAATTCCGCGTTCGGTGGGGCGAACACCGCAGTGGTGGTGCGGGTCGGATGAAGACGTTGGCCGAAGGGCGATGGGACGGCGGCGAGCTGCCGGGGGTGCCGGGGTTTGTCGGGTCGGCGTTCAACCCGATGGTGGTTGCGGCCGCCGAGCAGTGTCTGGCTCAGGTAGATACCGAACCGCTGACCGGGATCGTGCTCGTGAGTGACGGTGACCGCGCGAGTGCGGACCACGTACGACAAGCAGTTGCCGAGGGCAAGCGCATCGGCCCGTTGTACTTCTTCCAGTCGGTGCCCAACAGCATCGCCGGGTGGATCGCGGCGAAGTGGGAGCTGCGCGGCCCGGTGGTGTGCGTGACGAACGGCGGACCCGACGAGGCCGAGCTGCTGCTGGCCGACGGGGACGCCGAGCAGGTGCTGATCGTGCAGGTGACCGCGGACCGCGCGTTCGCACAGATCGTGAGTGGGGGAGATCCGACGTGAAGAGCCTCAGAGCCCAACTGGCCGCCGACCCGGGCATCGGCACCGGCAACGTCCTCGCAACAGTCCTCAAGTACGGCGCCGACCCCGGCGGCCCCGGCCTCACCTTCGACACCCCCGTCGACCACTTCCCGGCCGAGCACCCGCTGACGCTCGGCGAACTCGACGAACGCGTCCAAGCGCGTACGGCGTGGCTGCACGAGCACGGGATCGGCCGCCGCGACGTGATCGCGATCTGGGCCACCGAAGCGCAGGACATCGTCCTCAGCTTCCTCGCCCTCACCCGCATCGGCGCCATCCCGGCACTGCTGAACGGCAAGATGGCGCCGGCCATCGCCGACGAGTACATCCGTCGGCTGCGCGCGACCGCCGTTCTCGCGGATGCTGCCCACAAGCCGCTCCTGCAAG
The DNA here is from genome assembly GCF_040300265.1 of Kribbella sp. NPDC000426. NCBI lineage: Bacteria > Bacillati > Actinomycetota > Actinomycetes > Propionibacteriales > Kribbellaceae > Kribbella > Kribbella sp. NPDC000426. The sequence goes on along the minus strand of NZ_JBEPDK010000005.1, from coordinate 544,907 downwards.
TAGACGTCCTGGCCGAGCCGCGCGAGGCCGTCGGCGATCCCGCGAAGGCACCCGAGCACTACCAGCACCACGCTGACGACCCGGTCGTCATCACCCACACCAGCGGCACCACCGGCGTACCGAAGGCTGTCCTTCACACCCACACCACCCTGTACGCCGCCCTCAAACATCTCCTCACCATGCCGCAGGCACAAGGCACCGACAGGATCCTGAACGCGCTGCCGATCCCGCACACCGCCACGGTCCTGATGGTCAACCAGGTCCTCGGCAACCGCGCCGAGATGCTGCTGCTCTCCAGCCAGGACGCGCCGTACGTCCTGCAGAACATCGAGCGCTGGAAGCCGCACTCCGTCTACGGATTCGCGGTCACCTGGGCCGGGCTCGCCCGCGAGGACCTGAGCACCCACGACCTCGACTCGGTCCGGATGTGGTTCAACACCGGCGACTGCGCGCACGAACCGCACATCCGCAAACTCGTTGCCGTCGGCACCCGCGAGACGGTGACCCGGGAAGGACGCCGGACCGTCCCCGGCAGTCACTTCATCGACGGCCTCGGCTCCAGCGAGATGGGCCACAACGGCTTCCACATCACGCACACGATCGACAGCGACCACTACGGCCGCTGCATCGGCAGGCCGTACGAGTTCGCGCAGGCCACCGTCCTGAGCTCGACCGGCGGGGAGCTGCCGCCGGGCAAGGTCGGCCTGCTCGGCTTCCGCTCGCCATCGGTGTCACCGGGCTACTGGAACGACTCGGTGACGACGTACCGCTTCCGCTCGAACGGCTGGTTCCTGACCGGCGACCTCGTGTACCGCGACGGCACCGGCCACTACTTCCACCTCGACCGCGTACCGGACGCCGTTGCCGGCTTCGAGGGCCCGCAACTGTTCACCTCGATGTCCGAGGAACGCATCCTCGCCGCACTCCCCGAGGTCGACGACTGCACGGTGATCATCACCCCGGACGACGGCCGGTACGTCGCCGACGTACTGCTCGAACTCTCCCCGGACGCACCCGACCGCGACCGCACCGCCGACGTCCGCGCAGCCGTCGGGGACGAGGTCGCCGCGATCCTGCGCAACGTCACCGTGGTAGGCACCGGCGAGGTGCCGGTCACGGTGACCGGAAAGGTCCGCAAGGTCGCCCTCCGGGAGGGGCGCTCATGACCGCCACGATCACGGGCATCGGCCTGATGACGCCGGTCGGCCGGACTCCCCGCGAGGCGTACGACGCCTTGCTGCACGGTCGATCCGGGATCGTGAAACCGCCCGCGGACCACCCGATCGCCGACTCGATCGAGCTGGCGGGAATCCTGCCGGACTTCGACGCCGGTTCACTGACGAAGGGCCCGGACGGCAAGGTGATGGACCGCACCGTCGTCCTCGCCCAGCTGACGGCCGAGGCCGCGCTCGCGGATGCCGGCCTGATCGTCGGCGACACCGTCGATCCCGAGCGGATCGGCATCATCGTCGGCGGGGTCGGCGGGATGGCGACCCTCGAGCAGCAGGTCCTGTCCCGCGCCGAACGCGGCCGCGCCGCCGTCAGCCCGTACCTCCTCACCGGCATCCTCCCGAACATGCCGGCCGCCCGGGTCGCCATCCGCCACGGCATTCGTGGGTACACGTCTTCAGTCGGTACGGCGTGTGCCTCCGGCGCGCAAGCGATAGCGGACGCCGTACGGCTGATCCGCTCGGGCGAGCTCGACGTCGTGGTGTGCGGGGCGAGCGAGGCGCCGCTCTTCCCGACCTTCGCGGAGACCTTCGCCAACGCACGGGCGCTGGCCCGCGGCTGGGAGGAACCGACCGAGGCGAGTCGGCCGTTCGACGTACGGCGGAACGGGTTCGTCCTCAGCGAAGGCGCAGCGCTACTGGTGCTGGAAAGCACAGAGCACGCCGCAGCCCGGGGTGCGGCCGGGTATGCGGACGTAGCGGGCTACGGGGTGAACTCCGACGCGCATCATCCGACTGCTCCGAGGCCCGACGGCGAGGGCGCGGCGGCGTGCATGCGGTTGGCGATGGCGAGTGGCCGGATCAGGCCCGAGCAGGTCGGTTACGTCAACGCCCACGGCACCAGCACGAAGCTCGGCGACGTCGCCGAATCGGTTGCCATCGGCAAAGCATTCGGCGAGCACCAGCCGGCGGTCAGCTCGACGAAGGCGTTGACCGGGCACATGCTCGGCACCTCCGGAGTGGTCGAGGCGATCGCCGCGGTCGGTGCGATCACGACCGGTCTGCTGCCCCCGACGTACCACCTGGACGACCCGGATCCGGCCTGCCCGCTGGATCACGTCCGTAAGGAACCCCGCGACGTCCGGCTCGAGTACGCACTGTCCAACTCGTTCGGCTTCGGCGGTCAGAACGTCAGCCTGCTCCTCGGCACCGCCACAACGCCGACCAGGCGCGACATCAACAGTGAGGAGTTGGCGTAAATGGAGATCTACGGGATCGACCACGTCGAGCTGTACGTGGGCGACGCTCGGCAGGCGGCGTTCTACCTCGGGCACGCGTTCGGCCTGCAGATACACGGCCAGGGCGGACCCGAGACCGGCCTGCCCGGCCAGCGCTCGTTGCTGCTGCGCGAGGACGCGGTACAGATCGTGCTGACATCCGGTCTGGCTGCCGAGCATCCGGCGGCGGCGTACGTCCAGCGGCACGGTGACGGGGTTGCCGTGGTCGGCCTGGAGGTCGACGACGCGGCCGGCGCCTACACCGAACTGCTTGCCCGGGGCGCCGAATCGATCGCCGCCCCGGTGATCTACACCGACCAGGAGACGACGGTCGTGATCGCCGAGGTCGGTGGGTTCGGCGACGTGATCCATCGGCTCGTCGAACGGCGTGGACCGCGGCACGAGTTCCTGCCCGGCGCGATCCAGATCACCGAGCCGGCGAGCGGGCCGGACGAGAAGCTGTTCAGCGAGATCGATCACCTGGCGATCTGCGTGCCGTCCGGGCAGCTGAAGCCGACGGTCGGGTTCTACGAGACCGTGTTCGGCTTCCTGCCGATCTTCGAGGAAACGATAGAGGTCGCAGGTCAGGGGATGGAGTCGACCGTCGTCCAGAGCCCGTCGAAGCACGTCACGTTCACACTCATCGAGCCGGACCCGAATCGGCGTCCCGGGCAGATCAACGACTTCCTCAGCTGGCACGCGGGCGCCGGCGTACAGCACATCGCCCTGCGGACCGGCAACATCGTCGAGGCGGTCAGCACATTGTCCGGCCGCGGCGTCAACTTCCTCGCGTCGCCGTCGACGTACTACCAGGCGCTGCCGGAGCGGGTCGGCGAGGTCGAGACGCCGATCGAGGACCTGGAGAAGCTCGGCATCCTGGTCGACCGGGACCACTGGGGACAGCTGCTGCAGATCTTCACCGAGTCGATGCACGTCCGCCGCACGCTGTTCCTGGAGATCATCGAGCGCCGCGGCGCGATGACGTTCGGCAGCGGCAACATCAAGGCGCTGTACGAGGCGAAGGAACGCGAGCTCGAGGGGGTCTCATGACGTTGGAGTTCAGGTTGTCGGAGGCGGAGACGGAGCTGCTGCCGACCGACGAGGATGTTGCCTTCTACAACGAGCACGGCTGGTACCTGTCGAAGAAGCTGCTCACCGACGACGAGACCGACGAGCTCGTCAACGCCAGCGAGCGGTACTACGCCGGCGAGCGCGACCGCACGCTCCCGCTGGCGCCGCCGAAGCTCGCGTACTGGGACCCGTCGAAAGGCGCCGTCCAGCGGCACAACGACTACGTGCACTACGAGCACGACGGCCTGGCCAAGATCCTTCGTAAGCCGCTGATCGGCGCGGTCGCGGCCCGGCTCGCGCAGACCGACGAGATCCGGATCTTCCAGTCCACGCTGATCTACAAGCCGCCGATCTCCGGCGAGCCGTCGAACATCGTCCCCTGGCACTTCGACAAGCACTACTGGTCCTCGTCGTCCTCGGACAAGATGCTGACCGCGTTCGTCCCGTTCCACGACTGCCCGCCGGAGATGGGCACGATCACGATGGTCGACGGCAGCCACCGCTGGCAGGAGATCGGCTCCGACGACACCGTCGTACGCCACTTCGCGGAGCGGGACCGGTCGCAGCTCGACCAGATGCTGGCCGAGAACGCGGCGTACAACGGCGCTGAGGTGACCAAGGTGCCGATCACGATTCCGCGCGGTCACATGAACTTCCACCACTGCCGCACGTACCACGGCAGCGGCGCCAACGTCACCGACCGGCCCCGCCGCGCCATCTCGCTGCACCTCCAGGACGGCGCCAACGCCTACCGCGAGTTCCCGCTCAGCGACGGAAGCCTCGCCGCCTACAACCACGACGCCCTGGTACGCCGGACCACCGCCGGCCACCCGGACTACGCCGACCCCGACTACTGCCCGACCCTCTGGGCCGACCGCTAGGAGATCAGGACATGTCCCGTTACGACTGGGGTCAGACCCACCCCGGAATCGAGCAGTTGGAGAAGGCTGTCAGCGATGCGCGTGACAAGGTCGTGCAGCACCCGCTGTACGCGAACCTGGACACGCACGAAGCGCTGGTGACCTTCATGGAGCACCACGTCTTCGCGGTGTGGGACTTCATGTCATTGCTCAAGTCTCTGCAACGCGAACTCACCTGCGTCACGGTGCCGTGGATCCCGACGGCGCACACCGGCAGCCGACGGTTGATCAACGACATCGTGATGGTCGAGGAGAGCGACGAGCTCGGTGACGGCTTCATCAGCCACTTCGAGCTGTACCTGAACGGAATGGTCGAGGCGGGCGCCGACACCTCGGCGATCACACACCTGATCGACTTGCTCCGCGACGGCGGCGCGGTGGTCGACTCCCTGACGGCCGCCGGAGTACCGCAGGCGTCGATCGACTTCGCCGGCACCACCTGGGACATCATCGAGAACGCGCCGATCCACTGCCAGGCGGCGGCGTTCGCCTTCGGGCGCGAGGACCTGATCCCGGACATGTTCCAGCAGGTCGTCGCGGTGAACGAGCGGTCCAACCGGCTGAACACCTTCGTCGACTACCTCGAGCGGCACATCGAGGTGGACGGCGAACAGCACACCCCGATGGCGATGCAGATGGTCACCGACCTCTGCGGCGACGACCAGGCCAAGTGGGACGCCTGCGCGGACACGATCAACAACGCACTCGCCGCCCGGGCCCGGCTCTGGGACGCGATCCTCGTGGCTGTGAAGGCCTGACCCCGATGAAGGATCTCTACCGGACCGTGCGCTTGATCCGCCGCTTCGAGGAGCGGGCGATCGAGTTCGTGCGGTCCGGCGAGATCGTCGGCGGGATCCACCCGTACGTCGGGCAGGAGGCGATCGCGGCGGGCGTGTGCGCGGCGCTGACACCGGACGACGTGATCACCAGTACGCATCGCGGGCACGGTCATGTGCTTGCCCGCGGGGCCGACCCGAGCCGGTTGCTCGCCGAGCTGATGGGCCGGGAGACCGGGCTGAACAAGGGACGCGGCGGCTCGATGCACGCGGCCGACTTCAGCCTGGGGATCCTCGGGGCGAACGCGATCGTCGGCGCGGCCGCCTCGATCGCCACCGGAGCCGCCTGGGCCTATCGGCAGCAGGGCCGGGACACGGTTGCGATCACGTTCTTCGGCGACGGTGCGATGAACGAAGGGATGTTGCTGGAGGCCTTCAACCTGGCCGCGCTCTGGCGGGTCCCGGTCGTGTTCGTCTGCGAGAACAACGGGTACGCGACCACGATGCCGGTCGAGTCGGCGGTCGCCGGGAGTATCACCGGACGGGCCGAGGCGTTCGGTATCCCGGCGTACCTGGTGGACGGGCAGGACCCGGAGACGGTGCTGCAGGCAACGATGGCGGCGGTGGCGCGGGCTCGGGCCGGCGATGGGCCGACGTTCCTCGAGTGCATGACGTATCGCTTCGACGCGCATCACACGTTCGAGCATCGCGCCCGGCTCGACTACCGCTCGGCCGACCAGCTCGCCTTCGGCCGGTCGCGGGATCCGGTGGTGATCCAGGGCTCGCGGCTGCCTGATGACCAGCGGGCACGGCTCGACGCCGAGGTTGAGGCGGTGCTCGATGCGGCCGCCGAGTTCGCGCTGCGAAGCGCGCATCCGGATCCGGCCGACGCGCTTGAGTGCCTCTACGCGGTGATGCCGTGAAGCTCTCCTACCTGAAGGCGATGAACCGCGCTCTCGCCGACTCCCTCGACACCGATCCGTCGGTCTTCCTGCTCGGCGAGGACATCCGGGTCGCCGCCTCCAACCTGACCGCCGGCCTGCTCACGCGCTTCGGCCCGGACCGTGTGCTCGACACCCCGCTCTCCGAGCAGGCCTTCACGAACTTCGCGACCGGCGCGGCGCTGGCCGGGATGCGCCCGGTGATCGAGTTCCAGATCCCGTCACTGCTGTTCCTGGTCTTCGAACAGATCGCGAACCAGGCGCACAAGTTCTCGCTGATGACCGGCGGCCAGTGCAAGGTCCCTGTGACGTACGTCGTCACCGGGTCAGGCTCCCGCACCGGCTGGGCCGGCCAGCACTCGGATCATCCGTACACCCTGCTCGCCCACGTCGGCGTGAAGACAGTCGTTCCTGCGACTCCCACGGACGCCTACGGTCTCCTGGTGTCCGCGATCCGCGACGACGACCCGGTGGTCTTCTTCGCACCTTCGGGCGCACTCGGAGTCCGGGAAGACGTCGACTTCACCACGCTGGCACCGGTTCGACTCGGCGTTGGCCGGGTAGCGCGGTCCGGCAACGACGTGACAGTCGTTGCTCTGGGCCACCTCGTGCACGATGCGCTCTCGGTCGCGGACGAGCTGGCCGGTCTTGGGATCTCGGTAGAGGTGTTCGATCCACGGACCGTGTACCCGCTCGACCTCGACGGCTTGACGGCGTCGGTCGCGAAGACCCGCCGGCTGGTGGTGATCGACGACTCCAACCGCACGAGCGGATTCGCCGCCGAGATCCTCGCGGTCGCCGCCGAACGCTTCACCCTGGACGCCCCACCTCGCCGGGTGACCCGGCCCGACGGTGCCGTCCTGCCCTTCGCCCTTGCCCTCGACCGAGCGATCCAGCCCGACCGGGACCAACTCGTCGCCGCGATCAACGCCGTACTGGAGGACCGATGACCGACGTGTGGAACCAGTTGCCCGAAGCAACCCGGACGGCGCTGGTGAAGCGGGGGACTGCCGCGTGGCGCGAGGTGTACGACGGGGTCGCGACGCACAACAAGGAGTGGCGACCGCTCCGCCCGCCGATCATGTCCGCGAGCAGCTACCGATCGATGACGGAGCTGTCGGCAACCGTTGCGCGGTTGATCCTCGGCGCGTGCTTGCGACGGGCAACGACAGCAGGGGAGTTGCGGCGAGCCCTCGGGATGCCGGTCGGGTACATCGACCTGCTGGACGAGGACCTGCCGTTGAGCGAGGACCTGCTCGGCGGCGTACGCGCGGACATCCTGCTCAGCCACGGGACGCCGTACGTCGTGGAGGCCAACATCGACAGCGCGCTGGGTGGAGCGCATGACTCGGACGGGATCGCTCGCCGGTTCCTCGACTGCTATGCGGGTGCCCCTGTGCTGGACCAGCTCGGGTTGACCGCGCCGGCGTCGGCGGTCGACGCGCGGTATGAGGCAGTCCGGTCCGCGCTGCAGCTGACCGGGGACGATCGACTGGCGATGGTCTTCACCACCGGTGGGACGTATCCGGGTTCGCAGGACGGCATGGCGATGATCAAGCTGCTCGAACCGTTCAGCGAGCGCGGCCGGGAGCTCGGCCTGGACATGCGGGTGTATCCGGTCGAGTGGCTCACGCTGGACGCCGACGGCCGGCTCTGCGTCGACGACGGCCCGATCGACGCCGTACTGCGGATGTTCGTCCCACAAGGTATGAAGCCGAGCGACGGGCTGGATGCGTTGGGGGCGGCGGTCGCCGCCGGGTCGGTGCGGATGTTCACCGACACCGCGAGCTGGTTGCTGGCGAGCAAGACAATCCTGGCCTGGCTGTGGAGCGATCTCTACGAGCTGGACCCGGCGGACGCCGAGGTCGTCCGGCAGCACGTGCCGCGGACCGAGATCCTGTCGGCGGGACTGCGCGAACGAGTACTTGCCGACCGCAACCAGCTGGTGCTCAAGCCCAACGGTTCGTACGGCGGCGTCGGCGTGGTCGTCGGCCCCGAGGTCGATGAGGCCACCTGGGCGAACGCGATCGAGGAGGCCCTGAGCGAGGGCGGGTACATCGTCCAGCAGCACATCGACGTGGACCGGCTGACCATGCAGTTCGTGCACCTCGATACCGAGCAGACGCAGGAGGCGGACGTGCCGTTCTGCGTCGCGCCGTACCTGTTCGGAGGCACTCCGGCCGGTGCCTACCTACGCTTCACGGTCCCGGGTGCCGGGCCGGTGGTCAACGTTGGCCAGGGCGCGCTGACGAGCGGTCTGCTGCTGGTGCCTTGAGCCGGCGCCCGATCGCGCGGACGGTTTCGGCGGTCGCGACGGCATCGCTCCGGGCGTTGCCGTGGCGGCCGTCGCTGCTGTAGAGACTCGGGTCGGTGGACAGCGGGTGGTCGGTCAGGTGGATGTGGATCGTGCCGAGCTGCTCGGCGATCTCGGCCGTTCGACCGGAGAGCGTACGCATTCGTTGCCTGAGGCCCGGACGCAGCCAGTCGGCGATGGCCGGGCTGTACGAGATGTCGAACATACCGAGCGTCATCACCTCCGCGCCGGAACCCTGCAGTGTGGTGATCATCAGCGTGAGTTCCCGGTCGACCCGCTCCGCGTCGTACGTCGCCGGGAACGCGTCGTTGCCTCCGCCAACGACCAGCGCGAGATCCGGACCGAAGGCAAGGGCCGGCTCGAGCTGCGTGGCGAGGATCTCGCGGGTCCGCAGTCCGCTCACGCCGAGGTTGTGGTAGGCGAGCTCGGGACGTACGGCGCGGAGCTCGGCGGCGATCCGGTCCGCCCACTGGAGCTCGCTGTAGCCCTCGACCGGCTCGCACAATCCCTCGGCCACGCTGTCGCCCAGGACGACGAACCTCCGCCACGGATGGTCTGCGAGGAGCTCGAGGCTCTCGCCGGGGCGGAGGCAGTAGGGGTCAGTGGCTTCGTTCATGTTGCCTCCACTGGACTCGGCGCGTCGAGGACCTTCCCGGGGCCGCGGCGGATCAAGGGGAACACGCTGACCACCAGGCAGGCAATGCCTGACCAGATCAAAGCAGGAGTCAGACCGAGGCCGCTGACCAACTCGCCGGCCAGCAAGGCACCCAGCGGAAGGCCGGCGAACGACGTTGCCGCCACCAGACCGATGACCCGGGCCTGGAGATGTTTCGGGACGTGCTCGTACAGCGCGGCGCCGAAGACGGGGTTGATCGCGGCGATCCCGATGCCGGAGAGGAACGTGATCACCATGACCAGCGCCAGGTTGTCGCTGAGACCGAGGACGAGCAACCGGGGACTGCCGCCGACGAACGCGCCGATCGCGAAGGTCAGGTAGCGCGGCACCTTGGTGGCGAGTACGGCGAACGTGATGCTGCCGAGCAGTGCACCGGCGGAGAACGCGCCGAGCGTGAGGCCGAGTCCGGCGGGTGAGCCGAGCTCGTCGCGGACCCAGACCGGGATGAAGACCGCCGTACTCGCGCTGGCGAAGATGTTGATCGTGAACGTCGTGATCAGCATCGTCGCGAGCAGCTCGTCGCGTCGTACGAACGAGAAACCTTCGGCCAGGGAACGGAAGTACTTGTCCCGGCGGGCGTCTGCGGCGACCTCGGGCGGACGGACGAAGGCGGCGACCAGGACGGCGCAGACCACGAACGTCACCGCGTCGATCCACAGGACGCTGGCGGCGTCCGTCCAGAAGATCAGCAGCCCGCCGAGCGGCGCCCCGAGCAGGGTCGCGCCGCGGGCGAAGGCCTCGTGCAGCGAGGTGATGCGGATCAGTTCGACGTTCGCGGCCTCGGCCATTGGACGTACCAACAGATCCTTGGCGCGGTCGGCCGCACCGCGGAGTGCGCCGGCGACCGCGACGAGCACGAGCAGGGCGGCGAAGCCCAGGCTGGTCGTCGCGGCGATCGCCGCGACCGCGACCGCGCTCGAGAGGTTCGCGAGGATCGACGTACGGCGCGGGCCGAGCGCGTCGATGACCGGGCCGGCCATGATGCTCGCGATGATGTAGGGCACGAGCTCGACCGCCGCGACCAGACCCATCCGGGCTGCGGAGCCCGTGGTGACGAGCACCAGCCACGGGATCGCCACCATCGTGATCCGGCTGCCGACCGCGGACAACACGTCCGCGACGAACAGGATGACCAGACCGCGTTTGGGCGTCATGACTGCGGGTGCAGTTCGGCGTAGAGCTTGCGGAGGGCAACCTTGTCGACCTTCGCGATCCTCGTCAGCGGCAGCTCGCCGACGAAGTCGATCGCCGCGGGGGCCCACATCTCGTTCAGCGTCGTGGTCACCAGCTGCTGCAGCTCTTCGGCTGCCACCGGCGAACGGGCGACGACGAACGCATGCACCGCTTCGCCCACGACCGGGTCGGGCACGCCGATGACCGCGGCCGTGCTGACCGCTGGGTGACTGCTCAGCACGTCTTCGATCGGCCGGCAGAAGATCGCCCAGTTGCGGCGGGTGGTGACGATCATGTCGTGCACCCGGTCGACCAGGAACAGGAAACCGCCGTCGTCGACGTACCCGAGGTCGCGTGTCCGCAGCCAACCGTCGACAAGCGTCTCGGCGGTGAGCTCCGGCTGGTTCAAGTACCCGGCGAAGACCAGGTTGCTCTGCACCCACACCTCACCGGTCTGCCCGTTCGGCAGCGCCTTCCCGTCGTCGTCGCGGATCTCGATCCGGACATCGCCGTACGGCGTACCCGCGGACGCCAGCCGCGAGTCCACAGTCAACCCGGGCTGCGCGGTCACCACGACGCACTCGCTCAGCCCGTACACGATCCGCAGTACCGGACCGAAGCGTTCGATCCCCTGCCGTAACCGCGCCGGCGTCGCCGGACCCGCGCCGACGTTGAACATGAACAAACTGCTGCAATCGACGTCCGTGCCACCGGGATAATCAAGCACTTCGTACAACATCGGCGGCGTCACGTACGTCGACGTGATCCGCTCGGCCGGCACGATCCGGTAGAACTCCTCCGGCGACCACGTGTCGGTGAGAAACAGCACGCCGCCGGTGAACAGGTTGAAGAACGTGGTGATCTGCCCGCTCGCCAGCCACAGCGGTGAGCCCGAGTAGTGCCGGAGCATCGGAAACCCCTGTGCGACAAAGGCGGCGGCCAACTCGAGGATCTGCTCGTAGAACGCCTGCGTGTGATGAACCAGCTTCGGATCGCCGGTCGTCCCGCTGGTCTGCAGCACCGAATCGGGCGCTGTTGTTGCACCGATCTCGTACGGCGTCGAGGAGTCGAGCTCGTCGATCCGGTACGCCGGCATCGGGGCGAGCGAGTCCGCCAGCTCCCGGCCGAGTTCGCTTGCACCGTCGTACACGAACAGGTCGGCGTCAGCCAGTGCCGCGAAGCGGTCGATCTCGCGGCGGGAGGTGATCGGCGCGCTCCACAGCACGCGGCAACCGTGCAGGTGCAGGGCGAGCTGGAGCGCGGGACCGTCGAAACAGTTGGCCGCCATCACCAGCACCTTGCCGCCCGGCCGGACGCCGGCATCGCGAAATGCGGCCGCAAAGCGCAGCACGTCGGCGATCAATTCACCGTACGTGGCGGTCCGGTTACCTCGGGCCAGCGCAGGGCGCTCGGAGAATTCTTGGAACAGCTTCAGGACTTGACCCACGTAATTGTTACTGTTAGCGGGCAGGACGAATTCAGGCGGCATTCTTCGTCTGGTTCCCCTCAGGCTCCGGCCACCCCCAGCCGTCCCTTGTGACTCTACTCGATCGGCGCCCCGCGCGGTGTGAAGGAATACCCCTGCGATTCGTAGGCGGAACCGATCCGCTAACCCCTCCGGCAGGCCTGGAAGAAATGCATTCTGATTCATTGACCGGATTCCTTCCGGCGTATTACGTTCCGTCCGCATCCATTCCGCCTGGAGGTCAGTTCATGTCCATTTCCAGCAGTTGGCGCGCGGTTGCGGTCACCGCGGCTCTCACTCTCGCCGGATCGAGCCTGGCCGGCTCGACCCTGACCGGCCACCACGACGCCGAGTGGGTGGGGACCTGGGCGACCGCGGTCACCCACGGCGACGCCACCGGATCGACGAATCTCGGGCTGACCGACCAGAGCGTCCGCCTGAACATCCGCCCGACCGTCGGCGGCAACCGGATCCGCGTCCGGCTGTCGAACATCTACGGCGAGAAGACCGTCACGGTCGCCGCCGCAACCGTTGCCAAGCCCAACAAGGCGACGCCGGAGCTGTCCGACATCGACCCGGCAACCCTGCGGACGTTGACGTTCAACGGATCGGGAAGCGCGTCGATGGTCAAGGGCAGCGAGCTGCTCAGCGACCCGGTCAACCTGCGGATCGGCACTCTCGACGACCTCGTCGTCAGCCTGTACTTCCAGGACAACACCGGCCCGACGACGTTCCACGGCTCGTCGATCCAGGACAACTTCGTCGGCACCGGCAACCACGTCACCGACCCGGGCGGCGCGAACTACCCGACCACGCGTCGTTGCTGCTGGTTCTTCCTGTCCGGCGTCGACGTCCAGACCGACGACTCGGCCGGCTCGATCGTCGTCCTCGGCGACTCGATCAGCGACGGTACGAACAGCACCCCGAACGCCAACAACCGTTGGCCGGACCAGCTCGCCGAGAGGCTGGCCGCATCGGCCGGGCACAAGCCGTTCCCGAGTGTGCTCAATGCCGGTCTGGCGGGCAGCCGGCTGAACCACGAGGGCACCGAGCCGTCCGACAACGGCGCGTTCCCCGGCTTCGGCGAGGTCGGCGTGAACTCGCTGGCCAGGTTGAACGAGGACGTGTTCGCGCAGACCGGCGTACGCACCGTGATCACCGAGCTCGGTATCAACGACATCTGGATGTCCGACGACTCGGCCGCCGAGATCATCGGCGCGCTGCGGCAGGTGAACGTGCAGGCCAAGGAGCGCGGGATCCGCAGCCTGGTCACGACGATCACGCCGTTCGAAGGTCTCTCCGGCACGGACAGCTGGACGCCGGCCAAGGAAGCGACCCGGCAGGCGGTGAACAGCTACCTGCGGTCGAGCCACGAGTTCGACGGCGTGCTCGATTTCGACAAGGTAGTCCGCGACCCGGCGGCGCCGTCGAAGCTGCGGGCGGACATCGACTCGGGTGACCACATCCACCCGAACGACGCCGGCTACCAGTTGATGGCGGCCTCGGTCCCGCTGAACCTGGTGCGTTGAGATGGCTGCTCGGAGTGCGAACGAGATTCTCGCCGCCCTCGGCTCCGAGCAGGGCCGTCGCGATCCGATGCCGCTCTTCGCGGAGCTGCATCGGATCGGCCCGGTCTGCCGCCTCGAGCCCGGCACCTCGCCGTACGCGGTCGTCGTGAACGGGTACGACGCGGCGCAGGAAGCCTTGAAAGACACGCGGTTCGGCCGGCTGCTGACGGCCGACCCCGACCCCCAGGACGCGGTGCTGCGCCGGCTCGGCGGGTCGATGATGTTCAAGAACGAACCCGAGCATCTGCGGATGCGCAAGGTGTTCCAGGCGGTGCTGACGCCGCGCCGGTTGACCGGGTTCGAACCGGTGGTCGAGGCGTTGGCCACCGAGCTGCTCGACGACCTGGGCAAGGCCGGCCGGGACGGGCAGGTGATCGACTTCCTGGACTTCGCGTATCGCCTGCCGATCACTGTCATCGGCACGTTCCTGGGCATCCCGCGGTCGGACCTCGGCTGGTTCCGGGACCGGACGAAGGCCATCGACGACTACCTCGACCTCGGCGGAAAGGCGCCGGAGCGCCTGGCCGCCGCCAACCAGGCCGCCGACGAGCTGAACGACTACTACGCGCGGATGCTCGCCGATCGCCGGATCCGGCCGCGCGACGATCTGGTGAGTTCGCTGGTCGACTCGGAGCTCGCCGAGCAGGAGCTGATCGACAACCTGCTGGTCCTGGTCAACGCCAGCTTCGTGACCACGATGAACCTGCTGACGAACGGACTCGAGCTGTTGCTCGCCCAACCCGCCCTGGTCGATGCCCTACGCAACGAACCGGCCCGGGCGTCCGACTGTGTCGAGGAGATCCTGCGGCATCAGAGCTCGGTCCAGCTGATCAGCCGGAAGGCGTCGGTCGACCTCGAACTGGCCGGCGAGACGATCACCGAGGGAAGTCTGGTGCTGATCCTGCCGGGCGCCGCGAACCGCGATCCGGCCAAGCATCCGGACGCCGACGCGTTCGACCCGGATCGTGCGGATCTGCAGCATCTGTCCTTCGGTGCGGGACCGTTCTACTGCGTCGGCGCCGGGCTGGCCCGGATGGAAGGGCGAGCGGCGTTCGGGCAGTTGTTCCAGCGCTTCCCGCAGCTGCAACTGGCCGGCGAGCCGGTTCGCAGTCATAGCCTGCTGCTGCGTGGACATGCGTCCATGCCGATCCGATTGGGGTGAACCGATGCCGTTGGACCCGCAGGTCGAGGCGATGCGCGCCGAACGTGAGTCTCACCAGGTGCCACAGCTCTACACCCAGACGCTGGCCGAGGCCCGGGAGGCGGACCTCGCCTCGATCCGGGCCGCGGGCGGCGAGGTCGAGCCGGTCCATCACGTCGAGGACGTGACGACCGACGACGGGCTGCCGCTGAGGGTCTATCGCCCTGACCTGGCAGGACCGCTGCCGACATTGGTGTACTTCTTCGGCGGTGGTTGGACGCTGGGCAGCATCGACACCGCCGACGGCATCAGCCGACAGTTGGCGAACGCCGTTCCTTGTCAGGTGGTCACCGTCGGGTACCGGCTGGCGCCCGAGCATCCGTTCCCGACCGCGGTTCACGACTGCCACAAGGCGACGCAGTGGATCGCAGCTCAGCCGCACGTTGATCCGGCGCGCCTGGTGGTCGGTGGAGACAGTGCCGGCGGCAACTTGGCCGCCGCGGTGACTTTGCTTGCCCGCGACAACGGTCCGGAGCTGGCCGGACAGCTGCTGGTGTACCCGAACACGCTGTACGGCTCGGACACGATCTCGATGCGCAAAGGCACCGACCCGTACCTCTTCAACAACACCTCGGTCGGCTGGTACTGGAAGCACTATCTGACCGATCCCGCAGACGGCCAGAATCCGCTGGCGTCTCCTCTGCTCGCGGAGTCGCACGCCAACCTTCCGCCGGCGCTGGTGATCACCGCTGAGTACGACCCGCTCCGCGACGAGGGTGAGTACTACGCGGAGAAGCTCCACGCCGCCGGCGTACCGACCACTCTCAGCCGCTACGAGGGCATGGTCCACGGCTTCTTCGCGATGTCCGGCATCCTCGACGGCGGCAAGAAGGCGATGGCCGAGGCATCGACCTGGCTTGCCAGAACCTTCGCAGATGCCTGAGACCCTCGCCGACTTCGAGCCGCTTGCTCGTGAGGTGCTCCCGCCGGCCGTGTACGACTTCGTTGCCGGGGGCAGCGGTTCCGAACACACGCTTCGGCTCAACCGTGCCGCCTTCGACGCGATCACGCTGACACCCCGCATCCTCACTGGCACGGCAAAGCCGAACTCGTCCTGGACAGTCCTGGGTATGCGGTGGGAGCTCCCGTTCGCGGTGGCTCCGATGGCCTACCAGAAGCTCGTCCACCCCGAGGGCGAGTTGCTCCTGGCGGCGGCCGCCTCGCGGGCCGGCGTCCCGTACACGATCAGCACCTTGAGCAGCGTTCCGCTGGAGAAGATCGCCGGTGCGGCCCCGTCGTGGTTCCAGCTCTACTGGCTGCGAGACCGCCGGGCGGTCACCAGCCTGGTGGAGCGAGCGGTCGCCGCGGGCTGCGGCGCGTTGATGGTGACGGTCGACGTACCGGTGATGGGCCGTCGATTGCGGGACATCCGCAACGAGTTCACGCTCCCGCCGGAGGTCGCCCCGGAGAACCTTGTCGACAAAGTGACAGAGGCGCACGACGTGGTTCCCGGCCTGTCCGCGGTCGCCGCGCACACCGCCTCCGCCTTCGAACCCGCCGTGTCCTGGCGGGACCTCGAGTGGTTGCGGTCGGTGTGCCCGCTTCCACTTGTCATCAAAGGGATCCTGGACCCTCGCGACGCGCGCCGCGCGATCGAGATCGGTGCCGACGGGGTCGTCGTTTCGAATCACGGCGGCCGTCAACTCGACGGCGCGATCGCCTCGATCGATGCTCTGGGCCCGGTTGTAGATGCCCTTGGCAAAGATTGCGTCGTGCTGCTGGACAGCGGCGTACGCAGCGGTCTCGATGTGCTGAAGGCGCTTGCCTCGGGCGCTTCCGGTGTGCTGATCGGACGACCGCTGCTCTGGGCCCTTGCCGTCGGCGCGGCGGATGAAGCGCTGGCGCTACTGGACCGGGAGGTGCGGGACGCGATGCTGCTCGCGGGATGCGCGGACCTGGCCGCTGTACGGGAACTGAACGTGGGGAGAGCGACATGGCCGATCTCGAGCTGAGTGACCTGCACGGCTCGCTCACCGACCGGGCGCTGAACTCGATGAACTTCCTCAACGAGATCTCGCATCACTACCCGGACGCGATCTCGCTGGCCGCGGGCCGGCCGACCGAGGAGTTCTTCGCGCTCGAGGATCTGCACCGGTACCTCGACCTGTTCGCGCAGTACCTGCGGGACCAGGGGTACGACGAAGCCGCGGTCCGGCGGACGATCTTCCAGTACGGGCGGACGAAGGGGATCATCCAGGATCTGGTCGCCCGCAACCTCGCGATCGACGAGGACATCCACGTGGATCCGGAAGCGATCGTCGTCACGGTCGGCTGCCAGGAGGCGATGGTCCTCACGCTGCGCGCCCTCCGAGCAACCTCCGACGATGTGCTGCTCGCCATCTCCCCGACGTACGTCGGCATCACTGGCGCGGCCCGCCTCGTCGACCTCCCCGTCGTGCCGGTGGGGGAGGAGGACGATCTGGTCACTGTGCTGAAGTCGGTCCGTGCCGAGGGCAGACGTCCGCGCGCCTGCTACGTGATGCCGGACTTCGCCAACCCGTCCGGTCTGAGCATGGACCTCCCGGCTCGGCGCCGTCTGCTCGAGATCGCGGCCGCCGAGAACCTCCTGCTGCTCGAGGACAACCCGTACGGCCTCTTCCCGGCCGAAGGTCATCAGCGCATGCCGACGCTGAAGTCGCTCGACGCGTCCCGCCGAGTCGTCTACCTCGGCTCGTTCGCGAAGACCGGCCTACCGGGGGCGCGGGTCGGCTATGTGGTGGCTGATCAGACGGTCGGCGCGGGGCTCTTCGCCGACGAGCTCTCGAAGTTGAAGAGCATGCTGACTGTCAACACCTCGCCCGTGGCCCAGGCTGTCGTCGGCGGCAAGCTCCTTGCCAACGACTGCAGCCTGGTAGCGGCCAATCGGCGCGAGCGCGCGGTGTACGCCGCGAACCTGCGGGCGATTACCGAGGGACTCGGCGCCCGCTTCCGCGACGGCGAGATCGCCTGGACCGCTCCGGCCGGGGGCTTCTTCGTCGTCGTCACGGTCCCCTTTCCGGTCGACGACGTGCTCCTCGAGAAGTCCGCCCGCGAGTACGGCGTGCTGTGGACTCCCATGAGCCACTTCTACGCCGGTGGCACCTCGGTCCACGCCCTCCGGTTGTCGTGCAGCGCGGTCACCCTGGCGCAGATCGACGCGGCACTGAACCGCCTGGCCGCCTTCATCACTGACCAACTGGTCCTCTCGGACGGTTCAGAACTGGATCTGTAGGACGTACCGGTTTGTTCCTACGGTGAATCACATGGCGACCACATGTGAGATTGCGATTCCGACTACCGAGCGGCTGCTGACCAGCCAGTTCGGCCGGCTGCTGGCGATGGTGTTCGGCTCGGGGCTGAGCATGTATCTGCTGACCTCGGTCGTCCCGCTCTACCTGGCCGCGAACGGCTCCGGTGGAGTCGGCGCGGGGCTGTCGACCGCCGCGATGATGTTCTCCGCGGTGGCCGTGGAGCTGATGGTTCCGCGGATGCTGGCCCGCTGGGGCTACCAGGTCGTCCTCGGGCTCGGGCTCGTGCTCCTCGGCGCACCTTCGCTGGTGCTGCTGACCTCCGCCGCGCTGCCGGTCGTACTCGCCGTCTGCATCGTCCGCGGTGCGGGGCTGGCGATCCTGGTCGTCGGGGCAGTCGCCCTGGTCGCCGATCTCACCCCATCCACCCGCCGTGGTGAGGCGCTCGGCGTGTACGGCGTCGCTGTCGGCGTACCAGCGGTGATCGGCCTGCCGCTCGGTGTCTACCTGACCAACGTGATCGGCTTCGGCGCACTGTTCGTCCTGGCCGCGGTCGCGTCGCTCGCCGGGCTCGTCGCCTTGATCGGTCTGCCTGCCAACGCTTCCGAAGAAGAGCAGCACGTGAAGGTGCTCGGCGGCGTACGGCGCAGCGGGCTGCTGAGCCCGACCCTGATCTTCGCCGCAGTGACCGTTGCCGCGGGCATCAGCGTCACTTTCTTGCCGCTGGCCGTTGCCGGAGACAAGCAGTCGCTCGTCGCCACAGCCCTTCTACTGCAGGCGATCGCAGCACCCATCGCGCGGTGGCTGGCGGGGCGGTACGCAGATCGCGTCGGCCCGGCGAAGCTGCTCGCACCCGCGTTGATCCTGGCTGCGGTCGGTGCCGGATCGCTGGTCTTCCTGCCCAGCGCTGTTGCGATCCTGATCGGCTCGACCTGCTTCGGCATCGGGTTCGGCGCCGCGCAGAACCTCACCCTGACTCTCATGTACAACCGCGTCGACCGCTCGCGCTACGGCCAGGTCAGCGCGCTGTGGAACCTCGCGTACGACGGCGGCTGGGGTGCCGGCGCGATGATCTTCGGCGCGGTCGTCGGAGGCGTCGGCTTCTCGGTCGCGTTCGCCTTGACCGCAGCAGTCGTCGCGGTGGCCGTCGTACCGGCGGTTAGAGCTTCCGCAATCTGACCCAGCGCACAGCGTGATCCTGGCCCTTGCGGAGGACCAGGGTGGCGCGGGAGCGGGTCGGGAGGATGTTCTCGCGCAGGTTCGGGCCGTTGATCCCGTCCCAGAGCGACTCGGCCTTCTTGATCGCTTCCTCGCGGCTCAGCTCGCCGTACCGGACGAAGTACGACTCGGGGTTGCGGAAGGCCGTCTCCCACAGCTTGAGGAAGCGCGCCACGTACCAGGAGCGGACGTCGTCGGCGGCGGCGTCGACGTACACCGAGAAGTCGAAGAAGTCGCTGACCGCGAGGCCGCTCTTCCCGTCCGCGTGCCGGGGCGCCGGCTGCAGGACGTTCAGCCCTTCGAGCAGCAGGATGTCCGGCTGCTCGACCGTCGTCCGGACGCCGGGCATGCGGTCGTAGTGCAGGTGGGAGTAGACCGGCGCCTCGACCGCGTCCATACCCGACTTCACCTCGACCACGAAGCGGAGCAGGGCCTTGCGGTCGTACGACTCCGGGAAACCCTTGCGCTGCATCAGGTTCCGGCGCTCGAGCTCGGCGTTCGGCCAGAGGAAGCCGTCGGTGGTGACGAGCGCGACCCGCGGGTGCTCGGGCCAGCGCGCCAGCAACTCGCGCAGCAGCCGCGCGGTCGTGGACTTGCCGACGGCAACCGATCCGCCGATGCCGATCACGAACGGGGTGCGGGTCGCGGCCGGTTTGCCGAGGAAGCTCTCGGTGTCGGCGTGCAGCGCGCGGGCGTGCCGGACGTACAGCGAGAGGATCCGCGACAGCGGCAGGTACACCTCGCGGACCTCGTCCATGTCGATCTCGTCACCGAGACCGCGCAGCCGCTCGACCTCGTCCGCCGTCAGCGGGGAGACGGTGGTCTCGGCCAGTTGCGCCCAGGTGGCCCGGTCGAGCTCGGTGTAGGGAGTCACCTCCCGCGACGGCTGCAGCATGTGGCCCATTCTTCCCATCGGCGCGGATTGCACCCACATCGGGCCGACGTGGCCTTTGTCTCAGCTTCGCGATGTTCGAAACTTTCGGTGACCGGCTGATGTGCGAAGATCACTCACCGATGGATGACTCCGCCTGGCTCGGTACGCAGCGGCTCCCCGAGGTGACTGTGCACGCCTCCGGAGCGCTGGCGCAGACGATCCGTGCCGAGCTCCGGCAGACCCGGCGGTTCCGCACCGACGTACAAGTTGCCGTGTGCATCATGACCCGCGTCCGCGAGACCCCGTTGTGGCGCGAGGTCGAGGCGGCGGTACCCGAGCACGGCCTGGGCGTCGAAGGATTCGTGGTGGTACGACGCGGCAACGATCTCGTCGTCGCGGCCGAGGGCGGACACGGACTGCTCTACGGCTACTTCTACCTGCTCCGGTACTTCGAGTGGATGAGCGGCGACTTCACCGTCGTGGAGCAGCCGGCCGTGCCGATCCGCATGCTCGACCACTGGGACCAGCTGTCCGGCGCGGTCGAGCGCGGGTACTCCGGGCGATCGATATTCTTCCGCGACGGCAGCGTGGTGCCCGACCTGACCCGGGTCCGTGCGTACGCGCGGCTGCTGGCCTCGATCGGGATCAACGCGGTCGCCCTCGCGAACGCCGACCTGCCCGAAGTGGCCCGCCTGGCCGCGGTGTTCCGCGAGTACGGGATCGCGGTCAGCCTGTCGGTCGAGTTCACCGACGATCCGTCGGACGAGCGGGTAGCTCGGTGGTGGTCGGCGACGATCGGGCGCGTGTACGACGCCGTACCGGATTTCGGCGGTCTGGTGGTGCGGGCGGGCCGGGACGCCGAGGGCGCGAACCTGCTCGCGCGGGCAGTGGCGCCGTACGGCGGGACGGTGTTCTGGCGGTACTCCGGTGACGAGCAGGCGCACGACTGGCGTGATCGCGGCGCGGACCGGGCGCGGGCGGCGTACGACCACCTGATCCCGCTCGACGGGCGGTTCGAGGAGAACGTCGTACTGCAGGTCAAGCACGGGCCGACGGACTTCCAGGTCCGCGAGCCGGTGTCGCCGCTGCTCGGCGAACTGCAGGAGACCGTGTTCGCGCTCGAGTTGCAGGTGACGCAGGAGTACTCCGGGCAGCAGCAGGATCTCTGCTACCTCGCGCCCTGGTGGCGGGAGATCCTGCAGTTCGACACCACCGGCGGCGGCGGTACGACGGTTGCCGACCGCATCGGTGCGATCGTTGCCGTGTCCAACGTTGGCGATGCCGCCAACTGGACCGGCCACAAACTTGCCCAGAGCAATCTCTACGCCTTCGGCCGGCTGGCCTGGGAGCCGGCCACGGATCCGGTCAGCCTGCTGCACGAGTGGGCCGCGGCGACGTTCGCGATGGACGACCGGACGCGCAGCGAGCTTGTCACGATCATGTCCGGGTCGTGGCGGACGTACGAGCGGTACACCGCGCCGCTGGGCGTCGGGTTCATGGTCACGCCGCGGACGCACTACGGGCCGAGCGTCAACGGATACGAGTACTCGGGGCGGGGGACGTACCACTTCGCCGATCGGTACGGCGTCGGCGTGGACAGGACCGTGAAGACCGGATCGGGGTTCACCGGGCAGTATCCGGAGCCCCTCGCCGGCACGTACGAAGACGTCACCACCTGCCCGGACGAGTTGTTGCTGTTCTTCCATCACGTTGCCTATGACCACGTTCTGCACAACGGCAGCACGGTGCTGCAGCACATCTACGACACCCACTTCCAGGGGTACGCCGAGGTGGAGGCGATGGTCGCCCGCTGGCGGGTGATCGCCGAGCGGTTCGAGCCGGTGGTGCGGGAGAACATCACCGCCCGATTCGAGGCGCAGCTCGCGAACGCACGGGCGTGGCGCGACCAGGTGAACACGTTCTTCTACCGCCTCAGCGGCGTACCGGATACCCAAGGTCGCACGATCCACCGCTAAGCTGTCTCGAAAGTTTCGAGCCAGGGGGTGTGGTGAGCGAGCGACCGACCATTGCGAAAATTGCGGAACAGGCGGGCGTGTCGGTGCCGACCGTCTCCAAGGTGCTGAACGGGCGCGCGGACGTGGCCGAGGCGACCCGGGCCCGGATCGAGAGCCTGATCCAGGAGTACGGGTACCGGCGGCGCAGTCCGGGGACGCAGGCCAGTCCGATGATCGACCTGGTGTTCAACCAGCTCGGCGGCGAATGGGCGATGGAGCTGATCCGCGGCGTCGAGGAGGTCGCCCGGGCCGAGGGTGTCGAGCTCGTGCTGTCGGAGTGCGGCGGGGCGCTGCGGCCACGGCAGCAGTGGATCGAATCCGTGCTGAACCGGCGGCCGCTCGGCGTGATCATGGTGTTCTCGGACCTCGACGCGGACCAGCGTGCGCAGCTCGAGGCGCGGCGGATCCCGTTCGTGGTCGTCGATCCGGTCGGCGACGTGGGCGACGACGTACCGTCGATCGGCTCTGCCAACTGGAACGGCGGGCGGATGGCGACGACCCATCTCCGTACGCTCGGCCACACCCGGATCGCGATGATCGGCGGCCCGATCGAGACGCTCTGCTCACGGCAACGCGTCGACGGCTACACCGACGCTTTGCGGTCGACCGGCCTCGAGGTCGATCCGTCGCTGATCCGGTACGGCGATTTCGAGGTCGTCGGCGCACACCGGGAGGCGCTCGCCCTGCTGCGCCTGCCCGACCGCCCCACCGCGATCTTCGCCGGCAGTGACATGCAGGCGCTCGGCGTCTACCAGGCCGCTCGCGAACTCGGGCTCGACATCCCGCGTGACCTGTCGGTCGTCGGGTACGACGATCTCCCGATCGCCCAATTCGTCACGCCCGCTCTCACCACCGTCCACCAACCGCTCCACCAGATGGCCGAGCTCGCGGCCCGCGTCGTCCTCGACCTCTCCCGCGGCCGCACCCCCGCCGCCCTCCGCCTCGACCTCGCCGTAGACATGCGAGTCCGCAACTCCACCGCGGAACCCCGGGGTTAGAGCATGTCTGCTGATCCAGCGTCGTAGGCTGGCCCGCATGATCGTCGGCGTGGGTATCGATGTGGTCGACGTGGATCGGTTCATGCGGACGTTGGAGCGGACACCCAACTTGCGGGAGCGGGTGTTCACGCCGCTGGAGGCGGTGAAGCCGCCGGCCTCGCTGGCGGCGCGGTTCGCGGCCAAGGAGGCGCTGGCCAAGGCGCTCGGCGCTCCCGCGGGGATGCACTGGCACGACGCCGAAGTACAGACCGACGAGACCGGCCGGCCGTGGCTGGAGATCAGCGGGACCGTGGCGGCGCAGGCGTCGCGGCTCGGCGTACAGAACCTGCACCTGTCGCTCAGCCACGACGCGGGCATCGCCTCGGCCGTGGTGATCCTGGAGGGCTGACCATGCGCAGCGCGCACACCGTCGAGCAGGTCCGTACCGCCGAGGCCGACCTGATGGCCCGCGTCCCCGAAGGCACGCTGATGCAACGCGCCGCCACCGGCCTGACAGTTGCCATCAGCAACTTCCTCGGCGGCACCTACGGCGCCCGGGTGGTTCTCCTGATCGGCTCCGGCGACAACGGCGGCGACGCCTTGTACGCCGGCGCCCAACTCGCCCGCCGCGGCGCCCAAGTAACCGCCATCCTCCTCTCCGACAAGACCCACCCAGAAGGCCTCGCCGCCCTCAAAACGGCAGGCGGCCGCCCCATCTCCCTAACCACCAACACCGACAGCAGTGTGGAAGGTGTTGTTAGGAGTGCGGATGTGGTTGTGGATGGGATTGTGGGGATTGGTGGGCGACCGGGGCTTCGTCCGGATGCGCTGGCGGTTGTGCGGCTTGCGGAGCGGTTCGGGGTACCGATTGTTGCTGTCGACACCCCGTCCGGCGTCGACGTCGACACCGGTGAGACCCCCGAGCCCCACGTCAACGCCGCCCTCACCGTCACCTTCGGCACCCACAAGATCTGCCACTTCGTCGACCCCGCCGCGACCGCCTGCGGCCCGGTCCACCTCGTCGACATCGGCCTCGACCTCCCACCGGCCGAAGTCGAGTCCCTCCAGACCTCCGACATCCGCCGCCTCTACCCGGTCCCGCACGGCGAGTCCGACAAGTACTCCCGCGGCGTACTCGGCCTGATGGTCGGCTCCACGCAGTACCCCGGCGCCGCCGTCATCGCCACCTCCGGCGCCCTCGGCGGCCCCGTCGGCATGGTCCGGTACGTCGGCCCCGACGCCGTCGCGGAAGCTGTCCGCGCCGCCCATCCCGAGATCGTCGCGGGTGTCGGCCGCGTGCAGGCCTGGGCGATCGGCTCGGGCCTGGGCGACGAGCTCGACATCCCGCGCATCCGCGAACTGCTGGACGCCGAGGAGCCCGTAGTACTCGACGCCGACGGGCTGAAGGCTCTGGACGACTCGGGCGACCACGTCGACGTACTGGCCACGCCGCACGCCGGCGAACTGGCCCGACTCCTCGACGTCGACCGCGCCACCGTCGAAGCCGAGCGCCTCAAACACGCCCGCCTGGCCGCCGAACGGTACGACGTAACCGTCCTCCTCAAGGGCGCCACCACCGTCATCGCAGCCCCCGACGGCCAGGTCCGCGTCAACACCAACGCCACCCCCTGGCTGGCCACCGCCGGCGCCGGCGACGTCCTCGCCGGCCTCTGTGGCTCACTCCTGGCCAGCGGCCTGACCCCACTGGACGCCGGCAGCGTCGGCGCCTACCTGCACGCGTCCGCTGCCAACCTCGCATCGTCCTCCGGCCCGGTCACCGCGATGTCCGTCGCCGCCGCCCTCCCCGAAGTCACGCGCTACTTGCTCGGCGGCTGACCGGGCGTGGCGAGATATCTCGCGTACGAAGTGAACGGGGTGAACCCGAGCCGTCTATAGAGCGGCATGCCCTGGTCCGTCGACTGGAGGACCACAACCCGCGCGCCGAGCTCGAACCCGGCCCGCGCGGCCGCCCGCGTCACCAGCTCGCCGAAACCTCGGCGGCGGGCGTCCGTCCGGGTTGCGACCCAGTACACACCGGCCTCCGGGCCTGATGTCACCGTCATCGCGCAAGCCACCGGCCGCCCCTCGAACCGGGCTACGAATGCTGCAGTGTTGGGCGCGAGCAGCGCGCCTGGCGAGGCGAAGTGGGCGACCGCTTCGGGAGGGCGGCGGGAATCGCGGAACAGCTGTTCATGAACCGAGGCGAACTGCTCTACGCCGGCCGAGTCGGTGACGCTGATGAGCTCGACGCCACCCGCAACAGCCGGCTTGTCGGGAGCTGTCTCGATCGCCATTCCGACCGCGGTCGAGCGAAACTGCAGGCGGGCGTCCTCCGCGGCTCGCTGTAGGTCCTTGTCCCGGTCGGTCGATGCCCACAGGATCAGGTCGCGTTCGTGTTCGGCCGAGAAGGTGCTCATCTCGTCCAGAACCGTCTCGGCGTCGGAACTCGGATCAAGGCGAAACGCGGCATTGTGAAACGCGCCGGGGTAGGGCACGTCGGCTGCCACGAGCAGGGCTGCTGAGCCCTCGGACGTCACGGCACCTTCGGCGTTGGCCGCGAAATGCCGCAATACCGCCGCCACGTTCCGGTCTGCAGCCTCGAGCAGCTCGGCAGGATCCATGCCGCCAAACTCTAACCGCGGCACTCCGGCCGACCGGCGTCGGTGTTCGGGGTGCGCTATCGTCCGCAGGCATGTTCACGGTGCGAGGTAGGACTGGTCATCTGGCGTGGTACCGGACTGGTGAGGCGGCGGGCGAGGTTGCCTTCCTGCATGGGTTTTCGGACTCGGCGCAGTGCTGGGAGCCGTTGATGGCAGCGATGCCGGGGATCCAGGCGCTCGCGATCGACGCGCGCGGGCACGGGGAGTCCGGCCTTCCGGAGGAACCCGTCAGCTACACAGCTCATCGCGACGATGCCGCACTCGTCCTGTCGAGCCAGCCGGCCGACGGCGGGTTTGTCGTCGTCGGGCACTCGATGGGCGCGATGTCGGCCGCGCACCTGGCGGCCGCGCGGCCGGACCTGGTCCGCGCCGTCGTACTGGAGGACCCGCCAACCGGCCCGCCGCCCACCGACCCGCAAGCGGCTGCCGCCGACGAGCCGGCGCCGGTCGCCGACCAGCAGTCGGCGGATGGTGAGCAGGAGGACGGGCCAATGGTTATGCCGGCTTGGCTCGCGGACTTGCGCGAGCTTGAGGTGCCGGCGCGGATCGCACGGGGGCGGGCGAGTGACCCTGACTGGCCCGAGGACGAGCTCGAGCCGTGGGCCGTGTCCAAGGCGCAGGTCAACCCGCACCTGTTCGAGTTGCCGTACCGCGACCCGCGGCCGCTGACCGACCTCCTGGCCGAGATCACCTGCCCGGTCCTGCTCATCCACGGCGACACCGAACGCGGCGGCCTGATCTCCACCGAGTACGCCGAGCGCTGCGCCCAAGCGGCCGCCGGCGAGTTCCAGTCGGCGCACATCGCCGGTGCCGGCCATTCCGTACGCCGCGACCAGCGCGCGCAGTACGTCGCCGTACTCACCGCGTTCCTCGACCGCCACAGCTGACCGCAACGCCTTTGTGAAGCCAATCACAAAGGCGCGGATGGTCCGGCATTGCTGGAAGGATCTGGGGCATGGCCAGCGACCGTAGGCGGCGGCGAGGGGCGGCCGTGCGTGCTTGGCTGGACCGAATGAACGAGACGTGGGTCCCGCCGACCGCAACCGATCTGGCGAGCCCCATGCGGTTCCTCTACTGGCTCACTCGCTCGCAGGGCCGGCGGATCGCGCTGGGCGCGGTGCTCGGCACCTGCTGGACGGTCGGCCTGACCGTGCCGCCATGGGTGCTGTCCCGCGCTGTCGACGACGGGCTTGTGGCCCGCGATACCTCCGCCCTCGTCGGCTGGGCTCTGGTCCTGCTCGCGGTCAGCGTGATGAACGCGCTGCTCGGGATCGCGCGGCATCGGACCATGACCAAGATCCGCATGGACGCGTCGTTCCGCGCGGTCCGCGCCACCGTCTGGCACACGAGCCGCCTGGGTGCCTCGTTGGCCAAGCGGGTGACCGCAGGCGAGGTCGTGACCGTCGGCATCGCCGATGTGTACACGGTCGCGATGGCTCTGACCGTCACCGGTCCCGGCGTCGGCGCGGTCATCGCGTACGCCGTTGTCGCAGTCGTGCTGTTCACCATCAACCCCTTGCTGGCGGCGGTCGTCCTCGCCGGCGTACCGCTGCTCGCCATCGCCGTCGGCCCGTTCCTGCAGCGCATCGAACGCACAGGCGGGGAGTACCGCGTGCACCAAGGACGGTTGACGGTCCGGCTGGTCGACGTACTCGCCGGACTGCGCGTCCTCAACGGTCTCGGCGGCAAGCAGTTCGTCGCCGACCGGTATCAAGACCAGTCGCAGCGGTTGGTACGACGCGGCTACCGGGTCGCCGGCCCGACCAGTTGGGTCGTCGCGCTCTCGACGGGTCTGCCGGCGCTGTTCCTTGCCGCCGTCGTGTGGCTGTCGGCGCGAATGGCTGCCACCGGGTCGATCACGATCGGCGATGTCGTCGCCGTCTACGGGTACGTCGCGGTGCTCGTCGTACCCGTGTCGTTCTTCATCGAGGGCGGCGGGGACATTGCACGAGCTCGGGTGGCGGGGCAACGAATCGTCGATCTGCTCAACCTGCCGGTTGCCAAGCGCAACTATGGCAATCCCGAATCGATCGGCGACGTCCCGTTGGCCGACCCGGAGTCGGGCGTGGTTGTGAGGCCTGGTGCTCTGACTGCGTTGGTCACTGCGCGCCCGGCGGAGGCGGTTGCGGTGATCGAACGGCTCGGGCAGGTGCACACGGATTCCCAAGCAGGTATGGAGATCGACGAGCTCGCGCGCGAGGAGTTCAGGCGCCGTTTAGTTGTTGCCGACAACGACGCCGAGGTGTTCGCGGGTACGGTTCGAGAGGTTGTTGCCGGGCGCATCGAGCCGGACGACGAACGGATTCGTACGGCGCTTCGCGTGGCCGTCGCCGAGGACATTGTCGAGGCGCTACCTAGGGGTCTGGATTCGACGATCGCCGCCGGCGGAAGCGACCTGTCCGGTGGCCAACGGCAACGGATCCGGCTCGCTCGCGCGATCTACGCAACACCCGACGTACTGCTGGCAGTCGAACCGACGTCTGCCGTCGACGCGAACACCGAAGCGGCGATGATCGACCGCATCCGCGAAGTCAGGCGCGACACGACGACGGTCATCACGACCACGTCGCCCCTCGCGCTGGACCGTGCCGACGACGTCATCGTCCTGGTCGACGGCAAGGTGTCGTCGGCCGGGACGCACGCGGATCTGCTGCGCAGCGATCCGTACTATCGCGACCTGGTATCGCGGGCTCAGGGTGATGCCTCGTGAGTACGCAGCTGCCGGTCGCGGGGCCTGCCGAAGTACGTGCTGCCTTGATCCGTGACCTCGGTGCGGACCGTCGTTCCGTTGTCGGTGTCGTCGTGGTGAACGGGCTTGCGGCCGCGGCTGGTCTGGTCGGGCCCTGGCTGCTCGGCCGCATCATCGACACGATCCGCGCCGGCTCCGGTGACGTGCTCAGTTCTGTCGATCGACTCGCGTTCGGTGCGCTGGTGTTCACCGTCGTACAGATGGTTCTGGCGTGGTGGGCGCTCAAGATCGGCTATCGGTTCGGCGAGCGTACGGCGGCGCGCGTCCGGGAGCGCTTCTTGCAGCGGACGCTGGCGTTGCCTCCGCGCGTTGCCGACCATCTGCCGACGGGAGACCTGATTGCGCGCGGGAGTACGGATGCGTCTCTCGTCGCGGTGACGTTGCGATCTGCTGTACCCGAGGTGCTCGTGGCGAGCGTGCACGCGTTGTTCCTGATCGTCGCGGTGCTCGTGCTGGACGTGCGGCTCGGGCTGTGCGGGCTCGTGTGCTTGCTCGGCGTCGGGGCTGCAGTGCGGTGGTACGTACGACGTGCGCGGCCGGTCTACCTGGCGGTCGCGGCGACCGGTGCGGAGATGGCCGATGTGGTCGCGAGTACGGCGAAGGGCGCGCGTACGGTCGAGCTGCTCGGGCTGGAACGTCGGCGTACGGAGGCCACGGAGGAGTCCATCGCCGAAGCCCGGTCCGCGCGGCTGTCGGCATTGTGGTTGCGAACTGTTCTGTTCCCGTGGTCCGAGATTGCGCTGGGGCTCCCGGTGGTCGGGGTCCTGCTGATCGGCGGCGCCCTCTACCTCCATGACATGGTCAGCCTCGGCATCGTGGTGACCGCGACGGTGTACCTGCGCCAACTCGTCGGCCCGCTCGACACGCTGATGCTCTGGATCGAGCAGCTGCAAGGCGCGGGAGCGTCGTACGCCCGCGTCGAGGGTCTCGCGGACATCCCGCGAGCTGAGTCGGCACCGCGGACCGAGAGCGTCGCTGGCGATCGCATCCGCGTCGACAACGCGCACTACAGCTACACGGGCGCCCGCGACGTACTGCACGGCATCGACCTGGTCGTGCAACCCGGCGAACGCCTCGCCGTCGTCGGCACGTCCGGAGCGGGCAAGTCGACCCTCGCGCGTCTGCTCGCCGGGCTCGACCGTCCGCACATCGGGTCGGTGACGATCGGCGGTACGCCGGTTGCCGACCTCCCGCCGGATCAGCTGCGCGAGCACGTCGTACTCATCACCCAGGACCATCACGTCTTCCACGACACCGTCCGCGACAACCTGCTCATCGCCAAGCCGACCGCAACCGACGCCGAACTCCACGCCGCCCTGAACGCCGTCGGCGCCACGTGGTGGAACGACCTACCCAACGGCCTGGACACCGACCTCGGCGAAGACACCAAACTCGACGACGCCAGCGCCCAGCAACTCTCACTGGCCCGAGTCGTCCTGGCTGATCCCCACACCGTGATCCTCGACGAAGCCACCTCCCTCCTGGACCCCAAAACAGCCCGCCAAACAGAGCAGTCCCTGGCCGCCGTCCTCCGAGGCCGCACCGTCATAGCCATAGCCCACCGCCTACAAACCGCCCACGACGCCGACCGAATAGCCGTCATGGACTCCGGCCGCCTGGTCGAACTGGGCCCCCACCACCAACTAGTAACCGCCAACGGCCCCTACGGCCAACTCTGGCAAACCTGGCACACCGAAACCTGATACCCAGCAACTTGTGCGCCACGCGATTCCTGTTGCGGGGGTGGGGGGGTCGGACGTAGGACTGGGTTTGCTAGTGCCTCCGCCGCCTTTGGAGTGTGCACGTGAAGCGACTTGTGGGGTTTTTGGTTCTGGTTCTGCTTGCGGTGCTGCCGGTTCCGGCGGTTGCCACGGCGCGGCCTTATGTGGCTGATCGTCAGACGAAGATCGATGTGATGGGGGAGTGGGCCCATCCCGACGACGACACGAGCATCATCGGGCCGTGCGGGGTGTGGCATCAGTTGTACGGCGTCAAGTGCGGCGTCATCCAGGTGACCCGCGGTGAGGGTGGTGGGAACGCGGCCGGTAACGAGCTCGGGCCCGACCTCGGCCTGCGCCGGGAGAACGAGGACCGCGTCGCGCACTACCGCTCCGGCACCGTCGACATCTTCAACCTCGACCGGATCGACTTCTTCTACAACCAGAGTGCGCCGCTGACGCAGTACTTCTGGGACGAGCAGGAGACGCTGCGACGGGTCACCCGCGTGATCCGCGAGACGCAGCCCGAGATCTACATCGGCTTCACGCCGACCCTCGCCGCCGGCCACGGCAACCACCAGCAGGCCGGCCGCCTGATCTGGGAAGGCGTACTCGCGGCCGCCGACCCGAACATGTTCCCGGAGCAGCTGAAAGGCCCGCACGCGCTCAGCACGTGGCAGGTGAAGAAGGTCTTCTCCGGCGGCGCCACAGCAGGCACCGGCGGTACGACGACCGCCGCGAACTGCACCACGGGATTCACCCCGACCGGCCTCGACACCGTCGCCGGCGTGTGGACCGGCTACAACTCGCCGTACACCTGGCCGGCCGGCAACTCGCAGGCACAGACCGCTGGTACGCCGAAGATCTGGCAGCAGGTGGCCGACGAGGGACGCGCGGCGTACCCGACGCAGAGCCGGGTGATGTACAAGGGTGTCTCGGTGCCGGCCTGCCCGCGGTTCGGGATGACCGAGTCGTTCGTACCGTTCCAGCCGAACACCAACGCCGCGGCCGGTCGTGACGACGCGATCCTGTTCGGCGCGAAGAAGCCGGACCCGGGCGGACTCCCGCTCGGGACCCTCGAGTACATCACCTTCAGCCGCTTCTACAACGTCGCCGGCGAGCCCTTCCAGGCGACCGTCCACCTCAAGGCCCCGAACGGAAAGCTTGCCAAGGGCAACGTCGCGCTGACGGTGCCGGCCGGCTGGTCGGTCAGCGGCCCGCAGCAGGTGAAGGACAAGCCGTCCGCCGACCTGACGTTCACCGTCACCCCGGCCGCCAACGCGACAGTCGACCAGAACGCGAAGGTCTCCGCGCTCTACACGACCAAGCACGCGACCGGCTACACCGACAACGTCGTACGCATCGTCGCCGCCGCCGAGGGACGTTTCCAGCGGTGGGGCAACTGGGCCGAGTACGACCAGTGGCTGCAGAACACCGCCCCGCAGGCCAACCGCCTCGGCCGCTCCCAGGCGATCCAGTCGATGGGCATCGGCCAGACGATCGACATCCCGGTCGTCGTCCACAACTGGTCGACGCAACCGCAGACCGGCGCGGTCTCGCTCGACCTGCCGGCGGACTTCACCATCGACGCGGCGTCCAAGCCGTACGACGTACAGCCCGGAGCCGACCAGACCGTCACGTTCAAGCTGACCAACACCGACACAGCTCTGCCCGCCAACCAGAACGTCAGCATCCCGATCCACACCGCGACCGGCACCGAGACGCTGACTCTCACGCTCGTCCCGACCACCGTCATCCCACAGGCAACGCCAGTGGTCGACGGCAAGGCCGAGCCGGGTGAGTATCCGGGCCAGACCCTCGATCTCGGCCGTATCTGGCAGGGCGCGGCGACCTGCACCGGGGTCGACGACTGCGGCGTTTCGTCAACAGGAGAAGGCAGTACGGCGAAGGTCAGCTGGTCCGATGACGCGCTGTTCTTCTTCATCCACATCCGCGACGACTACCAGTCGTACGCCGTGACCCCGGCGGAGTGCGTCGGTCACTGGCAGGCCGACTCCGTCGAGATCCTGCTGGACCCGCGCGGCAACGCCTCCGAGGCGCTGAAGGACACCGCGAACACGTTCAAGCTCGGCATCTTCCCGTTCACCCAGAGCGGCGGACCGTGCTGGGAACGCGACGCGGACAACCACCAGGGCTACTCGAGCGGCGCCCTCGACACCGGCAACGCACCGGGTGTCCAGGTAGCGTCGACCGCGCAGTGGGTGGGCAGCAACGAGACGACGGTGCCGCACGCGTATGCCGGTGGCGGGTACGACCTCGAGGTGAAGATCCCGCTCGCCGACCTCCCGGCCGCCGTAGACCCGTCCCGGCTCGGTCTGAACATCACGCCGTACG
Organism: Kribbella sp. NPDC000426; assembly: GCF_040300265.1. NCBI lineage: Bacteria > Bacillati > Actinomycetota > Actinomycetes > Propionibacteriales > Kribbellaceae > Kribbella > Kribbella sp. NPDC000426. The sequence continues at coordinate 512,563 of NZ_JBEPDK010000005.1, read as the reverse complement.
ACAACGACGACACGTCAGCACCCGGTACGACGACGTTGCGGCACATCGACATGAGTACGCGACTGGCGTGGTCGGCGCTCGGATCCGTGCAGTCCGACCCGTACCGCTGGGGCCTGGCGACGCTGCCCGGCTACACGCCGCCGTCCGACCGCTCGACCACACCGACGCCGCCGAACGTCTCGAACCCGAACCTCAACGGCGCGCTGTCGCCGCAGACGATCGCGCAGTCGGCACGCAACGGCGTACCGATCTCCGGGCGCGTCCCGACCGACGACCTCAAGATCCTGTCGAGCAAGGTCCGCCCGACCGGAGTCGACCTGGTTACCTCGTCCAAGGGTTCAGGTACCGCAAGGGCCTTCCTGACCAGCGGGCAAATCGCCGCTATCCCGGTCTGGACGACGTCCTGCACGACCGACCCGCCACCCGACTATGGCTTCACCCCGTGCGCCATCACTGACGGCGCCACTCCGCCGTGGTCTCCCAACATGAGCGGCCACTTGGTCAACCAGGCCACGCAGGCCATCACCCGCGGGGTCCAGCACTGGACGATCCCGTTGACCGCGGCCCAACGCGCCCAACTGAAGGACCAGGGCCACCTGCTCGTGTCCTACGAAACAACCCAGAACGAGGTGCAGGCCTTCGATCTCCGCATCGGGTAGTCAGCGCACCGCCGTGAAGTCCAGGCCGCCGGTCGCGGAACGCAGCTGCAGTTCCGCGCCGGTGACCTGGTAGGTCACCTCGCCCCGCAATCCCTGCAGCAGTTGGGATTCCAGCGTCGCGGCGTCGCCGGCGCAGGCCCGCCGGGTGGTGGCGAGTTCGCCGAAGGTGAGCTTGCCGGTGGACCGCGCGACCGTGCCCTGGAAGTCGTTGCAACCGGTTGAACCGGTAACACGTTCGCCGTTCAGGGTGATCCACGCCCTCTCGGATCCGGCCTGGTGCGAGGCGGCCTCGCCGTTGATCACCGTGGACAGCGCCCACTTCGTGCCGTCGACGGCCAGATCGGGCTCGGCGATCTTGCGGTCGGTCAGCGAGATCGTCGTACTGCCCGCGGTGAGATCGAGTTTGTTGCCGTCGAGCTTCCAGGTCGGCTTCGCGCTGATGATGCCGGCCAGCCACTGGTCCTGGCCCTGCTGGGGACCGGGGCAGCCCATCGCGGTCGATGCCAGCTCGCCGTTGAGCGTGAGCTTGCCGTCCTTGGTCGACACCTTGGTCTGCATCGAGTTGCAACCGGCGTCCGCGACCAGCCGTCCGTCGTCGGTGAACTGCAGCCGGACCCGCGTCTTCGGGGCGAGCTGCTTCGGTTTTCCGTCCTCGGTGACCGAGGTGGACAGGTACGTCCTGCCGACCGGCGAGGCGCCGGCGGCCGGGTCCGTGTCCTGCCCGCAGCCCGCCAGCAGAAGCACGGTTCCGGCCAGAGCGATCATCCGTTTGTTCACACCCGGAGGACGTCAGCGGGCATGTTCGCGTTGCGTTAAATCGGGACCCAGTGTTGGCAGGCCTGATCACGGTTCGATAACGTCACGGCCGTACGCGAGAGCGAATAGCACGACAAGGCCGGACGAACCGGCCCTACTGGGGATTCAATCGAACAGTTGAGGGCCGCACTGAAGTTCTGGGGCAACAGGGCGACCCGTCGAGCACACAAAGGATCTCTTCGCATGCCCCCCACCCGAACTGCCCGGAGTCGCAAGCTGGTCCCGGCGGTGATCCTCGCAGTCGGCGCGCTCGTCGCAGCGCCGATCGTCGTTCATGCGGCCAAGGACTCGCCGGTATCGACCGCGAACGCAGCGGACAGCACGGTCACTGCCCTCCCGAGCGTCGGACGCGTCGAAACCTGCGTCATCGACGCGTACTCCGGCTGCACCGTCCTGCACGGTTTCGGCCAGAAGCCCGTCGCGATCACCGCGACCGCTTCCGGTCCCGCAATGGTGTCGATCGACCCGAGCCGCACCACAGACAAGAGCTACCGGTTGCGCGCCCTGCGGTACGACGGCAAGAACTACCGCGCCGGCGCCAAGCTGACGTACACGGTTCACTACGACTTCGCGGCCGTGGCCTCGCAGCCGACCACGCCGACGCCGACCTCCACATCGACGCCGACGAAGCCGCCGACGACCACCACCCCGACGGCGACGCCGACGCACACCACCACGACGCCGACCAAGCCCCCGACCACGTCGACCCCTCCGACGTCACCGCCGACCACGACGACGCCCACGTCGACCGGCAGCCCGAGCGCGACCTGCACCAACCCGTCGTTCGTCACCACCTCGACGAACAACCAGGGTGACGGCCGGACGTTCGGTGCGTACTACGTCCACAACAACATGTGGAACAACGACAACGGCACCTACACGCTGAGCGCCTGCAACTACAACAACTGGTTCCTCGACGTGACCCAGCCGCTGCCCGGCGACAAGGGTGTCCAGGCGTACCCGAACGTGCACAAGGACTACAACGACGTGCCGCTGTCGAAGATCCAGTCGGCCAAGTTCGCGGCCACTACGCCGGCCAACTGCTCGGCCTGCATCTACAACGTCGCGTTCGACGTCTGGATCGGTGACGGCCTGAACAACGAGCTGATGATCTGGACCGACAACTCCAAGCAGGTCCCGGCCGGCAACAAGATCGGCACCGTGACGTTCGGCGGGTTCACCTACGACGTCTGGCACGAGAACGGCTACACCGCCTACGTGTCGCAGGTGACGCAGAAGTCCGGCACGATGCCGCTGGCCAGCTTCTTCAACGACATGCAGACCCGTGGCTGGGCCCCGAAGGCCACCACCTGGCAGGTCGACTACGGCGTCGAGGTCGTCTCCACCGGTAACACCAAGCAGCGCTTCAACTTCACCGACTTCTCCATCCAGGAGAACTGACCCCCGGTTCGCTCTCGCGTACCCCTGCGGCCGCCACCTCTTGGTGGTGGCCGCTTAGGGTTTCTGTCGTGATCGGACTCGTGATTTTCGACAACGACGGTGTGCTGGTGGACTCCGAGCGGCTGGCCAACACCATCTTGGCCGAGCTGCTGACCGAGGCGGGACTGCCGTACACGTTCGAGGAAACCGTGCGGGACTTCATGGGCGGCTCGATGGCCTCGATGCGCAAGCAGGCCGAGGCGCAGTTGGGGCACCCGCTGCCGGCGGATCTCGAGGACCGGTACCACCAGCGGCTCTTCGAAGGATTCGCCCAGCTTCAGGCGATCGAGGGCGTTGAGGCTGTCCTCGATCACCTGGACGCCCGCGGCGTCACCTATTGCCTGGCGTCATCCGGAACGCATCAGCGGATCGGTACGGCGTTGACCGCGGTCGGGTTCCTGCACCGGTTCGAGGGGCGGATCTTCAGCGCCGAGGACGTTGCGCACGGCAAGCCCGCGCCGGATCTGTTCCTGCACGCGGCCGGTTCGATGGGCGTCAAGCCGGCCGAGTGCCTGGTGATCGAGGACAGCCCGCTCGGCGTCGCGGCGGCCGTCGCGGCCGGTATGAAGGTGTTCGGGTACGCCGGTATGACGGACCCGGCGAAACTTTCCGATGCGGATACGGTTTTCCACAACATGGCAGCCCTGGCCAACCTGATCGACGCCGCCTGAGACACTGGATGGACCATGTCTACTCCTCAGTCACACCCGGTCCGCGCTGAGGCGGTCGTCGATCTCGCTGCGATCCGCCACAACGTGACGACGCTGCGTGCCCGTGCCGAGGGCGCGCAGGTGATGACCGTGGTCAAGGCCGACGGCTACGGGCACGGGATGGTGCAGGTCGCTCGCGCTGCCCGCGAGGCCGGCGCCGGCTGGATCGGCGCCGCCGTGCTCGAGGAGGCGCTCGCGCTGCGCGAGGCCGGTGACACCGGCCCGATCTTCTGCTGGCTGACCACGCCGGGCGAGCCGCTGACCGACGCGATCGACGCCGGTATCGACCTGTCGGCGGGTGCGCCGTGGGAGATCGACGAGCTGGCGGCGGGTGTGACGGATCGGCCTGCTCGCGTGCACCTCAAGATCGACACGGGCATGTCGCGCGGTGGCGCCGTACCCGAGGAATGGCCGGCGTTGATCCGGGCCGCTGTGCGCGAGCAGGCGGCCGGGCGGATCGAGGTCAAGGGGATCTGGTCGCATCTGGCTTCGTCCGACGAGCCGAAGAGCCCGGTGAACGAGTCCCAGCTGGCGACGTTCACCGAGGCGGTCGAGGTCGCGGAGTCGTTCGGCATCGACGCCGAGTTCAAGCACCTGGCCAACTCGGGCGCGACGCTGGCGCTGCCGGAGACGCATTTCAACCTGGTCCGGCCCGGCGTCGCGACGTACGGGCTGTCGCCGTTCGGGCATGCGCTGCCGTCGTCCGAGCTCGGGCTGAAGCCGGCGATGACGTTGAAGGCCCGGCTCGCGATGGTGAAGCGCGTCCCGTCCGGCGCCGGCGTCTCGTACGGCCTGACCTGGACCGCGCCGCGACCGTCGACCCTCGGCCTGATCCCGCTCGGGTACGGCGACGGTCTGCCTCGGCACGCGTCGAACGGCGCCCCGGTCCAGGTGGGCGGCAGACGTCGTACTGTCGTCGGCCGGATCTGTATGGATCAGTGTGTGGTCAACCTCGAGGACGACCAGGCTGCTGCGGGCGACGAGGTCGTGCTGTTCGGTCCGGGTACGTCGGGCGAGCCGACGGCGGACGACTGGGCCGACGTGGCCGGCACCATCAACTACGAGATCGTCACCCGCCTGGGCGCCCGGATCCCGCGCAGGTACGTAGACACGGAAAGGTAGACCGGCATGTCCAAAGCGGGACGGACTGCTGGTCTGATCGGGGCCGCGGTCGGTGTGTTGGCGGCCGGCGCCGCAGCCGGAGTCGCGGTCGAGCGCACTGTCATCGGCCGGCGCTCGGGGCAGCGCAAGCAGCTCGAGGCCGAGCCGTTCGGGTCCCAACGTGGCACGCCGCATGTCTTCACCGCCGACGACGGCGTCGAGCTGTACGTCGAAGTCGACGAGCTGAAGCGCTCCCGACGACCCGCACCGCCGCCGAAGCGCCGACTCGGCCGGAAGCTTCCGTTGCCGCCCGAGGACCTGACTGTGATCTTCGCGCACGGCTACGGGCTGAACATGGACGCCTGGCATTTCGAGCGCCGCGACCTGGCCGGCATCGGCACGATGGTGTTCTACGACCAGCGTTCGCACGGCCGGTCGGGCCGGTCGCCGAAGGAGCACGTCAGCATCGAGCAGCTCGGCCGGGACCTGTACGGGATCATCGAGGAGTTCGCGCCGACCGGTCCGGTGATCCTGATCGGTCACTCGATGGGTGGCATGACGATCATGGCGATGGCCGAGCAGCACCCGGAGCTGTTCGGCGACCGGGTGATCGGCGTCGGCCTGTGCTCGACCAGCGCGGGCGGGCTGGACGGCGTACCGATCGTGTTCCCGGGCAAGCTCGGCATGCTTGCGCGGTCGCTGGCGACGCCGACGGTCGCCGCGCTGGCGCGGATCCCCGACGTGGTCGAGCGCAGCCGGAAGGCCGGCTCGGACATCAGCTACCTGCTGACCCGGAAGTACTCGTTCGGCTCCGAGGTGCCGCCGGCGTTCACCGAGTTCGTCAACGAGATGATCGCGGCCACGCCGATCGAGGTGATCGCGGAGTTCTATCCGATCTTCGCGCTGCACGACAAGTTCGACGCCCTGGAGCCGCTGCAGAAGGTCGAGTGTGTGGTGATCGGCGGCGACAAGGACCATCTGACGCCGTTCGCGCATGCCGAGGAGATCGTCCGCCGGGTGCCCGGTGCCGAGCTCGTCGAGGTGAAGAACTGCGGCCACCTGGGCCTGATCGAGCACCACCGCGAATTCACCGCAGCCCTCCTTGGGATGATCGAGAGAGCCGAACAATCTCTAGGACCCCAATGACAGACCTGCACGTCGTCGATGCCACCGCCGAACACGTCGACGACATCGTGACCGTGATTCATCACGCCTTCTCTGCGCGGCGGGTGCTCGACCCGCCGTCGACCGCGTTGAGCGAGAACGCGACCACCGTTGCCGTCGCCGTTGCCGAGCACGGCGGGTTGCTGGTGCTGCGGGACGGCGCCCCGGTGGGCGCGATGCTGTTCGAGCAGACCGGCGACATCCTCAACCTGCGCCGCGTCTCCGTCGACCCGCGCAGCCAGGCCCGGGGCGTCGCCTCGGCGATGGTCGGCTGCGCCGAGGAGGTCGCCGTACGGCGTGGGCTCAGCCGGGTGAACCTGATCGCGCGCGTCGAACTGCCGGACACCGTCGAGTTCTGGCGCCGCCGCGGGTACTCCGTGGTCGACCAGCAAGCGCACAACCTGATCTATGCGAAGGCCCTGCCGGTCGAGCTGACGGTCCCGACCGCCGAGGACATGCAGGCGATCGCCGAAGAGCTGGCCGGACAGCTCCGGGCCGGCGACCTGCTCGTGCTGTCGGGCGACCTCGGTGCGGGCAAGACCACGTTCACTCAGGGCCTCGGCGCCGGGCTGAAGGTCCGGGGCGCCGTGACGTCGCCGACCTTCGTCATCTCGCGGGTGCATCCTTCGTTGTCCGGCGGGCCGGCGCTGGTGCACGTCGACGCCTACCGGCTCGGTGGATTCGCCGAGCTCGACGACCTGGATCTGGACGCGAGTCTGGAGGACGCGGTCACGGTCGTCGAATGGGGCCACGGCATCGCGGAGTCGCTGGCGCAGGACCGCATCGAGATCGTGATCACCCGGGGCGACGACGACAGCGACGAGACGCGGGCGGTGCGGATCACGCCGGTGGGTTCGCGGTGGGCCGCGTCCGGCGTCCGGGTGTCTGTACTGGAGAAGAACTGACATGTTGCTTGCCTTTGACACCTCGAGCGCCGCGGTCACGGTCGCGCTGGCCACGCCGACCGGCGAGATCGTTGCCTCGTCGACGACTGTCGACGCGCTGCGTCACGGCGAGTTGCTCGCGCCCGCGATCGCGGCGGCGCTGGAATCAGCCGGTGTCACACCGCGAGACCTGACCGGCATCGCGGTCGGAGTCGGCCCTGGCCCGTTCACCGGGCTGCGGGTCGGTCTGGTGACCGCGCGGACGATGGGTGAGGTGCTCGGTATCGAGGTCTCCGGCGTCTGCAGCCTGGACATCCTCGCGCGTCAGTCGTCGCTGTCGTTGCCTGTCGCGGTTGCGACGGATGCCCGGCGCAAGGAGATCTACTGGGCGCTGTACGACGGCCCGGCCGCGGACGGCAGCCGTCGCCGGCTGGAGGGACCCGCGGTCGACAAGCCGGCCGAGGTCGCGCACGTCCTGTCCGGCCTGCCGGTGATCGGTCGCGGAGCGGTGTTGTACGCCGACGTCCTGGGCGCCGCGGATGCCGCCGTCGCGGAGTACCCGTCGGCCGAGGTGCTCGCGACCGGTGTCGCGACCCGGACGCTCGAGGTCGTTGCTCCGGAGCCGCTGTACCTGCGCCGGCCGGACGTGACGATGTCTGCCGGGCCCAAGAGCGTGCTGTGAGACCTGCGATCAGAGCGGCTCGCGCGGACGATCAACCCGCGCTGGTCGCGTTGGACGAGCTGTGTTTCGGGGCGGAGGCCTGGAGTACGGTCGGCTGGTCGGACGAGTTCGAGCGGTTGTCAGAGAACCGGGTGATCCTGGTCGCGGACGAGGGCGCTGTCGTCGGGTACGCCGTACTGCTGGTGCCGCCGGTCGCGCTCGATGTGGTCGAGGTACTGCGGATCGCGGTGGCGCCGGACGAGCGGCGGACCGGGATCGGCGGGCAGCTGATGACGGCGGCCCTGGAACGGTGCGCGGGCCGGACCGTGCTGCTTGAGGTTGCCCTGAGCAACGAATCGGCGCGGGGGCTGTATGCGAGCTTCGGGTTCGAGGAGATCAGCCGGCGGCGTGGGTACTACGGTGACGGCGAGGATGCGGTGATCATGCGGTGGAGGATCGATGAGTGAGCCCCTGATCCTGGGGATCGAGACGTCGTGCGACGAGACCGGTGTCGGGATCGTGCGCGGGCAGACGCTGCTCGCCGACGCGATCGCGTCGAGTGTCGAGGAGCACGCCCGGTTCGGCGGCGTCGTACCGGAGGTGGCCAGTCGCGCGCACCTCGAGGCGATGGTGCCGACGATCCGGCGGGCGTGCGAGACGGCCGGCATCAAGCCGGCCGACGTCGACGCGGTCGCGGTGACCAGCGGACCCGGGCTCGCGGGCGCGCTGCTCGTCGGTGTCGCCGCCGCGAAGGGTCTGGCGCTGTCGCTCGGCAAGCCGCTGTACGGCGTGAACCACCTGGCGGCCCATGTCGCCGTGGACACGCTGGAGCACGGTGACCTGCCGAAGGGCTGCGTCGCGATGCTGGTCTCCGGCGGGCACTCGTCGCTGCTGTCGGTCGAGGACATCACTGACGGCGTCGAGCCGATGGGCAGCACGATCGACGACGCGGCGGGTGAGGCGTTCGACAAGGTCGCGCGCGTGCTCGGCCTGCCGTTCCCCGGCGGTCCGTATATCGACAAGGCGGCGCGGGACGGCGGGGACCGGATGTACGTGACGTTCCCGCGCGGGCTGACGTCGCAGCGCGATCTCGAGCGGCACCGGTTCGACTTCTCGTTCTCCGGTCTGAAGACCGCGGTCGCGCGCTGGGTCGAGGCGCGGCGGCGGGACGGCGAGGACGTGCCGGTGAACCATGTCGCGGCGGCCTTCCAGGAAGCGGTCTGCGACGTACTGACCCGCAAGGCGATCGACGCGTGCAAGGACCGCGGCTTCGAGCACCTGCTGATCGGCGGCGGTGTCGCGGCCAACTCACGTCTCCGCTCGATGGCGGAGGAGCGGGCGTCGGCAGCGGGTATCGCCGTACGGGTGCCGCGGCCGGGGCTGTGCACCGACAACGGCGCGATGGTCGCCGCGCTGGGCTCGGAGCTGGTCCGGGCCGGCCGGGCGCCGTCGCCGCTGGATCTTCCGGCCGACTCGTCGATGCCGATCACGGAGGTGCTGAACAAGTGAGGTGGACCGGACCTGACGGCTTCGAGGCGGACGACGACGCGGAGCGCATCGACGCCGGCGTGGTGCAAGGCTTCCTGAGTACGTCGTACTGGGCGGCCGGGATCCCGCGCGACATCGTCGAGAAGGCGATCGCGGGCTCGCTGAACCTCGGGGTGTACGACGCCGACGGGGCGATGGTCGCGTACGCGCGGATGGTGACGGACCGGGCCACGTTCGCGTGGCTGGCTGACGTGTTCGTCCTGGAGTCGCACCGCGGGCACGGTCTGGGGCGGTTCGTCGTGTCGACCTTGCTGGACCATCCGGAGCTCAAGGGCCTGCGTTCGGTGCTGCTGGCGACTGCCGACGCGCATGAGCTCTACCGTTCGTACGGGTTCACCGAGACGCCGCCGGGGCGGATGATGGCCATCCGGCAGGATCCGACCGAGCTGTACTCGCAGCCGTGAGGTGCCCGGGTGTCGATCTCGTCCGGCACCCGGCAGGGGCGACGGAGCTCGTGCTGCTCGCGCACGGCGGGCAGGAACATTCACATGCCGACCCGCATCTGTGGCGGCCTGCACTGCTGCGGATGTGGCCTTTCGCGGCGGTCGTTCGGGCGGCCGCACCGGACGCCGCCGTGGGGTTTCTGAGGTACCGCTTCCGGGGATGGAATGACGGCGGTGACGCGGCCGTCGACCTGCGGACCGTCCTGGACGAGCTGCCGCCGGTGATCTCGAGGGTGTGGCTGATCGGGCATTCCATGGGCGGGCGTGCGGTTGTCGCTGCCGGCGATCATCCGCGGGTTGCGGGTGTGCTCGCGCTGGCCCCGTGGCTGCCGCGGGACGAACCTCTCGTCGCGATGCGGGGGACCGTCACGTTCGTCCACGGTGCCGACGACACGGTCACCGATCCGGCCGGTACTGCGGGGTACGCGGCCAGGCTGCGGGCGGCCGGCGTGACGGTGACGACGTACTCGCTTGCCGGCGAAGGACATGCGATGCTGCGGCGCTCTCAGGACTGGGATCGTCTGGTGGCCGACTTCGTCGGTCAGGTCCCGGCCGGTGGTGGCAGCGAACAGCTGCCGGAGGCGGGCGCCCAGGTCGCGCGAGCGATCGGCGGCATCGCGCTGGCGCGGCTCCGGTTGCCGGTGAAGGAGCGGTTCCGAACGACTGCACAGAACGGGTGACAGAGGCCCGGGGGTCTGACACACCGCTTGCTCCCCAGGCGAACGGTCAGCGGCCAACCGGTTCCATTCTTAGCCTCCCCCACCCAGATGAATCACCGTTGAACGATTAGTGGCGGGCCTCCGGGGAGTTGCAGCAGCAGACGCAGCACCTCGTCCGCCGGCTTGTCGCCCGGAGACCCGCTCGCGAGATCGATCATATGTTCGAATATGCGCCGAGCGCAAGTGGCGTCCGGGAGTTGTTCCGACGACGGCCGCGAACGCCGCGATGAAGCCGCTCGGATTCGCCCAGCCGCAGGCGTGTGCGACGTACGTCGTGTCGTGGCCGTCCGCGAGCAGGACGAGGGCGTGGTAGATCCGCAGCTGCGTGCGCCATTCGTAGTACGTCATCCCGAGTTCGTCGCGGAAGAGGCGACTGAGGGTGCGGGCGCCGGCTCCGGCCTGCCGGCCCAGCTCGGCGAGCGAGGTGTTGTCGGCGGGATTCTCGTGGAGATGCTGCGCGATCGTACGCAGGCGGTCGTCGCGCGGTTCCGGCAGTTGCAGCGGCTGCTCGGTCGCTTCGTGGAGCTCGTCGACCAGGACTCGTTGGAGGCGGGCGCGGGCGGCTTCGTCGAGCTGGCGACTCGTGAGGGCGAGCAGGACCTCGCGGGCGAGTCCGGATGCGAGGAACACGGCAGGGCGATCCGGGATCCGCCGGGCCAGTGCGGGCGGCAGGAACACGATGCGCATGTCGGTCTCGCCGTGCGCCCGGTGCTGGTGCGTGAAACCGGCCGGTGTCCAGGCGACCCGGTTGGCAGGGACGATCGACGTACCCCGCTCGGTGTGGACGGACAGGACGCCGCGGGCGGCGTACACCAGATGACCTTCCTCGTGGGTCTGCACCGAGCTGGTGCCGCCCGAGGCCCACTCGTGCGCTCCCGCAGAGGGGAAGAGCTCCGAGCGGATCGGCTGGCCGTCATCAGGCATAGCTGAGGATTCTATCGGTGATCGGCCAGCCTGCGGCAGGAGTAGGCGACCGCGTCCCGGCCGATCCTGGTGATGATCAGCGTCGCTGAGGCCGAGCCCTTCGGAGCGAGCTTCTTCCGCAGTTGGGCGGGGTCCAGGTCCACGCCGCGCTTCTTGATCTCCAGCGTCCCGATGTCCTGGCTACGAACCCACGAGCGGAGCGCTTTCTCCTTGTAGGGCAGCTCTTCCACCACCTCGTACGCCGAGGCCAGCGGAGTTGCGACGTACTTCGCTGCGGTGACGTAAGCGATGCGTGGATCCAGCAGCCACCCGTCCACCGCTGTTGCGACCGCCGTGACCAGGCCGGCTCGTACGACCGCACCGTCAGGCTCGTAGATGTACTGACCGACTGGACCGGCCTCAGCCTCTGGTGCGTCCGAGACGGTGGCCTCGCTGGGTAGGAGGGTCGCTCGGCGCGGCGTACCTCCGTAGAGCCGGCCGGACCACAGTGCGGCCTCTTTCACCTCGCCGGAGTCGCTGATCCACTCGGCCTCCACGCCGGCGGGGATCGCGTCGTGTGGGATGCCAGGGGCAACTTTCACGCAGGCGGTGCGTTCCAGCAGGTCCAGTACGAACGTCCATGGCGGCGAGTAGGCGTTGTGGTCGAACACCCGCCGTCCGTCCGCTCTCCGCGCCGGGTCCGCGAACACCACGTCGTACGGCGTGAGGTCGGTCGACTCGGCTTCACCTACTACTACTTCACCGGTGAGGCCGAGGGCGGCCAGGTTGGCGCGGGCGGTCGCTGCGGTCTCGGGGTCGCGTTCGACGCCAGTCACTCGGAGTCCGGCACGGGCAGCGCTGATGAGGTCACCGCCGATCCCGCAGCCCAGGTCGACCACGCTGGCGCCGGGCATGGTGGTCGCGAGTCGTACGGCGCGATGTCTGCCCACCGTGGTCCGCGTCGCCTGCTCGAGGCCGTCCGGGGTGAAGAACATCCGTGAAGCGTCCGCGCCGAACTTGGCGACCGCCCGGTGCCGCAGCGCAGCCTGCGTGACAGCAGTAGTCACCAGCGTCGCGTCGTACCGCCGTCGAAGCTTCTCGACCAACGGGAGCTCGCGCCCAGGCTTGTACTCCGAACACGCCGCCGCGAGCACCTCCGCACCCGCCTCGTCGAGCAACACCGTCACTGTCACCCGGCAACTCTAGAGCGGGCTGGAACAGCTCCTGCTCCAGCTTCTCGTTGCCATCGAGTAGAGCCGCCAGTTCATCGCTGAGCGGGTCTTCGGGCCGTAGATGCCGTCCACGACCAGGTGGTGCTTGCTCTGGACCTGCTTGACCACTGCGCGGGTGTTATTGCCATAGATGCCGTCGACGGCGAGCTTGCTGCCGTAGCAGAAGTTGAGGTTGCGCTGGAGGACGCGGATCGCGGTGTCCGGGTCGCCGTACCGGTTGGAGCCGCGGTAGGGGTCGTCGCCGTACATGAGGTTGCAGGTGGTGCTGGTGCTGGCATAGATCGACGGCATCGGAATGCCCCAGCTGCGGTTGACCGGGACGAGCCGGGCCGACCTGCACTGCGGTAGGGCAGCGGCTGCCTTCAACTCGGCGGCGGTGGCGTCATGGGAGACGTCCTGGTCGGTCGGGGTCGTCGAGGCCTTCGGGGCCGGAGCAGCCGCGGGTGAAGCGGCCGCCGGTGACTCGTGCTTCGAGGCGTTGGCGGCCACGGCTCCGACCGCGACCGCGGCGACGGCGGCCAGGAGTGCGATCGTCCGGCCGGACAGCTTGGGCAGAGCCATGACCACATTCTGTACCCGGGTCGTCACCGGGCCTACGTCTCAGGCTGAGAATCCTTTGGCACTCGAGTTGACCGAGTGCTAATCGCGGCCTAGATTCGGTGTTGGCACTCTCTGTGTGAGGGTGCCAGCGGTCCGGCCCTTGACCCCCGCGACGGCAGGGGAGCGCGACCACCATGAACCAGACAAGCAAATCGACCGTGGAGGTCAGCAAGTGTCGGTCACGATCAAGCCGCTCGAGGACCGCGTCCTCGTCGCGCCGCTCGAAGCCGAGCAGACCACGAAGTCCGGCCTGGTGATCCCGGACACCGCCAAGGAGAAGCCGCAGGAGGGCGAGATCCTCGCCGTCGGCCCCGGCCGGATCGACGACAACGGCAACCGCGTCCCGCTGGACGTCGCCGTCGGCGACAAGGTCATCTACTCCAAGTACGGCGGCACCGAGGTCAAGTACGACGGCCAGGACTACCTGATCCTGGGCGCCCGCGACATCCTCGCAGTCGTCAGCAAGTGACGACCGCTCGCTGTTCCTGACTGACACCGCCCTGGTGCCGTACGCCGGCGCCGGGGCGGAGTCGGTCCGGGACAGCGAGCACGTGTCTGCTGTAACGAGAGCGAATTTCAGAGAGGGACTGGATTTTTCATGCCGAAGATCCTCGAGTTCGACGAGAACGCCCGGCGCGCGCTTGAGCGCGGCGTCGACAAGCTCGCGAACACGGTGAAGGTGACGCTGGGCCCGAAGGGCCGCTACGTCGTCCTGGACAAGAAGTGGGGCGCCCCGACCATCACCAACGACGGTGTCACCGTCGCCCGTGAGGTCGAGCTGGACGACCCGTTCGAGAACCTTGGTGCGCAGCTGACCAAGGAGGTCGCCACCAAGACCAACGACATCGCCGGTGACGGCACCACCACCGCGACGGTGCTGGCGCAGGCGCTGGTGCACGAGGGCCTGCGGGCGGTCGCCGCCGGCGCCAACCCGATGGGCCTCAAGCGCGGTATCGAGGCGGCCGTCGAGGCCATCTCCGCCAAGCTGGTCGACACCGCGCGGGCGGTCGACGACAAGGGCGACATGGCCCACGTCGCGACGATCTCCGCGCGTGACGCCGAGATCGGGACGCTGATCGCGGACGCGTTCGACAAGGTCGGCAAGGACGGTGTGATCACCGTCGAGGAGTCGAACACCTTCGGGACCGAGCTCGAGTTCACCGAGGGCATGCAGTTCGACAAGGGCTACATCTCGCCGTACTTCATCACCGACGCCGAGGCCGGCGAAGCGGTGCTGGAGGACCCGTACATCCTGATCCACCAGGGCAAGATCTCCGCGATCGCGGACCTGCTGCCGCTGCTGGAGAAGGTCGTGCAGTCCGGCAAGACGCTGCTGATCATCGCCGAGGACGTCGAGGCCGAGGCCCTGTCCACCCTCGTGGTGAACAAGATCCGCGGCAACTTCACCTCGGTCGCCGTCAAGGCGCCGGGCTTCGGCGACCGCCGCAAGGCGATGCTGGAGGACCTGGCCGCGCTCACCGGCGCGCAGGTCGTGGCCCCGGAGGTCGGCCTCAAGCTCGACCAGGTCGGTCTGGAGGTGCTCGGTACGGCGCGCCGCATCGTGGTCACCAAGGACAACACGACCGTCGTCGAGGGCGCCGGCAAGGGCGAGGACATCGAGGGCCGGGTCAACCAGATCAAGTCCGAGATCGAGCGCACCGACTCCGACTGGGACCGCGAGAAGCTGCAGGAGCGGCTGGCCAAGCTGGCCGGCGGCGTCTGCGTGATCAAGGTCGGCGCGGCCACCGAGGTCGAGCTGAAGGAGAAGAAGCACCGGATCGAGGACGCCGTGTCCGCGACCCGGGCCGCGATCGAGGAGGGCATCGTCGCCGGCGGCGGCTCGGCCCTCGTGCACGCGGCCACCGTGCTGGACAAGGACCTCGAGCTCGACGGTGACGAGGCCACCGGTGTCCGGATCGTCCGCAAGGCGGTCGTCGAGCCGCTGCGCTGGATCGCCGAGAACGGCGGCTACGAGGGCTATGTCGTCGTCGCCAAGGTGTCCGAGCTGGAGCCGGGCTTCGGCTTCAACGCGGCCTCCGGCGAGTACGGCGACCTGCTCGGCAGCGGCGTGCTGGACCCGGTCAAGGTGACCCGGTCCGCGCTCGCCAACGCCGGCTCGATCGCCGCGCTGCTGCTGACCACCGAGACCCTGGTGGTCGACAAGCCCGAGGAAGAGGAGCCCGCGGCGGCCGGTCACGGCCACGGCCACGGTCACTGATCCCTCGCAGCACCCCGCAACACCCGTAGTACCCAGCACCGCCCGGCAGGTCATCTGCCGGGCGGTGTTTGTATATGGCAGTGATCCGAGACCGTCGAGACAGTGACCTGCCCGTCTGCATCGAGATCCTGCGGGATGTCCACGAGCAGGCGGGCTATCCGATCAACTGGCCGGCCGACCCGGCACGGTGGTTGACCCCGGAGCAAGCACTCGGCATCTGGGTGGTGGTGGACGGCGACCAGGTGGTCGGGCACGTCGTCCTCACCGCTGCCGGCCCCGGCGCGGAGGTCGAGCGCCTCTTCGTCGACCCGAAGGCGACCGGCCGGGGGCTCGGGCGCCAGCTCCTCCAGCAGTGCGTCACCGCCGCGGCTGCCCTCGGCCGCGACCTCTCGCTCGAGGTGGTCGACAACCGCGGCGCCGCCGTACATCTCTATCGGCGGGCCGGCTGGCTGGAGACCGGCCGTACGCCGATCGACTGGGGTGGTGAACACGCCACCGAACTGATCCGCTTCACCGCGCCGTGAGAGGTTCTCACCATGAGCGGCCCACGCGAGCGGTACCGGGCGCAGATGCGCGACGAGGTGAAGCAGCACGCCTGGGCGCAGATCGCCGAAGCAGGCGTCTCCGCCCTGTCCCTGAACGCGATCGCCAAACAGATGGGCGTCAGCGGGCCTGCTCTCTACCGGTACTACGCCGGCCGTGACGAGCTGATCACCGAGCTGGTCCGGGACGCGCACCGCAGCCTCGCCGACACGGTCAGATCGGCGTACGACGCAGGCGCGGACGCCATCGCGGTGGCCGGGGCCATCCGTGCCTGGGCTCTGGCCGGCCCGCAGCGGTACCTGCTGATCTACGGGACGCCCGTGTCCAGCGAGCAGGCGCCCGACGACACCGCCGCCACCATCGCGCTCCTTGCCGAGGGCGTCGGCGCGGACCGGGCAGTCTCGTTTTGGACCCGGCTGCACGGGGTCCTTTCCCTTGAGTTGACGGGACATTTCGCCGGTACGGACGTGGATCCCGCCGGGCTGGTCGAGAGCGAGATCAGTGAACTCGTGAGTAGTGACAGATCGTGATCAAGTGGCCGGTAGTGACCACGAATTGCCACTAGGCAAGAAGAGTTGAGCGCCGTACCATCTTTCAGGCTGAACCGGTCTGAACACGAGGGGGCGAGGGGTGACCGAGGTCCGAGTACCTGACACCCACGACCGGGTCGAGCTTAGGGATCTTGCCGCGCTGGCCGGCGACGGGGACCGAACAGCTCTCAACGACCTGCTCACCAGAGTGCGCGCTGTGGCGCACCGATACGTACGGTCCCGTCTGTGGACCTATCCCGGCGGCGCCGACATGGTCGACGACGTCGCACAAGAGGTTTGTGTCGCGGTGTTCGGCGCGCTGGGCCGGTACCGCGACGAGGGGAGGCCTTTCGAGGCTTTCGTCTACGGCATCGCGGCTCGCAAGGTCGCCGATGCCCAGCGTGCGTTCGCGGTCGCCGACGTCTCGACGCCGGACCTGCCGGACGGCGCGGACGAGTCACCGACGCCGGAGGAGCGCGCGGTCCGGCAATCAGAGGTCCAGCACATCATGGGGCTGCTGGACAAGTTGCCGGAGAAGCTGCGGGAGATCCTGCGGCTCCGGGTGGTAGCGGGGATGTCAGCCGAGGAGACCGGCCGGGCACTGGGGATGACACCGGGGGCGGTGAGGGTCGCACAGCATCGGGCGTTGAACACGCTCAGGGGGTATGTGGGGCATGAAACACAGCTGGAACGAGGAAGAGCAGGGGAGGGGCATCATGGCTGACCGTTTCGACCTGGACGCGATCGAGGCTGATGACGCACTGCTCGATCTTCTGGCCGCCGGTGGGGAGTCCGCCCGTGCGGCGGGCGAGCACGACCTGGCCGTCGCGCTGCTGGCCGATCTACGGCTGGCGGTGGAGGTCGAGGACGAGCTCCCGGTGGAGACCATCGACGATCCGGAGAGCTTCCTGGCGCGGTGCGCCGCGCTCAACCCGATCACCGACCCGTTCGCCCGCAAGATGGCGACGCGCGGTCTGGCGCTCGGGGTGGCGGCGGTAGCCGCGCTGTCGGTCTCCGGGGTGGCGGCCGCGGTCAACGGCGACCCGCTCTCGCCGTACGAGAAGGTCATCGAGAAGATGGTCGACGCGGTCCGTCCGCAGACCAGCTTCCCGAAGGAAGACCTCGACGGTCTGCCGGTGATGGACAAGACCAAGATCGTCAAGGTCGGCAAGGACTACAAGAAGCAGCAGGTCCAGGCCGAGCATGACGGCCAGACGACGGCCAAGGACGGCTCGCTCGCCGCCCTCGACCCGAACTCGATGACGATCAAGACGACGCCGTCGGTCATCGTGCCGGAGAAGCCGACGGCGGTCCTGGAGAAGCCGACGATCCCGGTGCCGACGGGCATCAAGACCGACGACCCGGACAACGTCAGCAAGCCGACCGACACGAAGACGGATCCGCCGACGGACACCACCACCGGCGACGGCACGGACGGTACGACGACGACCACGCCGACGCCGCCTCCGTCCACGCCGACGGAAACGCCGCCGCCGGCGACTCCGACCGACCCGCCGTCGACGCCGACCGACACCACTACGACGGCGCCGGCGAACGACAGCGGTACGGGCGACAACACGGTGTCCGGCGACCCGACGGGTACGCCGACCAGCACGCCGACCGGCGACACCGGCCAGACCGACGGTTCCGGGACGGACGGGAGCGGCGCGAGCGACACCAGCGGCGCGGACACCAGCACGCCGGGTGGCGACCAGAAGCCGGGCGACGAGAGCACCCAGGTTCCGGACATCCCGCAGGCCGTGTCGGACGCGCTCGAGAAGGTCCTGCCGGTGCTGCCGACACCGACCGGTGAGCCGATCACGATCGAGAGTGCGCAGCAGTTCTTCGGCGACTCGCAGGTGGCGGGCAAGCCGCCGACGGCGAAGACCGCGGCGGCCAAGAAGGCCACCGGGAAGCACTCCAGCGGGAAGACCAGCACGGGCTCGGTCCGCAAGGCCTACCCGAAGGGCAAGCACTCCACCGGTGCGTACCCCGAGGGCAAGCACGCGGCGATCGAGCGCACCCACGGGTCCACCGCCGACGCCGACGTCCTGGCGATCCTGCAGGTCGTCAACGCACCGGTCAACAAGTAGCAGTCCACCCGCTCCGCCCGCCGCGAGTCCGCGGCGGGCGGAGGGCTGTGGACGGCCGATTCGGGGGTCGGTGGGCGCGCGGATAGGATGGGGTTCCGTTCTCGCCGTGTAAAGGTGCTCGTTTTCCCCATGGACATCACACCCGCTGGAGTTCCCGACAAGTTCGCCGTCCTCGGCCTCACCTTCGACGACGTCTTGCTGCAGCCGAACGAGTCCGACGTCATCCCCTCCGAGGCGAACACCCGGTCCCGGGTCAGCCGCAACGTCGAGGTGAACATCCCGCTGCTGTCCAGCGCGATGGACACCGTCACCGAGGCCCGGATGGCGATCGCGATGGCCCGCCAGGGCGGCCTCGGCGTCCTGCACCGCAACCTCTCGATCGAGGACCAGGCCCAGCAGGTCGACCTGGTCAAGCGCTCCGAGTCCGGCATGATCGCCCAGCCGATCACGATCGGCCCCGACGCCAGCATCGGCGAGGCCGACGCCCTCTGCGGGCAGTACCGGATCTCCGGTGTCCCGGTGGTGGACGACGCCGGCGTCCTGGTCGGCATCGTGACGAACCGTGACATGCGCTTCGAGAACGACCTGTCCCGCCCGGTCCGCGAGGTGATGACCAAGCAGCCGCTGATCACCGGCAGGCAGGGCATCTCCGCCGACGACGCGATGGCGCTGCTGCACAAGCACAAGGTGGAGAAGCTGCCGCTGGTCGACGACGCCGGCAAGCTCACCGGTCTGATCACGCTGAAGGACTTCGTCAAGCGGGACAAGTTCCCGCTGTCCACCAAGGACGGCACCGGCCGGCTCCGCGTCGGTGGCGCGATCGGCTTCTTCGGTGAGGCCTACAAGCGGGCGATGACACTGGTCGAGGCCGGTGTCGACGTGCTCGTGGTGGACACCGCGCACGGTCACTCGCAGGCCCAGCTGGAGATCATCCGCAAGCTCAAGGCCGACCCGGCCACCCGCGGCGTGGACATCGTCGGCGGCAATGTCGGGACCCGCGCGGGCGCCCAGGCGCTGGTCGACGCGGGCGCGGACGGCGTCAAGGTCGGCGTCGGCCCGGGCTCGATCTGCACGACGCGAGTCGTGTCCGGCGTCGGCGTACCGCAGGTCACCGCGATCTACGAGGCGTCGCTGGCGTGCAAGCCGGCCGGCGTCCCGGTCATCGGCGACGGCGGCCTGCAGTACTCCGGTGACATCGCCAAGGCGCTCGTCGCCGGCGCGGACACGGTCATGCTGGGCTCGCTGCTGGCCGGCTGCGAGGAGTCACCGGGCGACCTGGTGTTCATCAACGGCAAGCAGTTCAAGGCCTACCGCGGGATGGGTTCGCTCGGTGCGATGCAGTCCGGCGGCCTGCGCAAGTCGTACTCGAAGGACCGCTACTTCCAGCACGACGGCGGCTCCGACGAGAAGCTGATCGCCGAGGGCGTCGAGGGCCAGGTTCCGTACCGGGGCCCGCTGTCGGCCGTCGCGCACCAGCTGATCGGCGGCCTGCGCCAGTCGATGTGGTACACCGGCGCCCGCACCGTCCCGGAGCTCCAGGACAAGGGCCGCTTCGTCCGCATCACCTCCGCCGGCCTCCAGGAGTCCCACCCGCACGACATCCAGATGACGGTCGAGGCCCCGAACTACTCCGGCCGCTGACACCGCCTGCAACCCGTTAGGAACCACTAGATGACCGAGATCGAGATCGGCCGCGCCAAGCGCGGGCGGCAGGCGTACGCGTTCGACGACATCGCGATCGTGCCGTCGCGCCGGACGCGGGACCCCGAGGAGGTCTCGGTCGCCTGGCAGATCGACGCGTACCGATTCGAGCTGCCGATCCTCGCCGCGCCGATGGACTCGGTGATGTCGCCGGCCACCGCGATCGCGATCGGCAAGGCCGGCGGTCTCGGCGTCCTGAACCTCGAAGGCCTCTGGACGCGGTACGAGGACCCGACAAGCCTGCTCGAGGAGATCACCAGCCTCGACCAGAAGCAGGCCACGCACCGGCTGCAGGAGATCTACGCGGCGCCGATCAAACCCGAGCTGATCTCCCAGCGGGTGCAGGAGATCCGCGACTCGGGCGTGACCGTGGCCGGTGCGCTGTCACCGCAGCGGACCAAGCAGTTCGCGAAGCACGTCGTGGACGCGGGCGTCGACCTGTTCGTCATCCGCGGGACGACGGTGTCCGCCGAGCACGTGTCAGGTCAGGCGGAGCCGCTCAACCTCAAGCAGTTCATCTACGACCTCGACGTGCCGGTGATCGTCGGCGGCTGCGCGACGCACCAGGCGGCCCTGCACCTGATGCGGACCGGTGCGGCCGGTGTGCTGGTCGGCTTCGGCGGCGGCGCGGCGCACACGACTCGCAAGGTGCTCGGTGTCGCCGTGCCGATGGCGAGCGCGGTGGCTGACGTAGCGGCGGCGCGGCGGGACTACATGGACGAGTCCGGCGGGCGGTATGTGCACGTCATCGCGGACGGCTCGGTCGGGCGGTCCGGCGACGTGGCGAAGGCGATCGCCTGCGGTGCGGACGCCGTCATGGTCGGTTCGCCGCTGGCGCGGGCGAGTGACGCTCCGGGCGGCGGGTTCCACTGGGGCGCCGAGGCCTGGCACCAGGACCTGCCGCGCGGCGAGCGGGTCGAGGTCGGCGTCACCGGCACGATGGAGCAGATCCTGTTCGGCCCGTCCTGGGTCCCGGACGGCACGATGAACCTGGTCGGCGCCCTCAAGCGCGCGATGGCGACCACCGGCTACACGGAGCTCAAGGAGTTCCAGCGGGTCGAGGTCGTCGTCGGTTGATGAGCACCGGCGTACTGCTCCTGCATGGATCGAGTGGTACGCCGGACCTCCAGCGTGCCCGTCTGCTTGAGGCAGAGGGGTGCGACGTACTCGCGCCGCGGTGGACGGTCACGCATGAGGTGCCGCTGGAGTCGTTCCCGCTGGACGAGCTGGCAGCCCGCAACGACCGGCTGGTCGTGATGGGCAGCTCGTGGGGTGCCGAGGCTGCGCTGTTGCTGGGTGCGCTCGACGAGCGGGTGGACTCGGTGGTCGCGTTCGCCCCGAGCGCGTACGTCTGGGGTCGGGTCCTGGAGGACGGGAGCCAGCGGTCGGCGTGGACCTGGCGCGGCGAGCCGCTGCCGTTCGTGCCGTTCGACGAGGAGTGGAAGGCGGACGACGACCCGCCCAGCTACACCGGCCTGTACCGGCAAAGCCTGCTCGGTGCGGCAGAGGAAACGCGGATCCCGGTCGAGCGCATCAACGACGTACTGCTGATCGCCGGTGGTGACGACCGGGTGTGGCCGGCTGTCGACTTCGCCGAGGAGATCGTCCGCCGGCGCGGCGAGCGTCCGACCCGGCTCCTGGTCGGGCCGGAGGCTGGTCATCGTCCGGTGCTGCCGGGCGAGGAGCCGAAGTCGGCCGGGCAGCGAATGGCGCGCGGCGGCACCGAGGCGGCCGATCGGGAGCTCGGCGCCCGAGCCTGGGACGAGATCCGCAATCTGCTCGCAGGCTGAGCGAAATGCTACGAGTGCCCAGAGCTTGGAGCGTTCTGGAAGGATTGCGGCATGGGACTTTTCAGCCGACGGAGCAGCCAGGACACGGACAATGTTGCCCTCGCCGCAGCGCGGGGCCGACTGTCTCCCGATGACGTGGACCAGGTCCGGTTCCTGATCACCACGAAGAAGGCGGTGCACGCGGTCAAGCTGATCCGCGACCGCACCGGGCTCGACCTCAAGCACTCCAAGGAACTGGTCGACGACATCCGCCTCGGCCGCTACGTGCCGCCGACGACCGGGACGCCGCTCGTCCGCCGCCCAGGGACGAACCTGGCCGAACGCACCCGCGCCCTCAAGGCCGCAGGTGAGCTCCACCAGGCCACCGCTCTGGTCGTCTCCGAGACCGGCATGACCGACGAAGAGGCCGGCCTCTTCGTCGGCGCCCTCCGCGCCGACGCCCAGGACCTCTAGCCCTTCACGTACGACAGCTTCTTGGCGATCTTCCCGTCGCGCAGCCGCAGTACGTCGACCCCGCGGACATGCCCGCGATCGCCGGAGGCCTCACGCCACGAGTAGCGCCACCGCACGACGGCCCGATCACCGAGCACAACCATCTCCTCGGTCTCGAAGTGCGGGTCGTCGGTGTCGGCGAACAGCCGCGCCCACTCCGCCCGTACTGCGTCGGCGCCCTCGAGCCGGGTGCCGTCCGGCGCCGGCGACGTGGATTCGAACACGATGTCGTCGGTGACCAGCGACATCACCGTGTCCAGGTCCCCTGTGTCGAAGGCGTTCCCGAACCGTTCGAGCACACTGAGCGGCGGGCTCCAGCGTGGGTCGCGCCCCGAGGCAGCCAGCAGCTGGTCGGCCTCGGCGGTGAAGCCTTCGAGGTGCGGGCCGATCATGCCGACCGAGCGGTAGATGTCCTCGCGTTCGGCGAACCAGCTCGCGACCTCGGCGACCACGTCGGCGTCGAGCCGCGGTTGTGCGCCGATCGCGACGGCCAGGTCCCAGCCGTGGATCAGGTGGTCGGCGGCGAGTTGGCGCAGGTACTCCTGCGGGTCCTCGTCGCCGTACGACAGGTGCACCTTCTCGATCGACCAGGACGCCGCGGCCGTCGCCTCGCGGGCCGCGGCCGACGCCGTACCGGACGGATCGTCCCCGAGAAGATCGCCGTCGAGCGAGTTGCCGACCTCGGCGATCGTCCTGCCCTCCATCAGCGGAACGGTCCAGCGTTCCTCGCCGACCACGTGGTTCACCAGCGCCCGGACGTCCCAGTCCGAGCACGGCGTCGGCTCCGCCCATTGGTTGTCCGCGACCTCGGCGACCAGCTCGGCGAAGTTCGTGACCGTGCGGTTGTGCAGCTCTACGACATCCATCACCCGCACCCCCTCCCAAGCGTCAGCGTCCGCCCGCGAGAGGGATCCGGTCAATTACCGCTGGGTTACCTACCTACCGGCCGAGCTGGAGTTGCTGGGCGGCCTCGTGGGCGTGGTGGGACGCGGTCAGGTCGCCCGCGGCCGCGAGCAGGTCGCCGTGGTGGCGGTAGCAGGAGCCGGCCAGTTCCTTCATGGCCTCGTTGTCGTCGGTGAACGGGATCAGCGCGGTCGCGACCTCCGCGCACCAGCCGCCCAGGTCGAGCGCCATCTCGGTCCGGCCGGCCTGGTAGTACGCCGCCGAGACGTCGAGCAGGAGCTGCGCCCAGATCGGCACGTACGTGCTGGTCTCGTACCGCATCCGGTGCGACTCACGCTCCGACGAGATCGCGAACAGGTAGTGCGCCTCCAGCCCGAGCGTCAACCCGGCATCGGCGTCCTGCATCAGCAACGGCCGGACCAGCTCGGCCAGCTCGGTCGCCCGGACGGCCGCCGACTCCGGGTCGGTCCGGCCCGACACTGTCGCCAGCGTCATCCCCGGCGCGGGCTCGCTCAACGCAAGCAGCCGGTGGTACTGCTCGAACGGGCCGAGCTTGATCTCCGCGTTCTCCAGCGCCGCGACCAGCGTCGGCGGCAGCCCTCGGTCCAGCTCCTCGACCACCCGGACGGCCGTCTCGCCGTCGGTGTCGTACGCCGTACGCAGGCACGCCTCGCCCTCGAGGCGGCCGACGATGCCGAGGTGTTTGCCCTTCCTGACCAGGGCGGCGACCAGCGTGCGCATGTCGGTCGCCGAGTCCGAGTCGGCGAGCGTGTCCGCCGTCGTCAGCCCGATCTCGTCCGCCTCGAGCGCGAGGTCCAGTCGTCCCTCGGCGGCATGTACGTCGGCCGACACCGCGGTCGCCGTACACAGGTAGCGGGCGTACGACAGGGACTGCGGGCTCTCGTTGATCTGGTCCGCGAGCTGCAAGAACAGCTGGGTCGCGGCGTCCGCGGAGGCGACGGCCAGCGCGGGATCGCCGTACCGTCGCAGGATCAGGGCGTTCATCGCGAGCACGCGGGCGAAGTCGGGTTGGTGCTTGAGCCCGTCCGCACCGCCGACCAGCTGGCCGTAGGCGATCACCGCGCCGTCCATTTCCAGTACGGCGGTGGCGCCATGACCGCGATGCGCCTGCGTCATCGCCCGCCGGGCGCGAATGTCGGCCAGGAAGCTGGTGGCATCCAGTACGCCGGCGTCCTGCAGCTCCGTGTAGCCGAGTTGGGCCTCGTGCAGCGCGGCCAGCGCCTGCTCGTGCTGGCCCGAGGCGTTCAACGAACCGGCCAGCTCGTACTGGGTCGCGGCCATCAGGTGCTTGGCCTCGTAGTGGTTCGGGGACCCTTCGGCCCGCTCCCTGGCCAGCTCGATGACCCGCTGCTGGTACGGCCCGGCCTCGTCGGCGCGACCCTCCTCGATCAGCACCTGGGCTGTCTGCAGCGCCTCGCCGAGCTCGTCCTCAGGAGGCGTCCAGAGCCCCCCGCTGTCCACCATCTTGACGTTCCCACCCCTTCACCGGCTTCAGCCGCACAGCTTAACGGGGATCTGATACTGACACTGCCGATTACCGGCAGGTAGCCTAGGCAGATGAGCGAGCAGACGTCGATTCCTGCGGACCCGGAGCTCGATCCGACCGCGTCGTACGCGACCGACCAGTCGGTCATCCGCCGGTTGTCGGGGCTGCTGCGGGCGACGGCGGGCACCAGGACGTCGTACGCGCCGGCGACCGGGCAGCCGATCGCGGACCTGCCGGTGTCGAGCGAGGACGACGTGGTCGCGGCGGTCCGGCTGGCCCGCAAGACCCAGCAGAGCTGGCGCCGGGTGCCGCTCGCCGAGCGCGCCGCGATCCTGCTGCGCTACCACGACCTGGTCCTCGACCACCGGCACGAGCTGGTCGACCTGATCATCCGCGAGTCCGGCAAGGCGCGGAAGCAGGCCTTCGAGGAGCTCGCCCACGTCGCGTTGACGGCGCGGTACTACGGCCGCAAGGCGCAGGAACTGCTCGAGCCGCAGCGCAAGCTCGGCATCTTCCCGGTGCTGACCCGGGCCGAGGAGCGGTTCGTGCCGAAGGGTGTCGTCGGCATCATCTCGCCGTGGAACTACCCGCTGACGATGGCGATCAGCGACGGCCTGCCGGCGATCCTGGCGGGCAACACGGTCGTGCACAAACCGGACAGCCAGACCCCGCTGACCGCGCTCCGTGGGATCGAGCTGCTGTACGAAGCCGGTCTGCCGCGGGAGGCCTGGCTCGCGGTGAACGGTGACGGCCCGACCGTCGGCGGCGCCCTGATCCAGAACGCGGACTACATCTGCTTCACCGGCTCGACCAGGACCGGCCGGCTGGTCGCGAAGCAGTGCGGCGAGCGCCTGATCGGCTGCAGCCTCGAGCTCGGCGGCAAGAACCCGATGCTCGTACTGCGTGACGCCGACATCCACCGTGCCGCCGAGGGCGCCGTCCGGGCCTGCTTCGCGAACGCGGGCCAGCTGTGCGTCTCGATGGAGCGGCTGTATGTCGCCGACCAGGTGTACGACGCCTTCGTCACCGCCTTCGTGGACCGGGTCAAGAAGCTCCGCCTGAGCGCCGGCACCGGCTGGGACGTCGACATGGGCTCGCTGATCTCGAAAGCCCAGCTCGAGACGGTCACCCGGCACGTCGAGGACGCCCGCGCGCAGGGCGCCACCGTGCTCGCCGGCGGCAAACCCCGCCCGGACATCGGGCCGCTGTTCTACGAGCCGACCGTGCTGTCCGGCGTCACCCCGGCGATGGAGTGCTTCGACAACGAGACCTTCGGGCCGGTCGTGTCGATCTACCGGTTCTCCGACGAGTCCGAGGCGGTCCAGCGCGCCAACGAGGGCGAGTACGGCCTGAACGCGAGCGTCTGGACCCGCGACGGCCGGCGTGGTCGAGCGGTCGCCGCGCAGCTGATGGCCGGCACGGTCAACGTCAACGAGGGGTACGGCGCGACGTTCGGCTCGATCGACACCCCGATGGGCGGCATGCGGTCGTCCGGCCTCGGCCGCCGCCAGGGTGTCGAGGGCATCCGCCGGTACGTCGAACCGCAGGCGATCGCCACCCAACGGCTGATCCCGATCGCGGCCTCGCACGGGCTGTCCGACGAGAAGTTCGCCGAGCTGATGACCGGCGCCCTGCGGGTGCTGAAGAAGATCGGCCGGCCGTGAATTTCGATTACGACGCCGTCATCGTCGGGTCCGGCTTCGGCGGATCCGTGTCGGCGCTGCGGTTGACCGAGAAGGGGTACCGCGTCGCGGTCATGGAAGCCGGCGCCCGGTTCGAGGACATCGGGTTCGCGAAGAACTCGTGGGACACCAAGCGGTTCCTGTTCGCGCCTCGGTTGGGCATGTACGGCATCCAGCGGATCAGTGCACTGCGGGACGTGATCATCCTCTCCGGCGCCGGGGTCGGCGGCGGCAGCCTCGTCTACGCGAACACGCTCTACGAACCGCTGCCCGCGTTCTACACCGACCGCCAGTGGGCCCACATCACCGACTGGAAGTCCGAGCTGGCGCCGTACTACGACCAGGCGAAGCGGATGCTCGGCGTGACGACGTACCCGGGTTTCACGCCGGCGGACAAGGTGATGAAGCAGGTCGCCGACGATCTGGGCGTGGGGGACACCTTCCACCCGACGCCGGTCGGCGTGTTCTTCGGCGAGGCCGGTGTCGAGGTCGACGACCCGTACTTCGGCGGCGCCGGCCCCCGTCGTACCGGCTGCATCGACTGCGGCGAGTGCATGACCGGCTGCCGCCACAACGCGAAGAACACGCTGACGAAGAACTACCTGTACCTGGCCGAGAAGTCCGGCGCCGAGGTGTACTCGCTGACCACCGTCACCTCGGTCGAGCCGCTGCCCGACGGCGGCTACGCCGTGGACACCCGCCGTACGTCGAACAAGAAGCTCACCCGCCGCTTCACCGCGCAGCAGGTGATCTTCGCCGCCTCGGCCCTCGGTACGGCGAAACTCCTGCACCGGCTTCGCGACGAGGGCAAGTTGCCTCGGCTGTCCGACCGCCTCGGTGTACTGACCCGGACCAACTCGGAGTCGCTGCTCGGCGCGATCTCGAAGGACCGCGACGTCGACTACAGCCGCGGGGTCGCGATCACGTCCTCGTTCCACCCCGACGACATCACCCACATCGAGCCGGTGCGGTACGGCAAGGGCAGCAACGTGATGTCGCTGCTGCAGACCGTGCTGACCGACGGCGACGGGGACAAGCCGCGCTGGCGGACCTGGCTGCGCGAGCTCGGCGTCCAGCGGAAGAACATCCGCAAGTTGTACGACCTGAAGCACTGGTCCGAGCGGACCGTGATCGCGCTGGTGATGCAGACCGCGGACAACTCGATCACGACGTACGGCAAGCGGGACCGGCTCGGTCGCTGGCGGCTGACGTCCAAACAGGGCCACGGCGCCCCGAACCCGTCCTGGATCCCGGTCGCGAACCAGGTCGTCCGGCGGATGGCGAAGCTGATGAACGGTACGCCGGGCGGCACGATCGGGGAGCCGTTCAACGTGCCGATGACCGCGCACTTCATCGGCGGCTGCGCGATCGGCGACTCGGCCGGGACCGGGGTGGTGGATCCGTACCACCGCGTCTACGGGTACGACGGCCTGCACATCGTCGACGGCTCGACGATCTCCGCGAATCTCGGCGTCAACCCGTCGCTGACGATCACCGCCCAGGCCGAGCGGGCGCTGTCGTTCTGGCCGAACAAGGGCGGCGACGACCCGCGGCCGGCGATCGGATCGGCGTACCAACGGGTGCAACCGGTGAAGCCTGCGCATCCGGTCGTTCCGGCCGATGCCCCCGGCGCTCTCCGGCTTCCGATCATCCCGAAACAGTCTGTGACGAAGCCGTAACGTCTTCGCGATCTCCGGAGATTGGAAAGAATGCGCGGCCGGGGAAATGAATAAGCCTCAGCAGTAAGTTTGCTGAGGCTTAGCGAAAAGGTCCGGGCTGTTTCTGACAGCGGCCAGAAAAGGGAGCAGGTCCCTCGGGAACGTTTCCGCCCAAATCGTTTCCCGAGGGACCCACTCAAGCCGGGGTGAGGCGCCCGGCGCTTTGGGATCGGGTCACCAACCATGGCTGGCGACCCGAGCTCTTGGTTACTACCTTACATCCGATTCCCAGCGCTTCGAGGCCTTGTGACCACTCTGCGTGCTGATCGTAATGATCAGCTTTTGTTGCTCCTGGTAACCGGGTGGCGGTCTTCCTTGCGGTAACCGCCTTCGTACACATCAACGAGCCCATCTACTCCGGGTTACGAGGTTCCAAAGAAAAGTCCGAAAACTTTTCCGGGGAAGTGCGGAGAGTGGTTGTGAGGCACTTCGGTCCGAGGTGTTGCACGTGACGCCCGCCGCAGAACCGGCGTACCGGTCTGACCTACTCTGAGCCGACCGTTCTGATGAGGCAGGAGAAGGCATGAGCGAGATCCTGGACGTGGCGCGTGAGCAGGTTCTGGAGCAGGGCAGCGGGCTGAGCCAGGAGCAACTGGTCGAGGTGCTGCAGCTGCCCGACGACCGGCTGCCGGAGTTGCTGGCGCTCGCGCACGACGTCCGGGTGAAGTGGTGCGGCGAGGAGGTCGAGGTCGAGGGGATCATCTCGCTCAAGACCGGCGGCTGCCCCGAGGACTGCCACTTCTGCTCCCAGTCCGGTCAGTTCACCTCGCCGGTGCGGTCGGTCTGGCTGAACATCCCCGAGCTGGTCGAGGCCGCCAAGGAGACCGCGAAGACCGGGGCCACCGAGTTCTGCATCGTCGCCGCCGTCCGCGGGCCGGACGAGCGGCTGATGAGCCAGGTGAAGGCCGGCATCGAGGCGATCAACGCCGAGGTCGACATCAACATCGCCTGCTCGCTCGGCATGCTCACTCAAGCTCAGGTCGACGAGCTGAAGTCGTGGGGCGTGCACCGCTACAACCACAACCTCGAGTCGGCCCGGTCGTACTTCGGCGACGTCGTCACCACGCACTCGTTCGAGGAGCGCTGGGAGACCTGCCTGATGGTGCGCGACTCGGGGATGGAGCTGTGCTGCGGCGGCCTGGTCGGGATGGGCGAGACGCTCGAGCAGCGCGCCGAGCTGGCCGCGCAGCTGGCCGAGCTCGACCCGCACGAGGTCCCGCTGAACTTCCTCAACCCGCGACCGGGGACGCCGTTCGGCGACCTTGAGGTGATGGACGGCAAGGACGCGCTGCGGACCATCGCCGCGTTCCGGCTGGCCATGCCGCGCACCGTCCTGCGGTACGCCGGCGGCCGCGAGCTGACGCTGGGCGACCTGGGCACGCGGGAGGGTCTGCTCGGCGGGATCAACGCCATGATCGTCGGCAACTACCTGACCACCCTGGGCCGCCCGGCGACCGCCGACCTCGACCTGCTCACCGAGCTGAAGATGCCGGTGAAAGAGCTGCAGAAGACGCTGTGACTGGTACCTACTGCGGCCGCTGCGGCCGTCCCGTGGCGGACGGCGAGCACGACGACTGCCGCCGGGCGCTGGCGTTGGAGCCGCCGAGGTACTGCGCCGAGTGCCGCCGCCGGATGGTCGTCCAGGTCCACCCGATGGGCTGGTCGGCCCGCTGCTCCGTCCACGGTGAACTGACCTCCAGCTGAGCCCCGCTAGGCTGGTACGCATGCCTGATGCCGCGCCTCGTTTGCTGGTCGCTCTCTACGGGCCGACCTCGGCGGGCAAGACCGCGGTGTCGGTCGATCTGTGTCTGCGGATCCAGGACGAGCTCGGGCTGCCGACGATGGTCGTCTCCGCGGACTCGCGGCAGGTGTACCGGTACATGGATATCGGCACGAGCAAGACGACGCCGGAAGAGATGCGCGGCATCCCGCACACGATGATCGACGTCACCGAACCGGTGCGGAAGCTCGAGCTGGAGACGTTCGTCTCCCAGGCGCGCGGGCACATGGAGCAGACCTGGGCGTCCGGCGGCGTGCCGGTGATTGTCGGGGGCACCAGCGTCTACGTCCGCTCGCTGCTGGAGGGCTGGGAGGTGGACGCGGTCGCCGAGGCGCGGAACGCGATCCGCCGCGACTTCCCCCGCAGCATGGCCGAGGACGCGTACGCCGTACTCAGCCGGCTCGACCCGAAGGGCGCCGCGAAGATCCACGAGAACAACTACGACGCGATCGTGAACGCGCTGGCACGGGCCATGGGCAACGATCCGGAACGGGCCGTCGCGCCGGCGACCCGGCAGGTGGTGTTCTCGGTCGACCGGTCCGCGAGCGAGATCGACCAGCGGGTCGCGGCGACGTACGACCATCAGGTCGAGCGCGGGCTGCGCGACGAGGTCCTCGGGCTGGACGAGCGGTACGACGTGCTGTCGCAGTACCGCCGGCTGGGGCAGAAGTCGCCGAACCAGGTCGTCCACACCCACGGGTACACCGAGTGGTTCGACGTGGCGCTCGACCGGGGCAAGGCGGTCGAGAACCTGACCGCGGACGACCTGGTCGAGGTGCGCAAGCGCGTGGTCGAACGGATCCAGACTCACACCCGCCGCCAGCGCGCGGCCATCCCCAAGCTCACCGGCGTACGCCCGGCCCGCAACGCCAACGACGCCTTCACCATGGTGAAGGCGGCCCTCGAAGCCCCGCCTGCTCGAGCTGCGGCCGGCAAGCCGGCCAAGTCCGGGCGGGCCGGCGGCTCCGGCGACGCCGGCAAGGCCCCCAGGTCCGGCGGTAAGGCCGGCAGCTCAGGTAAGGCCGGCAGCAAGCGCACAGGCGGCCGCGCCGGACAGTCCGGTCAGGCCGGGCGGCCCGACTCCAGACGCGGTTCGCGTCGCCGCTGAGCTACCGAAGCAGCACGCCGGGGAGACCGCGATGCGGTCTGCCCGGCCAGTGCAGTCGTCCGTGATGGACGGCTCGGCCTCTCAGCGGCCGTTGCCCTTCTTCTTCTGCTCCTGCTGGGCTGCCTTCTTCGCGGCGGCTGCGTCGCGGCCGCGCCGGGTGTTGGGGTTGGTGGAGCGGGCCTGGTCGGCCTGCTTGCGGGACGCGCCGCGCTCGTGCCGGTTGCGGTTGCTCTCCCGCTGGTTGCTGTCGTGCTCCTGGTCCTTGCCTTTTCTGCTGAAGGGCATATCAGGTTTCCTCCTGTCGAAGCCGCGAGCCGCGGCGGATGATCGGTCGGTGCAGCACCCGGCCCGCACCGCGGGCCGGGTCGCAGGCAGGAGGCGGTCAGCCCCGGCCCTGCCCCTGTGCCTGTCGCCGCGGCGGGCGCGCCGGGGTCAGGATCGGCAGGTCCTTGGAGGGCGTTGCCTTCCCGCCCTCGTTCTTCCCACCCTTTGGCTTGTCGCTGTTCTTCTCGCCGAACGGCATCTGATGCTCCTCGTGATCGTTCTTGTCTCCAGCAGACGTCGGGTGTCGCCGGCCGGTTCCCCGCTGGTTCGAAGCATCGGAAGATTAACCACGACCAGGGTTCACTCTGCGTTCACATCGCAGGTGGCCGAGTGGGGGACTGACCTGACGCGTCGGCTATCGTTTGGGCGTGGTTAACGTCGCCGCCGTCAACGTGCTCACCGAGCTCGGTACGGCGCGATGGTCGGCACCCGAAGCGATGGCGTACGAGATCGCCCAGGAGGGTGTGCGACAGGCGATCGGCTTCTACGCCCGCCCGATCACGGCCGAGGAAACGGCTGCCGATCCCGACGTCGCGGTGGCCCGGCGGACCGAGCAGCAGGCCTGGGCCGCGCGTGGGCAGGAGCTCACCCCGCTGGACACCCGGGCGATCAAGCGGATCCGCAAAGAGGCCGACGACCTCCTGATCATCGACGACGAAGACGAAGACGAAGAAGTCGACGACGATGATGACCTGGACGAGGACGACGCGGACGACGAGGGTGACGTAGACGAGGACGACGACGGGACACTGGAGTAGTCGTGACGAGTCTGTGGGGGACCGGGTCGGCGGCGGCCGACCGGGAGTTGCTGGATGCCGGGGAGAGCGCGCGGATCTTCCGCGAGCTGATCGTGCCCGACCAACTCGCCGGGAGCCGGCAGGAGCAGCCGGTGGTGGTGTTCGTCGGCGGTCAGCCGGGTGACGGCAAGGCCACGATCACCGCGCTGGTCGCCGCTCTGTTGCGCCACCGCGGCCGTCCGATCGTCCTCAACCCGTCCGCCTACGAGCCGTACCACCCGCGCTTCTACCAGCCGATCACCGACGATCCGCCGACGCCCAGCCCGGACGTCGAAGCCGACGGCCGGCGTTGGTACGGGATGGCCGAGACACACGTGCTCGAGCAGCGGTACGACGTGATCGTCGAGACCGAACTCATCGACCCGCAGGCCTTCGCGGCCTCGGCCCAGCGCTTCAAGGCAGCCGGGTACCAGGTCGAGGTCGCGATCCTGGCCGTGGCCGAAGCCCTCAGCCGCCTCGGCGTGCTCGAGCGTCACCTGCGTGCTCTGGAGGCCTACGGCTTCGCCCGGCTCGCGCCGCAAAGCCTTCACGACGCCGGGTACGCCGGTGTGCTGCGTGCCGCCGAGCTGATCGACGTGGGCGACTGGGCCGACCGGATCGCCGTACTGCGTCCAGACGGGCAGTTGCTGTATGGCAACCAGCGCACCGTCGACGGGCAGTGGCAGCGACCGGTGCGGACCGGCGAGGCGATCGCGTACGAGCGTGACCGTCCGTGGACCGTGGTGGAGTCGCGGAACTTCCTGGAGACCGCCTCGCAGGTGGCCCGGATCGGGCTGGCGGCGCCGGTGCAGTGGATCCGCGACGAGTCGGTCGAAGGCGGGAAGACGGTGACCGCGATGGCTCGGTCGCGGCTGCATCCGGATGCGGTGACGTTGCATATCGCAACGGCCGGCACCCAGCAGTAGGGAGATGTCGCCCACATCCTGACCACCCGCGACGCCGCGGCCGGCGCGCAGCGATTACCGTGGTGGGTCCTCAGGACGGAGGCGGACACGGTGTCACAGTCGGTCAATGCGCTGCTACAGCAGGATTCGGAGCTGCTCTGGCATCCGTACTCCTCGCTGACCGCGCCGTCACCGGTGCGGCTGGTCCGCGGCGCGTCCGGCGTACGGCTGCAGCTCGACGACGGCGCCGGCGGGACCGTCGAGGCGATCGATGCGATGGCGTCGTGGTGGTGCATGATCCACGGCTACCGAAACCCGGTGCTGGACGCCGCAGTGAAGAGTCAGGTCGACGACTTCAGCCACGTGATGTTCGGCGGACTGACGCACGAGCCGGCGATCCGGCTGGCGGAGCGGCTGGTGGAGATCACACCGGCCCCGCTGCAGCATGTCTTCTTCTGCGACTCGGGTTCGGTCTCGGTCGAGGTCGCGATCAAGCTTGCCCTGCAGTACCAGGTTGCCCGCGGCAACAATGGGCGGACGCGGATGCTGACCGTTCGCGGCGGGTACCACGGCGACACCTTCGCGCCGATGAGCGTCTGCGACCCGGTCAACGGCATGCATTCGCTGTTCACCGGCGCGCTCAAGGAGCAAGTCTTCGGCCCACAGCCACCCGCCGGCTTCGACCGCCCTGCCGACGATCCTGAGTTGCAGGCCTGGGCTGATTCCATCGCTGCGCTCGCCGAGCACCATTCGGGCGAGATCGCCGCGATCATCGTCGAGCCGATCCTCCAGGGCGCCGGCGGTATGTATCCGTACAGCCCGGCCTGCCTGCGCGTACTGCGCGAACTCGCGGACCGCCACGGCTTCCTCCTCATCCTCGACGAGATCGCCACCGGTTTCGGCCGCACCGGCACCCTCTTCGCCTCCGAACACGCGGGCATCGAGCCCGACATCCTCTGCGTCGGCAAGGCGCTGACCGGCGGCTACCTCACCCTCGCAGCGATGCTCTGTACGACGGACGTCGCGCGAACCGTCTCGAACGGTCCGGGTGGCGCGCTCATGCACGGCCCGACCTTCATGGCGAATCCGCTGGCCTGCGCGGTCGCTCTGGCCTCGATGGATCTGCTGTTGTCGCAGGACTGGGCTGCTCGCGTCGGTGCGATCTCCGCGGGGTTGTCGGCCGGGCTGGCCGGCGCGCGGGAGTTGCCCGCGGTGAAGGACGTGCGGGTGCTCGGCGCGGTCGGCGTCGTACAGCTCGGTGGGCCGGTGGATCTGCCGCGGATGACTGAAGCAGCCTTGCGGCGTGGGGTGTGGGTGCGGCCGTTCCGGGACCTCGTCTACACGATGCCGCCGTACGTGTGCACCGACGAGGAGATCGCCACGATCGCGGCTGCGATCACGGGTGCGGTCGAGGAGGCCGGCTGATGCTCGAGGACTGGCTCGCCCCGAAGGCCGCCGCCCTGGAGTCGCGCGGCCTCACCCGCCGCCTCCGCCCCCGGCCCGCCGACGAGAACCTGATCGACCTCGCGGGCAACGACTACCTCGGCCTCTCGCGGGATCCCCGGGTCATCGAGGCCGCCGCCGAGGCCGTTTGCGTGTGGGGTACGGGCTCCACCGCCTCCCGCCTCGTCACCGGTACGACGGCGTTGCACGACGAGCTCGAGTCCGCTCTGGCTGCCTATGTGGGCCAGGAGTCCGGACTGGTCTTCTCCTCGGGCTACCTCGCCAACCTCGGCGTGGTCACCGCCCTCGGCGGACCCGGCACACTCCTGGTCTCCGACGAACACGTCCACGCCTCCCTCGTCGACGCCTGCCGCCTGTCCCGCTCCCGCGTCGAGATCGTCCCGCACAACGACGTCGAAGCCGTCGAAAAACTCCTTGCCGAACGCAACGAACCGCACGCGCTGATCCTGACCGAGTCCGTCTTCTCGGTCCTCAGCGACGAGGCCCCCCTGACCGACCTGGCCGCAGTCGCCGCAGCCCACAACGCCCTCCTGCTGGTAGACGAGGCCCACGGCCTGGGCGTCACCGGCAACGGCCACGGCTCCGTCCACGCCGCCGGCCTGTCCGGCCTCGACCACGTCGCCGTCACGATGACGTTGTCCAAGGCAATGGCTTCACAGGGCGGCGTGGTCCTCGGCCCGGCGATCCTCCGCAACCACCTGATCAACCGCTCCCGCCCGTTCATCTACGACACAGGCCTCAACCCACCCGCCTGCGCCGCCGCCCTCACCGCCCTCCAAATCCTGACCGCCGAACCCCACCGCCCAGCCGCGATCCACGCCGCGACCACCCACCTGGCCGCCGCGACCGGCGTCCCGGCCCCCGCCGGCCCGGTGGTCTCCATCCCCATGCCAGGCCCCCGGGAGACCGTCCGAGCCGCCGAGCTGTGTCTGGACAACGGCGTACGGGTCGGCAGTTTCCGCCCACCGTCGGTTCCGGACGGAGTGTCTCGCCTGCGTCTGACCGCTCACGCAGGTCTGTCCGGCGTCGACCTCGACCGTGCGTGCACCGTGATTGTCGACGCGATCGGACAGGTTTCATGATCCTGCTTGTTACCGGCACCGATACCGGCGTCGGGAAGACTGTTACGACGGCTGCCCTGGCGGTTCGTGCTGTTGGGTCGGTTGCGGTGGTGAAGCCCGCTCAGACCGGAGTGGCGCCGGATGAGCACGGGGATCTTGACGATGTGCATCGGCTGAGTGGGCTGACGAAGTTGCATGAAGGGGTGCGGCTGCGGGATCCGTTGGCGCCGACCACCGCGGCTCGGCGGGAGGGGGTCGTGCTGCCGCCGATCGCGTCGCATGCCAAGGCGATCGATCAGCTGGCGGCGACGAACGACACCGTGCTGGTCGAGGGCGCGGGCGGGATCCTCGTCGGCTTGGATGCTGAGGGCAACAACCTGGCGGACCTGGCCGCGGAGCTGGCGACACCGTTCGGTTTCGTTGTCGTGGCGCGGGCCGGGCTGGGAACGCTGAACCATGCCGGGCTGACCGTCGAGGCGTTGCGGTCCCGCGGGCTGCCCGTCGACGGGCTGGTGATCGGCTCGTGGCCGGCTGAGCCGGATCTCGCCGAGGAGTGCAACCTGGAGGATCTGCCGGCGGTGACCGGCGTGCCGGTGATCGCGCGGATCCCGGCCGGCGCCGGGGCCCTCGACCAGGAGGCGTTCCGGGCCGCGGTCCCTAGCTGGTTCGCGTGAGCGGTTGCCCGGCCCGGTACGACGAGGCGCTCGGGTACTGGGTCGTCGACGACCCGGCGCTGGCCCGGCAGGTGTTGCTGGATCCGGCGACGTTCCGGCCGGACAACGCCGTACTCGCGCACAGCCCGTTGTCGGTGAAAGCGTTGCGGGTGCTGTCCGGGGTCGGGTTCGCGCTGCCGCCGACGCTGGCCAACAACGCGGGCGAGTCCCATCGGCCTATCCGGGCTGCCGTGGCCCGATTCTTCAGTCCTGCGCGGGTCGCCGCGGTAGAGCCGCTCGCCCGCGAGCTGACGTCTGCCCGGGTCGCTGCGGCCTCGGCACGCCTCGCGGCCGCTGAGCAGGTGGACCTCGTGCAGGCGATCGCCGCAGAGCCGCCGGCGCTCGTCGTACTGCATCTGCTCGGGCTGCGCGATGTCGACGTACCTGCGTTGAAAGCTTGGAGCTTGGACTCGCTCGAGCTGTTCTGGGGCTGGCCGGACGAGGACCGGCAGTTGGAGCTGGCTCACAGCGCGGCCGAGTTCTACGCCTGGTTGCGTGCGCGTACGACGGCCGCCCGGAAGGCGCCGGCCGACGACCTGTTCGGCGTACTGGTAACCCTCGGCCTGACCGACGAGGAGATCTGCGCCGTCGCCTACTTCCTCCTGATCGCCGGCCAGGAGACCACCACCCAGCTCATCTCCACCGCCTTCCACTGGCTCCTGGTGAACCCTGACCCCGCTGACCTGCGTGAGGTGGTCGAGCGGACGCTGGCGGAGGCGTCCTCGGTGCCGACCTGGCGGCGCGTCACGTCGGCGCCGACGACCGTCGGTGATCTGGAGCTTCCGGCCGGCGCGCCGGTTCTGCTCGGACTTTCCGGACATGGCGGCCCGGCCGATCTTGCGTTCGGGATCGGGATCCACCGTTGCCTGGGTGCAGGGCTGGCTCGGCTGGAGGCCCGGGTTGCGCTGGAATGCGCTCAGGCGCTGTTGGCCGGTGTGCGGTTGGTGGCGGAGCCGCCGATGATCGACCTGCTCTCGTTCCGCGCGCCGAGGCGTCTCATGGTTGTAACGGACGGTAACGCCGAGGACAACTTCCGCCGCTAGCGTCGCCTCCCGTGAGCTCAACCTCCCGCCGCCGGGTGCGGCTGTGGTTCGGACCCCATCCGATCGCCGACTACATCGGCGACCAGCCCGGCGCAGCCCGGTACGAGGCCGCGATGCGGCGCCGGTTCCCCGGGCTGGAGATCACCAACGACCCGCTGCCGATGACCGCGCGTCCGGCGGATTACAGCCCTGCTGACCTGCACCGATAGGCTTTGCCGGGTGACGCAGCATGAGTTGGTTCTGGTCGTCGATTTCGGTGCCCAATACGCGCAGTTGATCGCGCGCCGCGTGCGCGAGGCGAAGGTGTACTCCGAGATCGTGCCGCACTCGATGCCGGTCGAGGAGATGCTGGCGCGCGAGCCGAAGGCGATCATCCTGTCCGGCGGTCCGCAGTCGGTGTACGCCGAGGGCGCGCCCCGGGTCGAGACCGCACTGTTCGAGGCCGGCGTGCCGGCGTTCGGGATCTGCTACGGGTTCCAGGCGATGGCGCAGACGCTCGGCGGCGACGTACGGCGTACCGGGCTGCGCGAGTTCGGCCGCACGCCGGTCACCGTCAGCGAGCCGGGCACGCTCCTCGCCGACATCCCCGAGGACCTGAACGTGTGGATGTCGCACGGTGACGCGGTTCACGCGCCGCCCGCCGGATTCGCCGTACTCGCGGCGTCCGAGGGCGCTCCGGTCGCGGCGTTCGAGGACCTGGACCGGCGGCTGGCCGGCGTGCAGTGGCACCCCGAGGTCCTGCACTCGCAGGCCGGGCAAGCTGTGCTCGAGCACTTCCTGTACGAGATCGCCGGTTGTGCCGGCGACTGGACGACCACGAACGTCGTCGACGAGCAGGTCGAGCTGATCCGGCAGCAGGTCGGCGACAAGCAGGTCCTGTGCGCGCTGTCCGGCGGCGTCGACTCCGCGGTCGCGGCGGCCCTGGTCCACAAGGCCATCGGCGACCAGCTGACCTGCGTGTACGTCGACCACGGTCTGCAGCGGGCCGGTGAGTCCGAGCAGATCGAGAAGGACTTCGTCGCCGCGATCGGGATCCGGCTCGAGGCGATCGACGCCTCCGACCAGTTCCTGGGCGCGCTTGCCGGGGTCACAGATCCCGAGACGAAGCGCAAGATCGTCGGCCGCGAGTTCATCCGGACCTTCGAGGCGACCGCGCGCAAGGTGGACGCCGAGCGGCACATCGAATTCCTGGTCCAGGGCACGCTGTACCCGGACGTGGTCGAGTCCGGTGGTGGCGCGGGCACGTCGAACATCAAGTCGCACCACAACGTCGGCGGTCTGCCCGACGACCTGCAGTTCAGCCTGATCGAGCCGCTGCGGACGCTGTTCAAGGACGAGGTCCGCGAGCTCGGCCTGGCGCTCGGCCTGCCCGAGACGATGGTCTACCGGCACCCGTTCCCCGGTCCCGGCCTGAGCATCCGGATCATCGGCGAGGTCACCCGCGAGCGGCTCGACATCCTCCGCGCGGCCGACCTGATCGCCCGTACGGAGCTCACCGCGGCCGGCCTCGACCGCGACATCTGGCAGTTCCCGGTGGTCCTACTGGCCGACGTCCGCTCGGTCGGCGTCCAGGGCGACGGCCGCACCTACGGGCATCCCGTCGTACTGCGGCCCGTCACCAGCGAGGACGCGATGACCGCCGACTGGGCCCGCCTGCCGTACGACGTGATCGAGCGCATCTCGACCCGCATCACCAACGAGGTCGACGAGATCAACCGGGTCACGCTCGACGTCACGAGCAAGCCCCCGGGCACGATCGAGTGGGAGTAACGCGTCACAGCGGGTGAACCCGACGGCTGTTATCGTCGGAGGGTCGCCTGCTGACCACGGTGGGTGACTTCCTCGGGGGAGGGCATCGTGGCGTTCCGCATTCATTTCGAATGCACGGACCTGGCCAGGACGACGATCGCGCAGCGGCCGGATCCGTTGTGGGAGGTACTACTCGGGCTTCATGTCCTGCAAGGGGACGAAGAGCCGGAGGTGTACGGGGCCTGGCGGGAGCGGGCCCGGTCCCGCTTGAGTGCGCTCGAGCAGGAGTTGCTCGCGTTGACGCCGCCGGTCGGATACTCGCCGGATTTCCTCACGCCGCGGGCGGCGGGGGACGGGCTCGACGCGGGGTTGACCGCGGTCGCGGCGACGCCGGCCGTTCAACTGAGGTCGGAGCTGCGGCGGCTGTCCGACAGCGTGCGGTTGCCGGCCTGGACCCGGCGGCTCGCGACCGGCGACGCGAAGGTGATGTCGCGGCTGGTGCACGGGCTACGGTCGTTCCACCGGACCAAGATCGCGCCGCAGATGCCGATGATCGCGACCACGATCCAGTCGGCGGTCGCGCGACACAACGACACGGTGGCCAGCAACGGCTTCGAGTCGCTGATTCCGGAGC
Organism: Kribbella sp. NPDC000426; assembly: GCF_040300265.1. Classification (NCBI taxonomy): domain Bacteria; kingdom Bacillati; phylum Actinomycetota; class Actinomycetes; order Propionibacteriales; family Kribbellaceae; genus Kribbella; species Kribbella sp. NPDC000426. The sequence goes on along the minus strand of NZ_JBEPDK010000005.1, from coordinate 472,949 downwards.
TGCATCAATCGCTGCGCTGGTCGGCGCCGGTGTTGTCGGTGGACACGCCGCACATCGACCGCGACCTCTACCTGAACGGTCGCGGCCTGCGGCTGGTGCCGTCGTTCTTCTGCTGGAAGTATCCGATGATGCTGCTCGACCCTTCATTGCCGCCGGTGCTGGTGTATCCAGTCCGGCCCGATCCCGGTCAGCCTGAAGTCGTCGTACGGCGGCCCGATCGCGAGCGCGCGGTCGCCGACCTGCTGGGGAAGACCAGAGCGCTTGTTCTGAAGGGGATCTCGGTCGGTGCGTGCTCGACGAGTGAGCTGGCCGCGCGGGTCGGCATCTCTCTCGCGTCGGCCAGCGAGCATGCGCGGATCCTGCACGACACGGGCCTCGTCACGACGCATCGCATCGGCAGCTCCGTCCGGCACAGCCTCAACCCGGTCGGCGCCGATGTCCTGTCGGGCATCCGCACCTGAACAGTGTCCGGAATGCGTGACGGCGGCGTACCTTTCCGTTAGGGGAGGTGGGGGACACGGCTCTCACGGTGGGCACGTTCAACCTGAACAACCTGTTCGACCGGTGGAACTTCGAGGGCGCGGTCGACGTACTGGCGAGCGGGACCGGGTCGGTGCCGGCGACGTACACGTTCGACGACGAGCACCGGCGGCGGCTGCAACTCGACGGGAACGGCAAGCTGCTGACGGCGAAGAAGCCCGAGGACACCAACCGGGTGGCCGAGCGTCTGCTCGGCGCGGACGTCGACGTCTGGATCGTGCAGGAGGTCGAGAACGTCGACGTACTGCGGGAGTTCAACCGCGACCACCTGAACGGGACGTACCAGCACGTGATGGTGATCGACGGCAACGACTCGACCCGGTTCATCGACATCGGGCTGCTGTCGCGCCGGCCGATCGGCGGGGTGACGAGCTATCAGCGGACGTTCCATCCCGACGTACCGGACCGGCCGATCTTCTCGCGTGATCTGGTCGAGGCGGAGATCCTGGACGCTCGCGGGCGGAAGATCCTGACGGTGTTCGGTACGCACCTGAAGTCGAAGTTCGTCGACTTCAAGGTGGCGGACCAGGCCGCGGCCGAGGCGGCGTCGCACCTGCTGCGGACCCGGCAGGCCGAGACGATCGTGCGGATCATGGCGTCGCGGATGAGCACGCGTCAGCGGTACCTGCTCTGCGGGGACATGAACGACACCCCGGACTCGTCCGCGTTGGTCGCCTACGAGAAGGCCGGGCTGGTCAGCGCGCTCACGGCGCCGACCGAGATCGGCACTGTGCAGACGACGGTCCAGTTGCCGGCGAGCCCTGCGTGGACGTCGACGTTCAAGGACACGGGGCAGCCGCGGTCGTTTGACCTGATCGACCAGATCTGGATGTCGCCGGCATTGGCGCCGCGGTTGACGGGGTCGTTCATCGGTCGCCGACGCAAGCTGGCCCGGGACGGGACGGACCACGACCCGGCGTGGATCTCCCTTGATCTATAGGGGTTTCATCGCCTCGATGCCGTCGAGGAGACGGTCCAGGCCGTAGCGGTACGAGTCGGCGGCGGTCGACTCGTACCCCTTCGCGTGCCAGATCGTCGTCATCGCCGGATGCCTGTCGACGTCGAAGTACGTCTCCCACAGGTCGTTCCGCTCGAACCACCAGGAGTCGTTGGTCTGCCCCGTGGTGCGCTCGACCAGCAGGCTCTCCGCCTCGAGCTGAGCGGCGGAATCGACGTACGTCGTGATCGCGAGGGCAGCCGTGTTCGTCTCGGTCGCGCTGAGGCCGAGGCCGAGCACTGCGGACAGCAGGTACTCGCGGCCGGCCAGCATGCCCGGGCCGACCGGCGGACGGACCGTCGAGACCTGCGACAGCCACAGGTGCTGCTGGAACATCGCGCGGGTCTGCTGCGAGTAGATCTCCACCTGTTCGCGCCAGTCGTCTGGGCGTGGTGCATCCGGGCCGGGGAGCTCGCGTTCGACAAGGACCTGGTCGACCATCAGGTCGAGCAGTTCGTCCTTCGACGGCACGTACGTGTACAGCGTCATCGTGCCGACGCCGAGCTCCTTGGCAACCCCACCCATCGACGCCGCCGCAAGCCCGCGCTCGTCCGCCAGCCGGATCCCTGCCTGCACAACGTCATCCACACTCAACGACGGCCGCCGCCCCGCCCCACGCTGCTCCGTGAGTGGCTCGTCGGGCGGTTCCGGCGTGGGGCGCCGGTGGTTGCGCCACAGCAACGCCAGCGTCTTGTCCGGCTGACCTTGACCGCTTCGCCGTTCACTCACGCCGCTAACGATAGGCGCTCGGTTGAATTCTCGTATACCCTACGAGAATTGTCGGTGAGGGAGGAACGGCATGACGATCTTGGTGACAGGGGCGACCGGCAGCGTGGGCCGGTTGCTCGTGGACGAACTGGTATCGGCGGGCGCGCCGGTCCGCGCGTTGACCAGCAACCCGGCCCGCGCGGCCTTGCCTGACGAGGTGGAGGTCGCCCGCGGCTATCTCGGCAGGTCTTCGACGCTGCCGGCTGCGCTGGCCGGCATCGACACGGTCTACCTCGCGCCGCTTCCGGCGTACGTCGACGACTTCGTCCGTAGCGCTCAGGAGGCGGGTGTGCGACGAGTCGTCGTGCTCTCGGGGGAGCCGGCCGAGTACGAGGCGCAGGGGGATCCGTCGGCGTGGCACTACTACCGGATCGAGCGCGCGATCGAGGCGGGCGGCTTCGACTGGACGTTCCTGCGGCCGGGGCAGTTCATGAACAACACGCTTGGCTGGGCGCCGTCGATCAAGGCCGAGAGCGTCGTGCGAGCGCCGTACGCCGGGGCTGTGCAGACGCCGATCGACCTGGCGGACATCGCTGCGGTCGCGCGGGTGGTGCTGCTGTCGGAGCGCTTCACCGGCGAGAAGATCATGATGAGCGGGCCGGAGGCTCTGACGCCGCCGGAGGAGGTCGAGCAGATCGCGGAGGCGATCGGACGTCCGGTGCGCTTTGTCGAGCAGACGCCGCAGGAGTACCTCGACGAGCTTGCGCCGGCCATCGGTTTGGAGACCGCGCAGTGGTTGCTTGATGGCTTCCGGATGATGGCGGAGTATCCGATGAAGCCCGAGCCTGCGGTGCCCGAGCTCATCGGCAGACCCGCGGTGACCTACCGCGAGTGGGCGGTGGCCAACGCCGCCGCATTCCGCTGACTTGCTTGTGAGCTCGAACATGTGTTCGACTATACGACATGAGATGGGCCGGTCAGCAAATCGACGTCGAGACCCCGGGGACGTTGCCGGGGCTCGGGATGATTGCGGGCCTGGTCCGGTCGGTGACGACGCCGGAGTTCCAGGGCATCACGTTCCATGAGGTCGTCGCCCGCTCCGCGCTGAACTCGGTGCCAGGCACGGGACTGCCGTTCAATTGGACGGTCAATCCGTATCGCGGGTGCACACACGCGTGCCGCTACTGCTTCGCCCGTCCGACCCACATGTATCTGGAGCTCGACACCGGCCAGGACTTCGACCGGCAGATCGTGGTGAAGACCAATGTCGCCGACGTACTCCGACGCGAGCTCGCCCGCCCGTCCTGGAGTCACGAACAAGTTGCCCTGGGCACTAATACGGATCCCTACCAACGCGCTGAGGGCCGCTATCGCCTGATGCCCGGCATCATCGAAGCGCTCGCCGCCTCCGGCACACCGCTGTCGGTCCTGACCAAAGGCACCTTGCTCCGCAGGGATCTGGACTTACTGTCCGCGGCTGCCGCCGAGGTCCGGGTCGGCATCGGCATCTCGCTGGCTCTGGGCGACGAAGAGCTGCGCCGCCGCCTCGAGCCCGGTGTCCCTTCGGTCCGAGGTCGGCTGGACCTGATCCGAGCCATTCGCGAGGCAGGTCTCCCATGCGGCGTGATGGTCGCCCCGGTGCTCCCGTGGCTCACCGACTCCGCGGACCAGCTGGACCACCTCTTTGCCCAATTGGCCGACGCCGGCGCCACCGGCGTAACCACCCTGATCCTCCACCTACGCCCCGGCGTCAAAGGCTGGTTCATGCAGTGGCTGGCCCACGACCACCCCGACCTCGTCTCCCGCTACGAATCCCTGTACGCCCACGGCTCCTACGCCAGCCCCAGCTACCGCAAAGCCTTCGAGGACAAAGCCCGCCCCCTCCTCGACAAGCACGGCTTCGGCCGCGGCTCCTCCCACCGCTCCAAACCCATCAACGGCATGCATCCCACCGGCATCGTCGAAGCCCCCGGCCCCATCTCCGACTCCGGCTGGGGTGAACCAGACCCCACCACCGCCCGCTTCCGCTCCCCACCCCGCCGACCGTCCCCACCCCCCGAACCCCCAACCCAACAACCCCTGTTCTAAGGCCAGCAGACTTCGGCTGCCCTGTGGTGGTCAGGGGAGGGTGAGGATTTGGGGGCCTTCGGGGGTGATGGCGACGGTGTGTTCGGCGTGGGCGCCTCGGGTGTGGTCGGCGGAGCGGAGGGTCCAGCCGTCTTCGTCGATTACGTACGTCGAGCCGGGGCCGGACCAGAACCAGGGTTCGATGGCGAAGACGTGGCCGGCGCGGAGTTTGAGGCCGCGGCCGGGGCGGCCGCCGTTGGCGATGTGGGGGTCCTCGTGCATGCGGCGGCCGACGCCGTGGCCGCCGAAGTCGAGGTTGGTGCCGACGTTGTCGCGCTTGCCGATGCGGCCGATCGCGGCGCTGATGTCGCCGATCCGGTTGCCCTCGACGGCGGTCGCGATCCCCGCGGCGAGTGCCTCCTCGGTGGTCGCGATCAGCTCGAGGTCCTCGGGTCGCGGCGTACCCACGCAGAAGCTGGTCGCCGCGTCCGCGCACCAGCCGTTGATCGACGCGCCGCAGTCGACGTTGAGGAGATCCCCGTCCTCCAGGCGCAGGTCACTCGGCAACCCGTGCAGTACGGCGTCGTTCACCGACGTGCAGATCACCCCGCTGAACGGCGACGTCGCGAACCCCGGCTGGTACCCCTCGAACAGCGACACCGCACCGGCGGAACGCAGTACGTCCCGGGCGACCTCGTCGAGCTCGCGGAGCGAGACCCCGGCCGCGGCCTGCTTCTTCACCGCGGCCAACGCAGTACCGACGACCCGCCCGGCCTCGCGCATCTGCTCGATCTCCGCCGCCGTCTTCAACTCGACCATCGTTTGCTTCCTCGTTCACGACTCGACTACCCCGGATAACTATACCGGTACTATTATCACACTCATGGTCCGACCACCTCTGTCCACCTGGGACCGCGAACGCGGTCGTCAGCTCGGCCGTCTGCTCCGCGAGGCCCGCGGCGAGCGCAGCATGGTCGAGGTGGCTGCGGCGTGCGGCGTCTCGGTCGACACGCTCCGCAAGATCGAGACCGGTCGCATCCCGACCCCGGCGCTGTTCACGGTGGCCGCCGTCGCCGCCACCCTCGAGATCTCCCTCGACGATCTGGTCGACGCCTGCCAGGACAGTCGGCCCGAGAGCAGAGCCGGCAGTTCGAATCTGATCGCCTAAGGACACGATCGGATCTCCGTCCCAACCAACACCCCCGGGCCTGCGTCTTCATCGGCGACAAAGGGGGTGGGGATGGCAGTACGACGACGTGCGGTGCTCGGGGGCCTGCTGGCCGGCGCCGCGGCGATGGCGACGACCGGATGTATCGCGGACACCTACGCGGATACCACCGACAAGCATGGTCCGAAGACCGCTCTGGCGACGGAGCCGAAGCACGGTGATCAGACTGATCGGATCACCGTGGTTGCGACCGGCGACGTACTGCTTCACGAGCGTCTGTGGACGACGGCGAAACGGGACGGCAAGGGCGGTGAGTGGGACTTCGCGCCGCTGATGAGAAGCGTGAAACCCCTTGTGCAGAAGGCGGATCTGGCCATCGCGCACTTGGAGACTCCGCTCGCACCTGCCGGCGGTCCGTACCACGGCTACCCCCTCTTCCAGGGGCCGCCGCAGATCGCGACCGCGCTCAAGCAGACCGGGTACGACCTGTGCACGACGGCCAGCAACCACAGCTTCGACGGCGGCGCGAACGGGGTCGACCGGACCCTGAACACGTTGGAGAAGGCGGGGTTGAAGCATGCGGGTACGGCGCGATCGCGGGCCGAGGCGGAGCAGACGACGATCGTCGACGTTGGCGGGGTGAAGATCGCGTCGCTCAGTTTCACGTTCGGGTTCAACGGGTTGCCGTACCCGAACGGTCAGACCTGGCGTGCCGGCACGATCGACGCGAAGACGATCGCCCGCAAGGCGCAGGAGGCGAAGGACCGCGGCGCCGATCTCGTGCTGGTCAGCTGCCACTGGGGTACGGAGTACTCGAGCAAGCTGAACGACCAGCAGCGGGAGGTCGCGCCGCAACTGCTTGCTGATAGCAACATTGATCTGGTGATCGGTCACCATGCGCATGTCGTGCAGCCGATGGAGCAGATCAACGGCAAGTGGGTCGCGTACGGGCTGGGCAACCTGGTGGCCGCGCATCGCGAACCCGAGAGCAGGAAGGCGGAAGGGCTGCTCACCCGGTTCACGTTCAAGCGTGACGGCGATCGATGGTCGACCGAGCAGGCCGAGTTCGCGCCGCTGCTGATGACCGACGTGCTGCCGGTACGGGTTCTCGACGTACGGCGGGAGCTCGCGAAGGGCACGTCGGTGGCGAAGAAGAGCCGGCTCGAGCTGGCGCAGCAGCGGACGACGGAGACGGTTCTGTCGCTGGGTGCGGCGCCGAAAATGCTTTGAGTGGTTGGGGTTCGACGGTCTAGGGTCCGTTGCATGATTACGTACTTCGTGATGGTCCGTCGTGCCCGGCTCCGGGCAGGCGAGGGGTGCCTGGGGATGGCATCCGCTCGATAGTCGTTGGGCCCAACGGGTCGTGGACGCGGCCGGGATCAAGCCCGGTGAGCTCGTCCTCGATGTCGGGGCCGGGCTCGGTGCGCTGACTGCACCGCTGGTCCGGGCCGGTGCCCGGGTGGTCGCGGTCGAACTCCATCCGGGTCGTGCCGATCGGTTGCGGAAGCGGTTCGCGGATGCGCCGGTGACCGTGGTTCGTGCCGATGCCGGTGATCTTCGGTTGCCGTCGCGGCCGTTCCGGGTGGTGTCCAGTCCGCCGTACAACATCTCTACGTTGCTGCTGAAGCGGTTGCTCGCGCCGGGTTCACGCCTGGTGTCGGCGGACCTCGTGCTCCAGCGGCAGGTGGCGAACCGGTGGGCTCGCGGCGAGGCGCCGGGCGCCAACCGGTGGTACCGCTACTACGACCCGTCGATCGGGCTCCGCCTTCCCCGCAGGGCTTTTACCCCACCCCCACACGTAGATTCATCAGTCCTCCAACTACGCAAACGCTAGAAGACCCCCGCCGACATGGCGGGGGTCTTGCATCAGCCGTGCCAGGAGGTCCAGAGGGCGGCGTAGGAACCCTGGCGGGCTACTAGGTCTTCGTGGCTGCCTAGTTCTGTTATTTGGCCGTCTTCTACTACTGCTACGCGGTCGGCGTCATGGGCCGTGTAGAGGCGGTGGGCGATCGCGATGACTGTGCGGCCTTCTAGTACGGCGGCCAGCGAGCGCTCCATGTGGCGAGCTGCACGGGGGTCGATGAGGGAGGTGGCCTCGTCGAGCACCAGCGTGTGTGGGTCAGCCAGGACCAAGCGGGCCAGTGCCAGCTGCTGTGCCTGGGCAGGTGTGAGCGCGAGCTGGCCGGAGCCGACTCGCGTGTCCAGCCCGTCCGGCAGCGCCTGCGCCCACTCACGCGCGTCGACTGCTGCCAACGCCTCCAGCAACTCGGAGTCGGAAGCCGCCGGACGCGCCATCGACAGGTTGTCCCGGAGCGTGCCGACGAAGACGTGGTGCTCCTGCGTGACCAGTGCAACCTGCTTGCGGAGCTCGTCCAGCGGTAGCTCCGTCATGCCGACACCGCCGACGGTCACCGAACCAGTCCGTGGCGGGTGGATGCCCGCGACCAACCGTCCCAGCGTCGACTTGCCGGCGCCGGACGGTCCCACCATCGCGATCCGCTCACCAGGCTGGATGGTCAGGTCGACACCGTGCAGTACGTCGCGACCGTCGACGTACGAGAACCGCACATCGCGCGCCTCGACCAGCTCCGACGACGGCTCCTTCCCCGACGGCGTCCTGTCGTCCGGTACGTCGCTGATCCCCAGCAGCCGGGCGAACGCGGCACCACCGGACTGGAGCTCGTCCAGCCACGACAGCAACCGGTCCACCGGATCGATCAGCTGGTTCACGTACAACACGGCGGCTGTCACCGCGCCGAGCGAAGCATGACCGTTCAGGTGCAGCCACCCGCCGAACAGCAGCGTGCCGACTACCGGCACGAGATAGCCCAGCTCGGCGACCGGGAAGTACACGGTCCGCAGGAACAAAGTGTACCGCTCGGCAAGATACGACCCGCGGATGTCCACGTCTCCGCGGCGTACGCGATCGTCGTACCGCCGCAAGGCCTCGACCGTGCGCGCACCCTCGACCGTCTCCGCGAGCGAGCTGGTCATCTGTGCGTACGCCGCGTTCTCGCGAAGGTAACCGTCCTTCGCGCGCCGCAGGTACCACTTCGTGCTCAGCCACAGCAGCGGAACCATCGCGACCAGCGGCACCAGCACCCACACCCCGACGAGCACCGTCGCGACAGCCGTGAAGATCACGGTGACGAACGCGATGATCGTCTCCGGTACGGCGAACCGCACCGTCCGCGACAACGTGTCGACGTCCCGCGACGTCCGCGACAGCAGGTCGCCCGTGCCGGCCCGCTCCACCGTGCCGATCGGCAGCGCCAGAGCGTTGTCCACGAACTCCTCACGCAGCTCGGCCAGCACCTGCTCGCCCAGCGCGAACGAGCGGTACCGCGCCCAGCGGGTCAACAGCGACTGCGCGACGATGAAGACCGCGATCACCACGATGACCTCGTTGACCTTCGCGGCGGTCGTGCCGTGCTGCACGTCCTCCACCAGGTTGCCGATCAGCCGTGGCGCCGCCAGCCCCGACACGGCCGCCAGCACATGCAGCACTAGTGCGATCAGCAGGCTGCGCGGGTGCCGGCGCGCCAGCCGGCGGGCGTGCTGCCGAATCTCGGCCGGCCCGGCAACGGGCAGGATCTGCCTCATCGGAGGGCCTCCTCTTCTTCGGTCTGGCGGGTCACGGTACGGCGGTACTGCGGCTCGTTCTCGAGCAGTTCACGGTGCTTGCCGGTGGCAACCACCCGGCCGGCGGCAACGAAGATCACCTCGTCGACGCGGTCGAGCAGCAGCGGGGACGCGGTCAGTACGACGGTGCTCCGGCCGGGCCGGTAGTCCCGCAGCCGGTCCGCGATCCGCGCCTCGGTGTGGGCGTCGACGGCCGACGTCGGCTCGACGAGGACCAGCACGGACGGGTCCGCGAGCAGCGCCCGCACGAGCACCAGCCGCTGACGCTGACCACCTGAGAACGAGCGGCCCTTCTCCTCGACCTCGGAGTCGAGCCCGTCCGGAAGCGCGACCAACACGTCCTCGGCAGACGCAGTGCGCAGCGCGGCCATCAGCTCGTCATCGGTACGGCGGCCGTCCGGGTCCAGCTCGGTCCGCAGTACTCCGGTGAACATCTGGGAGCCCGTGTCGCTGACCAGGATCCGCTCCCGCACGTCCGCCCGGGTAGCGCTGGCCAGCGTCACGCCGCCGTACCTGACCTCGCTGGCATCGTCGTACCGCCCGAGGCGGTCCGCGAGCTCGGCGTAGCTGTCCGGCTCGGCGGAGACGACCGCAGTGAGCAGTCCGTCGCGCGCACGGACGCCGGAGACCGGGTCGACCAGGTCGCCGTGGCCGGGCAGCTGCAGCGGCGCTGCGGGATCGGTGACGTCCGGCTCGAGCTTCAGCACGCGGATCACTCGACCCGCCGCGACCAGCCCACGCATCAGCTGGTTGGCGAAGTCCGTCGCCGTCCGCAGCGGCAGCACCAGGAACGTTGCATACCCGTAGAAGGCCACCAGCGACCCGGCGCTCAGATCGCCGCGCAGCGCGAAGTGCGCACCCAGGCCGACCACGAGGACCACGAAGATCCCCGGCAGCAGCACCTGGGCAGCGTCCAGCATCGACTGGATGCCCGCGACGCGCACACCCGCCTTCCGCACCTCCTGCGACTCACTCCGGTATCGCCGGGAGAACGACTCCTCGCCGCCGATACCGCGCAGCACCCGCAGCCCGGCCACGATGTCCGAACCCAACGAGTTCAGCTCGCCGACAGCCTCGCGCTGCGCGGACTGCCGCCGGTGCAGCGGCCGCAGCATCGGCCCGAGGCCGAAGAGCATGATCGGTACGCCGATGAGCACCACCAGGCCGAGCGCCGTCGACGACGAGAGCAGGATCGCGGCCACCACGACGAACGCGACGATCGCACCCGCGAACCGGGCCGAGACCTCCATCAGGTTGCCGATGTAGGACAGGTCGCCCGCGCCGACGCTGACGACCTCGCCGGTGGCCAGGTGCTTCGGCAGCGTCGCCCCGAGGTGGGCCGACTTCCGCGTCACCACCTGGACGGTCCGGTACGCCGCCATCAGCCAGTTGGTCACCGCGAACCGGTGCCGCATGATGCCGGCCAGCGCCTGCACCACACCGACCGCGAACAGCAGCGCGGTCCACTGCAGCAGCCGCTTGCCGTCCTGCGCCGCGATGCCCTCGTCGATCGCCCGCCCGAGGATCGCCGGGATGAACGCCTGCGCGCCCATCCACAGAATGCCGAAGGCCATCCCGCCGGCGAGCGTGCGGGCCTGACCGCCGGCGACCCACCACAGGTAGCGGGCCGGCGAACGATGAATCGGGAAGCCTGGATCGGCGAGCGGAAGTTGTCTCATGGCCCCCTCAGGCTAGGTCGCGCCTCCGACAGTCCGCATGCGAATTACTCGCACCTGTGGACGCTCCGAACGGCACCGCCGCGGGCATGACGGTGACAGTCGGTAGAGCTTCACCTTGCGTTGGGCAACGGGTTCCCGTCGGGCAATGTCCGGCCCCTGTCCTGGATCCATGTTGGTGATCGCGCATCGGGGAGCGAGTGGCTACCGCCCGGAACACACACCGGCGGCCTACCGGCTGGCCGCGGCACAGGGCGCCGACTACCTGGAACCGGACCTGGTCGCGACCCTCGACGGCATCCTGGTCTGCCGGCACGAGAACGAGATCTCGAGTACGACGGATGTCGCCGAGCACCCGGTCTTCGCGGACCGGAAGATCACCAAGATCGTTGACGGGACAGCAGTCACCGGCTGGTTCGTCGAGGACTTCACGCTGGCTGAGCTACGCACACTGCGTGCCCGGGAACGGATGCCAGCACTCCGGGCGAGCAACACGGCGTACGACGGCCTGGAGGCGATCCCCACCTTCGACGAGGTGGTCGGGCTGGCACGCTGGGAGTCGGCGCGGCTCGGTCATCCGATCGGGGTGATCCCGGAGATCAAGCATCCGGCGTACTTCCGGCGGCTCGGACTGCCGCTGGAGGAGCTGCTGACCGAGCGGATCCTCGCGCTCGGACTGCGCGACGGCGAGATCATGGTGCAGTCGTTCGAGCCGAGCAGCCTGCGACGGCTGTCGGTGATGACGCGGGTGCCGCTGGTGCAGCTGATCGACTCCGAGAGCGCGCCGAACGACTTCCTGCGGACCGGTGACGGTCGCACGTACGCCGACCTGATCGAGCCGGCCGGACTGCGGGAGATCGCGACGTACGCCCAGGTGCTGGCGCCGCACAAGGACCTGGTCATTCCACGGACTGCGGACGGGTGTCTGGGGGAGCCGACTCGTCTGGTGGAGCAGGCTCACCGGGTCGGTCTGGCTGTGCAGGCCTGGACGTTCCGGGCGGAGCGCCGCTTCCTGCCTACTGCGACCGACTATGCGACCGAGCTGAAGCGCTTCGCCGCGCTGGGGCTGCAGGGGGTCTTCGCGGACCACCCGGACCAGGCGCTGGCAGCACTCCGCAGGCCGGCCCTGAAGGTCTAGACAGCCGCAGGCGGGGTGACCGCCGGTGCGATCACCCCGCCGGGGTCTCTGCGCCGTTCGATGGCGCAGAGAGGGTCATGCGGCCGGGGGCTTGTTGTTGGTGGTTGTGGTGTCGTCGTAGATGCGGGAGGCGATGTCGTTCTCGGTCGCGTCCTGGTGCTGGTTCTGGTTGACCGACTGCTGAACGTTCTGCCACACGGCCTTGCCGTCGGACTCCGGGATCACGATCCACGCGACCGCGTAGCCGATCATCGCGGCGCCGCCGGTGATGAGGGTCAGGCCGACCCAGCCGAGGCGGACCAGCGTCACGTCGATGTTGAGGTACTCGGCGATGCCGCCGGAGACACCGGAGAGCATCCGCTGGTTCGAGGAACGACGGAGGACCTTGCCGGACAGGTTCTGGAACGGTGCGTTGGAGTTCGTCATGGCTCCACTGTCCCGTTTCCCGACCGCCCGCGGCATCCGGATCCGTACCGACCGACCCCTGATCCACCCCTGACGACTTTCGCTATCGGAGTACGCCGTCAGCACTCACACTTAGGGGTGTGGAGCCCGTGCGCACCAGTAGGACCCGCAGCGTGCTGGCATCGTTGAACGGAGTACGGGCCGAGCGCCGTCGGACGACCTGTGCGAGCGACGGGGTGTGTTGGGGTGCAGTCGGCCTGCCTTCGTTGCACGTCTGGTTCCGTGCCTCTTCGTCCACCAGTGCGGGCACGGTGAACGAGATCCTCGCGCGGATCGAGATCCTGCCGGACAGGGTCGGCGTACCCAGCTCCCGGTCGCTCGACGACGGCCGGGCCGGTACGGCGTACGCCCAGCGCCTCCGCGAGCTGGGGCTCAGGAGCGAGATCAGCACCAGGACATCGACTGTCTACAAGCCTGGCCGCCTGGTCAGCATCTACCCGTCCCCAGGAACCCTCCTGACTCCAGGCGAGACAGTCACCTTGACAGTCATCAAGTAGAGGGAACCTGCAGTGCACATCACCCTGTCTGTAGGGGTGAGGAGGGGGTATGGACGACTTCAGCGAGTATGTGACCGCACGCTGGCCGACGCTGGTGCGTAGTGCGGTTCTGCTCGGCTGTACCCCGCCGGAAGCTGAAGACCTCGTTCAGACCGCACTGGAGCGCTGCCTGGTCAGGTGGAACCGCGTCCGCGCAGCTGACGACCGCGACGCCTACGTGCACCGGGTCCTGGTCAACTGCTTCCGCTCCTCCAGACGGCGCCGCTGGCACGGAGAGAGACCGTCCGAGGTACTCCCTGAGCACGCGGACGTCGATCCGACCGCCGGCATCGATGAAACCGACGCCGTGATGCGCGCACTCGACGGACTGCCCGACGACCAACGGACAGCGGTCGTACTGCGGTACTACGCGCACCTGACCGAACTACAGATGGCGACTGTCCTGGGTGTAGCCGCCGGCACAGTCAAGAGCCGCCTGTCCCGTGCAGTGAAGGCCCTCGCACAGGACCCACATTTGGCAGAACTGCGAGACCCCCGATGAAGCTGACAGACCTGCTGGAACGCACCGCCGAGCAAACCCCGGTCGGCCCGCCCCCACTGGACACCCTGTACGCCGGAGCAGCCCGCCGACGCCACCGCCGTACTGCGGGGCTCGTCGCCGCGACCGTAGTAGCTGTCGGGGCCGTCATCGCCGGGTCGACCCTGCTGACATCTCGCGCTCCGGTCACGTCACCAGCTCCCGTCGCTCCGGCGATGAGGCTGGTCGGCTTCGGTCACGCGGCCATCGCTGTCCCGGCGGAGTGGCCGACCAACGAGAGCCGGTGCGGTACTCCGATGCAGGACACGGTTCTGATCGACGACCCGAGCGCGGCGCTCTACTGCATGGCCTTCCGTCCGGCTGGGGTCGAGAGCGTGGGGCTGTACTACGGAAGCCCGCGAGCAGACTTCCGTGCCGACGAGAGGTTCCAGATCGGCGGAGTACGCGCCGAGCGGCAGCAGACGACCTGCTCGACGTCCAACTACCCCAAGCGCAACACGACGACCTGTGACGGGACAGTGAGTATCCCGTCCCTCAAGGTGTGGTTCCGCGCCGAATCCTCCACGAGCGCTGCGGAGGTCGACCACCTACTCCAGCGGATTCAGATTATGCCGGGCGAGGCCGGCGTCCTGAGTCCGTTGAGAGACGTCGGCCCGCCGACCGGCCCGCTCGTGAGCAGCTATGCGCCGCTGCTGACTACAGCCGGCCTGAAGGTGCAGTACAACCGAGTGAAGTCGCCCAGCTACCCAGCCGGCACGGTCCTGGGTGTTTCGCCTGCTGTGGGCACGATGCTGCCCGTCGGCTCGACGGTGACCGTCACGATCGCGCGCTGAGGAAACTGTCGGTGGCGGTGCCTAGCGTGGGGGTATGGATGCGCAGGCGGTGGTGAAGGTGATGGCGGGGTTGCCGGGCGCCGAGGAGCATGAGGGGTGGGCGGGACAGCCTGTCTTCAAGGTGCGGAACAAGAGCTTCGCCTACATGTCCGAGGATCAGACCCACCTGCATCTCAAGGCTCTCCGGGAGGAGCAGGAAGCGCTGGTCGCGGAGGATCCGGAGGCGTATGCGCCGTCCTGGGCCGGTGGCCGGTTCGCCTGGGTGCTCATCCGGCTCGAGCTGGCTGACGGCGAGGAGCTGCATGAGCTCATCACCGAGGCGTACCGCCTCACCGCCCCGAAGTACCTGGTTGCCCAGCTGACCGCCTGACCAGGACCCACTGCGGGCTGGTGCGGCTGACCTCGGTGAAGCCGGCGCTGAGGTAGACCGACAGCGGGCCGCGGTACAGGTCGGCGGACGGCACCCGGCCGGCCACGCCGGTGTCGACGGCGCAGGCTTCGACCACGGTGGCGCCGTACGAGCCGGCCAGCTCCACAGCGCCGTACACCAGTTCCGCGGCGACTCCCTGGCGGCGGTGGCCGACCGGTACGACGAAGCACGTGATCACCCACGCGTCCGGGTGGTCGGTGCGCCAGTTGGGCGATGCGACGACCCGCGGGTACGCCGTCCGCGGGGCGACCGCGCACCAGCCGACCGGCGTACCTCCGTCGTAGGCCAGGACGCCGGGAGGACGCTCGCCGTCGACGACCTGCGTCTCGAGCAGCGCACGGTTGGCGGCCGGCGGGTTGTCGGACCAGGCCTTGCCGCGGAGGCGGAAGTACTGGCAGAAGCAGCGGGAGGGGTCGCCGCGCTCACCCATCACCGCCGCGACGTCGGGCCAGGAGTCCGGGGCGGCCGGACGCAGCGTCACCATGGGTTCACCGTAGCCGGGGCCTGGCTTGCACTCGTTTGGGTCGAGTGCTAATACTTGGTTAGCACTCCAAGGGCGAGAGTGATAAGTGCTCGTGCCTCGGAGTGTGCAAGAAGACGGCCTCGATGAGGTGCCGGAGCGTGGCGGGACATGAGCGTCGCGGGCCGGTGCCGTCCGTCGCGGGCATCCGGGCCGGCTGGACCACAAAGACTCGACGCGGGAGGACTCGCGGAGAATGCCCAAGCTGATTGCTTTCGATGAAGAGGCGCGCCGTGGCCTCGAGCGGGGGATGAACACCCTCGCCGATGCCGTCAAGGTGACGCTCGGCCCGAAGGGCCGCAACGTCGTGCTGGAGAAGAAGTGGGGCGCCCCCACGATCACCAACGACGGTGTCTCCATCGCCAAGGAGATCGAGCTCGAGGACCCGTACGAGAAGATCGGGGCCGAGCTCGTCAAGGAAGTTGCCAAGAAGACCGACGATGTCGCCGGTGACGGCACCACCACGGCCACCGTGCTGGCCCAGGCTCTCGTCCGCGAGGGTCTGCGCAACGTCGCGGCCGGCGCCAACCCGATGGGCCTGAAGAAGGGCATCGAGAAGGCGACCGAGGCCGTCAGCGAGCAGCTGCTGTCGCTCGCGAAGCCGGTCGAGACCCGCGAGCAGATCGCGGCGACCGCGTCCATCTCGGCCGCGGACACCCAGGTCGGCTCGATCATCGCCGAGGCGATGGACAAGGTCGGCAAGGAAGGCGTCATCACCGTCGAGGAGAGCAACACCTTCGGCCTCGAGCTCGAGCTCACCGAGGGTATGCGCTTCGACAAGGGCTACATCTCGCCGTACTTCGTGACCGACACGGACCGGATGGAGGCCGTCCTCGACGACCCGTACATCCTGATCGTGAACAGCAAGATCTCGAGCATCAAGGACCTGGTCCCGGTGCTGGAGAAGGTCATGCAGACCGGCAAGCCGCTGGCCATCATCGCCGAGGACATCGAGGGCGAGGCGCTGGCGACCCTGGTCGTCAACAAGATCAAGGGCACCTTCAAGGCCGTCGCCGTCAAGGCGCCGGGCTTCGGTGACCGCCGCAAGGCCATGCTGGTCGACATCGCCGTCCTCACCGGCGGCGAGGTGATCTCCGAGGAGGTCGGTCTCAAGCTCGACTCGGTCGACCTGGAGCTGCTCGGCCAGGCCCGCAAGATCGTCGTCACCAAGGACGAGACGACCATCGTCGAGGGCGAGGGCGACGCGGACCAGATCGGCGGCCGGGTCAACCAGATCCGCGCCGAGATCGAGAAGTCGGACTCCGACTACGACCGCGAGAAGCTGCAGGAGCGCCTGGCCAAGCTGGCCGGCGGTGTTGCGGTGATCAAGGTCGGCGCGGCCACCGAGGTCGAGCTGAAGGAGCGCAAGCACCGCATCGAGGACGCCGTTCGCAACGCGAAGGCGGCCGTCGAGGAGGGCATCGTCGCCGGTGGCGGCGTGGCTCTGCTGCAGGCGTCCGTCGCGGCGTTCGAGAAGCTGGAGCTCGAGGGTGACGAGGCGACCGGTGCGCAGATCGTGCGCCAGGCCGTCGAGGCTCCGCTCAAGCAGATCGCCGTGAACGCCGGCCTCGAGGGCGGCGTCGTGGTGGAGAAGGTTCGCAACCTCGAGCCGGGTCACGGTCTGAACGCCGCGTCCGGTGAGTACGTGGACCTGATCAAGACCGGCATCATCGACCCGGCCAAGGTGACGCGCTCCGCGCTGCAGAACGCAGCGTCGATCGCGGCCCTGTTCCTCACCACCGAGGCCGTCATCGCCGACAAGCCGGAGAAGGCCGCGGCCGCTCCGGGTGGCGCGCCCGACATGGGCGGCATGGACTTCTGATCCAGTAGTCCGACAGCACAGCACACAACAAGCGGTCCCGAGCCTCAGGCTCGGGACCGCTTGCTTTGTGGGACGTCTAGGTGCCGGCGATGAGGTGGTGGGCCAGCACCGCGGAGAACGTGCGGACGGGGAGCGTGGGGGTGAGCCCGCAGGGGCCGTCGGACTCGCCCGGGGTGCGGAGCCAGAGCTGGAGGTCCACCGGGGAGGCTGCCTCGACCGGCGCAGTACCGAGTTTGCGGGCCGGTGGGTTGCAGGAGCTGCCGTTGGAGCCGTTGCCGTTGCGGCTGGTGTCGACGATGAAGTGGGACCCGCCGCCCAGCGCCTGCAGGATCGCCGTACCGCGGGTGACCGACTGGGCCGTGGTGTAGTAGTTCGCGGTGTTCAGCGCGAAGCCGCGGACCTTCCCGACGTCGGCGAGCCGGAGCCGGCGCGCCATCTCCTTCGGGTCGCCGGACGCCACGTTCCCGGCGTCGAGGTACACCCAGGTGTTCACATTCTTCGCCGCGAGCAGCCCAACGGCGTACTTCAGCATCGCGATCCGGCCGTCCCACTCCGCCGGCGGGAAGCAGTCGAGTCGCGCGAGCGCGTCCGGCTCGAGCACGACGACGGCGGGACGTACGCCGATACCGTCCGACAAGCCGCCGATCCAAGCCCGGTACGCCGCCTCCGACGCTGCGCCACCGCCGACCCCGCACGGTCCGCCGGGGAGGTTGTCCGCGACGAGCACCGGCAGCTTGCCGGCCCGGTCCGCGGCCATCGTGTACGTCGCAACGGCTGCCTTCACGTCCCCGCTCCACACGCCGAACCAGCGCGCCGACGCCTGCCCGGCGATCTTCGACGCGAGCTCGGTGTCCTCGGGATGCCGTCGTACGTAGGCCGCCGCGGCCGAGGCGGGGTCGACGTAGAACCCGTCGGTCAGCTTCAGCGGGTCGCCGGTCGCCTCGGCCAGCCCGGGCTCGGGCCGGCCGAAGGCGAGCAGCGCCGCGGACAGCGCCAGACCGGCAGCTACCAAACGGCCAACACGGCCGGCACGGCCCTGAGGACGAGCACGGTCGGGTCGCAGAGTCGGCATCGGTGAGGCGTCCTTCCGTCCATGGAGTGATCACTCAACGTGCCGACGAGACTACTCTCAGGGGTTCAGCTGTTCTCGTCGACCTCGCAGAACGAGGCGTAGTGGTCGCCGGTGTAGTAGAGGTGCTCGGGGTCGGTGGTCGCGCCGCCGCCGATCAGCCGGCGGGCGCCGCGGTCCGACGAGCCGGGCGTCTTCACGGTGTACTCGTGGTAGTAGCTGCTCGACTCGTCCGGGAGGATGCCCTCGCGGTTCTGGAAGACGGTCCCGTCCTGCCGGTACGGGAACGGTCCGCCGGAGTGGATCAGGCCGAGGGTGTCGGCGGCCTGCGACGGCAGCGAGCTGAGCGCACAGGTGTCGATCGCGCTGACGACGTACCTGCTGGAGGTGGGGGCGGTGGTCGGGGCGGCGTAGGCCGTGGTGCCGAAGGCGGCGGTGGTCGCCAGGACCACGGCGGCGATGAGGGTTCTCATGTCTGGAACGCTTCCCCGGCAAACAAACGTTCGTACATCCCAGGTGTGAATAACAGGTGGACTATGACCCCGTCCGGCCCTTAGAGTCTCCCCCGGCGAGACCAACCTTGGAGTGGAAGGAGCGACCGATGAGCACACCGACTTGTTTCCCGGCGCACCCGGTCCGCTCCCACAGCTCGCACTGAGCGGATCCGCGCCTCCTGCTGGAGGATCTGTGACGATTCGCACCACCGTCGAGGCCGACCTCGACACCATCCTTGCTCTGATCGAGCAGCAGAAGTCCGTCAACACCGTGACCCACGAGCGGTACGTCGAATATGTTGCCGCCGGCTACTACCGCGACGAGTGGACCTGGGTCGTCGAGGAGGACGGCGTGATCCGGGCGCTCGCCATCTGGTGGGGCGCCCCGGGCGAGGAACTGCCGTTCAGTATCGACGGCCTGTACTACGCCGGCGACGGCGACCCGGTCCCGGCGTGGACCGAGCTGATCAAGCACGCCCTGGCGGCGAGGCCGGCCGATGCCGAGCAACCGGAGTACCACTTCTTCCTCGACAGCGACTGGCAGGAGCAGCCGGACGTCGTCGCGGGTCTCGAGCCGCGGGCCGAGGCGGCTGCGGCGGCCGGGCTGACCGCGATCACCGACCGGCTGCGGTACGAGTGGAGGCCGGAGGACGGCCTGCCGCCGCGTTCCACCCGGCTGCGGTTCGAGCCGGCCGACGACGAGGCGTTCGTCGACGTGTTCATGCAGGTCAGCCAGGGCAGTCTGGACGCCGCCACGGCGCGGGAGATCGCGCGGGTCGGGGTCGAGGCCGCAGCTCGCGAGGAGCTCGACCTCTACAAGTCGATGCCGAACAGCGACCGGGATTGGTGGCGGCTTGCGTACAACGAGGACGGCAAGCTGATCGGGTTCGCGCTTCCGTCGGCGAATGCGGGGGGACCGACGGTCGGGTACCTCGGCGTTTTGCCGGAGCATCGCGGTCACCGGTACATCGACGAGCTGCTCGCCGAGATCACCCACATGCACGCCGAGCTGGGCGCCGAGCACATCAGAGCCGACACCGATTTCGGCAACGTGCCGATGGCGAAGTCCTTTGAACGCATGGGATATCGGAACTTCGCAGTCCGTCGGGTCCTGTCCTTCCCGGAGAGCTGAACTCGCCCGGCCGAGGTACTGACGAGCGACGCCCCGCCCCCTATGCTCCCTGACATGTCAGATAGCTCCGGGGGGAGCGGGGAGCGGGGGAGTCGCGGCGATGCGTGACATCGCGTTGATTCTGCATGTGGCGGCAGGGATTCTCAGTGTCCTGTTCGGCCCGCTCGCGATCGTGCTGACGTTGCGGCGGCGCGGGCTGAACTGGGCGGGCGAGGTCTACCACTGGACGATCGCGCTGGTCTGTCTGACCGCGCTGGTGATGGTCCCGTACGACTGGGGCCGGCTCTGGTACTTCTGGCCGATCACCATCGCGTCGTACCTGTTCGTCTACCTCGGCCAGCGCTCCGCCGAGGCGCCCGGCGGCCTCTGGTACCGCGGTGTCCTGCGCGGGTACGGCGGGGGCTGGGTCGCACTCCTGACCGCCGTCGCGGTCGTCAGCCTCCCGCACCACCCGTGGACCTGGGCGATCCCGATCGTCGTCGGCTCAACCATCATCGAATGGCTCTGCTTCAACCCGTCACCGACCTGGACGCAATTACCTCACGGCGTGTGAGGAGATGCCGCAAACTTGCCTAGGTTTTGGGTGAATCCTGTCGGTAGGGGACCGCTCGCTTCGGCCGCTCCTCCCGGGTGTCGCCGGACTCGGTTGCGGCCGCGCGTTCGTAGTCGGTCAGCACCTCGAAGACGCGAGGGGCTTCGAACATTCGGTAGCGCTGCTGGTCGCCAACTGGCCGGATCACGTCGCTGGCCGCGAGACTGTCGATTGCCGCGAAGGCGGCGGACCGACTGGCCTGGGTCAGTCGGATGACATCGTCTGCGGTCACGACGGGGTTGGCGATCAATTGGGACAGCAGCCGATCCGCCGCGCTTCCGCTCCGAGGACGCGCGCTCGTGCGCCAGTCCCGCTGCACCTGCTCGAGTAGGCCTTGCAGGTTCACGGCGTCGGCAGTCGCTCGTCGGACGGCGCTGAGGAACAGATCGAGCCAATCGCGGATGCCGGCGAGGGCTTCTTGGCCGGCAGCGTCACCGACATACCGGAACCGGGTCAGAGCCCCGACGTAGGCGGCGGCTCGAGTGGCAAGAGCGAGGCTGATCGGCGGCACGTAGTTCTGGGCCAGGCCACGGCGCTTGAGGACGACCTGGATCAGAGCGCGGCCAGTACGGCCGTTGCCGTCAGCGAAGGGATGGATGGTCTCGAACTGCGCGTGCACGAGCCCCGCTTGAACCGTGCCGGGGAGGTCGTCTCGGTTGATGAAGTCACAGAGATCATCGAGCAGTTGCGGAAGGTAGTCGGGTGGAGGTGGTACGAATACTGCCTGGCACGGGTTGAAATCGTTCCCGCCGATCCAGTTCTGTGTACTGCGAACGTGACCGCCGATGTCCGGCCGGTCCGAGTGCTCCATCAGCGCCGAGTGGATGTCGAGCAGGTGCTGCGGTTCGACGGCCGCGGCGGTTGCAACCTTGTCCACTGCGTGCTGCATGGCCAGTACGTTGCCCAGGACGGCGTCTGCGGTGGTATCCCGGTCGGGTATACCGGCCGCGACCCGCGCCTCATGGCGCGCCAGGCGCCTGCTGTTGACTTGCAGACCTTCGATCTTGGACGACGCCACCGCCTCCGCACGCAGCAGGAAGCGAGCAAGTTGTTCGAGTCCGTGGTCCGGCGCCCCCTCGAATGCGGCGAGCGCTCGCTCTGTGTCGGCGACATCGGCCGCCAGTTCCGTGCTCAGGTCCAGAGCGTGGGCACGCAGAAGATCGGGCACGTACGCGGTGTATTCGCACGGCCGCCGGTATTTGCGCGGACCGAAGGCATCCGAATTCGCCCGCCAGATAGCCGTGATCTGCTGGCTCAAGACCTGGACTTCCTCTCTTTTAAGTCCAGGTTACTTTAACAACCTGGACTTAGCTGAATGTAAGCCCAGGTTCCGGCGCAGATTTCAGGCCTGGCCGGCTTGTTCTTCCGGGGTGGCTTTGCGGACGACGAGGCGGGTCCAGGCGCCGACGTAGATGCGGTCGTCCGGGTTCAGCTCCTGGCGCTGGCCGGGGATGATCGGGTCCTCGGGCAGCGGCCCGGCGGCGGAGGCGACGTACGTGCCGTTGGAGGACTGGAGGTCCTCGACCCACCAGCGCTGGCCGTCCGTGGTGAGCTGCGCCTGGCGGCGGCTGACGCCTGTGTCGTCACCGCAGTCGATCTCCGGGTTGATGTTCCGGCTGCGCGACGGACGCCCGATCAGCAGGCTCTTCTCGGTCAACGGGATCACCTTCGGCAGACCGGGCGACGGACACGGGTCGTCGCTCTGCTGTACGGCGTACCAGTCGGGGTCGACCCACAGCTCGACGACCCAGTCCGCGACAGGAGCGGGCGGTGCAGGCGGTGTGGGCCCGGCCGACGGGAGGTCCAGCGGGGACGCGGCCCGCGGCATGGTGCCGGTCGTGAAGTCGTAGCCGCAGTTCTCGCAGAACAGTGCGTCGGCAGACGCCGGCTCCTGGCAGTTGGGGCACGACTGACCGGCCGGGGCCGGGGCCGGCGTGACAGCCGGACCAGGCGCGGCGACGGCGGACGCAGGTACGGCGGCTGCCTCCGGAGTGGCAGCGGCGCCGATGGGCAGCCCGCAGACGTCGCAGTAGTCGGTCGAGGTGGACGGGTGCCCACTCGGACAGTTGACGGTCATTTCTTCACCCGGGTGGTCTTGGTGGAGGCCGTGTCGAGCGCCATCTCGTCGGCCTTCTCCACGGTCCGCTTCAGCCGCACCGTACCCGTTTCCTGGTCGTCGATGTCGACAACCTTGCGCAGCCGCGTCGTGGCTTCCTCGTTGCCGGTCGCGGCCGCGAGCTGGACCGCCCGGCCAAGCTTGGTGGTCGCGGTCGCGGTGTCACCGGCGGCCTTGGCGGCCAGACCGTCCTGGATCGCCTGCGCCAGCTCGGTCTGCCCGGTGTAGTGCGCGACCTCCGGGCTGATGCGGGTGGTGAGCGCCTCGTCGGCCGACCAGAGCGCCTTGACCAGACCCTGCGCGACGGTCTGGTCGCCGATCACCAGCTGCACCCGGGCAGCCAGCTGCTCCTGCCCGATCGCCTTCGCAGCCAGCCGGATCGCTACGTGGTAGTCGCGGGACTCGTCACCCCACGAGCCGGTCGGATACGAGCCGGTGAGCGGGTTGACCGCCGTACGACGGGACGTCAGGTCCTCGACCGTCGGGGCGACCTGCCGTACGAACAGCACCTCGGCACCCTGCGGCGCCCACACCCGCAGGTCCGCCTGAGCGACTCCGCGGCTCATAGCGTTCTGGATGAGCTTGGAGAACTCCGCGGCCAGCTGGTCCGGCGCCGGGATGATGTCGACGGTGCCGAGCAGCGCCTGCGCGATCCGCCGTACTTCGTCCACCTGCCAGGCCACGCCGACGCCGCGGGTGTCGCACTGAAACTGGCCGGTCACGGACTCGATCGCCTGGGTCAGCGCCTCCGGCGTCTCGTGCTGGTTCTCGCCGTCGGTCAGCAGGATCGCGTGCTTCTGGGACAGCGACGGCACGGTCGCGAAGACCCGCGAGGCCAGTCGCAGCCAGGTGCCCATCGCCGTACCGCCGTCGGCGTAGAAGCGGGACACCGCGTCCTTGGCCGCCTGCCGCGTGTACGGGTCCATCCTGACCATCACCGGCTCCGCGGATGGCGGGAACGCCAGCTGCGCCCGGTCGTTGCCGGAGATCACCGCGAACCAGACCCCGTCGAGGATCTGGTCGAGCGCGGTCTGCGCGGCGTACGCCGCTGCCTGCACGCCGTCGCGGCCCATCGAGCCGGACGTGTCGACGATGATGATCTCGCCCGCGTCTCCGCTACCGGACTGGCCGGCCGCGCCGGCGCCTGTGCAGTTCACCGTGACGATCGCGTGTACGTCGGTCCCGCCGTCGGGCAGGAACTCGTTCTGGTAGACGCTGGCGGTGAAGTCGGCCATCTCGGGTCCCTCTCCTTATACGCGTGCGAGCGCGACGGTGACGTTGTCCTGGCCGCCCTGGGCGTTGGCCCAGTCGACCAGTGCGGACGCGGTGGCCCTCGGCTCGCCACCACACCCCGCAGCTGTCTGACGGATGAGGTCGGCCAGCGGTGCCGCCTCGGAGCAGTAGTTCCACAGACCGTCCGAGCAGACCACCAGCCAGCCCGGCCCGGTGACGTGCAGCGTCGTGGTCCGAGGGGTGTGGTCCGGCGCGTCCTTGCCGAGCCAGCGGGTGATCGCATGCGCGTGCGGACCGGACTCGGCCTCCTCGCGCGAGATGCCCGTGGCGATCAGCTCGGCCGCCCACGAGTCGTCGACGGTCAGTGCGACCGCCTCAGCGTCGTCAGGGAACCAGTACGCCCGGCTGTCTCCGACATTGCCCGCTACGAGCAGCCCGTCCTCCAGGACCGCTGCCACGAACGTGCAGGACGCCGGGTTGGGGCTGTCGGGACTCGTGTTGTCCAGTACGGCGTCACTCGCCGCGTCAGCCGCTGCTTTGAGTCGCGCAGCGATCGCACTGCCCCTTGACGAGTCCGTTCCAAGCCCCTGTGCGTGCCCGGCTTGGAGCACCTCACACGCTGCCCGGGCCGCGGCCAGTGACGCCACGTCGGAGTCGAGCGACGAGCTGACACCGTCGCAGACCACGAGCAGTGCCCGGCTGCCAGGCTCAGCGTCCGCTGCGATCGCCATGGCGTCCTCGTTCCGGCTGTGCCGGATGCCGCGGTCGCACACGCCGGCCACCCACGGCGCGGGCTGCTCCTCGAAGTGGTCCCGGACCTTCGCGGCCTTGACCCCGCACGTCTCGCAGTACCCGTCCGCGCCGACGACGCCGCCGCACGACTTGCACGGACCGGCCTCCTCGACCGTGGCCGCGGTGATCTCGATCGTCGGCTCGGTGTCGGTGTCCAGGGCCGTCGAGCTGGGTGCGGCCCCAGCGGTCACAGCCGCCGGGGTGAGCTCGGCGCCGCAGGCCTCGCAGAAGCGATCGGCCTCGGACACCGGACCGCCACAGCTGGGGCAGACCGTCCCAGTCGACTCCGTCGTACTCGTCATCGCAACGTCCATCCTCGAACCTCGTTGGCCTGGTCGACCAGGGCGATCCGTTCCGGCCGGGTCTCGGCCTGGTCGGCCAGCAACCGGTAGGTCGCCTCGAGCCCGTCCCGCAGGGCCGACTCGGTCGCCGCCCGCCCGTCGATCCGCAGAGCCTCCTGCGGACCGGACTGCTGGACCTCGGCCAGCGCGGTCCGGAACACGTCCGCGGCCAGGTTGGCCCGGTCGACCGGGTCGATGGTCAGCGCGGTGATGCTGTCCATCGCCTGGGCGAGCGCGGGTAGGCCACGCCCCGATCCTGCCAGCAGACCGGCTCGCTGGCGACGGGCACGCACATACGCGCCGCTGGTGCGGGGGACCAGGTCCAGCGCGCCGAGCGCACCGTCGAGGTCGTTGCGCGACGTACGGATCGTGGCCAGGCCGAACGCGGACGGTGCGATGTAGTTGGCGTCCGTGCGCGCACAGGTCAGGTAGAGGCCTTCGGCAACGTCGTACTCGCCGCTGTGCTCACAGGCGATCGCCAGCGCCAGTTTCGGCCCCAGCTCGCCTGGCACCTGGCCGTAGACGGCGTTGAACGCGGACTGCGCAGCGGCCGAGTCCCCGCGAGCCAGAGCGACCAGTCCGGCCATCCAGACCGCCCGCCACTCCCACGGGTCGGCGTTGAGCAGGTCGGCGACCGCGGTGTCCACCATGTCGTAGCGCTCGGGTCCAACCTCCAGCGCGGCCTCCGCGACCTCCAGCAGCGTCTGCGCGGACTGCTCCGGCGCGTCGATCAGCAGCTCGAGCCGCTTGGCCGCATCCGGCACGCTGACGGTCTTCAGCCAGCCAGCCATCTTGTCGCTCTCGTCCGGCACCAGCGACGGCAGCTGCTGCCATGGCTCGGCCACGTCTCCCAGCCCGGTCGACTTGTCACCCGGAGTGCCGAACAGCAGCGACGACGCGGAGTGCTGGGCCGCCTTGACGCCCTGCTTGTCTGCCACGACCTCACGCAGTACGCCGAGAAGCTGTACGCGGAACTCGTCGGCGGACTGGAAGCGGTCCGCCGGGTCCTTCGCGCACGCCTTCGCCAGCAGGCGGTACACCGAGTCGTACTTCTGGAACAGCGGTACTTCGCCCACCGGCGGCAGCGAGTCGACGTACCGGCCCTGGTAGCCGCGGAACTCCATCGCCAGCACGCACAGCGTGCGGCCGAGCGTGTAGATGTCGGAGGCAACGGACGGGCCGACCTCGGCCACCTCGGGCGCCTGGAAGCCGACCGTGCCGTAGATCGCCGAGTCGAGATCGTCGATCCGGCGGACGCCGCCGAGGTCGATCAGCTTGACCGCGTCGCCGACCTGGATGATGTTGTCCGGCTTGAAGTCGCAGTACACCAGGCCGAGATCGTGCAGGTAGGAGAACGCGGGCAGGATCTCCAGCAGGTACGCGATGGCCTGGTCGATCGGGAGTGCGTCGTACTGGCCGTTGTTGGCAATCATCCGTTGCTTGAGCAACGTCTTCAGCGAGGTGCCGCCGACGTACTCCATCACGATGTAGCCGGCGCCGTCGTGGGTGACGAAGTTGTAGATCTCGACGATCAGCGGGTGCTCGACCCGGGCCAGGAACTGCTGCTCGGCGATCGCCGCCGCGACGGCGTCGGGATCCTCGGAGTTCAGCAGACCCTTCAGGACCACCCAGCGGTTGGACACGTTGCGGTCCTGGGCCATGTAGATCCAGCCGAAGCCGCCGTGCGCGAGGCAGCCGCGCACCTCGTACTGCCCGCCGACCAGGTCGCCGGCCTTCAGCTTGGGCGAGAACGAGTACCGGCTGCGGCAGTGCGGGCAGAAGCCCTCGGTCCGGCCGGGCTGGCCGTCGCGGGAGCGGCCGACAGGGTTGCCGCAGTTGGGGCAGTTGCGACGGTCCTCGGGGACCATCGGGTTGGCCAGGATCGCTTTGCTGGCGTCGATCGCGGGGATCGATGGTACGTGCGTCAGCCCGGCGCCGAGTCGTGCTCCGCGGAGGCGGGTGGACGACGTACCGAGTTTGCGGGTCAGCTTCGAGCCGGCCTGGGCGGCGCGGGCCGAGCCGAGCGGTGTGGAGGCCAGGCGGTTCGATGCGCGCGAGACGGTCGAGACCGAGCTGATCGGGTCCGGGTCCGGGTCCGGGTCCGGGGCGGCGTTCGCGCTGGCGGAAGCAGGGGAGCCGCAGACGTCGCAGTACCCGTCGACGTACGTGCCGGTGCAGCCGGGCTGCGTGCAGGCACCGGTCGCCGGGGCACTCGCGGCCTGGCTCGGTGCGGCGGGTGAGCCGCAGACGTCGCAGTACCCGTCGACGATGGAGCCGGTGCAGCCCGGTTGAGTGCAGGTCGTCATTTCGTCCCTTCCAGGTAGGCCTGGTAGGCCGCTACCAGTGCGCCGAGGCGAGCCAGGTCCACCGGCTCAGCCTCGATCACCGCGCGGCCGCGCCGGTACAGCTCGGCGAGATCTTCGTTGCCCTTGGCAACACTTGCCGCCTTCACCTGATAGGCGTCCAGCAGTTGTGTCAGCTCGTCACGCTTGCCCAGCGCGGCGCCGTACGCCGCCTGCGCCTGACCGAGCGCCCGCCGTACGGCGTCCAGCCGGGTCAGGTACTTCTCCAGCTCGGACGGCGTGTTCGGCACCGGTCCCAGCGCAGTGACATCCGGTACGGCGAGGCGCGGGGCCGGCGTGACCGCGGCGACAGCCTTGTCCGCGAGCGCGCGGACCGCCGTGCCTTGCGCTTCGAGCTCGCCGCGTAGGGTCCGGGCCCGGGCGACGTCGGCGGCGCGTTCCTTGCGGGTGGCGGCGCCGACGATCAGGTCGCGTTCGGTGCGGGCGGCGTCGATCTCGAACGGGCCGATCAGACCGCCGATGTCCGCGCCGCGTTTGTTGCGGTCGGCAAGATCTGTGAGGCGGCGATCGAGGTCGTGGTGGGTGGCGAGTGCCTGGTCGCGGACGTTCGCAGGCTCTAGTTTCACCAGGTCGCTGATCCGCTCGACCTGCGCTCGCAGTTGCCGCAGCCGAGCAGCCAGGTCGGCGTCACCGGGCTCCAGCGCCAGCTTCCCGCGCAGGGTCGCCGCCAGCGCATCCGACAACTTGCATGCCTCAGGCAACGAGACTGCGAGCGATCCGCCCGCGCCGCCGGCATCCAGCCCGCCCCAGATCAGCGCCGAGATCCGCTCGGTCTCCGTCGGTCCGACCCGCCCCGAGTCCCACGTCACCAGGATCAACTCGTACCGATCCGAGACCGCCTTCCACACAGTCATGCTGAGCACGACATCTGCACTCAACGCATCCGCATCCGGCGAGTGCAGCGCCGCCTGATCAAGCTCGTCCAGCTCAGCCTTCCGCCGATCCCGCCACTCCCCAAGCGCACCGAGGAAAGACAGCAACTCCGTCGCCGCAACACTGCTCCCCATCCGCCCAGGCGGCGGAGGAGCCGAGACGGTCGGCGTACGAACTGTCATTGCTTCACCGGGACCCGGCCGTAGATCGCCTTCGGCGGAACCGGAGCCGGGCCCAGCGCGGCTTTCAGCCACTTGTCGTAGGAGATCTTCCAGGCGCCGCTGTCCTTCATCTGCTGGAGGACGACGTTCACGAAGCGGACGAAATCCGGGTGCAGCAGCGAGATACCCAGACCATACGGTTCCTCGCTGAAGCGCTCGGTCGTGATCACGCGTGCGTACGGGTCCTGCGCGGCATCGCCGGCGAGGACAGTGTCGTCACCGCTGATGCCGTACGCCTTGCCCTGCTGGAACAGCACCAGGCAGCCGGTGTCGGTGTCGGCGGTGATCGGCACGACCTTCGGGTTCTTCTTCTTCAGGTTGGCCAGGCTGGTCGAGCCCGCCGGTGCGCAGATTGTTTTGCCGTTCAGTTCCGTGACGCTGGTCGCCGTCGAGTCCCGAGGCACGAGCGTCTTCTGGCCGGAGCGGTAGTACTCGGCCGAGAACGCGATGTCGTGCCAGCGGTCGCAGTTGATGGTCATGTTGCGGGCCACGATGTCGACCGGGTTCTTGGTGGCCGTCAGCGACGGGATCCGCTGCGGGCTGGAGATCACCCGCAGCTCGACCTTGTGCGGCTGTCCCGGCGCAGGCGGACCGAAGATCGCGTCGGCCACTGCGTTGATCATGTCGATATCGAACCCCTGGATCTGCCCGGTGAGGGGATCCCGGTAGCCGAGGTTGAGGCTGTCCGCGGACACGCCGGCGATCAGCCGGCCGCGGGCCTTGATATCCGCCATGAACGACTTGGCGGGCATCTCCCCGCCGGGGGCCGGCGTGCTGGCGTCCGGTGCGTACGACGCGAGCGTGTCCACGCCGTCCGGGCACGGCCGGGGAGGCGCCGGCGTGGTCGACGTGGTGGGAGCAGCTTGCGGCTCGGCCGGGAGTTGTGTGGCCGCGTAGTTGCCTGAGCTGCAGGCGGTGAGAAGGAGGGCCGTGGCGACCGCGAGGGGGATTAGTTTCTTCATCGGTACTCCTCCAGGCGCTGGGACATGCCCCAGGCGACCAGTAGGGCGGCGAGGATGCCGATCGGGAGGCCCAGCCAGCCGAAGAAGCGGATGCTGCTGCGGGCGTCGGACAGTTTCGCCGAGACGTCGTCGCTGGTGGACTGGAGTTGGCTCGCGGACTGGGTGTCGAAGGCCTTGAAGGTCTCGACCGAGTTGTTCTCGGACTTCGACGTGCCGACGGCTATGTTCACGGCCTCGTCCCAGTTGCCACTGGTGTCTTTGTCGCGCACCTGTTTGTGGTCGGCTTTGTACTCGGACCACAGGTCCTGCAACCCATCCGTCGTACCCGATGCCTTGCCGAGTTGGTCGTCGACCGTGGCGGATGCGGTGTTGAACGCCTTGTCGAAGGCGTCGCCGGAGCCGCGGGCGATCAGTGTCAGGCTCTCGTTCGAGCGGGCGTCGTACGCCGCGATCCGGGCCGTCGACAACGCCAGCGTCTTCGCGTACGCGTCGGACCGGGTGTCGGAGGCGGCGCTGGACGCCGACGAGAGGGAGACGCCGCCCATGATCGTCACGATCAGGATGAGCGCGGCACCGACCACGATCGGGATGTTCAGATAGCGATGGGTACGCCGGGCCAGCCAGCGCAGCGTGATCACGAAGACCACCAGCGCCAGCAGACCGCCGACGAGAACCCAGATCGTCCCGTGAGCGACGCCGTCGAACTCGTCGTCCACCCGCTTCTCGTTCGCCTGGACCAGCGCGTTCACCAGCGGGAGCGAGTCGTCCTGCAGTACGGCGTTGGCGTCCTTGAGGTACTGCGAGCCGATCGGGAGGCCCTGCCGGTTGTTCGCGCGGGCCTGCTCGATCAGGCCGTTGTAGGTGAGGAGAGTTGTGTTCAGCTGGGCGAGGACGTTCTGGTCGGCCGGCTGGGCAGTGGAGGCCTCGGAGATCAGCCGGGCGGCCGCGGCCATCGAGTCGACGAAGTGCTGGCGCTGCGCGGGCGGCTCGAGACCGCCGACCAGGAAAGCATTGGTGGCGTCGGCGTTGGCGCTGACCAGGTTGGTGTGGATCCCCTGGATCCGGACCAGCTGGGCGGCGTTCGCCTCGGCACGCTTCAAGGCGCCGTTCGACTGGGCGTGGCCCTGCGCGGCGGCGATGCCGAACAGGATGCTGACCACCGCGGCCAGGATGAGGAAGGCGCGCATCCGGCCCGGGGTGCCCTCGAACCACTGGGCGATCGCGTTGCGGCGGCTCGCGGTCCGGGTGCCCGGCTGCGTCGTACCTGCTGGTGGCGCCGGCGGCGACCAGGTCGCGGGCGGCGCACTCTGGGTCTGTGTCACGCCTGATCTCCTTGGTCTTCCTCGTCGTTTACGTCCGAAGATGTGTGGCCTATAGAGCTCGGATCTTCGGACGTAGCAGCGTCCGTCGGCTCGTCGGTGAGGTCTTCGGGGAGGATCTGACGCAGCTGGTCCGTGGTTGGTGCCGTGACGTCGCGGAGGCGCCAGGCGTGCCGCCCGATCGCGGCCTCGAGGACGTTGCGGGCGAACCGGCCGTTGCCGAACGAGCTGTCCCGCGGTGTCGCGACCAGGATCTCCCGGAACCTGACCAGCGACTCCGGGACCAGCTCGTAGTCGGCCGCTTCGCTCAGCCCGGTGAGGATGTCGGCCAGTTCGTCGTCCGTGTAGTTCTCGAACTCGATCGTGGTCCGGAACCGGCTGGCCAGCCCCGGGTTCGCGGCGATGAACGCCTCCATCGGCTCGGGGTACCCGGCAACGATCACGACCAGGTCGTCCCGCCGGTCCTCCATCTCCTTGACCAGCGTGTCGACGGCCTCCCGCCCGTACTGGTCGGCGCCGGTGTCGCCCGCGGTCAGGCTGTACGCCTCGTCGATGAACAGCACACCACCGGCCGCAGACGCGACCACTTCAGCCGTCTTCGTCGCGGTCTGGCCGAGGTAACCGGCCACCAGTTCAGACCGGTCCACCTCGACCAGCTGGCCCTTGGACAGCAGACCGAGTGCCTTGTAGATGCCGCTGACCAGACGCGCGACGGTCGTCTTCCCGGTGCCCGGATTCCCCACGAACACCAGGTGCCGCGTGATGGTAGGACTCTTCAGCCCCGCCTCGGTCCGCAGCTTCTCGACCCGCAGTACGGCGACCTGCCGGTGCACCTCCCGCTTCACCCGCTCCAGCCCGGTCAACTCGTCCAGCTCCGCCAGCAACTCCTCAACCGTCTTCGCCGGCTCAACCTCCGCTTGGGTGGCCTGCGCCGTGGCAGCCGTGGCAGCCGTGGCAGCCGTGGCAGCCGTGGCAGCCGTCGCACCCGTCCCGGTGCCGACCGTGCCGGTGTCGCCGGTGTCGCCGGTGTCGCCGGTGTCGCCGGTGTCGCGGGTACCGAGCGTCGTACGGCTGTCGGTCGGCACCGACCCGACCTGGAGCGGTCGTGCGCCCGCGGCTTGCAGCTGCGCGGCAGCCGCCACGGATGCGTTTCCCACGACCCGCATGGTCGGCTCGCCAAGCGTGCATGCTGCAGAGGCGATCTCCGCGAGCGCTTCGGCGTACGCCGCCTTCTCCGCCGAGCTGCTGGCGATCAGCTCGGTGAGTACGGCGGTCGGTGCGCCCCGCCACCGCCGGCCGCGGACCGCGGCGTCGAAGAAGTCCTGTGTTGTCCCACCCGGGACCGCCTTGGCCCAGTCAGCAGGCGCACCTGGCGCGGACTCTGCCAGAGCGGCGGCGAGTGAGAGCGCCTCCGCGCGGGCCTGCTCCTCCGCGACGCCGGCACGAGCGGCGACGGCGAGCAAGCCGGACAGCGCGTCCTGTAGTCCCCCCGCGGTGCTCATGACCCTCCTCGTCCAGGTGGTGGTGCCAGTGGTCCTGCCCCGCCGGGGCTCGGGCCGAGGTCCGGTGGCGGGGTTGATTCGGTCGGGCCGAGGGCCAAGCCTCCGCCGGTGGAGCCGGTGCCGAACTTCTCCTGCAGGAACCTGCCGTGGGCGATCAACGCCGCCGCGTCGGCCCGGTTCACCGCGTCGAACACCTTGTCCATCGTGGCGGCCAAGAGGTCCAACTGATCGATCAGGATCATCAGCGAGGTCTTGCCCCGGTCGACCGGCCGGGTGTCCGCCCACTGGCGCGGCAGGCGCAGGTACCCGCCGATCGCCTCCGGCAGGTAGTCGGTCGCCGTCGCCATCACGGAGTACGCCTGGGCGCTGCCGCCCAGGTTCCCGAGCCGGGGGATCGTCTCCCGTACGACGCGGACCACCCGGCCGACGCGGGACGCGACGACGGCCGGTACGGCGCCGTTGGCAACCAACTGCTCGACCCGGACCAGCGACGCGAGCAGGTCCTCGGTGGTCGGCGGACGGGGGACCGCGGCAGGTTCGGGCGCCTCCTGCTTGCGGCCGGTCAGCCGCGCGAAGAAGTCACCGATCGCCATGCAGTTCCCCCAGTGAGATACGGATCAGCGACCGAGGTCGAGGTCGAGGCTGCCGTGCACGACCTGCTGGTTCTGCTGCGCAACCCGGTCCAGGTAGCCGCGGGACTTGGTCACCTCGGTCTCCAGCGTGCCGATCGTGGCGGCCATGTTGTCCAGGGCCTCGACCTTGAACGTGTCGATCGCGTCCATGGTCGCGTAGATGTTCGCGAACGCGGCCTGCAGTTGCGGCAGCCCGATCGTCGCCGACGCGGCCTGCTGCTGGATCGCGACCGAGTTGTCCCGCAGCATCTGCGAGGTGCGCTCGATCATGCCGCTGGTGGTTGTGTTCAGCGCGGTGATCTGGTCCAGCACCAGCTTCTGGTTGCCCAGTGCCTGCGCCACGATGACCGCCGTACGCAGCGCCGAAACCGTGGTGGTCGAGGCGCGGTCGACACCCTTGATCAGCTCGATGTTGTTCTTGATCACGATGTCGATGGCCAGGTAGTTCTGGATCGACACGGCCAGCTGGGTGAGGATGTCCTGGTGCTTCTGCCGGACGTAGAACAGCACGTCCTCGCGGAACGCCTTCGCCTTGTCCGGGTTCGTCGCCTCGAGCTCCGCGATCGCCGCGGACAGCCGCGCGTCGAGCCGCTCGGCGACGTACACGTACTGGTTCAGCCGGGTCATCGCGTCCCAGAGGTTCTGCTTCTCCAGGTTCAGCGCGGCGTTGTCCTTGCCGAGCTCGTCCTGGCCGTTGCGCAGGCTGTGCAGGATGCCCTCGAGGTGGGTCTGCGCGCTCTGGTACTTGCGGAAGTAGTCCTCGATCTTGTCGCCGAACGGGATCATCCCGAGCAGCTTCTTCGGCCCGGTCGCTTCCTTCGGGTCCAGGTCCTCGACCGTACGACGCAGTTCGAGCAGGGTCTTGCCGACGGTCGAGCCCTCCGACAGGCCGCCGCTCTGCAGCGCCTTCACGGGCTGCTGCAGCAACCGGTTGGAGCTCTCGGCCGCGGCGCGGATGTCGACGTCGCCCATGCTGCGGACGTCACTCGCCTTCGCCGCGAACTCCGGGGACCGCGGCTCGGCCGCCATCAACGAGGTCAGGAACGTGTCGACCTTCGCGTCGAGCCCCGGCAACGCGGCCGGGTCGACGGCAGGCGCCATACTCGGCGCGGCCGTCTCGGCGACAGGCTGTGACGGCGGCGGCGCGGTCAGTATCAGCCCCGGCGCCGTTGCCGTCGGCGGCTGGAGCGGTGCAGCAGCCGGCTGCGCCGCGGCCGCACCTGCGGTGTTATCTGCTTCGGTCATCGTCGTTCCCCTCCGGTGGCCTCCGCGAGGCGTCCCCGCGCCCGCGCCCTGTCACCTCCGTGACGCGCACACAATCTAGTCGGTTCCAGGTCCCCGTGGTGGCCCTGTTGCCTACTCGTTGTTAGCTGCGGCGATAGCTAACGAAGGTGAAGCCGTCGCGGGGATCGCGTGCGGTTTCCGTCCAGTGTGCCGGGTGGACGGGAGGGAACGTGACGTCGCCGTCGGGTGACTGGGCGACCTCGGTGAGTTCGAGGGCGTGGGCGTGGGGGAGGGCCTGGCGGTAGATGTCGCCGCCGCCGGCGACGTACAGCGTGCCGTCGTACTGCAGGGCCTCGTCGAGGGAGTGGGCCACGGCGACGCCGTCGGCGGTCCAGTCGGGCTGGCGGGTGACGACGACGGTACGGCGGCCCGGGAGCGGGCGGCCGATCGAGTCGTAGGTCTTGCGGCCCATCACGAGCGTGTGGCCGAGCGTGAGCTGCTTGAACCGTTGCAGGTCCTCGCGGATTCGCCAGGGCAGGTCGTTGTCCCGCCCGATCACGCCGTTCT
Source organism: Kribbella sp. NPDC000426 (assembly GCF_040300265.1). Taxonomy (NCBI): domain Bacteria; kingdom Bacillati; phylum Actinomycetota; class Actinomycetes; order Propionibacteriales; family Kribbellaceae; genus Kribbella; species Kribbella sp. NPDC000426. The sequence goes on along the minus strand of NZ_JBEPDK010000005.1, from coordinate 438,476 downwards.
GCCCGACCGCGGCGATGAGGATGATGCTCATACCGCGATGGGCGCCTTGATGCTGGGGTGCGGGTCGTATCCGATCAGCTCGACGTCGGCGATCTCGTAGCCGTCGATCGAATCGCGCTTGGTGAGCTGCAGCGTCGGCAGGGGCCGCGGCTCGCGGGTGAGCTGGAGACGGGCCTGGTCGAGGTGATTCAGGTACAGGTGTGCGTCGCCGAGCGTGTGCACGAAGTCGCCGACCTCGAGCCCGGTCTGCTGCGCGACCATGTGGGTGAGCAGCGCGTACGACGCGATGTTGAACGGCACGCCGAGGAAGATGTCGGCGGACCGCTGGTACAGCTGGCAGGAGAGCCGGCCGTCCGCGACGTAGAACTGGAACATGGTGTGACACGGCGGCAACGCCATGTCGTCCACGTCGGCCACGTTCCACGCGCTGACGATGTGGCGGCGGGAGTCCGGGTTGTTCTTGATCGACTCGATCAGCTTGGCGATCTGGTCGACGTGCCGGCCGTCCGGCGTCGGCCACGAGCGCCACTGGTAGCCGTACACGGGACCCAGCTCGCCGTCCTCGTCGGCCCACTCGTCCCAGATCGAGATGTTGTTCTCGTGCAGCCACTTGATGTTCGTCGAGCCGCTGAGGAACCAGATCAGCTCGCCGATCACCGACCGCAGATGCAGCTTCTTCGTCGTCACCGCGGGGAAACCCTGGGTGAGGTCGTACCGCGACTGGTACCCGAACACGCTCAACGTGCCCGTCCCGGTCCGGTCCCCCTTCTCCGCCCCGTTGTCCAGCACGTGCCGCAAGAGGTCCAGGTACTGCTGCATGCCGCCAACCTACTCCCATCGGACGGGCGGACGTTTGACAGACTCGCCTCGTGGAACACGTGTTGACGCTCGTCGTGCGAGTGGAGAAGAGGGCGCGGCCGGCGCAGACAGACGCTCTGGAGACGGCCGCTCGGGCGGTGCTGGCGATCCTTGCGGATGAGCGTTCGTACGGCGAGGGGGAGTGGGCGGACGCGATGACGTCCTGGCAGGACGACCGCATCCGCAAGATCGTGAAGCGCGCCCGCGGAGCCGAGTGGCGCCGGGCCGAAGGTCTGCCGGGCATCACCGTGCACGGACACGGGACAGGGGCAGACGCGCCGGAGACTGCTGAATCGGCTGTACCGGGCGCCGAGGTACGGGTCTTTCCGCCGACGGCCGTGGACGCGGTGCCGGCCGAGATCGCCAATCTGCAGGTGAGTGGGACGGACTTTGTGGACGCCGGGAAGTTGCCCGCGGTTGAGGCCGGTGTGCCTGTGCTCTGGGTGAATCCGGAGCTGGAGATGTCCAGCGGTAAGGCGATGGCGCAGTGCGGTCACGCGGCGCAGCTCGCCTGGTGGGAGCTGTCCGACGGGGCCCGCAAGGAGTGGGCGGCGTCGGACTTTGCGCTGGCCGTGCGTACGGCGACCCGCGCGCACTGGGCCGAGCTACTGGCGACCGACCTGCCCGTGGTCCAGGACGCCGGCTTCACCGAGATCGAGCCCGGCTCCCGCACGGTGATCGCGGATCACCCTCAGCTCAACCGATAGCCAGCCAGCACGACCTGCTCCAGATCAGGAGCGTCGTCCGGAGGCGTCCCTTCGTACACGAAGCCGAACAACGCGCTCAACGCATCCTCGCCAAGCTCCAGCGGGTTGAAGTCGAACGGCTGCTGCTTGACCGCGACCGGCCGCTCGACGACAACGAACTTGGTGAACTCGGCCCAGTCGGCGTCGTCCTCCCCGGCTCGCTCGCCGGCCCAGAACGGCTGCTCGAACGGCAGCGGGTCACCGATGTCCTGAGCAGCCTCTTCGGTCAGCAGCACGCTGAGCCCGGGATAGACCCCGGCGTACACCGTGCCGTCCTCCGGGTTCGACTGATCTGCGAGCGTGCCGTCCTCGAACGGGATCACGCTGGCGCCCGGGTGGAGCCGTTCGACGAATGCCCGGCAGGCGGCGCGGTCGATCGGCGGGTGCCGGCGGAGTACGCCGGCGACGTCGGTGTCGGCGTACATGATCATCCAGTCCTTGGCACCCATGCAGGACTTTCTACCGGATGACGCGGTACTGGAGGTGGGTGACGCGGTCGCCCTGGACGATGCGGGGGTCCTCGAGCAGGACCTGGGGGCCGACGTACTCGCCGAAGAACTTGACGCCGGTGCCGAACAGGACCGGGACCAGGTTGTACGCGATCTCGTCGACCAGCCCGGCCGCGATCGCCTGGCCGGTGAGGTTGCCGCCGGTAAGGCTGACGTCGCGGTCGCCGGCGTACTTGCGGGCCTGCGCGATGGCGTCCTCGATGCCGTTGACGAAGGTGAACGGGGCGTCGGGGAACGGCCAGTCGGCCGGCGGTTCATGGGTGACGACGAAGACGTGGTCGCTGGCCGCCGGTACCCCGTTCCACCCGTTGGTGATGTCGAACAGCCGGCGCCCGATGACCGAGGCAGCCACGTTCGGCCACGTCGACCGCATGTACTCCGCACTCGCCGGGCTGACGTGGAACGGCCGGCCCGGGTCGGTCCCGTAGATCTCGACCGGGCCGTTGTTGTACCAGTCGAACAGCGGCCCGACCCCGTCCTCGGTGTCCGCGACGAACCCGTCCAGCGATACCGCCGCAGTGGCGATGACGTTGCCCATGGCTACTTCTCCTTCACGATCCGGTAGGTGAGGTGCTGCGCGCTCGGAGTGGAGACGGCCTCGGCCAGCTCGAGTGTCAGCCCGCCGGCCGGCTCGGCCGGGAACAGTCGCGTCCCGTCACCGAGTACGACGGTTGCCACGTGCAACCGCAGTACGTCGGCCAGCCCGGCGGCCAGGACCTCGTGACAGATCTGGCCGCCGCCCATCACCACAACATCCTTGCCATCAGCAACTTCGAGCGCCTGCGCGACCGCCTCGGTGGGGTTGCCGACGAACCGGAACCGGTCGCCGAGGCGAGTCTTCTCCGGCGGCGTGTGGGTGACGACGAAGATCGGCGGGTTCACCTCGCCGGTCGGCTTCGCGCCGTACCCCATCTCGTCGCTCCAGCCGCCAGGCCCGTCGATGATGTCGAACAGATTCCGGCCCTGGATCACGGCGCCGCTGCTCTCGAAGGCGGCGTCGAGGACCGCGCGGTCCGCGTCGTTGCCGTGGAAGACCCAGTCGTGCAGGGCCATGCCGTTGTCACCGAGCCCGTTGTCCAGGCCGACGTTAGGCCCGGTGACGTAGCCGTCCAGGGACACCGAGATGTCGACGACGACCGCGCTCATGACTTCGCCAGCAGTTCGGCGAGACGGTCCATGGAGTCGTTGATGCCGTTCTCCATGCCGTACTCGATCGACTGGTCGCGGGCGCCGACCGACGGGAACACCGACTGCTGGTGCAGCCGTACGCCGTTCTCGGTCGGCTCCAGCGTCATCTTCTCCAGGCAGACCTCGCCCGGCGCGCCCTCCCACTCGAAGGTCTGGATGACGAGCTTGTCCTGCTCCACGGTGTGGAAGACCCCGCGGAAGGCGTACTCACCGGAGTCGTCGCGGTGGATGTAGCGATACGTGCCGCCGGGGCGTACGTCGTACTCCTCGATGGTCGCGTCCAGGTTCCGCGGGCCGAGCCACTCGGCGACCAGGTCGCGATCCGTCATGATCTTGAACAGCTGCGCCGGCGTCGCGGCGAACTCCCGGGTCACCTCGACGAACGGGGTGCCGGCCGGGGTGTTGATGACGGTTCCGGTCATGCTTCCTTCTCCTTCTCCCACTCACTACTGTCTTTGTCTTTTCACTGCTCTTCCGTGCTGCGCAGCAGCGCTTCCATCCGGCGGAAGCGGCGTTCGGTTTCGAGCCGGTAGTTGTCGATCCAGCTCGTCAGCGCTTCGAGCGCGGCCGGCACCAGGTGGCACGGGCGGCGCTGGCCGTCCCGGGTCCGGGTGATCAGCCCGGCGGCCTCGAGCACCTGGATGTGCCGCGACACCGCCTGCTTGGTGATCGGGAACGGTTCGGCCAGCTCGTTCACCGTGGCCGGTCCGCGCGACAGCCGCGCGATCATCGCCCGCCGGACCGGGTCGGCGAGTGCCGCGAACGACCGGTCGAGCTGATCATCGTCAACTCTCATGTTTATCAACCATTCCCTTGATCAACCGATGTGTTGAATATAGGACCCGTCTTTCGCGGTCGTCAACCCCGTCAGCTTTAGCAACTTTGGTTGACAGGTTGAGCTTGTCAACCTAAGTTGCTTGCATGACCGAGTTGGTGGATCCCGAGGACCCCGCGGCCGGGTTGGCCGCGGTGGTGGCGTTGCGCCGGCTGGCTGACCGGCTCGAGGACAGCCAGGTGGAGCGCGCGATGCGGTCCGGCTGGAGCTGGGCCGAGGTGGCCGAGGTGCTGGGGGTCACCCGGCAGGCGGTGCACAAGAAACATGCCCGGCGGCTGCTCGCCGCCGGCGTCGCCCTGAGGAGGCGCTGATGTCGACCGATGTTCGCTCGATCCTGGTGCGGTCGGCCCGCGCCGAGGCCCGCCGCGACGGCTCCCGGACGATCGAGGCCGAGCACGTCCTGCTGGCGCTGGCCGGGCTGCACGACTCCGCGGCCGCGCAGTTGCTGGCCGAGGCCGGCCTGACCGAGGACGCGATCCGGACCGCGCTCAATCGCGAGTGGGAGCAGAGCCTGGCCGTCGCCGGGATCGCGGTCCGGATGGGACTGTTGCCCGAAGCAACACCTGAACGCGGCCGCGACCCGCACATCGGCGAGTCGACCAAGCTCCTGCTGCACCGCGCGATGGACGCCGCGCCGAAGCTGGGCGGCGGCCGGATCGGCCCGATGCGCATCCTGGTCGGCCTCCTCGCGACCGAACGCGGCCGCGTCGCGCGGACTCTCGAAGCCGCCGGCGTGGACCTCGCCGCCCTTCGTTCCAAGGCTGCAGAAGCGCTAGCAGCAGGCACACGCTGATGTCCGCGCCGATGGTCGCCGAGCGCCGGACGCTGACGGATCGGCTGTTGGCCTGCGGCGTGATCGCCGGTCCGCTCTTCGTCGTCGTCTTCATGCTCGAGAGTGCGTTCAAGGGCGCCGGATACAGCGCTCTCCGGCATCCGGCCAGCTCGCTGGAGCTCGGCGCCGGCGGCTGGGTGCAGGTCCTCAACTTCCTCGTCGCCGGCGTGCTCACGATCGCGTTCGCCCTTGGCATCTGGCGATCCGGCTATCGCACGGGCGCCGTACTGATCGGTGTTTGGGGAGTCGGGCTGCTCGGCGCGGGTGCGTTCACGACCGACCCGGTGAGCGGCTTCCCGCTCGGCACGCCGGCTACGTCCGACTACACCACCTCCGGTGCACTGCACGACGGGTTCTCGTTGCCCGCGTTCCTGGCTCTGTTCGTTGCGCAGCTTGTGCTGGCCCGCGGCAACGGCCGAAGGTGGTTGGTGTATTCGTTGCTTAGCGCAACGGCGTATCTGGCCTGCTTCTTCCTCGCCAGCGCGGGCTTCAACCAGACAGCAGGTTTGGTGACGGTGGGTGGGCTGTTCCAGCGGCTCGCGGTTGTCGTCGGGTGGGGGTACCTGGCCGCGCTTGCCGTGCGGTTGCGGCGTACCTAGATGGTTTCGAAGGCGGCCATCATGGCCATGTCTTCGTGCTCGAGGTTGTGGCAGTGGATCAGGTACTTGCCCTTGTGGGCGGTGAACTTGACGAGAACCTCGACGACCTCGGCGGGGCGGATGTCGACGGTGTCCTTCCAGCCGTGGTCGAACTCCGCGACCTTCGTCTTCCCGCCGCGGCTCAGCACCTGGAACGGCGCGAGATGGACGTGCACCGGATGGTGGACGTCGGTGACGAACGTCCAGATCTCGTACTGATCGAGCTTGACCTGCGCCTGCATGACCGCGGGATCGAACGCCTTCCCGTTGATCGTCCAGCCCCGGTGGTCGCCGGCGCTGCCACGGCGGAACCGCCACTCCCGCCGGACCACGCCGGCCGGTCGCGGCGTCACGGCGTACGACGAGAGCTTCGCCGGGATGTTGCTCTCGTCAACGGCCTTGCGGGCGACCTTGAACCGCATGACGTTCGCGTTGTTGTCGAGCTTGTTGACGAGCGTGACCTCGTCGCCCGGCTGGTACTGCGAGAAGTCCACGACCACGTCGAACCGCTCGGCCGGCGCGATCACGACGGTCTTGTGTTCGACCGGTACGTCGAGCAGCCCGCCATCGCTGCCGATCTGCACGAACGTCGCCGGTCCGTTGCTGAAGGCAAGCTCATATCGGCGGGCGTTGCCGGCGTTGAGGATGCGGAAGCGGTACCGGACCGCATCGACCTCGTGCACCGGCCAGGGCGCACCGTTCACCAGCGTCACGTCCGCGATAACGCCTTCCATGTACGCCGGTTCCACGCCAGGGCCGTCCTTGGCAGCCGGGTACAGGAACGAGCCGTCGGCGTCGAACGCGCGGTCCGCGATCACGAGCGGGATCTCCCGATCACCCTTCGGGAGCGGAAGATTGTCCTCCTCGTCGTCGCGGATGAGGTGCAGTCCGAACAGCCCGCGATAGACCTGCGGCGCGGTGTAGTCCATCGTGTGGTCGTGGTACCAGAGGGTCGCGGCGCGCTGGGTGTTCGGGTATGTGTACGTGCGTTTGCCCATCGTCATCTCACCGCCGGCCATCATGTGGTGTTCGCTGTGGCCGCCGTTGGCGGGCATGACGAGGTCGAGCGGCCAGCCGTCGCTCGGCGCCGGGGTGTGGCCGCCGTGGAGGTGGACGACGGTGGACACATCGAGCTCGTTGACCTGCTCGACGACGGTCGTGCGACCGCTGCGTACGTCGAAGGTCGGCCCGGGGAACAGGCCGTCGTACCCCATCACCTCGGTCGTGAGCCCCGGGAGGATCTCCAGGCGAGCCTTGCGCTGGACGACGCGGTAATAGTCGGCCTTCGCATCCGAGCGGACCGGCTTCTTGACCGGCGGGATCGGGAGCGGGACCTGAAACGGCGCGGGGAGTTTCGCCTTGCTGCGCAGGAGTTCACCGGCCTGCGCGGGCTTCGCCTCCTGTCCGCAGCTGGTCAGGGTCACGGCGGCGCTCGCGGCGCTGGCGGCCAGGAACCCTCGGCGGGACATCTTCATCGCTTGGCCTCCCGGCGGCTCAGGCGTGCGGTGGAGCGGAACGACCAGACCGCCATCCAGACGACGGTGGTCACGATGGCGGTCCCGAGCGGGATGTGTACGGCGAAGTTCTGCAGGTAGCCGAATGTCAGCTGGACGAACTCGGCCACGACGAGTACGGCGGACGCGATGGTCGGCCAGAGCCGGCCGCGGCCCGCGATCGTGTAGCCCGCGGCGACGATGGTCTGGAGGAACGCGACCATCCAGACGGATCCGCCGATCGTGGCGTGGATGTCGGTCATCGCGTCGACGTTGCCGGACAGGAAGTACCCGGCGGCGATCGGCTGCGCGACCACGAGCACCGCGTGCAGGACCAGGGTGATGCGGAGAAGCTGGAGCGTGACGCGCGGACGGCGTACCTTGGCCGGCTGCTCGATGGTGGCGGTCATGCTGCCACCCGCACTCGCTGCCGACTGACCCAGACCGCGAAGGCGACCGTGCTCGCTACCAGCGCGATGCCGAGCGGGATGTGGATCGCCAGCTGGCGGCTGTAACCCATCACGACCTGGACGACCTCGCCGGCCCAGATCACCAGACTCACCGGGACTGCCTGCCACCGTCCGCCGGCCCGCCACCAGATCGTTGCCGCTAGCAACTGAGCGAGGCCGAGGAAGACGATCGCGAGTCCGGTCGGCTCGTGCATGCGGATGCCGCCGGGCGAGCCGTCCAGGTAGATCCCGGCGAACACCGGCTGCAGACAGATCGCGACCGCATGCAGCCCGGCCGTCACGCGGAGCAGCATCAAAGCCTTCATGTAGACAGACAATAGTAGTCTGGCTACATGTAGATCAATCAGGTATTACCCGGAGGGTCAGGTCAGGTGCCCCAGGGGTGCGACCGCGATGCCGGCCCGCTCGCAGACCCAGTGCGGATCCGGGCCCAGCTCCGGCTCGATCCGGAGCTCGTGGTCGTGGAGGTCGTCGCAGGCGGTGCAGCGCGGCCAGCGGACCCCGGAGTCGACCAGGCGATCCTGCACGTCCTGCGCGACCAGGCCGGCGATGTGCTCGGCGCCGTCGGGCCACTGGTCCAGCCACCACTGACGACCGGCCACGGCGTCCTCCAGCAGCGACACCATCACGGCGTCGTCGAAGCCCCGCGCGCCGAGGTCGTGCAGCACCATCGCCCGCGCGGTCAGTAACACCCCTGGCTCGTTCATCGCCCTTCAGAGTGCCAGACAACACCGACAAAACCCCACGCCCGATCGGGCGTGGGGTTTGTCGAGGACCTCGCAGTTGTCAGCTGACGGTGCAGGTCGGGTCGATGCGGTTGGCGAGGCGCAGCTCGCGTTCCGCGGCGGAGCGCAGTACGGCGCTGAGCCGGGCGCGGATCGCGAGCGGGCGGCGGGGCTCGTCGTACTCCTCCTGGGGAGCGTTCGGAAGAGCGGACTGGGCCAGGTTGCGGGCGTTCTCGACCGCGGTGTTGCCGGGGATGAAGTACGTCATGGTGCTGCTCCCTCCTGAGAGCGTGGTTGATCAGCCCGGGAACCGGTCGGTCCCAGGTGGTGTGTGTGGATTTGTCAGCGCTTCGGAGCCGGCCCGCTGCTGGAGCGGACGATCAGCTGCGTCGGCATCAGTACTTGGCGCTCGGTGGCCGACGGATCGAGCAGGATCCGTCCGACCGCGCGTCCTTTGTCCTTGATCGGCTGGCGGACCGTGGTCAGCCCGGCAGCCTCCGCGGCCGGGATGTCGTCGAACCCGGCCAGGGTCAGATCGCGACCCGGGGTCAGTCCCCGGACCTTCATCGCTTCCATCACGCCGAGCGCCTGGACGTCGCTCAGCCCGACGATCGCGGTGGGGCGGTCCTGTGAGTCGAGCACGTACTCCGCGCCGCGCACTCCGGATGCGAACGCGTTGTGCCCGCCCGAGACGATGCGCAGCCGCGCGTCCGGCATCGCCTTCTGCAGTCCCTGGATCCGCAGCTCGCAGTCGGTGTACCCGACCTCGTCGGGCGACAGTTCGACCGGACGGCCGCCGGCCGCCTCGGCGTTGTCGACCAGGACGACGACGTCGCGGTGACCGAGCCGGGCCAGGTGCTCACCCAGTTGCGCGGCCGCCTCGACCTCGTCGATCGCTACCCAGGACAGGTCCGGATGGTCGCCCCGATCGGTCGAGACGGCCGGGATCCCGCGGTTGGCGAGGATGTCCAGCGCCGGGTGACCGCCCGGCACGCAGAAGATCGCCGCCGCGTCGATGGCCGCCTGCTGTACTGCGTTGCTGCCGCCGGCGATGTCGGTCGAACTGAGCGGCATCAGCAGCAGGCTGGTGGCGAACTCCTCCGCGACCTCGGCGAGCCCGGCCAGGAAACCGACCGCGTACGGGTCCGAGAAGGCGTAGGCCAGCTTGTCCGTGAACAGCACCCCGACCGCGCCGGCCTTCCCGCTGCGCAGGGCCCGGGCCGAGGCGTCCGGCCCGGCGTACCCGAGCTCGTGGGCGGTGGCCAGGATCCGCTCGCGGAGCGCGGTGGAGAGCTGGTCGGGCTTGTTGTACGCGTTCGAGACGGTCGACGGTGACACGCCGACGGCCTTCGCCACGGTCTTCAGCGTCACGCCTGCCATCTCGGGTCCACCTCTTCTGCATCGTTCTACTAAATCGATCTAGAAAAACGATACAGAAGGTCTTCGGAGAGTGCAACAGCAATATGGGAGATGATGGCCCCCATGGGTTCGTTGCTGGAGATCATCGCGCTGCATCCGGCGGACGCGGAGGCGGCGCAGGAGGGTGGGGCGGACCGGCTGGAGCTGTGCGCCTCGATGGAGGCGGACGGGTTGTGCCCGTCGGTGTCGACGGTCAGTGCGATCCGCCGCGTCACCGATCTGCCGCTGCGGGTCATGCTGCGGCTGGAGAACTCGTTCACCACCAACGGCGCCGAGCTGAACCGGCTGACCGCCATGGCGCAGTCCTACCTGTCAGCCGGTGCGGATGGGTTCGTGCTGGGCTTCCTGACACCCGACAACCAGGTTGATGTCGAGTCGGTGACCGCACTGACCAGCACCTTCACGGGTACGCCGTGGACGTTCCACCGCGCCATCGATGCCGTGCTCGAGCAGCAGCGGGCGTGGACTGCACTGCGCACCCTGCCGGGTCTGGACTGCGTGCTGACGGCCGGCTCGTCGATCGGTGTCAGCCACGGGCTGGACGACCTGTGCAAGCTCGCGAAGGAGGACTCCGCCGTGGCCGGCGTGATGATGGCCGGGGGCGGTCTCCAGCCGGAGCATGTCCCGTGGCTGTTCCAGAGCGGCGTACGCCGGTTCCACGTCGGTACGTCGGTGCGCCAGGACGGCTCGTGGACGAAGGCCTACGTGAACTCCCGGTTCGTGCGTTCATGGCGCAATCTGCTCGACGCGCAGGACGCCCGCGAATGATCCTGATCGACCCACCCGCGTGGCCGGCGTGGAACAGAGTCTGGTCCCACCTGGTCAGCGACGAGTCCTACGAGGAGCTCCACGCCTTCGCGAAGGCCGCCGGCATCCCCTCCCGGGGCTTCGACCGCGACCACTACGACGTACCCAGCGACCGGTACGACGACCTGGTCGCCGCCGGCGCAGTACCGGTGTCCAGCCGCGAGCTCGTCCGCCGGATCACCGCCGCCGGGCTCCGCCACAGAAAACGGCCCCCGACCGGATAGATCGGGGGCCGTTGTTCAGTCGAGCAGTTCGGTCACGGTGCCGGCGGCTACGGTGTGGCCGCCTTCGCGGACCGCGAAGCCGAGGCCGACGTTCATCGCGATCGGCTTCTCCAGCTCCACGCCGAGGTCGATCGTGTCGCCGGGCATCACCAGGGTGATCTCACCGAGGTCGATGCCGCCGGACACGTCCGTCGTACGGAAGTAGAACTGCGGGCGGTAGTCCGCGGCGAACGGGGTGTGCCGGCCGCCTTCCGCCGTGGACAGCGCGTGCAGGGTCGCCCGGAACTTCCGGTGCGGCTGCACACTGCCCGGCAACGCCACCACCTGGCCGCGACGGACCTCGTCGCGCTTCACGCCACGCAGCAGCACCGCCGCGTTGTCGCCCGCGTCCGCGGACTCCAGCGACTTGCCGAACGTCTCCATGCCGATCGCTGTGCTCACGACGGTCGGACCGAGGCCGACGACCTCCACCGCGTCGCCCAGCTTGAGCGAACCGCGCTCGACAGCACCGGTGACGACCGTCCCGCGTCCACTGATCGTGTACACGTTCTCGATCGGCATCAGGAACGGCTGCCCGAGCTCACGGTCCGGGACCGGTACGTAGGTGTCGACCGCGTCCAGCAGCTCGCCGATCGCGGCGGTCCACTTCGAGTCGCCTTCCAGCGCCTTCAGACCGGACACGCGCACGACCGGTACGTCGTCACCCGGGAAGCCGTACTCCGACAGGAGCTCACGGACCTCCAGCTCGACCAGGTCGAGCAGCTCGGGGTCGTCGACGGTGTCGGCCTTGTTCAGCGCGACCACCAGGTACGGCACACCCACCCGGCGCGCGAGCAGCACGTGCTCCCGCGTCTGCGGCATGGCGCCGTCCTGCGCGGACACGACCAGAATCGCGGCGTCCACCTGCGCGGCGCCGGTGATCATGTTCTTCACGTAGTCGGCGTGCCCGGGCATGTCGACGTGCGCGTAGTGGCGGGTCGCGGTCTCGTACTCGACGTGCGAGATGTTGATCGTGATCCCGCGCTGGATCTCCTCCGGCGCACGGTCGATGCCGTCGAAGGCGATGAAGCGGTTGACACTCGGGTCGCGCTCCGCGAGCACCTTGGTGATCGCGGCGGTCAGCGTGGTCTTGCCGTGGTCGACGTGACCCATCGTGCCGATGTTGAGGTGCGGCTTGGTCCGCACGAACTGGCTCTTGGCCATGAGTATGTCCTTGTATGTCAGAGGATTCGGTGAGAGCCAGGACCCTCCGGCAAGCCCTCCAGTGCTGTCACCACACGGAGGGGGCCGGTGAGAGCCACCCTCCTCCGCGGGTCCTGCTCAGCAGGAGGAGGGTCAGCTTCGAGTGCCGGTGGCTGAATCGACTGACAATGCCCACGCGGGAGCACCCGTCAGGCCGGTGCCTGACAGGTTGTGCTCGAGAACCACGCGGAACATGGGCATCACGGTATTCAACAACCGTGCCCGCGGCAAAGTAATTCCCTAGTTGAGCGCGAAGAGCCGGGTGCCGTCGGAGAAGACGGGACGCGCGGCGGCCACCGTTACGGCCGGCTTGTTGCAGGTGACCTCTTCGGACTTCGCGACCGGCTGGGCGTTCACACTCGGCAGGATCGGTCGTGGCTGGACGCCGGTGGTGCCGATCATGACGGGGGAGCAGCTGCCGTTCGGCTGCGGCATCAGAGTCACCACGCGCCCGTCGGGCAGCAGTCCGAACCCGTTCCGCGGGTACTCCGGTTGCTGCAGCTTCGGCGGCACCTGGAGCAGGTGGTGCCACTGCGGCGTGCCGTCGGCAGGGCTCGACGACGACACGTCGTACGTCTGCGGTTGGCCTGGGTCGTTGCCGGTGCGGCAGGTGATGAGTACGAGCGATGCGTGGGTCGCGGCCAGTTGTGCGTCGCATGACGACGAGCCGAGCCGCGGGCGTGGTGTCCCCGGCACGGGCGTGGTCCAGATGATGCGGCCCTCACCGACGTCGACGCTCCACTGGTACAGCGTCCCGCCGGCCGCGCCGGTCCAGATCAGCCCGGACACCTCACGGGTGTCCGGTACGGAGACCAGGTCCCCGACCCAGGTGGACGGGTCCAGCTCCGCGCTCAGGTCGATCCGTGCGCCGAGATCAACCTCCCAGCGCTGAGCGCCGGTCTTGAGATCCAGCCCGCGTACGACGGCGCTGTTGCCGGCACAGGCGTCCACGACAACCGCCTGGTCGCCGACGAGCTCGCCCTGGGTCACGTTGCAGCGCACCTGCGCCCGCCAGTGCGTCGGGTTGCTCACGCCGTGCGCTACGACGTACTTGCCTTCAGCCACGAGCAGCTGGTTCTCGTCGACCGCCAGCGCCGTACCGTCGGTGTGTACTTCGGTCAGCACCTTCCCGCTCACCGCATCCAACACGGCGTACGTCGGCAGGTCGATGCCCGCGGGTTCGCGGTACTCCGAGTGTGGGAGATGCGCTGCGATCGTCCTGGTATCTGCCGACACCAGCAGGCCCTTCGCGCCACTCGACGCGGCGTCCTGTACGTCGGCCCGCGAGTAGCGCCAGCGGATCTGACCGGTGGCCGCGTCGGACATCACCACACCGTCCGACCGCAGTTCGGCAACTCCACCCGCAGTACCTGTGATCGCACCGGTCGCGGGGACCTCACGGCTCCACGCGAGCGTCCCGTCGAGCTGCACGGGGAGCTGGGTCGGCTCGATCGTGGTCGTCGTACTGACTGTGTTGGCGGTCTCCAGCCGGGCCTGCACGAACGGCTCGCCTGCCGACACCACGACCCACGCCAGCAGCGCGCCGCAGACAGCGGTCGCACCGACGCCCAGCCAGCGCGGAGGAGCCTGTGCGTACGGCGGAGCGAGCCGCAGCCGCCTCGCCAACGCCAACAGTGCGCCCGACAGCACCAGAGCCACGGACGCGAGCATCAGGTACGGCCAGCGCTCCGACATGGCTGCACCGGGCTGTGCGGCCGGCCACCGCCACCAGCACACGCCGATAGCGACCAGGCCGACAACGGCGAAAACAACGGCCGGAATGGTCACCAGCCGCTGCTGGGCACGCCGGAACCACGCGCAGGTCAGTGCCGCGGCCACCGCCGTACCGGCGATCGGCGCCCACACCGGGAAGCCGCCGGCGTCCGACGGGTCGGCCGGCCACTTGGCGGCAGCACCGAGGCCGCGGCCCAGGAGGACCGAGGACGCGACGACCGCACCGAGGGCAGCACCGAAGTAGATGACCGGGATCAGCCCGCCGATCGGTCGGGCCCCCCTAGGGCCCAGGGCCGCGACCTCCCGGGTCAGGTTGTCCCGGGCCGGTCGTTCCCACTCCTCATGGCCTCGCGGTGTCGCGTACAGACTCGTCTCGCTCAGGCCCTGCAGGAACGTCATCCGGCCGCGGGCGAAGTCGCGGTCCGCGATATGCGCGTACTCCTGCCGGATCCCGGCGGCGTACTCGTCGTAGCGGTGCTGCGGCAGGCTCAGGATCCGCAGGTCGGCGTCGCAGAGCACGGAGCCGTTGCGGTCGTCCGGTGCACAGTCGTGCTTCGCGGTCAGCCGGACCAGCCGGCCGATCTCCTCGACCCGCGCGGCCTCGACGCCGTACGCCGCCAGCTCGAGCTCGGCCAGCTGGGCCGAGACCTCCTCGTTCTCGCCGGGGTCGGCCTGCGGGTCGTAGATCGCGTCGTGGAACCAGGCTGCCAGCCGGACCGTGTCCGCGTCGTCGGCGTACTCGGCCAGATCGTCGATGGTCTCCAGCACCTCGGTGAGGTGGCGCTGGTCGTGATAGTGGCGATGTTGCTCTGCGTAACGAGCCAGCAGATCGTCGCCCAACGGCTGCGCGTGCGGCAGCAGGCGATTCCACTGGTCGCGCAGGTCCATGGCTAAGGAGTCTGGCACCCCGCAGGAGCCTGTACCGACCGATCCGGGGTTCCCGGATAGGGTCGTGGCCAAAGCGATATCGGCTCGTCACCTGACCGGTTCGACAGGTGCGTCCGGCATCGAATTCCACCAGTGGGATTGCGGTGCAGATCACATTTCCGGCTTGGGAGGGCTAGATGCGGTTCGGTCTGGTGGGGACGGGCGGGTGGGCGGCGCGCACGCACGCTCCGGGGCTCACGGCGGCCGCCGGGGTCGAGCTGGCCGGCGTCTGGGGGCGGCATCCGGACAAAACCGCCGCGTTCGCGGGCGAGTTCGGGCTGACGGCGTACGACGACTACGCGGAGTTACTCGAGTCCGTGGATGCGGTCGCGTTCGCCGTACCGCCGAGGGTGCAGGCGTCGATGGCGCTCGAGGCAGCGGCCGTCGGGAAGCACCTGCTGCTCGACAAGCCGGTCTCCGATTCGCTGGACGACGCCCGGGCGCTGGTCGAGGAGGCCGAAGACGAGGGCATCGCGTCGGTCGTGTTCCTCACCCAGCGGTTCGAGCCGCCGATGCGCGAGTTCTTCGCCGGTCTGGAGGCCACTGGCGGCTGGCAGGGCGGCTGGAGCCGGATGCTTGCCTCGCTGGACGCACCGGGCAACCGCTACACCAACTCGGTCTGGCGGCGCGAGCAGTGGGGATCGCTCTGGGACGTCGGCCCGCACGCGCTGTCCAACCTGGCCGCGATGCTCGGTCCGATCGGTGAGCTCACGGCTGTCGGTGGCGGCGACGGTCTGATCCACATGGTCCTCACGCACGAGTCCGGCGCGACCAGCACGGCCAGCATCACCCTGCTCGCGCCACCGTCGGGCAGCAACTTCGAGACCGGCGTCTGGGGCGAGTCCGGTACGGCGCTGCTCCCGGAGCGCACGACCCTCGCCGCTGACGCACTCAGCCTCGCCGCCGAGGAGCTGGTCGTGGCAGCCGAGTCAGGCGAGTCCCACCCGACCGACGTGGCCTTCGGCACCCGCATTGTCGAGCTACTGGCCTCCGCGCAGAAGCAGCTCAGCGCAGGGCGATGACGGTGTCCGTGCCGGACGTGAGCACCAGATTGCCCACGGCACGCGGATCCCGATTGCAGGAGATGCCTGTGGGCAGGCGGACCTGACGGAAGCCGGTCTGGCTGATCACGTTCGCGACGCAGCCGGCCGCGGCGCGACCCAGCGAGATGACGCGGCCGTCCGCGGTCACGGTGACCTTCACGCGCGGGCTGACGGGCGCCTGGGTCTGCCAAGCGGTCAGACCGGTGTTCGCGTCGATCGCGGTCACGATGGTCTTGCGGTTCTCCAGACTGCTCGGGCCGGGACAGTCGACGACGATCAGGTACTTCCCGGCAGTGTTGAGCAGCGTCCGGCACGACCAGGTCCTGGGCACTTCCCAACGCCAGCGGACGTCACCGGTCCGCGGCTCGATCGCCGTCAGCGCAGCAGGTACGTCGGAGTCCCCGCCGGGCTCGGCCACGACGACCAGACCGGCGACGACGACTGGCCGCCGGTACGTGTCCGACGTCTTCGTCCACAGCTTCTTCCCGGACTCGACGTCGAGTGCAGCCATCTCGTCAGGACGGTCGTCGCAGGTGTGGCTGACGAACGTGACTACTGTCTCGGCCGTGGCGATCGCGCCCAGGTCGGTGCAGTCGCCGGAGTCGTACGTCCAGCGTTCCTGGCCGGTCGGGTCCACGCCGTGCAGCTTGCCTGAGCGTTCGCCGGTCAGGAGGGGCTGGGACTGCTGGATGAACCGGTCCCGCGTCCGGCCGGGCCAAGCGGCCTTGCGCCGGCCGGTGTTCGCGTCGAGCAGTAGATAGCCGACGTCGGCGAACTGGGCGAGCACGTAGTCGCCGTTGCCGGTCGCGGCGATGACCGGCTTCTCGTCGGAATCGGATCGGCTGTAGCGCCAGCGCAGTTCGCCCGTGGCTGCATCGAGCATCTCGACCACACCGCTCGGCCGGGGGATCGCGATGCCGTAGCGGGTGCCGATGGCTTCTTCGGCGCCGGTGCCGGCAACCGACTCACTGACCCAGGCGACGCTGCCGTCCAGGACCGACGGCACAGCCTTGCCTGCTTGGCCCGGTGTGCCTTCGACCCGCTCGTTCGAGCCGAGCACATAGCTGCGTGACAGCGGCTGGACGATCAGCAACAACGTGAGAGCGACTGCGGCCGGTGCTGCGAGCCAGGCGAGTTGCTGGCCGAGGTTGCGTGCCGGCAGGAAGCGGGCCGTCCTGGTGCGCAGCAGCGAGGCCACCAGAGCTGCGGTGCCGGCAATCAGCAACAGCAGCAGGGCGGAGATCATCAACGGAACGCGGAGACCGACGCCGACGGCAACGTTCGTCCGGGGTGCCTGGGCCCAGGCGACGAGCAGTCCGGTGACGGCGATCGCCAGTACGGCGCCGGCGATGAGGCGGGCGCGCTGACTGGCGCTACGAGCGCAGCGGAACAGGACCGGTGCGCTGAAGAACGACAGAACTGCCAGCGCGATGGGTGGCCAGCCTGGTTCGTCTTGCGCTGCTGGGGTTTGCCAGGACGCACCAGAGGCGGCGATAGCGACTACTGCGGCAGCGATCGCGGTGAAGGTGGCTGTCGCGGTCAGTGCGGCCTGTTGCCAACCGCGCCACGGAGCAGGGAGTTCGCTGTCCAGTCCGGCCAGCTCCGACTCGAGGTTGACGCGGGCGACCGGTCCGAGTCGCTGGCGTGCCAGCTGCGTGCGGTACAGATGGCCGTCGAGCAGTTCGCGTACGTCGTCGTACCGGTGCTCGAGTGCGGCCTTGCGGTCGCCGGCGTCCCGGCGTACTTCGGCGGTGTGGACGGCGTAGCGGCTGGGGTCGGAGGCGAGGATCGCGTTGACGGCATCCAGCAGCACGTCGCCGTTCGCGTCCCGGCGGGGTGGCGCGTAGGCATCCGGCGGGGGTGCGGCGAGGTCGCCGGTCAGGCGGATCAGCCGGGCGACTTCGGCGATCCGGATCGGCGGTACGCCGTACTGCGGGAGCAGCTGCTCGGCCAACCGGGCCGACGCCTCGGCGTCCTCGGACGGTGTGCCGCCCGGCTCGTGGACAGCGCGGTGGAACCAGGCCGCGAGCCGGACACTGGTCGGGTCGGTCGAGAGCTGGATGAACGAGTCCAGTGCGGTGAGGACGATCGCGAGATACTGGTCGCGGTACGCGCGGCGGTTGCGTTCGACGTACCGTGCGACGAGCTCGTCCGCGAGCGCGGCAGAACCGGGCACCAGGTCGGCCCACTGCGCCCGAAGCTCCACCACTGCTTCAGTCTGCCAGCAGCACTTCTACAACCAGCCCTCGATCACCCCACCGGCATCTTGCGGTTGAGGTGCAGGTTCACCAGGCGTGTGCGTGTGGTTACTGCTTCGCGCCCAGGATGCCGGTGAGCAGGCCCGGGTAGAGGGCCTCGAGGTCTTCGCGGCGCAGGATGCTGATCCGGCGGGTGCCGTCGGTGTGGGTGGAGAGCACGCCGGCCTCGCGGAGCGTCTTGAGGTGGTGGGCGCGGGTGGATGCGGTAACGGGCAGCTCGATCTCGCCGCAGCAGACACCTGCCGGGTTGTCGGCCAGGGCACGGACGATCGTGAGCCGGACAGGCTCGCCCAGTGCCTGCAGAACCGCCTCGACGCGGATCTCGTCCCGCTCCGGCTGCGGGAGAACCTTTGTGGCCATGAATCCATAGTACGACGTCGGTCGAAGTTCGATGAAGATCGTAGTACGATGACGATCGAACTAGTGAACCTCTCCCCGGAAGGCCTTCGATGTCCGCACGGATCTACCTGCTCGGCGCCGGTGCGTTCGCGGTCGGCACCAGCGCGTACGTCGTGTCCGGTGTGCTCCCCGACGTGAGCTCCGAGCTGCATGTCTCGCTGACTGCCGCGGGCCAGCTCGCCACCGCGTTCTCCCTGTCCTATGCGATCGGTGCGCCGATCCTGGCCACGCTGACCGGCCGGTGGGAGCGCCGTACGCTCCTGATCGCCGCACTGGTGCTGGCCGCGCTCGGCAACCTGATCGCTGCGCTGGCCGTCAACTACCCGATCCTGATCGCCGGCCGGGTCGTGGCCGCGCTCGGCGCTGCTATGTACACGCCGGCGGCCACTCTGTTCGCCACGAGT
The DNA here is from genome assembly GCF_040300265.1 of Kribbella sp. NPDC000426. Lineage (NCBI taxonomy): Bacteria > Bacillati > Actinomycetota > Actinomycetes > Propionibacteriales > Kribbellaceae > Kribbella > Kribbella sp. NPDC000426. Next base: position 419,725 of record NZ_JBEPDK010000005.1, on the reverse strand, counting down.
CTGATGCGACCGGAGGAGCGCGGTAGGGCCGTCGCCATCGTGTTCGGCGGTCTGACGTTCGCGCTGGTGCTCGGCGTACCGGCCGGCACCTTCCTCGGCCCGAGCCTCGGTTACAAGGGCGTCTTCGCGCTGATCACCGCAGTCGCCGTGCTGGTGGCGATCGTCGAGCGGGCAGCGCTGCCCACGATCGACGCACCTCCGGCGGTCGGTCTGCGCGAGCGCTTCGCCGGTGTAGCCGACCGTCGCGTTCAGATCATCCTGGCGATCACAGTCCTCGCAGTGCTCGCCGCATTCAGCGTCTACATCTACATCGTCCCGTTGCTGAAGCACGCTGCCGGTCTGACCGGCAACGCCACCAGCCTGCTGCTCCTGCTGTACGGCGTGGGCGCGGTGATCGGGAACTTCCTCGGCGGACGGGTCACCGACCGCTTCGGCAGTCTCCGGACCCTGGCCGTTCTGATGATCGGCATCACCGCCCTCCTCGCGACCCTGGATGTCACGCTGACGACGGAGGTGGGTGCCGCTGCCGCCCTGCTGGTCTGGGGCATGTTCACGTGGTCCTTCAACCCACCGATCCAGAACCTGTTGCTGGAGCTCGGCGGCGGTCTGCTGATCTCGCTCAACGCCTCCGCGATCTACCTGGGCGCCGGACTGTCGGCGGTAGTCGGCGGACTGGTCATCCAGTCGCTCGGCGTCAGCTATCTGCCGGTGCTGGCGACCGCACTGTCGCTGGTCGTGCTCGGCCTGGTCTACGCGCTTTGGCGTGACTCCGCGCTGCAGCGGGTCGAGGAGCTCGAGCGCGAGGAGGACATCTACGTCACAGCCGCTGTCGACTGACACGGCCCTGCGGTAGGGCAGGCTTCTGCCCATGCGTCTGCTTGCCGGTGTGCTGTTGCTCGCCTCCACTCTGACGGGCTCCAGCGATCCGGCGGCAGTGGTCGACGGCTGGAAGACCTCGCCGGTGTACGTCGATCCGTCGCAACGGTCGCTGGTACCGGACAAGGACGCCGCCGAGCTGGCTGATCGGGTGAACGGGCGCGACCCGGCGATTCGCATCGCGGTCGTGCCCGCCGCCGTACTCGGGGCCGGCGACCAGAGCGCTGCAGCTCATAGGTACGTCGACCAACTGGTCGATCGTCAGCAGGCGGACGGCATCTACCTGGTGGTGTTCGGCGGCGCGATCAGCTGGGGGAGTGCGGTCGGTGTGGACACCCCGATCGCGGAGATCCTCACCGACGAGCTGGGCAAGCACAGCCGCTCCGATCCGGTCGGCATGCTCAACGGCGTGCTCGACCAACTGGACATACCGAAGACGTCGTCGGGCCCGGGATGGTTATGGGCTGGGGTGGGCGTCCTGGTGATGCTCGCGGCTGCTCTGTTCCTCGCCCGCTCGATACGTTCGATGTCGCGCAAGAAGGACCAAGGACCTGCGCTCTACCGGCCGTCGTACGAGGTGCTGCCGGACGAGGTGGACACCGTCGACGAGCGGCGTTCGGCTGCGCGTGAGGACGTCACGCGGTTCGGTGAGGAACTGGATGCTGCGGACGTGCGTCTGGACGGCCATGACATCACTGACACTGCGGCAGATGTGCAGGCGGCGATGGATGCGTACGCCGACGCCGGTCGCGTTGTCGACGGTGAGCCGGACGACGACAAGCTGCGCGAGGTCCGGGCCACGGTCGAGTACGGCCGTTGGCGACTGGCCTGTGCGCAGGCGAAGGTCGCCGGCACACCTGCTCCGGCGCGCAGAGCCGCGTGCTTCTTCGACCCCAGCCACGGCACGTCCGTGACCGACTGGATGTACACGCCACCCGGCGGCAGGCCACGGGAAGTCCCGGTCTGTAGTGCCTGCCGCGACCGCCTCTCGGGAGGATCACGATGAAACGTCTGCTCGGTGTGTTCGCCATCATCGCGCTGTCGGCCCTGCCCGCAGTGCCGGCACACGCGGCCACGGACCCTGACGCCTACATGAACACCGTGGCCAGTCACCTGGGCGACGCCGGTGTCTGGGTCGACCCGGACGTGAAGGAGCTGACCAGCAGCGAGGTCGCGGAGCTCGACGCCGCTGCCAAGGATGCGTCCGCGCCGATCCGGATCGCCGTCATTCCTGCGTCGAAGATCAACACGTCGGACAGCGGGTACTACGTGAACCTCGCCTGGGAGGGTGAGGAGATCGCGGACCAGTTGTACGACCGGGTCGGCGTCGAGGGCGTGTACGGCGTACTCGTCGACGCGAAGTCGGAGTCCGCGGGACGCGGGTTCCACGCCGTCCAACGGGCCGACCATGGACCGACGTACTTCGTCGGCGACGCTGTGGACCAGGCGGTCGACTGCTGCGCGCCGGAGTACGAGCCGATGCTGGAGCGGTTCATCCAGCGCGCACAGGTGGTGAACAAGCCGTTCTACGTCGACGCGGCGCCGTACGCCGGTGGCCTGGCCGGGGTGATCGGGCTCTGGTACGGCCTGACCGCGTGGGGTGCTCGCAGGACGCGACGCAAGGACGAGAAGGCTCACCTCGGCGTCAGCAAGCCGCTGCTCGACGAGGAGATCATCGCGCTCTCGCAACAGGTCTCCGCGCTTCCGACGGTGTCCGACCCGCAACAGTCCCTCCTGTCGAAGGACGTGCTCGACACGGTCGAGAAGGCGCGGCACCGGCTGGACGAGGCCAAGGGTGACAAGGACATCGAGGCAGTCACCACACTGCTCGGCTCCGCCCGCTACGGGCTCGTGTGCCTGGACGCGGTAAGGGCCGGCAAGCCGATCCCGGAGCCGACCGCGCCCTGCTTCTTCGACCCGCGGCACGGACCGAGCACGGACCAGATCGAGTGGAAGCCGGAGGACGGAGCTGCGCGTGCTGTCGACGTCTGCGCCGCCTGCAAGCAACGCGACGAGGCCGGTGAGGAGCCGCAGATCCGGATGGTGAAGGGCTGGCAGCTCTCGACGCCGTACTGGGAGCACGCCGAGGACCTCGCCGCGTACGTCGACGGCTACTGGTCGCAGGGTGACGGGCGGGTGTGGTGGTTCCCGGACTCCGACTTCCGGCGCCGCAGCGAGGAGATGCGGTCGCGCTGGCGGGCCCGTCGGCCAGGTGCGCGCTTCAGCCGGTTCAGCTCGGACGTCGGCAGTTCGGTCGGCGACTGGGCAGCCTCGTCGAGCAGCAGCTCGGGGGACGACAGCGGGAGCAGCTGGTACAGCGGCTCGAGCCAGCGGAGCTCCTGGTCCTCCCGGACCCGCTCCAGCGGTGGCGGTTCGTCCCGGCGCTCGTCGCGCCGATCGGGCGGCTCACGAGGCTTCTAGCACCACGGGCAGGTCTTCGTTGTGCACCACGACCAGTGAGGTCACGGCACGGGTCAAGCAGACGTAGAGCCGGCGGAGACCGGTCCGCTCGTCGGCCTCACCGGCCACGATGCCGGCCGGCTCCACCAGTACGACATGGTCGAACTCGAGACCCTTGGCCAGCGACGCCGGTACGACGTCCAGGTGGGCGTCCACGTCGTCTTCGTCGCCAAGGACCGAGAAGGCGATGCCGTGCAGCGCCTTCCGGGTCGCTGGCACCAGTGCGTCCGGCACGATCAGTCCGATCGACCCGAGCCGCTCAGACACCTCCCGTACGGCGGTGACCGCGGCGGCGAGGCTGTCCGGTACGCGGGAGATCGTGAGCTCACCACGCGCCCGTCGTACCGCTGTCGGGGGCTTGAGGTGCGGTGCGATCGTCGGGAGGAGGCGGGCGGCGTACTCGATCACCTGGCCGGGGACGCGGAAACCAGCGGTCAGCTCCTCGGTGTGGGCGCCCGTCTTGCCCAGGTGCTTCAACGCCTCGTCCCAGGACGGCGTGGCCCACGGCGTGGTGCCCTGCGCGATGTCACCGAGGACAGTCATCGAACCGGTCGAGCAGCGTCGTCCGACTGCGCGCAGCTGCATCGCGGAGAGGTCCTGGGCCTCGTCCAGTACGACGTGGCCGAGTGACGGCGTGCGGTCGACCAGATCGGCGATCTCGTCGATCAGAGTGGCATCGGCGACGGACCACTTGGCCGCACCGGCGGACCGAGGGACCTTGTCCCAGAGCAGCATCGCCTGCTCGTCCGGGGTGAGGATGCCGTCGGCGTGCTCGGCCAGCAGCTCCGGGTCGGTGAAGAGGCGGAACAGCAGCTTCGCCGGGTCGACGGCCGGCCAGAGTGCCTCGGCGTACTGCTTGACCGGTCGGCTCCGCGCCACCGAGTCCTGCACGCGGTCGTCGGGGGAGTCGCCGGCCGCCTCCATGCGCAGCAGCACCGCGTGGGCCAGTCGCTGGGGCAGCATCGCCCGGCCGGCGCCGTACCGGATGCCTCGGTTGCGCAGCTCGGTGATCAGCTCCTCCGCCTGGTACGCCGCGACGCGCCAGCGGTGCGCTCCACGTGGGACGACCAGCGAATCCTTGGGCAGGTCGACGTTCGCCCAGACCGCTCGGTGGAGTACTTCGGCCATCCGCGCGTCGCCCTTGAGTACGTCGACCAGCGCAGGCCCCGGCCCCGCGATCTTCACCCGCGCGACGAGCTCCTCGACGGTGGTCTGCTTCGCCTCGATCTCACCCAATGCCGGGAGGACGTCGCCGATGTAGCGCAGGAAGCTCGCGTTCGGACCGACGACGAGCACGCCGGCCCGACTGAGCTGGTCCCGGTACGCATAGAGCAGGTACGCCGCCCTGTGCAGGCCGACCGCGGTCTTACCGGTGCCGGGCGCTCCCTGCACGCAGATGGTGTCGTCGACACCGGCCCGGACGATCACGTCCTGCTCCGGCTGGATGGTCGCCACGATGTCGCGCATCGGGCCGGAACGCGGCCGCTCGATCTCGGCGTCCAGGATGTTGCTGTGCTGCTCGACCTGCCCGGTCGCGGTCAGGTCCTCGTCTTCGAACGCCGTCATCTCGCCGTGCGTGAAGCCGAACCGGCGGCGTACCCCCACGCCCATCGGCTCGGTCTTGCTGGCCCGGTAGAACGGCACCGAGATGTCTGCTCGCCAGTCCACGACCAGCGGCTCGCCCAACTCGTCGTTCACGTGTCGGCGGCCGATATGGAACGTCTCGTCGGTCGGCTCGATGTAGTCCAGCCGCCCGAAGAACAGCGGGACGTCCGGGTCGTCCTCCAGTTCCTTCATCCGCCGGAAGATCGCGGCCATCAGGAACTCCTGGTTGACCCGGTCCGCGCTGTGGACCTCCAGTGCGCCGGTCTTCTCCCGCATGACCGCCAGCGCGGCTCGGGAGTTCTTGAGGTAGTCCTTCTCGGCCTGGAGGGTGTCGGACGTATCGGGGGGCATGCGGAAACCTCCGGCAGCAGTGGGGGAGCAGGGGCTGTGTCGGCTCGTCCCCTGCCTACTGCGCGGCGCTCGGCGGGCACCTCGCCGAGCGGGAGCGAAGGGAACGATGAAACCACATCGACCCCTCCGCTCCCGCTCGCCGAGGCACTCCGCCGAGCACCTGCTCGCTACGGCAGGGGACGAGCCGACACAGCCTTGCTACGTTACTTGAGCACCTTCCGCGGTGGTACCGAATTACGCGAGCGCGGCTGGTCGGCGTGCAGGCCGGACCGGAGCAGGAACGGCAGGCTGGCCGCGAGCAGGAGCAGTGCGACGATGCCGTCCAGCCAGTAGTGGTTACCGGTCACGACGACCACGCTGAACGTGATGATCGGGTGCAGCAGCCACAGCCAGCGCCAGCGCGACCTGGTGATCAGGATCATCGAGAGCGCGATCAGCGCCGCCCAGCCGACGTGCAGACTCGGCATGGCGGCGAACTGGTTGGCCGGGCCACCGGTGTGGTCCGGCCCGTACACGGACTGGCCGAACCGCAGTCCGGTGTCGACGAAGCCCGGCATCATCCGCGGCGGCGCCAGCGGGAACGCGATGTGACCGATCAGTGCGAGTCCGGTCAGCGACACCATCGTCCACCGGACATGCGAGTAGGCCTTCGGCCGCCAGATGCTCAGCCAGAGCAGTACGGCGGCGGTCAGCGGCGCGTGCACGCTCGCGTAGTACAGGTTGGCGCCTTCGACCAGATGCGGGAACTGCAGCGCCCAGTGCTGGATCGTCGCCTCGTTCGGCAGATGCAGCCAGTTCTGGAACGACAGCACTTCGTGTGCATGGTCGAACGCGGAGCCGGTATGGCGGGCCGCGATCTGCCGGCCCGCACTGTAGACGAGGAAAAGGGTGGCCAACAGGACTGCTTCCCGTACCACCCTCCAGAAGACCTGGACTCCTCGTTGCTGCTGTTCCCCGCCCTGCCCCACCCGCTCCAGCGCTTCGATCCCCATACTTTTCGACGGTACCCGCCGTTCCCACAGGGTTTGCCCAGGCGCAACCCTGGCGTTGCCCTGGGCAACCCCCGAAACACACTTTGAGACGGAGCTGTGATCAGCCCTTGACGGCGCCGGTGAGAACGCCCTTCGCGAAGTGCCGCTGCAGGAACGGGTAGATGACGAGGATCGGCACGATCGAGACGACCAGGATCGCCATCTGGATCGAGGCCTGCGGCGGGAGCAGCTCGGTACCCAGCTCGGCGCTGCCCAGCTGGGTGTCGTTGATGACGTACGTCCGCAGTACCAGCTGCAACGGCCACAGCTTGGAGTCGTTCAGGTACAGCAGCGCGGAGAAGAACGCGTTCCAGTACGCGACCGCGTAGAACAGGCCGATCACCGACAGCACCGCCTTCGACAGCGGCAGCACGATGTACGTGAACGTCTTGAGCTCACCCGCGCCGTCGATCCGGGCGCTCTCGGTGATCTCGTTCGGCAGGTTCATGAAGAACGCCCGCAGGACGACGACGTTGAACGCACTGATCATCGTCGGCACGATCAGCGCCCAGATGCTGTCGAGCAGCCCGACGCCCTTCACGGTCAGGTACGTCGGGATGATGCCCGGCGAGAACAACATGCTGAACAGCACGACCAGCAGGATCGGCCGCCCGGCCGTGAAGCTCGGCCGGGCCAGCGCGTACGCCAGCAGGCACGACACGGTCAGGCTGAGCAGCGTGCCGACGACGGTGACGAAGATGCTGACGAACAGCGCCTGGGTGACCACGCCGCCGGCGAACAGGGACTCGTACGCCGCGAAGTTCACCGACTTCGGGAACAGCACCAGACCGCCGGACTCGTTGATCTGTTTATTCGGCGCCACGCTGGTCGAGATCACGCCGACGAACGGGATGATCACGACCGCGCAGAAGACCAGCAGCACGAGGCCCTTGAAGATCCGCATCGGCCAGCCGGGCATCGGCACGCCCTGGACGATCTTGGTACTCATCGCTGGTACACCCCCTGCTCGCCGAAGATGTGGGCGACCTTGTTGGCGGTGAGGACGAGGATCACGCCGACGACGCCCTTCACCAGGCCGACCGCGGCCGCCACGCCCCAGGCGCCGCCGAGGACGCCGTTGTTGTAGACGTAGGTGTCGAGTACTTCGCTGACGTCCCGGCCGACCGCTTGCTGCTGCAGGATGATCTGCTCGAACCCGACGGTCAGCGAGTCCCCGAGCCGCAGGATGAACAGCAGGATGATGATCCCGCGCAGACCGGGCAGCGTGACGTGCCACAGCTGCTTCATCCGGCTCGCGCCGTCCACACTGGCCGCCTCGTACAGCTGCGAGTCGATCTGCGACAGCGCCGCCAGGAACAGGATGGTCGCCCACCCGGTGTCCTTCCAGATGATCTGCGATGTCAGCAGCACGTGGAACAGCTCGGAGTTCCCGATGATGTTGATCGTGGCCAGGTCGTGCGACCGCAGGTAGTTGTTCAGCAACCCGCTGCCGCCGAGCATCTGCTGGAACAGCGCGACCACGATCACCCAGGACATGAAGTGCGGCAGGTAGAGGATGCTCTGCGCGATCCGCTTGATCCGCTCGGAGAACAGAGAGTTCAGCAGCAGCGCCAGCAGGATCGGCGCCGGAAACACGAAGATCGACTGCAGGCAGGTGAGGATCAGCGTGTTCTTCAACGCCCGTAGGAACGCCGGGTCGCCGTTGAAGATCACGCTGAAGTTCTCCCAGCCCGACCAGTCGCTGCTGGTGATCCCGAGGAACGGCTGGTAGTCCTTGAACGCGATCACGTTGCCCAGCAACGGCACGTAGTGGAACACGATGATCAGCGCACAACCCGGCAGCGCGAACAGCAGCAGGACACGATCCCGCAGCAGCCGCCGGCCGAGGCTGAGCTGCTGCTGCGGGCGCTTCGAGGATCGCTGCAGCATTACTTCCCGCCTGTCGCGGCGAAGGCGTCCTGCAGCTCGCCGCGGATCTTCTCACCGCCTGAGGACAGGAAGGTCTTGACCGCCGGCGCCCACTCCGACACCTGCTTCTTGCCCTGCACGATCTGGTTCTCCAGGTCGGTCAGTACGCCGGTCAGCTGGCCCCACTGCTTCGACTGCGTCTCGGAGTACAGGCCGTACGACGCGTCGTACAGCAGCCGGTCCGCGATCTTCTGCTGAATCTTGTGCTGGTTCTGCGGTACGTCGGGTTTGCCGGCCCAGTAGAGCGCCAGCGTCGAGTCCGAGATGTACTGCAGGCCGATGCCCGTCTCCACGACACCGGTCTTGGTCGGGACCGGGTCCGTGCCCTGCATGGTGTAGTGCCGGCCCGCCACGCCGTACTTGCGGAACAGGTACTCCTCCGTGCCGAACGGTGCGGCCATCCAGTTGGCCACCTTGAGCAGCGTCTCCACCGAGTGCTTGGTGGACTTGTTGAACGCGGTGACGTTGTTCAGCGCCGCACCCATCCACACCTTGCCGTCGCCGCTGCTGAAACCCGGTACGTCGAGCATGTTGACGCCGAACGCGTCGCCCGCGGTGTTGTCCGAGTAGTACTGGTTCCAGGCGACGAAGCTGTCGTAGTCGAACGCTGCGGTGCCGCCGTTGAACCACTGCTTGCGGGCCGCGGCCTTGGCGCTGAACGTGTCCGGGTTGACGACCCCGGCAGCCACCATCTTGCGGGACGCCTCGAGCGCGTCCTCGTTGCCGTCGACCTCGAACACCGAGGTGAACTTGCCGCCCTCCTGTTTCCAGTTGTTCGGCAGGCCGAGCATCATCCGGATGTACGACGTGGGCACGCGGGTCCAGGCCCAGCGGTTCTCCTTCGCCGCGGTCATCTCCTTGCAGATGTCGAAGAACTCCTCGAAGTTCTTCGGCGCCGGGTCCTTGATGCCCTTCGCGGCAAGCAGGTCGGTGCGGTAGAGCGGCAGCGACGTCCGGGACATGCCGCGCGGCACCGGGACGCCGTAGATCGCGCCGTTGAAGACGCAACCCTTCCAGTACAGGCTCGGGATGTTCGCCAGGAACGGGTACTTGTTCACGGCGTCACCGGACAGGTGCTCGGTCAGGTCCATCGCCTTGGCCTTGAGCAGTCCGGGGATCTGCGGGGTGCCCGGCGGGACGTTCAGGATGTCCGGCAGGTCGCCGCCGGCGATCCGGGTGGCGAACTTGTCGTTGTACTCGTCGTTCGACGCCATGCTGATCTGCAGCTCGGAGCCGAGTCGCTTGTTCAGCTCCTGCCAGAACTGGTTCTTGTCGACGCTTGGCGGGATCGCGCCGGGGATGTTCGTCATGAACGTGATCGGCTTGCCGTCGCCGGGGACCTCGGTGATCGCCTTGACCGGGTTCGCCGGGTACTTCAGGAATCCGTCCAGCACCACGTCGGTGCCGGGTAGGTCCGGCTTGATCTCGCCGTACTTCGTGTACGTGGGCAGTTTCACCGCCGAGTTGGCGGCCGCGGTGTTCTTCTTGTCCGACGCGCACCCCGCCAGCAGCGGCGTACCCGTGACCGCGACAGCGGCGGCGGCCAGGCCACCGCCGAGGAAAGATCTTCTGCTGACTGGCATTGGGCCTCACTTCCATCGGAGGGCCACACCATGACATAGTACGTCCTATGTCTTCAAGAGTCGGCGCGATGGAAATCGTCTTCGACCCCGCCGGGAGCGGCTATCACACGTTCCGGATCCCGTCCGTGGCGGCGCGGGGTTCGCTGGTGCTGGCGTTCTGCGAGGGGCGGCTGCACGGGTCCGGCGACGCGGGTGAGATCGAGATCGTCCTGCGGCGCTCGCTGGACGGCGGGCAGACCTGGTTACCGCTGCAGGTGGTGTCGGCGGTCGCCGGCAAGACCTGTGGGAACCCGGTGCCGCTGTTCGACCCGGTGTCCGGCGACGTCGTGCTGGTGACGGTCGAGAACGGGGCGGACGCCGTCGAGATGTCACTGGCCCGTGGGACCGATCCGGTGTCGGGGCGGCGCGTGTTCGTGCAGCGGTCGTCGGACGACGGTGTTTCGTGGACGCCGACTGTGGAGATCACTTCGCAGGTCAAGCCGGCGGTCTGGGGCTGGTACGCGACCGGGCCGTGTCACGGGATCACGCTGCGCTCGGGGCGTCTCGTCGTACCGGCGAACCACTCTTTCGTGCCGTCTGAGCCCGTAGACGACCTGATCCGGCTGAACGGTGGGCACTGCATCGTGAGCGACGACGGTGGTGTCACCTGGTCGGTGGGCTTCGTCGATCGCAACGACGGCGCCGAGATCAACGCCAACGAGACCACCGTGGCCGAGCTGCCCGACGGACGGCTCTACTTCAACGCCCGCAACCACCAGGGCGCCGGACCTGCCCGCGTACACGCCTGGTCGTCCGACAACGGTCAGACCCTCGATGCGCCGTACGCCGGGATTCCTGAGATCACCGCACCGGGTATCCAGGGCAGCGTGGTGTGTCTGCCCGACGGACGGCTCCTGCTGTCCACACCGGTCAACCCGACGTCCCGCCGTGAGCTGACCGTCTTCGTGTCGTCGGACTCCGGCGAGACGTGGAAGCCGGGCCTGGTCGTACACGAGGGCATGGCCGGCTACTCCGATCTGGTGCTGCTGGCCGACGGGTCCGTCGGCATCTTCTACGAGGCCGGTGAGACGTCCTCGTTCGCGACCTTGCGCTTCGCCACATTCGCCCTCTAGAGGTTGGAGCTGTTTTGACCGAGTCCGCCCGTCTGACCGGCGTCGTTCCGCCGCTCGTCACCCCGCTCACCCCGTCGTACGACGTCGACACCGCATCACTGGCCCGGCTGATCCAGTACCAGCTGGGCGGGGGTGTGAACGGGGTGTTCGTGCTCGGCACCTCCGGTGAGGGCACGTTCCTGACCGACGAGCAGCGGCAGGTCGTGCTGGAGACGACGGTGGCGGAGGTGGCCGGACAGGTGCCGGTGCTGGCCGGCGTCATCGACACGTCGACCAACCGGGTCGCTGCGCACGTCTCTGCTGCTCTCAAGGCAGGTGTCGACGCACTGGTCGCCACGGCGCCCTTCTACGCAGCCACGCATCGCGCGGAGATCGAGCGGCACTTCGTCAAGCTGTCTGGTCTGGCCGGTGACGTGCCGCTCTATGCCTACGACATCCCGTCGCGTGTGGGCACCAAGCTCCCCGCGTCCGTCGTCATGGCTCTCGGCGAGCAGGGCGTGATCGCTGGTGTGAAGGACTCGTCCGGCCAGGAGACCTCATTGCGCGAGTTGGTGCTCTCGCGCCGCGAGAGGGAGCTGGAGGACTTCGCGATCATGACCGGGTCCGAGGTGACGGTCGACTCCTCGCTGGCCTTCGGCGTGGACGGCGTCGTACCTGGTCTGGGCAATGTGGACCCGGCCGGGTACGTGCGGCTGTTCGAGGCGGCTGCCGGAGGGGACGCGGCGGCTGCCCGGGCGGAGCAGGACCGGCTGTTCCGGCTGTTCGACATCATCAACGTGGCCGACCGGAAGCGGATGGGCGCCAGCTCGGCCGCACTGGGCGCGTTCAAGGCCGGACTGCATCTGCTCGGCGTGATCGACTGCCCGATCACGGCGTACCCCTGCATTCCTTTGGACGACACGGAGATCGCCGCGATCCGGCCGCTACTGGACCGCGCCGGATTACACTGAGCGGTTCCTAACTACAGGGAGGCCGGCAGTGACAACGGGTGGGCTCAGCCGGGCACGTGGTGCGGCAGGGAATCAGACGTTCATCCGGGATGCGATGAAGTCGTACATCCTGGAGCGCGGGCTGAAGGCGGGTGACCCGCTGCCCAACGAACAGGAACTGATGGCGCAGCTCGGCGTCGGCCGGCACCCGCTGCGCGAGGCGATGAAGGCACTGCAGGCCGTCGGGATCATCGAGATCCGGCACGGGTACGGGACGTACGTCGGCGAGGTCAACCTGCAGTCGCTCGAGGACGGGCTGGCCTTCCGCATGTCACAGTCGATGGCCGGCGACCTCCGCGACGTACAGAACGTCCTGGAGGTCCGCCAGGCCATCGAGGTCGGCCTGGCGGACGACGTGGTCGCCCACTTCAAGCAGTACGGGTACGACGCCCTCGAGCCGATCGTCCAGCGCATGGAGGCGAAGGCCGCCGACGGCGAGTACTTCCCCGACGAGGACTGGGCCTTCCACCAGGCCCTCTACGAGCCGCTCGGCAACGCGCTCGTCATCGACCTGCTGTCGGTCTTCTGGCGAACCTTCGCCCAGGTGGACGCCCGCCTCCCCGGCGCCCGCTACACCCCCGCCGACGCCGCCGCCTGGCACCGAGACCTCCTCAACGCCCTCGAATCCGCCAACCCCGACACCTACGCCCACTCCATGAAAAGCCACTTCAACGGCATCCACACCCGCCTGGGCGAATAGGCCGCCAGGCAAAGAAGAGAAAGCAAAAAGAAAAGAAGAAAGAAAGAGAACAGAGGGTTAGAGAGTTGCCGGCTTCGGTGATCAGCCGCGAGCTGGCCAGGTGGAGGTTCGCGGTCCTCGCGGCCCAACGTCCGTGCTGGGTTCGCTGAGCGAGGCATGCTCGGTCTCGCTCAGATCACTGGCCACTTGGTCAGGCGACTGCCGACCGACCGCTGTCCGGACCTACTTGCCGCTGAGTGCAGACTTCCTTCGGCCGGTCACAGCCTGAACGCTCGACCTGCCGGTTCCGCAGGCCCACCCGAGTGTCGACGTCGTTCCGGCAAACCCCGGCTGGCGTCGGTTCCCCAGGACCGGGAAGCGAGATGTGGAGTGGTGGCTGGCTTCGGTGGCGCACCGGAGGTTGTCTGCGCGTAGTCGACGCGGCCCGGAGCGCGCCGCGGGCAGTCGTGGTTGGGGAGGATCTTGTGCCCGAATCGGTGCAGGATCCTCCCCAAATCCGGTCGTCCAGGGATCCCGGCAGATTCTCTGAACCACTTTCCACGACTCGGCGGACGGACAGGATTGACCGTGCCGCATGACTGCTCGACCACTCGGCTCAGGCCTACGTCAGCGCGAGTACGACGTACCGGTCCCAACCTCGCCTCGATCGAGCCGGGTTCGACCGGACCACGGCGCGCTGGCGAACCTCCGGCCGACCGCCGGAGCCAGCCATGACTCTGAAATTCCTCTTCTTTCCTTGTCTGGTTCAGGCGAAGAGGTTTTCGGCGTCGATGATGGTGTAGGCGTAGCCCTGTTCGGCTAGGAAGCGTTGGCGGTGGGCGGCGAATTCGGCGTCTATGGTGTCGCGGGCGACGATGGAGTAGAAGCGGGCGGTGCGGCCGTCGCCTTTGGGGCGGAGGACGCGACCGAGGCGCTGGGCTTCTTCCTGGCGGGAGCCGAAGGTGCCGGAGACCTGGATGGCTACCGACGCCTCTGGCAGGTCGATGGAGAAGTTGGCGACCTTGCTGACCACCAGGCGCGTTATCTCGCCGTGGCGGAACGCGTCGAACAGCCGCTGGCGTTCGCGGACCGTCGTCTCGCCCTTGATCACCGGGCACTCCAGGCGTTCGCCGAGCTCGTCCAGCTGGTCGATGTACTGACCGATGACCAGCAGCGGCTCACCCGCGTGATGGTCGGCGATCCGGCGTACCAGCCGGGACTTCGCCGGCGTGGATGCGGCCAGGCGGTAGCGGTCCTCGGGCTCGGCGGTCGCGTACACGAACCGCTCGGTCTGCTCGAGATCCACCCGCACCTCGATGCAGTCGGCCGGCGCGATCCAGCCCTGCGCCTCGATGTCCTTCCACGGAGCGTCGTACCGCTTCGGGCCGATCAGTGAGAACACGTCGCCCTCGCGGCCGTCCTCGCGGACCAGCGTCGCGGTCAGACCGATCCGGCGCCGGGTCTGCAGGTCCGCGGTCATCCGGAAGATCGGCGCGGGCAGCAGGTGCACCTCGTCGTACACGATCAGGCCCCAGTCGCGGGCGTCGAACAGCTCCAGGTGCGTGTAGACGCCCTTCCGGCGCGTGGTCATCACCTGGTACGTCGCGATCGTGACTGGCCGGATCTCCTTGCGCGCACCGGAGTACTCGCCGATCTCCTCCTCGGTCAGACTGGTCCGCCGGAGCAGCTCGTCCTTCCACTGCCGGGCAGACACGGTGTTGGTGACGAGGATCAGCGTGGTCGCGGACGCCTGCGCCATCGCAGCCGCGCCGACGATCGTCTTGCCGGCCCCACAGGGCAGTACGACGACACCGGAGCCGCCGTGCCAGAACGAGTCGACCGCCTGCTGCTGGTACGGACGCATCTCCCAGCCGTCCAGCTCCAGCTCGATCTTGTGCGCCTCGCCGTCGACGTACCCAGCCAGGTCCTCAGCCGGCCAGCCGAGCTTCAGCAGGGTCTGCTTGAGGTGACCGCGCTCGGACGGGTGCACCAGGACGGTGTCGTCGTCGATGCGCGCGCCCAGCATCGGCTTGACCTTGTTGCTGCGCAGCACCTCCTCCAGCACCGGCCGGTCGGTCGTCACCAGAACCAGTCCGTGCTGCGGGTGCTTCTCCAGCCGGAGACGCCCGTACCGATCCAGGGTCTCGGCGATGTCGACCAGCAGCGAGTGGGGGACCGGGTAGCGGCTGTAGCGCAGCAGTACGTCGATCACCTGCTCCGCGTCGTGCCCGGCGGCCCGCGCGTTCCACAACCCCAGCGGCGTCAGCCGATAGGTGTGCACATGCTCCGGCGCCCGCTCCAGCTCGGAGAACGGCGCAATGGCCTTCCGACACTCGTTGGCGTCCGCATGTGCGGTCTCCAACAACAACGTCTTGTCCGACTGCACGATCAGTGGACCGTCTGTCACCCGTTGCTCCTCAATCTCGCCCCGACCTTCCATTGTGCCTGAGCGGTCAATTCACAGGGCTGCGGTCACAAGCTCCACCTGTTTCTGGGTGCTCCAGCCCGCTTCGAGGACCAGCCCCTCGGTCGGCGGCTGGAACCGACGCTGGACCCGCTGCAGAACCTCGTCCGACAGGGGGTGGCGGTCCGGCGCGGCAACGGCGACGCTACGGCGGGTGTCGAGCAGCTCCTGGTCAGCGGCGAGGTACACGACCAGATGGCGCATCCCGCGTGCCGACGCGAAGTCTCGCCAGCGCTGGCGGTCGCGTTCAGCCGGATTGACCCAGCTGAGAACGATCACCCCAGCATCGCTTTCCGAGATCCGCCCCTCTGCCTGCCGGATCGTCTCCGGCCACTCCGCCATCGGTACGCCGTCCTCGATCCGGAAGCCGCGCTCGCGGTTGATGTGATCCAGCTCGACCACGGCGGCGCCGGCCCTTTCGAGTGCTCGCGCCAGCGTCGTCTTTCCGCAGTACGGCAGGCCGGTCAGGATGATCAGCTGCTGGGTCAATCGACACCTCGGGCGGCGGAGATTCGGTGGAGGGCGTAGGTGCGCGGGTTGTCGGTGGTGTCGTCGTAGGCGGTCAGCCAGCCGTCGGCGACGCGGACCGGTTCGACGATGCGTTCGGAGGCCGTGCCGTTGTGGTCGACGTACGCGATCCAGGTGCGGCTGTGGGACTCCGCGGCGTTGGTGAGTACGGCGATGGTCTCGGCGGGCGCCGCTGGTTCGACGAGGCCCTGGTCGCCGGGGCGTTCGGCGGCGATGCGGTCGCCGGCGCGGACCTTCTCGATGACGGCCTTGACCTGGTCGTCGGTCAGGTCGAACGCGCTCTCGTTGAAGTCCCTGCTGGTACGTCGACGTGGAGCCTCGCCCCGTCGCGGCGTACCGGTCACGTGCAGCGCCCCGTCGAACGTCTCCGCCAGCGGCGCCAACCCAGCGTCGCGCAGTCGGCTCAGCACCATGTCCGGCGGGGACGGCGACACCACCACGGTCGGCGCCAGCCGACGGAAGCGGACACCGGGCAGGTTCGAGTTGAGCAGCTGGGTCAGCACGGTCTCGTCGTCACACCGCAGGTACGTCGACGCCGTGCCGAGCCGCAGTACGCCGTGGCGCCGCGCGACGTCGTCGATGAGGTACGTGAGCGGCTGCGGCACCGGCGTACGCGAGTGCTCGACCAGCCAGGTGTGCAGCTGCTCCGCCGTACGGCCGAGGTCGAACGCACGCCGCACCGAGCTCTCACTGAACCGGTAGACCCCAGCACCGCCGTCCGACTCGACATCTGCCATTGCGGACAGCTCGTCCTGCACAACCCGCACCAGCGGACCGGGTGCGATCGCAGTGAGGTCAGCCTGCAGCAGCACCTCTGAGACCGGCTCCGGCATCAGCGAACTGATCGCCTCGGCCAACTCGTCAGCAGTCGGCTCAGCACCGAAGAGCGGTTGGGCATGGCTCGCCAGCGCACCCAGACCGGTCAGCCCGAGCAGGGCTGCTTCGGACACGCTCCACTCGACCAACTCGTCCCGGAACTGCCCACCACGCCGCGGCCGATGCCACGCGACCCACGTGACCACGGTCTCCGGAGCAGGCGCAGTGCCAGCTCCCGTTTCGGCCAAAGCCTGCAACGCCAGCATGCGGATCTCAGGAGCGAGTAACCGCTCCAGATCCGGAGCCAAAGCGTTGATCAGCCGCTCTCGGGCAGCCGCCGTACCAGCGCCACTGTCCCGTCGTCCGATCAGTCCGATCGCTCTGAGCCCGGAGAACCAAGCGATGACGAGCTGTGCCCACCGATGCGCCAGGTCCAGCTCCAGCCAGTCGTCATAGGCACTAGTGGGCAGCCATAGCTCGCTGGTGCCAACCTCAACCGCCGCGACGAGCCCAGCGGCGTACGCGATCTCCAGAACCGCTGCGGTGTTCTGCTCCTCCGCACCGATCTTGCCGGCCACGTTGCGCAACTCCCGGACACCGATGCCACCAGTCCGCAGTACGGGCGGCGGCTCCGTCCCCAGCTGCTCCAGCGCCCGGTCAACCAGACGCACCAGGTCGAGCGCGGCGCCCGCAGCAGCCCGGTCGGCGATCGTGGCGGACACCTTCTTGCCGTCCAGCGGAGGCGGCACCGGCCTGGTCGACGCCAGCACGCGCCCACCGCGCAGATGCAGCCCGATCTGCCGGGGCAGCACTACTGTGTTGGCGTCCTTGGGTACGACGAGACCGCGCGCCAGCAACCGCTCCACCGGCGTCCGAGCCGAGGCGATCGTCACAGGACGCTCGGCCTTCTCCACCGAGCCGGTCGGCGGACCCCAGGTCAGCTTGTCGAGCACGGCCCGCGCATCCGGACCCGCCTCGTCGATCAGCTTGTCCAGGTCACCGAAGTGCCGTGTGGTGACCGGACCGAGCCCGGCAGGTGTCGGACCGAGCAGCTCGTGCACCGCACGGATCGGCCGCAGGTCGTCCTCGGTGCCCCACACCAGGGCGAGGTCAAGCAGTTCCTCAACCCGCGGCCGGACCACCTCCACCGGCTGATCCACACCCCGCGCCAACGACTCCAGGTCGACCGGCTCGGGGAGCGCGGACAGCGCCTCCAGCAGGTCCACACCGAACTCGTCCAGGCGGTTGACCGCCCGCGCGGCCGACGCGTTGCTCGTCGCCCGCGCCGCCAGCTGGCCGGTGTCCGCAGGGATCGGCAGGGCCAGATCGGGCCGCCGTCGCAGCAGCTCACCGAGCCCGGCGTCGTCCCAGGTCCGTAGCGCCTCAGCGAGGGTACGGGGGCGGGTCGGCTCGGTAGTGCTCATCCCTCCAACGGTACGGCCCCGCTGGTCTCCACCCCAAGGTCGGTCAGGATCTGTCCCACGGTTTGCTCCACCGAGCTGTCCGGGCCGATCACGCCGTGCTCCAGGCCGAGCAGGTCCCGCTCGCGGTACCACTCCCGCATGGCGTCGACGGTGAACTCTCCAGCCAGCGCTCGCGTGGAATGCCGGACCGCGGTCTCCTCGAACGGGATGTCGAAGTAGTAGTGCAAAGTGGTGCCGAGGTGGTCTGCGGTCAGCCGGCGGAGCATGTCGCCGTACCGGCCGGCGTGCATGATGCCTTCGAGCACCACGTCGTACCCGTGGTCGAGCGCGTAGCGGGTGTTCAGGTCGATCAGTCCGATGTTCACGCCGCCGGGGAGGTCGTGCTCGCGCAGCAGGATGCGGCGAAGGTGGTCCTGCTCGACCCACGCCGTACCGCGGCCCAGGCGTTCGCGCAGGGCCTTGGCGGTGGTGGATTTGCCGGAGCCCGAGTTCCCGCGGAGTACGACGAGACGCGAGGTCGGACTGCCCGTCACTCCGCTGCCCCAGCGCTCCCGATCCGGTGGAATCCGACCCGCTCGTAGACGGCTGCGACGGCATCGGACTCGGCTGACAGCAGCACGAGGTCCACTCCGTTGGCGAACGCGTGCTCGACCAGCTTCGACGTGACTGCCGCACCCAGACCGCGGCGGCGTGCGGACGGGAGTGTGCCGACGCCAACGACCTCAGTGGTGGCGTCGACCGGCTGGTGCGTTCCGCTGGCGACCATGCCGTCCTCGGTGAACGCTCCGGCGTTCACCGAGACGCCTCGGAGCGCCCGGTCCCGCAGCGTCGCAACCAGCTCGTCCCGCGTCTCTGCGGCGGCCGCGTCCCGCTCAGCCGGGCCGGCGGTGCCGACCGCAGTACCCGGGTCGCTGAAGGCCAGGTTGGCGACCGCACGACACTGCCGGACCACGTCCTCGTCCGCGGACAGGATCTCCACGCGAGCATCAGCCACCACAGGCTGGAAGTCGTCGCGCTCGAGTACCAGCAACGGATGCTCGACCACAGTCAGGCCCGCAGCAGCCGCAGCCGGTCCCAGCGACGGACAGGTGTCGACGACCCACTCGAAGCTCAGCGGGATCTCCAGCTCGGCGCAGCGTTCCCGCACGAGGTCGACATCGTCCGGCTTGATCGTGACGCCGGAGCCCGGCACCGGGCGGGCGTAGTACGGCCAGATCGTCGTACTGCGAAACAGGGTGAACGGCCCGACCTGTTCGGCGACTGCACCGGACAGCGGGACGCTATGGAGGTAGGTGTCGACTCTGGTGATCATCGCCTGGCAGTGAATCACCCGGACCGGTCAACTGCCAACGGATATGTCGAAAGCTGCGCACCTGCTCCGACGTCGCTGCGTCGACACCACCTGGGAGGACAAGCATGGAGACAGTGACGTCTGCGGACGGTACGACGATCGCCTATGACCGGCTGGGCAGTGGGCACCCGCTGGTCCTGGTCGGGGGAGCGCTGTGCGACCGGCACTCGTTCCGGCCGCTGGCCGACGTACTGGCTAGCGACTTCGACGTGGTCACCTACGACCGCCGCGGTCGCGGTGACTCCGGGAACGGTACGCCGTACGCCGTGCAGCGCGAGGTGGACGACATCGCCGCGCTGGTGACAGCCCTCGGCGGTACGGCGGCCATCTACGGCCACTCGTCCGGTGCAGGGCTCACGGCGATCGCGGCGAGTACCGGGCTGCCGTTCACGCACGTGATGCTGCACGAGCCGCCGTACGGGCCGGACGACGTCGATCCGTCCGACGACGGCGAGCAGGTGCTCGAGCTGATCCGCGACGGGCAGAACCGGGAGGCGGTCGAGCTGTTCCTGATGATGGCGGGCATGCCCAAGCCCGAGGCTCTCGAGTACGCACCGGGCGTCGCGGACCGCGCGCCCACGCTCGCCTACGACTTCGCGGTGATGGAACACGGCCTCGCCGGCACCGGTACTCCGGTCGAGCTGCTGCGCTCGATCAAGCCGGAGACGCTGGTCCTCGCCGGGACCGCGTCAGCGCCGTTCATGGTCGACGCCGCGCACCGGATCATGACGATCCTGCCCGCGGCCGAACTCGTCGAACTCGCGGGCCACCACCACGTCGTACCGCCGGAGCAGCTCGCCCCGGTGCTTGCCGGCTTCGTCAGTCGGCGATGATCTCGATCGACACCTTGTCGGGGTAGAAGGCGACGTGCTCGCGGATGTCCGCGACCGCGTCGTACGGCTGCTCGTACGTCCAGACCGCGTTCACCCCGTCGGCGCCGGCGGGGACGACGCTGTAGTAGGCCGCGGCACCCTTGTACGGGCAGTACGACGCGTGGTCGGTCCGCTCGAGCTGGGTGAGGTCCACGTCCTTGCGTGGGATGTACTGCACCGCGGGATAGCTGGCCTCCTGCAGCGACAGCGCGTCGCGGGTGTCCGCGATCACCAGGTCGCCAACCTTCACGACCACACGGTCCGGGTTCTTCCCGACGGTGATCGGGTGGTCCGGGCCAGGAATCTTCACAGTCTTGTCCGCCATACCTGCTGACAACCCCGGTCGCCGCGGGGTCATTCCCGGGTAGATCATGTTCAGCGTGGAGCTCCGGCAGATCCAGTACTTCGTGACCGTGGCCGAGGTGCTGAACTTCGGCCGCGCCGCCGAACAACTCGGGATCGGCCAACCCGGCGTGAGCCAGCAGATCGCCCGCCTCGAACGGGAGCTCGACGTACTCCTGTTCGACCGCTCTGCCCGCGCCATCCGCCTCACCGAAGCCGGCCAGCGCTTCCTCCCGGCCGCACGCGCGGTCCTGGCCGCTGTGGAGACCGCCCGCGCCGCAGCAACCGGGGCCCCGGGCCGGACTCTCCGGCTCGGCACCAGCACAGGACTAGGAGAGCGGCTGGAGACCGTGGTGGCGGAGCTCTCGGCCCAAGGCCTGCACGTAGACCTGGTCAGCACCTCGACCCGCGCCAGGCTCGACCGGGTCCGCAGTGGCCAGCTGGCCGCCGCCTTCGTCCGCGGTCTCGACGAAGCAGCCGGTCTGGAGTTCGTACCGGTCTGGGAAGACGCTCTGCTGATCGCGCTGCCTGCCGCGACCGCACCGCCGAGTGAGGTCGACCTGACCGACCTGCGCAACCTCCCACTCCGCATCACCCAGCGCCGGACCAATCCGCCGCTGGTCGACCTCGTCATGTCGGCCTGCGCTGCTGCCGGGTTCGAGCCCGTGCTCGGCCCTCGCTCCAGCAGCCTCCAGGACACCCACGCCGCGATCGGCGCCGGTGCCCCGAGCTGGACGGTGATCTACGAGTCCCACGCCCGCCTGCTCCGCGAAGGCCGAGTGGTGTTCCGGCGGCCACGCCCGCGACTCGCCCTCACCACGAGCCTCGCGGTCCCGGCCGGTACGACGGTCAACGGCGACCTCGCCGTACTGCTGGAGGCCTGTCGCAAGGCGTCCGATCAGTTCGAGTGATAACTGCACATCGGATGTGCGTCTCGTTCCCGGCGGCAATGACGACTGGAATGGGCTCACAACCCACCAGAGAGAGGCAATCCGATGCCCATCGTCACCGTTCTGCAAGGCCCGCGGACCCCGGAGCTCAAGCGCGAACTCGTCCAGAAGGTCACCGACGCCTTCGTCGACAGCCTCGGCGTCCCGGCCGAGAGCGTCCAGGTCTGGATCCAGGAGACGCCGCCGGACAGCTGGGCCGTCGGCGGCACACTCACCGCCGACAAATAGCCGCCCCCGTCGGCTCTGTGGTCAGCTCACTCCGCGGTGAGCTCTTCCAGCTCGACGACCAGGCACGGCCCGCCGTCGAACGCGCCGCCGTCGATGCCGAGCGCCAGCCCGTCGGCGTACAGCAGCGGCTCGGTCAGGTACTGCGGGTCGATGCCGAGCTGGTCGGCCACGATGCTGTGGCCGTGAACGATCCGGTGACCGCCCAGGTGCTGCAGCATGATCCGGGCGATCTCCGGACCGCCGTCACCGCGGAACGCGTACCGGGACGTCATCCGGCGCCAGATCTCCCACCACACCTCGATGTCGTCGGAGTGCAGCTCGCGGCCGGCCGCGGCGTTGATCGCGTCGATGGAGTCGCCCCACTCGACGTACTCCGACGTGTCGGAGTGCATCAGCAGGTGACCGGCGTCGACGGCGAGCATCGGCCGGTCGAGCAACCAGGCCGTCTCGTCGTCGGTGAGCAGCTCCTGGTCGCGGTCCTGCCCGCCGTTCAACGCCCAGGAACGCTCGAAGCTGCGCAGGGTGAGGCCGTCGTGCGGTACGAACGTGTCGCCGAACTTCCGCATCCCGAGCGCGAGGATCTCGTGGTTGCCGAGCAGCATCTCGATCGCGCCGTCGGGCGCCTGATCGATCAGTTTGCGGACATAGCGCAGTACGCCGATGCCGTCCGGGCCGCGGTCGAAGAAGTCGCCCAGGAACCACAACCGGGCGTCCACGCCGGCCCAGTTGCCGTCGGCATCGGTGAGGCCGGCGTCCTGCAGGGCGGCGGTCAGTTTCTCCAGGTGGCCGTGGATGTCGCTCACGGCGAACACCCGGGTCACGTCATCCCCGAATGGTCAGCACGATCAGGACGACGTTGAGGGCCGTGACGGCGGTCGCTACCAGGCATGCCGCGAGAGTAGTCGCCCAGCGGTTGACAAGGTCGCCCATGACGCGCCGGGATGCGGTCAATCTCACCAACGGCCACAGCGCACACGGGATGCCGAAGCTCAGCACCACCTGTGAAACCACGAGCGCCCGGCTCGGGTCGATGCCGATCGCGAGGACCAGCAGGGCCGGGATCAGCGTGATCAGGCGACGGGCCGCCAGCGGGACGTGCCGCCGCCAGAAACCGTCCAGGATCACGGAGCCGGCGTACGTCCCGACCGAGGAGGAGGCGAAACCGCTGGCCAGCAGGGCGAGCGCGAACAGCAGGGCAGGGAGCTGGCCGAGGCGGTCGCCGATCGCGATGTGGGCCGCGTCGAGCGAGTCGGCGCCGGTGCCCTTCAAGGCGGCCGCGGCCAGGACGACCATCGCCAGGTTCACCGCGCCGGCCAGCGCCATCGCGATCGCGACGTCGAGGCGGGTGGCACGCAGGACGCGGGATTTGCCTTCCTGGGAGCGGATGCTCTTCCAGTGGCGGTCGGTGACGAGCGCGCCGTGCAGCCAGATCGCATGCGGCATCACGGTCGCGCCGAGCATGCCGGCCGCGAGCACGAGCGACTGCGTCCCGTCGAGGCGGGGCACGAGGCCGCCGACCACGCCGGACGCGGACGGGTCCGACTTCGCCGTCGACACTACGAAGCCGATCAGTACGACGGCGAGCAGGCCGATGATCGCTGCCTCGAACGGGCGTTGACCGCGCTTCGACTGGTAGATCAGCAAGGCGAACGAGACGCCGCCGGTGATCGCTCCGCCGAGCAGCAGTGGGATCCCGAACAGCAGGTTCAGCGCGATCGCACCGCCGACGACCTCGGCCAGGTCGGTCGCGATCGCGACCACCTCGGCCTGCGCCCACAGCCCGGTCGACGTCGACCGGCGGAAGTGGTCACGGCACAGCTGCGGCAGGGTCCGCCCGGTCGCGATGCTCGCCTTGGCGGCGAGATACTGCACCAGGACGGCCATCAGGTTGGCGCCGACGACCACCCAGCACAGCAGGTAACCGTACGTAGCGCCGGCCGCGATGTTGGTGGCGAAGTTGCCCGGGTCGACGTACGCAACTGCCGCAACGAAGGCCGGTCCGAGCAGTAACAGCCCGGACCGACTCAGTTGCCGCCGCAGCGGTGCCGGTGCGTACATGAGAGAAGTCTCTACGAAGGCACCGACAACGCAACCCTTGTTCTGCTTTTGAGACGCGCATTACGCCCAGGCGAAGTGAACTTCCAGCGTGACCTCGACGCTGCTGTCGCCCGGTACGACGTTGATCGCGGAGTCGAGGGCCGCCTTGCTGGCGTTGTAGGCCCGGTGGATCGGGAAGTGGCCCTGGTTCTCCGCGATCGCGGAGACCGAACCGAGTGAGAAGCCGGCTAGTCCGGCCAGGTGCTCGGCCTTCGCGCGCGCCTGCTGGAAAGCGAGTTCCCTGGCCTGCGTCAGGAGCTCGGACTTGTCCTCGATGTCGAACTGAATTCCGTTCAGGGTCAGGTTGTTGCCTGCAGCATCCACTGCCGCGTTCAGCAGCGCGCCGAACCCGCCCAGGTCCTTCGACTCGACCTGGATCGTGTGCGACGCCTGGTACCCGACATCGGCGCCAGGCTCCCGGTAGTGCTGGAACACGTTCACCGTACTCGTGCCCAGCCGCGACTCCTCGACCCCGTGTGCACGCAGAGCCGCGATCACCAGGTCCGTCCGCTCACCGACGCGGGCGACCGCCGCCGCGACATCCGGCCCGAAATGCTCAACCCCGAACGTGGCCCGCAAGACATCCGGCGCACCGCTGACCCGCCCGGACCCGACGACAGTCACCCCTGTATCCATAACTGCCAGTCTGCATTACCTGGATGTCATCTGGGCGTCGCACACTTCACCATGGACTCTGACCTGGTGCGTGCATTCCTCGCCGTCGACCGCAGTACTGCGTGGACGCTGGTGGAGCGGGTGCCGTTGAATTTCCCGACGTACCACCCGCAGGGGTTCGCGCTGGTGGGGGAGCTGATCTTCATGTCCAGCGTGGAAGTGCTGGAGGACACGGGGATCGGGCACCTGTTCGCCATGGATCGGCAGGGGAACCTGAAAGAGGACATCCGGCTCGGCGAGGGTACGGCGTACCACCCTGGCGGCTTGGACTTCGACGGGAAGGACCTGTGGGTGCCGGTCGCGGAGTACCGGCCGGACTCGCGGGCGATCGTCTACACGGTCGACCCGACGTCGTACGACGTGACCGAGCGTTTCCGGGTGGCCGACCACGTAGGCGGAGTGGTGCGCGACCGGACGACAGGTCACGTGCACGGGATCAGCTGGGGCTCACGCACGCTGTACAGCTGGACTCCGACCGGTGAGCAGCTCAGCAAGGTCCCCAACGAGTCACACTTCCTCGACTACCAGGACTGCAGCTACGTCGCCCACGGCAAGCAGCTGTGCGGTGGCGTGACCACGCTGCCCGGCCCGAACAACACGTCGTACGACCTAGGCGGCCTGGCCCTCCGGGACCTCCACACGAACCACATCCTCCACGAGATCCCGTTCCCCTACTTCTCCCCAACCACCAACCACAACGCCACCCGCAACCCGGTAGCCCTAGAACTAACCCCCACCACCCTCCGCCTCCACACCGCCCCCGACGACGGCAACCCGCCTACCGGCACCGAACTCCAGATCTACGAAACCCCACTCAAGTGACGCGTCAGCTGGCTCTGGGGATTATTCGGGCGGGGATGTTGTGGAGGTGGCAGAGGGAGAGGAGGGCGGTGCCGTCTATTAGTTGGAGGGGTTTGCCGTTGGCGAACTGGTAGCTGGTGGGGCCGAAGCCGGAGGTGGTGATGAGGATGCCTTTGGTGGCGCCGGCGTCTACTACGGTGCCGAACAGGTCGCGGACGGCGGACGGAGGGACGGTGCGGGTCCAGAGCTTGGCCTGTACGACGAACTTGCCGCCGGTGATCGGCCTGGGGTCGTAGGCGACGCAGTCGATGCCGCCGTCGGTGCCGCGGCGGAACAGGCGGGTCTCCAGGCCCATGCGGGTGAGCAGGTTGTGGACCAGGTGCTCGAAGGACTCGGGGCTGAGGTCCAGCAGGTTCGGGCGGACGTCGATCTCGCTGATCACGTCGACCGCCTCGATGGTGCGTGGATCGGCCAGGTCGAACTCGAGCACCGGCTCCACCGGCTGCAGCTCCTCCGGGTGCCGTGAGACCTCCGCGGCGAAGTAGTGCCGGACGCAGGCGACAGGATCGAGCTGGTCGAGCACCAGTGCCTCGAACTGCTCCCGCGTTGCCCGCAAGGTGATGAGGCATGGCCGCACGGTCTGCCCGGTCGTGAGGTCCACCGACTCGACCATCCCGTTGAACACGACCGTGTCGACCACGCCGTACCTGTCACTGCCGAAGACCAAGTGCAACGCTCGCAGGGCCAGCTGCGCCACCAGCTGCTGGTAGAGCCGCCGCAGCTCGAGAGGATCGCGCGGTACGGCGAGCACCGTGTCGAGAGCACGGTCATAGCGGTACGACGCCTCGGCCGGCACCACGCTGACGTCGGGGAGGTCCCACTCGACCGCGAGCAGGGTCGACTCGGGCACGTACCTGACCTTGCGCCGGCGTGGGAAGTCCAGCGGCTCCGGGAACCGGTCCAGCGCCTTGGTGAAGTAGCGGGTGACGGCTGCTCGCCCGCGGTTCTCGACCGCGCGCTGGTACGCGTCGATCCGCGCATGCTGTTCCGCGGTCGTCTCGTCGAGCCGGCGCTGGTGCTCGACCTGCTCCCGCAGGGCCTTGGCGACCCGCTCGCGACGGGTCTCCTCCGACGCCCGGTGCCGTTCGATCGCCTCCGCGAACCGGTCCTCCGCGTCGGCGAGGCGGCGCGCGTACCGGCGCTGGGCGCCCCACCAGCGGAACGGCGGGTGGGGCACGAACGCATCCCAGACCGGTCCGGGATGCGCTGCGAGATCGGCCGGCGAGACGGTCGGCGGGGCTCGGCGGGGAGCGCGTTTGAGAGTTTGCAGATCGGTGCCGTTGACATCGACCGCGAGCGCGTCGGCCAGGATGGTTTCCAGGAGCTGGACGCGTTCCTGTACCGCAGCGGTACGTTGGGCCGCCTCGGCGGTTCGCCCGGGCGGACGGTCGCTGCGGGCGTGACCTTCCATCGATCGGTCCATCGCCTCACACCTCTCAGCACCAATGTAACGGTCCAACCACGCTCCGCGACCAAAATGACGGAGAGTTGGTAAGGACATTGCTTGCCGTCCACCCCCTGTTTCCTGCCGCACGTGCACGTTCCCGTGTGTCACGTTGAGGGAAGGAAAGAGGAGGGGAAGGGGAGGCCCCTGTTTCCGTGGCATGTGCACTTGCAGGGGGTTCTGGGCGAGGTGACGATAAAAGGATGAGCCTTTCGTCGTACGCGTCCGGGGTGTCTGAGGTTCCGTTGCTGGGTGAAACGATCGGCGCCAATCTGCGGCGAACGATCAGTGAGTACGGCGATCGCGAGGCCCTGGTGGAGGTCCAGACCGGTAGACGCTGGACGTACGACGAGTTCGGCGCGGAGGTCGAACTGGTCGCACGCGGCCTGCTGGCGCGGGGGATCGCGAAGGGCGACCGGGTCGGTATCTGGGCGCCGAACCAGGCGGAGTGGACGATCACGCAGTACGCGACCGCGTTGATGGGCGCGATCCTGGTGAACATCAACCCGGCGTACCGGACCCACGAGCTGGCCTATGCCTTGAACCAGTCCGGCGTCCGGCTGCTCGTCTCGGCGACCGAGTTCAAGACCAGCAACTACCGCGAGATGGTCGAGGAGGTCCGGCCGAAGTGCCCGGCGCTCGAGGAGACGATCTACCTCGGCACCGGCGACTGGGACGCGCTCCGCGACGACGCGAGCCGGATCACCCTCGACGCGCTCCACGCTCGCGAGGCCGAGCTGTCGTTCGACGATCCGATCAACATCCAGTACACCAGCGGTACGACGGGATTCCCGAAGGGCGCGACCCTCAGCCACCACAACATCCTCAACAACGGCTTCTTCGTCACCGAGACGATCGCGTTCACCGCCGACGACCGGCTCTGCATCCCGGTGCCCTTCTACCACTGCTTCGGCATGGTGATGGGCAATCTGGGCTGCACCACTCACGGCGCCTGCATGGTGATCCCCGGCCCGGCGTTCGATCCGGCCGCGACCTTGAAGGCCGTGCAGGACGAGCGCTGCACGGGGCTGTACGGCGTACCGACGATGTTCATCGCGGAGCTCGGGCTGCCGGACTTCGCGGAATACGACCTGACCAGCCTGCGTACGGGCGTGATGGCCGGATCGCCGTGTCCGGTCGAGGTGATGAAGCGCTGTGTCGCGGACATGCATATGGCCGAGGTCGCGATCTGCTACGGCATGACCGAGACGTCGCCGGTGTCCACGCAGACCCGGCGCGACGACGACCTCGACCGCCGTACGTCGACGGTCGGCCGCGTCATGCCCCATGTCGAGGTCAAGCTCGTCGACCCGGCCACCGGTCTCGTCGTACCGCGGAACGAGCCGGGGGAGCTGTGCACCCGCGGGTACTCCGTGATGCTCGGCTACTGGGACGAGCCGGAGAAGACCGCGGAGGCGATCGACCAGGCCCGTTGGATGCACACCGGCGATCTCGCGACGATGCGCGAGGACGGCTACGTGAACATCGTCGGCCGGATCAAGGACATGGTCATCCGCGGCGGCGAGAACGTCTACCCGCGCGAGATCGAGGAGTTCCTGTACACCCACCCGTCGATCGCCGACGTCCAGATCATTGGCGTCCCCGACGAACGGTACGGCGAGGAACTCTGCGCCTGGATCAAACTCAAGCCCGGCGCCGACCCCCTCGACGCCGACGCGGTGAAGACCTTTGCCACCGGCAAGCTCGCGCATTTCAAGATCCCGAAGTATGTCCTGCTCGTCGACGACTTCCCGATGACCGTCACCGGCAAGATTCGCAAGGTCGAGATGCGCGAGCGCTCCGTCGAGATCCTCGGACTGACGTGATCAGGCTGCCGGCTCCGAAGGCCGCGCCGAGCAGACAGACGGCGCTCCAGCCGCCCCGTTCGTAGAGCGCGGTCGACGCGATCGCGCCCACCCCGCTGCCCAGCGAGTAGAACACCATGTACCCGCCGATCAGCCGGCTCCCGAGCTCCGGCCGATAGATCATGCTCTGGTTCGTCACGTGAATGGCCTGTACGGCGAGGTCGAGCAGCACCGCGCCGATCGCCAACCCCACCAGTAGGTGTGCCGTCGCCAGCCAGCTCGTTGCCAGCAGCACCGAGGCGACCAGGAGAACCAGTTGCCCACGGCCCCGATCGGCCAGCCGACCGGCCGGACCGGCGGCGAGCGCACCGGCCGCGCCGATCAGACCGAACGCGCCGATCTCCGTGTGCGACAACGATCGCGATGTCAGCGGCAGCGCGATCGAGCTCCACAGCGTGCTGAACGAGCCGAAGATGAAGAAGGCGCGGATCGCGCTCTCTCGGAACGACCGCTCGCTCCACAAATTGACCGTTGAGCGGAGTAATGCGCCGTACGTCAGACGCGACGAGGGGCGCTGGTAAGTGCCGTTCAGACAGACTGTGATCACCAGGCACGCGACACACGCCATCAAATAGACGGCTCGCCAACCCACGAGGTCGGTGACGATGCCGGAGACCGTGCGGGCGAGCAGGATGCCCAGCACGATCCCGCTGGTGATCGCGCCGACCGTGCGGCCGCGTTCGGCCGGTGCGCTGAGTGAAGCGCCGTACGCGACCAGGGACTGGGTGACGACGGCGAGTGCGCCGACCGCGGCGAGGCCGACCAGCAGCATCGCGGCGTTCCGGGCGAGACCGGTCAGCAACAGAGCGGTTGCCAGCAGCATGAACTGCAGGCGGATCAGCCGGCGACGGTCGAGCAGATCGCCCAACGGGACAAGGAAGAACAGGCCGGCGGCGTACCCGAGTTGGGTGACGGTGACGAACACTCCGACCGTTCCCGGAGCGATCCCGAGATCGGTGCCCATCGTCACGAGCAGCGGCTGGGCGAAGTACACGGTCGCGACCGCCACGCCGGCCGCGGCGGCAAGGAACAGCCTGCTTGGTTGCATGTTGCTACCGTAGGAGAAGTTGGTAGCATGTTGCAACCAGGAGGTGGACGGTGGTCAAACGGACCCGGTTCGACGAGGAGAGCTGCCCGGTCGCGCGCTCGGTGGACGCGGTCGGCGACTGGTGGTCGCTGCTGATCGTGCGGGACGCGTTCGACGGCAGCCGGCGGTTCGGCGAGTTCCAGCGCAGTCTCGGTGTGGCCAAGAACATCCTCAGCGCCCGCCTGCGCGCGCTGGTCGAGAACGGGATCCTCGAACAGGTTCCGGCCGGCTATGCGCTGACTGCCAAGGGCGAGGCGCTGTTCCCGGTGATCGTTGCCCTGCGCCAGTGGGGCGAGGCCTTCGCCTTCGCCCCCAGCGAGCCCCACTCCGAACTTCTCGACCGCCGCAACCACAAGCCGCTGAAACCGCTCGAGGTCCACGCCGCCGACGGCCGCCTCCTCGCCCCGGCCGACACCGAGGTCCACAAGATTTAACCCTTGAGGTGTTCGGCGAAGGCCTTGACCGATGAGGTGTCTTCGCCGCGGCGCCAGATGAGGGCGAGGGCGGAGTCCGGGATGCCGGTGAGCGGGACCGTGGCGATGCCGGCGCGGTCGTTGAGGGCGGCGGTGGGCCGGCAGATGATCATGCCGCCACGGTTGGCGGCGATCAGCGACAGGCCCTCCTGAAGGGTCTTGACGTCCGGCCCGCGGTGGATCAGCGCTCCGCCGGGTGTCTGCGTCGGCGCCTGGGCCTGGCGCCAGTAGCCGGGTGCCGGTCCGGCGAACGCGATCAGGGTCTCGCCGGCAAGGTCCTCGGCGTCGATCGAGGCGCGGCCGGCGAGCCGGTGCTGCGTGCACACCGCGAGGGTCTGCGGCTGGCGGGAGAAGATCGGGCCGACCACGAGGTCGTCCTCCGCGACCGGCAGCAGGACGACGGCGGCGTCGAGCGCACCGCGGCGGAGCGCGCTGAACGGATCGTTCAGCGGGATCTCGCAGACGTCGATCAAGCAGTTCGGGTTGCGCGACTGGAAGGCCCCGACCGCGCTCAGGATCTCGTCGTTCGCCGTGCCCTGGAAGCCGATCCGCAGCTTGCCCTTGGTGGCGGCGGCGTACTCGCGGGCCCCGTCGACGACCCGCTCCAGGGCGGCGTACGCCGGGCGCAGCGAGGTCAGGAACTCCTTGCCGAGCGGCGTCAGCGCGACCCGGCGGCTCGTGCGCTCGAACAGTGGGCCGCCGATCCGGCGCTCCAGCGACTGGAGCAGCTGGCTGACGCGACTCTGCGACAGGTAGAGGCGTTCCGCCGTACGGCCGAAGTGGAGCTCGTCCGCGAGCACCAGGAAGCACTCCAGTTCACGGATCTCGACGGCCATGGTTCCACCTTCATCGATTAGCTCAGCTAATACAAGCATCACCAGATCGCCGTTGTTCCACCCCCGTTGCAGGCCGCTCACTGGAGGTATGACGACGATCTGCGTGGACGAAGTGGACACCCGGGGCTGGACTGCGCCCGTGGTCATGTCGGCGACGGTGTTCACCGTGGTGACGGCCGAGATGCTTCCCGTGGGCCTGCTCACTCCGATCGGCGGATCACTTCACGTGTCGGAAGGCACCGCAGGTCTGGCGCTCACCACGACCGGCGTGGTCTCCGCGTTGGCCGCGCCCGTCCTGCCGCTGGTCCTGGGCAAGCTGGACCGCCGGGCAGTTCTCGGCGGACTGATGGTGCTGCTCGCATTCGCAGCCTTCGTCGCCGCCATCGCACCGGTCTATTGGGTATTCATCGCAGCGCGCGTCTTGATGGGCATCTCGATCGGCGGCGTCTGGCTGCTGACGATCGGCCTCGCGCGTCGCGTCGTACCCGAACATGCGGCCGGACCCGCAACGAGCCTGATCTTCAGTGGCATCGGAATCGCCTCTGTGCTTGGGATTCCGGCCGGTGCGTACGTCGGTCAGCTGGTCGGCTGGCGCTGGGCGTTCGCCGGTGTCGGACTGCTGTCCCTGGTGCTGGCTGTCGCCCTGACCACCCAGCTCCCGTCCCTCGCACCCGAGACGGCTGTGCGATGGGCCGACGTGCGAGAAGTCCTGCAGATCAGGGACATTCGCGTCGGTCTGGTCCTCGTCGCGTTGATCGTGACCGGCCACTTCGCGGCGTACACCTATGTCCGTCCGCTCCTCGAGCCGCACACCGGTCCGGCGCTGATCGGTACCTTGCTGCTCGCGTACGGCGTTGCCGGTGTCGTCGGCAACTTCCTCACCGGCGCCCTCCGCCCGGCCCGCGCCCTCGCGGTCATCACCTCGGGCATCGCGCTCGCGACCCTCGCGATGCCCGTCCTCGGCACCACCGTCGCCGGATCCCTTGTTCTATTGATGATCTGGGGCCTCGCGTACGGCGGAACGAGCGTCAGCACGCAAGCCTGGGGGCACGCCGCGGCGCCCCATGCCCCCGAATCCGCGTCCGCCGTATTGGTTGCCGTCTACAACGGATCGATCGCACTGGGCGCCGTCACCGGCGGCCAGGTCGTCGACCACCTCGGTACGACGACGGTCACCTGGCTCCCCGCAGTACTCGCGACCGCAGCCTTGATCGTCCTGCTAGCGAACCGCCGCCAGCGCGGCTGAGTCCTCGTCGCCGAAGTCGTCCTCGAGCTTCTCAGGGGAGTAGTCGAGGTCGATCCCGGCCACGTCCGCGCCGACGGCCGACTCGATCGCGCCGAGTCGACGCGTCGCGCGGTCGCCGGCATACGTCATCAGCGCGGTCGGGTTGATCTCCGGCGGGAGTGCGGCGGTGTTGTCCATCGCCCACTGGATCTGCGTCAGCGCGTGGGGGAGGAGCTCCTCCATCGTGTCGGTGACGACCTTCCAGTTCCCCTCGTCCGCGGCGACGTGCCGGCGGCAGGTGAACGTGCCCCACGCCATGTGCCGGCGCTCGTCGTCGCCGATCCGGCGGATCAGCTCCTGCATGCCGGGCAGTACGCCGCGTGCCGTGCAGAGCAGGTTCCATGCGTGGTAGCCGGTGAGGGCCAGCGTCCCTTCCACCACGTGGTTGTAGGTGACGGAGGCGCGGACCTGGTTGGCCGGTGACGGGTCGTCGGCCAGCGACTTCAGCGCGACCGGCAGGGCCTCGTAGAAGATCGCGCGGTACCCGGGGTTGTTCTCGACGTAGTGGTGCAGGTCATCGGTGACGCCGACCGCGTCCAGCCAGAGCCGGAAGACCGCGGTGTGCTTGGCCTCCTCGAAACAGAACTGGGTCAGGTACATCTCGTCGCCGAACCGGCCCTCGGCAGCCATCGCCTGCAGGAACGGCTGCAGGTCCTCGGTCACCGCCTCCTCGCCCGCGATGAACTGCGAGCAGAGCATCAACGCGTTGTCCTTGTCGTCCGTGCTCAGCTCCTGCCAGTCCTTCGCGTCCTGGCTGAAGTCGATGTCACGGGGGTTCCAGAACTTGCGGTTGCCCTTGTCGAACAGGCGCAACGGCAGGGCGTCCCAGTTCAGGCCGCCGGCTTTCAGCGTGGTGAAGCCTTGCCTGTGCAGGTCGTTCATACGTGCAGCCTCCGAGACTCGGACAAGAAGGGTGAGAGGACGCGAGCCAGCTGATCGGCCACCGCCGCCGGGGGAGGGCCCGGCGTGACGATGTGGCTGATGACGACGCGCAAGGCGACGTCCACGCAGCTGGTCGCGTCCTCTGCGGGAACCTCCGGCCAGTGCTCCCTGACGTGGGCACCCAGCCGGAGGTGGGCCAGTTCGAGAACCTGCTGCCCCCGTGTGGTCAGCAGCTGACTGGCCTGGTCGGATCCGGGCTGGCTGAGCGCCGCCTTGATCAGCGGGTTCTCCCCGGCCAGGGTGAGCGCCCGGTCGACCGCGGCCCGCAGGCCGTCGATCGGGTCGGACTGCTCGGCGATCGCCGTGTTCACATCCAGCAGAAAGCGCTCGGTCTCACGGGCCGCGACCGCTTCCAGTAGACCCCACTTGTCGCCGAACTCGTTGTAGACGGTCTGCCGCGAGACCCCGGTCCGGCGAGCCACCTCGGCCATCCGGAGCCCGTCGTACCCACCGGCGACGACCGCCTCCTGGGCCGCGTCGAGCAGCTCGTCACGCAGCCGGCGTTTGGTCCGATCGGCAAACGAGGTCATGACATCGATGGTTTACAAAACGTCCTCAGATGTCAAGTGCACGGACAGGGTGTCCTCAACTGTCAAGTGATGAGTAGTGCGACGCGTCGCCTGTTCGCGGCGTACTGCGGACGCCGTCGACGCTGACCGGGACGTCGCCTGCCAGCGTGAT
This sequence comes from Kribbella sp. NPDC000426, assembly GCF_040300265.1. Lineage (NCBI taxonomy): Bacteria > Bacillati > Actinomycetota > Actinomycetes > Propionibacteriales > Kribbellaceae > Kribbella > Kribbella sp. NPDC000426. Next base: position 385,889 of record NZ_JBEPDK010000005.1, on the reverse strand, counting down.
CCGGTGCAGCCGGCGTGGCTGGTCGTCGTAGTCGGCGACCCCGAAATGCTGCGTCGCGCGGTTGTCCCAGATCGCCAGGTCACCCGGCTGCCACTGCCAGCGGACGGTGTTGTCGAGGTTGGTCACCCGGTTCTGCAGGAGCTGGAACAGTGCGGTGGTCTCCGCGCTGGTCAGGCCGACGAAGCGCCGGACGAAGTGGCCGAGCACGAGCGACGGCTCGCCGGTCTCCGGATGGACGCGAACCACCGGATGCTCGGTCTCGAAGCGCTTGGACTCGAACTGCCTGTGGTGCTCCTCGAACTTCACGTCGACCCCGCCGATCCGGCCCTCGTCCGCGTGACCGGCATAGTCGTACACGTTGCTGTGCACGGCCCAGAGCCGATCAACGAGCCCTTGAGCGGGACCGGCAGCCCGGCGTACGCCGCCACGGTGTTCGCCCAGGTGGTCGCGCCGCCGTACGCCGGCAGCGTGACGGCACGGAGCAGGCTGATCGCGGGGATCCGGTCGACGAACGTGACATCGGTGTGCCAGCTGTTCGCCTTGCTGTAGTCGGAGTCGATCGGCAGCACGTTCGCCGCGCCGTCGAGGCTCTTCGAGGTCGGGTGCGCGAGCGTCGGCGTACCGAGCAGCTCGGCGAACGCGAGCTGGCCGGCATCGTCGAGGTGATGCTGCTCGCGGAAGAAGATCACCTTGTGGTCGAGCAGCGCCTGCCGGATCGCGGCCACCGTCTCCGGCGCCAGGCCGCCGCCGAGCTCGACGTTGCCGATCACGGCGCCGAGCGCTCCGCCGGCCTTGGTGACGGTGATCTCCGGTGCCTGTAGTTGCGTGGTCATGGGTGCTCCCTCACTGTCGGTAAATATATGTAATCCGATTCAATTAATAGACTTATCGGCCGTTTCGGGATGCGAGACCCCTCGGTCGGCCGGAGCACGTAGGGTTGGGGACGTGTCAACCGCCGAGATCCAGCCCGCCCCGACCGCCGCCGATGTGCCGGAGCTCGTGGTCGGATTCGACCTGGACATGACGCTGATCGACTCCCGGCCGGGGATCCAGGCCGTCTGGGACCTGCTGGCCGCCGAGACCGGGGTGCCTATCGACACCGACCTGGTGGTGAGCCGGCTCGGGCCGCCGCTGACCTGGGAGATGGCGAACTGGTTCCCGCCGGAGCAGGTCGACGCGATGGTCGCGCGGTACCGCGAGCACTACCCGTCGCACGCGATCACGGGCAGCCTGCCGCTGCCGGGCGTGGCCGAGTCGCTGGCCGCGATCCGGGCGCTGCGCGGGCGGACGATGGTCGTCTCCGCGAAGTACACCCCGTCGGTCCGGCTGCACCTGGAGCACCTCGGGTTCGATATCGACGAGCCGGTCGGAGACCTTCACGGTGCCGAGAAGGGTACGGCGCTGCGCGAGCACGAGGCCACGATCTACGTCGGCGACCACACCGCCGACATCGACGGAGCGCACGCGGCGGGCGCCCTCGCGGTGTCGGTCGCGACCGGTCCGTTCACCGCGGACGAGCTGCGGGCGTACGGCGCCGACGTCGTACTGAACTCGCTGACCGAGTTCCCGGCGTGGCTCGAGGAGTACGTGCTCGAGCAGCGGCTGGAAGCGTTGATGAAGCGGCTCTCGTCGTACGACAAGATGGTGGTCGCGTTCAGCGGTGGCGCCGACTCGGCGTTCCTGCTCGCGGCCGCCGCCCGTGCGATCGGGCCCGCCAACGTCGTTGCGGCCACCGCGGTGTCGCCGTCGCTGCCGGCGGCGGAGCTGGAGCCGGCGGCGCGGTTCGCCGACCACCTCGGCGTACGGCATGTCAGCCCGCACACGCACGAGATGGAGCGCGAGGGGTACCAGGCCAACTCGGGTGCCCGGTGCTACTTCTGCAAGGCCGAGCTGATCGAGACGCTGCAGCCGATCGCGGACGAGTTCGGCATCACCGCGATCGCCACCGGGACCAACGCCGACGACGCGATCGCCGGCTTCCGGCCGGGGATCCGGGCCGCGTTCGAGCGCGGCGCGCTGACGCCGTTGCGGGACGCCCGGCTGACCAAGGCCCAGATCCGGACGGCGTCGCGCAGCTGGGGGCTCGAGACCTCGGACAAGCCGGCCGCGGCCTGCCTGTCGAGCCGGATCGCGTACGGCATCCGCATCACGCCGAACCTGCTCGTCCGGGTCGACCGCGCCGAGCAGGCGGTCCGCGAGCGGCTCGCGTCGTACGACGTGCAGAACGTGCGGGTACGCGATCTCGGCGAGAGCGCGTCGATCGAGATCGACGCCGAGCTGCTCGACCGGGTCGACCACCAGGAGCTGGTCGATGCGGTCATGGCCGAAGGGTTCACGGCGGCGCAGGTGGACCCGCGCGGGTTCCGGTCCGGGTCGATGAACGAGCGGCTCGCAGATCCCGAAAAGTATCGGAGTTTGTGAGGTGCGGGAAGACTGCCGGATCAGGTAGTTTCCCGGAGGCGCTGTTGCGCCGCGTCACGTACGCTGGGTTTCCTGATCGGGTCTCACGGCTCGGTCGCTTCCGACGATACTGATGAAGAGGTTCCCGTGCCCGTTGGCAAGGTGAAGTGGTACGACTCCGACAAGGGGTTCGGTTTCCTCAGCAAGGAGGAGGGCGGGGACGTCTACGTCCGCGCCGAGGCCCTGCCGGCCGGTGTCACCAACCTGAAGCCCGGGCAGAAGGTCGAGTTCGGTGTCGTCGAGGGACGCAAGGGCGAGCAGGCCCTGCAGGTCCGGCTGATCGACCCGCCGCCGTCGGTCGCGAAGGCGATGCGCCCGAAGCCGGAGGAGATGCAGGTCGTCATCGAGGACCTGATCAAACTCCTCGACCGGATCGGCGAGAACTACCGCCGCGGCCGCCAGCCCGACAACAAGTCCGCGAAGCAGGTCGCCACCGTGCTCCGCGGAGTTGCCGACAAGCTCGACTTCTAGGTGCGTCGGCTGATCAGCGTCTGGATGCCGTCGAGGACCGTGGTCAGCCCGAAATAGAACTCGGTCGGGTCGTTGTCGATGAAGTCCTGCGGCTGGTCGAGAGTCGCCTTGATCGCGGGGAAACGCTCCGGTGTGGCGAGCGCGCGCAGGCGGTTGGCGTAACGTTGGCCGGCGGCTGCGGCTTCCTGGGGCGGCAGGCTGAGCATGTTCACACTCAGGCCCGTCGTACCGCGGACGTAGATGTTGACCAGGAGCATCGCGGACAGCCGATCGCTCGGGGTGAGTGGCGTGTCCTCGAACGCGCGCAGGCCCTCCTCCATCCAGACCAGCTGGTTCGGCGACAGCGGGGGCTCGAACACCGGGACCTGCAGGATCCACGGATGCGCCTGCAGCGCGGACCGGAACGCCTCGGCCCAGGTCGTGATCCGGTCCTGCCATTCCTCGGTCTCGCTGACGTCCGGCGGTAGGCCGAACGCCTCGTCGAGCATGACGACGTACAGGTCGTCCTTCGCCTCGACGTAGCGGTAGAGCGCCATCGTGGTCACGCCGAGCTCGGCGGCCACCTTGCTCATCGAGACCGCGCCCAGCCCGCCCGCATCCGCGAGCTTGATCGCCGCCCGGCCGATGTCACCGACCTGGAACGCCGGCTTCGGGCCCGGCCTGCTCCGGACCTCCATCCCCCAGAGCTGCTGAAGCACCCTCGGCAGTTCGATCTCGTCCATGCTCACGACCTCTCCCGCCCCTCCCGCCGAGCGGAGCGAGGCTTCTTCTCCCCGTCCCACCGCCGAGCGGAGCGAGGCTTCTTCTGGCTCTTGATCCTATCTGTTTACAGCATAGACAGTCATGTGTATGGTCTGTGTATGGCGCACACAGTGTGCGGCATAGACAGATCGCCTGGGAGGGTGTCATGAGTGCAGAACGAGCGGGACGCAAGGAGTGGATCGCGCTCGGCGTGCTCGCGCTGCCGTTGCTGCTGGTCTCGATGGACGTGTCGGTGCTGTACTTCGCGGTCCCGTTCATCAGCGCGGACCTCGGCGTGTCGGCGACCGAGCAGCTGTGGATCTTCGACATCTACGGGTTCGTGCTGGCCGGCCTGCTGATCACCATGGGCTCGCTCGGTGACCGGATCGGGCGCCGGCGGCTGCTGATCCTCGGGGCGGTCGGGTTCGGGCTCGCCTCGGTCGCGGCGGCGTACGCGCAGAACCCGGAGCAGCTGATTGCGGCCCGCGCGATCCTCGGGATCGGCGGCGCGACCCTGATGCCGTCGACCCTGGCGCTGATCCGGAACATGTTCCACGACCCGAAGCAGCGGTCGAAGGCGATCGCGTTCTGGAGCGCGGTGATGATGGGCGGGATCACTCTGGGGCCGGTGCTCGGCGGGTTCCTGCTGGAGCATTTCTGGTGGGGTTCGGTGTTCCTGATCAACACCCCGGCGATGGTCCTGCTGCTGGTGCTTGCGCCGATCCTGCTGCCGGAGTTCAAGACCCCTTCGCGTGGACGGTTCGATCTGCTGGGCTCGGTGCTCTCGCTGGCCGCCGTACTGCCGGTGATCTGGGGGATCAAGGAGCTCGCGGCGAACGGTGTGTCGGTGCTGCCTGTGGTGGCGATCGTGGCGGGGCTTGTGTTCGGGGTGCTGTTCGTGCAGCGGCAGCGGACCGCGGCGTACCCGATGGTCGATCTGTCGATGTTCCGCAACCGGGCCTTCAGCGGGTCGCTGGCTGCCAACACTGTCGGGACTCTGGCACTGGTGGGTAACGCGGTCTTCTTGACCCAGTACCTGCAGCTGGTCCACGGCCTGTCGCCGTTGAAGGCAGCGCTGTGGTCGCTGGCCCCGTCGGTGCTGGTCGGCGGCGCGGCTCCGTTGGCCACTGCGCTCGCTGGGAAGATGGACCGTGCGTACGTGATCGGTGGAGCGTTCGTGCTCGCTGCTTCCGGGTACGCCGTACTGACTCAGGTGCGGGTCGACTCGTCGCTCGCGGTCCCGCTGACCGGTGCGGGCCTGCTGGCTGCCGGTCTGGTGATGGTGATGACTCTGGTGACCGAGGCGGTCGTCGGATCGGTTGCGCCGGAGCGGGCCGGATCCGCGTCCGCGGTGATGGAGACCTGCTCGGAGTTCGGCGGGGCACTCGGGATCGCGATCCTGGGCTCGATCGGTACTGCGGCGTACCGCGCCGACCTCCCGTCCAACCTGCCCGCCGGTGTCGCCGCCCCCGTCCGCGAAGGCCTACCGGCCGCCACCGCCGCAGCCGCCCACCTCCCCGGTCAGCTGGCCGACACCGTCCTAACCACCGCCCGCCACGCCTTCACCCACAGCATGAACGTGGTCGCGATAGTCGGCACCCTCCTCCTCCTGACCACCGCCCTCACCGCCACCCTCACCCTCCGCGGCACCCTCCACCCGACCCCCACCGAAACCCCAGAACCAGTCCCCGAGGAGGCCGACCTAACCCCCGCCCTCTAACCCCAATGCCTAGAAGCGGCGGCCGGTGAATCCCACCGGCCGCCGCTTCTTGCTGGCAGGTTGGGCGGTCTACATCCGGTCAGCCGGCACGAAACCCGCCAGCCGACTGGGGGCCGTGGGCGGGGGTCAGCGGGGTGGGCGGCGGTTGTTGTCGCCGCCGGGGCGGCGTTTGAACAGGCCGCCGCGGGTGCGTTCCTCGGTCGGCTCTTCGGCCCACGGGGCTTGGTTCTGGGTGTCGTCGTCCTCGTCGGGTTGGCCGCTCCACCACTTGCCCGCCGCCTGCCCCGAGCGACCGTCGGCCTCCGGACGACTGTCGCGGGGCGGGTCGGGGTGCCGATCGCGAGTTGGGGGTGGGCCGGGAGGCTGGTCGCCTGAGCGCCATTCGATGGTTGGTTCTTCACCGGAGTCTGTGCGGCGGGCGCGGTTGGCTCGCTGCTCGGCGACGCTGGTGGTGAGGATTGTGCGGGTGGTGCCCTCGGAGCGCCCACCGCCGGACGACGGGGGCTCGTCGCGCCGATCACGCGGGTGGTCGTGCGGGTGCGCGTCGGTGCGGGGACCGCCGAGACCGCCCGGCCGCAGCGGCCCTTGGGCCGGGTGGGGTGCGGGGCGCATCCGCAGTACGAGGAAGACCACGATCACCAGCACGCCCGCGAGGAAGCCGAATCCCAGTCGCGGGATCAGCGGCAGCACGATCCCGCAGCCGCCGCCGATCACCCACGCCAGTTGCAGCACGGTCTCCGAGCGCGCGAACACCGACGTACGCACGGATTCCGGGACGTCGCGCTGGATCATCGCGTCCAGCGACAGCTTGCCGAGCGAACTGCACAGACCGGCGACCAGGCCGAGCGCGATCAGGATCGGCAAGCCGTACAGCACCGCGACCGCGACTGCCACGATGGCGTCCGCGAGCAGCACCACCAGCACGACCGCTTCCGGTTTACGTGCCTTGAGCAACGATCCGAGCACGGTGCCGAGACTGTTGCCGATGCCGGCCGCGGCGACCACGGCACCGGCCGCGACCGCGCCCTTCACGCCGCTGATCGGCTGGTCGCGGAGCAGGAACGCCAGATACATGGTCAGAAAACCGGACACGAACCGCAGTCCGAGGTTGCAGCGGATCCCGCGTGCGACTGCCGCGGTGATTGCCCGCCGCCGAGCGTCGCGTCCCGCCGTACCGGTGACTTCTTCGTCGGCGGGGGAGTCGACCGCGCTCGGCAGACGGATCGCGAGGATCAGGCCGACGATGTACACCAGCGCGGCCCAGCGCAGCGACCATTGCGGGCCGATCGAGGCGAACCCGGCGGCGATCCCGGCGCCGATCGTCGCGCCCGCGACACCGGCCAGCGAGATGCGCGAGTTCGCGGTGACGAGCGTGATCTGCTTCGGCAGCAGACGCGGTACGGCGGAGGCGCGCGTGACGCCGTACGCCTTGGAGGCCACGAGGCAGCCGAGGGCCGCCGGGTACAACCACGCCGAGCCGTGGCCGGCGATCGAGGAGGCGAGGCTCCAGACGAGGAACGCGCGTACGCCGAGGGTCGCGCCGATCGCCCAGCGACGGCCGTGCCGGAACCGGTCGAGGATCGGGCCGATCAGCGGCGCCATCAACGCGAACGGCGCCATCGTCAGCAGCAGGAACAGCGCCACCCGGTCGCGCGCCTGGTCGCTCGGCACCGTGAAGAACACTGTCCCGGCCAGCGACACCGCGAACGCCGTATCACCGGCCGCGTTGACCGCGCCCAGCTCGATGAGCCGCGAGAGCCCTGATTCACCGGCGCCTTGCGCACCGGTCAGCCCGCGGATCCGACGCCCGGTGGCCCGCCCGACCTTGCCGCTGACCTCAGCTGCCTTCTTGGACGCCGAAGCAACACCCTCGGCGCCGACCTTCGAGGCATGCCCGACCTTCTTACCGGCCGACCCCACCCGCTCCCGAGCATCACTCAGCCGATCCCCGGCCGACTTCCCCGACGCGTCGCCGCCCCCCGCGCTGCCGGCCCCGTCAGCGTTGCCCCCCATGCGACCACCCGCCCGCTTGTCCGCAGCACCCGGGTCCGAAGCGTGCTCGGCGCCCCGCCGGCTTCCATTCTCCCCGCGGTCTCGGCCCGCGGCTCCGTCCGAGTGGCCCGAGGCGGCGGTTTCGCGCCTGCGTGGGCCGACGGTCGGGTCGTCGGGGTCGGGGGAGTGCATGGAACCATCCTGCCTCGCGCCGGGGACAGAGCGCAGTCACCGCGCGTACGACCAGCTGATCGACGGCGGTTCGGAGTACTGCGGCGGGCGTGCGAGAATGGGCGATTGTGACTCCCGTCAGAGCTCCGGAACCGGTCCGCGCCAAGCCCGACGCCATTGCCGTCGCGGCGGTCGAACCGGCCCGTGAAGCTGCGATCGCCGAGGCCGGCGCCGCGCAGGTCGGCGAGCACCTCGGTCATCTGGTCGAGGGTGAGCGCCTGGTCACGCACTATTTCGCCTCCACCCACCCCGGGTACCGCGGCTGGCGCTGGGCGGTCACCGTCACGCGCGCCTCCCGCGCCAAGACCGTCACGATCAACGAGGTCGTGATGCTGCCCGGCGACGTCGCGATCGTCGCCCCGGAATGGGTCCCGTGGTCGGACCGCGTCCAGCCCGGCGACCTTCGTCCCGGCGACCTGTTCCCGACGCACCCCGACGACCCGCGCCTCGAGCCGGGTTTCACCGACACCTCGGACGCGCCTGAAGACGTGCTGACCGTGGTCGAGGAGCTCGGTCTAGGCCGCGAGCGGGTGCTGTCGCCGTTCGGCCGCGAGGAAGCTGCTGAGCGCTGGTACGGCGGTGACTTCGGGCCGACGTCCCCGATCGCGCAGGCCGTTCCGTACAAGTGCCACTCCTGCGGCTACTGGATCCGCCTCGCCGACAGCCTCGGCCAGGCCTTCGGCGTCTGCGCCAACGAGATGGCCCCGGGTGAGGCCCGCGTCGTCGCCTACGACTACGGCTGCGGCGCCCACTCCGACGCCACCATCGACATCCCCGAGCCGCCCACCCCGGACCACGCCTTCGACACCACCGGCTACGACACCCTCGAACTCACCGAGGACTGACACCCCGCTCACCGGGTCCGGCGGGCGATCCTGCCTGATTCAGTCCTCGGTGGGGGCGCGGTGGCCGGCCTGGATCGCGGCCCAGCGGCGCTTGCAGTACCAGAGGCCGATCAGGCCGAGGCCGAAGCCGGCGACCGGGACCCAGAGCCACCAGTCGAGGCCGTTGGCCTTCAGGTCGTCGCGGAAGATCAGCAGTACGACGAAGGCGACCGCCCACAGCGCGATCCCGGTGATGACGCTGGGGATGCCGGACAGGTCCAGCGGCTTGACCTCGGCGTGCACCAGCTCCCCACGCGCCAACTGGCTCGTCGGGTCGTTGCGCTTCTTGGCCCCGCCCTGCTCCTCGCTCACGCCCCCACCTTAACGCGCAACGGATTGGTGTAAGTGCTCGCAACTGCCCGGTAGGAACTGGCACGATGCGGTCATGAGCTCGCCCCAGGCCTCGACGGCCCGCTCCGGCACCGGTCCTCTGGACTCCTTCTTCAAGATCAGCGAACGCGGTTCCACGCTCGGACGGGAGATCCGCGGCGGGCTGGTCACGTTCTTCACGATGGCCTACATCGTCGTGCTGAACCCGCTGATCATCGGCACCGTCAAGGACGGCGCCGGCCAGTTCGTCGGCGGCGGCACCGACCCGGCGGCGGCGATCGCGAAGATCGCGGTCGCGACGGCGCTGGTCGCCGGTGTGGTCACGATCCTGATGGGCGTGGTCGCGAACTTCCCGCTCGCCCTGGCCACCGGGCTCGGCCTGAACGCGTTCATCGCGTTCTCGGTCGCGACCAAGATGACCTGGGCCGACGCGATGGGCCTGGTCGTGCTGGAGGGCCTGATCATCCTGATCCTGGTGCTGACCGGGTTCCGGAAGGCAGTCTTCGAGGCGGTCCCGCTGCAGCTGAAGATCGCGATCAGCGTCGGCATCGGCCTGTTCATCGCGTTCATCGGTGTGATCGACGCCGGGTTCGTACGCCGTCCCGCCGCGCCGACCGGTCCGCCGGTCGAACTCGGTGTCGGCGGCACGCTCCGGGGCTGGCCGGTGCTGGTGTTCGTGGTCGGCCTGATCCTGATCGTCACGCTGTACGCGCGGAAGGTGAAGGGCGCGATCCTGATCGGCATCCTCGCCGCGACCGTGCTGGCGATCGTCATCGAGGCGATCGCGAACATCGGGGCCCGGACCGCGGACAACCCCGGCGGCTGGGGCCTGAGCGTGCCGAAGCTGCCGGACCAGTGGTTCACGAAACCGAACCTGGACACGATCGGCGAGTTCAGCCTGTTCGGCTCGTTCGAGAAGATCGGCGTGGTGTCGGCGATCCTGCTGATCTTCACGCTGATGCTGGCCGACTTCTTCGACACGATGGGCACGATGACCGCGATCGGCGCCGAGGCCGGTCTGCTCGACAAGGACGGCATCCCGCCGAACTCGCAGCGGATCCTGATCGTCGACAGCGTCGCGGCCGCCGCCGGTGGTGCCGCGTCGGTGTCCAGCAACACGTCGTACATCGAGTCGGCGTCGGGTGTCGGTGAGGGCGCGCGGACCGGTCTGGCCAGCGTGGTCACCGGGATCTGCTTCCTGATCTCGATGGTGGTCGCGCCGCTGGTCACACTGGTCCCGTACGAGGCGGCCACGCCCGCGCTGATCCTGGTCGGCTTCCTGATGATGACGCAGGTCAAGGGCATCGACTTCGACGACATCGAGGTCGCGTTCCCGGCGTTCCTGACGATCGTCCTGATGCCGTTCACGTACTCGATCTCGGCCGGCATCGGCGCCGGCTTCGTCATGTACGTCATCCTCAAGTCCGTCCGCGGCAAGGCCCGCCAGGTCCACCCGCTGATGTGGGTGGTCGCGGCGCTCTTCGTCATCTACTTCGCCATCGGCCCGCTCACCGACTGGCTCACCTGAGTCGGCACCCACGCGTCGCGGACCGGGGTGAACCCGGTCCGCAGGTGATCGAGGAACGCGGTCAGCGCGGGATGCGCGTTGTCCGCCCGCCAGATGACCGAGTGCGGGTACACCGGCGTCGGATCCACCACCGGAATCCGGCGCAGGTCGTACGCCTCCGGCCAGAGGTAGCGCGACCCGCTGCCGACGAACGTGGCGAGCGAGTCCGACCGGGCCAGCTGGTCCAGTAACACCTCGGCGCTGAACACAGGCCCGCCCGTGTCGATGCGGAGCGAGAACGCGGCGGCCAGCTCGGCGTAGTACACGCCCCACTCGGTGTCCCCACGCAGCCCCGGCATCCAGATCGGGTACGGCGTGAGCTCGGCCGGCGTCAGGTACGCCGCTGCCGCCAGCGGATGTCGCGGTCCGACGAGCAACTCGTGCGCGTCGTCGATCACCCGGGCCACGCGCAGCGGCGGATCCGGCCGCACTCCGAGCACCGCCCGGAACGTGGCGTCGATGGTGCCGTCGGCAACGGCCGTGACCGCCTCGGTAGCCGACACCTCAGGCATCGTCACCACCTCGAGCTCGATCTCAGGATGCGCCTCGTGGAAGGCGTGCAGCGCGGTCGCCGGTGCGGTACGGCGGTTCAGTACGTCGACCCGCAGCGATCGGCTTACCGGCCGCACCGAGGCCCGGGCGCGATCCGCCACGCGGAGCAGTTCGCGGGCGTGGGGGAGGAACGCCGTACCGTCGACGCTCAGCCGCGCACCGCGCGCCGACCGGACGAACAGTTGCACGCCGAGGTCGCGCTCCAGCGCGGCGATCCGCTTCGACACCGCCTGCTGGGTCACCCGCAACTCGTCTGCCGCAGCCTGGAACTGCCCCGCCTCGACCACCGCGACGAACGTCCGCACAGCCGCCAGGTCCACGCCCTCACTCTAGGCAGACAACACAGGGTTGTGGCACGCCGGTCGGCTGGTTGTTTGCGGGCGGAGACGGCCAACGGGTTGCATCCCCACCATGACCTTCGTCGAGAAAGTAGCCCGAGCCATCCGCACCACCGAGCGTCTGAACACGATCCCGTACGACGACCAGGAGAGCATCCGGAAGACCTGGAGCGACCTCACCGGCCGCGAGGTCGACGAGACCTTCCGCCTGATCCCGCCGGTGTACTGCGACCACGGCATCAACATCACCCTCGGCCGGAACGTCTTCGTCAACCAGGGCTGCCGGTTCAACGACATCGGCGGGATAGAGATCGACGACGACGTGATGCTCGGGCCGAACGTCAGCCTGATCAGCGCCGGTCACTCGACGTCGCCGGCCGACCGCCGGCGGGGCATCACGGCCGCCCCGATCCGGATCGGGCGCAACGTCTGGATCGGCACCGGAGCGATCGTCCTGCAGGGTGTCACGATCGGCGCGGACGCGATCGTCGGCGCCGGCGCGGTCGTCACCCGCTCCGTACCACCGGCGACGCTCGTCGTCGGCTCACCCGCCCGCGTGGTCCGGAAGCTGTGAGCGCAGCTCGAGGTACTCGGCGCGGGTGACGAACAGGGTGCGGAGTTCGGTGGTGAGGTTCTCGAGGAAGTCGGCTCGGTAGGTCGCGTCGGTGAGCAGGGCGATCGAGTAGTACAGGCCGGTGAACGTCGCGAGGCCGATGGCAACTTTCACCAGGGACGAGCTGATCACCACCGGGTGGTCGAGGACCAGCAGGGTGTGGGACCAGTGGCCGTGGTCGATACCCCACTGCTGGTAGATGTGGTCGCTGATCGCGAGCATGCCGAAGGCAACGAAGAACAGACCGACCCCGGCGCTGACGACGAGGACCTGCATCCACTGGCGGATCACCAGGCTGAGGCTGAGGTTCATCCGCTGGACGCGGCGCAGCGGCGGCCCGGAGCTGACGTCGCGCTCGATCGCCTCCAGCTCCCGGGGCAACCGCAGCATCAGGAACAGATTGCTGAGTACGGCGAAGCCGACCGCCAGCAGCACGAGGAAGGCGACCGGCATGCCCGCGAACACCTGCCACGTGTCCGCGGTGATGAACAGCACCAGCGAGAAGATCAGCAGCAGCGGCAGCGCCCGGACGAGGCTGGCCACGGAGTTCGCCAGCTCGCCGGCGAGCCGGCGCAGGCCCCACAGCGTCGTACCGATGAGGCCGTAGCCGACCACGGCGTACACGAGGCCGACGAGCAGGAGGTTGCCGGCGGCGATCCCGAAGAACTGCCGGACCTGCTCCTGGGTGACCAGCGGCAGCAGGGCGGGCAGCAGGACGAACACCGCGAGCTCCGGGATGCCGAAGCGGGTGGGCAGCGACCAGAACGGCCGGCCGCGCGACCGGTTCAGCAGGCCGAACCCGGCCACCAGCGCGACCAGTCCGCCGAGCGCGGCTAGCAGATTCTGCCACCAGCGCCAGTCCAGTGAGGTTGCCCCGAGCATCTCGGCCAGGAACACCAGCACGAGCAGCGGCGTGGCCCGCGTGAAGATGTCGTGCGTCGGCGAGAAGTCCTCGATGAACAGCGGCAGGCCGGCCCGCCGGAACCCCTGCTCGTACCGCTCCAGCTCGACGCTCATGACCCGGAACTCTAGCGGGCCCGGAATACCAGCCCCGGGTAATCGGTTTTAGTTAGCAAAGGTAATGAGTTAAGGTAAAGACATGCCCGAAGTCGTAGCCCAGCAGGTGAAGAGTGACGTCGGGCTGGCCAGTGCCCTGCGGTCCTCGACGCTCAGGTTGTCCCGGCAGATCCGGCGGCAGCGTGAGCCCGGTCACGACCTCACCGCGAACCAGCTCAGCGTGCTCGGCGCGCTGTCCAAGCACGAGTCGATGACGATCGGCGAGCTGGCTTCCCACGAACAGGTGAAGCCGCCGTCGATGACGCGGATCGTGACGAACATGGAAGAGGCGGGTCTGGTGATCCGCCGCCCGCACCCGACCGACAAGCGCCAGATCGTCGTCGAGCTGACCTCCCGCGCCGACGAGCTGATCCTGGCGAACCGGCGCCGCCGCGACGAGTGGCTGCAGACCAAGCTGAAGCAATTGACCCCCGAGGAGCGCGACATCCTGCGCAAGGCAGCACCTGTTCTCGAACGCCTGGCGGCCCAGTGAGCCCCACTTTCCGCGCGTTCAAAGTCCGTAACTTCCGGCTCTACGCCTCCGGCGCGATCGTCTCGAACGTCGGCACCTGGATGCAGCGTGTCGCCCAGGACTGGCTGGTCCTTGAGCTGACCCACTCGGGTACGGCGCTGGGCATCGTCACCGGTCTCCAGTTCCTCCCCGCCCTCCTGCTCGGGCCGTACGCCGGACTCGTCGCCGACCGCTTCCCGAAGCGGCAGGTGCTGACCGTCACCCAGATCTTCATGGCCACCGTTGCGTTGACGCTCGGCGGTCTGACGATCGGCGGTGTCGTGCAGACCTGGCACGTGTACCTGCTGGCGCTGCTGTTCGGGATCGGCACCGCGTTCGACGCCCCGACCCGGCAGGCCTTCGTCGTCGAGATGGTCGGCCGCGACGAGCTGTCGAACGCCGTCGGGCTGAACTCGGCGTCGTTCAACGCGGCCCGGCTGCTCGGCCCGGCGCTCGCCGGTCTGCTGATCAACTGGATCGGCACCGGTCCGGTGATCCTGGTCAACGGCTTCACGTACGCCGCGGTGATCCTCTCGCTGCGGCTGATGCGCGTCTCCGAGCTGCACACCCCGAAGCCCGCCGGCCGTGAGAAGGGCATGATCCGCGACGGCATGCGGTACCTGTGGCGCCGGCCGGACCTGATGATGGTCCTGGTCGCGGTGTTCTTCGCCGGCACGTTCGGCCTGAACTTCCAGCTCACCTCAGCGCTGATGGCGACGAGTGTCTTCCACAAGGGCGCGGGGGAGTACGGCATCCTCGGCTCGGTGCTCGCGATCGGCTCGCTGGCCGGCGCGCTGCTCGCCGCCCGCCGGGTCCGGATCCGGGCCCGCCTGGTGATCGGCGCCGCGCTCGCGTTCGGTGTCGCCGAGATCGTCAGCGCCGTGATGCCGACGTACCTGACCTTCGCGCTGGTGCTGCCGATCGTCGGCCTGGCCTCGCTGACCATGCTGACCTCGGCGAACGCGACCATGCAGCTGAGCATCGAGCCGACCATGCGCGGCCGGGTGATGGCGCTGTACATGACGGTCCTGATGGGCGGTACGCCGATCGGGTCGCCGTTCATCGGCTGGATCGGCCAGGTGTTCGGCGCGCGGTACTCGCTGATCGTCGGCGGTGGGCTGACCGTGATCGGGACCGTTGCCTCGGTGCTGTACTTCTCCCGCCGGCGCGGTCTCGCGATCCGGCCGCGGTTGCTGCCGCGCCCGCATCTCGAGGTGCTGCCGCAGACCGAACTGCTCGGCGACAAGGCGGTCCTGGAGACGGTCCCGCTCGACGACGAGCCCGGACTCGCACCGAAGCAGGACGTCGGGCCGAGGGTGGCTTAGGGCCGGATCCGGGTCAGCAGGCGGGCGGCGAAGAACAGGGCGTCGACGTCGGTGCCGGTGTCGATGAGCATCGCCGCCGGGTCGTGCTTGGGCTTCGGGCGCTCGACCGGCGTACCGGGCGTGGCCACGCGGAGGAAGCCGCGGGCGCCGAAGCGTCCCTCGTTCGGCGTCCACTCGACGTCGACGATCTCGCTCAGGAGCACCGACCACGGCTGGCCGAGGGCCTTCTTCTTCCGGCCCGCGGACCGCTTGTAGTCGAATGTGAGCCGCCCGCTCGCCACCGAGAGGATCGCGTCCCGGCCCTCCAGCCGGTCCGGCGCGGGCGGCGGCGCGAGTAGCCAGCGGGCCGACGGCGTCGCCGGTACGTCGCGGCGGACGAGCGTACTGCGGACGTCGCGGGCGATCTGCTCCGCGAGCGCCTGATCGACTCCCGGGAAGTCGTACGGATCCATGACGAGCTGACTGCCGGTCACGGACTGCAGCGGGTCGGCCCGGTCGCGGAGGACGAGTTTCAGGCCGGCGGCTCCGACCTCGACCGACTGCAGCGCCTCGACCGGCAGGATCCGCTCGCCCAGCCGGGTCCGCAGCGAGCTGGTCAGCGGATCCAGCCCGGCCTGCGTTCCGTCGTACCGGAGCCGGAGGACCCCGATACCGTCCCAGACGACCGTGCCGCTCGTGCTTGTCAGCTCACCGCTACCCACCCTCCCCATCTTCCCCTCTCATCGGGTCCACCGCAGAATCCTGCGCGCTAGCGCCGACCCACCTGCGTGTCAGCGCCACCCTTCCTTCGCTCCTTCTTCTTTTCTTTCCCGCCCTGAACCAAGCGGACTTGCGTGTCAGCGCCACAATGGGGTGTGACCCATTACGACCTGGTAGTCATCGGGACCGGATCCGGCAACACGATCGTGAACCGGCGGTTCGCGGATCGGAAGGTCGCGATCGTCGAGCGCGGCACCTTCGGCGGCACCTGCCTGAACTTCGGGTGCATCCCGACCAAGATGTTCGTACACGCTGCCGACGTCGCCGCGACCCCGTCGGAGAGCTCGCGGTACGGCGTCGACGAGGAGCTGCTCGGCGTCCGCTGGACCGACGTCCGGGACCGGATCTTCGGCCGGATCGACCCGATCGCGGCGGGCGGGTCGGAGTACCGGCACCACGACCCGGACAACGCCAACGTCACCGTGTACGACGGGACCGGGCGGTTCACCGGGTTCAAGGAGCTGACCGTCGATAACAAGGACGGGTCGACGAGCGTGTTCAGCGCCGACCAGTTCGTGCTCGCGACCGGCAGCCGGCCGATCGTGCCGCCGATCCCGGGGCTCGAGCAGACCGGGTTCCACACCTCGAACACGGTCATGCGGCTCGAGGACCTGCCGCGCCGGCTGGCGATCATCGGCAGCGGGTTCGTCGCGGCCGAGTTCGCGCACGTGTTCGCCTCGTTCGGGGTCGAGGTGACGATCGTCGCCCGCTCGAGCCTGCTGCTGCGGCACGAGGACGGCGAGGTCGCGTCGGCGTACACGAAGATCGCCCAGGAGCTGTACGACGTACGCCTCAACCACGAGACGATCCGGGTCGAGCGGCGCAACGACGGCTCGATCCTGGTCGGGATGCTGAACCCGGACGGCGCCGACGAGCTGATCGTCGACGAGCTGCTGGTCGCGGTCGGCCGCGAACCGAACTCGGACCTGCTGAACCTGGCCGCCACCGGTGTCGAGGTCGACGACGAGGCGCGCGTGGTCGTCGACGCGTACCAGCAGACCACCGTCGACGGCATCTACGCGCTTGGCGACGTGACCACCCCGCACCAGCTGAAGCATGTCGCGAACCACGAGGCGCGGGTGGTGAAGCACAACCTGCTGAACCCCGACGAGCGGATCGAGTCCGACCACCGCTTCGTCCCGCACGCGGTCTTCAGCGCGCCGCAGATCGCCTCCGTCGGCCTCACCGAGGAGCAGGCGAAGGAACGCGGGATCCCTTATGTCAAAGCGGTTCAGCGGTACGCCGATATCGCGTACGGCTGGGCGATGGAGGACACGACCGGGTTCGCGAAGATCCTGGCCGACCCGAAGACCGGGCAGATCATCGGCGCGCACATCATGGGCCCGCAGGCGCCCACCGTGATCCAGCCGATCATCCAGGCAATGAGCTTCGAGCTGGACGCGTACGCGATGGCCCGCGGCCAGTACTGGATCCACCCGGCGATGCCCGAACTGATCGAGAACGCCCTGCTGAAACTGGACCTACACCCGGAAGGCTGAGATCACGTCGGCGACCGTGTCGAGCGTCTCGAGGTCGGGCAGGCTGATCATCACCTCGGCCACACCCGCCTCGGACAGCTCGCGGAACCGCCCGATCTGATCGTCAACTGTGCCCGCGTTGACCATCGCGGCGTACCGCGCCGGGTTCACGTTGCGCGGTCGCAGCTTCTGGACGAGCTGGTCGACATCGTGAGAATCCTTGCCCACAAGGGTTGTCGACAGATGCGTCAGCTCGACGGGCCGGTCCCCGAGGTGGCCGGCAGCCTTCCGTACGGCGGCGACGTCGCCGAACACGTTCACGGCGTCGGCGTACCGCGCGGCGAGTCGCAGGGTCCGCGGCCCGCTCCCGCCGACCAGCACCGGCAGGTGGTCCTGCAACGGCCGCGGGTAACACGTGGTGTCCGGTACGTCGAGAACCTTGCCGTGGAACGGTTTGTTGCCTGGTCCCCATAAAACCGGGAGCAACTGCAACGCGTCCTCGAGCAGCGCATACCGCTCACCGACCGGCGGGAACGACCATCCATAGGCCTTGTGCTCGGCCTCGAACCACGCGAGCCCGACCCCGCACACCGCCCGCCCACTACTCAACACGTCGAGCGTCGCCGCGATCTTCCCGAGGTGCGCGACGTTGCGGTACGTGATCCCCGAGACCAGCGTCCCGAGCCGCACCCGCGTCGTACAGGCAGCCAGATACCCGAGCGTCGTCCAGCTCTCCAGGAAGTCGTCCCACGCCCGCCCGACCTGCGGAATCTGCCGGAAGTGGTCCATCACGTAGATCGAGTCGAACCCGACCGCCTCGGCCCGCGCCGCCACCTCCCGAACCCACTGCGCAATCCCGGCCCGACCACCCGGATGCGTGTAGCTGCTCAGCTGCAGCCCGAACCGCAGTCCGCTCGGCGTCTCTGCCTGCCGCACGGCCGCCGCGCCAGCCTCGACAAATGCCTCGGGAACCACACGGACAGCCGTCGGTTGCAGAAGCTGGTCGTATCGCTCGTCCGGCAGTTCCTTCTTGGCCACCGTCCACGACTTGAGCTGCGAGGTCAGCACATCGGCCGGGATCCGCTTCGACTCGCGCTCCCGATTCCGCCTCCGGCACTCCGCGGCCGGGGTGTCGAAAGCCACGGCTACACAGGGCATTCCGGCTTGCCGCGCCAACCCGAGCCACGCCAAGCGTCTGTCTCGATCCATCCCCAGGGTGTCGATGACAGTGGTCAAGCGGCGGCCGATTCGTTGCCGCACCACCACATCCAGCAACGCGAACGCATCCGTGCTGGCCGCAATATCGTCCTCACCGGCGCCTACCAACGACCGAAGCCGGTCACTCGACACGATCAGCTCCGCCGCGAACCGCTCGGCCGCCCACGTCGACTTCCCCGACGCCCCGGGCCCGACCAGAATCACCACACACGGCGATGGCAGCTTCAACTCGTCCATTGCCGCAGTCTGACCCGACATCAGCCGAAGACGGAAGGCATCCGCCGCCGGAGCGTCGCCGCCAGGCCCGCAGCCAGCCCCACCGCGACGGGCGGTACGGCGAACGCGAGCACCGGGCCGCCACGGTCGACCAGGGCGCCGCCGACCACCGATCCGAGCGCGGTACCGATCGCCAGCCCGGTCGACTGCCACGCGAACGCCTCGGTGCGGCTTTCCGCCGGCGTCACACGCCCGATCAACAGGTATCCGGACGTGGCGAGCGGGGTCGCCAGCAGGCCGGTAGCCGTCAGCGTGACCGCCAGCCCGGTCAGACCGGCCGGGGACTCGATCGCCGCGAACACCGACAGTGGTACCAGCCCGCAGCCGAACCAAACCATCAGCCGGACGTAGTCCCTCGATACCTCGAGCAGGCCGCCGATCACCCCACCGAGGGTCAGCGTCGCTTGGACGATTCCGGCGGCTGTCGGCGTGCCGGCCCGTGCGGCCGCGGCGACGAGCGCGATCGGCAGCACGCCGTACGTGAAGCTCTGCAGCAGGGTGCTCGTGCTCAGGATCCGTACGGCGGGTATCCGCAGCGCGCCGTGGCGCACACGGTCGTGCGGTCGCGGCCGACGCGGACCAGCTGCGAGGAAGAAACCAAAGGTGCCGCCGGCAACCAATGCGGCGGCTGTGAGTGCGGCAACGGCCGGCCCGGCGAGTGCGATCAGTCCGGTTGCCAGCAGCGGTCCGAAGAGGAAGAAGCTCTGCTGCAGCAGGGATTCCAGCGCATATGCCGCAGGCAACTGGTTCTCGGCGACCAGTTCCGCCCACAACGCCTTCACGGCTCCGGAGATCGGCGGTACGCCGAGACCGGCCAGAACGGCCGCTGCCCCGAGGGCGGCGGGAGCCGTCGTACTGACCAGACCGATCGTTGCCGCCAGGTGGATCGCGGCGATCGGGATCAGCACCCGGGCGTACCCGTACCGGTCGACCAGGCGACCTTGCCAGGGAGCGGTCGCCGCGTCGCCCAGCGCGAAGAGCGCAGTCACCGTGCCGGCCAGGGCATACGACCCCGTCCGCTGCGTCACGAGCAGCACCAGCGTCAGCGGCATGATGCCTTTCGGCATCCGGGCCAGCAGCGAACTCAGGGCCAGGGACTTGATCCGGGGCAGCGCAAGGATGGAACGAAAGGCGGCAGGACGGCGGAACACGGACATCACCTCGGGCGTTCGACGGCACGGTCAAGTGCGCCGACGTCGCCCTACCAGGCTTTTGCCCCTTCAGATGCCCACCGTCGCGGTGGGTCGTGGCGCTCGGACCAGCCCGCCCGCGGGCGGCGGAACCCTAGCCACGTCCTGTCGATCGAGCTTCAAATTAGCACGCGGGCCGCACCTCGGACCGCCTAATCTCAGGGGATGCGATTGTTCGTGGCCGTGGTGCCACCCATCGAAGTTGTGGAGGATCTGAACGAGTTCGTCGAGCCGCGGCGGGAGCATCCGGACGACGACATCCGGTGGGCGTCGGACCAGCACTGGCACATCACGCTGGCGTTCCTCGGCGACGTACCGGACTGGAAGACCGAGGAGCTCGAGGAGCGGCTGGAGTCGGCTGCGCAGCGGCAGAAGCCGTTCGAGCTGCAGCTGACCGGAGCGGGCGCGTTCCCCGGCGTGCCGGACGCCCGGGTGCTGTACGCCGGAGTGCGCGACGACTCCGAATCGCTCAAGCACCTGTCGATGACCACCCGGGCGGCGGCGAGTCGCGCCGGCGTCACCGTCGAGGGGCGGAAGTTCACCCCGCATGTCACGTTGGCCCGGCTGCGGCGGCCGATCGACGTGACCAGGTGGGTCAGGGTTTTCGACACCTACGACGGACCGGTCTGGACCGCCGGCAGCCTGCGACTGATCGAATCCCGGCTCGGTGAGGGGCCGGGCCACAGTGCGGCGTACGACACAGTAGGCGAATGGGACTTCTTAGGTTAACCTCAGCAAGGTTAGCCGTACCTAATGCTATGGAAGTGTCGCCGCCATGCTCGCGAACTATCTGATCGGACTCCGTGAAGGACTCGAGGCTTCGCTGGTCGTCAGCATCCTCGCTACGTTCCTGGTCAAGTCCGGGCATCGCGATCGACTGAAACTGGTCTGGATCGGTGTCGCCTCGGCGCTCGGCGTCGCGGCGGTCGCCTGGGGCCTGCTCCAGTTCGTCACCGCGCTGACCGCGAAGTCGTTCACCACCCAGGAGACCGTCGGCGGGGTGATGTCGATCCTCGCGGTCGGCTTCGTCACCTGGATGATCTTCTGGATGCGCAAGGCGTCCCGCAGCATCGCCAAGGAACTGCGGGAGCGAATGGGGCAGGCCCTCGAGGTCGGTCCGCAGGCCGTCGTCCTGCTCGCGTTCCTGGCGGTGTTCCGGGAGAGCATCGAGACCGCCTTCATCGTGTACGCGTCGGCCGCCACCGCGACCACCGCCGTACCGCTGATCGGCGTCCTGCTCGGCCTCGGTACGTCGGTGCTGCTCGGGGTCGCGATCTACAAGGGCGCGGTGAAGATCAACCTGGCCGTGTTCTTCAAGTGGACCGGCGCGGTGCTGATCCTGGTCGCGGCCGGCATCTTCGCGTACGGCTTCCACGACCTGCAGGAGGCGGGCATCCTGCCCGGTCTCCAGCACCTGGCCTTCGACATCTCGCACGTGATCCCGCCGGACAGCTGGTACGGCGTACTGCTCAAGGGCATCTTCAACTTCAACCCGACCCCGACCGTGCTCGAGGCAACCGCGTGGGTCGTCTATCTGGTCCCGGTGATGGTGCTCTACTTCCGTCCGGTGAAGAGCTCCACGCCTCCCGCCGTACCAGCGGCCAAGACCGCCGGCGAAGCGGCCTGAACCACCCCCTCACATCCCCGCTCAGGAGAACCATGTCCACCTCATTGCCCCGTCGGGCCGCCGTTCTCGGCGTCGTCATCGGTCTGGGCGCGTTGACCGCGTGCGCGAAGGACGAGCCCGCGGCCAAGGACGACGGCACCGGCCCGGTCTCGGTGAAGGCGTCCGACTCGGGCTGCGACCTGAGCCGCCGCGACGTGAAGTCCGGCACCAGCACGTTCTCGGTCTCCAACAGCGGCAGCAAGATCACCGAGTTCTACGTGTACGCCGAGGGCGACCGGGTGATGGGCGAGGTCGAGAACATCGGCCCGGGCCTGAAGCGGGACCTGATCGTCGAGCTGCCGACCGGCAAGTACCAGGCGGTCTGCAAGCCCGGCATGGTCGGCGACGGCATCCGCGGCGACCTCACCGTCACCGGTGACGCGCCCGCCCAGGTCGACACCGACACCGAGCTGAAGCAGGCGACCACCAGCTACCAGCGCTACGTGAACTCGCAGGCGATCGCGCTGGAGCAGAAGACCACGGAGTTCGTCACTGCGGTGAAGGCGGGCGACGTCGCGAAGGCGAAGGCGCTGTTCCCGGTGTCGCGGACCTACTGGGAGCGGATCGAGCCGGTCGCGGAGTCGTTCGGCGATCTGGACCCGAAGATCGACGCGCGGGTGAACGACGTGGAGCCGGGCACCGAGTGGACCGGGTACCACCGGATCGAGCAGGCGCTCTGGGTGTCGAACTCGACCAAGGGCATGGAGAAGTACGCCGACCAGCTGCTGACCGACGTGAAGACGGTGGTGGCGAAGGCCAAGGTCGTGAAGCTGACCCCGCTGCAGCTGGCCAACGGCGCGAAGGAGCTGCTCGACGAGGTCGCGACCGGCAAGGTCACCGGCGAGGAGGACCGCTACTCGCACACCGACCTGTGGGACTTCCAGGCCAACGTCGAGGGCTCACAGGCCGCCGTCCAGGCGCTCCGCCCGGCGCTGCAGTCCCGCGACGCGGCGCTCGTCACCCAGCTCGACACGAACTTCAAGGCTGTCTTCGCAGCCCTGGACAAGTACCGCGCCGGCGACGGCTTCAAGCCCTACACCGCCTCCGAGTCCGAGAAGAAGGCCCTCGGATCAGTAGTCGACGGCCTCGCCGAACCGGTCAGCAAAGTAGCAGGAGTAATCGCACAGAAATGACCGAGCGCAAAGGAATCTCGCGGCGCGGCCTGTTCGGGGCCGCGGGGGCAGCGGTGGCGACCGGAGTTGCCGGGTACGCCGCACACTCGGCCCTCGCCAGCGAACCGTCGCAGGCGGCTGACAACTCGGGGCCGGTGGAGTTTCACGGGCCGCATCAGGCGGGGATTACGACACCGGCGCAGGACCGGCTGCACTTTGCCGCGTTCGATGTGACGACGACGAGCCGCGACGACCTGATCGGTCTGCTGAAGGAGTGGACCGCCGCGGCAGCCTTGCTGACGGCCGGGCGCGACATCGGGCAGTACGGCGCGGTGAACGGGCCGGACGAGGCCCCGCCGGAGGACACCGGCGAGGCGGTCGGTCTGCCGCCGGCGCGGTTGACGATCACCGTCGGATTCGGGCCGAGCCTGTTCGACAAGCGGTTCGGTCTCGCCGCGAAACGCCCGAAGGCTCTGGTCGACCTGCCGCACTTCATCGGCGACGACCTCGACCCGACCCGCTCGTACGGCGACATCGCCGTACAGGCCTGCTCCGACGACCCGCAGGTCGCCGTCCACGCGATCCGCAACCTCGCCCGGATCGGCTTCGGACGCGTCGCCGTACGGTATTCCCAGCTCGGCTTCGGCCGTACGTCGTCCACGTCGCGGGCGCAGTCCACGCCGCGGAACCTGTTCGGTTTCAAGGACGGCACGAACAACCTCAAACTCGAGGACGCCGACAAACTCGAGCAGCAACTGTGGGTGCAGCCCGAGGACGGCCCCGACTGGATGGTCGGCGGCTCGTACCTGGTCTCGCGCCGGATCCGGATGAACATCGAGATCTGGGACCGCACGTCGCTCGGCGAGCAGGAAGGCATCATCGGCCGCGGCAAGGGCACCGGCGCCCCGCTCGGCAAGTCCGACGAGTTCGACACCCTCGACTTCAACGCCAAGCAGGCCGACGGCCAACCGAAGATCCCGGCCGACTCACACGTCCGCCTCGCCCACCCCACCTTCAACAAGGGCGCCGAACTCCTCCGCCGCGGCTACAACTTCGTCGACGGCTCGGACGGCCTAGGCCGCCTCGACGCCGGCCTGTTCTTCCTCGCCTACCAACGCGACCCCCGCAAACAGTTCATCCCGATCCAGAACCAACTGGCCAAGAACGACACGATGAACGAGTACATCCACCACGTAGGCTCCGCCATCTTCGCCTGCCCGCCGGGGGTGACCCCCGGCGGCTACTGGGGCGAGAAGCTCTTCGTCTGACTACTTCACGGCACCGGCGGTTACGCCGGCGACGAAGTGGCGTTGGGCGAGGAGGAAGCCGATTACTACTGGGACGCTGACGACCAGGGCCGCGGCCATGATCTGGTTCCAGTAGATGTTGGTCTGGGTGGAGTACTGGCGTAGGCCGACGGACAGGGTGCGGTTGGCTTCGGTGGTCATCACCGAGGCGAACAGGACCTCGCCCCACGCGGTCATGAACGAGTAGATCGCGACCGCGATCACGCCAGGTCGTGCGGCCGGCAGTACGACGCGCCACAGGGCGCCCATCGGTCCGCAGCCGTCGACCAGGGCGGCCTCGTCGAGCTCGCGCGGGATGCTGTCGAAGTACCCGGCCAGCATCCAGATCGAGAACGGCAGGCTGAACGTCAGGTACGTGATGATCAACCCGAGCCGCGTCCCGACCAGCTGCAGCCCGAACGAGTTGTTGATGTTCACGAAGATCAGGAACAACGGCAGCAGGAACAGCACACCCGGGAACATCTGCGTCGACAGCACCGTCGTGGTGAACGCCGTCCGTCCGCGGAACCGGAACCGCGACACCGCGAACGCCGCGAGGATCGCGATCGCCACCGAGAACACCGTCGCCGACACCGAGACGATCGTGCTGTTCACGAAGTACCGGGCCAGCGGCACCGTCTTCCACATGTCCACGAACGGCGCCAGCGTCAGGTTCGACGGCCACCAGCTGAACGCGCCCTGCACGTCCTTCAGCGGCTTCAGCGACGACGTGATCATCACGTACAGCGGGACCAGCACGAACAGGCCGAGCACGGTCAGCACGACACCGCGGTAGATCTTGAACCCCTGGGTCTCACGCACGACGCGACCTCCTTCCGGTGACGAGCAGGTACGCGCCGGTGACGATCATCAGGAAGATCAGCAGCAGCACGGACATCGCCGCACCGGTGCCGAAGTTCCAGGTCAGGAACGACGCGTTGTAGATGTGGAACGTGATCAGGTCACCGGCCGGCGGCTGCGCCGTACCGAACAGCACGTACGGCGTGTTGAAGTCGCTGAACGTCCACAGGAAAAGGACGAGGACGAGCACCAGGTTGACCGGCCGCAGCGAGGGCAGCGTGATGTTGCGCCACTGCCGGAGGTTGCCCGCGCCGTCGACCGACGCGGCCTCGTAGAGGTCGCCCGGGATGCTCTGCAGGCCGGCCATCAGCGTGAGGAACGCGAATGTCCACAGCTTCCAGGTCGCGACCGTGATCAGCGAGACCAGCGCATTGCTGCCGATCAGCCAGAACGTCCGCCCGTCGCTCAGGTGCAGCTGGTTCAGCACGTGGTTCACGGCGCCGGTGTCGCGCTGGAGCATGAAGTTCCAGGTCAGGATCCCGGCGTACGCCGGTAGCGCGTACGGCACCAGGAAGAACGTCCGGATGATGCCGCGACCGCGGAACGGCGGCTGCAGCGCGACGGCCGCGGCCATCCCGAGCACCCAGGACAGCGCGACCGTGATCAGCGAGAAGGCGACGGTGACGCCGAACGACTTCAGCAGGCCCTCACCGACCGCGTTGTTGAAGTCCAGCGCGACCTTGTAGTTGTTGAGCCCGGCGCTCGGCGCCGCGGACCAGTTCGCGATGAAGAACTTGGTCAGCTTGATGAAACTCATCCAGATGCCGACCACCATCGGGATGATGTGGATCAGCAGTTCGGCCAGCACGGCCGGCGCCAGCAGCAGATACGGCAGCCACCGGTTCAGGCCGGGGCGGTGTTCGGGGCCGCGTTTGGTCTTCTTCTTCGCAGGCTTCGCGGCGGCCGGCGTCGCTTCCTGTGTGGCGACGGACATCGACTGGTCGCCTCCTGTCTGTCGGATCGGTGGGTGGGGCTGACGCGGGCAGTGGCCCGGACGAGTCGTCCGGGCCACCGATCACGGGTCAGCTACCTGCGGCCACCTGATCCTGGGCGGTCTTCAAGGCCGCCTTCACATCGTCGGCCGTGACCGTGCCACCGGTCGCGATCTTGGCGAACATCGAGTTCATCGCCTTGCCGACGGTGCTCTCGAACTGGTCCTCGGCCGGCACCAGCGGCAGCGGCTTGGACTTGGTGTTGTAGACGTCCTGGAACGTCGCGGCCTCGGCCGCGTCGGTGGTGAAGACCGGCTTCGCGTCCTTCAGCACCGGCAGCGAGGAGAACGGCTTGCCCAGCGTGGTCTGGGTGTCCGCGCCCGTCATGTACTTGACGAACTTCAGCGCCGCGTCCTTGTGCTTGGTGTTCTTGAACACCGACAGGTTGATACCGGCCACGTGGCTGGCCACCTGCTCGGCGCCGGACGGCGCCGGGAACGGCACGACGCCGTACTCGCCGGCCTTCATGCCGTTGGCAACGATCGAGGAGTCGGCGTTGTTCTGGTTGATGACCATCGCGACCTTCTTGGTGGCGAAGTCGTTCACCGACTTGGTGCCGTTGTCGTACTGCGCGTTCGACGGGTTCGCGACCTTGTCCTTCTGCATCAGGTCGAGGTACCGCAGGACACCCTGCACGTTGCCGTCACCGGTGAAGGTCGGCTTGCCGTCGGCGTCGAACCAGTCGGCCTTGTTCTGCGCGGCGTTGATGAACGCGAAGTGCACGTTCTCGGTGTAGCTGCCGGCCGCCAGCGCCATCCCCCACTGCTTCTTCGCCGGGACGGTCAGCTTCTGCGCGTCGGTGACCATCTCTTCCCAGGTCTTCGGCGGCTGCAGACCGGCGGCGGCGAACATCGCCTTGTTGTAGTACAGGCCGTAGGCCAGACCGTAGAGCGGGACCGAGGTCGGGTCGGTGCCCTCCTTGCCGCCGGTCGCCAGGGCCGTCGGCACGAACTTGTCCTTGCCGCCGATGGCGGTCATCGCGTCGCCGTCGAACGGCAGGAACGCGTCGGTGGCCTGCAGCGAGGCCGCCCAGGTGTTGCCGATGTTGACCACGTCCGGCGCCTGGCCGGAGGTGATCGCGGTCTGGATCCGCGTCTGCAGATCGTTCCAGCCGATCACCTCGAGGTTGACCTTGATGCCGGTGTCCTGGGTGAACTTCTGCAGGACCGGGGTCAGCACCTCCTTGTCGTTGTCCAGGCTGGTGCCCTGGTTGCTGGCCCAGTAGGTCAGCGTCTGGTCACCACCCGAGCCGCCGCCGGAGGAGTCGTTCTTGTCGCCCCCACCACACGCGGCGAGGCTGATTCCCATGGCGGTCGCCGCCACCGCGGCTACTAACGAACGCAGTCTCACGTCGGACTCCCTCGTCCCGTCGAGCCTCCACAGAGCTGCGAAGGCGGATCGGCCCCCATACTGACCTAACCGGTTAAGTTTCGAAACCCTAACCGGTTCAGTTCCGGGGTCTTCGTTACGACCTCGTGACTGATCCAACCTCTCGCGGGGCTACGGCAAACGCAATCCAACACTCTCCGAATCCGAATGAATTCACAGAGTCTTGAAACTGGTCAGAAAGGCGCCGGACCGCTGGAATCGCGGGCCCGCAGCTCGCCGGCCGGGGCCTCCTCGTGCATTTCGCCCTCGCCGGTGACGATCCGGAGCAGCAGATCGGCGGCTGCCCGCCCGCGCTCCATCGTCTTCTGGTCGACCGCGGTGATGCCGGGCCGGGCGAGTTCGCACAGCGGCGAGTCGTCCCAGGCGAGGATCGAGACCTCGCCCGGCACCGCCGTATCGAGATCCATCGCCACCCGGAGTGCCGCGACCGCCATCAGGTCGTTGCCGAGCACGATCGCAGTCGGCGGGTTCGGACCGGCCAGCAGTTGCCGGGTCAGTTCGGCGCCGTCGTCGTACCGGTAGCTGCCTTCGATGTGCCGTACGGCGACGCCGCGCCGCTCGGCCTGCTCCTGCAGGATCTGCACCCGCAGCTGCTCGTGGACGAACGTGAACGGCCCGCTGATATGCGCGACGTTGCGGTGCCCGAGCTCGACCAGATGATCGAGCAGCAACCCGACCGTCTCCTCCGGCGAGCTGATCAACCGCCCGACCGAGTCGTCCGGCGCGTTCGAACTCACCACCACGCACGGCACCCCGAGCTCCTGCAACAGCGGGATCCTGGGGTCGTCGTCGTGCTCGTCGAACAGGATGAACCCGTCGACGCGTCCCTGCCGCGACCATCGCCGCAGTACGTCGAGATCCTCGCCGTGCTCGCCGGTGAGCCGCAGCAGCAGCGACGAATCGACCTCGTTCAGGTACTGCTCGATGCCGACGAGCGTGCGCATGTAGAACGCTTCGGTGGAGATCAGCGCCGGGTCGCGGGCGACCACGATCCCGATCGTCCGGGTCCGGCTGGCCGACAGTGCGACCGCGGCGGAGTTCGGGTGGAAGCCCAGCTCCTCGGCCAGGTCGAGCACCCGCTGCCGGGTCTCCTCGCTGACGCCGGCCCGGCCGTTCAGTGCGTACGAGACCGAGGCCTTGGAGATGTGCAGGCGGCGCGCGAGATCGCTGATCGTGACCCGATGAGTGCGGCGCGTGCTGCTCTGTGGGCCGTCGTCGCCGACCTCACCGCCATCGCTCACAGATCCGCTCGTCGTCATCGCCTGGCTCCCCGCACAGACGGGAGATTAGCAGCGGCATTTCGGGGCTGGCGGGCTCGCGGTGTTTTGGATAGCGTTTTCCCATGCTGCCGAACGAGCCGTTGCGCCTCGATTTCCTGCCGTGGGAGTACAAGCGAACGGCCTCCGACGCCGAGCGCGAACGCCAGGCCGAGCGGCAGGCGGGCCTCGGCGGGTCGGTCCGGCTCGCCGCCGACGTGTACGTCGCGGAGTCGGCCGCCGTGTTCTGCGACGAGCTGACGCTGGGGGAGCGCTCCTACATCGCCGCGCATGCCTACGTCACCGGCACGATCACGCTCGGCTCCGACTCGACGATCAACCCGTTCTCCGTCGTCCGCGGTGTCGTGACGATCGGCGACGGCGTCCGGATCGGCGCGCACACGTCGCTGCTCGCCTTCAACCACGGCACGGCTCCCGGCGAGCCGATCTTCAAGCAGCCTCACACCGCTGTCGGCATCACGATCGGCGACGACGTCTGGATCGGTTCCAACGTGACGATCCTCGACGGCGTCACCGTCGGCCCGCACACGATCATCGGCGCCGGCGCGGTCGTCACCAAGAACATCCCGGCCAACTCGGTCGCCGCCGGCAATCCCGCCCGTGTCCTTCGCTCGCGAACAGGATCCTCCATGTCAGGTGACCTCCGGACCCAGTTGACCGCCTTCGCCGCCAAGGCTCGCTCGCAGGTGGACGACGTACTCGCTCGATGCTGGGACGGTGAGCGCTTCGTCGACCGTCCTGACCTCGCTCACGAGCCGGCCGTGCGTCCGTGGTGCGACGCGATCGAGATCGCAGACCTGCTGGTATGTCGTACTCCGCTCGGGCACACGCGTGACGACCTGGTCCGCCGGCTGCGTCACCGGCAGGACCCGAAGACCGGACTGGTCGCACCGGGAGACCTGTCCGATGCCGGGCTCGACCTCCCGGACGAGACCGAACTCTCTGTGCTGGAAGGCCCGGCGGGCTACCACGTGCTGTGTGTCGGGTATGCGCTCCAGGTCCTCGGCAGCAGCTTCGAGCACCTGATCGACACCAGCTTCACCTTCGCGGACCTGGACAACTTGCCCTGGGCAAGAAGGTCCTGGTCGGCCGGGTCCGGTATCGACCATCTCGGCACCGCTCTGGCCCGGAATCTCCACGACCACGGCGAATCCGGTCCGCTCGAGGCCCTGATGGGCTGGCTCGTCACGCGGGTCGACCCAACGACCGGTGCTTGGGGCCACCAACATCCCGACGACGGCTGGCTGCAGGTCGTGAACGGCTTCTACCGCCTCACCCGCGGCACCTACGCCCAGTTCGGCCTCCCGCTGCCGTACCCCGAACAGGCCGTTGCCACCGTCCTTGCCCACAGCAACGATCGCCGGATGTTCACCGGTGACAACTACAACTCCTGCAACATCCTCGACGTCATCCACCCGCTGTGGCTGGCCCGCAAGCAGACGACGTACGGCGAGCAGGACGGCCGCCGCTGGGCCGAGGAACAGCTCCGCGCGATCCTCCCGCGCTGGGTCGACGGCGCCGGCTTCGCGTTCGCCCCCGACGGCACCGACGACCGCGCAATCCCCGGCCTGCAAGGCACCGAGATGTGGCTGGCCATCATCTGGCTCCTCGCCGACTACCTCGGCCTCTCCGACGCCCTCGGCTACCGTCCCCGCGGCGTACACCGCCCCGAACCCCTGATCACCCTCCACTGAACCAGCCGCGTGGTATCCCAGAAACCTGGGATACCACTGGGGGAGGGGTGGCTGGATCGTGGTGGCGATGCACGAGCTACGTCAGGTGCTGAGTGGGCGGCTGGTGATGCCGGGTGACCCGGAATGGGATCAGGTGCGACGCGCGTGGAACCTGTCCGTCGACCAGCAGCCCATAGCTGTGGTCGAGGCGGCTGGGCCGAGTGATGTCGAGTACACGATCGCGTACGCCGGTGCGCACGGGCTGAAGGTGGCTGCGCAAGCGGGGGGCCACGGTGCAACCCGGGCGCTCGACGGGACGATCGTGGTGCGTACTGACGCACTGGACGACGTCTGGGTCGACTCACACGCCCGAATTGCGCGGCTGGGCGCCGGAGTGCGCTGGGGGACTGTGCAGAGCGCACTGGACGGCACCGGGCTCACCGGACTGCCCGGTACGAGCAGCAACATCTCGGTGACCGGCTTCTGCACGAGTGGCGGGTTCTCGTGGTTCTCCCGCCCGTTCGGGAGCGGCTCGGGCAGTCTGCGGTCCGCGGAGATCGTCGACGGGGCCGGGGCCCGCCGATGGATCGACGATGCTGTCGACCCGGACCTGATGTGGGCGTTGCGCGGTGGCGGCGGGAACTTCGGCGTGGTGACGTCGATCGAGGTGGATCTGCATCCGGCGCCGGAGATCGCGGGTGCGCGGCTGATGTTCCCGATCGAGCAGTCTGAGGCGGTGTTGACGGCGTACGCGAAGGCGACGCAGGAGGCGCCGGAGCAGGTGACGTTGTGGGCGTACCTGATCCACTACCCGCACTCGCCGGCGCTGCCGGACGCCGTACGAGGGAAGTCGTTCGCCATGGTCGACGGGATGACGCCCTACGCCCCGGAAGCATTGGAGGGAGTGCTTTCGACCATCCGTGCGGCCGGGACGCCTGTGGCTGACACGTTCACTCCGCTATCGCCCAGTGGAGTGGCGGAGATGAATGCGGTGCCTGCGCCGCCGCAGGCGCTCTCACTCATCACCAGCACGTTCGACGAGCTCACGCCGGAGCTGATCGCCACACTGCTCGAGTACGCCGGCCAGCCGTCGCTGATCTTCCAGGTGCAGATCCGGCACCTGCGGGCGAGCGGTGAGGTTGGTCACGCGGGCGTGGCCGCGGCTGACCCGGCTGCGCAGTACATGGTGCTTGCCGTGTCGATCGTGCCGGTGCCAGAGCTGCAGGAGTCGGCAGTGGCAGCACTGCGAGCGCTGAAGGAGAGGCTGGCGCCCTGGCACGCCGATGAGATGCCACCGACCGGGCTGCCGGCCTGGGAGTCGCTACAGGACTCCATCAGCGAGCCTGACCTGGCCAGACTGCGGGAGATCAAGCAGCGGGTCGACCCGCTCGGCGTCCTGGTCGGCAACTACCCACTGGTGTGAAGGACCCGGACGGGGGTCCACTAGCCTGAGCAAGTGGACCCCCGGACCCGTCGCCTCATCACCTCTGTCGTGCTGGCAGCGCTCGTCGCGATCGTCGTGATCGCAGCGATCATCCGGTGATGGTCGCGGACCCCAGCACGACGTACGGCTGGTTGGACAGGTCGGCCGCCAGACCGGGGTAGAGCGCCTGCCCACCGGACCGGTGCTGCACGCTGAAGAAGTACATCAGCGGGTACGTCGACGCCGTGTACTCGCCGTCGATCGTGCCGGACAGCGTCTGACCGGACAGCTCCATCGGGACCTGCTGCCAGGGCTTGGACTGGTCCACGTGCCGGTAGTGCAGGGTGGCGCCAGTCACATCCGGATCCACGACCTCCAGCGACAGTGTGACCGGCTTACCCCGATCGAAGCTCTGCGGTACGGCGTGCTCCACTCCAGGGCCTGCCGGCCGCACCGGTGCCGCCGGCAACCGCGACGCCGTCCGCCTGCCGCTCGCCTCGCTGCCGGTTGCCTCTGCGTCGGCCGCCTGCTGCAGTTCCTTGGTGAGGGCGGCCAGGTCCGTGTCCATGTCCGGGACCCGGTGCGCCCAATGGCCGTGCTCGGACGACTCGACGCCGAACCGCAGGTCCGTCTGGTAGACGCCGTCGACGATGGCCGGGATCTCGGCGTATGCGTCCCGCGCCGACTGATAGGTGCTGACGGCCGACTCCAGCAGTGCGACTTGTCCGGTTGTCCGATAAGTCGAGTAGTCGACGGCGGCGCGGAACTTGCCGGCGAAGAACCTGCCCAGCCTGACCAGGATCTCCAGATCGATCAGGACCCGGCGGACCTGCGCGTCCGACGTGTCTGCGGTCTGCCGGGCACGGTCGAGGGCCTGCTGTCCGTCGTCGACGAGGCGCTCGATCCAGCCAGCCACCTCGAGCGGTGTGTACTTCGCCGACACCTCGCCGCTCGCCAGCGCCGCGACGTACTCGTCGATGGCGTAGAACGTCGTCGGGTCGAACGGGCTGACGCCGCCCCAGTTCGCGGGCGGGTCGGTGTCACCGGCGTAGTGCGGGGACTCGACCTGCGACGAGATCGGGAGGTTGAGGTACACCTCCGGCCAGTAGCCGTTGTTCGATCCGCCGACGCCGTGGACCACGGTCACCAGGGGGAGGATCCGGCTCAGCGGGCTGAGCGCGTCCTCCACGTGCGCCGCGGCCTCGCCGTACGTCGAGCGCAGGTGACGGCGCCAGGTCTCGGGCTCGGTGTCGGGGTTGTAGAGCAGCCGGCCCCACAACAGGTAGCCGTAGCGGTACTTGGTCCACTCCCGGTTGTCAGACAACCTGAGGTCCTCGCGGACGTACGGGTCGCGCCCGCCGACCTCGCCGCTGCCCTTGCGTCCCTTGAAGAACAAGGGCTCACACAGGTCGACGCCACGGGATCCGCCGAATGTCGACAACCGCCCGTAGCCGGCCGCGATCGCGGGATCGCCCCACGCCAGCAGCTTCTGGGTTCCCGGCCAGACCCGGAACATCAGGTCTACGTTCCGGTCCTCGTGCAGGAAGTCGCCGTACCCGTAGCGGGTGAACCGGCGGGAGAACTCGGTGATGCCCTTCATCTCGTGGCCGGCCGGAATCGGCTTGGCCGTCTCCTTGGCCCGGATCGAGGCCTGGTGGTACGGCAGGCCGACGTGCTCGGCCCAGTACTTCGCCGACAGCACCGGGGACAGGTTCGGCAGGTCGACGGCGTCGAGCAGGGCCTGGTCGACGCCCTTCGCATGCATGTCGATCTCGAGCGGCCGATCGACCGAGTTTGCGCCTTCGAACACCGCCCGCCAGAAGATCTCGTGCTTGTCGTCGGGGATGCCGCCCTCGTAGTGCACCCGGAAGGTGAGCCCGTCGATGTCGGGACATTCCGTGAGCAGCTTGGCGATACCGGCCTTGCAGTACTCCGCGTGCGTCTCCGGACCGATCCCGGTGATCGGGTACCGGTGCACCGAGTCGCGGCCGTAGTCGTACGCGTGGTTCCACAGACCGAGCTGGAACTTCAGCCCACGCCGCTTGCTCTCGGCAGCGATGAAGCGCAGCGTGTCGAGGTTGCGCTTCTGCTCGTCCGCGCCGACCCCTTCAGCCTTGACGTCGTAGCCGTCCACGTCGAACAGGAACGGGTAGACGAAGCACAGGTAGTTGTCGGTCGCGCCATGGCGATCGGCGCCGTAGTTGTACTGCATGCCCAGCGCGAGGTGGAACCGGTTGAACCGGGACGCGGCCAGCCAGGTCAGGTACTCGGTCCAGAACCGCTTGTCGTGGAACCAGGGCGTGTCCTCGTCCACGCTCGAGAACGATCGCACCACGCCGCGGACAGGTACGGCGGGCTGCTCGGCGAAGGGCGTCGTACCAGCCAGCTCCTCGCCCGCGGCGACCCGGTCCGCGAGTTCGAGTACGCCGCAGCGCAGGCCGGTCTCGTCGTTGCTGACGACAACGATCTCGTCGTCGACGCGGAGTACGGCGTACGACTCGGGCACGTCTGCGAGTCCCGCGGTGGGGACCTCGTCGGGGGTGGCCAGCCGGACCGGCGGCTCGGCGGCCGTGATCCCCTTCTCTGCCAGGGCTCGGACGAGCTGCTCCATCGCCCAGGTGGCGGTGTGGCCGGTGGTGACGGGGTTCTGCTCGTTCATAGGGCTCCAATCACTTGCCGTCGAGGGTCTTGCCGGCGTCGGCCATGAACTTCGGCACGGCCTGCTTGATCGAGATCTTCTTGAAGGCGATGTCCTGGCTGACCTTCAGCAACAGGTCGCCGACAGCGGTCGACGCGGCCGGGCTGGCCTGCGGCGGCGCGGAGGAGTTCTTCAGCGCCAGGTCGGTGTAGGCCAGTACCTGCTTCTCGCTCGCCGAGAGGTCGCTGCCCTTCAGCAGGACGTCACGGCCCTCCGAGGAGGCCGGCGGTCCGCTGATCAGCCGCAACGTCTTCGCGGCCTCCGCGCCGTTGGCGAACCAGTTGATGAATGCGGCAGCGTCGTCCGCGCGCTGGCTCTTGGCATTCAGCGACAGGAAGCTGCTCGGCGCCGGGAACGTCCCGCACTTGCCGCCCTTGGTGTTCCGCGGCGGCAGCGTGATGTCGATGGTGTTCTTGGTCAGATCCTGGAAACCGCCCTTGAGGTTGGGCGTCTGGATGTGCGCGAGCACCGCCTGCTTCTTGACCAGCGGGCTGTTCGGCCAGTCGCCGTACTCGGACTGGGCGGCAATATCGGCGGGGATCGTGCCGCCGGTCGCCCGCAGCGCGGCCCAGAACTCGAACCACTCGGTCAGCGCTGCCTCGTTGAAGGCGAGCGCGCCGTCCTTGTACAGGTCCTGACCCATACCGCGCAGGAAGATCTGCAGCGACGCGGTGTCGCCGCTGGGGTCCTCGGCGCCGTAGATCTTCTTCCCGGACTTCAGCCGGACCTGGTTGGCCAGCTCCGCGAAGTCGGCCCAGGTCCAGGTCTCCTGCGGGTGCTCGAGACCAAGCTGGTCGAGCACGGTCACGTCGTACCCCATGCTGTAAGTGCTCATCGCGACCGGGATGCCGAACTGCTCGCCCTTCAGCTGCCCCTGGACCAGGAGGTTGTGGTCGATCGGCTTCGTGTCGATGGGGTCCGGGGTGTACTTCGCCAGGGACTGCAAGGCCCCGGCCGCGCCGTACTGCCCGATCCGCGGGGCGTCGATGTTGATGACGTCAGGCGCGTTGCCGCCCGCCATCTGGGTGGCGAGCTTGTCCCAGTACTCCGCGGTCGCGGTGCCCTCGAAGACCATCTTCACGTTCTGGTGGCTGGCGGTGTACTGGTCCGCGAGCTTGCTGCGCAGGCCGAGCTTGGTCGGGTCGCCGTAGCTGGAGAACCGGACCGAGTTCTTCGCCTCCTTCTGCGCCGGGTCGAGGTTGCAGGCGGCCAGCAGAGGTGCGAGTACGCCGGCCGCGAGTCCGGCCTGCAGGAAGCGTCGCCGGTCGATCTGTGTGGTCATGACTGGGGTCCTTTCGGGGCTAGCCCTTCAGGCCGGTCGTGGCGATGCCTTCGACGATCCGGCGCTGGGCGAGAAGGAAGACGATGAACGTCGGCACCAGCGACAGCACCGACATGGCCAGCAGTTGCCCGTACGACGAGTCGCCGGTCGCGTCGACGAACCGCCGCAACGCGACCGGCACGGTCTCGCTGCTGGGGTAGGACAGGTAGATCAGCTGGGAGAAGAAGTCGTTGTAGGTCCAGATGAAGGTGAAGATCATCGTGGTGATCAGCACCGGTCCGGTCAGCGGCAGGATGATCCGGCTGAAGATGCGGACCTTGCCGCAGCCGTCGATCATCGCGGCCTCGTCCAGCGTCCGCGGGATGGTGCGAATGAACTGGACCATCAAGAAGATGAAGAACGCGTCGGTGGCCAGGAACTTCGGCACCACCAGCGGGAGATAGGTGTTCACCCAGCCGAGGTGGAAGAACAGCACGTACTGCGGGATCAGCAGCGCGTGCGCCGGCAGCATGATCGAGCCGAGCATGATCGCGAAGAACACCTTCTTGCCGCGGAACTCCAGCCGGGCGAACGCGTACGCCGTGAGCGTGCAGGCGAACACGTTGCCGGCCACCGCGAGCACCGCGATCAGCATCGAGTTGAGGTAGAACCGGGTGAAGGTGGGGTCGGTCGCGGTCCAGCCGGCGATGTAGTTGCGCGGGTCGAGCGAACTCGGGAACGGGTTGAGCTGCGAGAAGATGTCGGACTCGTCCTTGAAGGACCCGCCGACCATCCACAGCAGCGGATAGACCATCACCAGCGTGCCGGCGATCAGTGCGAGGTGGGTCAGCCACCGCCGGCGGCGGCGACGGACGGGAGCTTGCAGCAGCGTCGTCATCAGCGGTCCTCGTAGTAGACCCAGCGGCGGGCGAGCCCGAAGTTGATCAGCGTGAAGATCGCGATGATCAGCAGCAGCACCCACGCCATTGCGGAGGCGTAGCCCATGTTCAGGTTCGCGAAACCCTGCTGGTACAGGTAAAGCGTGTAGAACAACGTGGAGTCCGACGGGCCGCCGGTGCCGCCGCTCACGACGTACGCCGGGGTGAAGGCCTGGAAGGCCTGGATGATCTGCAGCACCACGTTGAAGAAGATGATCGGCGTCAGCAGCGGTACGGTGACCGACCAGAACCGGCGCCAGGCGTTGGCGCCGTCGACCGACGCGGCGTCGTACAGCTCCTGCGGTATCTGCTTGAGGCCGGCCAGGAAGATCACCATCGGCGAGCCGAACTGCCAGATGTTCAGCAGCACCAGCGTGTAGAGAGCCGTGTCAGGGTTGGAGATCCAGCTCCGGCCGCCGACGCCGAAGAACGCGAGGAAGGCGTTCAGTACGCCGTCGTCGTCGAACAGCTGGCCCCAGATCACCGCGATCGCGACGCTGCCGCCGAGCAGTGAGGGGATGTAGTAGATCGAGCGGTACAAGGCCATCCCGCGCATCGGGCGGTTCAGCATCACGGCGACCGCCAGCGCGAATCCGAGCTGCAGCGGGACGGTGAGGGCGACGTAGATGAAGGTGACCTTCAACGACTGCAGGTAGCGCGGGTCGTCGGTGAACATCTTCACGTAGTTGCCGAAGCCGTTCCAGGCGGGCGCCTGCAGCAGGTTGAACCTGGTGAACGACAGGTACAGGGATCCCAGCAGGGGCGCCGCGGTCAGCAGCAGTAGTCCCGTGAACCAGGGGACGAGGAAGAGGTAGGCGACCCGGTCCGTGCGCCGTCCGGGTCTGCGACGTGGTGCCGGGGGAGGGACCTCAGCTGTCGGTTCACGGCCTGCCGGAGCAGAGATCTCGGTGCTCGTGCTCATGGTGGCCTCCTCTCAGGAGTCCTTCTTCACCGATGTAGAAACTGGCCGGAAAATCGGCCGAAGCCTTCGGGGCGCGGATCTGGAAGGACTTCGGCCGGGCAGTGGGCGGTGCGGACGGGTACCACTTAGTGGAAGTGGTATTCCGCTACGCGAGAGATTAAGCCGCCAGTGGACGAAGCGCAATAGCGAAGTGGATTCGTATTCACACGTCTAAAACGCTCTGCGGCTGTGCAGGCTCCCGGGCCCCGGTAACGTCCCGCCAATGACGAACAGCACCGCCGCGCGGTCGTCGTACCTGATGCGGGCCGGATTGGTCCGCAACGTCCGGTCCGGAGAGCACCTGACCACGTTCGTGGTGTCGGGGGTGGCAACGGTCCTGGTGACCCGGCTGATCCTCAGCCTGAGCGGCTATCCGCAGATCGGCGGCAAGGGCCTGCACATCGCGCACGTGCTGCCCGGCGGTCTGCTGATGCTGATCTCGATCTCACTGCTGCTCGGGTACGTCGGACCCGTCGTCCGGCCGGCCGCCGCGACGGTCGGCGGGATCGGCTTCGGGCTGTTCATCGACGAGGTGGGGAAGTTCGTCACCTCGGACAACAACTACTTCTACAAGCCGACCGCGGCGATCGTGTACGTCGTCTTCGTGCTGATCGTGCTGGGCTTCCGGTTCCTCACCACCCGGCGGCCGATCGACCCGCGGGAGGAGCTGGCCAACGTCATCGACCACGCTGTCGAGGGCGTCGCCGGCGGCCTGTCCCGGCGACGCCGGGCGGAGGCGTCGGAGCTGCTGCGGGCGGTTCCCCGGCAGGTGCAGGGTCGGCAGGAGACCAGGGATCTGCTGGCCGCCTGCCCCGCCGACGAGGTCGAGCTGGCTGCTCCGGTCGATGCCGGGTGGCAGGCGCTGCAGCGTGGGTTCGAGCGGCTCGCCACGCACCCGAAGGCGCCGCGGATCGCTGTCGCCGTACTGGCGCTGCAGGTGGTCGGTGCGCTGGTCATCGCGATCGTCGTCGGCGATGGGCTCAATCACCTGCCAGTGCTGGGTGTTACGGCCGGAAGCTTGCTGTCAGCAACGTTCACGGTGCGGGGTGCGCTGGCCCTGCGGAAGGGCAATCGCGCCCGGGCGGTGCGGTTGTTCGAGCTGGCTGTCCTGGTGTCGTTGCTGATGACACAGGTCTTCCAGTTCGCAGCCACGCAGTTCGCGGCCGCCGGCGGGATGTTGCTGGACCTGGTGATGCTCGGTCTGCTGCGGGCGGAGCGAGACCGGATGCGGCGCGAGGTCGAGAGCAGCACCAAGGCTAAGGCGCTGCGACTGCCACCCGATCCGGATCTGCCACCGTTTCCTGAGGACCCGTCGGATCCTGTGTAGCCTTCCAGCTCTCGTGCCGGCCGATCAGCACCGGTGACATGGTCGCGATCAGGTAGATGGCGCCTCCGGCAAGCACTGCGGGCGAGAAGCCGACGGCCGCGATGGCCAGCCCGGCGACCACGCCACCCAGCGGTACGCCGGTCCAGCAGGCTGCGTTCGACAGGGAGTTGACCCGGCCGAGGAGGTGGCTCGGGATCCGTTCGACGCGGATCGCGCCGAGTACAGGGTTGATGAAGCCGGCGCCGATGCCGCCGACGGCGTACACCGCCATCAGGACCCAGATCGGTGCGCCCGCTGCCAGAGCAATGAAGCGCGGTGCTCCGGCGATGAGGAAGGCCACGGTGAAAACCAGCTTGCGGGGGATCCGGTCGCCGATTGCCGAAGCCAGTAAGGCGAACGCTGTGGCGGTCACTCCGAACGCGGTGAGGATCAGACTGGTGTGTCCGGGGCCGTAGCCGTGGTCCTTGATCCAGACGGGTAGCAGGACCGTGCTGGTCGCGGCGTCGAGCAGGTTGGTCACGGCGATCATGGTCACCAGCGGAAGCAGCAGCTTGTCCGTGCGGAGGAAGTGCCAGCCCTCAAGAAGTCTGTGGCCGTAGCCCTGTTCGGGTCCGGCGGTGGTCGGCTGCTTGATGGTGAGCTTGGGGATCCAGCGGGCGATCAGTAGGGCGCACACGCCGAACGACGCGGCGTCGATCCAGAGTGCGTTGACGGCTCCGACGAGGGTGATGAGTCCGCCGGCCAGTGCGTACGCGAAAAAGCCGGCGAGGCGTTCCGTCGTACTCTCCAGGCCTGTCACTCGCTCCAGCGGAACCCTTGCTGCGCGAGCGATGTCGGGGATCAGGGTCTCTTTGGCGGAGTCGCCCGGTCCGCGGCAGGCGCCGGCGATGGCGACCAGTACGAGGAGCGTCGGGAAGTGCAGCAGGCCCAGTGTGTGGAGGAGTGGGACGAGGCCGACTACCGCAGTACTGGCTGTGTCTGCGACCACGCTGATGCGGCGGGCTCCGACCTTGTCGATCAGCGGCCCGCCGGCGATCTTGACCAGGACCAACGGCGTCATCTCGGCCATCGCCACCAGTCCGGTCTTCACCGGCGATCCCGTGGTGATCAGCACGAACCAAGGGATCGCGATGGCGCTCACCCTGGTGCCGCAGACCGACACCACGTTCGCCACCAGGAACGCGATCAGCGGCGCCCGGTTTCCTTTGTCGCTCATCTGCCTCACCCCTTGTCCCGCTACCGCGTCTCGCGCGGGAAGGCCTGGATCTGGACCGTCACCTGCTCGGCGCCCTCCGGCAGCGGGGCCGTCAGGTCGGGCGTCTTGTACTTCTCCAGCACCGCCAGGACCTCGTGCATCATCGCGTCGAGCTGGTCGGCGCGCAGGTGGAAGAAGTAGTCCGTGAGCAAGCTGGCGTCGCGCCAGTCCTCGGGCATCGTCTGCATCGAGTCGATGAAGCTGAAGATGTTCTCGGCGTACGACTGACCGACGCCGTGCAGGAAGCCCAGGGCCAGCTCGGGCTCCTGCTCCAGCAGCTCGGCCTTGTTGAACTCGGTGCCTTGGTGGGCGGCCTTCCACCAGCGGTCGCGCGCATTGCCGCGGCTGTCGTCCTCGACCACCAGACCGGCCTCCGCCAGCTGGCGGAGGTGGTAGCTGGTCGCGCCGGTGTTCACGCCGAGCCGGCCGGCCAGGGTGGTGGCGGTCTGCGGGCCGTACACCCGCAGCAGGCCGACGATCCGGTTCCGCATCGGGTGGGCCAGGGCGCGCACCAGGTGGCGGTCCAGCCGGATCGTCCGGGGCGGCTCGGGGGTCGTGTCATCGCTCATGGTGTTGAGCATAGGACTGCAAAGACTCTTTGCAAAGAGGTTTTGCAAAGAGTTTCTGTGGTTGGTTGTCCACAGGTTTCGGATCGGCGGCTCCGGGCGGGCCGGATCGCGGCATCTTCTCTGTCGACCACGCATCGACCGTGAATGGAGAGAACCAGCAATGATGCGCGTGATGCTCGAGGACGCCGACTACTGCGACGTCCCCGCCGACCTGATGACGTTCGACGACGGGGCGGTGGTGTTCTGGCGCGAGGGCGAGGAGGTCGGCCGCCACCGCCAGGCCCGGATCCGCTCCCTCGAACTGCTCAACCCGCGCTCGATGACCCGCAAGATCGAGCAGGCCCGCAAGAACCACCCGAAAGCCTTCACCCAGTGGTCCCCCGAGGACGAACAGATCCTGATCGAGATGTTCCACAACGGCGCCACCAAGGACGCCCTCGTCACCACCCTCGGCCGCCAGGAAGGCGGCATCGCCACCCGCCTCCGCTCCCTAGGCCTCCTCACCGACGACCAGAGACTCGAATAACGTCGCGGGGAGTTCTGGAGCGGCGACGGTGGGTTTTCGAGACCCTTTTGAGATCCGGGGTGGAGGTCGGCGACAATGGCGCGGTGCAACCAGTGGTGCGGTCGGGCGAGCCGGCGCGGTCGGCGGAGGCCGGGGCGCTGGAGGTGGTTCGTGCTGCCCTGCTGGAGCAGGGCAGTTTGGTGCGAGGGCTGGCGTCGGGGCGGCGGCGCGGGTTCGACCCGCCGGCGTACCTGCGGGTCGAGGTGCGGTACGTCGACCTGAAGGGCGAGCGGCACCTGCAGATCACCGAGTTCGACGAGCGGCAGGCCCACACGCGGAATGTTGCCGCGGGCGACGTGGAGAAGGCGGTCGACGAGCTCCTCGAGCTGCCGTACGGGTCGTGGCACGTGGAGACGACGAGCGAGACCTTGCGGCTGCGGTACACCAAGAAGGGCAAGGAGCTGCTGCACCGGCAGGACGACAGCCGGGAGCAGGAGACCGGGCACGACCGGGTGAAGCAGCGGGTGCTGGACCCGGCCGCGCCGTTCCTGATCGAGCTCGGGATCAGCGACCACCAGGGCCGGGTCAAGCCGTCGCGGCAGGCGAAGTACAAGCAGATCGAGGAGTTCTGCAAGCTGCTCGCGCCGGCGCTCGACGAGGCGATCGGGGCGGGCCGGATCGCGACCGGCCGCCCGCTGCAGGTGGTCGACCTCGGCTGCGGGAACGCGTACCTCACGCTGGCGGCGTACCACCTGCTCTCCGCGGCCGGGCACGACGTCCGGATGACCGGTGTCGACCACAACCCGGCGGCCCGGAAACGGAACGGCCGGGTGGTCGAGGCGCTCGGCTGGCAGGACCACCTGCGGTTCGTCGACGCGACCATCCAGGCGGCCGAGCTCGACGTCCGGCCCGACGTGGTACTGGCGCTGCACGCGTGCGACACCGCGACCGACGACGCGCTCGCGCGGGCCGTCGGCTGGGAGGCTCCGCTGGTGCTCGCGGCCCCATGTTGTCATCACGACATCCAAAAGCAGCTCAAGAGCGTCACACCACCGGCGCCTTATGCGCTGATGACGCGATATGGCATCGTTCGTGAGCGGTTTGCCGACGTCCTGACGGATTCGTTGCGGGCGGCGGTGCTCCGACAGGTCGGTTACCGGGTGGAGGTCGTGCAGTTCGTGGACAGTCAGCACACGCCGCGCAATCTGCTGCTTCGCGCTGCGCGGACCGGCGCGAAGCCGACCGCCGAGCTCCAGGCCGAGTACGACGCCCTGGTCACCGAGTGGCAGGTCAACCCCCGCCTCGCCCAGCTCCTCCTACCGGCCGCGACGGGCGCGGCCGGGACGCCGCCCGGCGGGCGGGGCGCGGGCGCCGAGGTGGGCTTGTGACGCGACTTCGGACTGCGTTCGCGCTGGTGGGGGCGACGCTCTGCACGCTCGCGGGTGTGGCACTTCCCACAACGGCCTCGGCGTCGGTGGCGGCCGACCCGACCGGGGCCGCTCCGAAGAAGCTGTTCACGATCCGCGACGACCGGATCAAGGAGTCGTCCGGCCTGGCGAAGAGCGTCAAGCACCCGGGCACGTATTACACCGTGAACGACTCCGGTGACACCGGCCGGGTGTTCGCAATCGACGGGACGACCGGCAAGGTCGAGGCGGTACTGCGGTTCGGCGCCAAGGTGACCGACGTCGAGGCGCTCGGCGTCGACCGGGACGGCACGATCTACATCGCGGACATCGGTGACAACAAGGCCGGCCGGGACCAGATCGAGATCTACACGATCCCGGAGCCGGCGACCCTCGAGGACGCCGACCTCAAGTACCACCAGTTCGACTTCAAGTACCCCGACGGCGCGCACGACGCCGAGACGCTGCTGATCGAGCCGGGCACCAGCCAGCTGTACATCGTGACGAAGGAGCTGAAGGGCACCGGCGCGATCTACGCCGCGCCGCCGGCGCCGAGCCGCCAGGGCACCAACGACCTCTCGAAGCTCGCGCCCGCCCCGTCCGGGATCATCACCGACGGCACGTTCATGCCGGACGGGCAGCGCGTGGTGCTCCGGACATACACCGACGTCGCAACCGTCGCCTGGGGTGACACCCCCACCGTCGTCGCGCGCGGCGCCGCGGTCCTGGGCCAGGGCGAGACCGTGGCGGTAGGCCCGACCGACAACACCGTCCTTGTCGGCAGCGAAGGCGCCAACTCGGCCGTCTACCAGCTGACGCCCCCCGCCAAGGCAGTCGCGTCCACCCCGCCGTCCGCCAGCGCGACGCCGAAGCCGGCCACGGCGTCGGATTCCAACAACTCCGACTCGGGCAAGAGCCACAACCTCCGCTGGATCATCATCGGTGCCAGCCTGTTTGCGCTGATCATCACGATCGTCACGTTCCCGCCGGGCCGCCGCGAACGCCTGGACCGCCAGGCCGAGAACGACCGCCTGACCGGCCAGGGCCCACCCACCGGACATCGCCGCCCGCACGTCTGATCCCCGGATCCGGAAGCCGTACGTCCGGAACCAGTCCTAGCATCGGGGCATGGAGCATGAGTTCAGCGGCGAGGTCATCGAGTGGCGCGGACCGGCGCCGTACTACTTCGTTCCCGTCCCGGACGATGACGCTGCCGCGCTGAAGGCGGCCGCCGCGGCCGCCGGGCACAACAGCTGGGGCATGCTGCCGATCCGTGCTCGCCTCGGGGACACGGAGTGGAAGACGTCGCTGTGGTCGAGGGACGGCGGCTACCTGCTGCCGCTGAAGGACGGCGTACGTAAGCCGCAGGGGCTGGATGCGGGCGACACGGTCGACCTGCGGCTCACGTTCGTGGAGCCGGCTCGTAAACCCGCCCAGCGGAAGGCGGCGAAACGGGTTCCGGTTCCGCGTACGACGGGTTCGCGGGAGCCGGTCACCGACGAGCAGCTCACGATCGTTCCGGCGAACGAGGCGTCATGGCAGGACCTGCAGGCGATCTTC
Organism: Kribbella sp. NPDC000426; assembly: GCF_040300265.1. Taxonomy (NCBI): domain Bacteria; kingdom Bacillati; phylum Actinomycetota; class Actinomycetes; order Propionibacteriales; family Kribbellaceae; genus Kribbella; species Kribbella sp. NPDC000426. Next base: position 342,018 of record NZ_JBEPDK010000005.1, on the reverse strand, counting down.
GGCGCCGGCGATCCCGCACGATGCTGGTGCCAGCGATTCCGGATGCTGCCCAAGGAGTCGTGGGCGTCCGAAGGCCCCGAGGAGCTAGCAGCCCGCCTCCGCGACCAGACCGCCTGCGGCGACCGCAGGGCACAGGAGACGAGCGGACTGGTTGCGTACCTCGACGGTGCGCCGGTTGGTTGGTGTGCCGTGGCGCCGCGGGCGGACCATGCGAGGCTGGTGCGCGACTTCCGCGTCCCATGGCTCGGCCGTGACGAGGACAGGACCGATCCGACCGTCTGGGCCGTCACCTGCTTCGTCACCCGCGCCGGTTACCGCCGGCGAGGGATCGGCCGCGCCCTCGCTCGCGCCACTGTCCCGTTCGCCCGCAAGGCCGGCGCGCAAGCCGTCGAGGGTTACCCCGACCTCGTCGACGGCGGCTCCGTCGGCACCCTCGCCATGTTCGCCGACGCCGGCTTCACCGAGGTCGCCCGCCCCGGCAACCGTCGCGCCGTGCTCCGCGTCGACTTCTGACCGAACGAAACAGCCGCCGCTCCCCGAGCTGAGGGGAGCGGCGGCTGCAAGCGGTCCTACTTGAGGTTCTCGACGACGTAGTCGATGGCCTGGGTCAGCTTCTCGACGTCGTCGGGGTCGACCGCGGGGAACATCGCGACGCGCAGCTGGTTGCGGCCGAGCTTGCGGTACGGCTCGGTGTCGACGATGCCGTTGGCGCGCAGCACCTTCGCGACCGCGGTGGCGTCGATCGCGTCGTCGAGGTCGATGGTGCCGACGACGAGCGAGCGGGCGTCGGGGTCGGCGACGTACGGCGTGGCGTACTCCGACTTCTCGGCCCACGTGTACAGCCGGTTGCTCGAGTCCGTGGTCCGCGCGACCGACCACTCCAGGCCACCCTGGTTGTTGATCCAGTCGGTCTGCTCGGCCATCAGGAACAGCGTGGCCAGCGACGGCGTGTTGTAGGTCTGGTTCTTGCTCGAGTTGTCGACCGCGGTCGCCAGGTCCAGGAAGGCCGGGATCCAGCGGCCGGACGCGGTGATCTCCTCGACCCGGGCCAGCGCCGCCGGGCTCATCAGCGCGATCCACAGGCCGCCGTCGGACGCGAAGCCCTTCTGTGGTGCGAAGTAGTACACGTCGGCCTCGTTGATGTCGACCGGCAGACCGGCGGCACCCGAGGTGGCGTCGATCGCGACCAGTGCACCCTCGTCGGCGCCTTCGACCCGCTTGACCGGCGCCATCACACCGGTCGAGGTCTCGTTGTGCGGCCACGCGTACAGGTCGACGCCGGCCTCGGCCACCGCGACCGGGCGGGTGCCCGGGTCGGACTTGATCACCGACGGGTCGGCCAGGTGCGGCGCCTGCTGCGCGGCCTTCGCGAACTTGGACGAGAACTCGCCGAAGTTCAGGTGCTGGCTCTTCTCCCGGATCAGCGCGAACGTCGCGACGTCCCAGAAGGCCGTCGACCCGCCGTTGCCGAGCACGACCTGATAGCCCTCGGGCAGCTGGAAGAGGTCGGCCACGCCTTCCTGGACGCGCTTGACCAGGTTCTTGACCGGGGCCTGGCGGTGGGAGGTGCCGAGCAGCTTCGCGCCCTCGGTCGCCAGCGCGGCGACGGCTTCCGGACGGACCTTCGACGGACCCGATCCGAAGCGGCCGTCAGCGGGCTTGAGCTCTGCAGGAATCACAATGTCGCTGGTCACCAGCGTGTTCCCTTCGTCGTCTGCATCTCAGAAAGCCGACGACGCTGTCAGCGCGCTCTAGTCTCGCACACCCGGCCCAACCCACTACCCCGGGGCTCACCGCGCGGACTACTCGTGCTTGCGGGTGATGGTCTGCAGGCCGGTCAGTACGGCGACCGGACCGTCCGGCGTCTCGGTCCACTCGCCGCAGGCGCCGCCGCCCTCCGCCACCTCGAGCGTGAGCTCGGTCCCGTCCATCCGGAGCGCCGGGTGGTAGTACTGCGCGACCCGCTCCGCCTCGCCCTCGATGTAGTGCCCGATCAGCGCCCGCCGGAACCGGTCCGTGGTGACGTTCGGGTTGCTCCCGTGCACCAGCGCCCCGTGGAAGAACAGCACGTCACCCGGCTCCATCTCCACCGGCACGGCGGTCCCGGTCGACGGCAGCGGCACCGTGACATCGGTGAAGCTGACCGTGGTGTCGGCCTTCTCCGTGCACAGGATCGGCCACCGGTGCGACCCGGGCACGACCTCGAGGCACCCGTTGGCCTCGTCGACCCGGTCGAGTGCCATCCACGCCGCGACGCACGTCCCTGGATCGGCCTTCAGGTAGAAGTTGTCCTGGTGCAGCGCCTGCCCGCGGGAGCCCGGCGGCTTGAAGTAGACCATCGTCTGCACGGCGTACGGCGACCGTCCGAGCAGCGTCGTCATGACCTCGTCGATCCGCGGGTCGATCATCCACTGCAGCGACGCCTCGTCCCAGCGGTGCATCTGCGCCATCCGCGGGTACCGCTTCAGTGGGTCCCGGTCGGTGGAGTCATGCCCCGCGAAGTCGTGCGACCGCGGTCCGTGCTGCCGGACCTCCATGTAGTGGTCCCGCAGCCGGTCGACCTCGTCGGTGCTGAACAGCCCGCGCACCAGCGTGTAGCCGGTCTGCTCGAACTCTTCCCGAAGTACGGCGTCGATGGTGGATGAAACGCTCATGCACGACTCCCGCGGATTTGCCCTACGCTGCTTGTCGGAACCAATTCTCCTGCCCGGTACCGGCGTCGAACCACGGAGGATTCGCGCGAGGAGTTGAACTTTTGTTGCAACGGCTGGAGCTCGATCGGATGTCTGCACCGACGTTCTGGCGGTGTGAGCCCAGATGGTCCTGGACGTCACCGGTGCTCAAGGACCACCTGCTCTGGTGCGTGCTGGACGGCCGCGGCGAGTTGGTGCTCAACGACGAACGCCAGGAGCTGCACCCCGGCATCTGCGCGGTCTTCCAGCCGGGCGACGCCCCGCGGGCCACCCACGACCCGCATCGCCGGCTGCTGGTCTTCGGCATGCACTTCCAGACCACGGGGGCGGCGCCCGACCCCCGCTGGGGCGAGGTGGCGGACCGCGAGCTGCTCGGCGTCCTCGCCCGCACGAGCGACGCGTCGTACCGCCGGCAGGACGCGCTCGGTCTGCGCCAGGCGGAACTGTGCCTCGAGCAACTGATTGCGCTGATCTGGGACGCCGTCCACAATCCCGGCCGACGCGTGACCGACACCGCTGTCGACGAGATCGCCCGCCAGCTCCGTCAGGATCCCGGCCACGACTGGACCGTCACGGAGATGGCGGCCAAGGCTTCACTGAGCCGGGCGCAGTTCACGAGGAGGTTCGTCGCGCAGCTCGGGATGTCACCCGCGCAGTACCTCATCCAGGCCCGGATCGACCGCGCACATCAACTGCTCACCGAGAGCGGCATGACTGTCACCGAGACAGCCGCCGCCCTCGGCTACACCGACGTTCCGTACTTCAGCCGCCAGTACAAGCAACGCACCGGCCGCACCCCCAGCCAAGACCGTTAGTTAGGCCCAGTCCGGGTTCCAGCCCTCGATCGCGTCAGCGGGCCGGGAGGCCGGGCCGGAGTAGATCGCCGACGGCCGGATCAGGCGGCCGGTGCGCTTCTGCTCCAGCACGTGCGCGCTCCAGCCGGCCGTCCGCGCGCAGGTGAACATCGACGTGAACATCGGCGGCGGCACCTCCGCGAAGTCGAGGACGATCGCCGCCCAGAACTCCACGTTGGTCTCCAGCACGCGGTCCGGCCGCCGCTCGCGCAGCTCGGTGAGCGCGGCCTGCTCCAGCGCCTCGGCCACCTCGTACCGCGGGGCGTCCAGCTCACGCGCCGTACGACGAAGCACGCGGGCGCGCGGGTCCTCGGCCCGGTACACGCGGTGCCCGAAGCCCATCAGCCGCTCGCCCTGGTCCAGCAGACCCTTCACGTAGGCCCGCGCGTCACCAGAGCGCTCGACGCCTTCGATCATCGTCAGGACCCGGGCCGGTGCGCCGCCGTGCAGCGGGCCGGACATCGCGCCGACCGCACCGGACAGCGCCGCGGCGACGTCCGCGCCGGTCGATGCGATCACCCGCGCGGTGAACGTCGACGCGTTCATGCCGTGCTCGGCCGCGGACGTCCAGTACGCGTCGACCGCCTTCACGTGCTTGGGATCCGGCTCGCCGCGCCAGCGGATCATGAACCGCTCGGTGATCGTCTTCGCCTTGTCCACCTCGCGTTGCGGCACCATCGGGTGCCCGACGCCACGAGCGGCCTGGGCGACGTACGACAGCGCCATCACCGCGGCCCGGGACAGGTCGTCACGCGCCTGGACGTCGTCGATGTCGTAGAGCGGCCGCAGCCCCCAGGCGGGCGCGAGCATCGCCAGCGCGGACTGTACGTCGACCCGCACGTCGCCGGTGTGCACCGGCAACGGGAACGGCTCGGCCGGCGGCAGGCCCGGTGTGAAGGTGCCGTCGACCAGCAGGCCCCACACGTTCTCGAACGGGACGCGACCGACCAGGTCCTCGATGTCCACGCCGCGATAGCGGAGCGCCGAACCTTCCTTGTCCGGCTCGGCGATCTGCGTGTCGAAGGCGACCACGCCTTCCAGCCCGTGCTGCACCTCGGTCCTCGGATCAGACATGCGACTCCCTCGTCCTCGTGTCGGCGCTCCCGCAGCATAGTTCTCGAAACTGATGACAACACAGCTTTGTGACCGGTTCGAGCCGGTCGGCACCCGGTGGACCGCTCACAGGTCTAGTGTCGACGGCATGGCCAAGCCCCTCCCCGCCCTTGGGCTCGTGATCGGCGTGATCGTCGCGTACGCCGGGGTGGTCGGCGCGTCGTACGCCACCGCCCGGCTGCTGCTCCGTGTCCAGACTTTCCGTACCGACGTCGGCCAGATGCTGCCGTGGCTGGCGGCGCTGGTCGCCATCGCGCTCGTGCTCGGGCTGCTGATGATGGCTCCGGCGATCGGAGCCGGTGTGACCACCGGGGCCGGGCTCCTGCTGACGGTGTCCGGGCTGGCGGTGTTCCTGCTCCCGGTGCGGCAGGCTTTCGACCTCGTGAAGCTGTTCCAGTTCCCGGGGACGCGTTTCAACGGCTCGTACCTGCTGTACGACGGCTCGGTCATCCTGCTCGGCATACCGCTGCTGCTGGTCGGCCTGCGCCGGTGGGCCGTCGAAGCCAAGCTGGCCAAGCTCATGGCGGGCCCGGGGCAACTGCAGGACAGCCCTGGGTACCAGCCCGGCTACCCGCAGCAGCAGCCGCAGCAGTGGGGCGGATACCCGGGCCAACAGCAACAACCCCCGCAGTACCCCGGCCAGCAACCACCGCAATAACTTTCGCCGCAGAGCTGGCATCAGGCTCTGCATGGAAACGCTGGTCGCCTACACCTTCGCGCACGACACCGCCGCCCGCGCGGCGGCCGGCCGTGCGCGCGTAGAGGCGTACTACGGCGCTCGGCCTCAGGTGATCCCGGCAGAGCGGCCGCCGGAATCGTGGCCGCTGTTCGAGCTGCAACTGCCGGACGGGTCTGTGTGGAGCAATCGCCCGGTCGCGACGCTCTTGTTCGCGGGTGTACCGGCCGTCGCGTCGACGCGGGGTTGGACATTCGCCGCCGGCTGCGGATGGTTCATGGACGACAGCACGCCGTACGACGGTGTGCTGGCTGTGCCCGGACGAACACCCATTGTTGCCGATGGCCACTATCAGCAAGGGACGACCAACGTTGGGCGAGAGCCGGGGGAGCTGATCAAGCGTGCGGTCGGCTGGCACAGGTACGCGGAGGGCCTGCAGCCGGCCAGCAGCCTGTTCGACGCGCCGCCCGACGGTTTCATCTCGATCCCACCGGTCGGTGAGGTTGCCAACGGCTACTTCTATCCACGCGACATACAGCAGCTCGAAGCGCTCCCGTTGGCCGACAAGTTGCGTGCCTTCAGCAACCACCTGCGGACCCGCCTGATCCCGGCCGCGGGTCCCACGCAGGCGGCCCGCGACGCGGTCGCCGAGCAGATCGACCGCGTCCTGCAGGCAGCCGTCGACAGCGGCATCGAGGATGCGACCATGCTCGACTACTTCTACGCCGTCGAGCCCCTTCGCCGCGGCGGTACGCCGTTCACTCCGGTCCGGAGGACCCTCGCCTCGGCTGCCGACCGCGACCTGATCGAGCCGCTCCTGGCCGACGTCGAAGGCTTCGGCGATCTCAGCACGCTCTGGGCCGCGTCGGTCGCCGGTGCGAGCTCGGCCGCCGGCGAGGCGACGCTCCGGCAGGCCCTGTGGCGAGCCACCTTCGATCAGCACCTGGCCGAGGTCAACAAGTAGGCTCGACGCGTGGATCTTGCGGAGATGCGGCGGACGTACGGGCTGGGGGAGCTGCTCGAGGATCAGATGGACTCTGACCCGATCAAGCAGTTCGAGACCTGGTTGCAGCAGGCCCGGGAGGCCGGGCTGGCGGAGCCCAACGCGATGGTGCTGGCCACGGCCGACGGCGACGGGCGGCCGTCGGCGCGGACGGTCCTGCTCAAGCGCGTCGACGAGCGCGGGTTCGTGTTCTACACCAATCAGCAGTCGCGCAAGGCCGACGACCTGTCCGACAACCCGCGCTGCGCGCTGGTGTTCCCGTGGCACGCGATGGAGCGCCAGGTCCGGATCGAGGGCACGGTCACCAAGCTCCCGACCGAAGAGGTCGACGAGTACTTCGCCACCCGGCCGCGGGAGTCACAGCTCGGCGCATGGGCGTCGCAGCAGAGCCAGCCCGTGCAGTCGCGAGAGGAGCTCGACCTGCAGTACGCGTCGTACGAGCGCCAGTGGCCAGAAGGGACCGAGATCTCCACGCCGTACTTCTGGGGCGGCTATCTGGTCGCCCCAGAAGCGATCGAGTTCTGGCAGGGCCGCGTCGGCCGGTTGCACGACCGCTTGGCCTACCGCCCCGCCAGCTCCGGCTCCTGGGACTTGGTCCGGCTCCAGCCCTGATCGGTCTCGCGGAAGCCGTTGCGTTCCCACCACCGCACCAGCGGCTTCGGCGCCCACCAGTTCGCGCGTCCCAGCAACCGCATCGTCGCCGGCACCAGCAGCGCCCGGACGATCGTCGCGTCCAGCGCGATCGCGATCACCAGCCCGACGCCGATCATCTTCACGAACACGATGCCCGACGTCGAGAACGCCGCGACCACGATGATCAGCAGCAACGCGGCACTGGTGATGATCCCGCCGGTCCGCTGCAGCCCGTGCGCGACCGCCTCGGTGTTGTCGCCGGTCCGGTCGTACTCCTCCCGGATCCGGCTGAGCAGGAACACCTCGTAGTCCATCGACAGCCCGAACAGTACGGCGAACAGCAGCACGGGGTTGGTCGCGTCCAGGAACCCGGCCGGCGTGAACCCGAGGAACCCGGACAGATGTCCGTCCTGGAAGATCCACACCATCGCCCCGAACGCCGCCGACAACGACAGCACGTTCATCAGCAACGCCTTGGCCGGCAGTACGAAGGAGCCGAAGGCAACGAACAGCAGCACGAACGTGACCACGACGATGAATCCGGCCATGTACGGCGCGCGCTCCTTCAGCACATCCAGCAGATCGATCACAGCCGCCGTCTCTCCACCGACCTGCACCTGCGTACCAGCAGGCGCCGGCACCGCCCGCACGCCGTGGACGACGTCCCGCGCCGCCAACTCCTGCGCGGTGTAGTGCGTGTGCACGACAACCGACGCAACCCCATGCGCATAGCCACCAATCCGCACGTTCTCCACGTCCCGCACCTGCTGCAGCCGCGAGATGTACGGCGCCAGCGCCGCCGCCGGATCGCCCGGTGCGGAATCGAAGCGCACAGCCGAGTAGATGTCGGACCCGCCGGCCCCCGGGAAGTCCCGCTGCAGCGTCTCGGTCACCGTCCGCGAGGTAGCGCCCGGCGGCAACGATCGATGGTCCACGCCGCCCAGCTGCGCCGACAGGAACGGGATCCCGAGAATCAGCAGCACCGGGACGAGCACCAGCACGTAGCGCACCGGCCGTCGCATCACGCTGTGCGCCAGCCGGTACCAGGTGCCCTGCGAACCGGAAGTCTTGCGTGCCTTGAAGATCCGCAGGCTGTTCACCCGATGACCCAGTACGCCGAGCAGCGCCGGCAACGCGGTCAGCGCCGCGATCATCGCAATCGCGACGGCCGCAGCACCGCCGTACGCCATCGATTTCAGGAACATCACCGGGAACAGGACCAGACTGCTGATCGCCACGCCGACCGTCACGCCGGAGAACGCGACCGTCCGCCCGGCCGTCGCCATCGTCGCGGTCAGCGCGGTCTCGACATCGTTGCCGCGAGCAAGTTCTTCGCGGAACCGGGTGACGATGAACAACGCATAGTCGATCGCCAGCCCGAGCCCGATCATCGTGACGATGTTGATCGAGAAGATCGACACGTCGGTGACCGCCGACAACCCGCGCAGCAGCACGAACGAGCCGAGGATCGCGAGCGCGCCTACGAACAGCGGCAGCGAGGCCGCGACCAGACCGCCGAACACGACCACCAGCAGCACCAGCACGATCGGCGTCGAGATCGACTCCGCCTTGACGATGTCGTGCTCGGTCTGCGTGTTCACCTCGTCGAACACCGCGATCTCGCCGCCGACCTTCGTGTCCAGCCCGTCCGGCGCCGTCCGGACTTTCGCGGCGATCCGGTGGAACGTGTCCAGCCGCGCCTCCTGGGTGCCGCCGGCCAGCGTGAGCACGGCGTACGTGCTGTGCTGGTCCTTCGACACGAACACCGGCGACTTCGTGCTCCAGTACGTCGACACCGCGGTCACGTCGCTGGTCGGCAAGCCGGCCAGATGGCTCTCGACGGACTGCTTGAAGGCCGGGTCGGCGACGGTCGCGGACGGGCTGCGATAGAGCACGACGACGTCGGTGCCGGTGCGGCCGACGTTCTGCTCGATCGTCGCGACCGCGTTCGCGGCCTCGGTGTCCGGCGCGTCGAAGCCGCCGTTCGCGAGCGACCCGAACACGCCGGTGCCCCAGGCCAGCCCGAGGACGACGAAGACACCGGTCAGGGCGAGCACCAGACGGCGGCGGCGGTAGGTGAAGTGGCCGAGCGTCTCGAACACGGACATCCTCCAGGGGCGTTAGATTGGAGCAGCGGGCATTGAGTGAACAGCGTTAACTGTTAACACTGTAAACGCCTGCGCCGAGGTGATGTCAAGGAGGTTTCGCAGGTTGGCAGAGTCCGGACGCGACCGGCGCCGAGCGGCGACGGTCGTCGAGATCAAGACGGCGGCCCGCAGGCTGCTGGTGAGCGGCGGCCCGGCGGCGGTCGGGCTACGCGCGGTCGCGCGCGAGCTCAAGCTGACCCCACCGGCCCTGTACCGGTACTTCCCGAGCCACGAGGCGCTGATCGGCGCGCTGATCGCGGACCTGTACGACGAGCTGACGACCGCGCTGATGCAGCTGCAGACCACCGAAGAGGTGCCCGACCTGGGTGAGCGGCTGTACCTGCTCGCGAACGGCCTACGGAACTGGGGTCTCGCGCATCCGGCCGAGTTCACGCTGCTGTTCGGCTCGGCGGTCCCGCAGCCCGACGCGGACGACCACGACGAGACGCCCGGTCACCAGGCGGCGATGCGGTTCGGCGACGTGTTCAAGGAACTGGTCGCGCAGATCTGGCACTGGAAGCCGTTCCCGTACCCGCGCGACGAGCTGCTCGGGGCGGAGCTGATCGCCCAGCTCACCCAGGAGTCCGAGCACTTCCAGGGCATGCCGCCCGGCGCGATCTACCTGTCGCTGACCTACTGGACCAGGCTCTACGGCCTGATCTGCATGGAGGTCTTCGGCCAGCTGCACTGGGTCCTGCCGGATGCCGGCGCGTACTTCGAGGCCCAGCTCCGCGAGATCGGCGAGGCCCTCGGGCTCGATTGCCCACCAGCGGAGGCATAAGAAAGCCTGCGGGCGCTTCCGGAGACACGACCGGGTGGCCGAACTCAGGGTCAGGCGGACTACCTGACTGCCCGCAGGCCCGGTGGCTGGCGTTGAATTGGCCGACCACTTGCCCACTTAACTGTGGTTGGCGGTTAGCCCGCCGCCACCTCACGAGTCCGATAGCAATTCATGCGTTGGACCACCTCCCTTCGCGTGTACTCAGAACCTACTGCCGGGCGGTACGCCGTTCAACCGTTTTTCGCCCAGGGATGAACGAGAATCGGGACATGATCGAACTGGGGCTGATCCCGCTGCTGATCCTGATCGGAACCGGCTGGTTCGGGTGGGCGTCGTACCGCCGGGCCGCCCAGGCGGAGCGGGCCCTGACCGAGGTCAATGCCGAGAACCGGGCGCTGATGCACGAGGTCAGGTCGCTCGAGCGGGCGGTCGCGGCTGCCGAGCAGGGCCTGCGTACGCTCAGCTCGCATCCGTCGGTACCGCGCGACGTCGCGGTCACCGCCGACCTGACCCTCGCCGACGTACGGCGCTTGGTGGAACGCAAGGAGCTCGACGACTGATGGCAAAACTGGGGAACGCAGCCGCCGCGATCAAGCCCAAGGGCAACGCGAAGGTCAAGGTGATCGGCGGGCTGATCGTCGCCGTGATCGCGCTGATCATCCTGTTCAACATCTTCAACTTCGCGAACACCGACGCGAACCGGATCGGCCTGCACTACGGCGGCGGCGTGATCGAGGACAAGAAGTTCAAGTCGATCGTCCCGCCGGGCTCGACGAACAAGCTGATCGGCCCCGGCGACACGCTCTACACGTATCCGATCGACCAGCGTTCGTACATCATCGGCGGTGACGGCGCCGACACCGACGCGGCCGACGAGGTCACCGTGGTCAGCAAGGACAACGTCCGGCTCGGCGTCCGCGTGCAGGTCTACTTCACGCTGAATCGGGACAAGGACGTGATCAAGTCGTTCCACGAGCGCATCGGCCTGAAGACCGAGGCCTACGAGGAGAGCGGCTGGAACGACATGCTGCAGAGCTACTTCCGGCCGCAGATCGATCGTGCGCTGTCCGCGGTGGCGACGAACTACAACTGGGCCGAGCTCTACAACAACGAGGCGAAGAAGTCCGCGTTCCAGAGCGCGGCGGCCAAGGAGTTCACCCGGCTGCTGCCGGCCGCGGTCGGCGGGGACTACTTCTGCGGCCCGGGCTACAACGGGAGCAACGACTGCGGCGAGCTGTCGTTCACGATCCAGAAGCCGATGCCGCTGGACAAGGGCATCATCGACGGCCTCGAGGCCAAGCAGCGAGCCGAGCTGGCCAAGGCCACCCAGGAGCAGAAGAACCAGCAGGTGAACGTCGAGCTGCAGTCGGTCAAGCAGCAGGTCGCGCTGCTCGGTGCCAACGGCTACCTGCTGAAGACCGCGATCGAGTCGGGCAAGATCCAGTTCATGGTGATCCCGCAGAACGGCAACGTCAGCATCCCGGTGCCGACCCCGACCACCACCCCGACCACGCCGACCACGCAGCCCGGCGGCTGACCCCATGAACGCGCTGCCGTCCCATCTTGATCTCGTGCAGGGTGTCGTCCTGCCGAGGCCGGTCGGCGCGCATCCGGTGCTCGACTTCGTCAACACCCGGTCCGAGTGGACCACCCGTGGCCCCGCCCGGACCGAGTGGCTGACGTCGTACGAGGCCTTCCTCATCTGGAACTCGTACGTCGGCCTGCTGTCGCCGGCCACCGTGTTCCGGCTGATCGAGCAGGCCGGCAGCAGTCCGACCGAGGTGTCGCGGCGGCTGCAGGCCACGCTCGACTTCCGTGTCGATCTGTACGACGTCCTGACCGACCAGGCCGCCGGGACGACCTTCGAGGCCGCTGCGCGCGTGATCGAGAAGGCGTACGGCGGCCGGCGGCTGGTGCCGACCGACGAGGGCCTGGCCTGGGAGCTGCGCGAGGACCTTGCGCTCCCGCTGCACAACCTCGCGCTGCTGGCCGGCGACCTGCTCACCGGCCCGTCCCGTGAGCACGTCCGCACCTGCCCGTCCTGCGGCTGGTTGTTCCTCGACCCGCGCGGGCGCCGGCGCTGGTGCTCGATGGCGACCTGCGGCAACCGCGCCAAGGTCCGCGCCCACGCGGCGCGAGGTCGTTAGTTGAACGCCGCCGGGTCGACCGTGATCCAGGTGTGCTTCGCGCGGGCGAGGACGCGGCCGTCGGCGTCGTACAAGGTGCTCGCGGTGAACGTCTTGCGGCCGTCCTCGCCGAGGTAGCGGCCGAGCGCGACGCATTCCTCGCCGACCTGCGGACGCGCGTCGATGCATGCGGTCAGCTGGCCGAGCACCGAGGGCCGGCCTTCGAGGTCGATCGTCCAGCCGCCGGGGCAGTCGAGCGCCGCCCAGAGGAACAGCTCGTCGACCAGCCCGTCGGTCGCCAGATCCGCCGCGGGCTGCCACGTGCACGCCGTACGCCCGTCGCCGATCGGCCCCGGCCTGAGCTGCAGACCGGCCTGGTTCGACGGGCCGCAGACGAAGCAGTTCGGGAACGGGTGATCCTGCAACCCGCGGTACGCCGCCTCTGCCGCGCGGGCCTCGTCCGGAGCGACCGGATCGATCGTCGCGTCGGCGAGGAAGCCGCTGTCGACCGCTGCTCCGTCCGCGACCAGTTCGTCACCGTCGGTCAACGCGGCACCCTCGCTGCCGGCCGACAGCGCGAGGTCCTTCTGCAGCGGCGGCGGCATCCGCAGGCGAACCCGCGGTACCTGTCCGTCGGTGAGCTGCCCAGTCAACGCGGTTCCGACCAGGCCGGCCACGTATCCGCCGTTCCCCGATCGCTCCGGCCCCCGGAATCGTTGGTCGACCCGCACGAAAGTCATGGCTCCGGACCCTAACCCAATAACAGGTTTCACCCGATCGAGCACGGGCTGTGGTGGAGGTGTGAGTGCCGAGAACCGTGGGAAGGAAAGGGTTTCAGAGAAATCTGAGGATTTCTCGCAACAACTGAGCTGAGCCCTCCAGTTCAAACGACCGTTTGAACTATGCTGACTGCAGGCTACTGCGCGTGAGCAGGTGGGGTGCCTGCGCGAGCGGTAGCTGGGGGGAAGGAGAACTCTGTGGAGACACCGGTCGAAACGACCCGGGAGAGATTGCTCAACGTGGCTGAGCAACGATTCGGAGAAGGGGGTTACGAGGGCACGTCGCTGCGCGCCATCACGGTCGCGGCCGCCGCGAACATCGCCGCGGTCAACTATCACTTCGGTTCGAAGGAAGCGCTGCTACGGGCTGCCGTGGCGCGCGCGATGGCGCCGGTCAACACCGAACGGCGGCGCCGGCTGGACCAATTGGAAGCCGGTGGGCAGCCGACACCGGAGGAGCTGATCCGGGCCTTCATCGAGCCCGGACTGGAACTGGTACTGCGCCGGGGCGAGCGCGGTGCCGTGGTCGCCCGGTTCATCGGCCGGATCGCGTTCGATCCGAGCCGGCGGATCCGGGAGTTGTACGCGGCCGAGTCCGATCCGATCGAGAGCCGGTACCTGACCGCGCTGCAACGGGCGTTGCCGCAGGCGTCGCCGGACGCGGTCGCCTTCGGGTACATGAACATGCTCGGTCTGCTCGCCCTGCACCAGTCACAGGCCCTGTCCCCGACGCCGGCTGCCGCCGGCGCCGTGAACACAGCGAGCCCTGTGAGCACCGAGGATCCCGGCAAGCTCGCCGAGAACCTGGTCACGTTCCTGGTCGCGGCCTTCGACCGCGGCCTGCGGGCCTGACCGCATCGCCGAGGCCCCGGAAACCGTGGATTCCCTGCCCACGGCTCCCGGGTGACACTGAGCCAGACCGTGCCCTGGTCCAGTGAGTTTTGTCTTGTGTTTTGCTCATGGATGTTCGGACCCCCGGGTAACGCTGCATAATGGCGCTCCGTGGACCCCTGTGAAGTCGTGGTTGCCGTCGACCTCGGTGGAACCCGGATGAAGTGCGGCCTGGTCGCCGCCGACGGTGCCCTGCTGCACCGCGAGACCAGGCCTACTCCCCGGGACGCCGGGGGACGTGCTGTGCTCGACGCGCTGCTGGAAACCGTCGTCGAGCTCAGCCAGAAGGCGACCGCCGACGGGCACCGGGTGCGCGCGATCGGCGTCGTCGTGCCGGGCGTCATCGACGCCGAGCACGGGACCGTCGGCGCCGAGAACCTGGAGTGGGTCGCGACGCCGGTGCTGGCCGAGCTGAAGGCGGCGGTCGGCGACGACGTGCCGATCGTGCTCGCCCACGACGTCCGCGGCGGCGGGTACGCCGAGCTGCGGCAGGGCGCCCTGGCCGGTACGACGAACTCGATGTTCCTGCCGCTCGGCACCGGGATCGCCGCCGCGATGATCGTCGACGGATCCCTGGTCAGCGGCGACGGGTACGCCGGCGAGCTCGGCCACTCGAAGTTCATCTACGGCGACGCGGCCGAGCTGTGCGCCTGCGGTCAGTGGGGCTGCCTCGAGACGGTCGCCTCCGCCGCCGCGCTGGCCAGGCGGTACACCGCCCGGACCGGCCGGAGCGTGGACGGCGCCCGCGAGGTGATGGAGCTGCTCGCGGCCGGAGACCCGGACGCGGAGAAGGTCTGGCAGGACGCGCTGGCGGCCCTGATCGACGCTCTGGTCCTCTACACGACCCTGGTCGCACCGACCCGCATCGCGATCGGCGGCGGCCTCGTCGGCGCCGGTGAGACGCTGCTGCAGCCGCTGCGCGAGGGTGTGCACGCGCGCCTGACGTTCCAGCGTGAGCCCGAGATCGTGGCCGCGGTGCTGGGCGAGGAGGCGGGCATGCTGGGCGCCGCGCAGATGGCGTGGGACAGCGTTACCGCCGACGAGGAGGAGACGGCATGACGACGTATCGCGTGGGCCGGGTGGTCACGCCGGACGACGTGCTGGAGAACGCCTGGATCCAGGTGGTCGACGAGGACATCCACGCGTTCGGGCGCCGGTCCGAGGGGATGCCCGCGGACGGCAAGCGGCCCGAGGACCTGGGCGACGTCACCGTCGTACCGGGGTTCGTCGACATCCACACACACGGCGGCGGCGGGTCGTCGTACTCGACCACCGATCCGGAGGAGGCGCGCAAGGTCGCGGCCTTCCACGGCAAGCACGGTACGACGACGACGCTGGCCAGCCTGGTCTCGGCGCCGCTCGACGTCATCGTCTCGCAGACCGCGTGCCTCGCGGACCTGGTCGCCGACGGTGTGATCGCCGGCGTCCACCTCGAAGGCCCGTTCCTGTCCAAGGCGCGGTGCGGGGCGCACGACCCGGCGCTGCTGCGGCCGCCGCTGAAGGACGATGTCGCGATGGTGCTCGGCGACGCGGTCAGGATGGTGACGATCGCACCGGAGCTCGAGAACGGGCTGGAAGCGATCCGCCAGATCGGCGACGCGGGCAAGGTCGCCGCGCTCGGGCACACGGACGCGACGTACGAACAGATGGTCGCCGGTGTGGACGCCGGCGCGACCGTGGCGACGCACCTGTTCAACGGGATGCGGCCGTTCCATCACCGCGATCCCGGCCCGGTCGGCGCCGCGCTGAACGACCAGCGCCTGCTGCTCGAGGTGATCAACGACGGCATGCACCTGGACCCGCAGGTGGTCCGCGTCGCGCTCGCGGCCGCCGGGGTGAACCGGATCGCGCTGATCACCGACGCAATGGCCGCCGCCGGCATGCCCGACGGCCGGTACCAGCTCGGCGACCTGGCCGTTGACGTCACCAACGGTCTGGTGACGCTTGCCGAGGGCACGCACTCCATTGCCGGCAGCACCTTGACCATGGACGTTGCCTACCGCAACGCAGTGACGGCCGGGGTGTCGCTGGTGGACGCGTCGCGGATGGCCTCGACGACGCCGGCGCAGCACTTCGGCTGGTACCACGTCGGCTCGATCGAGACCGGGAAGCGGGCAGACCTGGTCCTGCTCGACGACGAGTACGCCGTGCAGAAAGTGATGCGGGCCGGGTCGTGGCTGGACTGATCGGGACCGTCACGCTCAACCTTGCGCTGGACGTGACGTACGAGGTCGACGAACTGCGGGTCGGCGGGAGCCATCGCGTCGACCGGATCCGTCGGCGGGCCGGCGGCAAGGGCGTGAACGTCGCACGGGTCGCGGCCACGCTCGGTCATCAGGTGCTGGTGCTCGGGTTCGTCGGTGGCGTGACGGGGGAGCTGGTCGCCGAGGAGTTGTTCGACGCCGGGCTGACGGCTCTGCTCACACCGATCGCCGGTGAGACCCGCCGTACCGTTGCCATCGTCAACGATGTGGACGGTGACGCGACGATCTTCAACGAGGCCGGTCCGACGGTGAGCGGCGACGAGTGGCGAGCGTTCCTGGACCGGATGCCGTGGGGCCGGATGGGTGTGCTCGCGTGTTCGGGCAGCCTGCCGCCGGGGTTGCCGTCCGACGCGTACGCCGAGCTCGCGGTGCGGGCGCGGCATCACGACGTACTGTCGGTGATCGACACCGGTGGTGACGCGTTGTCGGCCGCGGCTCGTGCGGGGGCGGTGGTGCGGGCCAATGCGTCCGAGCTGCGTGCTGCCGTGGGCGATGCGGAAGTCGAGGAGGGCGCGGCGGGGCTGGTCGCGCTCGGTGCGTCGGCCGCGGTCATCACCGACGGTCCGCGCGGGATGGTTGCCGCCAGCAAGAAAGGCGTCTGGCGTGCGCTGCCGGTCGAGACCGTCAGCGGCAACCCGACCGGTGCGGGCGATGCCTGTACGGCGATCGTCGCCGCAGCCGTTGCCGAAGCTCCCGAGCCTGACTGGTCCGTCGTACTCAAGTCGGCCGTCGCCGCATCGGCTGCCGCGGTGTTGACACCCGTTGCCGGGGACATCGACCTGGCCGCCTACCGCCGTTGGCAACCCCAAGTAACTGTTCAGTAGAAGGAGTTCTCATGCCGTTGGTCTCCGGGGCCGAGGTTGTGCTGGCTGCTGCCAAGGCCGGCCGTGGTGTCGGCGCGTTCAACGTGATCCAGCTGGAGCACGCGACCGCGCTGATCGCGGGCGCCGAGCAGGTCGGTGCACCGGTGATCCTGCAGATCAGTGAGAACGCGGTGAAGTACCACGGCGCGCTCAAGCCGATCGGGGTCGCCACGCTGGCGGCCGCGACGGCCGCGACCGTGCCGGTCGTCGTACATCTGGATCACGCGATGGACCGGGACCTGGTCACCGAGGCGGTCGCGCTCGGGTTCACGTCGGTGATGTACGACGCCTCCAAGCTCGAGTACGCCGACAACGTGGCGGCGACGACCGAGGTGGTTGCCTACTGCCACGACCACGGGGTCTTCGTCGAGGCGGAGATCGGCGAGGTCGGCGGGAAGGACGGCGTCCACGCACCCGGCGCCCGGACCCGCCCCGACGAGGCGCTCGCCTTCGCCGAGGCGACCGGCGTCGACGCGCTGGCGGTCGCGGTCGGCTCGAGTCACGCCATGACCGAGCGCACCGCAACGCTCGACTTCGACCTCATCACACAGCTCCGCGATGCTGTCCCGGTGCCGTTGGTCCTGCACGGCTCGTCGGGCGTCGCCGACCCGGACCTCACCCGCGCGGTCGAGGCCGGCATGACCAAGGTCAACATCGCCACCCACCTGAACAACGTCTTCACCGGCGTCGTCCGCGAGGTGCTCGGCGAGAACCCGACGCTGGTCGACACGAGGAAGTACCTCGGCCCGGCCCGCGACGCCGTGGCAGCGGAAGTCGCGCGACTGCTGGGTGTGCTGAAGGCGACCGTCTAGATCCCGGCGGCGCCCCGGATCCAGTGCGCACGCAGGTCGTCGCGGGCGGCCTGGACCTGCCCGCGGGTCACCGGATCGGGCACCTCGAAATCGTCGATCAGCCGGGTGAGCGCCATCTCCACCGCCGCGACCAGCGCATCCTCCTCGGACAGGTCGGCCTCGGCCACCCCGCGCAACCCGGCGGCGAGCGCGGCCAGTCCAGCTCGCTCCTGATCGGTGAAGTGCACCTGGATCTCGGTCCTGCGGTCCACGCCCGTTCCTCCTCGCCGGTTGGTACAGTCATGGTGCATTGCAACGGCCATGTTGCACA
The DNA here is from genome assembly GCF_040300265.1 of Kribbella sp. NPDC000426. Classification (NCBI taxonomy): domain Bacteria; kingdom Bacillati; phylum Actinomycetota; class Actinomycetes; order Propionibacteriales; family Kribbellaceae; genus Kribbella; species Kribbella sp. NPDC000426. The sequence continues at coordinate 324,073 of NZ_JBEPDK010000005.1, read as the reverse complement.
AGAGTGAGGTGGCGCCGGTGGACGAGATGCTGCGTACGGCGACCATCGCCGTACTGGGCGAGCACGGCTGGTCCGGCGTGACGCTGGAGCGGGTCGCGGAGAAGGTCGGCCGGTCGCGGGTCACACTCTGGCGGCAGGGCCTCACCGTCGAGTCGCTGCTGAGCTCGCTGCTGGACGCGCTAGCCGCCGACTACCGGGACACGATGTGGCCGGTGCTGGCCGGGTCCGGGACCGGGCGGGAGGGGCTGGTCCGGACGCTGGAAGCGCTGTTCGACGTGATCGACCGGCATCTGCCGCTGATGTTGTCGTCGGACCTGGTCTTCCACCAGGAGCAGGCACGCAACGGGCCGGTCTCGTTCCTCGACCCGTTCGAGCGGTTCCTGCGTGATGGCGAGGCGGACGGCTCGCTGCACCCGCACGGCCGGATCAGCGACGTGGCCGAGGTGCTGATGGTCTCGGCCGCCTTCACCTACGTCCACATGCGTGGCCGCCACCACTGGTCCCGGTCGAGGGCCCGGCGCCTGACCCTCGACCTGGTTCTCCGCGGCGTGCTGGAGGCGTGAAACATACCTGTTGCATTTCGTGCAACAACCATGTTTCACTGACGGCATCATTCTCGTTGAGGAGACCGCCATGACACTTCCGTACGCCGAACCGCTGACCAGACTGGACCCGCCGGCGCGGGTGATCCCGGAGCCGCCGCGGGTCGGTGAGCCGGGTGGTGATCCGTGTGGCCTGTGCGACTGGCTGGCCGGCAACCGGCCCGAGCACGAGCCGCCGCTGTGGAGCGACGACAACTGGGCGCTGTGCCGGGCCACCGGGGTGACGATTCCCGGCGTGGTCTGGCTGGCCGCCCGCGGCCACTACGACAGCTTCGCCGACCTCCCCGACGGGCACGCGACGAGCTACGGGCCGGTCGTCGCCCGGGTCGAGCGGGCGATTCTCGCGCTCGGCGACATCGCGCGGGTGCACGTCTATCGTTGGGGCGACGGTTCGGCCCACTTCCACGTGTGGTTCTACCCGCGGCCGTTGGGCATGCTCGAGGCCAAACGGGAGATGCTGCCGCTGTGGGCGGACCTGCTGCCCGAAGCGCCCAAGGAGGTCGTCGCAGATGCCGAGGCCAAGATTGCCGCGGCGATGGCGGCGGGCAGCTGACATGACCGCGGCGCGATCGCCGGAGCCGGCCGGCCGGACCGAGCCCGGCGGCCGGACCGAGCCGGGTCTGGCCCGTCGGCTCGGTGTTGGCGATGCTGTGGTGATCGGGCTGGGGTCGATGGTCGGTGCCGGGGTGTTCGCCGTCTGGTCGCCGGCCGCGCGCGCGGCCGGCTCGTGGTTGCTGCTCGGCCTGGTGATCGCCGCTGTTGTTGCCTACTGCAACGCGGCCTCGTCCGCGCAGCTCGCGGCGGTCTACCCGGTGTCGGGCGGCACATACGTCTACGGTCGGGAGCGGCTGGGGGAGTGGTGGGGCTTCGCCGCCGGCTGGTGCTTCGTCATCGGGAAGACGGCGTCGTGTGCCGCGATGGCGCTGACGTTCGCGACGTACGTGACGGAAGTCGGCTGGCTGCGGCGGTTGATCGCACTGGCCGCGGTCATCGCGCTGGCCGCCGTCAACTTCCGCGGAGTCACCAGGACGGCGCGCCTCACCCGGATCCTCGTCACCTGCACGCTCGTCGTGCTCGCCGTCGTGCTCGTGGTCCTGTTCGCCGGTGAACCTCAGCCTCACCCAACGACCAGCACCTCGGTGTACGGCGTGCTGCAGTCGGCGGGCCTGCTGTTCTTCGCGTTCGCCGGCTACGCACGGATCGCGACCATGGGCGAGGAGGTCCGCGAGCCGGCTCGGACGATCCCGCGAGCGATCACCATCGCGCTGTCCGTTGCTATCGGCATCTATCTGCTCGTCGCGTTCGCGCTGCTGCGGACGGGCGACCCCGCGTCGACCACGGCGCCCCTCGCGTCCGCGGTCGACGGGGTCGGTGCGGCCTGGGCGACGCCGATCGTCCGGATCGGCGCCGCCCTCGCCAGCCTCGGCGCCCTGCTGGCCCTGATCGCCGGCATCGGCCGCACCACGCTCGCCATGGCCCGCAACCGGGACCTCCCGACCTGGCTGGCCGCCGTACATCCCCGCTACCAGGTGCCGCACCACGCCGAGCTCGCGCTCGCCGCGGTCGTCGGCGTCCTGGTGCTCACCACCGATCTGCGCGGGGTGATCGGCTTCTCGTCGTTCGGCGTCCTGCTGTACTACGCGATCGCGAACGCCTCCGCGTTCACCCAGCCGGCCGACCAGCGTCGCTGGCCGCGTGCCGTCAACGTGATCGGCCTGACTGGTTGCGTCGTACTGGCAGTCACGCTTCCGTGGACGTCCGCGGTCGTGGCTGCCGCGCTCCTCGCGGCAGCCCTTCTCGTCCGGCGGGTCAGGACAAGTCGCGCCGGATCCGCCAGAAGCTGAACCCGCCCAGCGCGACGGCGATCAGCAGGAACAAGCCGAACTCCCGCCACTGCAGGTCCCAGAACTTGTCCGCGGTGTAGTACCGGACATGTTGCCGGTAGCCCTCATCGGCGAGCCGCTGGAAGCAGGCGGTCCGATCGGCGTCGCTGGTCCCGGTCGCCTCCTGGGGGAGTCCGGGCGGCGGCGCCGGCGCGCACTTCATGACCCACTCGGGCAGCGTGCTCAAGACCTTGCCCGACTTGTCCACGGTGTCGTCGGACAGCTTCCAGGCACCGACCGCTCCGGTCGCGACCTCCAACTCCTTGACCGTCGTATTCGGCCCGTCTCCGGTGAGTCCGAAGCCCCGGATGTTCTCCGCGCTCGCGACGACGTTCTTGTCCGTCGGTGCCAGCAGATGCGGCCGGATCAGTGTCGGCGTGACGATCTGGATCAGGATCACGGCTGCCAGCGTGACCGCGAGCGAGACGACGGTACGGCGGATCACGAGGCCGAGCGCGACACCCAGCGCGAACGCGAACGCGGCGTACCCGACGGGGACCAGGCCGCGGGCGGCGAAGACCGGCGGGAACATCCGGGGCAGGTAGGTGTTCGAGTCCTGCCCGGCGTTGATCGCCTTGTCGATCGGTACGGCCCACCAGGTCACCGCGAGGCTCAGCAGCCCGGTGATCGCGATCGCGGCGCCACCGGTCACCCCGAGCTTGACCGCGAGCCAGCGGCGGCGGCCGATGCTCTGACTCCACACCAGCCGGTGGGTGCCGGTCTCCAACTCGCGCGCGACCAGCGGTGCGCCCCAGAACGCCCCGATCACCGGCGGCGTGACGTACAGGAGGGCCTGGCCGGCGATGTACAGGAAGGGATTGAAGCGTTCGAAGCCGAGGTTCTGGATGAACGCGGTGGTGAGCCGCCGGTAGTCGTCGGCGAGGCCCGGACCGGTGATGGCCAGGGTGATGCCGGCCGCGACGATGACGGTCGCGACGACCAGGAACTGCACGCGGAACTGTCGCCAGGTCAGCCAGATCATCGCTGGACCTCCAGAACTGGACGCTCCGGCTGGACGTCGCGGCCCATGTAGGCCAGCACCAGGTCCTCGAGCGTGAGTTGGGAGACCGTCCAGGCCGGATCGTGGATCGGCCGCTCGGTCCGGATCAGGTACGTCGACTGCCGGTCGGTGTGGCTCGCGGTGACGACGAACTGATCCCGCGGCATGTCCTTCGGATCGCGGCGCGGACCGGTCAGCCGGTAGTGCGTCGCCAGCAGCGTGTCGATCTCGCCGCTGACCTGCACCCGCGAGTCGACCAGCACGATCACGTAGTCGCAGGCACGCTCGACATCGGAGACCAGGTGCGAGGACAGTACGACGCTGAGCTCCTGCTCTGCGACCGCTTCCATCAGGTCCTGCAGGAACTCGCGGCGGGCCAGCGGATCGAGCGCGGCGACGGGTTCGTCGAGGACCAGCAGCTCGGGTCGCTTCGCCAGCCCGAGCGTGAGCGCGAGCTGCGCCCGCTGACCGCCGGACAGCTTGCCCGCCCGCTGCTTCGGATCGAGCTTGAGATGCTGGACCCGCCGCTGTGCAAGCGATTCGTCCCACGCCGGGTTCAGCCGGCGCCCGAGCCGCAGGTGGTCCGCGATACTCAACCGCGCGTACGTCGGCGTGTCCTGCGCGACGTACCCGACCTTCGCCTGCTGCGCCCCCGCCGGTGCCCCGAGCACCTCGACGCTCCCCGCAGTCGGCGTCAGCATCCCCACCGCCAGATTCAGCAACGTGCTCTTACCGGCCCCGTTGGGCCCGACCAGCCCAACCACATGCCCAGCCGGAACCTCCAACTCACAATCGGTCAACGCCCAGCGCCGCCCGTACTTCTTCCCCAAACCATGGGCCTGCAGAACTGTGGTCACGCTATCTCCTCCCGAGCGGCGGACCGAAAGGTTGTCAGGAACAGGGCCTCGATGCTTTCGTCGTCGAGGCCGGCTTTGCGGGCCTTGGTCAGCCAGCGGCGGAGGTCCTGGCGGAGCGGGCCGTGGGCGGCCAGCGTGTTGTCGGTGAGGGTGCGGGTGACGAACGTGCCGCGGCCGGGCCGGGCCTGGACCAGGCCCTCGTGTTCGAGCTCGCGGTACGCCTTCAGCACGGTGTTCGGGTTGATCGCCAGCGCCGCGACCACGTCCTTCACGGTCGGCAGCTGGTCACCCTCCCGCAGCAGTCCGAGCCGCAATGCGTTCCGGACCTGCTGAACGATCTGCTGGTACGGCGAGACCCCCGACCGCCCGTCCAGATGGAACTCGATCATCCATAACCCCATTCATCTAGGTAACTAGCACTATAGGGGTATGGCGCAGCCGCCCGTCAAGAGCGGGCGGCGGTCAGCGGATCGCGGCGTACCGGCGGAGGGCCTCGGCGCGGGCCTCGCCGTGGTCGACGATCTGGTCCGGGTAGGCGTCGGCGCCGTACCGCCACGGCTCGTGCGCGGTCTTGCCGTCGAGGTGCCGCAACTCCGGGATCCAGCGCCGCACGTACTCACCGTCAGGGTCGAACTTCTGCCCCTGGCTGACCGGGTTGAAGATCCGGAAGTACGGCGCTGCGTCGGCCCCGCAGCCGGCCACCCATTGCCAGTTCAGCGAGTTCGACGCGAGATCGCCGTCGCGCAGCGACCGCATGAACCAGCGGGCGCCGAACCGCCAATGCACATGGAGGTCCTTGACCAGGAACGACGCGACGACCATCCGCACCCGGTTGTGCATGAAGCCGGTCTCGGCCAGCTGCCGCATCCCGGCGTCCACGATCGGGTACCCGGTCCGGCCTGCGCACCACGCGTCGAACAGGTCGCCCGGTTCGTCGTACTGCATCTTGTCGAACTCCGCGCGCAGCGGCTTCCAGGCGGCGTGCGGGTGACGGGCGAGCAGATCCGCGCAGAACTCGCGCCAGGCCAGCTCGCGCCGGTACGCCTCTGCGCCGGCGCTCCGTTTGCGGGCGAGATCGGCGAGCATCGTCCGCGGGTGGATCTCGCCGTACTTCAACGGGATCGACATCCGTGAAGTGCTGTCCAGGTCGGGCCGGTCCCGCTCGTCGTCGTACGCCGCAACGTCGTCGAGATACGCCGTCCAGTGGTCGAGCGCCGCCTGTTCGCCCGCGCCCTCGCCGGGCGGCAGTTCCTCGCCGGAAGCCTTGACCCAGGTCACGTCCGCCGGCGCCTCCACCGGCTGTCGCCAGCCGTGCGCGAGCCATGCCTTGAAGTACGGCGTGAACACCTGGTACGACCGCCCCTGCTGATTCAGCACCCGCCCCGGCGCCACGGCGTACGGCGACCCCGTCCGCACCAGCGGACACTTCAATGAGGCTTCAACTTCTTGATCGCGCTGTTGTCCGTACGGCGCGTAGTCCGCGCTGATGTGCACGCTCGCGGCCCCGACCTCGCCCGCGATCGCCGGTACGACGGTTGCCGGATCGCCCCGCCGTACGACGAGCCGTCCGCCCATCGACTCCGACAGGCTGCGCAGCGACGCCGCGAGGTGGTCCCGCCGTGGGTCGCCGGAACGCTCCCAGAGCAACGGATCCACCACGAACACGCCGAGGACCCGGCCGTCACCCGCCGCCACCGCGTCGAGCAGGGCCGGATTGTCTGCCAACCGAAGGTCCCGACGGAACCACATCACCGCTGTCATCGTGCTCATCATCCGCCAGTACCCAGCAGCGATTCGGTAAGGGTTGCCTCAATAGGTGAGAATGGTTGTCGTGAGCGAGCTGATCGATACCACCGAGATGTACCTGCGGACTGTCTACGAACTGGAAGAAGAGGGCATCCTCCCGCTCCGGGCACGCATTGCCGAGCGCCTGCACCAGTCCGGTCCGACGGTCAGTCAGACGGTTGCGCGGATGGAGCGCGACGGTCTGATCAAGGTGGAGGGCGACCGCCATCTGGAGCTCACCGACGTCGGCCGCAAGCAGGCGGTCCGGGTGATGCGCAAGCACCGCCTCGCGGAGCGGCTGCTGGTCGATGTGATCGGGCTCGAGTGGGAGGACGTCCACGCCGAGGCCTGCCGCTGGGAGCACGTGATGAGCGACGCGGTCGAGCTGCGGCTGCTGAAGATCCTCGACAACCCGACCGAGTCGCCGTACGGCAACCCGATCCCCGGTCTGGAGGAGCTGCAGACCAGCGGTATCGCCAGCGACATCGAGGACTTCCGGATCGGCGTCGAGCCGCTCGACCAGGTCCTCGACGCGTCCACCGGCGAGAGCGTGCGGGTGCTGGTCCGCCGGATCGCCGAGCCGGTGCAGACCGACGACGGCGCGATGGCAGTACTGCGAAAGGCCGGCGCACTGCCCGGTCGTGAGGTCGACTCGACGATGGACGCCGACGGCGTACTGGTCGGCAGCCGCGAGGCCGGCGGCGTCATCAGCGACGAGACGGCCGGCCACATCTTCGTCAGCAGGGTGTAAGTCAACTCTGCGTTAACGCTGAGCACCCGGCGGAGCACGCCGGGTCGCCAGCCGGTAGCGTCGGTCCGCGATGTCTGAGAACCCCATTGATTGGCCGCAGTACCTGCGGGAGTTTCACACCGCCACGCCCGGCAGCACGGAAGCGCTGCTGTCACGGGCTGTGGCCGGCGACCACACGCCGTACCGGTGGCTGGTCCGGGCCGTGTCCGGCGAGGCCCGGCGGGTGCTCGACCTGGCGTGCGGCAACGGGCCGGTCGCGCGCGAGCTGTACGGGCGCTGGGTGGTCGGTGTCGACAACAACCCCGCCCAGCTCGCCGGAGCGCCCGGTCCGAAGGTCCAGGCCGACGCGCTGCACCTGCCGTTCGCGAACGAGATCTTCGACGTCGTCACCTGCTCGATGGGGCTGATGGTGCTCCAGCCGCTTCCCGACGTACTCGCGGAGGCGGCCCGGGTACTGCGGCGGGGCGGCGTGCTCGCGGCGATCGTGCCGCCGTCCGGCCGCTGCGGCGCGGCGACATCCGCACGCTGAGCGGTCTCACCACTCGGCTGCGGTCGACGCCGCAGTTCCCGGCCGGCGGCGAGATCACCGAGCTGAAGGACCAGCTCAAGCACGCCGGGTTCGACGTGATGGAGAGCCAGCGCGAGCGGTACGTGTACATGATCCGCAGCCGCGACGACGCGATGCGGCTGGTCAACGCGCTCTACCTCCCGGGTACGCCGGACGTCCGCCGCGACACCGCCGCCGGGTGGCTCGCGGACCGGGCCGAATCGAAGGACGGCCTCGAGGTCGCGATCCCGATCCGCCGCATCACCGCGATGCGCACGAAGGTCGCGCTGACCATCTCCTGATCCTCGGGTACGCTTCCGGCCCGCGGTCGGTACCGTGTGCTGGTGAGTGCGTTGCGCTGGTCGGTCCGGACGCTCGGTCGGGCGCTGGACGGTGAGACGGTCTACCGCGAACTGCTGGCCGCCGAACCGGTCGCGTTCTGGCTAGACGGCAGCCTGACCGACCGGTCGCCACGGCGTGTCTCCGTCCTCGGAACCAGCGCCGGGGCCGAGGTCATCACTCGCGATGTTGCCGACGGCGACGTCTTCACCGAGCTTCAGGACCTGCTGGCCGCGCGGGCCGCCGAGCCTCCGGCTGAGCTGGCCGGGCTCTTCTGCGGCGGGTACGTCGGGTACTTCGGGTACGAGCTGAAGGCGCTCACCGGCGGCCGGGCCGCGCACGAGTCGCCGACGCCGGACGCACTCTGGATCTGGGCGAACCGGTTCATCGTCATCGACCACGATCACGACCGGACCTACCTCGTCGCGGTCGACGAGAACGGGGCCGGCGAGGACTGGCTCGACCGGGCCGAGACGGCCGCCAGCGACTGGTGGATGGGCAGCCTCGACACCCCGGCGATCGCCACGCTCGACCTCGAGGCGCACCTCGAGCAGGACCGGGCGACATACCTGGCCGGTATCGCGCGCTGTTTGGAGGAGCTGGAGGCCGGCCAGACGTACGAGGTGAATCTGACCAACCGCGTCCGGCTGCCGGCCGTGCAGGACCCGTTCGAGTTCTTCCGCTGGCAGCGGTCCGCGAACCCGGCGCCGTACGCCGCCTTCCTCCGGTACGGCGATCTCGCGGTGGCGAGCTCCTCACCGGAACGGTTCCTGACCGTGGACGCGGACGGCTGGGCCGAGTGCCGGCCGATCAAGGGGACCGCGCCGCGCGACCTCGACCCGGCGCAGGACCAGCTCGCCGCGAAGGCGCTCGCCGAGGACGACAAGACCCGGGCCGAGAACCTGATGATCGTCGACCTGATCCGCAACGACCTCGGCCGGGTGAGCGTGCCGGGGACGGTGACCGTGCCGCAGCTGATGCAGGTCGAGAGCTACCGGACCATGCACCAGCTGGTGACGACGGTCCGCGGCCGGTTGCGCGACGGGCTGACCGCGGTCGACGCGGTCCGGGCGTGCTTCCCGCCGGGGTCGATGACGGGTGCGCCGAAGATCCGCACGATGGAGATCATCGACGAGCTCGAGTGGAGCGCCCGCGGGGTGTACTCCGGCGCGCTCGGCTACCTGTCGCTGGACGGGCGGGCGGATCTGAGCGTGGTGATCCGGACGGCGGTGCTGACTCCGGACGAGACTGTGATCGGGGCAGGGGGTGCGATCGTGCTGGATTCCGACGCGGTCGCGGAGTACGACGAAATGGTGCTGAAAGCAACGGCAGCCGTGGGCCGGGCGGCCCGCGAGTGAAGGGTGGGGGAGATGAGTGGTCTGCTGGTGGCGGATTCGTTCCTGGTTGCCAATGGCAAGGTCCGGGGACTGGAGCTGCACCGGGAACGGTTCGTCCGGTCGTGCGCCGCGGCGGGGGTCGCCGCGGAACGGTTCTGGGACGAGCAGGCCGGGCGGTTGCCCGGGTTCGGACGGTGGTTCCCGCGGTTCGAGCTGCAGGCGTCGGGTGAGCTCGCCGTTCAGCTGCGGCCGGCGCCGCCGATCGGCGGGCGCGTGCGCGTCGCCGTACACGAAGGTCCGGACCCGCGGACCGCGCCGCGGGTCAAGGGGCCGGACCTGGAACTGCTCGGCAAGCTGAGGGAGTCGGCGCCCGACCGCGCGGACGAGATCCTGCTGCTCGACACCGACGGGACCGTACTCGAGGCGGCGTACTCGGCGGTCGCCTGGTGGGACGACGACACCCTCTGCTTCCCCCAGTCAGACCGCCCGCTGCTCGCCTCGGTAACCGCACAGCTCCTGCGCCGGATCGCGGCGAACCAGGGCGTCGAGGTCTCCGAGCGCGCCGCCACCCCGCAGGACCTACAGAACACCACCGAGGCCTGGCTCCTGAACGCCCTCCACGGCATCCGCCCCATCCACGCCTGGTCCGCCTCCGCCATCGACCCCCTCCCCAACTCCCACGCCGCCCTCTGGCAATCCCACCTCGAATCCCTATCAACCCGCCTCCCCTGACCCACCCCGCAGCACCCACCCCACGCCGCCCCCGAACACCCGCCCGGGCGCAGCACCCGACCCGCGCAGCGCCCGAGCACCCACGCCCCATCCGCGCCAAGCCGGGGAGTACCGGCTTGTAAATGTGATATCACTTTGCTACCTTGGCGATATTCGAGCGAGGGAGCGTGTGATGGTGGATGTCGCGGTGGAGATGCCGGCGCCGAAGGTGACCGAGCGGGCCGGCCGGGATCTGAACGGCTGGCCGATGGCGCTGCTGGCCTTCGTGCTGCTGGTGGCCGGGGTGTCCGGGATCATCATTGGCGCCACCCACGACCGGGGTCCGCAGGTGCTGGGTGGGATCGCGGTGTTCGTGGTCGGACTGATCGTCGCCGCCGGGCTGACCGCGGTGTCGCCGGGCCGGGCCCGGGTGCTGCAGGTCCTCGGGCGGTACTCCGGGACCGTGCGGACCAACGGTCTCCGCTGGGTGAACCCGATCTCCTCGCGGCGTGAGGTCTCGACCCGGATCCGCAACCACGAGACGGCCGTTGCCAAGGTCAACGATGCCGACGGCAACCCGATCGAGATCGCCGCGGTGGTGGTCTGGCAGGTCGAGGACAGCGCGCAGGCGATGTTCGAGGTGGACGACTTCGTCGAGTTCGTTGCGATCCAGACCGAGACCGCGGTCCGGCACATCGCGAACAGCTACCCGTACGACGTGCACACCGACGACGGCGCCTTGTCGCTGCGGGACAGCACGGACGAGATCACCGAGAAGCTGTCGGCCGAGATCGGCGCGCGGGTGCACGCGGCCGGCGTCCGGGTGATCGAGTCGCGGATCACGCACCTGGCGTATGCGCCGGAGATCGCGCAGGCGATGTTGCGGCGCCAGCAGGCCGGCGCGGTCGTCGCGGCCCGGCAGCGGATCGTCGAAGGTGCGGTCGGCATGGTCGAGTTGGCGCTGGACCGGCTGTCCGAGCACGAGGTCGTCGAGCTGGACGAGGAGCGGAAGGCGACGATGGTCAGCAACCTGATGGTGGTGCTGTGCGGCGACCGTGACGCCCAGCCGGTGGTCAACGCCGGCTCGCTCTACCAGTGAGTGGTCGTCTGCCGTGGCTGTCGAACGCAAGAAGATCCTGCTCCGGCTGGATCCCGTGGTGCACGACGCGCTGGCCCGCTGGGCGGCCGACGACCTGCGCAGCACCAACGCACAGATCGAGTTCCTGCTCCGCCGGGCCCTGGCCGACGCCGGCCGCCTCCCCGGCGGCGTAGGCAAACTCCGCCGCCCCGGCCGCCCTCCCAAGGAGGAAGACGATGAGTAGAAAGTACGCAGCAATCGCCGGGGGCGATCAACTGGGCGCGCGGGGGATGGCGGGTGTCACCCGGTGGACCGCATTCGGCAGCCTGCGCAGCGCGGGAGATGCCCGAAGCGCACGAGGGGCGGGAAGCGCCGGGAGGGCGGGGAGCGCGCCCCGAGTACCGCGGGGGCCTGCGGGGCCGGCTGGCGCCGGCGCCAGGTCCCAGGCGGGTGCTGGTGTGCGGGTGGGGCGGGAGGTTGTTGCTTTGGGCAATCTGCGGGTGCCGGAGAGTTTGGTTGGGAGGGTTTTCTTGTTGGCTTGTGATTCGGAGCGGGGGCGGTTGGTGGCGCGGGCGAAGGTTGGGAAGGTGTTGCGTGCGGCGGCTCTCGTTGACCTCGTGCTGGCCGGGAATCTTGTCGACGACAACGGGAAAGCCCGGGTGACTGCTGCGCCGGCCCCGGGGGATCCGGTGTTGGCGGCAGTGCTCGAGGACATGCGGGCGGCGGGGCCGCGGCGGTGGAAGCATTGGGTTGAGCGCCGGCCGGGGGCGACGGTACGCCGGGTGCGCGACGAGCTCGACCGGGCGCGGCTGATCAAGGTCGAGCCGCATCGCATCCTCGGGATCGTCCCGGCGGACCGCATCACCGTCCGCCACCCGCTGATGCGCCGGCAGCTCCTGCAGGCCGCGCACGACACGCTCCGCGCCTCGCGGCTCGTCTCCCGGGTCGACCTGCGCGACGCGTCGATCGTCGTACTCGCGGCCACCGCCGACCTGCGCACGATCGTCACCAAGGACCAGCGCATCCGCCACAAGGACCGCCTCGCGCAGCTCGCGGTCCGTATCGGCCCCGTCGTACCGGCGCTGAAGAAGTCGATCCAGCAGGCGCAGTACTCCGCTGCCGGGTGACCCGACTAGGTGCTACGGTTCGTTACTCAAGTAACTAACCAGCGAAGGGGGGTGGGGTTGTGTTCGACGACCGGAGTCCGATCTACCTGCAGATCGCGGAGCAGATCAAGAACGACATCGTGACCGGCGCGCTGGCCGAGGACGAGCAGGTGATGTCGACCAACCAGTACGCCGCCTTCTACCGGATCAACCCGGCCACCGCGGCCAAGGGGTTCGCGCAGCTGGTCGACGAGGGCGTGCTGTACAAGAAGCGCGGGATCGGGATGTTCGTCTCCCCGAACGCCCGCGACCTGCTCCGCACCGGCCGCCGCGACTCGTTCTTCGCCGACGTCGTCGACCCGATGATCCGCGAGGCCAAGGCAATCGGCATCCCCTTGAAAGACATCCTCCAGCACATCAAAACGTACGGAGACGCTTGATGACCGCCCTGACTGTGAGGACCGAGAATCTCTCGGTGAGGTTCGCCGGGGTGCCGGCGTTGGATCGGCTGGATCTGCGGCTGGCGCCCGGGAAGATCCACGGGCTGCTCGGCCGCAACGGGTCCGGCAAGAGCACGCTGGCCGCGGTTCTGGCCGGGTTTCGGCAGCCGGACGAAGGGCGTGTCCTGATCGAGGGCGGCGACCTCGGTACGGCGCAGGAGCCGTACGAGAACGCCGTCGTCACCAGCCGCGTGAGCCTGATCCGCGAGTCCGGCGACCGTCCCGACGCAGTGCCGGTCAAACAAGCGATCGGTCTCGCCGCGGCGCTCCGCCCGTACTGGGACGCCGACCTCGCCGGCGAACTGCTGGACCGCTTCGAAGTACCGCTGAACAAGAAGATCCAGAAGCTCTCCCGCGGTAAGAAGTCGGCCCTCGGCGTCGTCCTCGGCCTCGCCAGCCGGGCGCCGCTGACGATCTTCGACGAGAGCTACCTCGGTATGGACGTCCCGTCGCGGAACCTGTTCTACGACGCGCTGCTCGCCGACTACACCGAAGTACCGCGAACGTTCATCCTGTCGACCCACCTGGTCAGCGAAGTCAGCGCGATGCTCGAGGAGGTCGTCATCCTCGACAACGGACGCCTCGTCACCCAGTCCCCGGTGGACTCGTTGCGCGGTCGTGGCGCCTCGATCGTCGGACCGGCCGCGGCCGTCGACAAGTTCACCGCCGGCTTCACCGTGCTCGCGGAGGAGCGGCTGGGCGGCACCAAGTCCACCACGGTCCTCGGCGACCTCGATCCGGCACTGCTCGCGGACGCGACCGCGGCCGGCCTGGAGATCGGTCCGGTCGGCCTGCAGGACCTCTTCGTCCACCTCACCGGGGCCCGCTCATGACCACCACTGTCGAAGCGACGCTCCCGCGGGAAGCCACCGACTGGCGCCGGCTCAAGACCGTGTTGTGGTCGATGGTGGTCGGCCTGCGGCAGATGCTCGTCGGCTACTGGATCGTCATGATCGTTGCGTTCCTGGTCATCGGGATCGTCATCCAGCTCGCGACCAGCGGCGTCACCAGCAGCATGTGGGACTACGGAACCCAATCGCCGAAGTACTTCTCGCTGGCGCTCGGTGTGACGCTCACCCCGGCGTACCTGGTGCTGCTGGTTGCGCACGGGGTCACCCGGCGGATGTACGCGGTTGCCTCAGGCATCTACCTGACCGGCGCCGCGGCGGCTACGTCGATCGTTTGGGTGATCGCCTATCAATTGGAACATGCGCTTTATGGATGGCAGGGCTGGCCCGACAAGCTGAACAACCCGCACCTGTTCACCAGTACGTCGCAGGTCGGCCTGGTGTTCGCCGAGTTCTTCCTGCTGATCCTGTCCCACGAAGTGACGGGCTGGTTGCTCGGCATCACGTTCGTCCGCCTCGGCTTCTGGCGCGGTCTGCTGATGCTGCCGCTGGCGTTGGTCCCGGCGGCGGCCGCCGAGTTCCTGCTGGTCGCCCAGTGGCTCGCCGACGTGCTCACCAACGCCGGATATCACCGCCCGCCACTCGCCGTCGCCGTACCCTCCGTCCTCGTGGTCAGCGCGGTCGGTGTGTACGCCGGGTATCGCATCCTGCAACCGATGGCACTCAAACCCGCTAAGGGCTAAGACACGTTATGCACAGGGGGTGTGTATAACCGGGACCATTTCTGTGGATGGTTGCGCGATCATTGTGGACGACCAAAACTGTTGCCAGGAAAGGCTTGTGCGACCCCGGTTCAAGAGCGTAGAAATGTCGACACGCCGCTTCGGACTGGAGCGGTGGGTCGATCGGAAACCGAGGGCCCTCGCGGTGGGGATCCCCACCGAGGTAGACCGGTGACGGGGTCTGCCGGCCTCCACGGACCCGTATCGGGAAGCTGGAGACGTCACCTTCCTTCAGCTGGTGCGGGCCCCTCCGACTCATACTCGGAGGGGCCCGCCTTCTTGAACTGACTAGTGCCGAAAAGCAGAACCCCGAGGTCGCGAACGACCTCGGGGTTCTGGGTGTGCGGCTCTCAGCGGAGTGTGATTCTCAGTTCGGTGTGAGAGCCCTTCGCCGCCACCTGCACCTCGGTCCCGCGGGTGGTGGTGACGAGCTTGTACTGCGCCGCGTGCCCGTCGACCGACACGCTCTTCACCTTCGCGCCGGACGGGAGTACGGCGCCGACCGTGACCGCCGCGCCGACACCCTTCACGGTCACATCGGTCGACAACGCCTTATCTGTAAGGCGTGCGGACACATCGACCGAGCCGCGACCGACCCGAATGTTGCTACCGGCCACCTTCGGCTGGCCGGCCGGAATCTGCGGCACCACAGCGAGCTTGCCGTGCCCGAGGTCGGGGTCGACGCCGAGCTGCTGGTGGATCACCGGCCAGAGGATCCCGTACGCGCCCCACGCCTGCAGCGCCATCGAGCGGTCGTAGAACGGCCGGCCGATGTTCGCCGCCGAGTCCGGTGACGGGGCGATCTCCGGCATCGCGCCAGGGGTCTCCCAGACCGACGGGTCGAGCTGGATCCGGGCGTTGCCGGTGGTGTACGCCTGCTGCTGCTTCGCGCCCATCCGACCGAAGTTGCCTTCCGCAACGGCCATGATCGACGTGTTCAGACCGAAGATGCTGCGCTCGCTCTTCACCTGCGACACGACCGGATCGCAGGTTGCGCCGGGGTTGCCGGCCGGGTCCGAGGTGGCGCCGGTGCCGGTGTGGAAGAGGCCGAATTCGCCTGTGTAGCAAGCCGTTTCGCGCTGGTCGAGCGCGGTGTTCGCATGCGCCGTCGACGCGAGCGGCGAAGCCGTCTGCCCGCCCCGGTTCAGGATCGCCTCCATCGGCGTGACACCGATCCAGTGCCGCTGGAAGATCGGCGTGTTGTCGTTCGCGGGGTTGGCCGGGTCGTCGATCGAGTCGGCGTACCCCTTCGCCTGCGGCACCCACCACTGCGACTCGAAGCGGGACTCGAGGTCGTTCGCGCGGGTGGTGGCCCACTGCTGCGTCTTCGTGTCGTGCTTCGACGCGGCCAGGTCGGCGAGGTCGGTCAGACCGCGGATCAGGTAGACGGTGTTGTCCAGCTTCTCCACGCCCATGCCGGTGCGCTCGACATTGCCCAGGCCCTCGGGCCAGCCGTCGCCGTCCTTGTCCAGTTCGCGGTACACGTACTGCAGGTTCCGCACGCTGAAGTCGTACATCTCGTCGCGGAACTTGTCGTCGCCCGTCCACCGCCACAGCAGCGCGACCGTGCTCGGGAACTTCACCGTCTCGTCGGTGTTGCCCGCGCTCTGGTTCGAACCGAAGTACACCGAGCCGGTCGGGGTGACCTCGTGCGCGACCTTGCCGCTGCGGTTGTTGAGGATGTCGCTGACGTCGCGCAGCGCCTTGAGATGGTCTTTGACGGTGTCGAACTGACCCGCGGCGACTGCGGCGAACGCGGTGTACTCACCATCGGTCGCGAACAGCCACGGATAGTCCGGGAAGCCGGCGCCGAACCAGCGCGCGGTCTGCACCGTGCCGGCCGGTGCCGGGTAGTCCTTGCCCTCGTTGACGTCCCGGATCTGCAGGTTGTGCGCCTCCTGCACCGAGTCGGCGAGATTCTGCTTGCTCCACTCGACGCTCTGCTGCAGCAGCCGGTCACCAGGAAGGTCCACTGCAGACTGTGCGTCGACCTGCTGCCGGGCCGAGGTCTTTGCCCGCAGCAACTTCTCCGGGTTGCTCAGGGCCTTGCCGTACTCGCGTTGCGCGGCCTGGCTGCCCTGGTCTGATCCGGCCACGGCGAACCAGATCGTCTTCTGCTGGCCCGCCGACAGCTTCACGTCGTACGTAAGCCGGCCGCCGGTGCCCTTGCCGACGAGCGAGTCGTCGCAGCGTGCAGGCGTCGTACCGTCCTTGGGACAGATCACCGCCGGGTCCTGCGGACCGCGGTGGTCCGGACCAAGCGCGTGATCCGTCGGACGCAGGGACGATCCGACGAACGCGGCATAGTCGTGGGCGGTCGCGTTCGGGTACGACGGGGTGCCCTGCTCGCGGAACCGCAGCGCGCCGTCGGTGTAGTCGCCGGTGTCCGGCAGGTTGGCGTCGGCGGCGGCCGGGGTGGTCCAGTCCCACGGGTACGACTGCATCAGCTCGGAGTGCGCGTCCACGTCGAGCTTGACCGTCTTCGCCGTACTCGAGCTGAGCGTGAGGCCGACCAGCGTCGCGCGGACCCCGTCGGGGACGAAGTCGGTACGGCGGACGTTGACGGAGCCGGAGTAGTCGATCCGGCTGTAGCCCTGGCCGCTGGTGTACTTCGCGGCGGCGACGTCCTTGCCGAGCCAGTTGCCGTCGAGGCCGAACCAGATGCCGTCGAGCAGCTTGATCGGCTGGGTCCAGAAGCCGCCCATCTCGCCGCGGATGTGCCAGCCGGAGGCGGGGTAGAGGCCTGTCTCGTCGCCCATCGCGTAGGCCCGGTCGCCGACCACCAGCGACCGCCGGTCGGCGAGGCGCGTGGTCTCAGACAACTCAGACGAGCCGGCCGAGGCTGTGGTGGCGCGGGCCGATCCGGTTGCCGAGTCCGCGGACGACGGTCCGGCGAGTGCGGACGCGGTGCCTGCGAGGACGGTCGCGGTGGCGAGCAGGGCGATCCCGGCGGTCCGGCGTACCGGTCTGCGGTGCGGTGGCGGGGAGCTACTGCGGTTGGTCGGATGGGGAGTCATGGCGGTTCCTCCTTCTCGCGGCGCCGGGGGGACAGCGCCGGATCAGCCAGGGGCTGAGCTGCCCCTGATCACCAGTTCTGGCTGCAGTAGGCGTTCGGTCGGTGTGCCGTCGGGCACGCCGGTGAGGATCTTGATCAGCTCGCCGGCGATCTCGTCCATCGGCTGCCGGAGGCTGGTCAGGCCGGGGGAGACGACGTCGGCGAGCGGCGAGTCGTCGAAGCCGGTGACGCCGACCTGATGACCGGCGGTCAGGCCGCGACGGGTGAGTTCGCGGAGGGCGCCGAGCGCGAGAATGTCGCTCAGGGCAACGATCCCGTCGATCTCGCGGCCGGCGTCGAGCAGCGCCGCGGTGGCGCGGGCGCCTTCGTCGAGGCTGTCCTCGCGGCAGCGTACGGACAGTCCGCTGATCGGCAGACCGAGTCTCTTGCACTCCTCGCGCCAGCCGCCCGCGCGGTCCTCGGCCAGACCGGACGTCTTCGGCCAGCCCAGGAAGGCGATCCGGCGGCGACCGGTCTCGTACAGGTGCCGGACCGCCATCGCGGAACCGGCCGCACCGTCGACGTCCACCCACGGACCGGGCTGCGTGGTCTGCTTCCACACCCGGCCGAAGCTGACGAACGGGATGCCCTGCTCCTTCAGCCAGCCGTGCCGCGGATCGTGCGTCTCGGTCTGCGAGAGCACGAACCCGTCGACAAGCCGGCGCGCGTGCAGATCGTCGTACGTCGGCATGCCGTCGACACCGGGCGGTGCGGTGAACAACAGGATGTGCCGGCCGGTGCGTTCGGCGGCGGCGCAGAGGGCGTGCAGGAACTGGTCCATCACGAGATGAGTCTGGTTCGGCCAGTTCGGGACGCAGTACCCGATCAGCTCGACCGCGCTGGTGCGCAGACTGCGGGCGTTACGATTGGGCCGGTAGTTGAGCAGTTCGATCGATTTGTTGACGCGTTCGAGCGTGTCCGGCCGGAGCCGGTGCGGGGCATTGAGCGCGTTCGACACGGTCTGCACCGACACTTCGGCGTGGGCGGCGACCTGCTTGAGCGTAGCCACAGCGACCTCCCACGGACGTTTTGAACGTTAAAAACATCCGCAGTCTGCCCCGGGGTCTCCGGACCTGTCAACGGTTCAGAGCGCCCGGCGGGCCTTGCCGCACGATCGCCAGCGTCTCCTCGACCCCCATCGGTGCGATCCACCGGCCCCACCAGGTGGCACCCGCCTCCGCGAACGCCGCCGGCTCACCCCCGCTCACCTTCACCTCGCGTGCCCCGGCCTCCAGCAGTCTGCGGACGTCGTCAGGCGTGATCTGCTGCGGCGCATCCGTACTGCCCTTATAGGCACAAGATCCGTCCCATCGAAGAATCCTCCGCCTGACAGCAGGCACCAGCATGTTCCCGCCCACCCAGACAGGAATCCGCGGCTCCTGCACCGGCCGAGCCGTCAGCTGTACGCCGTCCAACTGGTAGTGCTTGCCGTGGAAACTCACCCGCTCCCCACTCCACAGCCGGTCGATCAGCGCCAGCCCTTCGTCCAGCATCTCCGCCAGCAGGTGAGGGCTCTTCCCCTCCATGAACGGATCGCCCGGATCCCCGATCCCGACCCCCAGCACCATCCGCCCGCCCGACAGGTGGTCCAACGCGACCGCCTCCGCCGCCACCTTCCACGGTCGCCGCCGGGGGAGCGGCGTCACCGTCGTACCGATCCGGATCCGCGAGGTCGCCACCGCCACCGCCGCCAGGCAGATCCACGGGTCGTACGTCGGCTGGGAGGCGTCGCCCTGGTAGACGAGGTAGTCCTCCAGGAACAACGCGTCCCAGCCGCAGTCCTCCACCGCGCGGGCCAACTCCGCCAGCCCACGCGGATCGCGCCCCGCACCCACCGCCCCGACCGTCACCGAGAACTTCATGCCGACGACGCTAACCGGGGCCACGGACAAAGCGCGGACCTCCACCACTCACCAAGCCCGCCCCGGAGGCGTCGAGCCCACTCCACCCCCGCCCGACCGGGGGTGGAGTCTGGTGCCTGGTGAGTGCTGCAGGTCCGGGGCGCGGTGTCAGGCGGTGTGGCCGCCATCGACGGTGAGTTCGGTGCCGGTGATGTAGGCGGCGTCAGGCCCGGCCAGGTAGGCGGCAGCGGCGGCGATCTCGGTGGCATCGCCGAACCGGTCGATGGCCAGGTTGGCGCGCTGGACGGCGGCGAAAGGGCCGTCGGCCGGGTTCATGTCGGTGTTGATCGGGCCGGGCTGGATCACGTTCGACGTGATCCGCCGCGGCCCGAGCTCGCGGGCCAGCGCCTTGCTGAGCCCAGCGATCGCGGACTTGCTCAACCCGTACAACGTCATCCCCGGCGTCGTGACCCGACCGGCGACGCAGCTCCCGAGGCGGATCAGACGTCCGCCGTCAGGCAGCAGCGGTACGGCGGCCTGGGTCGCGGCGTACACACCACGCACGTTGACCGCCAGCACCCGATCGACATCGGCAAGCGTGAGATCACCGATCGGCGCGATCGCGCCCACGCCGGCGTTGTTCACCAGAATGTCCAACCCACCAAGGGATTCCGCGGCCCGTCGTACGCCGTCGCCGACCGCGACCGCATCCGCCGCATCGACCGCGAGGGCAACGGCACGCCGTCCGAGGCTCTCGATCTCCTTCACCACTGTTGCCGCCGCATCCGCGGACGCGTTGTAGGTGATCACGACGTCGGCGCCCTTCTCCGCCAGCGCGATCGCGGTGGCCGCGCCGATCCCGCGGCTGCCACCTGTCACCATTGCCTTCTTGCCAAGCAGTTCGTTCATGCCGACCAGTCCACGCGAGCCGGGACGATGAAGCTGGCGGGAATCCGCCACCGGATCCTGGCGTCGCAAAACCGCGACCCGGTCCACCTCCATGTCGTAAAACCGCTAGCGACTGTCGGTGGCGGCAGGGATGCTGGAGGGCGTGTACGAGTGCAGGGAGCGATGTGTCCGGGCCGTTCAGTCCAAGGACGCCCGGTTCGACGGGTGGTTCTTCACGGCCGTTCTGACCACGAAGATCTACTGCCGGCCGAGCTGCCCGGTCGTGCCGCCGAAGGTCGAGAACATGCGGTTCTACCCGAGCGCTGCCGCGGCGCAGCAGGCCGGGTTCCGCGCCTGCAAGCGCTGCCGTCCGGACGCCAGCCCGGGTTCCCCGGAGTGGAACGACCGGGCCGACCTGGTGGCCCGTGCGATGCGCCTGATCGCAGACGGCGTCGTCGACCGCGACGGCGTACCGGGGCTGGCCGGTCAGCTCGGGTACAGCGTGCGGCAGGTGCAGCGGCAGCTTCTGGCCGAGCTCGGTGCCGGCCCGCTCGCGCTCGCCCGGGCGCAGCGTGCACAGACCGCGCGACTGCTGATCGAGACCAGCAACCTGCAGATGGCGGACGTCGCGTTCGCCGCCGGGTTCTCGAGTGTGCGGACGTTCAACGAGACCGTGCAGGAGGTCTTCGCGCTCTCCCCGACCGAGCTGCGCCGCCGCGCCCGCCGGGGTACGACGACTGTCGCGCCCGGCACGATCTCGCTGCGCCTCCCGTTCCGCGCCCCGCTCACGCCGGACAACCTGTTCGGTCACCTGATCGCCACCGGCGTGCCAGGCGTCGAGGAGTGGCGCGACGGCCACTACCGGCGCACGCTGCGACTCCCGCACGGTCATGGCGTGGTCGCGTTGCGGCCGATGCCCGACCACATCGCTTGTCAGTTGTCGCTCACCGATCAGCGCGACCTCGCGATCGCGATCAGCCGGTGCCGGCGGATGCTCGACCTCGACGCGGATCCGGTGGCGGTCGACGACCTGCTCAGCGAGGACCCGGTGCTCGCGCCGCTGATCGCGAAGGCGCCTGGACGCCGGGTTCCGCACACGGTCGACGGCGAGGAGTTCGCCGTACGCGCGGTGCTCGGTCAGCAGGTGTCGACGGCGGCCGCGCGGACGCACGCTCATCGCCTGGTGCTGCAGCACGGAGAGCCGATCGAGGACGCGGCCGGCGGGCTGACGCACCTGTTCCCGACTGTGCAGGCGCTCGCCGGGCTCGACCCGGAGACGCTGGCCTTTCCGAAATCCCGGCGTACGACGTTGATGACGCTGAACCGGACGCTGGCCGACGGGGAGATCGACCTCGGTGCAGGTGCGGACTGGGATCGCGCGCGGGAGCAGCTCGCGGCGCTGCCGGGGATCGGTCCGTGGACGGTCGAGTCGATCGCGATGCGCGCGCTCGGTGACCCGGACGCCTTTGTGGCCAGTGATTTAGGTATCCGGTACGCCGCCCGTGACCTAGGCTTGCCCGAGGCCCCCAAACTCCTGACCGACCACGCCCGCGCGTGGCGGCCTTGGCGTGCGTACGCCGTGCAGTACCTGTGGGCCACCGGTGACCATGCCATCAACAAGATCCCGGAGTGACCTGTGACCGACCTGACCACCGACCGTCTTCTGCTCCGCCAGTGGCGTGACTCCGACCGGGAGCCGTTCGCAGCGCTGAACGCCGACCCGGCCGTGATGGAGCACTTCCCGGCGACGCAGACTCGCGAACAGAGCGACGCGCTGATCGACCGGCAGCTGGACGCCTTCGCGGAGCGCGGATGGGGATTGTGGGCCCTCGAGGTTCGTGACACCGGGGAGTTCATCGGGTTCACCGGGCTGTCGATCCCGAGTTTCGAGGCGCATTTCATGCCGGCTGTCGAGATCGGCTGGCGGCTGGCAAAAGGTGCCTGGGGCAATGGTTACGCCACCGAAGCGGCGCTGGCCTCGCTCGCGTACGGGTTCGGTCCGGCCGGGTTGGACGAGATCGTCTCGTTCACCGCGACGCCGAACCTGCCGTCGCAGCGGGTGATGCAGCGGATCGGGATGACCCACGACGAGGCCGGCGACTTCGACCACGTCCGCTTGCCCGCGGGACACCGCCTGCAGCGGCACGTGCTCTACCGGATCAGCCGCGAGCAGTGGGAATCCACTCAGTGACGTACGCCGTCATCGACAGCCCGCTCGGTCCCCTCACCCTCGTGGGGACCGATGCGGGCGAGCTGACCGGCCTCTACATGGACCGGCAGCGTTACCGCCCCGACGAAGCCGACTTCGGCGACCGGGACGACTCGACCCTGCCGGCGGTCGCCGAGCAGCTGGACGAGTATTTCCACCAGGGCCGCACGAAGTTCGACGTGCCGCTGCACCTGGTCGGCACGGACTTCCAGCGCCGGATCTGGACGGCCCTCCAGGACATCCCGTACGGCGAGACCACCACGTACGGCGGCCTCGCCGCCGCGCTCGGCCTGAAACCGCAGTCGGCCCGCGCGGTCGGCCTCGCGAACGGGAAGAACCCGATCAGCATCATCGTCCCGTGCCACCGCCTGGTCGGCTCGACCGGCAGCCTTACCGGCTACGGCGGTGGTATCGAACGCAAACGAGCCCTGCTCGATCACGAGTGCGGACTCCAGCCACTCATCAACTGATCGTCCGCCGGCGGGTTCACGCTTGCGGCTGGCGGTCGCGCTCCTCGACGACTGGTTTGGTGAGTTCTGGCGATCCGCGCTTGAACAGGCGCCGCGCGATCGGCTCGGTATAGCGGGCAGCGACCGGGCCGAGGACGACCAGGATCAGCACGTACGCCGTTGCCAGCGGACCCAGCTTCGGCTGGACCCCGACGGCCAGGCCGGCGATGACGATCGAGAACTCGCCGCGGGCCACCAGCGTCCCACCCGCACGCCAGCGCCCTGGGGACGAGATGCCGGCCCGGCGAGCGGCGTACCAGCCGGTGGCGATCTTGGTGAGTGCGGTGAGTACGGCGAGGCCGAACGCGATCGCGAGCACCGGCGGGATCTTCGCCGGATCGGTGCTCAACCCGAAGAACACGAAGAAGACGGCGGCGAACAGATCGCGGAGCGGAGCGAGCAGGTTCCGCGCACCGTGCGCGACCTCGCCGGACAACGCGATCCCGACCAGGAACGCACCGACCGCCGCTGACACCTGCAGGTGCTGCGCAATCCCCGCGACGAGCAAGGTCAGACCGAGCACGACGAGCAGCAGCATCTCGGGGTTGTCCGAGGACACCGCCCGGCTGATCACCCGCCCGTACCGGAGTGCGATGAACAGCACCACACTCACCGTGCCCAGCGAGATCAGCAGTGTCATGCTTCCACCGGCCAGCCCGACGCCCGCAAGCAGCGCGGTCAGGATCGGCAGGTAGACCGCCATCGACAGGTCCTCGAGCACCAGGATCCCGAGTACGACGGGGGTCTCGCGATTGCCCAGTCGGCCCAGATCCCCGACGACCTTCGCGATCACGCCCGACGACGAGATCCAGGTGACGCCGGCCAGCGCAACCGCCGCCACCGGACCCCAACCGAGCAGCAGCGCCACGGCCGCACCCGGCAACGCGTTCAGCAGGAAGTCCACCGCACCGGACACGTACTGCGTCTTGAGCGTCCCGACCAGGTCGGACGCGGTGTACTCGAGCCCGAGCAGCAACAGCAGCAGGATCACGCCGATCTCGGCGCCGGTGGCAACGAACTCCTCACTGGCTGCCAACGGCAACAGTCCACCGTGCCCGAAGGCAAGCCCGGCCAACAGATAAAGGGGAATCGGGGAGAAGCCGAGCCGGCCCGCGATCCGGCCGAGGATGCCGAGGGCAAGGATGACCGCGCCCAGCTCGATCAGCAGGGCGGTGATGTTCTCGTGCATATCACCCACCAGCGATCAGGTCGGCCACTGCGTCCACGCCTTCGCGGGTGCCGACCACGACCAGGGTGTCGCCGGTCGCGAAGCGGAAGTCCGGCGTCGGCGAAGGCGTCGCGCCGGTGCGCCGCAGGACGGCGACGATCGACGCGCCGGTGCGGCTGCGGGCCTGGGTGTCGCCGAGCGTGCGGCCGGAGTACGGCGACTTGGCCGTGATCGGGATGTGCTCGGTGACCAGATCGATCTCGATCTCGCCGCGGACCGGGTCGATCCGCTCAGGGATGAGTAGCTGGGCCAGCGCGGCGGCCTCGTCGTGACCGAGCGGGACCGTGGCCTGGCAGGTGTCGTCGTCCTCCGGGTCGTGGAAGCCGAGGAACCGCCGGCCGTCGTTGTGTACCACCACCGAGACGTGTTTACCGCCTTCGGTGACCAGGTCGTGCCGCGTGCCGATCCCTGGCAACGTCGTCTTGGTCGGGTGGTTCATGATGCTCCGATCAATAGATGGCGTCTGCAACCATTCTCTCAAACCCTGACCAGCGGCTCCGGGTCTGAGATGTGATCCGGATTGCAATCAGGTGCAGTGCAACGAGTTGCATAGGTACGCTCCGGTCATGGCGCTGGAGCACGCGATCCTGGTCTCGCTGACCGAGCGTGCCGGGTCCGGCTACGAGCTGGCCCGGCGGTTCGACCGGTCGATCGGCTACTTCTGGCCGGCCACGCACCAGCAGATCTACCGGGTGCTGCGCCGGATGGACGAGGCCGGCTGGGTGAAGCACACCGAGATCGCGCAGGAGGGCCGCCCGGACAAGAAGGTCTACCGGGTCGCGGCCGCCGGGCGGGCCGAGCTCACCCGCTGGCTGGCCGAGCCCGAGGATCCCGCCGTGCTGCGGGACGGGCTCGGCGTGAAGCTCCGCGGCGCCTCGCTCGGATCCGTGGACGTCGTCTTCAAGGAGATCGAGCGGCACCGGGCTGAGCATGCGACGCGGCTCGAGGTGTACCGCAGCATCCAGAAGCGCGACTTCCCGAAGCCGTCCACTCTGCACGGCCGCGACCTGCACCAGTACCTCGTACTGCGGGGCGGCATCCGCGCCGAGGAGTCGTTCACCGCCTGGTGCGACGAAGTGATCGAAGCCCTCCGGAAGGACAACTCATGACGGCGTACCCGCATCTGTTGGAGCCGTTGGATCTCGGTCATGTGGTGCTGCCGAATCGGGTGATCATGGGCTCGATGCACACCGGTCTCGAGGATCGGCTGAGCGACCTGCCCAAGCTCGCGGCGTACTTCGCCGAGCGCGCTCGGGGCGGAGTCGGCCTGATGGTGACCGGCGGTTACGCCCCGAACCGCACCGGCTGGCTGACGCCGTTCGGATCAACGCTGACCAGTCGCCGGCAGGCCAGGAAGCACCGGCTGCTGACGGATGCTGTCCATGAAGCGGGCGGTCGCATCGCGCTGCAGATCCTGCACGCCGGCCGCTACTCGTACCACCCGTTCAGTGTCTCGGCGTCGGCCCTCAAGGCCCCGATCAACCCCTTCAAACCCCGCGCCCTCACCGACCGCGGAGTGCTGAAGCAGATCAAGGCGTACGTCGATTGCGCAGCGCTCGCCCGCGAGGCCGGGTACGACGGCGTCGAGATCATGGGCTCCGAGGGCTACTTCATCAACCAGTTCCTGTCCGAGCGCACGAACAAGCGGACCGATCGCTGGGGCGGCAGCCCGGAGAACCGCCGCCGGCTCGCGGTCGAGATCGTCCGGCAGACCCGCGAGCGGGTCGGCGACGACTTCCTGATCATCTACCGGCTGTCGATGGCCGACCTGGTCGAGGGCGGTCAGACCTGGGACGACGTGGTTGCGCTGGGCAAGGAGATCGAGGCGGCCGGTGCGTCGATCATCAACACCGGTATCGGCTGGCACGAGGCCCGGGTACCGACCATCGTCACCTCGGTGCCCCGCGCCGCCTTCACGAGCGTGACCGCGGCGTTCAAGCCGCACGTGAGTATCCCGGTCGTCACCTCGAACCGGATCAACCTGCCGCAGGTCGCCGAGGAGGTGCTGGCCCGCGGCGACGCCGATCTGGTCAGCATGGCCCGCCCGTTCCTGGCCGATCCGGAGTGGGTGCTGAAGGCAACGACCGATCGGGCCGACGAGATCAACGTCTGCATCGCCTGCAACCAGGCCTGTCTGGATCACGTGTTCGCGAAGCAGAAGGCGAGCTGCATGGTCAATCCGCGGGCAGCACGCGAGACCGAGCTGCAGCTGGTGCCGACGCGTCGTACCAAGAGCATCGCGGTCGTCGGCGCGGGACCGGCCGGGTTGGCAGCGGCGGTGACGGCGGCAGAGCGCGGCCACCGGGTCGAGCTGTTCGAGGCGGATGCGGAGATCGGCGGGCAGTTCGAGATCGCGCGGCGGATCCCGGGCAAGGAGGAGTTCGCCGAGACGATCCGGTACTACCGGCGGCGGCTCGAGCTCACCGGCGTGAAGCTGCACCTCGGCCGCCGCGCGACCGTCGAGGACCTGGCCGGCTTCGACGAGATCGTGCTCGCGACCGGCGTCGTACCGCGGGTACCGGCGATCCCAGGGATCGACCATCCGACAGTCCTCTCGTACGCCGACGTCGTCCGCGGCGGAAAGCCTGTCGGCGAGAGGGTCGCGGTGATCGGGGCCGGCGGCATCGGCGTGGATGTGAGCGAGTTCCTCACCACGCCGGAGTCGCCGGACCTCGAGGCCTGGAAGCGTGAGTGGGGTGTTGCCGATCCGACGACGGTCCCAGGCGCGCTCGGCGTACCGCATCCGGAGCTGTCGCCGCGGAAGGTGTACCTGCTACAGCGCAAGCCCGGGAAGATCGGCGCCGGCCTCGGCAAGACCACGGGCTGGGTGCGCCGGGCCGCGTTGAAGAACAAGCAGGTCGAGCAGTTGCGCGGTGTCAACTACGAGCGCATCGACGACGAAGGCCTCCACCTCACCTTCGGCCCGAAGCACGAGAAGCCGCAGGTCCTCGCCGTCGACACGGTCGTCGTCTGCGCCGGCCAGGAACCGGTCCGCGACCTCGCCGAAGCGCTGCGGGCGACCAACCGCCCGGTCCACCTCATCGGCGGCGCCGACGTCGCGGCCGAACTGGACGCCAAGCGGGCCATCGACCAGGCCACTCGCCTGGCGCTCACCCTCTGACGCTGTGCCGACCAACGGGTAGTGGTCGTGCGCCGCGCCCAGCCTCACGCTCAGCGAGCCGCGATCGGCCGGCCTTCGGGCCACCACTACCCGTCGATCGGTACACCTGCCGCCGGTGCACTAGTGCGCGCTGGCGGCCACCCCCTCGACTAGTGCACCGTGTACAGCGTACGCGCACTAGTCCAAGGGGTGACCGATGAAGACTGTTCTGATTTCCGGTGGTGGCATCGCGGGGCCGGCGTTGGCGTTCTGGTTGCGGCGGTTCGGGTTCGCGCCGACGGTTGTCGAGATCGCGACGGCGCCACGGCCGGGCGGGCAGACCGTCGACCTGCGGGGTGTCTCCCGGGTCGTCGCCGAGCGGATGGGCGTGATGCCGGCGGTCACGCAGCAGAAGATGCACGAGCGCGGGCTCGAGTACGTGCGGGCCGACGGCACGCGGTCCGCGGTGATGCACGCGGACCTGCTGGACGGCGCCGGTCCGGTCGCGGAGATCGAGATCCTGCGGGGCGACCTGGCCGCGATCCTGACCGACGCCACGGCCGGGGTGGAGTACCTCTACGGCGACTCGATCACCGAGCTGCACCAGGACACCCGCGGCGTCGACGTGACTTTTGCGAGCGGGACCCGCCGGCGGTTCGATCTGGTCGTCGGCGCGGACGGGGTCCACTCCCGGGTACGGCGGTTGGCGTTCGGCGCGGAGGCGGAGTACGTGCACCACCTCGGTGGCTACACGTCGTACTTCAGCGTCGAGTCGCCAGAGCCGCTGGACCACTGGTTCAAGGTGTACACGGCACCGCGCGGGCGTTGGGTCGGGCTGCGGCCGGACCACGATCCGCAGTGCGCGAAGGCGTTGCTGAGCTTCCGGTCGCCAGTCATCAGCTATGACCGGCGCGACCTCGCGGCGCAGAAGCGGCTGGTGCGGGAGCAGTACGCCGGGCTCGGTTGGCACACGTCGAAGATCCTGGAGCAGCTCGACGGGGCCGACGACTTCTACCTGGACAGCACGAGCCGCGTCGTCGTACCGGAGTGGTCCCGCGGCCGGATCACGCTCGTCGGCGACGCCGGGTACTGCGGTTCGCCGATGGCCGGCCACGGTACGGCGCTCTCGCTCGTCGGGGCCTACGTCCTGGCGGGAGAGCTGGCCGCCGTCGACGGCGATCATGCCCGCGCGTTTCCGGCGTACCAGGCTCGCATGCAGGCGTACGTCGACCAGCGGATGGAGCTCCCCCCAGGCGGGATCAAGATGGCGATGCCGATGTCGTCGTTCGGCATCCGGTACCGCGATTTCGTGCTCCGGACGATGACGTCGAAGCTGATGTCCGGCGTGGTGGCGAAGATGGCCGTGGCCAAACCGGACGCGATCGAGCTGCCGGACTACTCAGTCGAGCGGGGACACCCACTCCGGGTTGCGACCGAGCAGGCCCAGTAGCTGGTCGAGGTCGGGCGCGGACGCGGAGACCTTCACGGTCCGGTCGAACGCGTAGCCGGGGCCGCGGTTCGCGTCGGTGTCGGGGATCCGGCGGGCCAGCGTGAGCGCCATCGCGACCATGTCCGGCGGCGGGTTGTACGGGACGTCGATCGCGCGGGCCAGGTCCCAGGCGTGCACGACGCAGTCGAGCTGGTGGAAGGTCAGCGCGATCCGGCGCGGGAACGAGCCGAACTCGCGCACCTCCACGAGCCGGTCCAGTGCACCGCCGTCGGCGAACGCGTCCGCGACGCGCACGTTCGACCGGCGGTACGCGCCGGCCGGGTTGTCGGCCAGGCGGCCGCCGTTCCAGGTGTGGATGGAGGCGGTGCCGTTCAGGGCAGCGGCGGCGAGACCCTCGTTCTGACTGACCAGATGGCGGAGCAGACCGCGGACGGTCCAGTCGGGGCACGGGGTGGGAAACCAGAGTTGCTCGGTCCGCACCTGCATCACGACTTCCCCGAGCACTGCGCCGGCACGACGATCCAGATCCCGGATGTCCATCCGCTCTCCTCCCGTGGCTGCCCCAGCCGAGCATAAGGCGGTCGACCGCCTCCTGCAGGAAACCGCGTGGTTCACAAGGGACAACCCGCACGCAAAGAGCCCGACCTGCAACAGGTCGGGCTCCGATGTCGCGGCGCGTCAGGCGCCGGCGACCTCCTTGGCGGCGGCCTTCGCGGCTTTCTTGAAGTTGCGGACCTCGACCAGCGAGGCGGCGTCGGTGACATCGGCGATCGAGCGATGCGAGCCGCGGTCGCCGTAGTGCCCGGCGGCCTCCCGCCAGCCCTTGGGCTGGACGCCGCGCTGTTTGCCGAGCATCGCGAGGAAGATCTTCGCCTTCTGCTCACCGAATCCCGGCAGCGCCTTCAGCCGCTTCAGCACCTCGGCGCCGTCCGGCTTCGGCCGGCCGCTCAGCCAGATGTTCTCGGTCTCGCCGTCGTAGGTGTCGATGATGTGCTGGGCCAGCGCGTGCACCCGGCGCGCCATCGACCCGCCGTACCGGTGGATGGCCGGCGGGGTGACGCAGAGCTCGACGAACGTCTCCAGGTCGGACGCGGCGATCTTGTGCAGGTCGAACCCGTCCATCCGGTTCGCGATCTTCCACGGGCCGGAGAAGGCGTGCTCCATCGGGTACTGCTGGTCCAGCAGCATCCCGACCAGCAAGGCGAACGGGTCGTCGTTGAGCAACTTGTCGGCGTCCGGGTTCCCGGTGAGGTGCAGTTCGCGCAGCATGCGAACCATCTTGACACGAAGTCAGCGGGACGGAACCCGCGTTCTCCACAGCAGATAGACGAAGTACGGCGCTCCGATCAGGGCGGTCAGCAGGCCGGCCGGGATCTGGGCCGGGGCCAGGACGGTACGGCCGAGGCTGTCCGCGACGCTGACCAGGATCGCGCCCAGGAGGGCCGCGACCGGAAGGATCCGCGCGTGCCGGCCGCCGACCACGGCGCGTGCAGCGTGCGGGGCAACCAGCCCGACGAACCCGACCACACCGATCGCGGAGACAGCGGCCGCAGTCAAAAGAGCCGCCGCCAACAGCATCAGCAGCCGGGTCCGCTCCAGCCGTACGCCGAGGATCCGCGGCACGTCATCGTCGAGAGCCAGTAGATCCAACTCCCGGCGGGCATGCGCGACAACTGGAGTCAGGACTATCAGGGCGATCGCCACCGGCAGGACCTGCGGCAGCGTCCGGCCGTACGTGCTCCCGGACAGCCACGTCATCGCCAGACTCAGGTTCCACGGATCGGTGGCAACGATCAGCAGCGTGATGATCGCAGTCGCGACCGACGAGACGCCGACCCCGATCAGCACCAACCGGTCCGAGCTCAGCCCGCCCCGCCACGAGATCAGGTACACCAAGCCGAACGTCACGACCGCTGCGACCGCGGCGACACCGGACAGCAGCCAGATGCTTGCGGATGGCAACAGGATCAGCGTCGCGATCGCTCCGACGCCCGCACCGCCGGTGATACCGAGGATGCCGGGTTCGGCGAGCGGGTTGCGGCAGACCGCCTGCACCGTCGTACCGGCGATCGCGAGCGCGGCCCCGCAGAGCAGCGCCGACACGACGCGTGGGAAGCGCTGGTCGAGGACGTAGGTGATCGCGCGACCGGAGGTGCCGTTGATCCAGTTCGCGAGGTCTCCGGTACGAAGGAATGCGTCGCCGGTCAGCATCGCGCCGACGCCGGCCACGACCAGCACTACGACGAGCGCCGCGGTCACGAGCCAGAACGTACGGCGACTCCGCAGACCCGAGCTCGTTCCGCCGGGGGAGCGGCTGGGACCGGAGTCGCGGTGCCGCCGGGCCAGCCAGATCAGGACGATCGCGCCGACCACCATCGTCATGATCCCGGTCGGGATCTCGACGCCGGCCTGCCCACCGAACGCGGCCCGCAGTACGACGTCCGACGCGAGTACGACGAGCACGCCGGCGAGGCCGGACAGCGGGAGCAGCACGCGGTGCCGGAGCAGGCCGGGAACGAGCGGCGCGAGGAGGCGGACGAGAACCGGTGCGACCAGGCCGACGAAACCGACCGGTCCCGCGACCGTGACGGCCGCGGCGGAGAGCATCACGGTGACGAGCGTGGTGAGGACGCGGATCCGGCGTACGTTCACCCCGAGGACGGACGCGGTGTCGTCGCCGAGGGCAAGGATGTCGAGCTTCGCGGCCAGCAGGAACGCGGCGAGGATGCCGAGGGCAACGATCGGCGCCATCTGGGTGACTGCGCGCAGGTCGGTCTGGACCAGCGTGCCGGCGCCCCACGCGAACGTGCCGACCGTCTCCTCCCGGTACAGCAGCAGGAGCAGCGTGGTCACGCCGGCGAGTGCCATCGCGACCGCCGACCCGGCCAGGATCAGCCGGGTCGGCCCGGTGGAGCCGCCCGCCGACAACACGAGCACCAGCCCCGCGGCCGCCAGCCCGCCGACGAACGCGACTCCACCGGCAGGCAGCGCCGGCAACGACACCCCGAACGCGGCCACGATCACGACCGCCAGGTACGCCCCTGCGTTGACCCCCAACGTGTCGGGTGAAGCAAGCGGGTTGCGAGCCAACGACTGCAACCCCGCTCCCGCAACCCCCAGGGCGATACCTACCAGCACTCCGGCGAGCAGCCGAGGCAACCGCGACGCAACCAGCACGTTCGCGGCGTTGTCGGTCCCCTGCCCGAACACCAACCGCACCAGATCCCCGGCGCCGACACTCGACGTCCCCTGGGTCAGATGTACGGCGGCCAGCAGGACGATCGCCACCACCGCGAGCACGAACACCCCGGTGACCTGCAGCCGCCGGACCGGCGTGGCGGCTGACGGAACCGGCCGGGTATCAGGTGCGGCCGTGTCCTGCTGGGTCAAGACGTGACTGCCTGTACGGCGGCGTCGATGAACTGCTCGGTGGACTTCGGGCCGCCGAACATCCAGATGCCGTCGGGCAGGCGGTGAACCTGGTCGGACTTCACGAACGGCAGGTTCTTCCAGATCGCGTTCCCGGCCAGGTCGCCGCCGAACACGTCACCGCCGTCGTTCTTGTTCGCGATGTAGAGGAAGTTGCCGTCGGGCAGCTTGGTCAGGCCTTCGAGGTCGGTCTGGGCGAGCCCGTAGTCCTTGTCGCCGGCGCCGGTCCACCCGTTCTTCAGGCCCAGCTCCGTCGCGACCGCGCCGAGCAGCGACCCGGTCGTGTACATCCGGATCGAGATCGTGCTGCCCTGCTTCCACCCGTCGGCCATCGTGAACCCGGTGCCGGCCTTGCCCGCGTCCGCGATCTTCTGCTTGCCGTCGGCAACTGCCTTGTCGAACTCGGTGTTCAGCTGCTTGGCCTGGTCCGCCTTGCCGACCGCCTGGCCGATCAGGTCCAGGTTCGTCTTCATCTGCGGGATCGCGTTCTTCGCGTCCGCGCCGCGGATCACCAGCACCGGCGCGGCCTTCTCGAGCTGGGTGATCGTGTTCGCGGCCTCGTCGGTCGTGGTGATGACCAGATCGGGGTTGAGGGCAACGATCGCGTCGACGCTCGCCTCGCCCCGGGTGCCGACGTCCTTGACCGACGGGTCGAGCTTCGCCGCGGTGACCCAGTTCGTGTAGCCCTTGGTGTCCGCGACGCCGACCGGCATCACGCCGAGCGTGACCAGGTTCTCGGCCGCGTTCCACTCCAGCGCCACGACCTTCTTGGCGGGTGCCTTCAGGTCGACCTTCTTGTTCCGCGCGTCGGTCAGCGAGACCGGCTGCGCGGCGGCTTCACTGGCATCGTTGGAGGCGGCGGGCTCACTCGTGCCGCAGGCGGTCAGGCCCAGCAGGGCAGCAGCGACCAGAGCGATGGCGGTTCGTCTCATCAGGATGACTTTCAGCTCGTTGTGACGCGGGTGAGGTGTTTGCCGATGGGGCGGGTGGTGACGAGGCCGGTGGCCGGATCGGTGCCGACCTCGATGGTGATGCCGTAGGTCCCGGTGAGCGCGTCGGCCCGCAGTACCTCGTCCGGCGTACCGGTCGCACGTACCCGCCCCTGATCGAGTAGTGCGATCCGGTCCGCCACCGCAGCGGCCTGGTTCAGGTCGTGCAGTACGACGCCGACCGCGACCCCGTGCTCGTCGGCGAGCTCGCGCACCAGGTCGAGGATCTCGATCTGGTACCGCAGGTCGAGGAACGTGGTCGGCTCGTCGAGCAGGAGTACGCCGGTGTCCTGGGCCAGACAGGTGGCGAGCCAGACGCGCTGCAACTCGCCCCCGGACAGCTCGTCGACCGCACGGTCGGCCATCGGCGTGACGCCGGTGACCGTCATCGCGTGCTCGATCGCGCGCGGGCCGTCCGCGTCGTCGTTGCGCCAACGGCTGCGGTGCGGATGACGCCCGTACCCGACGACGTCGCGCACGCTGACGCCGTTCGGGGTCGGGCGGGACTGCGACAGCAGCGTCACCTTGCGGGCGAACTCCTTCGCCGACAGGTCGAGCGCGTTACCGCCGCCGGGGAAGGTGATGCGGCCGGCGTCGGGGTGATGGAGCCGGGCGAGCGCGCGCAGCAGTGTCGACTTGCCGCTGCCGTTGGGACCGACGAGCGCGGTCACCCGGGCGGCCTCGAGGTGCAGCGACGCGCCGTCGACGACACGCCGGCCGTGGTAGCCCAAGCTCAGCCCGTCGCCGGTCAGCCCCATCGTCTCCTGCATGCGCACGAGGATAGCCTTACCTAACCTCACGTCGCCAGGCGCCGTCTCACCCCCCTTGGATGGGTTCACCCATCTCGTTGTGGGTTCACCACCCGCACAACCGGGGTGGAACCCACAACGGCGTAGGTGAACCCATCCCGGGGGTGAGGTAGGACGGGGTAGGGCGCGTACGATGTATGCGCACTAGGTGGGAGGGGCGGATGACGCAGTACGAGACGATCGCAGCCGAGTTGCGGCGGCGGATCGTCGCCGGTGAGCTGAAGCCGGGGGACCGGGTGCCGTCGACGCGGGCGTTGGTGCGGGACTTCGGGGTGGCGATGGCGACCGCGACCAAGGCGCTGCAGACGTTGCAGGCCGAGCGGCTCGTGCATCCCAGCCCCGGGGTCGGGACGGTCGTCGGTCCGCCGCCCCGGGCCGCGCGTCGTCATCAGCAGCAACCCGAGCTGAATCGCGACGAGGTGATCCGGACGGGCATCGAGATCGCGGACGCCGAAGGACTTGCTGCGCTGTCGATGCGGCGGATCGCGAGCGAGCTCGGGGTGTCGACGATGGCGCTCTACCGGTACGTCGGCGGCAAGGACGTGCTCGTCGTACAGATGGTCGATTCGGCGATCGGGGAGTTCCCGCTCGGGACCCCGCCGGACGATTGGCGGGAGGCGATCGCGATGGTGGCGCGGGTGCACTGGGCGGCGTACCGGCGGCATCTGTGGCTCGCGAGTGCGATCAGTCTGAGCCGGCCGCAGTTGGTGCCGCGGTTGCTTCCGCACACGGACGCGGTGCTGCGGGCGTTGCGCGGGTTCGAGAAGAGTGCGGCGCTGTCGACGATGATCAGCCTGTTCGCGTACGTGCGCGGTGTGGCGCTGGTGATGGAGGCCGAGGCGCAGGCCGAGCAGGACACCGGCGTGACCGCGGACGAGTGGGTCACCGAGCAGTCGGGCAAGCTCGGCGCGATGATCGCGATGGGAGATCTGACCGCGTTCCGCGAGCTGCTCGCGGACGGGTTCGACTACGAGTACGACCTCGACAAGTTGTTCGAGTTCGGCCTCGAAGTCTTCCTCGACGGACTCTCTGCACGGCTACGCTGAGTGTTGACGACTGCTGCGGAGGTGGCGATGGAGCCTGTGTTCGCGCCGGGTGTGCCTGTGGGCGTACGGCGGTTGTACGAGCACCGGCCGGAGTTGTTCGTCGCGGCCGATGCGCCCCGTCCGAAACGGCAGACGTCGTGGTCGGTGGCTCCCGGGAACACGTTCGGCACGTTGCTGGTCTGGCTCGCCGTGTGCGTGGGCGGATGGATCCTCGCGTTGATCGTGATGGCGGCGACGCTGCCTACCGCGGTGGCGGCGTGGGCCGCGCTCGTGCTGGCGGGTATCGCCGTCCTCGCCACCGGCGGGATCCTGGTGAAGTCGATGGTCGAGGACCGCGGGCACAAGGCGGTCCGGGTCCAGCACGGGAAGTACCTGCTGCCGGAGGATTTCGACGAGCCCGCGGCGCGGCTGCTCGGGCGTGCGCAGCGTGCGGTGAAAACGGTGCTTGAGGCAACGGTTACCCGCCGCGGGCTGCTCGACGAGATGAAGAACGAGCTGGTTCTCCCGGAGCAGCTCTGGGACATCGCGCAGGTGTTGCGGGAACAGACGGTACTGCGGGCGCGGCAGCAGGACGTCGCCCGCGGGATGCAGACCGCCGAGCTCGACGCCGTCCTCGGGCCGCAGCGCCGCGCGCTCGCGCTCTCGGTCGACGCGATCAAACGCAAGGTCGATCTCCTCGACCGTTACGCCGACCGGGTCCGCTCCGCCGACGCCGCCCTCCGCGCCGAAGCAGCGCTGGAGGACGGCGACCGATATATCGAACTCCTCGCCCGCACCGAGCCGGTCGGCGACACGTCGATCGTCCAGGGCTTCGCCGACGAGGCTTCGGCGCTGAAGGACACCCTGACCCGCTCGATCAACGCGGCCCGGGATGCGGGCCGGACGTTAGCGCTGCCGGAGTAGCTCTTCTTCCTGCTCGGGCGTCAGGCCGATCTTCAGCTCAGGCGTGCCGCGGTCCCGGTCCCAGGCGAGTACATCTTCGACGGTTTGCCGCAGCGGTGTCACCGACATGCCCGCGGCACGAGCCTTGGCCGGGTTGCGGCGGCGTTCGCCCCACTCGGCTTCCGGGTCCATCAGCGGGAAACGCGGCGGAACCGAGTCGAACGGGATCGGGACGATGTCGACCGTCGTGCCCGACAGTTCGGCGGCTGACCCGATCAGCTCGGCGATCGTGGAGTCCGGTCCTGTCGCGTTGAACGCACCGGCCTGCTCGTCGGTGATCAGCTGTACCGCGAGGCGCGCGACGTCGCGGCTGTCGATGAGTTGCAGCGGCGCCTCGGGCTTGGTCGGCAGCGCGACCCGGCCGCCGCGAGCTCCCCGGCGGATCCAGTACAACGCCGTACCGGAGGAGTCGCCCGGACCGGTCACCCGGCCGGGACGGATGATCGTTGCCCGATCGCCGTACCGCTCGACGACGTCGTCCTCGCACGCGACCTTGCACGGCCCGTACGTGTCGTTCGTCAGTACGTCGGCATCGCGCAGCGGCTCGCGCCGCGGCGCCGTCTCGTCGGTCCCGGCCGGCAGGTCGCGGACGTACACCGCGTGGCTGGAGACGAACACATACCTCCCGACCCGGTCACCGAGGACGTCCATCGCCTGGTCGACATCGCGGGTCCGGAAGCCGCTCAGGTCGACCACCGCGTCCCACTCACCGGTCTGCAGCGCGTCGTAGTCCCCGGTCTCCCGGTCCCCGACCAGCTGCGTCACCTGAGGCGGCAGCGGTGACCCG
The DNA here is from genome assembly GCF_040300265.1 of Kribbella sp. NPDC000426. NCBI lineage: Bacteria > Bacillati > Actinomycetota > Actinomycetes > Propionibacteriales > Kribbellaceae > Kribbella > Kribbella sp. NPDC000426. Next base: position 287,665 of record NZ_JBEPDK010000005.1, on the reverse strand, counting down.
CTCTTGCCCCGGCTGAACGACGTGACGTCGGCCCCGTGCGCCAGCGCATCCTCGACGATCGCGCGCCCGACGAACCCGTTTCCACCCAGCACCAGAATCTGCACGATCGGTCAACCTACCGGCCGGATCCTGCCGATTGACAACCGATTAACGCTGTAACACGTCTGAAGAGGTACGGGGCGCGGTACTTGGCGCACACTGGAAGCGGGACGGGCGACAGGGGAGCCAATGGGGAGACGTGCGCGCGCGGCAACGAGACGGCCACGATCGGTGCCGAAGTTGCTGGGGCTGACCCTGTTGGGCGCACTGCTTCCAGGACTCGGTTTGATCGTCGGCGGCCGCCGGAAGACCGGCGCGTTCGTCCTCACCCTGTTCCTCGGGCTGGTCGGCCTCGGCGTGTACGTCGGGCTGACCCGGCGGGAGGAGGTCCTCGCCGCCGCCGTCGTACCGAGCCGGCTGCTGCTGACGTCGGTGCTGATCGGCGCGTTGGCGTTCCTGTGGATCGTGGTGATCGTGGCGTCGCACCGGTCGTTGCGTCCGGCAACGGGCGGCGCGGGCGGGCGGGCGCTCGGGGCCGGGTTCGTCGGCATCCTCTGCTTCGCGATCGCGGCGCCCGCGGCGGTCGGCGTACAGAGCGTGCTCGCGCAGCGGACGCTGGTCCAGGACGTGTTCCAGGCGCAGGGTGAGAGCAAGAGTGCGACCCGGCCGACGACGGTCAACGTCAAGGACCCGTGGGAGGACAAACCGCGGCTGAACCTGCTGCTGCTCGGCGGCGACGACGCGCCGAGCCGCGAGGGGGTGCGGACCGACACGGTGATCGTGGCGAGTATCGACACCAAGACCGGCAACACCGCGCTGATCTCGCTGCCGCGGAACCTGACCTTCATGCCGTTCCCGAAGGACTCGCCGCTGTACAAGTACTACCCGAACGGCTTCGGCAAGGAGGGGCTCAGCCTCGACGGCCGGCTCGAGTGGATGCTGACCGCGATGTACCAGAACATCCCGGACGCGCATCCCGGCATCCTCGGCCCGTCGGACAACGAAGGCGCCGACGTGGTCAAGCAGTCGGTCGGCGAGGCGATCGGGCTGAAGCTCGACTACTACCTGCAGGTCAACCTGCAGAGCTTCCCGGAGATCGTCGACGCGCTCGGCGGGATCAAGGTCAACGTCAACGAGCGGGTCGCGATGGGCGGTATCAGCAGCTCGCACATCCCGCCGAAGGAGTGGATCGAGCCCGGCCCGAACCAGCACCTCGACGGCCGGCACGCGCTCTGGTTCGCCCGCGGCCGGTACGGCGCCGACGACGACCAGCGCCAGGTCCGGCAGCGGTGCGTGATCAAGAGCATCGTCGACGCGGCGGATCCGCAGACGCTCCTGACGAAGTACAAGGCGATCGCGAAGGCCGGTCAGCACCTGCTCCGCACCGACATCCCACAGGAGCTGCTTCCGGCGATGGTCGAGCTGGCGCTCAGGGTGAAGTCGGGCACGGTCTCGAACGTCACGCTGGACCCGGAGAAGCTCCGGCTCAAGTACCTCCACCCCGACTACCAGGCGCTCCGCGACACCGTCGAGAACGCCCTCGAGTCCACCCCGGAACCGACCGTCACGCCCACCACCCCGACCTCCACCACCCGCCGGCCGACGACGACAACCACCACCCCGCCGCCCGGCCCCACCCAGAACCTCGCCGACGCCTGCGCCTACAACCCCAACGGCGACCAGCCGAACTGAGCGCCCGAAGCGAGTAGCTTGACGGCATGCGTTTCGACCGTTACACGGTGATCTTGCTGACGCTGCGGGCGGATGCGCCGGCCATGACCGACGACGAGGCCGCTGAGCTGCAGGACCGCCATCTCGCCCACGGCGCCGACCTGCAGGATCGCGGCCTAGTGCTCGCTCGTGGACCCCTGGTCGATCAGGACGACGAGCGCTACCGCGGCTTCTCCGTCTGGTCGGTGGATCCCGAAACCGCCCGCCAACACGCCGAGGCCGACCCAGCCGTCCGCGCCGGCCGCCTGGCCGTCGACGTCATGACCTGGATGATGCCGGCCGGCAACCTGCAGTTCTCCCAGGTCCGGGCGCCCCGCTCGATCGCAGAAGTAACTGCCGACTGATCGCAGGCCGTCGCGTGTCGATCTGGCCGTAGGTCGATCGACGTGAGAGTAAGTGATCGATCGAGACGACGAGGAGCAGCGGCGATGCGCTACATGATCATTAACAAGGCGGACGCGGACAGTGAGGCCGGGAAGTTTCCGCCGCCGGAGGTTGCGGAGGGGGTCGGGAACGTGGTCGAGGATCTGTCGAAGGCCGGAGTGCTGCTGTTCGCGGAGGGTGTGCACCGCAGCTCGCTCGGCGCCCGGGTGAAGGTCGAGGACGGTCGGCGTACGGTCACCGACGGTCCGTTCGCGGAGACCAAGGAGCTGGTCGGCGGCGTGATCGTCGTGGAGGTCCGCAACCGCGACGAGGCGATCGAGTGGGCCGCCCGGCTCGCCGAGGCCCTCGGCTCTGAGGTCGAGGTACGCCGGGTCGTCGACGAGGCCGATTTCGGCCCGGACTCGGACGTCTTCCAGAACTGATGTCCATTCGTGCCACCGTCGTTCGTGGAGGTGGCATGAACAACACACTGAAGGTTCCCGAGGCGGAGTTGTACTACGAGGTGCGCGGATCAGGGCCGTTGGTGGTCCTGGTCGGCGCGCCGATGGACGCGGACTCGTTCGCGCCCCTGGCCGAGCTGCTGGCCGGTGACTACACGGTGCTGACGACCGATCCGCGAGGGATCAAGCGGAGCACCCTCAACCCCGGCGGTACGTCGCGACCCGAGCAGCGGGCCGACGACCTGGCCCGGCTGATCCGGCACGTCGACGCCGGGCCTGCCGTCGTACTCGGCTCGAGCGGGGGAGCGGTCAGCGTGCTGGCGCTCGCCCAGGAGCAGCTGGACGTCGTACGCGCGGTGATCGCCCACGAGCCGCCGCTCGACCGGCTGGTCGAGGACGGCGACGAGCTGCTCGCGAAGTCCGAGAAGCTGATGGCCGACTACCTGGCCGGTGATGTGGTCGGCGCCTGGCAGCAGTTCTTCCGGCTGGCCAACCTTGGCGTGCCCGATGAGGTCGTCGAGATGATGTTCAGCGGCGACCGCGACCCGCAGCAGGTCGCGGCCGAGCAGTTCTGGTTCTCCCACGAGATGCGCGAGACCATCACCTGGATGCCGGACCTGGACAAGCTGCAAGCGGCCAGAGTGATCGTAGGGATCGGCGAGGACTCGACCGGGCAGCTCTGCGACCGGACGTCGTCGGCGCTGGCCGACCGGCTCGGCATCGAACCCACCCGTTTCCCCGGCGGCCACACCGGCTTCGCCGATCAGCCGGACGTGTTCGCCGAGGCCCTCCGCGCGGAGCTGAAGGTCCTTCATCAGCCTCGGTGAGACTCGCTCGCCGGTCGTTGGGCGGAGTATGTGAAGCTGGGGGTGTTCGGTGTGAGTGACGCCTGCATCGGGCACCGGGGTCGAAGCGGGGTGCCGCGTTCGTCAGCGTGGTTCCTTGACCTCAACCGTGGTTCAAGTTTCAAGCTGGTGCCGCTGAGAACAGGACATCGGAGATATCGGCCCCAGACGGGCCCCGACGAAGGAGCAGAGTTGACCACGTACACGCTTCCCGATCTTCCCTACGACTACAGCGCGCTCGCGCCGAGTATCGCCGGCGAGATCATGGAGCTGCACCACGACAAGCACCACGCGACCTACGTGAAGGGTCTGAACGACACCCTCGACAAGCTGGCCGAGGCCCGCGACAAGGGTGACTTCGGATCGATCGTCGGACTCGAGAAGACGCTCGCCTTCAACCTCGGCGGGCACGTCAACCACTCGATCTTCTGGAAGAACCTGTCCCCGGACGGCGGCGACAAGCCGGACGGCGAGCTCGGCGCCGCGATCGACGAGTTCTTCGGCTCGTTCGACGGCTTCCAGGCGAACTTCACCGCCAGCGCGACCACGATCCAGGGCTCCGGCTGGGCCATCCTCGGCTGGGACGCGCTCGGCAGCCAGCTGCTGATCCACCAGCTGTACGACCAGCAGGGCAACCTGCCGGCCGGCCAGACCCCGATCGCGATGCTGGACATGTGGGAGCACGCGTTCTACCTGCAGTACAAGAACGTGAAGCCGGACTACGTCAAGGCCTGGTGGAACGTCGTCAACTGGGCCGACGCCCAGGCGCGCTTCGACGCGGCCCGCGCCGGCGCCGGCGCCCTGATCACCGGCGCCTGACAAACCCCGCAGTACGACGAAGGGCGTCCGGCTCCCGGACGCCCTTCGTGCTGTTCAGGCACAGAAGCCGGCGATCACCGGGGCGATCGCGGCGGCCTTGATCACGTGGTTCTGACCCGGTACTTCGGTGTGCCCCGCGCCCGGGACCGCCTCGGCGAGCGCGCGGGTCGACGCCTTCATCCACGCCGGGCTCTTGCCGCCGTTCACCACCTGCACCGGCTGCTGGATCGACGCCCACTGGGCCGCGTCCATCGGCTCGCCGAAGCAGTTGCCGCCGACGACCCGCGCGTCGTACGGCAGCGTGTGGGCGATCGCCTTCATCGGCTTCCAGGCCGGCATCAGCTTCATCATCGTGACGAAGATCCCGGGCAGCCCGATCCCCTTGGTGAAGAAGTAGTTGATCGCGTCCGACGGCCCGAGCGCCTCCAGATCGGCGACCCAGGTGCGCGGGATCTGGGTGCGGCTGTCGTCGACGACGTACGGCGGCTCGAACGCGACCAGCTTCTCGATCGGGAGCCCGGCCGCCGCGGCCCGGAGCGCGAGTGCGGCGCCGGACGACGAGCCGTAGACGTACGCCGATCCGCCGGCCGCCTCGATCACGGCCGCGAGGTCCTCGATCTCCCGGTCGACGTCGTACGGACCGGTGTCGCCGGAGTCGCCGCGGCCGCGCCGGTCGTAGTTGTAGACGGTGAACCGGTCGGCGAGCGCCTCGGCGACCGCGGGCATCGGGCCCTGTGTGCGGGAGCAGAGCGCGCCGTCGACGAGGACGAGCGCCGGCCCGTTCCCGCGCCGGTCGTAGGCGATGGTGGTGCCGTCCTTGGAAACGACGGTGTTCATAGTGGTTCCTCCTGGTGGGTGACGATCTCACCCCTGCGTCGAGCGTGAAGGTTCTCCCTCGACTACCTGTGACGTAGATCACTGATGCTCGCACTACGCAGTCGCCGGATGACAGGGTGCAGCCAACGCAAGCGTCCGCCCCCGCTTACGCGTGTGGGGTTCGGGCGTTCCGTCCGGGAACGAGCTTGGGGGCAAGACAACGTTCCCGGTGTCCAACGGAACTGGGAGGAAGCCCGTGAAAGTTCGTTCCTGGCTGGCCGGTCTCGCGGCCGGCGCAGTCGCACTCACTCTTGCATCGCCGAGCCTGGCCAACAGCGCAACGGCCACCTCGGTTGCCAGTGGCCCCGAGATTCGGCAGCTCGACACCCCGAAGGGTGGCGGCGCCGGCGTCGTCGCCAAGCGCGACGAGCTCGGTCGCGCGCACTCGATCCGGCCCACGACGCCGCTCAAGGCGCCGGCCGCGGTCGGTGCGAAGGCCGCCAAGGCCGCAACCAGCAAGCCCGACGCCCTCGCGGTCGCGAAGGCCCAGGTCGACGCGGTCGCGCCGTACTTCGGTGCCCGGCCGGCTGACCTGGTCGCGAGCAGCAGCGCGCTGTCGGAGTACGGTTCGCAGACCCGCTTCCAGCAGACCATCGACGGCGTCCCGGTGTACGGCGGCCAGATCGTCACCAACCTGGACAAGACCGGCGCGCTGGAGTCCGCCAACGGCGAGGTCACGCTGGCGACGTACGGCGCGTTCCCGGCCGCCGACCGGGCCGACGCGGCCAAGACCAAGGCGAGCGAGGCCGCGGTCAAGGCGGTCGCGGATCGGGCCAAGCTCGACGCCGGCAAGCTGACCGCGAAGCTGGACGGGCCGCGCTGGTTCGACCTCGGCCTGATGACCCGTACGCCGGGCTCGGCCGCGATCCCGGTCTACCTGTTCGAGGTCACCGGCCCGGGCGACGTCCGCTGGCAGGCGATGGTGCATGCCTCGGCCGGGCAGGCGCTGCTCGCCTGGAGCCTGAACGAGAACCTGAACCGCGTGGTCTGCGACGCGAACCACGCGATCATCCAGACCGGCGCCGAGGACGTCCGCTGCGGCACCGTCTTCCCGTCGGCCCGCGCCGAGGGCGAGGCCCCGTCGTCGGTCCAGGACGTCAACCAGGTCTACGAGTACTTCGGTGACACGTCCGACACCTACGCGTCGCTGGGCACCGACCTGACCGAGCTGATCGGCGCGGACTACGGCGACGGCAAGGGCAAGGCGCTGCGCGGTACCGTCCGGATCTGCGTCGACGGCGGCTGCCCGTACGCGAACGCGTTCTGGAACGGCGAGCAGATGGCCTTCGGCGAGGGCGTCAGCACCGACGACGTGACCGGCCACGAGCTGACCCACGGCGTCACCCAGCACACCTCCGGCCTGGCGTACCTGTGGGAGGCCGGCGCGATCAACGAGTCGCTGTCGGACATCATGGGCGAGTTCGTTGACCTGACCAACGGTTCCGCGGACGACACCGCGGCGAACCGCTGGCAGATCGGCGAGGGTTCGAGCCTGGGCGTGATCCGGAGCATGTCCGACCCGACCAAGTTCGGCGACCCGGACCGGATGCGCAGCGCGAACTGGTTCGACGACGAGTTCTTCCAGGACAACGGCGGCGTGCACTTCAACTCCGGCGTCGGCAACAAGGCGGCGTACCTGATCGCGGACGGTGGCGCGTTCAACGGCCAGAAGATGCTCGGCATCGGGCTGGCCCGCTCCGAGGTGCTGTGGCACGAGACCCAGAAGGTGCTGACCACGGGCGCCGACTACGGCGACCTCGCCGAGGGGCTGCGCGCGACCTGCGCCAAGCTGGCCAAGAAGAAGAAGTCGGGCATGACCAAGGCCGACTGCGCGCAGGTCGAGCTGGCGATCAAGGCGACCGAGATGGACTTCGAGCCGGCCATCGGCAAGCCGGCCCAGGCGCCGGTCTGCGACACGGCGGGCGCGAAGGTCAAGAACCTGTTCAAGGACAGCTTCGTCGAGTACCCGGACGGCAAGGTCGTCCGGGACGCGGGCTGGGTGCTTGGCAAGGCTGAGGGTCTGGACGGCTCGCTGGTCGACACGTCGTACTCGCTGGACGGTGACGACTCGATGCTCGGCGTGGTGACCGCGCCGGATCAGTCGATCAGCCTGCAGACGGCGAACGGTACGAAGATCAAGAACCCGAAGACGTACCTTCGCTTCACGCACGCGTACAACTTCTACAATGTGTTCTTCATCTTCGGCGTCCGCACCGGTACGTCGACGCTGGAGTACTCCGACAACGGCGGCGCGACCTGGAAGGACAGCGCCGACCTGAAGTGGGTCAACGGCCCGACCGTGGACCCGAACTTCACCGACGAGCCGGCCGCCTGGCACGGCAACTCCGGCGGCTGGGAGACCAGCCGGCTCGACCTGACGGACTTCCAGGGCAAGCAGCTGAAGTTCCGCTGGACCGAGCACGGCAAGGACTTCGCCGACCTGCTCCCGGCGAACTGGTGGCTCGACAACGCCGCCATCTACACCTGCTCCAAGTAGTCCTCCGCAGTACGACGAAGGCCCGGCGGACCCCTCCGCCGGGCCTTCGGCTGCGTAGCGTGACGCGATCTGGGTACCGGGTGGCCAAGCCGAACACGGGAGGCGGCCAATGACTACGCGTCCGGAACTGAAGCAGAACGAGAACGTCGGTGCCCTCGTCAGCGAGGTGACCAGCGACACGGACTCGGCGTACTGATCGCCGCGGCCGTCCTCGGCCTGGCCACCGCGTGGCCCGCCCGTACCGCATCGTGCCGTCGACGGCGTGCACGAGGACCTGGAAGCGCTCAAGGGACACCAGCCGGAAGGGAAGGTCGCGTCATGAGCACCACCAAGAACGGAGCGCACCGAGAGCCGATGTCGGACTCCGAGACGCTCCGCGTCGACCTGGAGGAGACCCGCCAGCACCTCGCGGACACGGTGCAGGAGCTCAGCCGCCGGCTGAACGTCCCGCACCGCGTCAAGGAGACCGCCGGTCAGGCCGGCCAGAAGATGAAGGAAGTCCCCACCGCGATGAAGGACCTGCCGGCGATGACCAAACGCCACCCAAAGGCAGCCGCAGCCATCGGAGGCACCGCGGTAGCCCTCGGCGTCGGAGCAGCCTGGATGGCCCGCCGGCACAGCTAGCTAGCAGGCGGCGGCGCGTTCGAGGAGAAGCTTTCGTTCGCGTTCGTTGCGGGTCAGGGCGGCAGCCTTCTCGAATTCCTCGCGGGCTTCGGGGAGGCGGCCGAGTTTGAACAGCAGGTCGCCGCGGACGCTCGGCAGTAGGTGGTAGTCCTTCAGCGACGGGTCGTCGGCGAGGGCGTCGACGGCTTCCAGGCCGCGTTCGGGCCCGAATGCCATCGAGATCGCGACCGCCTGGTTCAGCTCGACCACCGGTGACGGCGTGACCTGCGCGAGTACGGCGTACAGGCCGGCGATCCGCGCCCAGTCCGTGTCTTCCGGGTCGGCGGCCCGGGCGTGGCAGGCGGCGATGGCGGCCTGGAGGAGGTACGGGCCGGGTGGTTTCTCCAGGGCCCAGGCGCGGTCGATGCCTTCGAGGCCGCGGCGGATCAGCAGCCGGTCCCAGCGGCGGCGGTCCTGGTCGAGCAGGAGCACCGGCTCGCCGTCCGGTCCGGTACGGGCGCCCGCCCGGGACGACTGCAGCTCCATCAGCGCCAGCAGACCGAGTACTTCGGGCTCGGTCGGCATCAACTCGGCGATCAGACGGCCGAGCCGCATCGCCTCGTTGCACAGCGCCGGCCGCATCCAGTCGTCGCCCGCGGTCGCGGAGTACCCCTCGTTGTAGATGAGGTAGACGACCTCGAGCACGGACGACAGCCGATCCAGCAGATCGGGCCCGGACGGTACCTCGAACTCGACACCGGCCTTGGCCAGGTTCTTCTTCGCGCGCACGACCCGCTGGGCGATCGTCGTCTCCGGCGCGAGGAACGCGCGGGCGATCTCGTCGGTCTTCAGCCCGCCGAGCAGCTTCAGCGTCAGCGTCACCCGCGCGTCCATCGTCAGCACCGGGTGGCACGCGGTGAAGACGAGCCGGAGCAGGTCGTCCTCGATGTGGTCCTCGAGGATCGCCTCCACGTCATCCTCGACGCTGTCGCCGTCGATCTCCAGCTCGTGACCCATCTCGGCGAGCTTGCGCTGATAGGTGTCCTTGCGCCGGATCAGGTCGATCGCCCGGCGCTTGGCGATCGCCATCAGCCAGGCGCCCGGATTGTTCGGTACGCCGGACTCCGGCCACTGCTCCAGCGCCGCGACCAGCGCATCCTGCGCCAGCTCCTCGGCCAGACCGACGTCCCGCACGATCCGTGCGACACCCGCGATGATCCGCGCCGACTCGATCCTCCAGACCGCGTCGACCGCCCCGTGCGCATCCGTAACCGTCACCCCGCCGATAGAACTACATGCCACGCCCCGGGGCAACCGCCGTGCCGGACCTGCGGCGCTCGGCAGCCAGGAGGAACTCGGCCGTGCGGGCCTGTTCGTCCGGAGTGCCGATCGGGGCGAGCATCAGATCGGTTGCGCCTGCGTCGCGGAAGCGGTCGAGCTGCTTTGCGATCGAGGTCTCGTCGCCCACGACCAGCACGTCGGCCGGACCGGCGGCGCCTTCCCGGTCGAGCATCGCGCGGTACTCCGGGACCTGACCGGCCAGCGCGAACTGTTCGGCGAACCGCGCCCGGACCGCGTCCTCGGCGGACGTCAGACACACACCAACCCCCGCCACGACCCGCGGATTACGGCCCCCGGCAGCGTGGGTGATCGACGGGACGACGTGCTTACTGAGTGTCTGGGGTCCGGTCATCCAGGTGATCGTGCCGTCGGCCAGCTCGCCCGCGACCTTGAGCATCGCCGGACCCAGCGCCGCGAGCAGGACCGACGGGGCCTCGGTCCCGGGCAGATCGAGCGAGCCGACCGCGGTGTACGTCTCGCCGTGATGTTCGACCACCTCGCCGCGGAGCAGCGGCCGCAGTACTTCGAGGTACTCGCGCATCCGCCGGGCCGGCCGGTCGGTGGGCAGTCCGTACATCGTGCTGACCATCCGGGCGATACCGGCTCCGATGCCGAGCGTGAGCCGGTTGCCGACCGCCGCTTGCACGGTCAGCGCCTGCTTCGCGAGCACGAGCGGGTGCCGCTGGGGGAACGGCACAACCGCGGTCCCGAGCTCCACACCAGGAGCTGCCGGACCCGCGACCGCGAGCGTGGTGAGCGCGTCCCAGCCCACGCCGTGCGTCACCCAGGCGGAGCCCACGCCGCCCGCGGCCGCCTCCTGGATCTGGCGGGTGATCTCCGGCACTGGGGCCGGTCCACGGACGTCGCCGAACGCCATGCCAATGCGCATCAAGAGTCTCCTGAGAGGTTAAGTGGGGTGGTCCCCCGGTTAATCTCCGCTACGATATGGGGGACCACCCCACTTAAGTCAAGGGACCTGCGAACAGATGCGTGCCGATGCCCAGCGGAACCGCGAGCGGATGGTCGCGGTCGCGGCCGAGGTGGTCGCCGAGCAGGGGGCGGATGCGTCACTGGAGGAGATCGCCCGTCGGGCGGGGGTCGGATCCGCGACCTTGCACCGGCACTTCGGCGGCCGGGTCACTCTGCTCGAGGCGGTGTTCCGGAGCAGCGTCGACGCGGTCTGCGTGCGGGCCGACGAGCTCCTCGATCACCCGGATCCCTTGCAGGCGTTGCAGATCTGGCTTCGCGCGATGGTTGGTCACGCCACCAGTAGCCGCGGTCTGGCGACTGCGCTGGTGCTGGGCGAGGCCTGTGGTTCGGACGCGCACGCCCGGGTGATCACGGCCGGCCGGAGGCTGCTGGAACGCGCTCAGCGGGCCGGCGCCGTACCCGCGGATGTCCGGATCGAGGACCTGCTGAAGCTCGTCAACGGCATCTCACTGGCCAGCTGCGAGGACTCCGCCCAGGCCGACCGATTGCTCACCCTGGCAATGCGGGGCATAGCACCTACGCAGAGCTAATAGACTTCGCTCCGAAACGCCCCCGAAGATGGCTTGAGGTTTGCTGTGCTCACCATGCAGGACGCGCTGCTCGCGCTGACGAAGTACTGGACCGACCGGGGCTGCATGGTCGTGCAGCCGTTCAACACCGAGGTCGGAGCCGGAACGCTGAATCCGGCGACCATCCTGCGCGTGCTCGGTCCCGAGCCGTGGCGGGTGGCGTACGTCGAGCCGAGTGTCCGGCCGGACGACAGCCGGTACGGCGAGAACCCGAACCGCCTGCAGACCCACACCCAGTTCCAGGTGGTGCTGAAGCCGGACCCGGGCAACCCGCAGGAGCTGTTCCTGGAGAGCCTGACCGCGCTCGGGATCGACATCCACGCCCACGACGTGCGGTTCGTCGAGGACAACTGGGCCAACCCCGCGACCGGCTCCTGGGGCCTGGGCTGGGAGGTCTGGCTCGACGGCCTCGAGATCACCCAGTTCACGTACTTCCAGCAGGCCGGTGGGATGACGCTCGACCCGGTGTCGGTGGAGATCACCTACGGCATCGAGCGGATCATGATGGCGCTGCAGGGCGTCTCGCACTTCAAGGACATCGCCTACGCGCCCGGCATCTCGTACGGCGAGGCGTTCGGCCAGGCGGAGTACGAGATGAGCCGGTACTACCTCGACGACGCCGACGTGGAGTCGCAGAAGCGGCTGTTCGAGGAGTACGCGAACGAGGCGCGCCGGATGATCGACGACCGGCTCCCGGTGCCCGCACACATCCAGGTACTGCGCTGCTCGCACACCTTCAACGTCCTCGACGCCCGCGGCGCCGTGAGTACGACGGAGCGCGCGAAGGCGTTCGGCCGGATGCGCACGCTGGCCCGCGAAGTCTCGCGGCTGTGGGCCGAGCGCCGCGAGGAGCTGGAGTACCCGCTGGGTCACGCCGAGCTTCCGCCCGCCGCGGCCGAGCCGACCGAGTTCCCGGCGATCACCGGGACGCGGCAGCTGACGTTCGAGATCGGCACCGAGGAGATGCCGCCGTCGGAGGTCACCAAGACCGCCGAGGCCGTGCGTTCCGCGCTGGAGGAGAAACTCGGCGCGACCCGGCTCGGCCACGGCGCGATCACGACGTACGCGACGCCGCGCCGGGTGGTGGCGTTCGTCGCTTCCGTGCAGGCCGGTGAGCCGGACGCCGAGCGAGTTGTCCGCGGGCCGAAGAAGGCCGCGGCGTACGACGCCGACGGCAACCTCACCAAGGCCGCCGCCGGGTTCGCCCGCGGTCAGAAGGTCGACCCGAGCGAGCTGCACGACCTGGACGTCGACGGCGTCGAGTACGTCGCGGTGACCAAGCCCGACCCGGGGCGTGGTGCGGCCGAGGTCCTGAGTGGTGTGCTGAGCGAGATCGTCAAGGGTCTCCGCTCCGACAAGAACATGCGCTGGAACGACGCCAACCTGTCGTTCACCCGGCCGATCCGCTGGCTCGTCGCGCTGCTCGGCGACCAGGTCGTACCGGTGTCGGTGTCGACGCTCGCTGCCGGCCGGACCACACGGGTGCACCGGACCGCCGCGCCGCCGAAGGTCGAGATCGCCTCCGCCGAGGGGTATCTCGATCTGCTCCGGATCCACGGCATCGAGGCCGATCCGGCCAAGCGCCGCTCGCAGATCGTCGCCGCGGCGACCGAGCTGGCGAAGGGTGTGAACGGCTCGGTCGACTTCGAGGGTGAGTCGGCGCTCGTCGACCAGATCGTCAACCTGATCGAGGAGCCGACGGCGATCCTCGGCGGTTTCGCCGCGGACTACCTCGACCTGCCGAGCGAGATCCTGACGACGGTGATGCGCAAGCACCAGCGCTACCTGCCGGTGCGCGACGCGGACGGCAGGCTGCTCCCGCATTTCGTTGCCGTGGCCAACGGTTCGGTGGACGAGGACGTCGTACGCGCAGGCAACGAGGGCGTACTGCGGGCCCGCTACGAGGACGCCGCGTTCTTCTGGCGAGCCGACCTGGATACGCCGCTGGAGTCGATGAAGGGCGAGCTGGAGAAGCTGGCCTTCGAGGAGCGGCTCGGCTCGATGGCCGACCGCGCGGGCCGGATCGGCCGGATTGCGCTGGCCCTGGCCGGGAAGGTGGAGCTCGACGGCGACGACCTGACCACGCTGAAGCGGGCGGCCGAGCTGGCCAAGTTCGACCTGGGCTCGCAGATGGTGGTCGAGCTGACCAGCCTGGCCGGCACGATGGCCCGCGAGTACGCGCGCCGGGCCGGCGAGACCGAGGGTGTCGCGCAGGCGCTGTTCGACATGGAGCTGCCGCGGTCCGCTGGTGACCCGGTGCCGTCGACGACGCCGGGTGCGTTGCTCGCGCTGGCCGATCGGTTCGATCTGCTGGCTGGGTTGTTCGGTGTCGGTGCGAAGCCGACAGGTAGCTCGGACCCGTTCGCGTTGCGTCGTGCGGCGGCCGGTGTGGTCGCGATCCTGCGTGAGCACCCGGAGCTGCGGGCGATCACGCTCGAGACGGGGCTGCAGGCAGCGGCCGCGGAGATCGGTGCCCAGGGCATCGACGTACCGGCGGAGTCGCTGCACGAGGTGGCCGAGTTCACCGTCCGGCGGTACGAGCAGCAGCTGCTCGACCGGGGCGACGACCACCTCCAGGTGGCCGCAGTGTTGCCGTTGGCAACTGCTCCGGCCGCGGCCGACGAGACGCTGAAGTCGCTGCAGGGCCTGGTCGGCAACAGCGACTTCGCCGACCTGGTCGCCGTTCTCCAGCGGGTACGCCGGATCGTGCCGGAGGGCACCGAGGCGTCGTACGACTCGAGCAAGCTCACCGAGCCGGCCGAGGTCGTGCTGCACGAGGCAGTGCAGAAGATCGGCCAGGCCCCGACCGGCCTGTCCGACTTCGTCGCCGCCGCGTCGGTCCTGGTCGAGCCGGTCAACGCCTTCTTCGACGAGATCCTCGTGATGGCGAAGGAGCCCGAGATCCGGGCCGCCCGCCTGGGCCTCCTCGCCACCATCAGCCAACTCGCCGCGCCGGTCCTCGACTGGCAGGCCCTCGGCACAAGCCTCAGCCCGACCGAGTGATCAGTCGAGCGTGAGCAGTTCGGCGAGGCGGGCGCCGATCAGGCGGTAGCCGTCGGGCCCTGGATGCACTTCATCGGCATACAGGGCCCGGGCTTCGTCCGAGCTGAGGATCGTCCGGCCGTCGATGACGCGTACGCCGGGGTCCGTGCGGGCGCCGAACTCGACGCAGGCGCGGATGTCGTCGAGCGTGAGGCCGACCGCGTTCGGTTTGCCTTCGCGATCCGGGGCGGGCAGCGGGGTGATGACGACCAGCGGAGTCTGCGGATGGCCGTCGCGAATGGTGGCGATGAACGACTCGACCTGGCCGGGAAGCGTCCGGCCGCTGTACGTCGCGCCGCCGTAGATGTTGATGCCGAGACACAGCGAGATCAGCCGGGCCGGCAGGTGGCGGATCGTGCGAGCCGCGATCGGGTCGAGGTGACACTCGCCGGCGAATCCGAGATTGACGCCGTCCCAGCCGTTCTTCCGGGCGACCAGCGCGGGCCAGGTCTCCGACGGTCCGTACGCGCCGCCGGCCTGGGTGATCGAGCTGCCGTAGCTGATCCACCGCGGCCCGGTCGGCGCCAGCGGCTCGGCTGTCGCCGACTCGTTTCCCACCCCACCGCTCCGGCCAGGGCGGTCGAAGGACACCTCCCGCAGCGCGATCCGCCCGGCCTGCGGGAGCCAGATCTCGACCTCGACCGGCTTTCCCGGCAGGTCGACGACCAGTCGTTGCTCGCCCTCCCGCACCGTGCACCGCTGGTGCAGCTCGCCGTCGACCAGCACGTCGACGGGCGCGATCCTGGTGTAGATGCCCATCGTTGCGCGGAGCTCCAGCTCCACCGAGGTCGCCGAGGTACGCCAGGCTCCGCGCACGCCCGCCGGTGTCGCGGCACGCTCCCACAACCGGTGGCCGGCACGGTCCGGATAGCCGGTCCAGTCCGACACCTGGAGGTCACGGCCGCGGGGATCGAGTCGCCAGAACGTCGTCCAGCCGTCGGCGTCGACCTCGCGGTGCTGGTAGCCGGTCCACAAGTCGCTCATGACCGGCCTCCTCGGATGCCCCGCAGCGACCGGGCGGCGGGTTGGTCGGCGGCGGACGTCAGGCGAGCGACCGCGCGGGCACCGAGGCTCGCCTCGACGTGGGCGAGCATGACCGTCGTCGCGGTGGCGGAGTCGCCGGCCGCGATCGCGTCCACCAGAGCGCGGTGCTCGGAGTGCGTGCGGTCCAGGTCTTCCTCGGTCCGGCCGTCCTCGAGCGCCAGCCTGCGATAACGGTCGGCCTTGTCCCACAGCCCGTCGAGGTGCTGGACCAGCAGTTGGTTGTGCGACGCGGTGTAGATCGCCACGTGGAAGCGCCGGTGCGTGAGCAGCTCGGCAGATCCGGGGTCGGTGCGCAGCGGGCGCAGCTCATCAGCCGTCTGCCGGATCAGCGCGAGATCCTCGCGGGTACGGCGTTCGGCTGCGAGGCCGGCAGCGAGCGGGTCGAGCGAGCGGCGTACCTCGATCAGGTCGCGAGCCTCCTCGAGCGTCAACCGGGTGACGCGGGCGTCGCGGTGCGCGTCCAGCTCGACCAGGCCCTCGGTCATCAGCCGGCGCAGTGCCTCGCGCAACGGCGTCGTACTCACGCCGAGCTCGCGGGCGAGGGCGGCCTGCGGGATGACCGCACCCGGGACGAGGTCGCCCCGGAGCACCTGCTCCCGGACGAGGTCGTAGGCGGCTTCTGCCTTCGTCACCCCGGGCTCCTTTCGGTTATAACACCGGATCGCAGCATATCAAGGCGCGAGACATCATGGAGTGACGTCTTGACGTGAGTCGTTATAACGACTCAAACTCCTGGCTATGACGCATCGACTAGGAGTTCTCGACGGCGACGGCATCGGGCCGGAGATCGTTCCGGCGGCTGTCCGGGTCCTCGACGCCGGCCTGGCCGCGGCCGGGGCCGAGCCGGTCGAGTGGGTTCCGCTGCCGGTCGGTGCGGCCGCGATCGAGACCCACGGCAGTGCACTGCCCGACGTCACGGTCGAGACGCTGGACAAGCTCGACGGATGGTTGCTGGGTCCGCACGACAGTGCGTCGTACCCGGCCGAACACCGGGCCCGGCTGAACCCGAGTGGGTTCCTGCGCAAGCACTTCGACCTGTTCGCGAACATCCGGCCGGCGCGCGCGTTCGAGGGGACGCCGGCGCTGGTGCCCGGGCTCGATCTGGTCGTGGTGCGGGAGAACACCGAGGGGTTCTACGCGGATCGCAGTACCTACCGCGGCACCGGCGAGTTCATGCCGACCAAGGACGTGGCGATCGCGATGGGGATCTTCACCCGGCCGGCAATCGAGCGGATCGCGCGGCAGGCGTGCGAGCTGGCGCTGCGGCGGAGCCGGCACCTGACGATCGTGCACAAGGCGAACGTGCTGCGGACCACCACCGGGTTCTTCCTGGAGATCTGCCGCGAGATCGCGGCCGACTATCCGCAGCTCGGGGTCGACGACTTCCACATCGACGCGATGACCGTGCATCTGGTCCGGCACGGGGCGGACTTCGACGTACTCGTGACGGAGAACATGTTCGGCGACATTCTGTCCGACCTCACCGGCGAACTGGCCGGATCGCTCGGCATCGCGCCGTCGATCAACGCTTCGTACGAGCGGGCGATGGCCCAGGCCGCCCACGGCTCGGCGCCCGACATCGCCGGCCGCGACCTGGCGAACCCGACCGCGATGATCGCGTCCGGCGCGATGCTGCTCGACTGGCTCGGCGCCCGCGAGGCCGCCGAACGCGTCGAGCAGGCGCTGCGGACCACCGTCGCGCGAGGGACGCGGACCGCGGACCTCGGCGGCGCTGCCGGTACCGTCGCCTTCACCGACGCGGTCGTCGCCACCATCGGTGCGGCGACGTGATCCAGCTGCTGGCAGGGGTCGCGCCGGATCATCTGCCCCGGACTCTGCGGATCCTGCTCGAGAACGCACTCCGGCACGGGACTTCGTCCGAGGCGTTGCGTTCGTGGGAGCCGGGGGTGACCGGTGAGCTCGAGGTGTATCCGTCGCGGGTGTTCCTGCACGACACGAACGGCGTACCCGTGCTGGTCGACCTGGCGGCGATGCGGGACGCGATGGTTGCGTTGGGCAAGGACCCGGCGCTGGTCGATCCGGTGATCCCGGCGGAGCTGGTGGTGGATCATTCGGTGATCGTGGATGTGTTCGGCCGGCCTGACGCGCTGCGGCTGAACGTGGCTCGTGAGTACGAGCGGAACGCCGAGCGGTATCGCTTCCTGCGCTGGGGACAGCAGACGTTCCGGCAGCTGAAGGTCGTGCCGCCCGGGGCCGGGATCATGCATCAGATCAACCTGGAGTACCTGGCGCGGGTGGTCGAGGAGCGGGACGGGTGGGTGTTCCCGGATCTGTGCCTCGGGACCGACTCGCACACCACGATGGTGAACGGCCTCGGCGTACTCGGCTGGGGGATCGGCGGCATCGAGGCCGAGGCCGCGATGCTCGGCCAGTCGGTGTCGATGGTCCTGCCACCCGTCGTCGGTGTGACACTGACCGGTTCGCTGCCGGCCGGGACGACAGCCACGGACCTGGTCCTCACGATCACCGAAACCCTGCGCGCGCACGGCGTCGTCGGCAAGCTCGTGGAGTTCACCGGGCCCGCGCTGGCCGATCTCCCGGTCCCGGACCGCGCCACGATCGCCAACATGTGCCCCGAGTTCGGCTCGACCGCGGCGTACTTCCCCATCGACCACCAAACCCTCGACTACCTCCGCTTCACCAACCGCCCACCCGCCAAGGTCGCCCTGGTCGAGTCCTACGCCCGCACCCAGGGCCTCTGGCACGACCCCGACGCCAACCTGCTGTACGACGAGAACGTCACTCTCGACCTCTCCACAATCGTCCCCTCCATCGCCGGCCCCCGCCGCCCCAACCAGCGAATCCCCTTGACCCACACGAAGCAGGCCACCGAAGCCGAACTCCCCAAAGGTCCCCGCACCGGCGCGGCGGGACGTAACCAGCAGCCGGAGCCAGTGGGGTCGGTAGGCCTGTTCGGGCAGGGGGAGTCGGCTGACGCGGTGGAGCGTGGGGAGGCGGCGGACCCGCTGGGGAAGGGGGAGTTGGCTGGCGTTGGCCTGGGGCATGGGGCGGTGGTGGTGGCGGCTATTACGTCGTGTACGAATACGTCTAATCCGGCGGTGATGGTGGCGGCTGGGTTGGTGGCCAAGAAGGCTGTGGAGCGGGGATTGGGCAGTCGGGCTTGGGTCAAGACGACGTTGTCGCCGGGGTCTCGGGTGGTGATGGATTACCTGGGGGCGGCGGGGTTGACGCCGTACCTGGAGAAGCTCGGGTTTCACCTGGCCGGGTTCGGTTGTATGACGTGTATCGGGGCGTCGGGGGAGTTGATCGACGACGTCGCCCGCGCCGTACGCGAGCAGGATCTGACGGTGGCAGCCGTCTTGTCGGGCAACCGGAACTTCGAAGGCCGGATCCAGCCCGACGTAAAGCTCAACTATCTGGCCTCGCCGCCGCTGGTGATCGCGTACGCGCTCGCCGGGCGGATCGACATCGACCTGCTGAACGAGCCGCTCAGCGGTGACGTCTACCTGCGCGACATCTGGCCCGACCCCGCCGAGATCGACGCGGTACTGCGGGATGTGCTCGACCCGGACCTTTTCAAACACGCGTACGACGACCTGTTCACCGGCGACGACCGCTGGCAGAACCTCGACGCGCCGCTGGGTGAGACGTTTGCCTGGGGCAACTCGACGTACCTCCAGCGACCGGACTACTTCACCCAACCGGCCAACGACCTCCACGGCGCCCGCGCGCTGGTCCGCCTGGGCGACTCCGTCACGACCGATCACCTCTCGCCCGCCGGCGCGATCCCGCGCGACAGCGTCGCCGGACGCTACCTGAAACACCTCGGCGAGACCGAGCTGAACACCTACGCCTCCCGCCGAGGCAACCACGAGGTGATGATGCGCGGTGCCTTCGGCAACGTTCGCCTGCGCAACCAACTCCTCGACGTCGAAGGCCCACTGACCCGTGGACCCGACGGCGTAGTTACCTCGATCTTCGACGCCGCGATGGCATACCAAAAGGCCGGCGTGCCGATCGTCGTTGTCGCAGGCAAGGAATACGGCACCGGCTCGTCCCGCGACTGGGCCGCCAAAGGCCCTGCCCTGCTGGGTGTCCGCGCCGTCCTGGCCCAGTCCTTCGAGCGGATCCACCGCTCGAACCTGGTCGGCCTCGGCATCCTCCCGCTCGAATTCCTCCCCGGCGAAGGCGACGACCTCACCGGCGAGGCCCCGATCGACATAGAACTGCACGACGACGATTCAGCCACCGCACGTTCCGCCGGCCGCACCTACCGGCTCCGCGTCCGCCTCGACACGCCCCGCGAACACGACTACTACCGCCACGGCGGCGTCCTCCCTTATGTCCTGCACCGCCTCTCCGAAGGGCACACCCTGTGATCGCCTCGATCAACCCCGCCACCGGCGAGCAACTCGCGACCTTCGAGCCGTACGACGAGGACCGCGTCGACCGCCTGCTCGGCGCCGCACTGCTTGCCCAGAGCAACTGGCGTCTGACATCCGTCGACGAACGCGCCGCACTCATGCAGTCGATCGCCGACACCCTCCGCGCGCGCAAGGACGGTCTCGCGCAGCTGATCAGCACCGAGATGGGCAAGCCGATCACCGAGGCCGAGGCCGAGATCGAGAAGTGCGCGATCACCTGCGAGTACTACGCGGCCAACGCGGCCGGCTTCCTCGCCGCCGAACAGGTCACCGCGCAGGGCCGGATCGAGGTCGAGCCGCTCGGCGTCGTACTGGCCGTGATGCCGTGGAACTTCCCGTTCTGGCAGTTCTTCCGTTTCGCCGCCCCTGCCCTCGCGGCCGGCAACGGCGCGATCCTCAAGCACGCGAACACCGTGCCGCAGAGCGCGCTCGCGATCGAGTCCGTCCTCGCTGACGCGGGCATGCCGAGCGGTCTGATCGGGGTCGCGCTGGTCGAGACCGAGCAGGTCGCCGGCCTGATCACCGACCACCGGATCGCCGCGGTGACGTTCACCGGTTCCACTGAGGTCGGCCGGATCATCGCGACCCAGGCCGGCCAGGCGCTGAAGAAGCAGGTCCTCGAGCTCGGCGGATCCGACCCGTTCATCGTCCTCGCCGACGCCGATCTGGAAGCGGCCTCGCGGGCGGCGGTGAAGGCTCGCTTCCTCAACACCGGCCAGAGCTGTGTGAACGCGAAGCGGCTGATCGTCGAGGAGTCCGTCGCCGACGAGTTCGTCGACCTGTTCACGGTCGAGATCCAGAAGCTCGTCGTCGGCGATCCACTCCGCCGCGAGACGACCCTCGGCCCGCTGGCTCGCGACGGTTTGCGGGACACGTTGCACGACCAGGTACGCCGTACGGTCAAAGCGGGAGCCACGCTCGTCTGCGGGGGATCTCCGGCCGGGCCGGGGTTCTTCTACCTGCCGACAGTGCTCGATCACGTGCTGCCGAGGATGGCGGCGTTCGACGAGGAGACCTTCGGTCCGGTCGCGGCCGTCGTCCGGGCCGCTGACGCCGACGAGGCGATCCAGCTCGCGAACCGGACCGACTTCGGCCTCGGCGCCTCGCTCTGGACGTCCCCCGAGCGATCGGCGGACCTGGTACGGCGGATCGAGGCCGGCGCGGTCTTCGTGAACGCGATCGTCGCGTCGGACCCGCGCCTGCCGTTCGGCGGGATCAAGCAGTCCGGGTACGGGCGCGAGCTCGGTGCCTACGGCATGCGCGAGTTCATGAACGTGAAGACCGTCTGGTCACCCGAGCCCGCACCCCGACTGGTGATCCGGCCGGCCGAGACCGAGGTGTTCGACCGCGGCAGCGGCGTCCGGACCGTCCCGTACGTCGGCGCCTGGAACTGCGACGCGAACCGGATCACCACCGGCACCACAACGTTTGCCGTCGGCACCGAAATCCCGATGCATTCGCACAACGTCGAGGAGTCGGTGCTGGTGTTCGCGGGCCAGGCGACCGCGGTGATCGACGGCGAGCGCGTCGACTTGGAGGCCGGTGACGCGACCTGGGTGCCGGCCGGCGTACCGCACCAGTTCATCAACCGTGGAAGGGATGAGCTGGTCATCTACTGGGTGTACGGCGGCCGGGCGGTGACCCGCACGATGACCGCCACCGGCGTCACCGTGCAGCACTTGTCGGCCGCGGACCGAGGTGCCGTTGGCGCTGACGAGAAGTAACGAATAGACTGTTGTAACAGGTGATGCAGATTAACTGAGGTTACGCAAACCTCAGTGCGGGAAGGCTCACCTACCCTGCGGAAGGAATGTCCCCCATGACCGCGGAAGTTGCGGAAACCGAAACCCCCGAGCTCCACCACTCCCATCGCGACGTGACCGGCGGCTGGCTGCGGCCGGCGACGTTCGGCGTGATGGACGGCCTGGTGTCGAACTTCGCACTGGTCGCCGGAGTGGTCGGCGGCGGTGCGACCGGCAAGGTCGTGATCATGACCGGGCTGGCCGGCCTGGTCGCCGGTGCCTGTTCGATGGCGTCCGGCGAGTTCACCTCGGTGTCGTCCCAGACCGAGCTGATGAAGGCCGAGATCGCGATCGAACGGCGCGAGCTCGAGATCCACCCGGACGAGGAAGAGCGCGAGCTCGCGATGATGTACGAGGCCAAGGGCCTGCGTCCGGAGCTCGCGGCCGAGGTGGCGCGGGAGCTGACGTCCGACCCGGCGGTCGCGCTCGACGTCCACGTGCGCGAAGAACTCGGTGTCGACCCCAACGATCTCCCGTCACCGTGGGTCGCGGCCGGCTCGTCGTTCGCGGCGTTCGCGATCGGCGCCGTGATTCCGCTGCTCCCGTTCATCTTCGGGGCCGTCTCGGTGCTGCCGGCGTTGGTGCTCAGCGCCCTCGGCCTGGTCGTCACCGGCGGCATCGTCGGCAAGATCACCGCCCGCCCGTTCTGGTACGGCGGCGGCCGCCAACTGCTCCTCGGTGGCCTGTCGGCCGCCGTCACCTTCGCCATCGGTCTAGCCGTAGGAACTGGCTTGTCATGAATCTTGTCGTCACGGCCTTGGTGAAGCAGGTGCCCAAGGGTGATCACAGTGGGCGTCTCGACGCCGACGGCCGGCTCGAGCGGGCCGGTTCGGTCGCGGAGATGAACCCGTGGTGCCGCCGGGCCGTGGCGCAGGCCGTGCGGCTGGCGCGGGAGACAGGCGGTCGCAGTACGGCGATCACGATGGGCCCGCCCGCGGCTGTCGACGTACTGCGTGAGGCGCTGGCCTGGGGTGTCGACGACGCGGTGCAGTTGTCGGATCCCGCGCTGGCCGGGTCGGACTGTCTGGTGACCGCACGGGCGCTGGCGGCCACGATCCGGCTGCAGGACGATCCGCCGGATCTGATCCTGGTCGGCAACAGCTCGGTCGACGGCAGCACCGGAGCCGTCGGCGCCATGCTCGCCGAACTCCTCGGCCTGCCCTTCACCGGGCCTGTCTTGTCTCTCGAGCCAGTCGATGGTCGGCTTCGCACCACAGTCCAGTACGACACCGGCACGGAGTCGGTCACCATCGACCTGCCCGCGGTAGTAGCAGTAGCCGAACGCTCCTGCGACCCTGCCAAGGCCCCCGCCGACACCTGGCCGTCACCCGACACAGTCCGCGTGGTCACCACCACCGACCTCCCCGAAGCCCCCTGGGGCCTCTCCGCCAGCCCTACCAAGGTCGCCCAGGTCCACCCGGCCCCTCTCACCCGCAACCCCGTCATCTTCCGAGGCCACCCCCAATCCCAAGCCACCCGAGCCCTAGCCGAACTAACCGCCCGAGGTTGTTTCCAACCCCAGACCGCCGCAACCTCACCCGAGCCCGTCCACACGCCGCCCTCCGGGCGCCGCGCGGCGGTGGTGGTGTTGGTTGGGGCTGGGTCTGTTGAGGGGACTCGGGCGTTGTTGGGCGCGGCGGCTGGGCTTGCAGGTGAGGTTGGTGGGGCGGTTGTCGCTGTCACGACCACCGGAGATCAGGACCTGGCTCGGTGGGGTGCTGACTCTGTTGTGGTGCTGGATGGGGACGAACCGCGTGCTGTGGCTCGTGCGTTGGTGGAGTGGATGGGGGAGGGCCGCCCATGGGCTGTGTTGGGAGCCGCATTGCCCTGGGATCGGGAAGTGCTTGCGCGGCTGGCCGTGGCGTTTGACGCCGGGTTGATGTCGGATCTTGTCAGCTTGTCTGCGAAGCACGGGCGGTTGAGTGGGCTGAAGCCGTCCGGCGGCGGCACTCTGGCTGAGATCCTCAGTCGTGGGACCCCGCAGATCGCCACCCTGAGGACCGGTCTGCTCCCGCTGCGCACTCCGCGGGCGGACCGGCCGCTCGAGCAGCTCACACTCCATGTCGAGCCCGATACCGCGATCACCCGGACCGAACGACGTACCGGCGACGACGGCGACGCGCTCGACCGTGCGGAGGTCGTTATCGGCGTCGGTCGCGGCGTACCGCCGGAGAAGTACGACGAGCTGGAGCCGGTCCGCGTCCTCCTCAACGCCGAGCTCGCGGCCACCCGCAAGGTGACCGACCAGGGCTGGCTCCCGCACGGGCGCCAGATCGGTATCACCGGCCGCAGCGTCGCCCCGCGCATGTACCTGGCCGTCGGACTGTCCGGCAACCTGAACCACCTGGCCGGGGCCGGACGCGCCGGAACCGTCGTGGCGATCAACACCGACCCGGCCGCGGAGATCTTCGCGCACTGCGACGTCGGGCTGGTCGCGGACTGGCAGGAGGTGATGCCGTACCTTGTCGACGGGCTGCGGTCCTGTGTCAGCGGATAACCTGTCCGGCATGGCGACCCGACGTACCAAGGCCAAGAGCCCCGAGAGCTGGCTGCTGCTCATCTACAAGGTGCCCAGCGAGTCGTCCCGGGCCCGGGTCGCGGTGTGGCGGGACCTCAAGCGCCTGGGCGGGTTCTACGTGCAGCAGGCCGTGTGCGTGCTCCCGGACCGCGGCGATCTGCGGGCCGGGATGGAGAAGGTCCGCGAGCGGGTCACCGAACTGGGCGGCTCGAGCGTGTTCCTGACCCTGACCGATCTGGACGACGACGCCCGCGAGCAGTTCGTCGAGGGCTTCCGGGTCCAGTCGGCCAAGGAGTACGCCGAGATCGTCGAGGAGTGCGAGACCAAGTTCGTCAAGGAGATCGAGTTCGAGCGGTTCCGGGAGAACTACACCTTCGAGGAGGCCGAGGAGATCCGCCAGGACCTGGAGAAGCTCCGCCGCTGGCTCGCCAAGGTGGAGGACCGCGACTGGATGGATGCCGACGGCAAGGAGCTGGCACGGGCCAAGGTGGCCGACTGCGAGCGCCTGCTGGAGGAGTTCGAAGCCGACGTCTACGAACGCACCGAAGGCACGGTCTAAGCGTCGCGGTTGTGCTTGCGCCGTGCGGCCGGCAGGTTCAGGGCGACTTCGTCGGCGCGGGAGAAACCCATCAGTTCTTCCCGGAGCTGGTTCATCCGGTCGGTCGTCTGCAGCGAGCGCTCCTGGTCCTGCGCGGCCACCGCGATCACCAGCGCCTCGAGCAGGATCAGCACGGTCGCCTGGCTGGTGAACGTCCCCGGACGGCTCGTCGGCGCCGACAGCACGGCGTCGACCTGGTCGCCCAACGCCTCGCCGAGGGTGTCGGTGATCAGGATGGCCCGGGCGCCGACCTCCGCGCACAGATCGAGGATCACGCGCGTCTCCACGATGATCCGGTTGTGGGCGATCACCACGACCACGTCCTCCGGACCGAGCGTGAGCAGCCGGTCGGCCAACCGGTAGCCGGTGTCCGACGCGGCCCGCGCCCGGCGGCCGATGCGGGTCAGGTGCGTCGCGGTGTACGCCGAGATCCCGTCCAGGCCGGCGAATCCGCAGATGATCGTCTCGCGGGCGGAGTCGATCAGCTCGACGGCGTGCGCGAAGGCCTCCGGGTCGATGGTCCGTTCGGCCTGCTGGAGCCGCTCCACGTGGTCACGCAGGGTCGCGGTGAGGATTCCCTCGGCGCCGTCCTCGAACGACGCGAGGCTGTTGCTGAGCCGGTTCGCCGGGCTGAGCAGCGCCTGCAGCTCGCCCTGTAGCGATCGCTTCAGGCCTGGCAGGCCGTCGAATCCCAGCGCCTTGGCCGTGCGGACCACGCTGGCATCGCTGGTCCCGGTGGCTCGGCCGAGCTCCTCGGCCGAGGAGAACGCGGCCTCCTGCGGATGGGCCGACAGGTACTCGGCGATCTTCCGCTCGGTCGCGGTCAGCGAGTCGATCCGGCTCGCCACCCGCTCCGGCAGGGTGGGCGCCTTGGTCTCGGTCACGTCGGCTCCTCCGGCTCCCAGTTGTGCCTGTCAGTACGCAGATCATGTCATCCGGCCCGGTGTGTGACCGCCAGGTAAACGATGCGCCGACCCGTTGACAGGGATTGTAGCAATCACTACCGTCAGACGAATATTCGTAGTGAACACAACGAACGGCGCGTGTCCAGTTTCCGCCGAGCCCCTGGAGCGACTTCCGTGGCACACCTTCCGACCATCGAGATCTCCGGCGCCGACGCCCGCGATCGCGGCCGCCAGTACGGCGAGGCCGCACGGCCCCTGATCGAGCGCTCGCTGGCGTTCTACGCCGAGTCCGTCCCGCGCGCCACCGGCCTGAGCTGGGGCGAGGTCCTCGAGCGCGCGCCGCACTGGGTCCCGGTGATCGAGCCGCACGCTCCCGAGCTGCTGGACGAGGTCCGCGGGATCGCGGACGGCTCCGGCCGCACGTTCGCCGAGATCCTCGCGCTGAACAGCCGCGGCGAGCTGACCCGCGGCAACCCGTTCGAACCCGAAGACCAGGACGACGACCAGGACGACGAGCAGCGCGACGACGGCTGTACGTCGTTCGCGATCCTGCCGGCGGCCAATCCGCTCGGACACGTCTGGTCCGGACAGAACTGGGACCTGTGGGCCGGAGTCGCCGACACGATCGTGCTGCTGCGGATCTCGCAACCGGGCAAGCCGACCGTGATCGGGCACGTCGAGGCCGGCCAGCTGGCCCGGCACGGCGCGAACTCGGCCGGTCTGTCCCTGAACGCGAACGGTCTGGGCGCCGGCTTCGGCCGCGGTCTCGCCGTACCGGGCACGTTCGTCCGCCGGATGGTGCTGGAGAGCTGGGACCTGTACGACGCCCTGCAGGTCGTCTTCGGAGCCCGCCAGAACCTGTCGAGCAACCTGCTGCTGACCCACCGCGACGGTTTCGCCATCGACGTCGAGACCACGCCCGGACGTCACGGCTGGATGTACCCGACCGACGGACTACTTGTCCACGGCAACCACTTCCAGGCGTTCGTCCCGCCGCAGATCAACGACACCTACCGGCCGTTCTCGGTGGATTCGCTCTACCGGGTGCCGCGCGTCGAGGAGGGCCTGGCTCAGGTCCGCCGCGACGGCACCACCGAGAAGGCTGTCGAGACCATCGTGCAGAACACGATGAGCGACCACTTCAGTCATCCCAACGCCGTCTGCCAGCACGTCGATCCGCGCCGGCACGAGCTCGACCGTTACGCCACGATCGTGTCCAGCCTGGTCGATCTGACCACTGGCACCTACCGGCTGACTCCCGGCCTGCCCTGCGCGAACAGCTACCGGCAGGCTCCCTGGAACCTCTACGACGGCCCCGGTCTGTCCGACCGCCCGGACGTCGACGATCCAGCCCTGTCCCTCACAGCGGCTGGCTGAAACCCACCCCCTGCAAGGCATTGTCGACATCAGGAGCGAATGCCATGTCCCACCGAACCTCGAGGTTGCGGCGTTTCGCCGTCGCCGTCACCCTGACCGCCGCCGCGGTCGCCCTGTCCGGCTGCGGCGGCTCCGCCTCCACATCCTCCACCGGCGCGGCGCCGAACGCCGACCGGGCCGCTGCCGCCGAAGGCGTCAGCCCGGACGTGAACCTGGACCAGTGCGGCAAGGCCACCCGCACAGTCAAGAGCGACCTCGGCACCACCACGATCACCGGTACGCCGACCCGCGTGGTGGCGCTGGAGTACTCGTTCGTCGACGCGCTCGTCGCGGTCGGGATGTCGCCGGTCGGCGTTGCCGACGACGACCAGCCGAAGCGGATCATCCCCGCGCTGCGTGACAAGGTCGGACCCTACAAGTCGGTCGGCCTGCGAGCGACGCCGAACATCCAGGTGATCACTGCGCTGAAGCCGGACCTGATCGTGGCCGACAGCGGCCGGCACAAGGCCATCTACGCGCAGCTGTCGAAGATCGCACCGACGATCGCCTACGCCAGCCTGAACGGCAACTACCAGCAGGTGCTGGACAGTGAGATGTCCACAGCCATCGCGCTGAACAAGTGCGACCAGATGAAGACCCGGCTGGCCGAGCACGCCAAGACGATGGCCGACCTGAAGGCGACGGCGCCCGCGGACGAGAACCGCAAGGCCCTGTTCGTGCGCGCCTCGGACAAGGGCTTCACCGGGTTTCCGCCGAAGGCGTACACCCCGGGGGTGCTGTCGGCCATCGGGATCAAGTCGCCGCTGCCGGACAGCTCGAGCGATGCGTCGGTCTCGCTCACGTTGGAGACGCTGGTCGCCACCAAGCCGGACGTGATGTTCATTGCCCCCAACGACGGACCGACGCTGCGCGACCAGTGGGCGAAGAGTCCGCTGTGGAAGGAGATCCCGGCGGTGAAGAACAACGCGAGCTACGACGTCGATCCGAACGAGTGGTCCCGTTCGCGGGGTCTGATCGCCTCCGAAGTGGTCGCCAAAGAAGCCATCAAGATGCTCTACGGGAAGTGACATGAGCCTGTCCGTGGGCACTGTGCCCGAAACGACCGAGGACGCCGCCCACCGGCGCCCGAAGATCGTCACCAGCAGGCAGCGGGTCACCTGGGTGTCGCTGGTCCTCCTGGTGCTGCTCGTGGCCGGGATCGCGTGGGGCTTGTCGATCGGCAGTCAGCACATCTCGTTGTCGCGGCTGCCGGGAGCGATCTTCAACGCCAAGGATTCCGACGAGCTGATCCTGCAGTCGATCCGGATGCCGCGGGTGGTGCTGGCGCTCTGCGTCGGCGCCGCCCTGGCGGTGGCCGGTGCGTTGATGCAGGCGGTCGCGGCCAACCCGCTGGCGGCGCCGGAGATCATGGGAGTGAACGCCGGAGCGGTGTTCGTCGTCGTACTGGCGATCACCGTCGTGCCGTCGCTGTCGGGTGCGCCGACGATCCTGCTGTCGTTCGGCGGGGCGGCCGCGGCCGGTGTGTCGGTGATGCTGCTGGCCGGCTCCGGACGCGGCCGGGTCAGCCCGGTGCGGATGGCGCTGGCCGGTGTGACCGCGAGCAGTCTGCTGATCTCGTTGACCCAGGTGCTGATCATCTTCGACGAGAACTCCACCGACAGCGTGCTGTTCTGGCTGGTCGGCGGCGTCAACTTCGCCGGCTGGCAGGACGTGCGCAACATGCTCCCGTGGCTCGTCCTCGGTCTGATCGGTGCGTTCGCCATGGCTCGGCCGCTGAACCTGCTGTCGCTGGGTGACGACATGGCCCGCGGACTGGGGCAGAACGTCGAACGGACCCGGACGCTGGGGTCGGCGCTGGTGATCGTGCTGTGCGGTGCGGCGGTGTCCGTGGCCGGACCGGTCGCGTTCATCGGCCTGGTAGTGCCGCACATCATGCGCCGCCTGGTCGGTTCCAGCTACACGGTGCTGCTGCCGTTGTGTGCGCTGGGCGGCGGCGTGCTGGTGCTGTACTCCGACATCGTGTCCCGCTACGTCAAGCCGCCGTTCGAAGTCCCCGCCGGCGTGGTCACGGCCCTGCTCGGCGCCCCGATCTTCGTCTACCTGGCCCGGCGACAGAAGGTGACCTCATGACGAGCACGAGCATCGTCGCGCAGCACGTCCGGCGGACGTCGCTGGCCAAGCGGCATCCAGCAGCTCTGATGGGATCGCTCGGCGTCCTGGCGGTCCTGCTGAGCATCTACAGCCTGAAGATCGGCGCGACCGAGGTGTCGTTCGGCAACGTCCTGCACGCCCTCGTCGGCGACCGGTCCGACCAGGCGGCGGCGATCGTGTTCGACTTCCAGCTGCCGCGGGTCCTGTTGTGCTGGTTGATCGGTACGGCGCTCGCGGTGTCGGGCGCCGTGATGCAGGGTGTGATCCGCAACCCGCTCGCGGCCCCGGACATCATTGGCGTCACCAAGGGTGCGGGCTTCGGCGGCATGTTGCTGCTGCTCGCGATCCCCGGCGTACCGGTGCTGGCCGTCGTGCCGGCGGCCTTCGTCGGCGGGTTGCTGGCTGCGGGGCTGGTGTACTTGCTGGCCTACCGGCGTGGTGCGACACCGGTGCGGATCGCGCTGGTCGGTATCGCGGTCAGCGCGGCCTTCGAGGCCGGTATCCGGTTCCTGCTGGTTCGCAAACCTCTTGATGTCAGTGCGGCGCTGATCTGGTTGACCGGAAGCCTGTTCGGCCGGTCGATGAGTGCTGTCCTGGAGATCCTGCCCTGGGTGCTCGTGCTGGTGCCGCTGATCGTGGTCTGGGCGCGCAAGCTCGACGTACTCGGGCTTGGCGACGACCTGGCCGCCGGACTCGGTGAGCCGGTCGAGAAGACCCGCCGGATGTTGCTGCTGTTCGCGGTCGCGCTGGCCGCGGCCGCGGTCGCGGTGGCCGGCACGATCGGCTTCGTCGGGTTGATCGCCCCGCATATGGCTCGGCGTGTGTTCGGCGGCAGACACCTGGCGTCGATCCCCGCGGCCGCGTTGTTCGGCGTACTGCTGATGCTGTTCGCCGACATGATCGGGCGCGGCCTCGCGCCGCCGCTGGAGATCCCGGCCGGGCTGGTGACGGCCGTGGTCGGTGGCCCGTACTTCCTGTACCTGCTCGTGAAGACCGGAAAGTAGGAGACCTGCCATGCGCTTGCAGGCACAAGGCGTGCAACTCGCCTATGACCATAACGTCATCGCGCGTGACCTGACCCTGACCATCCCCGACGGCAAGGTCAGTGTGCTGATCGGACCGAACGGCTCCGGGAAGAGCACCGCGTTGCGGGCTCTGGCTCGGTTGCTGCCGCCGGCCAAGGGCAGCGTGATCCTGGACGGCAAGTCGATCCACGACACTCCGACGAAGGAGGTGGCCCGGCTGCTGGCGATCCTGCCGCAGGTCCTGGTCACGCCCGAGTCGATCTCGGTCGAGGACCTGGTCTGGTTCGGCCGGCACCCGCACCGCACCTCGCTGAAGGTGCCCAGCGCGGCCGACAAGGAGGCGGTCGAGTGGGCGATGACCGTGACCAGCACCGCAGAATTGCGTCACCAGCACGTCGACCAACTGTCCGGTGGTCAGCGGCAGCGGGTGTGGATCGCGCTCTGCCTGGCCCAGGGCACGGACCTGATCCTGCTCGACGAGCCCACGACGTACCTCGATGTCGCCTATCAGCTCGAGGTGCTGGACCTGCTGCACCAGCTGAACCAGGAGCAGGGCAAGACGGTGGCGATGGTGCTGCACGACTTCAACATGGCCGCGGAGTACGCCGACCACGTGTTCGTGATGAAGTCCGGGGCCCTCGTCACGCAAGGATCTCCCGAGGACGTGTTCACCTGCGACACCATCCGGGACGTCTTCGGGGTGGAGTCCAAGGTCGTGCCTCACCCGGTGAGTGGTAAACCGATGTGTATCCCGCTGCGCGCCGGGCTCCGGGCCCAGCTGTCAGTGGCAACCGGATAGGAGTACTGCATGACGTTCAGCCCCGCGGAAGCCGCCGAGCGCTCGGAACGGGTCGCACCGAGGCTGCGTGAGCACCTGCCGCCGACGCCGTTCGTGCGGTACGGCGCGTTGAGCGACGAACTCGGCGCCGAGCTGCTGGTGAAGAGCGAGCACCTGCAGCGCACGGGCTCGTTCAAGGCCCGCGGCTCGATGGCAAAGATCCTCACCCTCACCGACGAGCAGCGGCAGGCTGGGGTGGTCACCGCCTCGACCGGGAACCACGGACTCGGGGTCGGCAACGCGCTTGCAACGCTAGGTGGGCACGGCATCGTCTACCTGCCGGAGAACGCGTCGCCGAGCAAGGTCGCCGCGCTGCGCCGGCTCGGCCTGGAGATCCGGGCCGAGGGCAACGATTCCGGCGTACTCGAGCCGAAGGCACGGGCGTATGCGGCCGAGCACGACCTGACCTACGTGCCGCCGTACAACGACCCGGACATCATCGCCGGCCAGGGCACGGTGGCCGTCGAGATCCTCGAGCAGCTGGGCGGTGCGCCGCTCGACGCGGTGGTGGTCGCGGTCGGCGGCGGCGGGCTGATCAGCGGCGTCGCGTCCGTGCTCAAGAAGCACCTGCCGGGGATCACGGTGTACGGCGCCTCGCCCGTGCGTGACGACGCGATGGCGGCGTCTGTGCGGGCCGGGAAGATCATCCAGGTCGACGCCCAGCAGACGCTCTCCGACGGTACGGCGGGCAGCGTCGAGCCGGGCAGCATCACGTTCGACCTCTGCCGTGAACTGGTCGACGAGTGGGTGCTGGTCAGCGAGGATGCGATCAGCGCCGCGCTGCGGACCGTGATCGACACCGAGCACCAGCTGATCGAAGGCTCGGCCGCGATGGCGTTCGCGGCCGCACGGGCCCGCCGTACCGAACTCGAGGGCAAGCGGGTCGCCGTGGTGTCCTGCGGCGGCAACATCTCCGCGAGCACGTTGGTAGCGGCCCTGGCCTGACCCTCCCTGTCGATGCACCCGAGGTGACTCCCTGATCACCTCGGGTGCTTCGGCATGCCCGGACCCGTCCTGAACGCCGACGCATTGACACACTTAGAACGACGTAACTATCGTTGCTTGCAACATATGTTTCATCAACCTGAGGATGTGAGAGATGGACGCGGCAACGTGGGGGTTGATCGTCGCGACGTTCGTCGCGTGTTTCGTGGAGATGGTGGAAGCCACCACGATCGTCATGGCGATGGGCTACACGCGGAGCTGGAAGTCGGCGCTGATCGGAACGTTCGCGGCGCTCGGCGCGCTCGCGGTGGTGACGCTCGCGGCCGGCTACGCGCTGGCGAACTGGCTCCCGGAGTCTGCGCTGCAACTCGCCATCGGCGGTCTGCTGCTGATCTTCGGACTGCAGTGGCTGCGGAAGGCGATCCTCAGATCGTCCGGACGCAAGGCCGTCCATGACGAGGACGCGATCTACCGCGAGGAGGTGGAGGCGGCCAAGTCGGCCGGTGAGAGCAAGGGCGGCCTGGACCTGTTCGCGTTCATGGTCTCGTTCAAGGGTGTGTTCCTGGAGGGGATGGAGGTCGTCTTCATCGTGCTGACCTTCGGCCTGAACGCGAACAACATCCCGGCTGCCAGCCTCGGCGCCGCCGCGGCCGTCGTGATCGTGCTCGGTATCGCGATCGCGCTGCGCCGGCCGCTGTCGATGATCAACGAGAACCTGCTCAAGTACGGCGTCGGCCTGCTGCTCGCCTCGTTCGGGACGTACTGGGCGGTCGAGGGGATCGGGATCTTCCGCGACGGCCGCGAAAGCCTGAACTGGCCCGGGCACGACCTGATGATCCTGGTCCTGATCGCCGCCTGGCTGGTGCTCAGCCGGATCTTCGTGGCCGCCCTGCGCAAGCCGGCCGCTCCGGCGCCGGTGGGTGCCCCTGATATCGCGGTGGAGGTGAAGAAATGAAGTTCCTCAAGGCCTTCGGGCAGTTCTGGTACGACTTCATCATCGGCGACGACTGGAAGATCGCGGTCGCCGTGGTGCTCGCCCTGCTCGTGCTGTTCGCCGCGATGACGGCCAAGTTGTTCGGTGACACCGGGCTGACCCTGTTGGGCGGCGCGCTGATCGTCGTGGCGTTCAGCATCAGCCTGGCGATCGACGTCCGGCCGAAGAAACGCTGAAACGCCTGCCCCTGTTGACGATCGGCCCCGGTCCGCGCCCTGTGCGGACCGGGGCCGGCTGCTGTCCGTCAGCCAGTTCTGTAGTACTCACGACCTCTATTCAAAATCTCGTAGTGTCTGCTACGGTGAGGCTTCACCCCGTCCCGAATCGGAGGTCCGAGTGATGCGAGACACTGCCGAGACCGTGCTGGCCCTGTTGCCCGCGGACGTGCAGTACGGCGACATCCGGGTGGTCCGGCGTACCCATGAGCAGGTGCTGGTCGAGCTCGACGGCCCGGGGGAGGTCGGGTACGACGACTCGCTCGGCCTCGGGCTGCGAGTCCTGATCGGCGGGCAGTGGGGTTTCGCCGCCACCCACCGGCTGGACCCGGACGGCCTCGACAGCGTGATCGCGCAGGCGGTCGGACAAGCTCGCGCCGCCGGCGGCGGCGGTCATGTGGCGCTCGGCGATCCCGTGACGACGCGGGCGACCTGGTCGTCGCCGATGCGCGTCGACCCGTTCGAGGTTGCGCTGTCCACCAAGCTCGACCTGCTGTCCGCCGCCGTCAAGGAGGCGTCGACGGCCGGTCCGCTGGTCCAGCAGATCGAGGCGTCGATCGACCTGTACCGCGACGAGAAGGTGTTCGCGAACACCGAGGGCGCGCTGATCGAGCAGACGCTGACCGAGAGCGGCGGCGGCCTGATGGTCAACGCCGGCAACGGCGAGGACCTGCAGCGCCGCTCGTTCCCGCAGGGCGTTCCCCGGCAGATCCGCGGGCAGCGCGGCGACTTCGCCACCGCGGGCTGGGAGCACGTCGAATCGCTCGGCCTGGTGGAGAACGCGGCCCGGGTCGCGGCCGAGGCGGTCGCGTTGCTGACCGCGCCGCAGTGCCCCGACGAGGTCACCACACTGATTGCTGGCGGCAACCAGCTGGCCATGGTCCTGCACGAGTGCGCCGGTCATCCGATGGAGGCCGACCGGGCGCTGGGCACCGAGGCCAGCCTGGCCGGCGGGACGTACGCGACGCCTGAGCGGCGCGGCAACTTCCGCTGGGGTTCGCCGATCGTCTCGGCGTACGCCGATGCCACCATCCCCGGCGGACTGGGTTCGTTCGGGTACGACGACGAGGGGGTGCCGGCCCAGCGGACCCAGTTGGTCAAGGACGGCATCTTCCTCGGCTACATGTCCGGCCGTGAGTCGGCGGCGGCGCTCGGCGACCAGCCGACCGGCGCGTCCCGGGCCGACGGCTGGCAGCGGCTGCCGCTGGTCCGGATGACCAACATCTGCCTGGAGCCGGGGGAATCCTCGCTGGCGGAGATGATCGCCGGCACCAAGCGCGGCATCCTGGTCGACACCAACCGCGGCTTCTCGATCGACGACCAGCGGATGTCGTTCCGGTTCACCACCGAACTCGGCTGGGAGATCCGCGACGGCAAGCTCGGCCGGTTGCTGAAGAACTGCAGCTACCAGAGCGTCACCCCGCAGTTCTGGGCCGGTCTCGACGCGCTCGGCGGTCCGGACGAGTGGAAGGTGCACGGCGTCCCGTCGTGCAACAAGGGCGAGCCGCTGCAGGTGGCTCATGTCGGTCACGGCACCGTGCCGGGACGTTTCCAGAACGTGCAGGTGGGACGATGAGCATCGAGCGGACAGACATCGAGCAGGCGCTGGACATCCTCGGCCCGGGCACCCGCCTGGACGTCCTCGGCGAGAACGCGGAACTGCTGCGGTACGCCGAATCCGAGATCACCGCCCAGCACAGCGAACGCAGGCTCCGGGTCCGGGTCAAGGTGAATCGGGGAGCCCGGACCGCCGGCGGCACCCTGGAGACGCTCGAGCCGGCCGCCGTACAGGTTCTTGCGGATCGGCTGACCGCGGCTCTCGCCGACCTCCCGGCCCCGGCCGGTGAGCCCGAGCTGACACCTTCGGTTGCGGCGTCCGAGCTGGAGCAGGTCGTGGTGGAGCCCGCGAAGTCGATCCTGGACTGCGATCCCGCCGTCCGGCACGAATGGTTCACCACGGTACGCGACGGCCTTGACGAGTCCGCCCGCCTCGGCGGCGCGATCCGGTACGACGTGCTGGACCGCGTCGTCGCGGACTCGGCCGGACTGTTCCGCTCCGAAACGTTGACCAAGGCATCGATCCAGGCGATCGCCAAGCAGGACGGCCAATCCGCGAGTGTGAAGCTGGTCCATCGCGACGCCGACTTGATCCCGGTAGGCGACATTGCCGGCCGGCTGCGGGACGCGTTGCGCCCGTTGCCGGTGCGCGAGCCCTTTCGCGGCACGTGCCGGGTGCTGCTCAAGCCGTCCGCGGTGAACACGCTGATCGCGACCTTCGGGCACTGGGCTCTCGGCGCCCAGCACTACGCGAGCGGCCGATCGGTGCTGGCCGGCCGGATGGGGCAGCAGGTGGTCAGTGAGCAACTGACCCTTGTCGACGACGCGACCGACACAGCCGGGCTGCTCAGCGGATTCGATGCTGAAGGCAACGTTCGACGACGTACGCCGTTGATCGATCGCGGCGTGCTGACCGGGGTGGTGTCCGACCGGCGCCGGGCCGAGCTGACCGGTGGTGTCCCGACCGGTCACGCCGTACCCGACGGCTGGCGGTTCGGCGGCGACCCGGTGCCGTCCCACCTGCTGCTGGACGCCGGTGACGCAAGCGATGACGAGTTGCTCGCCGATTGCGGCAGTGGTCTGGTGGTCAACCGGCTCGACTACCTGCGAGTGCTGCACCCGAAGCAGACGCTGGTCACCGGCACCACACGAGACGCGACGTACTGGGCCGAGGACGGCAAGCTCGTTGCCTGGCATCCGCAGCTGCGCTTCACGTTCCGGATGGACGAGGTGCTGAACGCCGTACTGGCGGTCGGCGCGGTCCGGGAGATCGGCGACCAGACGTTCATGGACAGCGTGGTCGTCCCGTCGTTGCTGATCGACGCCGGCCCGCTCGTCCTCACCTGAGCCGGCAGCGCCCCGGGCCATCGTGCTCATAACCGGCGCGGGGCGCTGCCGTTCCACCCATCGATCTTCCCCGAGGGGCCGATGAAACCGACGCTCACGACTCTGCTGAGCGGCTACTCGCTGCGTACCTCGCAGGGCAACCCGGCATTCTGCTCCGTCCACCTGGTCGAGACTGACGCCGGCCGTCTGGTCTTCGACTGCGGCCACGCGGGCCGGCGGCGGTGGTTGCTCGAGGCCTTGGCCGCGCGCGGCCTGGAGCCGGCCGACATCGGCACGGTCGTGCTGTCGCACGGTCACTGGGACCACGTCCAGAACGTCGACCTCTTCCGGGAGGCCCGGGTGCTGGTGCACCCTGCCGAGGTCCGCAACCTGGCGGACCCGCCGGCTGCCGACCTGGGCACACCGCGGTGGACCAGGAGGATCCTCGACGATATGGACGTCCACACGACAGGTGACGGCGACGAGCCGCTGCCCGGGGTGCAGGTGCTGGACCTTCCCGGCCACACTCCGGGATCGATCGGCCTCGCCGTGAGTACCCCGAACGGGACCGCCGTGCTCAGCGCCGATGCCGTTCCGACTGCTGAGGCGCTGCAGACCGACCTCGCCCCGGGACATCCGTACGACGAGGCCCGAGCGGTTGCTTCGATCAAGCGAGTCGCGGAGCTCGCCGCCGTGGTCTACCCGGGGCACGACGCGCCGTTCAGGCTCGATGCGGAGGGCGTTCCGCAGTACTTCGATACCCCCGAACAGCTGGCGTTCGTCGGACGTAGTCGCGTGATCTGGGAGCCGGCGTCGTGACCGGGGGCCAGACGGCGAGCATGGTCGAGGATCCGCCCGAGGTTGACGCCCGGACGGCGGCGGAGCTGCTGCGGTCGGAGTATGACCTCGATGCCGTGGTGACCGAGTTGCGCAGTGAGCGTGACCGGAACTTCCTCGCCGAGGCCGGCAGCCGGCGGCTGGTGGTCAAGGTGTCGAACTCGGGGGACGATGCGGACCAGATCGCGATGGAGTGCGCCGCGATGGAGCACGTCGCGCGCGTCGATCCGGACCTGCCGATTCCGCGGCTGATCCCCGCCACCACCGGCGCGCCGGTCACGAAGGTCCAGGCCGCCGACGGTCGAACACATCTGGTCCGGGTCATCACCGTCCTGCCCGGCGAGGTGGCCGATCTGACCGCTCTGCCGGACTGGTTCGCGACCGGCTTCGGCGAGATCAGCGCCCGGTTGGCCCGAGCTCTCCAGGGCTTCGGGCACCCGTCGGCCCATCGCAGGCTCGACTGGGATCCACGCCACGTCGCCGACCTTCGCCCGTACGCGGACAGCCTTCCGGACGTACGGCGGCGTGCCCCGATGCAGCGCCTGCTCGATCGTTTCGCCGGGCTCGGCGAGGCCACCCGCAAGCTCCCGGCATCAGCCCTGCACGGCGACGTGACCCTGAGCAATCTGCTGCTGGCCGACGACAGCATTTCGGGCGTCATCGACTTCGGCGACATGCACCACACCGCGCGCGTCGCCGACCTCGCGATCGGCCTCACCTCGTTGCTGCGGGAGTCCGGCGATCTGTGGGCCGACGCCGGCCGCTTCCTCGACGGCTACCAACGGGTGCTGCCGCTCGAGCCCGCCGAGGTCGAGCTGATCGGCGAACTCGTCCTGGCCCGTTCCGCCGCCAGCGTGCTCATCTCGGCCTGGCGCGCGCCGCTCTATCCCGACAACGAGGAGTACCTGACCAGCCTCGTCGTCGGCAGTTGGCGCATCCTCGACCAGCTGGGCGAGCTCGAACCGAGTGAGCTGACCAACCGCTTCCATCGCCTCTGTGGCACGTCACGCGTCGCCACAGCACCCGACCCGACATTGCTGGTACGCCGTAAGGCAGCCCTCGGCGGCGACCTGTCACCGCTGTTCTACCGCGAGCCGTTGCAGGTCGTCAGCGCCGAAGGTCCGTGGATCCACACCGCCGACGGACGCCGGTATCTCGATGCCTACAACAACGTTCCCGTCGTCGGACACACCCATCCGGCCGTCGTACAAGCGATCTCGCGGCAGGCCGCCGTACTGAATCTGAACTCGCGGTACTTGCACGCGAACGTGGTCGAGCTCGCCGAGCGGCTGGTCGCGTCGATGCCGGACGGACTGGACACATGTGTGTTCGCCAACTCCGGCAGCGAGGCCAACGATCTGGCCTGGCGGATGGCCAGGGTCGTGACCGGACGCGGTGGTGCGATCGTCGCGGACCTGGCGTACCACGGGGTCAGCGAGGCGACGGCTGCGTTCTCGACCAACACCTACCCGGCCTCGGCGCGGCCTCCGCACGTCGCGGTCTTCCAGGCGCCGCGAGATCCCGGGGACGACGGACCAGCTGCGATCGCGCGGGTCGGCGCGGCCCGGACCGAGCTGCAGCATGCCGGGCATGATCTGGCCTTGCTCGCGGTGGACAGTGTGTTCAGCGGCGCTGGGATCCTGACGCCACGCGACGATTTCATGCGAGGGTTGCAGGACGCGGCACGGGCGGCCGGCGGGTTGTTCCTGGCGGACGAAGTACAGGCCGGCTTCGGGCGCGGCGGGCGGAACCTGTGGCGGTTCCAGGACTTCGGGCTGACACCGGACTTCGTCACCCTCGGCAAGCCGATGGGCAACGGTCATCCGGTTGCAGCTCTGATCACCCGGCGGGAGATCGCCCAGGCGTTCACCGAGGTGGACGAGTACTTCAGCACCTTCGGCGGCAATCCGGTGTCCTGTGTTGCCGCGCTCACGGTGCTGGACGTGATCGAGCAGACCGGGCTGGTCGCGCGTTCCGGTGCGGTCGGCGCGGAGTTGCGGGACGGGCTGAAGGCGCTGGTGCCGGAGGTGCCGGTGCGTGGCCAAGGCCTGATGGTCGGGGTCGAGGTACCCGACGCGGCGGACTTCGCCGAGCGGTTGCGGGCTCACGGCGTACTCGTCGGGACGACCGGGCCGGGCGGGGGAGTGCTGAAGATCCGGCCGCCGCTGATCTGGACGTCGGCAGAGGTCGATCGGTTCCTGGTCGCGTTCCGGCAGGCGCTCGGTTAGCTAGTGTTGGGCGGGTGCGTGAACTCGTCGTGCTCGGGACCGGCAGCCAGGTGCCGTCGCGGGAACGCACGCAGAACGGGTACTTCCTGCGCTGGGACGACGACGGGTTCCTCTTCGATCCGGGTGAGGGCACCCAGCGGCAGATGCTGTACGCCGGGGTCGCGGCCGGCGCGATCACGCGGTTGTGCATCACGCATTTCCACGGCGACCACTGTCTGGGCATGCCGGGAATCGTGCAGCGGTTGTCGCTGGACGGCGTACCGCATCCGGTCCGTGCCCACTACCCGGCGTCGGGCCAGAAGTACTTCACCCGGTTGCGGTACGCCGCGTCGTTCTACGAGCGGGCCGAACTGCTCGAGGAGCCGGTCGAGGAGGACGGGCTGCTGTCGGTCGGATCGTTCGGGCAGTTGTGGGCGCGCCGCCTGGAGCACTCGGTGGACTCGTTCGGATACCAGTTGATCGAGCCCGACGGCCGCCGGATGCTGCCGGACAGACTCGCTGCCCACGGCATCGTTGGCCCGGCCATCGGTCGGCTCCAGCAGACCGGATCCCTCGAGGTGGACGGCCGGACCGTACGGATCGAGGACGTCAGCGAATCGCGGCCGGGGCAACGGTTCGCGTTCATCATGGACACCCGGTTGTGCGAGAACGTACTGCGCCTCGCCGAGGACGCCGACCTGCTCGTCATCGAGTCCACCTACCTCTCCGCGGAAGCCGATCTAGCCCGTCGTTTCGGGCATTTGACCGCCCGGCAGGCAGCCCGCGTCGCGGCGGAGTGCGGCGTACGGAAGCTGGTCCTGACCCACTTTTCCCAGCGTTATCAGGAACCTGAGCGTTTTCTCAGCGAAGCCGCCGCCGAGTTCTCCGGCGAGATCGTCGTCGCCTCGGACCTGTCTCGCACCTCGGTCCCCACCCGCCGCTAGGGCGAACACTGGGTGACCAGCGGGCCAACAACCCCTTTCTCCGGCAACCTCGTGATTAATATCAGCGACGAATGGATCTGCCCAAGTCTCAGGAGCAACATCTCGTGCGCACCCCTCGTCCGTTGCCGGCGGCCGTCTCGCTGGTAGTCGTAGGAGCGGTTGTCGCATTGGCGATCTGGCGGCCCTGGCACGGCGCTCCCGCCGACGCGGCCGGCGGCCCGCCAGAGGTCACGGTGTCCCGCAGCGCGTGCGGCCAGGGCTGGACCGATGCGAAGACCGGCCGGCAGACGATCACCCTGCACAACACCGGTGACGCACCGGCCGAGGTCGATCTCGTCGACGTCGACGACAACTTGGTGTACGGCGAGGTGGAGGGCCTAGGCCCGGACACGTCCGCGCCGATGGACGTGCAGCTCGGCGCCGGCCGGTACGCGATCCGCTGCCTGATCGAGGACACCGACACGATCACCGGACCGACGGTCAGCGTCACGGGCGACGGGAAGGCCGGCCCGGCCGTGGTCGCAGTCACCAAGAACGACATGTTGCCGCTGGTGAAGCAGTACCAGGCTGCGGTCGCCACCGGCGTCGCCGGTCTGGTGGTCAAGACGGACAAGCTCCGCGCCGACGTCGACGCCGGCAACCTGGTCGCCGCTCGCGCCGACTGGCTGGCCGCGCATCTGGCGTACAACTCGCTCGGTGCGGCGTACGACGCGTTCGGCGACTTCGCGGACAAGATCGACGGATCCGGCGGCTTCCATCCATTGGAGAAGGGTTTGTGGCACAACGCCTCCGCTCCAAGCCTGAAGCCGATCGCGGACCAACTGGCGGCCGACGTCCACGGCCTGCAGAAGGATCTGCCCAACGAGCAGGTCGATCCGAACGATCTCGGGCTCCGCGCCCACGAGATCATGGAGAACGCGCTGCAGTTCGAGCTGACCGGCGAGAACGACCAGGGCAGCGGTACGTCGCTGAACACCGCTCTGGCCAACTTGAACGGTACGGCGACCGTGCTGGCCATCCTCGATCCGGTCCTCAAACCCCGCGACCCCGACCTGCCCGAGGTGCAGAAGTGGGAAGCCAGGGTCCGCACGCTGCTGACCGCGCACCAGAACACGCCGGTCGGCCGGTTGGACCAGAAGACCCGCGAGCAGCTCAACGGCGCGGTCGGCGAACTGCTGGAGAAGCTCGCCTCCGTCGCTGCCATCTGTGAAGTTCGGAGGGCTGGATGACCGGCTTCGACCGTCGCTCGTTCCTTCGCGGCACGCTGGCCGGAGCGGGCGCCGCAGCGGTGACCGGTGTCGGCACCGCGGCAGTGGCCGGCTTGGCCGGTTCCACGGCCGCCGCGGCCCCGGCGACCGCCGTACCGTTCCACGGCGAGCACCAGGCCGGTATCACCAACGATCCGCAGAAGCAGGCGATCTTCGCGTCGTTCGACGTGATCGCGGCGAACAAGGCCGAGCTCGCCGAGCTGTTCCAGACAGTGACCGAGCGGGCCAGGCTGCTGACTGCGGGCGGTGCGCTTCCACCGCTGGGGATCACTGCTCCGCCGGCCGATTCCGGCGTGCTCGGTCCGGATATGCCGGGTGACGACCTGACGGTCACCGTCGGGGTCGGGGCGTCGCTGTTCGACGCGCGGTACGGCCTCAAGGATCGCAAGCCGGCGAAGCTGACGCCGATGAAAGAATTCCCCAACGACAGCCTGGACGAGAGCCTGTGTCACGGGGATCTGAGCCTGCAGTTGTGCGCGACCGAGACCGACACCGTGCTGCACGCCCTGCGCGACATCGCTCGGCACACCCGCGGCGCGATGCAGTTGCGCTGGCGGGTCGACGGCTTCCAGAACCCGCCGCGGCCATCCGGGACGCAGCGCAACCTGATGGGCTTCAAGGACGGCATCGTGAAGCCCGCGGTCGCCGATCACGACAAGCTCGTCTGGGTCGGCAAGGGTACCGGCGAGCCGGCCTGGACCGCGGGCGGCAGCTACCAGGTACTGCGGCAGATCCGGATGCTGGTCGAGTTCTGGGACCGGGTGTCGGTCGGTGAGCAGGAGAACATGTTCGGCCGCCGGCGCGACTCCGGCGCACCGCTGGACGGCAACCGCGAGACCGATCTCCCGGACTACCCGGCCGATCCGACCGGCGGCGCGATCCCGTTGACCAGCCACATCCGGATGGCCAACCCGCGCACCGCCAGTACTGCGGCCAGCCAGTTCCTGCGCCGCGGCTACAACTACGACAAAGGCACCGACGCGGTCGGTGACCTGGACATGGGGCTGCTGTTCTGCTGCTACCAGCAGGACATCGCCCGGCAGTTCGAGGCCGTGCAGACCCGGCTGATCGACGAGCCACTCGTCGACTACATCCGGCCGGTCGGTGGCGGCTACTTCTTTGTGCTTCCCGGTGTTCGGGACGGCAACGACCACTTCGGGCGGTCGTTGCTCGCATGATTTACCTAAGAGGAGAAGGCATGCGCGCAAGACTCCGTGTGCTCGCCACGGCCGGCGTGGCCGCGACGAGCCTGTTGCTGGTCGCCTGTAGCGGCGGCGGCACCAATCAGGGCGTGGCCAGTGGGGGCGGCAAGGGGAGTGTGAGCAGTCAGGGCGGTAGCGGACAGGTGAGTGACGCCGCCTTTTCGTTCCCGACGGTCCACCCGTCGACGCCGATCCAGCACCTGGTGGTGATCTTCGGCGAGAACATCTCGTTCGACCACTACTTCGGTACGTACCCGAACGCGACCAACACCGACGGCACGCCGTTCAAGGCGGCCCGGAACACGCCGAAGGTGAACGGGCTGTCGAAGAAGCTGCTGACCAGCAACCCGAACGCGTACAACCCGAAGCGGCTGACGCCGTCGCAGGCGATGACCTGCGACCAGAACCACGGCTACGGTCCGGAGCAGAAGGCCGTCAACGGCGGCAAGATGGACAAGTTTGTCGAGAACACCGAGACCGACAAGTGCACCGGCCAGCCGGTGCTGTTCGGTGAGCCGGGCCTGGTGATGGACTACTACGACGGCAACACCGTCACCGCACTGTGGAACTACGCGCAGCACTACGCGCTGAGCGACAACTCGTACGACACGGTCTACGGCCCGTCCACCCCGGGCGCGCTGAACCTGATCGCCGGCCAGACCCACGGGGGCCAGGCCGTCGACCCGAAGACCGGCAAGCCGACCACCGACGCGTACGCCGTCCAGTCGCCGGACAAGAACGGGATCGGGACGATCACCAACGACCCCGACCCGTACTACGACGACTGCGCGAACAACAACGGCAAGTCGACGAACAACCTGGCCGTGATGCACGGGCAGAACATCGGCGACCTGCTGAACAGCAAGCACGTCACCTGGGGCTGGTTCCAGGGCGGCTTCAAGCCGACCGCCACCGTCGACGGCAAGTCCGTCTGCGGCGCCACGCACAACAACGTCGGCGGGATCGCGGCGACCGACTACAGCCCGCACCACAACCCGTTCGAGTACTACAAGTCGACGTCGAACCCGAAGCACCTGCCGCCGACCTCGGTGAAGGCGATCGGTCACACCGACCAGGCCAACCACCAGTACGACACCTCGGACTTCGACGCGGCCCTTGCGGCGAACAACCTCCCGGCGGTCAGCTTCTTGAAGGCCGGTGAGTACCAGGACGGGCACGCCGGGTACTCCGACCCGCTGGACGAGCAGGCGTTCATCGTCAAGGAGATCAACCAGCTGCAGAAGTCGAAGGAATGGTCGTCGACCGCGGTCGTCCTGGCCTACGACGACTCCGACGGCTGGTACGACCACCAGAAGTCCCCGACCGTGAACGGCTCCAAGGACGCGGCGCTCGACCAGGCCGCGACCTGCGGCAAGGACCCGGTCGCCGGCGGGTACGCCGACCGCTGCGGCTACGGTCCGCGGCTGCCGCTGCTGGTGATCTCGCCGTACGCGAAGACCAACCACGTCGACCACGCGGTGACCGACCAGAGCTCGGTGCTGAAGTTCATCGAGGACAACTGGCGCACCGGCCGGATCGGCGACCACTCGTTCGACCAGCGCGCCGGCAGCCTGAACGGCATGTTCAACTTCTGGCAGCGCCCGAACCGCGACAAGCTGATCCTCGACCCGAAGACCGGGGCGGTCGTCAGCAACCACTGACCGTCTGTCAGTAGGCAGCGCCCTGATCGGCGAGGAAATCGTCGATCAGGGCGTTCACCTCTTTCGGGGACTCGAGCGCGGCCAGATGCGCCGACTGCTCGAGTACGACGAAGCGGGCGCCGGGGATTGAATCCGCCATCTCCTCGGTCTCCTTGGGCGGGAACGTGGAGTCCTCGCCGCCCGCGACGACCAGGACCGGTGTGCGGATCGTTGCGAACAGCTCGCGCTGGTCGGGGCGACGGGGGACCACGCTGGTGACCGCGTGCCGGCCCGAGGTGATGTTCACCTTTGCGGCCAGTTCGTTGACCGTGGCAACGACTTCTGGTTTCTCGCGTTTGGTGGTCGGGCCGAGGAACGCGTCCCGCACCGGCGCTTTGAGCGGTCCGCGGATCCCGCCGAGGAGCTGGGCGGAGCGGGTCAGTACGCCGTACTCGAATCGTTGCCGGCGGCCCGCGGGTGAGGCGGTGGCGTTCATCAGGACCGCGATGCCGATCCGGTCCGGATGCAACGCGGCGAACGTGCCGCCGATCATGCCGCCCCAGCTGTTGCCGATCAGGTGCGCCTTGCCGACTTGTAGGTCGTCCAGGATCTCGGTGATCACCTGTGCGCATTGGTCGAACGTGAACGGGCCGGTCAGCGGCTGGCTGCCGCCGTGACCAGGTGGATCGACGAGGATCACCTGGAAGCGGCCGGCGAAGTGTGCGGCCTGGGCGGACCAGAGCGTGCCGTCCATCAGCAGGCTCGGCCAGAACAGCATGGCCGGCCCTTCACCGCCGACACGGAGCCGGATTCGGCCAAGCACGGT
The DNA here is from genome assembly GCF_040300265.1 of Kribbella sp. NPDC000426. Lineage (NCBI taxonomy): Bacteria > Bacillati > Actinomycetota > Actinomycetes > Propionibacteriales > Kribbellaceae > Kribbella > Kribbella sp. NPDC000426. The sequence continues at coordinate 242,864 of NZ_JBEPDK010000005.1, read as the reverse complement.
CTCGACGTACCGATCCTGCATGCCTGAACGGTACCGGTCAGGACGGCGGGAGCGACGCAGCCAGGCGCGTCGCCAGCTCCCGGACGCGCTCGATCAACTCCGGCGGCGACAAGATCTCGAACGGGTACTCCAGCCGCCCGAGGTAGAACGCAATCTCGTCGAGCGTATTCGCCCCAGTCTCAACCAGAGTCGCCCCGGCCTCTGCCCCCTCGACTGGTGTCACGGTCGCGACGCTGGGGCCGAAGCGGTCGGCTACCTGTTCGGCGGGGGCGTGGACGAGGATGCGCGCCTGGTAGCGGTAGCCGCCGTACGCGACGCCGCGGTTCGTGGTTGCGATGTCCGGCACCTCGTCGCGCGGTGTGAAGCGCGGGCCGGTCGGGATCCGCGGCTCGAGCCGGTCGAGGCGGAACGTGCGCCAGTCGGTCCGGTCGAGGTCCCACGCGACGAGGTACCAACGTCGCCCGGTGTGCACGAGCCGATGCGGCTCGGTCGTCCGGGTGGTCGCCGTACCGTCGTGGTTGCTGTAGTCGAACCGGAGCCGCTGATGGTCACGACAGGCGGCCGCGACGGCGAGCAGTACGTCGGGTTGAACCGACGGCCCGCCCGCCGGCGTGACGGCGACCTGCTGGAGGAGCGCGACCCGGTGCCGGAGCCTGGACGGGAGGACCTGCTCCAGCTTGGTCAGGGCCCGGACCGACGACTCCTCGGTCCCGGCGACGGTGCCGCTCGCTGCCGCGCGCAGTCCGATCGCCACCGCGACGGCCTCCTCGTCGTCCAACAGCAGCGGCGGGAGTGCCGCGCCGGAGCCGAGCCGATAGCCGGCCACACCCGGCACGGCATCGACCGGGTAGCCGAGGTTGCGGAGCTTGTCGACGTCCCGCCGTACGGTCCGGACGCCGACGCCGAGCTCGTCGGCCAGCGCAGCACCGCTCCACTCCTTGGGCTGCTGCAGGAGCGAGAGGAGTTTGAGGAGCCGGGCCGAGGTTTCGAGCATGATTTGGATTCTGCCACGCAGCTAGGACTGAAGCTGTCCTAAGTAGATGACAGAGTTCTAGACATGATCAAGCCCTTCACGATCGACATCCCGCAGAGCACGCTCGACGACCTCGCCGCGAGGCTGGCGAGCACCCGGCTCCCCGCGCCGCTACCCGGTGACGACTGGAACACCGGCGTACCGGTCTCCTGGCTGTCCACGCTGGTCGACTACTGGCGGACCTCGTACGACTGGCGCGCGGCCGAGAAGGAGCTGAACTCGTACCCGCAGTTCACCACCGAGATCGAGGGCCAGCGGATCCACTTCCTGCACGTCCGGTCGGCCGAGCCGGACGCGCTGCCGCTGATCCTCACCCACGGCTGGCCCGGGTCGATCGTCGAGTTCCTCGACGTGATCGGGCCGCTGACCGACCCGGTCGCCCACGGCGGTCAGGCTTCGGACGCGTTCCACCTGGTGATTCCTTCGCTCCCCGGATTCGGGTTCTCCGGGCCGGTGTCGACCGACGGATGGTCCAGGGAGCGGGTCGGGCAGGTGTGGGCGCTGCTGATGGAGGAGCTCGGGTACGAGCGGTACGGCGTACAGGGCGGCGACATCGGCGGCGCCGTCTCACCGGCGGTGGCGCGCGCGGCCCGTGACCGGGTCGTCGGCGTCCACACGAACGGCGGCCCCTCGCTGCCGCCGTTCCCGCTGCCGGAGGAGGAGCTGAAGACGCTGACGCCGCTCGAGCAGGACCGGATCGCGCGGATCGGCGAATTCCTGCAGAAGGAGTTCGGCTACATCTCCATCCAGTCCACCCGGCCGCAGACGCTCGCGTACGGACTCGTCGACTCGCCGGTCGGGCAGCTGGCCTGGATCATGGACAAGTTCAGGGCCTGGACGTGGCCGGCCGAAACCTTGCCGGAGGCAATCATCAGCAAGGACCGGTTGCTCACGAACGCGATGATCTACTGGCTCACCGGCACCGCCGGCTCGGCGGCGTACGTCGGGTACGCACAGCAGGAGGCGTGGGGGACCAAGCTGGAGAACTCCGGCGTACCGACAGCTGTGCTCGCCTTCGCCCACGACGTCGCGATCCGCCGGTACGCCGAGCGGGACAACAACATCACCCGCTGGACCGACGTCGACCACGGCGGTCACTTCGCGGCACTGGAAGAGCCGGAGATCCTGGTCGGCGACGTCCGCAAGTTCTTCCGCGACCTGCGCTGACCGCCGGGCGGCCGGACGGTGGTCCGGGAGTCCTTCGTGGGTTCAGTCGAAGTCGGTTGAGGTTGTGAGGTGGGACCAGGCGGCGGCTTCTTCGGCGCGGGAGTTGGATGCGCGGTCGGCGTGGGTGAGGGCGTCCTTGCCGAGCAGGAGACGCAGCGGCGGGTTGTCGAGGTTCGCGACGTGCAGGATCGCCTCGGCAGCCTTCGCCGGGTCGCCCGGCTGCTTGCCGTCGGTCTCCAGGCGGTAGCGGTTCATCTGGCCCACGGTGGAGTCGTAGTCCGGGTGCACCTCCGCGAGCTGCATCGACGAGCCGCCCCAGTCGGTGCGGAAAGCGCCCGGCTCGACGATCGTCACCTTCACGCCGAACGGCCGGACCTCGTTGCTGAGCACCTCGGAGAAGCCTTCGACCGCGAACTTCGCGGTCTGGTAGGCGCCCATGCCAGGGGTCCCGCCGACTCGCCCGCCGACCGACGAGAACTGCAGGAAGTGTCCGCTCTTCTGCTCGCGGAACACCGGCAGCGCCGCCTTGGTCACGTTGACGACGCCGAAGAGGTTGGTCTCGATCTGCGCCCGGAAGTCGTCGTCGGGGGTCTCCTCGATCGACGCGCTGTTCGCGTAGCCGGCGTTGTTCGCCACGACGTCCAGCCCGCCGAACGCGTCGAGTGCGGTCTGTACGGCGGCCTGGGCGGCCGCGGTGTCGGTGACGTCGAGGGCGACGGCGCGGATCTGCTCGCCGTACTTCGCGACCAGGTCGTCGAGTTGCTCGGGTTTGCGCGCGGTGGCGACGACCCGCTCGCCGGCGGCCAGCACGGCCTCGGTGAGGGCGCGGCCCAGCCCGCGGGAACTGCCTGTGATCAGCCAAATCTTGTTCATGCTTGGTCCTAACCAACTGGTTGGTTGCTTAATTCCCAAGCTAACCAACCAGTTGGTCGAAATCAACTGACCAGTTGGTTAGCCTGGTTGCATGCAGGAACGGAACGCTGAGCGGACCAAGGCGCGCATCCTGGCCGCCGCCATCGACGAGTTCGCCGCCCGCGGGATCGCCGGCGGGCGGGTAGACCGGATCGCCGAGGTGGCAGGCTGCAACAAGGCCATGCTCTACGCGTACTTCGGCAACAAGGACGGGCTGTTCGACGCGGCGTTCAGCGCTTCGGTGGCGGAGTACCTCGACGAGGTCGGGTTTGACGCCGACGATCTGCCGGCGTACGCGGGCCGGGTGTTCGACTACTTCGAGGCGCATCCGGACCGGCTGCGGCTGTCGACCTGGTACCGGCTCGAGCGGCCGCACGGTCAGCCGTTGGAGGCGATCGTCGCGGTCAACGCGAGCCGGCTCGGCGAGCTGCAGCGGGGGATGCGGCGGCGCGTGGTCCCGCGGGTGTTCACCCCGGTCAGCCTGTTGTCGCTGATCCAGGCGATCGCGACCAGTTGGTCGTCGATGAACCCGGAGTACGGCGCCGATGAACCGAACGCGACCATGCGACGCCGGGCCGTGGTGGTGGCGGTGCAGAAGATTCTCAGCTGATTCATTGGCTGGGCCGATGGAGTTCTCAGTCTGGCGCGCTCTACTCGAAGGCAGAGGGAACTGGCTGAGGAGGGCACGGGAAATGAACGAGAGCGCTGGACGTGGACCGTACGACGGTGGGCAGTACGGAGATTGGCCGCCGGCGCATGGCGGGTACCCGCAGTACACCCCGCAGCACCAGCAGGGTGCGCAGGGTCCGCAGTACCAGCAGGGGTCGCAGTACCAGCAGGGTGGGCAGTACAACCCGCAGTACCCGCACGGGCCGCAGTTCAACCCGCAGTACCCGTTCCCGCCGAAGCCGCCGAAGAAGCGCGGGCGGCGGTTGCTGGGAGCCGGGGCGCTCGGGCTGGCCGCGGTGGTCGTCGCCGGATCGGTTGCCTGGGGCATCGACCAGCACAGCGCCGGGAACAGCTCGGAGCTGTCGCAGAAGGCATTCGACGCCTCGGCCGTGGCGGCCAAGGTGTCGCCGGGCCTGGTCGACGTGAACACCGTGCTCGGGTACGAGAACGCCCGGGCGGCCGGGACCGGGATCGTGCTCACCTCCGACGGCGAGGTGCTCACCAACCACCACGTCGTCGAGGGTGCGACCTCGATCACCGTGACCGACATCGGCAACGGGAAGACGTACACCGCGAGCGTCGTCGGGTACGACGAGCAGCACGACATCGCCGTACTGAAGCTGAAGGACGCGTCCGGGCTACAGACCGCGAAGACCGGTAACTCCGACCAGGTGAAGCTGGGCGACCAGGTCGTCGGCGTCGGGAACGCGGGCGGCGTCGGCGGTACGCCGAGCTACGCGGCCGGCAAGGTCACCGGACTGAACCAGGCGATCACCGCGACCGACGAGAACGGGCAGGACCCGGAGAACCTCACGAACCTGATCCAGACCGACGCGAACATCCAGGCCGGCGACTCCGGCGGCCCGCTGGTGGACGCGAACGGCGAGGTCGTCGGCGTGGACGTGGCCGGGGGCGACGGGAACAACGGCGGCCAGGGCCGGCCGGGTCAGACGGCGGCCACCTCCGGCGCGACCTCGACCGCGACGCTGGCGGCGGCCGGCGACGGCACCGGGTACGGCGACGGGAACGGCTTCGGCAACCCGTTCGGCGGTAACGGCTTCGGCGACGGGTCGGGCAACGGCTCCGGTTCGCAGAACGGCTCGGGCAACGGCTCCGGTTCGCAGAACGGCTCGGGCGACGGGTCGGGCAACGGGTTCGGGAACGGGCAGGGCGGTTCGCCGAACGGGTCGGGGACGACGGCCGAGGGGTACGCGATCCCGATCAACCAGGCGCTCGACATCGCGAAGCAGATCGAGAACGGCAAGTCGTCGGACGGCGTCCACATCGGCGCCTCGCCGATGCTCGGAGTCTCGGTCGTGACGAGTGAGGGCACCAGCGGCGCGGTCGTCGGCGACGTACTCGCCGACGGGCACGCGGACGACGCCGGCATCGAGCCCGGTGACGTGATCACCTCGTTCGCCGGTCACACCGTCGAGTCGCCCGACACGCTGTCGGAGCTGCTCAACAAGCAGCACCCCGGCGACAAGGTCGAGGTCGGCTGGGTCGACCAGTCCGGCCAGACCCACAAGGCCACCATCGAACTGATCACAGGCCCGGTCCGCTAAACCCCAGCGCTACCCCCCGCTGCCGGCGGACCGCCCCCGATCGGGCCCGACGCTCTCCTCCCCCTCAGAGCGCCCCGGGCCCGATCGGCTTTTTCGCCGAGTCGTGGATTCAGGCGCAAAAATCTCGCCAGAATCCACGACTCGAGCTCCACCCCACCAACCAATCGCCACGACTCGGCGATGGTGGTGGGGTTCTTGGCGGTGTGGGGTCAGGCGAGAAAGCCGGTGCGCCAGGTCGGGTGAGCAGGAGCCCAGCCGAGGGAGTTGGCATAGGCGTTGGTGGCGCCCCGAGCCCAGGGCGTGCGCGGAGCGTTCGGCTGCGGCGCCGTGCCGGTGGAGTTCGAGGCGCCGGCGGGCGGGGTCGTCCGCGACGTGGCAGTACCGGCGGAGGTTGAGGCGCGGGTGGGTGAGGTGCTCCTGCACGTCGCTGTACCGGTCGAGGTTGAGGTGCCGGGGGATGGGGGCGGCGGCGTGGGGTTAGGCGAGGAAGCCGGTGCGCCAGGTCGGGTGAGCAGGAGCCCAGCCGAGGGAGTTGGCATAGGCGTTGGTGGCGCCCCGAGCCCAGGGTGTACGTGGGGCGCTCGGCTGCGCCGCCGTGCCGGCGGAGATCGAGGCGCCGGCGGGCGGGGTGGTCCCGGGCGTCGTTGTACTGGCGGAGGTCGAGGCGCCGGCGGGCGCGGTGGTCCCGAGCGTCGTTGTACTGGTCGAGGTTGAGGCGCCGGCGGGTGAGGTGCTCGGGGGAGTCGCCGTACCTGTGGACGTCGTGTCGACGGGTGGAGTTGGGGCGCCGACGGATGCAGCGAAGACCGGGAGCCAGGCGGTGGCTGGGGCGGGGTCGTTGTCGACGATGTTTACGGGGCCGGAGGGCCAGGTTAGGGATGCTTGGGCTGCGGTGGCGGCGTCGTCTACGTGGAGGAAGCTGGTGACGTCGGCGTTGGCCGGGAGTTGGCCGGAGGTGGCCAGGTCGGCCATCAGTGCGCCCTTGGTGTACCAGGTGTCGGGGCCGTAGAGCATGCCGTAGCGCAGTACGACCCACTCGGGAGCCTCGGCCGTGATCGCTTCGAGCGTGGCGATCGCGTCGACCGTCCCGCGGCGGCGCTCGTCCGTGGTGTGCAGGTCGAGCGGCGTGGACTCGTCAGCCGGCGTCTCGCCCGGCTCGTACGCCCACGCGACGCTCTGCGAGATCACCCGCCGTACGCCTGCAGCGAGCGCGGCGTCGACGAGGTTGCGGGTGCCTTCACGCCGGATCCGCCCGTTCGCGGCGAAGTCGCGCGACGTCAGGTCGGTCAGCTGATGCATGACGACATCCGGCCGGGCAGCGGCAACCACCTCGCGGAGCCCGGCAGCGTCGTACACGTCACCCTGCACCGTCGTCACGCCGGCGACTTGCGACCGCCGCGACAACGCGGTCACTTGATGGCCCTCGGCAACCAGCTGCGGTACGAGACGACGGCCGATGACGCCGGTCGCACCGGCGATGAAGATCCTCATGCAACCAACCTAGGCAGCGGCGCTGCCGGCGAGCTGGTCCAATCCAGGGCCAGTTCGCCGGTCCACTTCCCGCCGGGGTGAACGTGCGTTTACCATTCCGGAGTAAACAACTGTTCACCCCGTGAGGACTCCGTGTGACCGTCCGCCCTGCCGCTCACCCACGCCTGATTCTGGCCGCGCTCGCGTTCTGCGGCGTGCTGGTCTCGATCAGCCAAACCATCGTCGTTCCACTCCTGCCCGAACTCCCCGAGATCACCCACAGCCCCGCATCCGACGTGAGCTGGCTGATCACCGTCACACTGCTGACCGGTGCCGTCTTCACCCCGCTGCTCGGCCGCGCCGGCGACATGTACGGCAAGCGCCGCGTGCTGCTGATCGCGCTGTCCTCGATGATCATCGGCTCGTTGCTCTGCGCAACCAGTTCGAACCTGTCCGTGCTGATCGTGGGCCGGGCGTTCCAGGGCGCCGCGGTTGCGGTGGTCCCGCTCGGCATCAGCATCCTGCGCGACGAGCTGCCCCCGCGCCGGGTGATCCCGTCCATCGCGATCATGAGCTCGACGCTGGGGATCGGCGCGGCGTTCGGCATCCCGGCCGCGACGCTGGTGGTCGAGTACGCGAACTGGCACACGATGTTCTGGATCAACCTCGGCCTCGGTCTGCTCGACATCGTGCTGGTGCTGCTGATCGTCCCCGAGTCGGCGATCCGGACCAGTGGCCGCTTCGACATCGTCGGCGCACTCGGCCTCAGCGCATTCCTCGTCTGCTTCCTCCTCGCGGTCTCGAAGACCACAACCTGGAGTACGCCGACCCTCGTCGTCCTGTACGCCGTTACCGTGCTGCTGATCCCGGTGTGGGGCTGGTACGAGCTGCGCACGAAGAGCCCGCTCGTCGACCTCCGCGTCTCCGCGCGTCCCGCCGTACTCTTCACCAACCTCGGCGCGCTGCTGATCGGGTTCGCGTTCTACGCCAACTCGTTGTCGACCGCGCAGCTCGTGCAGGAGCCGACCTGGACCGGCTACGGACTGGGTGAGTCGATCGTCGTCAGCGGTCTGTGTCTGCTGCCCGGCGGCGTGGCGATGGTCTTGCTTTCGCCCGTGTCCGCCCGGATCTCGAACGCACGCGGCCCGCGGTTCACGCTGACGATCGCGTCGGTGCTGATGGCCGCTGGGTACGTGGTCCGGCTGTTCACCAGCCACAACGTGGCGGGGATCGTCATCGGTGCGACGGTCGTTTCTGCCGGCACCGCCGTTGCGTACTCGGCGCTTCCGGCCTTGATCATGCATGCTGTGCCGGTGACCGAAACGGCTGCCGCGAACGGCCTCAACACGCTGATGCGCACGGTCGGGCAGGCGATCTGCAGCACGATCGTCGCGACCGTGCTGGCCAACGTCACGATCGCCAGCGCCGGCCGGATCGCGCCCGCGCTCTCGGCGTACCTGATCGTGTTCGTGATCGCCGGCCTGGCGGCCCTGGCGGCGGCGGGGCTGGTCCTGCTGATCCCGGTACGTCGTCGCGAGCCGGAGCGCGAGGTGGCTACGTGACCGATCCGGGCCGGACCTCGATCCTGCGTGCCGCGCGGAAGGCGTTCGCGCGTGAGCCGTACAACGCGGTCACGCTGCGCGGGGTCGCCGCCGACGCGGGCGTCAGCGCTGCCCTGATCGTCAAGTACTTCGGCGGCAAGGAAGCGCTGTTCGAGCGGGTCGCGGACTTCACCGAGGCCGCCCAGCTGCTGCTCGCCGCACCGAACGAGCGGCTCGGCGAGCACGCCGTCCGGACCCTGGTGAAGTACCGCCGCGAGAACGACCAGGACCTGCTCGTCCGGGTCGTGTTCGCGGCCGGCAAGGGTGACGAGCGCGCCCAGATCCGCGAGCACTTCCGCGACCAGGTCACCCGCGCGTTCGCTGCCCGGCTCACGGGCCCGGACGCCGACCTGCGGGCCGCGCTGATCACCGGCCACCTGCTCGGTCTCGGCGCCGCGCTCGCGATCGACCACGACGGACCGATCGCTGCCGCCGATCCGGACCGGATCGCCGCGCTGTACGCCCCGAGCCTCCAAGACCTGATCACCCCTTGAGACACTGTCTTAGAATGTGATCTGGGGTGCTGGCTGCAGGGAGTGACGCCGCTAACATGGACGATCCAGGCCGAGAGGCGCTGCAACGGGCCGAGGGTCCGCCACGCTCGACCTGAGTGCACAGACGGCGAAGGCCTGCGTGCACCCTGCAAGGGCGCCTCCGGAGATCGTTTCTGGAGGGGACGGCAGATGAGTGAGACCGCGCTGCGCGAGCTGCTGGATCAGCGGATCGTCGTGCTCGACGGTGCCTGGGGCACGATGCTGCAGAATGCCAAGCTCAAGCCCGAGGACTTCCAGCCCGAGCGCTACAACGACGAGACCCACGACGTCGCGGGCGACCCGGACCTGGTCAACCTGACCAGACCGGACGTGATCCTCGACGTCCACCGGCAGTACCTGGCCGCCGGCGCCGACATCACCACCACGAACACGTTCACCGCGTCCAGCATCGGCCAGGCGGACTACGGCCTGCAGCAGTACGTGCGGGAGATGAACCTGGCCGGCGCCCGCCTGGCCCGGCAGGCGGCTGACGAGTTCGCAACGCCGGACCGCCCGCGGTTCGTCGCCGGTTCGATCGGCCCGCTCAACGTCACGCTGAGCCTGAGCCCGCGCGTGGAGGACCCGGCGTACCGGGCGGTGACGTTCGAGCAGGTCAAGGCGACGTACGCCGAGCAGATCGCCGCGCTCGCCGAGGGCGGCGTCGACCTGCTGCTGATCGAGACGATCTTCGACACGCTGAACGCCAAGGCCGCCGTCGCCGCGGCCCGCGAGGTCGCGCCGCACCTGCCGCTGTGGATCTCGGTGACGATCGTCGACCTGAGCGGCCGGACGCTGTCGGGCCAGACCGTCGAGGCATTCTGGAGCTCGGTCGAGCACGCCAAGCCGCTGGTCGTCGGCGTCAACTGTTCGCTCGGCGCAGCGGAGATGCGGCCGCACGTCGCGGACCTGGCCCGGTTCGCCGGGACGTATGTCGCCTCACACCCGAACGCCGGCCTCCCGAACGCCTTCGGCGGGTACGACGAGCAGCCCGAGGAGACCGCCGGGATGCTCGAGGAGTTCGCGCAGTCCGGGCTGGTCAACATCGTCGGCGGCTGCTGCGGTACGACGCCGGCCCACATCAAGCAGATCGCGGCCGCGGTCGACGGGCTCGCCCCGCGCACCGTCGTACCGACCGATCACACCACCAGGTTCTCCGGGCTGGAGCCGTTCAAGATCAGCGCGGACACCGGGTTCGTGATGATCGGCGAGCGGACCAATGTCACCGGGTCGGCGCGGTTCCGCCGGCTGATCGAGGGTGACGACCACCAGGCCGCGGTCGACGTGGCCCTCGAGCAGGTGCGCGGCGGCGCGAACCTGCTGGACGTGAACATGGATGCCGACCTGCTCGACAGCGAGCAGGCGATGACCACGTTCCTGAACCTGATCGCGACCGAGCCCGAGGTGGCCCGGATCCCGATCATGATCGACAGCTCGAAGTGGTCGGTGCTGGAGACCGGGCTGAAATGCGTGCAGGGCAAGGGCGTGGTCAACTCGATCAGCCTGAAGGAGGGCGAGGAGCAGTTCCTCGACCATGCCCGCAAGATCATGGACTACGGCGCCGGCGCGGTGGTGATGGCCTTCGACGAGCAGGGCCAGGCCGACACGGTCGAGCGCAAGGTCGCGATCTGCGGCCGCGCGTACGACCTGCTGACCGGGATCGGCTTCCCGGCCGAGGACATCATCTTCGACCCGAACGTGCTGGCCGTCGCGACCGGCATGTCCGAGCACAACGGCTACGCGAAGAACTTCATCGACGCGCTGCCGCTGATCAAGGCCCGCTGTCCGGGCGTGCACATCAGCGGCGGTATCTCGAACCTGTCGTTCTCGTTCCGCGGCAACGACGTCGTCCGCGAAGCGATGCACTCGGCGTTCCTGTACCACGCGGGCAAGGTCGGCCTGGACATGGGAATCGTCAACGCCGGCCAGTTGGCCGTGTACGAGGACATCCCGAAGGACCTGCTCGAGCTGGTCGAGGACGTCATCTTCGACCGCCGGGACGACGCCACCGATCGGCTGGTCGCGTTCGCGGAGAACGTGAAGGGCAAGGGCACCAAGCGCGAGGTCGACCTGACCTGGCGCGAGGGCACGGTGCAGGAGCGGCTGTCGCATGCGCTGGTGCACGGGATCGTCGATTACATCGAGGAGGACACCGAGGAGGCGCGCAAGCAGTTGCCGCGTCCGCTCGAGGTGATCGAGGGCCCGCTGATGGACGGTATGAAGATCGTCGGCGACCTGTTCGGCGCCGGCAAGATGTTCCTGCCGCAGGTGGTGAAGAGCGCGCGGGTGATGAAGCGCTCGGTCGCCTACCTGGAGCCGTTCATGGAGGCGGAGAAGGAGCAGGCCCGGCTCGAGGGCCGCGCGGAGATGGTCCGCGGTCAGGGCAAGGTCGTGCTGGCGACCGTGAAGGGCGACGTCCACGACATCGGCAAGAACATCGTCGGCGTGGTTCTCGGCTGCAACAACTACGAGGTGATCGACCTCGGCGTGATGGTGCCGGCGGCAAGGATCCTGGACACGGCCGTTGCCGAGGGCGCCGATGCGGTCGGGCTGTCCGGGCTGATCACGCCGTCGCTCGACGAGATGGTTGCCGTGGCCGACGAGATGCAGCGGCGCGGGCTGAAGCTGCCGCTGCTGATCGGCGGTGCGACCACGTCGAAACAGCACACCGCGGTCCGGATCGCACCGGCGTACGAGAAGACGACGGTGCACGTGCTGGACGCGTCCCGGGTGGTAGGCGTGGTGTCCGACCTGCTGGACGCGGAGCGGGCCGAGGAGCTTGCCAAGAGCAACAGTATTGAGCAGGAGCGGCTGCGTGAGCAGCACGCGAACAAGCAGCGCAGCCCGTTGCTGACGCTGGCCGAGGCGCGCGCCAACAAGGAGCCCGTCGAGTACGGCGAGTTGCCGGTGCCGGCGTTCACCGGTCTGCGCCGGGAGACGCCGTCGCTGGAGACGCTGCGCGCGATGATCGACTGGCAGTTCCTCTTCCTGGCCTGGGAAGTGAAGGGTAAGTACCCGGCGATCCTCGACAATCCGGTCGCGCGGGAGCTGTTCGACGACGCGAACACGTTGCTGGACGAGATCATCGCCAACGGGTCGTTCCAGGCCGAGGGCGTGTACGGGTTCTGGCCGGCGCACAGTGACGGTGACGACATCATCCTGGACGGTCTGGACGTCTCGTTCCCGATGCTGCGGCAGCAGACCGAGAAGCCGGCCGGGCGGCACAATCGCTCCCTGGCGGACTATGTCGCGCCGGCCGGTGACCACCTCGGCGGGTTCGGCGTCGCGATCCACGGCGCCGAGGCGCTGGCGAAGTCGTACGAGGAGAAGAACGACGACTACCGGGCGATCATGGTGAAGGCGCTGGCCGACCGGCTGGCGGAGGCGTTCGCCGAGTGGATCCACCTGGAGGCGCGGAAGGCGTGGTTCGAGCCCGACGTACAGCCGGTGCTGGAGGATCTGCACGCGGAGCGGTTCCGCGGCATCCGACCGGCCCTCGGGTACCCGGCGAGCCCGGACCACACCGAGAAGAAGGACCTGTTCGAGCTGCTCGAGGCGGACAAGCTCGGTCTCGGGCTGACGGAGTCGTTCGCGATGACGCCGGCCGCCGCGGTCAGCGGCCTGATCTTCGCGAACCCGGCGTCCCGCTACTTCAGCGTCGGTCGGCTCGGCCGCGACCAGATCGAGGACTACGCCGTACGGCGCGGCCTCTCGGTCGAAGAGGTCGAACGCTGGCTCCGCCCGAACCTGTCCTATGACCCGGACTGACCCGGCCTCCGTCGCGGGTGTGCCGGCCGGGTGGTCTTGGGGCCGGGCTAGCTGCTGAGTTCCCTTTGGTCGCGTGATGCGCGGGTAGTCGCGAGGCCGGCTGCGCCGGTCGCTGTGCCGGTCTCTGCGCCGGCCCGTGTGGTGATCGCGCCGGTTGCAGGGGCCAGGGCGGTGTCCGCCAGCAGCCTGCGGAGTTGAGGGTCGATCCGCTCCGACGCTGTCTGCACGGCGGCGGCTGCGAGTGCCGGGTCGTTCTTCGCGACGGCTTCGGTGAAGCCGTTCCGGAGGGCGACTTCGGCGCGGAACAGGTCCCGCGGGGACAGTTCTTCGGTGCCGGGCAGCAGCGACAGGATCTCGCCGTACCGCTCCTCGGGTTTGATCGAGATCAGCCACTCGGAGAGTGCGGCGTAGTCCGCGGGCTCGGCCGGCGTACCACCCTGCTGGCGGACGATCTCGGTCATCAGCGCCCTCGCCGCCGCGGCTGCCGCCGGGTTGCGCCCGGCGAAGGCGAAGTCGGGCACCTCCGCGGCCGGGAGGAACCTGCCGGACTCGGTCTTCGGCCAGATCTCGGCCAGGCGCTCCTGGGCCCAGACATCAGCCAGTCCGTCGTCCAGATCGGCCTCCGGCTGGTGCAGTCCGCCGATGTTGTCGAACAGCGGGCTGCTCAAACCGGCCGACTGGGAGGTCGTGTACCCGGTGGCCTGCACGAGTCGCTCCGGGTCGCCCGGCGCCGGCGCTCCCGCGCCGTACCGGCGGACCGCATCGGCCAGCTTCTCCGGCAGTACCAGCGGACTATCGTTCGACCGGAGCGAGTCGACGGCGAGCCTGCCCGGACGGTCGTCCGCCCGGACGACGAGATCGATACCGCGCCAACGGACGAGGCGATCCGTGGTCTCGCTGACGGCTTCGACGATCGAGTCGGCCCACGGGAGCCGATGTCACACATCCGGGGAGGGAGGACTCAAAGAGGGTATGAACGAGCTGAGTTCGACCGATGTGTTCCTCGAGCACCGGGAGTTGCTGTTCTCGATCGGATACAACATTCTCGGCAGCGTCGCCGACACCGAGGACGTGCTGCAGGAGACCTGGCTGGCCTGGTCGGGCCGGTCCGGTATCGAGAACCCGCGGGCGTACCTCGTGCGGGTCGCGGTCAACGCCGCGCTGGCTCGACGGACGACGATCAACCGGCGGAAGGAGGAGTACGTCGGTCCGTGGCTGCCGGAGCCGCTGATCACGCCGGTCGATCCGGTCGAGCAGGCCGAGACCCTGTCGCTGGCGGTCCTCGTCGTACTCGAGACTCTGACACCGTTGGAGCGTGCGGTCTTCGTCCTGCACGAGGTGTTCGGCTATTCGCACCCGGAGATCGCCGAGTTGGTCGGCCGTACGCCGGCCGCCGTACGGCAACTCGCCCACCGGGCCAGGGAGCATGTGCAGGCGCGACGACCGCGGTTCGAGGCGGATCCGCGGGTGCGTGAGGAGGTTACGCAGCGGTTCGTCGACGCGATCGTGGGTGGAGATCTCGCCGCGCTGCTGCAGGTGCTTGCGCCGGACGTCACCCTGTGGGCCGACGGCGGCGGCAAGGCGCGGGCCGCCGGACTGCGTCCGGTGCACGGCCGGGACCGGATCGCGCGACTGATCGTCGGCGACGCCGAGCGCCGGCCGGTCGAGCTGCTCGGGGTGCGGTACCGCCGGATCAACGGCGATCCGTCAGCTCTCCTGCTGTCCGGAGACACCGTGTTCGCGGTGATCGTGCTGGACGTCATCGGCGACGAGATCACCGGCATCTACGCCGTCACGAACCCGGACAAGCTGACCCGCCTGGAGGTGTACTGATGCTGCCGACCGTGGTCGTGGCGATCGTGGGGGTGACGGTGGCGATCAACGCGTTCTCCGGGATCGCCGCGCTGCTGCACTGGCAACCGATCCTGCCCGGCATGGTGAAGGCCGGCGTACCGGAATCGTGGTTGACGTTCCCGATCGGGACGTTGAAGACGGCCGGTGCGGCCGGGCTTCTTGCCGGGCTGCTGATCCAGCTACCGGCACTGGTCGTGGCCGCCGCGATCGGGCTGGTGTTGTTCTTCGTGTGCGCCTTGTACACCCACGTGCGCGCCGCGGACTACACCGCACAGTTCTTCCTGGCGGTGTTCTTCCTGGGCATGGCGTGTGCCTCGTTGGTGCTTACGCTGGCCGCATGACTGTGATCGTGCGGCCCGCTGTTGCCGGGGACTCCGAGATTGTGGCGGCGATCTGGTACGACGGTTGGCGGGACGGGCATCTCGGGCATGTGCCGGATGAGCTGGTCTCGGTCCGGACCGAGGAATCGTTCGGAACACGTGCTGCGCAACGGGTTGCGGACACCACCGTTGCGCTGGTCGGGGACGAGGTTGCCGGGTTCGTGATGGTGGTGGGGGACGAGGTCGAGCAGGTGTACGTGTCGCGCGATCACCGCGGATCGGGAGTAGCCGGGACGCTACTCACCGAAGCCGAACGGCAGGTGAAAGCAGGAGGACACGGGGAAGCCTGGCTTGCGGTGGCGACCGGGAACGCGCGGGCCCGCCGGTTCTACGAGCGCAGCGGCTGGACCGACACCGGCGCGTTCGACTACCCGGCCGCAGTGGAAGGCGGGACCATACCGGTGCCGTGCCACCGTTACGTGAAATCCGTCTGAACGGACGCAGGATTCCCCTGTAATTCAGGCTGTCGCGCCGTCAACCGGTCCGGACCGGGTTAGTTTGCTTTGGCAAGCATTCCCGTACTCCGAAGAAGGTCACCATGGCATTCCGTTCCTGGCGCCGGCCGTCCCGCCGGATGGTTCTGACCAGCGTCGCAGCAGTCGCGATGACATCGGTCGTCGGCGGGGTCGCGTACTCGGCCGGTGCCGCGAACCCGCAGCCGGCCATCCAGACGTCGACGCCGCGCAGTGAGAAGCAGGTCACGAACATCGACGTACTGCGGCAGCAGTTGCGCAACTACTACGGCGATCCGCTCGGCAGCGGCACGTTCGCGGACGACAGCAACTACGCCAAGGAAGCCCGCTCGGTCGCGGCCGCCGGTTCGCGCTACCTCGCCACGCCGCACCACACGCGCAAGACCAAGGCGATTCTGCTGGACGTCGACGACACCGCGCTGGCGACCTGGAACTACGAGATCTTCAGCAACTGGGCGTTCAACCCGACCACCAACGCGGACTACGTGCTGAACCAGCGGTTCCCGGCCGTACCGGGCATGGTCGACATGGTGAACAAGGCCAAGCGTGAGGGCTACGCGGTCTTCTTCCTGACCGGCCGCGGTGCCGCGCAGGAGCAGGCCACGCTGGGCAACCTCACCTCGGACGGGATCGGCGTCGACGCCGGCTACCCGGACCCGACCAAGCTGAGCAATGGTGAGGACGGCCTGTTCACCAAGCCGGCCGTCGCCGACTACCCGGACTACCTGAAGACCGCCTGCGCGGCCGACCCGAACGGCTCGTGTACGACGATCCACTACAAGTCGGCGACCCGCGCGCACATCGAGTCGCTCGGCTACGAGATCGTCGCGAACTTCGGCGACCAGTTCTCCGACCTGAAGGGCGGCTTCGCGGACCGCACCTTCAAGCTCCCGAACCCGAACTACTACCTGCCCTGATGCTGCGCGGCGGCGTCCTCCTCACCGCGTGACGCGGGGGAGGGCGCCGTACAGCAAGGTGCGGAGGGAATCGGCGAGGGCCGGCTCGAACTGCATCCGAAGGGCGGCGAGGGACGGGTCTGCCTCGTAGGCGGCGAGGATGGCCGGGACGGGATGTGAGTGGGACCAGATCGCGCCCGCGAGCAGGCTTGCGGTCGCGATGAACCGGCCGGCCCCGTCCCGGCCCAACTCCGGCAGTACGCCGACGACCGCCGCGATCATGCCTTCGTACGACACCGCCGCCGCGCGCTTGAACGCCAGCGCCGTCTCCGTCGAGATGTTGCGCTCCAGGACACCTGCCTGCGCACTGACCAGGTCGCAGAGCACCGGACGCTCCGACAGCGTGCCGACGATGGCGTTGATCAGCTGCTCGGCCCGGGCGTCGATCGACAGCTCGGGGAGCGCGTCGCCGACCGCGGCGTCCAGATCCTTCACCCACGCCTCGAGCTCGCTGCTGGACAGCTCGAGGAGAACGGCCTCGCGGGAGTCGAAGTAGTTCAGCACGTTGGACTTCGCCAGGCCGACCCGGCGGCTCAGCTCGTTGAGGCTGACGTCCGCGACCGGCATCTCGGTGAGCATCGCGGCGGCCCTCGCGAGGATCGCCCGCCGCCGCTCGGCCCGCTGCTCGTCGCTCCGGGCGCGCTGGAATGTCTTCACGCTCACATTCTACAGACCATCGGTCTGTTGTTATCGGACCAGCGGTCTGATAGCGTCGTAGCCATAACAGACCATCAGTCTTTTATGGAGTGTGGATCATGTACGACGTTCCCGATCAGACCGGCAAGCTCGTTGTCGTCACCGGCGCCAACAGCGGCACCGGCAAGGAGGCGACCAAGCGGCTCGCCGCCGCGGGTGCGCGGGTGGTGATGGCGGTCCGGACTCCGGCCAAGGGCGAGGCGGCTCGCGCGGAGATCCTCGCCGAGCACCCGGATGCCCAGCTCGAGGTGCGCCGGGTGGATCTCGCCGACCTGGCCTCGGTGCAGGAGTTCGCCGAGCAGCTCGCTGCCGACGAGTCGCATCTCGACGTGCTGGTGAACAACGCCGGCGTGATGGTTCCGCCGACCCGGATCTCTACCAAGGACGGCTTCGAGCTGCAGTTCGGGTCGAACTTCCTCGGCCCGTTCGCGCTCACCGTGCGGTTGCTGCCGCTCGTCCTGGCAGCGCCGGCCCCGCGGATCGCGACCATGGCCAGCGGTGCCGCGAATTTCGGCAGCATCCACTTCGACGACCTGCAATGGGACAACCGGTACCGGCGGACCGCGGCGTACTCGCAGTCGAAGCTCGCCGACCTGATGATGAGCAACCAGCTGGCCAAGCTGTCCGCCGATCGCGGTTGGGGTCTGCTCAGCGTCGCCGCGCACCCCGGCTACACCCGCACCAACCTGCAGTCCGCCGGTGCCGCGCTCGGCCGGGAGCGGCCGTCGCTGCTCAACCGGATCGGCATGCGTTTCAACCCGCTCCCGAAGCAGGACGTCGAGATCGGCGCCGAGCCGCTCCTGTTCGCGGCCGCCGACCCTGCCGCCGAGGCCGGTGGCTACTACGGTCCGTCGGGCATCTTCGGTCTCGTCGGTCCCACCGCAGTGGCCAAGCAGCCGAAGGCCGCTTTGGACGTTGAGACCAGCGCCCGCCTCTGGAAGGTTGCCGAGGGCCTGACGGGCGTATCGCTCCCGTCTATCCTGCCCAAATGAGTCTGTGGTCCGACGGGGGAGTCTACGAGTCGTTCATCGGCCGCTGGAGCCAGCTGGTCGCCGCAGAGTTCGTCGACTGGCTGCAGCCGTCGGCGGACCTGCGCTGGCTGGATGTCGGCTGCGGTACGGGCGTTCTGACCCGCGAGATCCTTCGCGCCGCTGACCCGGCCGCCGTGCTCGGGGTGGACCCGTCGGCCGGTTTCGTCGAGTACGCGCGGCAGACCGTGCAGGACGAGCGGGTGAGTTTCGACGTCCGCTCGGCAGCCGATCTGCCGGACGGCCCGTTCGACCTGGTGGTTGCCGGACTCGTGCTCAACTTCATTCCCGAGCGGGTCGAGGCGCTGCGCCGGATGCGGGAGATCGGGTCGACGGTCGCGGTCTATGTGTGGGACTACGCCGCCGGCATGCAGTTGCTCCGCTACTTCTTCGACACGATGCTGGCCCTCCGTCCGCAGGACCGCGACCACGACGAAGGCAGCCGATTCTCCTTCTGTACGGCGGATGGTCTCGAAGCCTTGTTCCGCGAGGCCGGGTTCGCGGACGTGCGGACGCGCGGGATCGTCGTACCCACGGTGTTCTCGTCGTTCGACGACTACTGGAAGCCGTTCCTCGGCGGGACAGGCGTTGCACCGGCGTACCTGCGCAGTCTCGACCCGGCGGATCAGGAGGCGATGCGCGAGGGTGTCCGCGAGCGGTTGCCGATCGAGGCGGACGGCTCGATCAGGCTGACGGCGCGGGCGTGGGCCGCCGTCGGTTGAGGTAGTCGTCGCGGAGGTAGCCGAACAGCAGGTCGTCGGTCCACTCACCCTTGAACCACGTGTTCGACAGCCGCAGGCCTTCCTGGGTAAACCCGACCCGCTCCAGCAGCCGTGCGGACGCAGTGTTGCGCGCGTCGGCCTCGGCGGAGATCCGGTGCAGCTTCCGCTCGACGAAGAGGTGCTCGAGCAGTCCACGTACGGCCTCGGACGCGTACCCCATCCCTTGGTACTCCGTCGCGAGCGTGAATCCGAGCTCGGCCTGCATCAGGTTCTCGTGCAGGTTGAGCCCGAGGTCCCCGATCAGTACGCCGTCCAGATCGATCGCGTACTGGAACCAGCCGGCCGCCTCGGGATCGCCCTGACCGAACCGCTCGACCGTCTCCTGGGCGTCGGCCAGCGCCACCGGCGCCTCCCAGCCCTGGTAGTGCGCGACCTCAGGATCCGAGCGGTACGCCGCGAACCGCTCGGCGTCGGCGGGCAGGAAGCGGCGCAACGTCAGCCGTTCGGTACGCACGAACATCCGGCCATCATGTCAAAACCGGGCGCTCGACTCCGTCCTAGGAGTGAGAGGAGTGCGCCGATGAAGTTCCTACTGATCCTGCAGGGTGACGGTGAACCGCGCCTGCAGCGTGACGAGTTCGAGCGAGTAGCCCATGACGCCGGCGAACTGGTCGGCGGTGAGCTACTCGCCGATCCGCAGTTGTCCGTCCGGCTCCCCGACTCCGAGCCGACCCGGATCGACGGCTACTACGTCGTCGACGTGGAGACCCGCGACCGAGCGATCGAGCTCGCGCGCCTCCTCCCAGACGCGCGAGCCGCCGGTCGCTCCGTAGAGATCCGAGCCGTCATGCACCCAACAGCAGCGGACTTCTAGACGACCTTGAACCACATGCTGGTCGCCATGGCGGTCTCGGTGACACTCATTCGTTCCAGCCGGACTGTTCGCCCGCCGGGGTAGTCGAACAGGCGGGTACCGTCGCCGAGCATCGTCGGGGCGAACAGGAGGAGGACCTCGTCCAGTTCGCCGGCCTCGATGCACTGCTTGGCGATGTTCGCGCCGATCACGTTGACGTACTTGTCGCCGGCCGCCGCCTTCGCCTGGGCCAGAGCCTTGGTGAAGTCGTCGACGTACGTGACATCGGGTTCCGCCTCGGCCGGTGGGTGGTGCGTGACGACGTACTGCGGTCCGCTCCAGCCGCCGCCGAACGCCTGGCCTTCACCGGACTCGCCCTTGAACGGATCGTCCCCGTCGTGGGACCGGCGGCCGACGAGGATCGATCCGATCCGCGGGATCAGCTCGTCGACCTCCGGGTTGGGCCCGAGGTACGGGCGCATCCACTGCATGTCACCGTCCGGCCCGGTGATGAACCCGTCCACCGACATCGTCACCGAGTACAGAACCTTCGCCATGGATCCTCCTGCTCGTTCGTTGGTAGCTGTTGAGACGAAGGAGCCGGAGAAAACTCATCGCGCCTGCGGTCCCACCTCCGCGGGCTGGAGTGGGCGGTTGTGCGGAGTCGCCTTGCTGTACTCGTCCGCACCGACGTCCGCCCTGCCCGTGCGCGGGTGGTCGTCGAGGTCGCGGGTGACAGTCGGGTACGACTTGCTGGCCGCGTTGATCGCCGGGCTGCTCGCCGTGAGCCGGCGTACGCCGTCGCTGCCCGCCGCGAGCTTCGGGTCCTTCCGGGCGGATCCGCCCGCGGGGATGGTCCCGTCGGACGCGGCGCCCCAGCAGAGGTTGCCTGAGAACGCGATCCCGTCCAGGTACGGCATCGAGACCAGTTGCTTGCCCGCATCTCCGACGAGCAGGTTGTCGGTGATCGAGCAGCCGAGCGGCGGCAAGGGCCGTTGTGACTCGCCGCTGATCGCCGTTCCGCACGACTGGATGGTGTTCAGCGCGATCGTCACCCGATCAGGTGCGTCGTTGCCGCGTCGGCTCTCCGGGGAGTCCTCGGGTTTGTGGTCGCGGACGCTGCCGCTGCCGAGCACGATCCCGGAGCCGGCGACCTGCTCGACGTAGTTGTTCACGATCAGGTGATCGTTGCCGTAGATCCGGATTCCGTTGCTTCCGGCAAGGATGAAGTTCGCGTCCACGCGGGACTTGTTGCCGTGCCGCAGCACGATCCCGCCGAGGCTGTCGCGGATCGTGTTGTGGCGGATCGTGTTGCCGGTCGACTTGACCGAGATCGCCTCCGGATCGCCGTTGCACCGCTCGAACAGGTTCTCCTCCACGAACGCGCCGGCGTCGCTCAACGACCGGCCGCTCAGTCCGAGCCGGATCGGCTCGCCGCCGTTGTCACCGGCGTACGTGTGGTCGGAGAAATAGTTCCGGACGATCCGCACACCGCGGGCCATGCCGTCGGAGCCGGGGCCTTCGACCCCGAGGAACACGCCGAGCTTCGACTTGCCGTGGAAGTGGTTGCGCTCGACAACGGTCGCGTCGCCGCGCACCATCAGCCAGTGCGAGCCCTCGATATCGCCGAGCTGGATGTCGTTCCGGCTGACCCGGATGTGCTGACACGTCGTCGGCACCTCGAACGTGGTCTGCTGCCGGAGCTTGAATCCCTCGATCACGACGTACGACGAACCCGCGAGCGCGAACCCGTTGTTCCCGGTCAGCGTCACGCCGCCGACCGACTCAGCGCGAATCGTGATCGGCGCGGCCGCGGTCCCGTGCTTCGCGCTGACGGCAACGGTCTCGTCACCGGATACGGCGTACGTGCCGTTGGCCAGCACGATCTCGGCGCCGGGCTTGGCGGCCGCGATCGCCTTGCGGAGCTCGTCCAGGGTGCGGGCCCGGACGGCTCTTGCCCGGGTGGTCACGGCGCTCGCGGGTCTGGCGACAGCTGCCGCGGTGAGGCCGAGGCTGCCTATCAAGAAGGTGCGACGATGCATGGTTCCTCCTGGGAGGTGGGGCGGTTGGCGCTCAGTGTTGTCGGCATAGTCCGAGCCTGGCAAGCGCTTACCGCCTGAGTCGCTCCGATCTCCCGTGGGGCGGGACAGCCGGGGCCGGAGGTTCCACGACACAGCCCCGGTGCAGCGCCCGGCGGATTTGCTGGATAGCCTTCCGGGAATCCCGGTTTTCGGATGACGGATCGGAGGTGGAACAGGGCCATGACCGACTACGGCCGGCTGGACCTGATCGACCTCGACCGCGCGTCCCAGGCGCGGGTCTACGACCTGCTGCTCGGCGGCAAGAACAACTTCGAGGTCGACCGGCGCTTCGTCCAGGAGCTGCTGAAGATCGCCCCCGAAGTGCCCGAGCTGACCAAGCAGAACCGGCGCTGGCTGGCCGAGGCGATCGGCCGGATGACGACCGAGGGCGGCATCGACCAGTTCCTCGACCTCGGCGCCGGCCTGCCGACCGCGCTGAACACGCATGAGATCGCGCAGCGCGCCAACGCCGCGGCCAAGGTCGTGTACGTCGACCACGACCTGACCGCGATCTCGCACGGCCAGGCGCTGCTCGCCGACGACAAGCGCAGCTTCTTCGCCGGCGTCGACCTGGGCGACCCGGCCGCCGTACTCAACCACCCTGACGTGACCGCGGGCCTCGACCTCACCCGCCCGGTCGGGATCCTGCTCGGGCTGGTCCTGCACAACATCCCGAGCCCGAAGGCCGTCCAGGTCGTCGCGGACTACGTGGCCGCCGTACCGTCCGGCTCCTATCTGGCGCTCACCAATCCGCTGAATCCGCGCGACGGCGGCCGGCTGGCGGAGTTCTCGACCGCGATCGAGGAGAAGCTGCAGGACGCCTTCCCGCAGATCCTCTTCCGCACGCGGGCCGAGACCCACGAGCTCCTCGGCGGGCTCGAGCTCGTCAAGCCCGGGCTGGTCGACCTGACCGCATGGTGGCCGCACGACGAGCAGACCCTCAGCTCCACCGGGGCCGGCCAGCTCCTCATGGTCGCGCTCGGTCGCAAGCCGTAGCCGGAATTCACTGGTGTCCGGCTGCCGGCCGGACCATGATGGGTCGCATGTCTGCCAAGGCTGCTGCCGCTCACTGATCGCATCGCGCCCCGATGAACCCTGGCGCGCGACCTGATCATGCCCGTCCCGCGGACGGGCCCCGAAGCGTGCAGTCCTTCAGCCTTGGAGCTTGCGTATGAGTACCCAGTTCGAGGTCGCGTGTGACGAGTCGGGGTTCTCCGGAACCAACCTGCTCGACCCCGCCTCACCCGTAATCACCCATGCCGGCGTCGATCTCGACGTCCCCGCGGCCGCCGGCATCATCGCCGTACTGCGGACCCGTCTGCGCCAGCGCACGGAGTACAAGTCGAACCAGCTACTGCGCCCCGAGCAGCGGCCTGCCCTCGAGTGGCTGCTGACCACCCTGCAGGGCCATGCGCACGTCCACGTCATCGACAAGACCGCGTACGTCGCGGCGCGGGTGCTCGAGCTGTTCACCGAGGAGCCGTCGTACGCCGCGGGGACGAGCCTTGGGACAGATCACTCCGAGATCGCTGCCGCGCTCAGGCAGCGGACCGGTTTCCTGTCGGCCTTCGTGGATCTGGCCCGGACCAAGCGGGTGCGGCTGATGGACCACGAGGCGGTGGACCGGTTCTTCGCGACCATGCCGGCCGACGTACCTGCGTTGCGTGCGGTGACCCGGCCCCGGGTCGAGAAGGTGATGCAGCGGCTGATCGACGAGGACCCGGAGATCCCGCCACCCCTCGAGCCGCTGGTGCCGGCGCTCGCCGAGACAGTCTTGTACTGGAGCGCCGGCGATCGATCGGTCGCCGTGGTGCACGACGAGCAGAGTGCGCTGACCCCTGGCCGGGTGGCGAGGCTGGGAGCCTTCCTTGCCGAGCAGACAGAGCCACCGCCGTTGGTGTCGTTCACACAGGTTGATTCCAAGCACGATCCGCGGGTGCAGGTCGCGGACTTCCTCGCCGGGATCGCACGGCGGCGTACGCCCGACCTGGAGGAGCTGCTGGAGCCCTACACCTGTGCGGCGACGAAGTCTTCCCAGGTGTGAGTGCCACGGTCGGCGCCGCTCAGTGTGAGGTTGCCGCCCGCGCGGTACACCTTGCCGGCCTTGCCGGGCACCCGGATCGGGAGCGACAACCGGTGCTTGCCGGTGGCCCGCAGGTAGTCGTGAGAGAGCTCTGACAGGCTGTAGACCTTCGGGCCGACCAGGTCCGGGACGAGGCCCTGCGGCTCACCGAGTGCGAGCGCGACGAGGCGCTCGGCCACGTCCCGCCCGTCGACCGGCTGGAACCGGACGCCGCCCGGCGCGGGCATCACCGGCAGCTTCGCCATCGCCCGTACGGTCTTCCAGGCGAAGTCGTGCAGCTGGGCTACCCGCAGTACCGAGGACGGCACCGAGGACTGAAGGACGGCCTGCTCGGCGCCGAGCTTGGACTTGAAGTACGTCAGCGGCAGCTGGTCGACCGCGGTCACGGAGATGTGCACCAGATGGCGGACTCCGGCCTGCTCGGCTGCCTTGACCAGGTTGCGGGTGCCGATGTCGTCACCCTTCGGCCCACCGGCGAGGTGCAGGATCACGTCCACACCAGCCACCGCCTCCTCCAGCCCGTCACCCTTCAGCAGATCGACGGCCAGGTACTGGACGCCGTCGCCGCGGTCGTGGGCGTGCCGGCTCAGGACCCGGACCTTGCAACCGGCCGCCTGCAGCAGCGGTACGGCGTGGCGTCCGATCGTTCCGGTCCCACCCGTCACCAGAATCGTGCTCATTATGTGTTCCTCTCTACGCGTCTAACCGGCTGACGGATCCCGGCCGGGCGAGTGTGACCGGATGTGAGCTGGAATACATCGAGTAGAAATGTCGAGGCCGCGACCGGGCCTCCGACGTCATCGGTGCCGGGGCGCAGTACGGCGTACCGGCTCAGACTGGAGGTCATCATGAAGTACGTGGTCCTGATCCACTCCAACCCGCAGCCGTGGGGTCACCCGACGATCGACTTCACCGAGGTGGGGCGCACGATCCCGGCCGACGAGCGGGAGGCGATGGGCAAGGAGTTCGACGCGATGCTGGCCGAGCTGTCCGCGTCCGGCGAGCTGGTCAGCGGGCTGGCGCTGGACGCGCCGTCGACGACGCGCACGTTCCGTTGGGAAGGCAAACGGCCGGTCAGCACCGACGGTCCGTACGCCGAGTCGAAGGAGCAGCTGGCCGGATTCTTCGTGCTGGACTGCGCGACCCGGGAGCGGGCCGAGGAGCTGGCGGCGAAGTTCGCGGGGCCGGGCGACATCATCGAGCTGCGCCCGGAAATGATCTTCTGAGATGGACGGCACCGGGATCCGGCTGAGTTCGCCGACGATCAACTGCCCGGACGCGGCGGCGCTCGGCCGGTTCTACGCGCAGATCACCGGCGGGGAGGTGGTCTACACCGACCCGGTCTGGGCGACCGTCGACGGGCCGGGCGGGCGGATCGACTTTCAAAGCGATCCGGCACATGTCCCGCCGACCTGGCCGGATCCCGCGGTGCCGATCCAGTTCCATCTCGATTTCTACGTCGAGGACCTCGCGGCCGCGGCCGAAGTGGTGCTCGCGGCGGGTGCGACGCAGTACCAACACCAGCCGAATGCCGATCACTGTCTGGTGTTCGCGGACCCGGCCGGGCACCCGTTCTGCCTGTCGACGTGGGATTTGCTCGCGAAGTAGTGATTCCGGACAGTTATGCGCGATGTGATGTATTCCCGCGAGACGGAGTGACGTACGCCGTACCGTCGTTGCGGAGAGTCCCATATTCTTTGGGACTTACCGAGGGTCGGGAGGGTGCCGTGACCACTGTCTTGCTGATGGGGCCGCCGGGGGCGGGCAAGGGGACACACGCGGGTCACCTGGCCGACCACCTCGGGGTGCCCGTCATCTCCACCGGAGACCTCTTCCGCCGCAACATCGCGGATGGCACCGAGCTCGGGAAGACGGCCAGGCGCTACCTCGACGCCGGTGAGTACGTGCCCGACGAGGTCACCAACGACATGGTCCGCGACCGGCTCGCGGCCGCGGACGCCGCCGCAGGCTTCGTCCTCGACGGCTACCCGCGCACCCTCCACCAGGCCGGCGTACTGGACGACATCCTCGACGAGCAAGGACGTTCACTCGACGCAGCGCTGGTCCTACAGGTCGCAGTCGACTCCCTGGTCCACCGCCTGCTCCGCCGCGCCGAGATCGAGCACCGCTCCGACGACACCGAAGAGGTCATCCGCCGCCGCTTCGAGATCTACCACGAGCAGACCGCCCCGCTGATCCACTTCTACGCCAACCGAGGCATCCACCACGAGGTAGACGCCTCCGCCGACATCGAGACAGTCCGCGCCCGAGTCTGGCAAGTAGCCACCGTCCTCAAGCCGGCCGCATAACCGTCCAGCTGTTCTGGGCGGTTCGTGCTGGAGGAGTACGGCGTCAGGAGCGCCAGGCGGGGGCTACTGATTTGCGGTAGGTGCGGCCGAAGAGGGCTGTTATTACGGTGAGGGCTGGTTTGGGGACGGTGTGGGTGATGGCTTCGGATTCGTCCGGGGTGGCGCCGTCCAGGGCCCAGGCGAAGAAGGTGCCGCCTTGGACGGGGCCTACCTTGGCGAACTGGCGGCCCATGGCCTTCATCTCGGGGCTGTCCTGCTTCGCCAGGTAGACGGGCTCGATCTCCGCCTCCTCGTGCTCCAGGTGTACGACGGTGACCCGCTGGAGCTCCTGCATCGCGGCGAGTGCGGTCGCCGCGTCCGCCGCGCTCGCGGACTTGCGTAGCTTGCCCATCGCCGTACGTGCCGCACTGAGCGCCGCCGCCATCGTGTCGTGCTCGGCGTCCAGTTCCGCCAGCAGGTCGCGGCTCACGCCGACCTTCTCCAGCGCCGGCCACGCGATGTCGTGCTCACCTTCGTGGTGCCGGGTGAGCTGCTCGTCGAAGTTCTGCCAGGCGACCGCCAGTTGCTCGGCCCGCTTGCGGTCCCCGTCCAGGAACCGCCCCAACGCGTCCAGGAAGCGACCGAGGTCCCGCCGTACGGCGGCGTGGATCGCCTTGTTCATGCTCATTTCCCCCATGACCGGGAGTATGCGCCCGGGGAACAACCGTTGACCAGCGCAAGTTGTTGGTGAGTATGCATGGTGAGTACAAGGTGCCCGGTGGGAAGCTCGTGGTCGCGGAGCTTGACGTGGTCGACGAGTACGTGCGGACCGCGCAGATCTCCGGCGACTTCTTCCTCGAGCCGGACGACGCGCTGGAGCGGATCAACGGCGCCTTGGCCGGCCTGCCGATCGCGTCGCCCGCGGCGCAGATCGCCGCGCGGGTGCGTGGTGTGCTGGGCGACGGCGTCGAGATGCTCGGGTTCTCCCCGGAGGCGGTCGCGGTCGCCGTACGGCGTGCGTTGACCGGGGCAACTGGTTGGCGTGACCACGAGTGGGAGTTCGTGCACGACGTACCGCGGGAGCCAGCGTTGCAGATGGCGCTCGACGAAGTGCTCACCGAACAGGTCGGATCCGGTGCACGTCCGCCGACCCTGCGGGTGTGGGAGTGGGCCTCGAACGCGGTGATCATCGGCAGCTTCCAGTCAGTGCGCAACGAGGTCGACCTGGACGGCGCGGCCCGGCACGACGTGACCGTCGTACGACGGATCAGCGGCGGTGGCGCGATGTTCGTTGAGCCGGGCAACACGATCACGTACTCGCTGTACGTTCCGGAGTCGCTCGTCTCCGGCCTGTCGTTCATCGAGTCGTACGCGTTCCTCGACGACTGGGTCATTGGTGCGCTCAACGATCTCGGCATCGCGGCGACGTACCAGCCGATCAACGACATCACCTCGCCGGCCGGCAAGATCGCCGGCGCCGCGCAGAAGCGGTTCGCGGGCGGCGCGGTGCTGCACCACGTGACGATGGCGTACGACATGGACGCCGGCAAGATGCTCGACGTACTGCGGATCGGCCGCGAGAAGCTGTCCGACAAGGGCACCACGAGTGCCAACAAGCGTGTCGACCCGCTGCGCAGCCAGACCGGTCTCGACCGCGCCGAGGTGATCTCGCGGATGGTCGGCACGTTCCGGAACCGCTACGGCCTCGAAGCCGGCGACATCGAGGCCGAGACCGTGGAGCTCGCTCAGGAACGGGTCGCGGAGAAGTTCGGCACCGAGGAGTGGCTCACGCGGGTGCCGTGATCGGTACGGCGTTCCCGCTGACCCGCACGCGGTTGTCCTGGTCCGACAGCTCGACCGTGATCAGACTCGGCCGGCCCAGGTCGTCGCCTTGGTGCAGCGTGATCCTGGGCTGCCCGAGCCCGAGCTCCCGCAGGTACGCGCCGAACGCGGCCGCTGCGGCACCGGTCGCCGGATCCTCGACGACCCCGCCGACCGGGAACGGATCCCGCACGTGGAACGTGGTCGGTGACTCCCGCCAGACGAGCTGCAGCGTGGTCAGGTCGCGCTCGAGCATGTACGCCAGCAGCCGGTCGAAGTCGTAGTCCAGGTCGGCAAGTCGTTGCCTGGTCGCCGTACTCAGCACGAGATGCCGCGCGCCGGCGTACGCGATCCGCGCCGGCAGATCCGGGTCGAGGTCGCTCGCCTTCCACCGCAGGATGTCCAGCACGTCGGTCAGATCACCAGCCGGCTCGACGGACGGCTCGACGCTGGTGAGCGTCGCCCGCAGTTCGTCGTCCACCGTCACCGGCACGATCCCCGCCGGTGTCGAGAAGACGAACTCACCCGGCCCGTTCCGCTCCGCCAACGCAACCGCGGTCGCCACCGTCGCATGCCCACAGAACGGCACCTCCGCCTTCGGCGAGAAGTACCGCACCGAGCTGTCGACCACGAACGCCGTCTCGGAGTACCCCACCTCCGCGGCAATCGCCTGCATAGCCTCGTCATCCAACCCACCCGCGTCGAGCACCACGCCGGCCGGATTCCCACCGGCCGGATCGGACGTGAACGCGGCGTAGCGCAGTACTGTCGTCATCGACGAACGATCTCCACATGAGTTGCCCGGGGTGACGTGACCGTGCTGGCGACCTTGTAGTCGCCGAGGGCATCGGCCACGTTGTCGAACAGCCGCTCACCGGCGCCTGCGAGCATCGGCACGACGACGACATGCAGAGCGTCGATCAGACCGGCCCGCAGGTACTGCTGGACGGTCGTCGCACCGCCGCCGATCACCACGTCCTTGCCGTTCGCCGCGGTGAGTGCCCGGTCCAGCACCTTCTCGACCGGTTCGTCGGTGAAGTGGAACGTCGTACCGCCCTCCATCACCAGGTCGGGACGCGCGTGGTGCGTGTGCACGAAGACATCGTGGTGGTACGGCGGGTTGGGACCCCACCACCCGGTCCACGACTCGTCCTCCCACGGACCGCGGAACGGGCCGAACATGTTGCGGCCCATGATCGTCGCGCCGGAGCCCTCCGGGTACCGGCTCACCTGCTCGGCGTCGATCCCGCCGCGGCCGGCGTCGCGGTCCTCGAAGGCTGCGAACATCCAGTCGTGCAGCCCGTCCATCCGGTCACCGAACGGCGCGTCCATCCGCTGCCCGAGTCCGGTGCTGTACCCGTCGAGCGTGATCGTGAAGTTCTCCACACGTACCTTCGCCATGACCTGATCCTCTCCGGGACCACGGCGTCCCGTCCAACCGAATGACAATTGTGGGATGGAGATCGGGTACGTCATTTTGTACGTCGGGGAGCTCGAGCGGTCCGTGGCGTTCTATCGGGACGTGGTGGGGCTGGCGTACAAGTTCACGGATGCGGGGTATGCGGAGTTCGACGCCGGGGGAGTGCGGTTCGCGTTGTACGAGCGGCGGCGGGCGGAGTGGTTGACCGGGCATGGCGTGACGCCGGGCGCGGGTGGAGAGGTCGTGGTGATGGTCGACGGCGTGGATGCGTACGCCGAGCGGCTGGTCGCGGCCGGTGTGCAGTTGCTGAGTGGGCCGGCGGACCGTCCGTGGGGACATCGGACGGTCCATATCGCCGACCCGGACGGTTTCGTCGTCGAGCTCGCGGAGGAGATCCCGCGGGCTCGTCAGCGGCGGTAGTTGTTGTGCCAGCGGCGCTTGGACATGCCGCTGATCAGCACCATCCAGAACACGCCCCACAGCAGCCATGGTGCGGCCAGTGCGAGCGAGCTGATGACCAGACCGATCATCAGGAACGGCATCAGCATCAGGAGCGGCGGAGGCGGTCCGGGCCTCCGTCCAACGGCCGGGCCGCGTTGTGCGACCTGCAGCTCCATCGACGTGGGCAGATCGTCGAACAGCGGCTCCAGCTCATCGCCGTACCGCGACTTCGTTGCCTGCTCGCTGCGCTCCTCGAACTCGGCTTGCGTCAACCGCCCGGCGACGAAGTGGTCACTGAGCAGCGACACCGCCTGGTCCCGCTCGGCGTCGCCGATCCGCACCCGCTTCCTGGGTACGTTGCTGCGCCGGCTGTCGTCTTCCGCACGGTTCCAGCCGCCGTCCCGCGGGTCGTCCGAGCTGGTCTCGCGCCATTCGCCGACCCAGCCGGGGCCCCGCCACTGCCCGCCCCAGCTGCGACCGTCCCAGCTCTGCTTGCTCCAGTCGCCGTTCCAGCCTTGCCATTCGCGCCCGCGGCGAGCGCCGGGACCGCCCCGATGGGGTCGGCCCCGGTCGGGCGATGTCATGCCCGGTCCTGCTCGTTGTTCTCCGGGCTGTCGTCGTCCTCGGCGAGGATGCCGTACAGCTTGCGGCGCAGGTCGCCGACCGCCTCACGGGCCTTCGCCTGCTGCTCCGGCGTACCGCTGGCCATGATCTGCCACATCGCTGTCGCGACCTGGCCGAGCACCGGCTTGAACCCGTTCTCGTCGTCGCCGGCGGGAGCGCTCATCGCCTCCCACGGCGCGGACACCTCGTCCTGGTGCTCGGCGACGTACGCCCGGCCCTCGTCGGTGAGCTGGAACGTCCGCCGGCCGACCTCGGCATCAGCGGTGACCAGACCCTCGTCCTCGAGCTGCTGCAGCGTCGGGTAGATCGAGCCGGGGCTCGGCTTCCACACGCCGCCGCTGCGCTCGGCGATCTCCTGGATGATCTGGTAGCCGTTCATCGGCTGCTCCGCCAGTACGGCGAGGATCGCGGCCCGGACGTCACCCCTGCGGGCCTTGGGACCGCGCCACCGCGGCGGCGGACCCCACGGCGGACCGAACATCTGCCCGCCGCCGAACATCCCCCACTGCGGCCCGAAGTGCTGCTGCTGCCGATGGCCCTGGTGCCCGCGCCGTCCGGTCATCGCCGCGCGCAGCTCGTCCAGGATGTCGTCGAAGTTCGAACAATGCCGCGCGAGCTGCTGCCAAGGCCAGCCCGCGGCGTACGCCGATCCGGTCATCTCGACCACCCGTCCCTACGAAAAGTGATTGCGATAGTTCGACGATATATCGCGAACCATCGCAACCCAAGGGAGTCAGGCGTTGAACTTCAGGTCCTTCACGGTCGCGTCCAGGATGATCGAGTTGTCCTGGATGTTGACCCCGGTGACCTGGGCGCCGAACGGCAGCTGCGGGATCTCGACGCCGTTGGCCAGCCGGTTCTGCAGGGCGCTCCGGATCACGGCCGGGACGCCGTCCGGCAGCTTGTCGACGGACAATGCGAGGCGGCCGTTGCTGATCTGCGGAGTGATCGGTACGTCGGCGCTCGAACCGCCGACCGTGAGCTTCGCGTGCAACTGACCGTCGACGACCGCGAAACTCAGCCCTTGGAGACCGGTGGCCTGGACGACGAGCCGGCCCAGCTCGCGCGGCGCGAACCGCAGTCGCAGGTCGGTCGCGTCGATGGTCACCGCACCGGACTGATTCGTCAGCAGCGAACGCGGCACATGCACGCTGTGCATGTCGACGGTGAGGTTCTCCGCCGGGATCTTGGACAGCGTCGGCTTCCCCATCGTCAGCGTGACCTTGGAGAAGTCCTCCTTGAACAGCTGCGGGAAGAACCCGAACCCGGCGATCTTCACCGAGGTGTCCGCCGAGCGCACGTCGTACTTCGCGGCCTCCTTCGAGGCCATCGACGCCAGCTGGTTCTGCGCGACCACTGCGGCGATGCGGTCCACGGCGACCGCGAGCACCGCCAGCACGATCACTGTGACGATGAGGCGGCGGAACCACCGGCCTGGTCTGCTGGAGCTCATTACTTGCCCTTCCCGATCATTTCGCGGAGTGCGTCGTCGGTCATCGTAGGTTTGCGGCCGAAGGCGACTGTCGCCGCGGTCGAGTCCAGTACGAACGGACGCTGCCACTGGTACTGCATCTCCACCATCTCGCGCGCTGCGGGGTCGACCAACCCGGCCAGCTTCAATATGACTGCCGGCATGGCGGACACCTTCGCCGCGGGTGCCCCGGCGAGCGCGGCGGCGCGGTTGGCGAGTTGGCGGACCGAGAGGGGCTCCGGAGTCGGCACGTGCCAGGCGCGGCCCCAGGCGCTCTCGTCGCCGGCGACGGCGATCAGCGTGCGGGCGACGTCACCGACGTACGTCCAGCTGTGCGGCGCGTCCAGGTCGCCGGGCATCATGCCGCGCTTGCCGGCGATCACCTTCGGCAAGACGGTCACGCTGAACGGCGACACCGCGCCGGCGCCGAGGTAGTCCGACCCGCGGACCTCCGCCGTACGAATCCGGCCGGCCCGGTGGGCTTCGAGCGCGTCGGTCCAGAGCTTTGCGCGGACCTGCCCTTTTACGGTGTTGGGCAGCATCGGCAGGTCTTCGGTCATCGGCCGGTCCACCGCGCCGTACCCGTAGAGGTTGCCGGTCGTCACGAGGGTTGCGCCTGACGCCTCCGCCGCCGCGATCAACGCTGCGCCGAGCGGAGGCCATTGCGAAGTCCACTTGTCGTACGCCGGTCCCGCGCACGAGTAGATCGCTGTCGCACCGTCGATGTACGCCGTCAGCTCCGTGGCGGCATCTGCGGCGATCCGCTCCGCCCCGTCCGGCCCGCTGCCGGACCTGGTGATCACCCGAACCCGCTCACCCTGCTCGACCAGCAGCCGAGCGACCACGCTTCCGACCGCTCCCGCACCGACGACGACCTGCACGCGATTCCCTTTCATCCGGCTCGCCCTCACGGTACCGATCGCCTGGCTCGCCGTGATTCTGTGCTGGATGGGGTACACGTTGACTATGACGGCGCGGCGGGCAGATGCGACGGCCGTCGTCCGGACGCGGAGTTGGCGGTTGTTCCGTGGTGTCCTGGCGATGGTGGCGTTCGCGCTGCCCGTGGTGCTTTTGGGGTTGGCGGTGCGGCAGCAGTTCGGTCCGTTGATCAGGGCCGACGATGCGGCCAGCCGGGCGGCCACCGGGTTCAGCGTTCGTCATGGGCTGGTGCCGATGCTGACAGTGATCCAGGTCGCGTTCCTGCCGGTCTTCGTGTATCTCGTGGCGACCGCTGTGGCGATCTGGGTGTGGAAGGCCAAGAAGCTCAGAGGGCGGGCGCTGTGGGCGTTCGTCACGATGATGGTCGGCTGGGGGATCGGCGGTATTTCCAAGCTGATCGCGCAGCGCGCCCGGCCGGTGGTCGACGGTCCGGTGCCGCATGCCGAGGGCTACTCGTTCCCCTCCGGCCATACCCTGAACATCACGCTGGCTGCCGGCGTCATGGTGTTCCTGCTCTGGCCGCTGCTGACCACGGCCTGGCGGCGCGTCGCCGTCGTACTCGCGATCGTGGTGCCTGTGATGGTCGGATTGGACCGGCTCTTCGTCGGTGCGCACTTCCCGTCCGACATTCTCGCCGGGCACATCCTCGGTCTAGGCATTATGTTCGCTTCATGGATCGGGTTCATCGGCAAGACGGCGTCGATCTCCTCACCAGGACCGTCGCACCCGGCGTAGCCCTGGCCGGACTCCTCATCGGCATCGGGCTGGCGCTGAAGGGACCGCTCGACGGCATCTCCCACGCCGAAGAATCAGTCAACCGCGACCTCGCCGCCGACCGAACCGGGACCTGGAACACGATCACCGCAGTGTGGTCCCAGATCGGCAACACCGCCGGCGTGATCGCGGTGTGTATCGTCGTCTCCTCTCTGCTGCTGTGGCGAACCCAGGACCTGCGCCTCGCGTTCGTCGCACCGATCGCGATCGCCATGCAGGGCCTGATCTTCCTGGTCGCCGCCAAGGTCGTCGACCGCGACCGCCCCCAGGTCGACAAGCTCGACGCCTCACCCCCGACGGCGAGCTACCCCAGCGGCCACACCGGCGCGTCGACCGGCCTGTACGTCGCGTTCGCGCTCCTCGCCCTGGGCATCGAACGTCCCTGGCTGCGCTGGACGACCGTGATCCTGTGCCTCGCGATGCCCTTGCTGGTGGCCTTCGCCCGCCTATACCGCGGCATGCACCACGTCACCGACGTCGGCGCCGGCTTCCTCAACGGCGCCATCTGCGCCCTACTCGCCTACGCCTGGTACCGCCACCGCAAGTCCCGCCGCTGACGGCGCCACGGGTCGGACTTGCGACACACTTGCGTGCCGCAGCCGCCCGTCTACAGCCGTCAGCGCTGCACGAACTCGTAGGTGTAGAACAGCAGGCCGTCACCGATCTTTCGGGTGTTGATCAGGTGCAGCGGCTTCTTGTCGCTGGTCTCGTCGAACAGACGCCGGCCGGTTCCCAGCACGACCGGGAAAACCACCAGCCGGAGTTCATCGGCCAGGTCCTGTTCGATCAGCGTGCGCTGCAGCTGATAGCTGCCGTAGACCAGGATCTCCCCATCCACCTTCCGTTTCAGCTCCGAGATCTCCTTTCCGGCGTCGCCGGCCAGGACCGTGGCATTGGCCCACTGGGGTTCGTCGAGACTCGACGACACGACGTACTTGGGGAGGCTGTTGATTCTGTCCGCCCACTCCGGGCTTACGCGGACGGCCGCGCCAACGCCCGACACCATCCGGGACGCGAACCACTCACTGCTCCGCGCGCCCAGCAGCAGCGCGTCGACGCCCAGCGCCTCCTGCGTCTCGCGGGCCTGCCAGTCCTCGAGGTCCTTGCTCCCCACGAACTGGTGGAACCAGCCACCCCGTTCGAAGCCCTCCGAACCATCCGGGTCCTGCACCACTCCATCGAGGGTGACATTTGAGCTGATGACGATCTTTCCCATCTCCGTGCTCCTTTGACGCTGCTGTCGGCTATCACTGGTTTAGACGTCACGGCATCAGAAAGGAGGCGCTGCGCGACCGACCCCTTCGCGCCTCGGCCGGCGTCCATACCGGATGGGACTGCACACAAGGAAAGCGGTGGCGGGAGTGGAGTTGGTGAGATCGGACCTGATGTCGAGGGCGCAGGCCGGCGACGGAGAGGCATTCCGAGCGCTGACCGAGCCGCACCGCCGCGAGCTTCAGGTGCACTGCTACCGGATGCTCGGATCGTTTCAGGACGCCGAAGACGCTCTCCAGGACACGATGCTCGCCGCTTGGCGAGGTCTCGATCGATTCCACGGACGCGCCTCGTTGCGCAGCTGGCTCTACCGCATCGCCACCAACCGCTGCCTCGACACGCTGCGCGCTGCACGCCGACGTCCTGCCAAGCCGTGGGACATCCCGGGAACCGAACCACCAGCGCCCACCGGACTCGGCGAGATCCACTGGCTCGAGCCCTATCCCGACGCCCTGCTGGACGGTGCGATCACCGTGCCGCTCGGTCCGGAGGCGCGCTACGAGCAAACCGAATCCATTTCTCTGGCCTTCGTAGCCGCCCTGCAGATCCTGCCGCCCCGCCAGCTCGCCGTCCTCATCCTGCGCGACGTCCTCGGATTCCACGCGGACGAGGTGGCCGACATGCTGGATACGACCGTCGAATCGGTCAAGAGCGCCCTCAAACGCGCGCGTGCAGGACTGCAGCGCCCGCTGCCGGAGATTGCTGCTCGAGAGCAACCGCCTGCCGCCGACTCCGCTGCCGAGGACGCGATCGTGGCGAAGTTCGTCAGCGCCTACGAAGCCGCCGACATCGACGCATTGGTGGCTCTGTTGACCGACGACGTCTTCATGTCGATGCCACCGATGCCGCTGGAGTACCGGGGCCGAGACAACGTCGCGCGCTTCTTCGCCTTCATTTTCGGCTCGGTAGACAGATTCGAACTGGTACCGACCCGAGCCAACGGCCAGCCGGCATTCGGCGTCTACCGACCCACCCCCACCGGCACCCACGGAGTCGGCCTCTTCACCATCACGCTCGCCGGCGACCAAATCAGCACCATGACCCGCTTCGAAGAAACGATCCTGCCTATCTTCGGCCTACCGCAATTCCTCCCGACCACGCAGCAAACCCCAAGCCCGTGACCTGCGCGTTCGTAAAGTGCCCCCGGCAGGATTCGAACCTGCGACGCACGGTTTAGGAAACCGACGCTCTATCCCCTGAGCTACGGGGGCGCACGTGCGGGGACAGCTTAGCGGTCAGCCGGTGAGGGCGGTGACGCCCAGGTGGCCGGTGATGGATTTGTAGCGTTCGGCGTAGAGGGTGGTGCAGCGGG
Organism: Kribbella sp. NPDC000426; assembly: GCF_040300265.1. NCBI lineage: Bacteria > Bacillati > Actinomycetota > Actinomycetes > Propionibacteriales > Kribbellaceae > Kribbella > Kribbella sp. NPDC000426. The sequence continues at coordinate 206,661 of NZ_JBEPDK010000005.1, read as the reverse complement.
AGGCAGCGCAGCCGGCGCCGGCGAAGGCGATGCCGCGGACGATGGCGGAGCTGGTACCGCGGCGGGTGTAGACGGGGCCGCCGGAGTCGCCGCCGACGATGGCGACCAGGCCACCGCGGGTGGCGCGCATGACGTACGTCGTGCAGCCGTCGGTATCGCAGTACTTCGCCGAGTTCGAACGGACGGTGAGGCCGCACAGCGACGTACTGAAGCTGCCGGACTGGCAGACGACCGTGCCGACGCCGGGGTCGGCGCCGCCGGTGACCGTGCGGGTGTTGACGGTGTCGCCGGGGCCGTCGGTCCAGATCTTCGCGCCGTACGCGCTGCCGGTGACCAGCGACTGGTCGTAGTCCGGGTAGTTCGTCCGGAGCGTCGTGGTGCCGTAGTAGTTGGTGCCCGACTTCCACACCGTGCCGGCGGCACCGCAGTGGCCTGCTGTCACCGTGCCGCGTTGGCCGTTGGAGCGCCGTACGACGGAGAAGCCGGCGGTGCAGTTCTTCAGCGCGGACGTGATCCGCGCACCGCCCCAGTGGCCGCCCTTCGGGGTGTCGCTCAACCGGGTCGTCCGCGCGAGCGATCCCGCAACGACCTGTACGCCGGACAGCTCGTGAAGACCGGACTGGGATGCGGGGGAGGTGGTCGCCTGGTCGTACTCGACGACGACGTTCTCGGTGACCGGGTCGAGGTCCGCAGCGAACGTCGTACGGCCGGCGTCGGGCGACCAGTCGCGGGCGCCGACGGCGTTCCACGCGTCGGCGATCGACTGGGCCGAGCGGCAGCTGCGCTCCACACGGACCATCTGCTTGCCGGCCGCGGGCAGGTTGCGGGCCATCGCGGACTGGTACTTCTTGGCGTCGAGCCGCGCGGAGTCGACGACGACCTTGTACCCGGTCGTGGCCGAGCCGACCACGCCGATCACGCCCTGGCTGAGCCCGTACGGCAGGCCGGACGTGGGCCGGCCGGTCGCGTCGAGCGGCTCGAGCGAACTCACCGCGGCGGAGATGCCGTCGCCGAGTGACTCGCCGAGCGGCCGCGCATCGGACGCAGAGGTCGGCTGCGACAGCCGCTTCGCCTCGGTCGAGCTCGCACTCGGTTGTGCGTGGGAACACGCCGCGGCGCCCGCGACCGCGCCCGAGGAGGGCGCGGTGAGGACGACTGCGAAGAGTGAGATTGAGCCGAGTGTGACCAGTGGGACGGTTGCAGAGAGTCGCACGAAGCTCCCCAGATCGGTGGACCAAACCCCTCGATGGTCCGGTCAGGGACTCCGTTCCGTCAAGTGTTGCTCACCCTCCGCGAACAATTGCGACTACCGTGCGCGAGCGTAACTCGCAAGTTCACGCCCGTCGGCGTCGAAGAACTGCAGCGTGTCGCCGTCGATCGCGATCCGCTTAGCCGCCTTCAGTACGCCGGTGTGCGGCACGTTGTCGCAGCCCATCAGGTGCTGTGGGCCGGACGTCGCCGTGAACGCGCCGCGCTGGCCGATGCTGTACGTGCCCTGCAGTCCGTTGCAGCCGTCCGAACCCGTCCAGGTCCCGTCGGCGCGGAACACCAGCACCGGATCGTTCGGCCGCGCAGCCTTCAGCGCCTTGAAACCCGCCATCTGCAGCGGCCGCCAGGTGCCCGACACCGTCTGAGCGGTCGGCGGCTGTGGCGTCGGGGTTGCCGAGACCGGCGCCTGCCCGCCCGCGACCGGCGGCTGGCTGGGCTTGTTGTTCGAGCCGGCCAGCCCGAAGCCCGCGACGGCGATCGCCGCGACCGCGACGGCGGCCGCGCCGGAGACGATCCACGTACGCCGTTGCGCCCGCTGCGCGCCGGTGGTGGCGCGCTCGGTCAGGCCGGTGGACTCCGGCACCGAGGCGGCGGCGCGTTCGAAGGTACCTCGCAGGTCATCCTCGAGATCGGTGTTGCTCACGACAACCTCTCATCGACACGGTTGGTCTTCCTTGATTCCCGGAGCGAGGCGAGCGCCCGGCTCGCGGTCGCACGCACGGAGGACGGTTTGATGCCGAGCACGTCGGCGATCGTCTGGTCGTCCAGGTCCTGGTAGTACCGCAGGACCAGCACGACCCGTTCCCGGGCGGACAGGGTGGCCAGCGCTCGCCACAGGTCGTCGGAGTTCGCGATGTCCGTGGCGTGATCCGGCACGGCGCCCTGCGGGTCGATCTCGGCCGTCGGCGCCTCGCTGTACGAACGCCGCCGGGTCATCGAGAGGAACTCGTTCACCAGGATGCGCCGGACGTAGTGGTGTGGATCGTCCGCGTTGCGCACCTTCCGCCACGAGCGGAACGCCTGCATCAACGCGATCTGCGCAAGGTCCTCCGCTCGCTGGTAGTCGCCGGAGACCGTGAACCCGAGCCGCACCAGTTCCTGTCCACGGGCGGATACGTACTCCTCGAACTCCACGCGCCACTCCCTGGCTGGGCGTACAACTCCTCACACCTATTAGACGCATCGAGCCGCCCACGTGCTGCAACCGTTCGCGCACAGTTCGATCTCTAGTCCAGCAGGAACGCCCTGACCGCTTCCTGCCCGCGGGGATCGCGCTGCACGCTGTGCCCGCTGCCGGGTATGGCGACCAGCTTCGCGTCCCGTGAGTGCGCCTGTTCCCATCTGGACCAGTCCAGTGGGCAGAACAGGTCGTTGCTCCCGTGCAGGATCAGCGTGCGGGGCAGCAGTTCCTGTGCGGCCGGGTACGTCGACACGCGGGCAGCCGGCCAGCGCAGGCAGCCCTGGATCATCAGCTGGCTGCGGGCGGTCGCCACGTCGTACGGGTACAGCCGCTTCGGGTCCAACCGCCGTACCGCGTCGTTGAGGGCGGTCTCGCGGTCGGGCTTGCCGGACCATGGGAAGCGGAGGTCCGAGCACAGGGTAGCCATGTGCAGGCCTGCCGACAGGGTGCCGTACGCGAGGCCTTTGCTGGTGGTTTGCTGGAAGAGCTCCTTCAGGCCGGTGTCGTCGCCATTGCGCGCGGCGTGCAGGGTGGCCGGGATCCCTTTGAGCGTTGGGTTTACCGAGTTGAGGCTCGCGACCGACAGCGTCTCCATCAGGTCGGTCCCGCTGACGCCGTGCTGCACCAACCAGGCCAGGTCCGCCACCGGATCCGTCGTACACGCCGGATCCTGACGGCACGCGGCTTCGAGCACCGGCCCGGTCGCGGCCATCAGATCGACACCCATCGGGTCGAGGCCCTTGTGCGGTACGACGGAATCCAGCACGAGCGACTGCACGTGGTCCGGATACTTCAGGCCGTACTGCGCCGCGGTGAAGCTCCCGTACGACGTACCGTCCAGCGTCAGCTTGTCCGCCTTGAGGGATTGGCGCAGCTGCTCGATGTCGTCGACGGTGTCGGGCGTGCCGTAGTACCCGAGGCTTGTGCCGATCCGCTGAGCGCACTCGTCGACAGCGGCCGGCGGCGGTGTCAGGAAGTCCGAGCCGCCCACAGTCTCTTGTAATGAAGGGCAATTGATACCGCTCGGACCTGTGCCGCGTTGGTCGAGCATGACGAGGCGGTACTCGCGCAGCACGTCAGGATGCACATTGCGCTTGAGACCGGACAGCAGCGGTACGCCGGGCTGTCCCGGACCACCGGTGAGGAGCAGGAGAACGCCGCGCGGTGCGTCGACGTTGTCCGCGGCGATGACCGCGAGATCGAGCGACGGACCGTCCGGTCGTTGACGGTCGAGCGGCACGTGCAATGTCGTACACGTAAACCCTGCTGTGCAGGGCTTGTCGTCGGCGGGAGCCGAGCAGGCACTGCAGGCGAGGACCAGCGCACACAGCAGCCGGATCGTTCGCATGCATCAGCGTGCGGCAACGCGCCGGCCGCCGCAACCTGCCTCGCGGGTCGACCTCTGGAGGGACCCGCAAGGCAGGCGCGGGTTGACCCCGCTTCGGACGGCTTCGGGGTGCGCGTCCGGCGCGGGGGGTCAGCGGAGGCCGAGTGACTTGATCAGCTCGGCGGATACCTGGCGCGGCGCCGGCAGGGTGCCCGGCTTGCCCTGGCCGTCCAGCGAGGTCGCCACCAGCCGGCGACAGCCGAAGGCCTCGGCCGTGATCGACAGCACGCCGCGGTCGTTGTCGGTGAACCGCAGGACATAGGTCGGGCCGAGTTCCTTGGTGCAGATGCTCGGCTTCTTCGCGACGGGTTTCGCCGCGTTCACCAGGGCGAACAGGTCGGTCGCCTGTTTGCCGCTGCGCTTCGTGGTGACGTTCGCGTAGTCCTGCCCGGACGCCTCGGCGTCGAACTGGCAGATCGTCACGCTGACAGGGTGGAACAGTGAGGTGGCCGCGCCCTGACCCCAGACCGCCTTGTCGGCGGCGGCGCGGACGGCCGCGATGGTCTCGGGGCAGTCGGTGCTGGGTGTGCCGCTGGGGGTGGCTGACGGCGTGGGGGTGCCGGGGGTGGTCGGCGTGTCCGTGGGCTGGGCGGCGGGCGGAGAGGTGGCGTTCTCGTTACCGCAGGCGGCGGCAACACCGAGAACAGCCACGACGAGCGTCGCACCGATCAGGCCCCGTGTCCGTAATGCACTCACGACTCGGTCCTTCCGGGTTGGCAAGGTCACCCATGATGCTGGAACGGCGTCACGTCATGCGTGCCAGAACATCACGGCGGCGCGTCGTTCCGGTCACGCCGCCGGATCGTGCGGCAACCGAGGCAGACCTGTAACGTCCACGCGCTGGTTGCGAGTATCACTCCCGGGGGAATTCACTCCCGGAGCGCCCCGGCGACTCGGTAATCTGGAGGCATGACGAGCCCGTACGAAGACGACGAGCCGCTGCTGCCCGACCAGACCCGCGACGACGACCCGCGGTCCTGGGGTGACAACGACTTCGGCAGCGACGACGACGAGCGCATCCTGAACGAGGTCCCCCCGCACCACGGATGACGGCGACCGCGTTGCTCGTCCACGGCGGCCTCTGGGAAGCCATGGACGCAACCGCCTTCTGGGGTACGACGGGGATCCTCGAGGGACTCACGTCGTACGGCGTTGACGTGCTCGCGCCGGACCGGCCGCAGTGTGCGAGTGGGTGGGACATCGAGGTCGAGGCTCTCGGTGAACAACTGGCGAAACGTGCCGGGCCGGTAGGAATCGTTGGCGCCTCCAATGGGTGTACCGTCGCGGTGCTGCTGGCGCTGAAGTTTCCTGAGCTGGTCGACCGTCTGCTGCTGGCCTGGCCCGCGACCGGTGACGACGCCACCGCGAACGAACGCGCCCGGGCTGGACTGGTGTCCCGCGGCTGCTCGCCCGATGCGGCGGACAAGCTGCTCGACGGCGGCATTCTGCGTGGTGTGACGGACCAGGAACTTGCGGCGCTGACACGTATTCGGGTGGCGGTGCTGCCGTCGGTACCGGAGAATCCGTCGCATCAGCGGAAGACGGTCGACGCGCTGTTGGAGTCGATCCGGGGGAGTCGTGAGCTGGCCGGGTGTCCGGAACCGCCGACGCCCGCCTTCCGGAACAACCCGCAGTCCCTGGATCAGCTGGTGCGAACGATCGTGGAGTTCGTCAACTGAGGGGGAGAGCGTGGAGCTTCGGGGGTTTTCCGACGAGCACGGCGTCCAGGTCGCGAGCTGGGCGTCGGATGCGAAGGAAGTGGCATTGCTGTCCGGGCGGGTGGAGTACCCCTTCCTGGAGGATCTGCTGACGAGCTGGCGGACGGTCGAGGAGGACATCCACTCCTATCTGTTGTTCGACGGCGATCAGCCGGTCGGCTACGGCGAGATCTGGCTGGACGACGAGGAGGACGAGGTCGAGCTCGCCCGGATCATCGTGGACCCGGAGCTCCGGGGGCGTGGGGTCGGCGGCGAACTCGTGCGGGCACTGCTCGGGCCGGCGCTGGACGCCGGGTACTCGGAGGTCTTCCTGCGGGTGCGTCCGGAGAATGCGGCCGCGATCCGCGCGTATCACGGCAGCGGCTTCGTCGATGTCCCCGCCGCTTTGATGGAGGAGTGGAACGACGGCCAACCGGTCCCGTACCGCTGGATGCGCTACAGCGGCGAACTGGAGCCTGGTGAATTCGAGACCGGTGAGCAGGTGGACGCCGGCGAGCTCAGGGGCTGAGGTTGGATGCGCCCACCTGCTTGATGCGGCTCCTTACGGCTGGCGGGTGCGGAGCAGGTCACGGATCTCGGTCAGCAGCTCCTGGTCGGTGGTGAGCGGGGTCGTCTCCGGCTCCGGCTCCAGGCCGCGCTTGCGACGCTCGGCGAGCTTGTTGAGCGGCATCACGATGAAGAAGTAAACCGCGATGGCGACAAACAGGAAGTTCAGCGCCGCCTGCACGATCACGCCGATGTGGAACTCGGCGCCGTTGATCTTGAAGAAGAACAGTTTGCTGGCGTCCGCCTTGCCGAAGATCGCCGCGACCAGCGGGTTGATGAAGTTCGCGACGACCGCCTGGACGATCGCGCCGAACGCTGCGCCGATGACGACGGCGACCGCGAGGTCGACGACGTTCCCGCGCATGATGAATTCCTTGAAGCCCTTGAGCATGTGGGTTGCCTCCACGAAGCGGGTGGTTTGTACCCGAGAAACCTAGGGCTGCGGCCTTGCGAGAGCGAGGGACCGCGCCGCACGGCAACGCATCGTGCAACCACATGTTCACTGGGTGATCAGCTGGTGTCGGGTGTCAGCGCCACAGTGATGCGTGAATTCGAACTGGCCTGGGCCAGTCGGCCGGCGATCTGCGGCGTTGTCGCGACCACGATCAGCGCGCCGGCGGTGGCCGAACGCGCCGCCGGCAAGGCGACCACAGCGACACTTCGGGCGAGCAGGCTCGCGGCATCGGCGGTCGTGCTCGAGGCGGCGTACAGATTGATGTGGTCGCCGACTCGGAGGAGTGCGCTGATATCGGCGTCGTCGACGCGGAACGGATAGGCGAGCGAGCCGGATGGCACGGCCGGTGGCGCCAGGAATCTGGCGTCGGTGAGTGTCTCGCCGGCTCTGACCGGGCCGCTCAGCAGTCGCGCGGTCAGATCGGCGCCGGGTCTGAGGGCACCGGAAGGCACTGCGCCCGGTGGTAGGCCGACGGTCCGCAGGTCGTCGGGCGCGGGCACGGCTCCGCCGGTCAGATCGCGTGCGGCGGTCAGCACCGCGACGGTCGGCGGTGGAGAAGGGGAGAGGGCGAGAAGGCCGAAGTACACAGCGGCCGCGGCGGCAACGCCGGCCAGGAGTCGACGGTGCCAGCGCGCGGCACGGATCAGATCACGAAGCAGGGAAGGGATTTTCATGCCGGAGAAGATACGAGCTTCTCCGGCCTCCCTACCGGTTGTCCACAGGGAAAAATCAGGCGGCGCTGGTGCTCGAGGACGACGAGCTGCCCGACGAGGAGTCCTTCGAGGTCGACGAGGACTTGGAAGACTCGGACGACGAAGAGGACGACGAGCTGGAGCTCGACGAGGACGACGACTCGGACTTCGCCGGCACGGAACCCTTGCCGGACGAGCGGCTGTCGGTCCGGTAGAAGCCGGAGCCCTTGAACACGACGCCCACGGCGTTGAAGACCTTGCGCAGGTTGCCCTGGCAGTTCGGGCACACGGTCAGAGCATCGTCCGTGAAGCTCTGGCGCACCTCGAGCGCTTCACCACAGTCGGTGCACTGGTACTGGTACGTCGGCACGGTCGGATCCCTTCAAGCCGCTGGCACTCCTACTACCCGACTGCTAATAATGCGCCAGCGGCCCGAAGTATTCCAACTCAGCCCTGTCGGCGCACCGTGAAGTTCCAGCAACCGGCCACCACGTTGCGCACCTGAACGGTGTCCACCGCCGGGTCCTCGAACAGTCGTTTGAGCTCCGTTTCGCTCGTCCCAGGCTCTGCGACAACACCGTCCAGCATCTGACCCGCCGCGTCGTACGGCCGCAGCACCGCCTGCCGGTCCCGGAAGTCGATCGGGAACCCCTCGGCCGGCCCTGAGCAGTCCACCACGTGCACGAAGACCGGCCCGACCTCGGCGTACGGGCCGCCGGATTCCGTCGGCCGGTGGGCGACCAGTGCGATCTGCTCACCGGCGCCGGCGACGGTCAGGCAACAGCGCAGCGGCTCGCCGCCTCCCGACGTACGGGAAACGACGGCGTTTCCGAAATCGTCGAAGTTGTTGCAGCGAATGCGGTCCAGCTCGGAATCCGGTACGGCCTCATACCTCAACTCTGCGTTCATGTCGAGGGAACGCAGAGCAACGCAAAGTTGTGAGGGACCCCATTTGGGGTGTGCGGGGGGATTCTCTACGGTTGGTCCGTGCCTCGCCTGCTTCGACTCGTCGTCATCAGCGGAATCGCCCTCGCCACGGTCCTCGTGGTGATCGCCGGGACCGTGATCTTCGTCGTCCGCCACTCGTTCCCGTCGTACGACGGAACGATCGAGCTGAACGGCCTCGACGGCGACGTCAACGTGGTCCGGGACGCGAACGGGATCCCGCAGATCTACGCCGACACCCCGGCCGACCTGTTCGCCGCCCAGGGGTACGTGGCCGCTCAGGACCGGTTCTTCGAGATGGACTTCCGCCGGCACGTCACCGCCGGCCGGCTGAGCGAGCTCTTCGGCAAGGACGCGCTCGAGACCGACAAGTTCGTCCGGACCCTCGGCTGGCGGCGCGTCGCCGAGCAGGAGCTGCCGCTGCTGAGCCCGAGCACCCGCGAGTACCTTGACGACTACGCCCGCGGCGTCAACTCGTACCTGTCGACGCACAGCGGCTCCGGCCTCAGCCTGGAGTACGGCGTACTGTCCCTGCAGCCCGGCGGCCCGAAGAACTACACCCCGGAGCCGTGGACCGCGGCGGACTCGCTGTCCTGGCTCAAGGCGATGGCGTGGGACCTCGGCGGCAACCTCGACGAGGAGATCACCCGGACCAAGCTGCTGGCCGCCTTCCCGGCCCGCAACATCGAGAGCCTCTACCCGCAGTACCCGTACGACCGGAACCAGCCGATCCTGTCCAGCGGCTCGATCGGCACGGACGGCAAGTTCACCACTGCGGCGGTCAGCCCCGAGCTGCGGCGCGGCATGCTGACCCAGGACCTGCTCAAGTCACTCGATTCCGTGCAGAGCGTCGCCAAGGGCCTGCCTGAGCTGCTCGGCCAGGGTGACGGCGTCGGTTCGAACTCCTGGGTGGTCTCCGGTGACCACACCACGACCGGCAAGCCGCTGCTGGCCAACGACCCGCACCTGGGCGCGACCATGCCGGGCATCTGGACGCAGGTCGGCCTGCACTGCAACAACGTCGGCAAGGCCTGCCCGTTCGACGTCTCCGGCTTCAGCTTCTCCGGTCTGCCCGGTGTGGTGATCGGCCACAACAACGCGATCTCCTGGGGCTTCACCAACCTCGACCCGGACGTCCAGGACCTGTACCTGGAGCGCATCGACGGCAACAACGTCCTCTACAACAACAAGTGGCGTGCGATGGCCACCCGCGAGGAGACGTTCAAGGTGGCCGGCGAGGACAAGCCGGTGAAGATCACGGTCCGCGAGACCCGGCACGGTCCGCTCATCTCGGACGTCGGTGAGGACGAGCGCAAGGCCGGCGAGCAGGCCGCCGCGCAGGCGAAGTACCCGACGGCGTACGGCGTCGCACTGCAGTGGACCGCGCTGAAGCCGGGCAAGACCGCCGACGCGCTGTTCGCGATCAACACCGCGCAGAACTGGACCGAGTTCCGCGTCGCCGCGGAGCAGTTCCAGGTCCCCTCGCAGAACCTGGTGTACGCCGACACCGACGGCCACATCGGCTACCAGTCGCCCGGGCTGATCCCGATCCGCGCCACGGGCCGCGGTGACTGGCCCGTGCCCGGTTGGGACCCGAAGTACTACTGGAAGGGATACATACCCTTCGATGCGCTGCCGACCCAGTTCGATCCACCGAGCGGGATCATCGTCACGGCCAACCAGGCAGTAGTGCCGAACACGTACTCCTACTACCTGTCGAACACCTGGGACTACGGCTACCGAAGTCAGGAGATCCTCGACCGGATCAAGGCGGCCGGCAAGCTGGACGCGAACGCGATGGCGTCGATCCAGCTGGACACCAAGAGCAAGATCGCCGAGATGCTGGTGCCGTACCTGCTCCGGATCAGCATCGACGACTCGTTCGACAAGCAGGGCCAGGACACCCTGCGGAACTGGGACTTCACCCAGCCGCCGGACTCCGCCGCGGCCGCATACTTCAACGTGGTCTGGCGCAACCTGCTCGCGCTGACGTTCCACGACCAGCTCCCGGAGGGCACCTGGCCGGACGGCGGCTCACGCTGGTTCGAGGTCGTCCACAACCTGCTCGGTCAGCCGAACAGCGGCTGGTGGGACAACATCGGCACGCCGCAGAAGGAGAGCCGCGACGACATCCTGCGCGAGGCCCTGGTCAACGCGCGGACCGAGATCACCCAGAAGATGGCCCGTGAGCCCGTCAACTGGCAGTGGGGCAAGCTGCACAAGCTCACGCTCACAAACCAGACCCTGGGCAAGTCGGGGATCGGACTGGTCGAGAAGATCTTCAACCGCGGCCCCTACGAGCTCGGCGGCGGTACGTCGATCGTCGACGCGACGGCCTGGGACGCGGCCGAGGGATACGACGTGACCGCGACCCCGTCGATGCGGATGGTCGTCGACCTGTCGGACTTCGACCAGTCCCGCTGGATCAACCTGACCGGCGTGTCCGGACATGCGTTCTCGTCCAACTACGTCGATCAGACCAAGCTGTGGGTCAAGGGCCAGACGCTGCAGTGGGCCTTCACGAAGGGCGCCGTCGAGGCGACCCGCAAGCACTCGCTGACCTTCACCAAGCCGGACCGCTAGCTAGCTGTCACCAAGCGGGCGCGCTGGCCTCGGCGAACAGTTCCTCCGGCCAGGTCCAGAGCGCCCGCTGGGTCAGCAGGATCGAGATGGTTCCGTCTGCGGGAGTGGTCGACCACAGCGAGCCCAGTCCGCCCGCCCAGCCGTACCGGCCACCGCCGACGGACACGCCGTACCCCCAGCCGGTGTCCGGGCCGAGGAAGCCGCTGGCTGCCTCTCGCTGTGCCGGGGTGAGCTGATCGGTCGTCATCTCCGCGACCGCAGCTGGAGACAGCAGACCACCGTGCAGTAGCGCTCGCGTGAACGCATGGAAGTCGTCGACGGTCGACACCAGCCCACCACTGGCGTCAGGGAACGAAGGCGGCGTCAGCCACTGGCTGCCCGCGGCCGGGTCCAGTACGTCGTCCCCGACGTACGCCGTGGTCAGCCGGGCAGGATCTACTGCGGTGAACCCGGTGTCGCGCATCCCGAGTGGCTCGAAGATCCGCTCGCGCAGGAACTCCTCCAGCGGCTGACCGGCAACCCGCGCGATCAGTACGCCGAGCACGTGCGAGCCCGTCGAGTACAGCCACTGCTCACCGGGCTGGTACTGCAGCGGCAGTGTGGCCAGCCGCCGCATCCACTCGTCCGGCTCCAACGCGGTCCGCGGTACGGGCGGACCGAACGTGTGGAGGTCCAGCTCCTCCTCACGCTGCCGCAGCGCCGGGTTGTCCGACTCGCCCAGCCCGAGCCGGAACGTCAGCAGATCCCGCGCCGTGACCGGCCGCTCCGCCGGCACCGTGTCGTCCAGGGGTCCGTCCGGCCGCCGCAGCACGACGGGATGCGCCAGCTCCGGCAGAAGGTCGGCAACTGGTGCGTCCATGGACAGCCTGAGCTCGTCGACCAGGATCATGGTCGCGGCTGCGACGATCGACTTGGTGAACGACGACACCCGGAACAGGCTGTCCCGCTGCACCTCCGGCCCGTCGTACGCCGTTCTGCCGAGTACCTCGACGCGGGTCTCGTCGCCGCGGCTGGTGAGGCTGATGAGTCCGGGGACTACGCCGCTGTCGACGTACGTCTGAAACATCAGCTCAGTCCACCAGCGAACGGCACTTCACGCCACTGCGTCGCGAACATCCGGATCCCGTCAGCCAGAGCCGGCATCTGCGGGACCAGCGGGACGCAGACGAGGACCTGTAGGGCGCGGGCCAGGTCCATCACCTGCTGGATCTTCGGGTCGAGTGTCGGCAAGCCGCGGGTCCGGGCCTCCGCGTCGTACGCCCGGCAGAGGTCGGGGCCGAAACCGGCGACGTCCCACTCGATGGGTCCGAGCGTCGCGTCCTCGAAGTCGGCCCAGAGCGGCCCGTCGACGGTGGTGATCAGATTCCACGACGGGGCGTCGCCATGGATCGGCTGCACGGTGGCTGACGGGAAGACGGCCTCGAAGCCCGCCCGGCTGGTCAGGACGGGCTCCAGCACCTTCCACTCGGCGCGTGCCCGGTCAACGTCGTCCTGCTCGAGCAGTCCGGGCACAGCCTCGGCCGCCGCAAGACCGGGGCCGATCAGCCGCAGCGGGGTCATCCAAGCCAGCTCACCGGGGTACTCCGCGAGCTGGGCGTGTAGCTCGGTCACTCGGGCGGTGGCGGCGAAGTAGTCGGGCTCGGCCGCCTTATCCACTTCCACGTACGTCCAGAAGGTCATGGACAGCCCGTCCTGCTCCACTGGCCTCAGCGGCACCAGGGGAGTCGGCTGAACCACAGGTACGCCCTGCTCAGCCAGCCAGGCAACGACGTCCAGTTCACGCTGCTGCCGGCGTCCGGCGGGCTCTGGCTCCTTCAGGCCGTCGGGGAGGTTCATCGGCACCCGTGCGACCACTGGCGACGGCTGTAGGTGAACGACCGTTGAGAAGGCCGTGTAGAGCACCAGAGGATCGGTGACCGTCAGGCCGAGGGAGCGGGCGGCTGTGGCTGCGGCTTCGACCGCGGTCTCAGTCATCTCCTGATCTTCGCAAGGGGATCAAGCGAGTTGGGGTGAGCGCGGCATCCACCGGGTGGTCGTGCGCGTCGGACGGGAGGGCATCCACGATGTCGGCGTCGTACACGGCGGCCCAGACCGGCGTACCAGGGCGGAGGCGGGCGAGTGCTCGGTCGTACGAGCCGCCGCCGCGGCCGAGGCGTACGCCGTCGCGGGCGACGGCCACGGCGGGGCAGATGACCAGATCGGCGGTGGCAATGGCGTCCGAGCCCAGGTCGATCGGGGGCTCCGACAGGCCGAGCCGACCCGGCACCAGGTCGGCCGCACCGGGTGCGATGCCCCAGCCGAGGTCGTTGTCGGCGTACAGGATCGGCAGCAGCACCTCGCGGTCGGTGGCGAGCAGCCAGTCGATCAGCGCACCGGTCTGCGGCTCCGGGCCCATCGACACGTACAGAGCGACCCGGTGGACGTCGGGCAGCACCTGCTTCGCGCAGGTCAGCAGCCCTTCCGCATGGGCGCGCCGCTCCCGGGTACCGAGGAAATGCTGCCGCGCCGTGGCCTTCGACTGAAACACGCACTGATCGTATGAGGGTGACGCGGGCAACACTCGGATTGGTGGCTGTCCCCTAGGGTTGGTGCATGGGTGAGGTGGGTCTCAGACAAGCGCAGGAGAAGATGCGTGCAGCCGGTGCTGCCGACGTTGCAATACGCGTCTTCACGCACTACTACCGGCTGCTCGAGTCAGGGCAGCAGGGGAAGATCCACGAGGCCGACATCGAACCGGTCGGCGAGTTGCCGCATCTCGATCACCTGGACACCGACCCGGAGGCGATGCGTGCCGCGCTCGCCGAGACGGTTGTCATCAAGCTCAACGGCGGTCTCGGTACGTCGATGGGCGTCACCGGCCCGAAGTCGGCGCTGCCGGTCAAGGACGGGCTGAGCTTCCTCGACATCATCGCCCGCCAGATCCTGAGCACCCGGCGCAAGTACGACGTACCGCTGCCGCTGGTGCTGATGAACTCGTTCCGCACCAAGACCGAGTCGCTGCAGATCCTGAGCGAGTACGACGGCCTCGCGATCGACGGCCTGCCGCTCGACTTCATGCAGAACATGGAGCCGAAGCTGCTCGCCGACGACCTGACGCCGGCCGAGTGGGAGCCGGACCCGGAGCTGGCCTGGTGCCCGCCCGGGCACGGCGACCTGTATACCGCGTTGGTTGCCTCCGGCACCCTTGATGCGCTGCGCGAGCACGGCTTCCGGCACGCGTTCATCTCGAACGCCGACAACCTCGGCGCGACGCCGGATCCGCGGATCGCCGCCTGGATGGCGGAACATACCGTACCGTTTGGTATGGAGGTCTGCCGGCGCACCCGCTCCGACCGCAAGGGCGGCCACGTCGCGGTCCGCAAGTCCGACGGCCGGCTGATCCTGCGCGACAGCGCCCAGGTCGCCGACGAGGACAGCCAGTACTTCCAGGACATCACCCGGCACAAGACGTTCAACACCAACAACCTGTGGATCGACCTGGACCGGCTCGCCGAGCTGATGGCCGGCCACGACGGGATCCTCGGCCTGCCGATCATCGTCAACCGTAAGACCGTCGACCCGGCCGACCCGTCGTCGTCGAAGGTGATCCAGCTCGAGACCGCGATGGGTACGGCGATCGAGACCTTCGAAGGCTCGCAGGCGGTGATCGTGGACCGCAGCCGGTTCAAGCCGGTGAAGACCACCAACGACCTGCTCGTACTGCGCTCCGACGTCTACGAGCTGGACGAGGCCGGCGACCTGACCACGACGCACGAGGGCGACGAGCCGTACGTCGACCTGGACCCGGACTATTTCAAGATCCTCGCCGACTTCGACACCCGCTTCCCGGCCGGGCCGCCGTCGCTGGTCCGCGCCGACCGGCTCGAGGTCCGCGGCGATGTTGCCTTCGGCAAGGATGTGGTGGTGGTCGGGGACGTCGAGGTGGAGGCGCCGGCCGGCGAGCGCCGGGTCATCCCGGACGGGACCGAACTGAGCAGCTGAACGCTGCGGGGGAGTGCGATGGACGACCTGCTGATCAGGCCGTTGGAGCCGTCCGACACGGACGAGGCCGCCGCGGTCTGGTGGCGCTCGCGGCACGCTGACGGCTCACAGCTGCCGCCCGCGATCCACACCGCCGCGGAGGTGGCGACCTGGTTCGCGGACGTGCTGCTGCCGGACGCGCAGACCTGGGTGGCGCTCGACGACGACCGGATCGTCGCAGTACTCACCCTCGACGGCGACGACCTCGACCAGCTGTACGTCGTACCGGAGGCGGCCGGTCAGGGCATCGGATCGACCCTCGTGGACCTCGCCAAGGACCTCCGCCCGGGCGGTCTGGCGCTGTGGACGTTCCAGACCAACACCCGGGCCCAGTCCTTCTACAAGGCCCATGGCTTCGTCGAGGTACGCCGTACCGATGGCACTGCCAATGAGGAACGCGCACCCGACGTCCGGATGACCTGGGGCAACCACCCGGAGGGTGTGGATTAGGGTCAGGCTCGTGAGACGGAGTGTGGATGAGCATCTGGAGGCTGTGCTCGGGCGGGTAACGCCTCTGCCCGCGTTCGACCAGCCGCTGATGGACGCGGTCGGTTTGGTGCTGTGTGAGGACATCGTCTCGGGGGTGAGTCTGCCCGGGTTCGACAACTCGGCCATGGACGGGTACGCCGTCCAGGCCGGTGACCTGGCCGGCGCCTCTGACGAGAACCCGATCGCCCTGCCGGTCGTCGGGGAGTTCCGGGCCGGCCGGAGCGAGCCGATCGTGGTGACCCCCGGCACCTGCGTGCGGATCATGACCGGCGCACCGATGCCACGGGGCGCCGACAGCGTCGTACCGGTCGAGTGGACCGACGGCGGGACGGTCAACGTGCGCATCACCCAGCAGCCGCCGGTCGGTGGTTCGGTGCGGCATGCAGGCGAGGACGTGACCGCTGGGGTGCAGGTGCTGGACCGCGACACGATCCTGGGGGCGCGGCAGATCGCCGTACTTGCTGCTGTCGGCCGTGCGCGGGTGAAGGCCCGTCCGCGACCGCGGGTCGTCGTGATCTCGACCGGTGCTGAGCTGCGCGAACCGGGGAGCCGGCTGGGCGACGGGCAGATCTACGACTCGAACAGCTACACCATGGCCGCGTGTGCTCGGGACGCCGGAGCTGTGGTCTACCGAGTCGGCATCGTCGACGACGACCCCAAACGGATCATGGACACGCTCTCCGACCAGTTGGTGCGTGCAGACCTGGTCATCACCACAGGTGGCGTCAGCATGGGTGCGTACGACGTGGTGAAGGAGGAGCTGTCCAAGCTGGGCACTGTCGACTTCCCGCAGGTCGCGATGCAGCCGGGGAAGCCGCAGGGGTTCGGTGTGATCGGTGAGGACGAGGTGCCGATCTTCACGCTGCCGGGCAACCCGGTGTCGGCGTACGTGTCGTTCGAGGTGTTCGTACGGCCCGCACTGCGCAAGATGATGGGGCAGATGCCGTACCGGCGCGCACTGGTCCCGGGCATCACGCTGGACGGGTTCAGCTCACCCCCGGGACGGCGGCAGTTCGTCCGCGCCACGGCCACCTCCGGCGACGAGGGCTGGATGGCCAGTACAGTCGGCGGGCACGGCTCGCACCTGCTCGGCGGGTTGAGCCGCGCGAACGCACTGATCGTGGTGCCCGAGGACGTGACCGCAGTCCGGGCCGGCGATCAAGTTGAGCTGATGTTGTTAGAGGAGACCGGATGACCGAACCGCCTGCCGGGCTGACCCATGTCGACGAGACCGGGGCCGCGCGGATGGTCGACGTGTCGGCCAAGGACGCGTCCGTCCGGCGGGCCGTTGCCAGCGGCAAGGTTCTGGTGTCGGCCGAGGTGGTGGCCGCGCTGCGCGGTGACGGCGTACCGAAGGGTGATGCGCTCGGCGTCGCGCGGATCGCCGGGATCATGGGCGCGAAGCGGACGCCGGACCTGGTGCCGCTGTGCCATCCGATCGCGATCACCGGCGCCAAGGTCGACCTCGAGGTGGCGGACGACGCTGTACTCATCCGGGCGCAGGTGAAGACGACCGACCGCACCGGTGTCGAGATGGAGGCGCTGACTGCTGTCGCAGTTGCCGGGCTCGCTGTCATCGACATGGTGAAGGCGCTGGACCCGGCAGCTGTGTTGTCCGACGTGCGGGTGGAGTTGAAAGAAGGCGGCAAGACCGGGCACTGGGAGCGGCCGTGAGAGCCCTCGTCGTCAGCGTCTCGAACCGCGCGGCCGCGGGCGTCTACACCGACACCACTGGTCCGTTGATCGCTGCGGCCTTGGAGTCGTGGGGCTTCGAGGTGTCCGGGCCGCAGGTCGTTCCGGACGGCGCTCCGCTCGGTGCGGCGTTGGAGGCTGCCGTCGAGGCGTCGTACGACGTGGTTCTGACGACCGGCGGCACTGGGCTGTCGCCGACCGACGAGACACCGGAGTACACAGCGGGCCTGATCGAGAAGCCCGCGCCAGGTATTGCCGAAGCTATCCGGGCCTACGGAATCGCCAAGGGTGTAGCGACCGCCGCCCTGTCCCGCGGGGTCGCTGGTGTCGTGGGAAGCACCCTCGTCGTGAACCTGCCTGGCTCACGTGGTGGCGTCAAGGACGGGCTCGCCGTACTGGAACCGTTGCTGCGGCACGCGGTCGACCAGTTGCACGGCGGGGACCACGTGCGGACGGACACCGACTGATGGCAATCGTGCACTGGCCTGTCGAGCTGCAGCACGGACAGGTCGGACTGCGGCCCTTACGCGCAGGCGACGGCGGAGAGTGGGCTGCTGCACGCCAGCGGAACGTCAGCTGGCTACGGCCCTGGGACGCCACCCAGCCGCCCGGTGCCGAGGACGGCGCGCGCACCTTCCGCGCCATGGCACGTGACTGGAACCGGCAGGCGCGGTACGGACGCATGCTCCCGTTCGTCATCACGTACGGCGGTGCCGCGGGCGTCGGGGCGCGGTCGAAGTGGCCCCTGGTCGGACAGCTCACGGTGTCGGGCATCACGTACGGATCGGCGCGCTGGGCCAACCTCGGCTACTGGGTCGACGAGCAGTACGCCGGTCGCGGCATCGTCCCCACAGCTGTTGCCATGGCCGCCGACCACTGCTGGTTCACCCTCGGCCTGCACCGGATCGAAGTCGCGATCCGCCCGGAGAACAAGGCAAGTCTGCGCGTGGTGGAGAAGCTCGGCTTCCGGTACGAAGGCGAGCGGCCGCGGTTCCTGCACATCGACGGCGACTGGCGCGACCACCGCATCTTCGCCCTCAACCTCGAAGAGGTCGGGCCCGGTCTCGTAGCGCGATTGCAATGACTACCCTGCGTGCTATTCACATCAGTCACACGAGTCTTCTTGCGACACACCGTCCCACGTACGTCATCTGGCCCCCGCCGCCCCTTAGCGTCGTCGCATGGGGACGACAGGGCTGATCTATGTGGCGATCGTCGCCGCGTGGGCCGCCTACCTCGTCCCGATGTGGCTGAAGCGGGGCGACGAGGCGCGGCGGCAACCAGTCGTGCCGTCATCCGCCGAAGCGCGGGTACTTTCCCGCGACCCGTCGCGACCCCGGTACGTCGTTCGCCCGGCCGGCGCGACCGCCGCCGACGACCCGTCGCCGCCCAAGCGGTACGTTCCGAACCGAGCCCGCCGGGTGGCCGCAATGCGCCGTCGGCGGGTGCTGTCGATCCTGACCCTTTCCCTGCTGTCGGTCGTCGCGCTCGCCGGTCTCGCCATGGTGCCGTGGTGGTCCGTCGCGATCCCCGGCGCGGCGATCCTCGGCTTCGTCGTACTCACCCGGGTGCAGCTGCGGCGGCAGGCGCGGACACGTGCGCGTCTCGCGGCCGAGCGACGTACGCGCGTTCAGGCCCAGCACGACCGCGGCCCGGCCGGCAAACCCGCGCCGTCACCCGACGAGGAGATGACGATCGAGGTCAAGCTCCCCGACACGCCTGCACCCGCCAAGCCCGCCGAAAAGCCTGCTGCCGAAGGCCTCTGGGACCCGGTGCCGGTGACGCTGCCGACGTACGTCCTCAAGGAGAAGGCGCCCGACCGGACGGTCCGTACGATCTCCCTCACCGACGACGAAGTCTTCTCCAGTGCCCGTACCACGGACCCCGCCGAGAAGCCGGACGTCGCCGAAACCGTCGCCCCGCAAACCGTCGAAGAACCCGAGGTGAAGCGGGCCGTCGGCGACTGAAACCCGCTGGACAACCTCGGTTTCATCCGGCGACCATAGCCGTGTTAGAGTTTCGCGGTCGCCAGGGAAACCAAGGCGACCAGCTCGGGGCTGTGGCGCAGTTGGTAGCGCGCTTCGTTCGCAACGAAGAGGCCAGGGGTTCGAATCCCCTCAGCTCCACGAGCGCGATGGGCGAGTCGTGCCGACGGAAAGCGTCGGCCGGGTCGCCCTCGTCATTTGTGCGGCTTCGCTTCGCTCGCCGCGGAGCGGGGGCTCCGCCACCCGCACCCCCTTTTGCCTTCGCTGCGCTCGGCTCCTGGGTTGGGTTTGCTGGGCACTCACCTGTTGGGTCGGGTTGCCGGTTGCTCACCTGTTGGGTCGGGTTTGTGGGTTGCTCACCTGTTGGGGCTGGGTTACTTGGCGCCGTTTAGGGCCAGGGTCAGGATTGTGTCTACCTGGGACTTCGTTACTGGTCTTGTGTGTAGGAGTAGGCGGTAGTAGAGGGGGGCGTAGAGGAGCTCTACCAGGTCTGCCAGGTCTATGTCTTGGCGGAGTTCGCCTGCTGCTTGGGCTTTGGTCAGGCGTTCTGTGCAGAGGGCTACTCGGGGGTTGATGATGTTCTCTACTACTGCTTTGGCTATGTCTTGGTCGCTTTGGGCGGCGGCTATCAGGCCCTTGCTGTAGGCGGCGAACATGGGGCTGGCGAAGGCTTCGGCTACCTGGGTCATCTGGGTGCGGAGATCGGCTTCGAGGTTGCCGGTGTCGGGGAAGTCGAGGGTGCTGCGGCCGCGTTCCTCGATTGCTTCCAGGAGGATGGCCGCCTTCGAGGGCCACCAGCGGTAGATGGTCTGTTTGCCTACGCCGGCTCGTTTGGCGATGCCCTCCATGGTGAGGCCGGCGTAGAGCTGCTCACCGCACAGCTCTAGCGCTGCGTCCAGGATTGCCTGGCGGGCGCGTTCGCTTCGCCGGTCGGGGTTCGGCGCCGAACGGGGCGCGGGTGTTGAGGGTGTCGCCATACGTCCGGAGTTTACACGAGACGAGACGTTGTGTCTTGACAGTGGCCTCTGGCGAGACTTACCGTCTCGTGGTGAGACGAGACGTCTCGTCAAACTTCGAGAGGGGATCTGCCGTGTCCGAAGTCGTGATTCGCAGGTATGCGGGGTTGTTCGGGGTCATCGCGAGCGCATTGATCGTCGTCCAGGTGCCGCTGTACTTCGTGTACTCCGGCGCCCCGCCGGACTGGAACATCCTGACCCGCAGCCTGATCGGGATCGTGGGCTGCGTGTTCTACATCCTGTTCTTCACCGGCCTGCGCCAATTGATCCATCAGGTCGACGTCGCGTCGGACTGGATCGCCGGCGTGATCCAGACGGCTGGTCTGCTCTGGGTGGCGATGGTGTTCGTGCCGCAGTCGATGGAGGCCGGCGCCGCGATCGTCACCGACCACGACATCGACACCACGAAGGAGGGCCCGTTCGCGGGAGCGCAGTACCTGATGCAGGGGCTGATCTCGCGGCTGCTGATGGGGCTGTTCCTGATCGCGCTCGGGATCGTCGTCTACCGGTTGCGGCTGCTGCCGAAGTGGGTCGGCTGGTCGGCGTTCGTGCTCGCGGCGATCAACCTCGCCTTCGTCCCGGCGCTGTACTTCGGCGACGACCCGGCGAACTTCTACAGCGCGCAGGGCTGGGGTACGACGGCCAGCATGGGCGCACTGTGGAGCTGGTGGACCCTTGCCGTGAGCATCAGCATCCTCCGCAGTTCCCGCCGTACTGCGGTTGTCGCGCAGCCAAGGCAAGCCCCGGTCCCGGCCGCGGCCGGCTGACACCAAAAGGTGCCTGAGGCAAGGACCTGCCTCAGGCACCTCTCGTCAGAGCGAAGCGCTGGCCGTGCGGAGATCCGCGAGCGCGGCCAGCACGTGGGGCGCCAGGCCGTCGTCGTCGTGGTCGAGTTCCATCCACGTCGCATAGCCGCGTTTGAAGGCGAGGACGCCGAGTTCGGCGGCGAGGTGGGCGAGCGGGTCCGGTACGTCGCGCGCTAGCAGCGCATCGGTCATGGCCTGGGCGAGGCTGACGCTCTTCAGCGCGTCGCGCTCCTGGAGTTCGGTGCTGGCGGCGATCGCTGCCTTCAGGCGCGGGCCGAGCTCGCGGTTCATCGGGCCCATCGCGTTCGAGGCGCGCTCGAGCCCGGCTGCAGTCGCATCGAGCGGGCTTGCGTCCTCCGGGGCCTCGGCGATGCCCTCGATCAGCAGGCGGCAGAGGGTTTCCTGGCCGGCCACCAGGAGTTCGCGTTTGTCGGGGAAGTGGCGGAAGAAGGTGCTCTTGGTGACGCCGGCCTTCTCGGCGATCTGGGCGACCGTGGTCGCGTCGTAGCCCTGGTCGGCGAAGAGGTCCACTGCGGCCAGGACCAGTCGTTCGCGCGCGCCGGGTTGCCATCGGGCCATGGGTCGATTGTAGGTGATGGGACCTTTGTCTCGTCAGTGCTACTGTGATGGGACAAAGGTCCCATCACGCTGAGGAGCGTCTGATGCAGGTATTCATCACGGGTGGAAGCGGGCTGATCGGCTCGGCTGTTGTTCGCGAACTGCTCGACAACGGGCATGGCGTGCTCGCGCTCGCGCGGTCCGACGCCGGCGCCTCGGCACTGGCGGAGGCCGGTGCGGCGGTCGTTCGCGGAGGTCTTGCCGATCTGGACGTGCTCCGAGCCGGTGCCGCTGAGTCCGGCGGTGTCATTCACCTTGCCTTTAGCAACGACTTCAGCAGTCCGGAGGCGTTGGCGGCGGGGGTTGCGGAGGAGGCGGCTGCGCTCGGGGTGCTGGGAGAGGCGTTGGTCGGGAGTGGCCGTCCGCTGGTGACGGTGTCGGGTACGCCGTGGGTGGCGGGGCGGCCGTCCACGGAGGAGGATCCGCTGCCCCTTGACGGGCCGGTCGGCGGGCGCGGGCGGTCTGTGATGGGCGTGCTGGGGCTGGCGGAGCGTGGGGTGCGGAGTGCCGCCGTACGGATGCCTCGGACTGTCCACAACCAGGGGACCGGTGGGTTCGCCGGCTTGTTGACCGAGATCGCTCGGCGGACTGGTGTGTCCGGTTATCCCGGTGATGGCACGCAGCGGTGGCCGGCTGTGCATGCGCTTGATGCAGCCGTGCTGTTCCGCTTGGTGCTGGAGAACGCGCCGGCCGGGACGGCGTGGCACGCGGTGGACGACGAGGGCGACGCCGTACGCGACATCGCCGCGGTGATCGGCCGGCGCCTCGGCCTGCCGGTCGAGTCTGTGCCGGAGGAGACGTACGGTCCTCTCGGTCCGATCTTCGCGACCGACCAGCCTTCGTCCAGCGCGCACACCCGGGATGCGCTCGGCTGGAAGCCTGAGCACCCGAATCTGCTGGCGGATTTGGAGAACCTTCAGGCCTGAGTTGTCTCAGGTTGAGAATCGCGTCAGCTAATCTTGACTCGTTCCAGAAAACGGGGAAGACTCTGCGTCGTGCCGACGGTGGATGAGCTCCAGGGGTTGTTGCGTGGGGCTTCGTTGCGGGTGACTCGGCCGCGGGTGGCAGTGCTGGCCGCGGTGTACGAGCATCCGCATGCGGACACGGACTCGATTATCGGTGCCGTGCGCAACGAATTGCCCCAGGCGTCGCACCAGGCCGTGTACGACTCGCTGCACACGTTGACGGCGGCGGGCCTGGTGCGGCGGATCCAGCCGTTGGGGTCGGTGGCGCGGTACGAGTCGCGCGTGGGAGACAACCATCACCACGCGGTCTGCCGCTCGTGCGGAGCCATCACCGACGTCGACTGTGCGGTCGGGCACGCGCCCTGTCTGACCGCGTCCGAGGACAACGGGTTCGTCATCGACGAGGCCGAGGTCATCTATTGGGGGCTGTGCGCCGACTGCTCACGCCGTACCTGACCTGTCTTTGAATTAGATCCAGCCATCCGAAAAGTCCAGTCCTGGAAGGAATCTGATGTCCGAGATCCATGAGCCGCTGCCCGGTGAAGGCAGCGAGGAGAGCCGCGGCGAAGAGGACGCGCAGGCGTCCGGCGGTTGCCCCGTCGCCCACGGTCAGGGTGCGCACCCGACCAGCGGGAACGCGAACCGCGGCTGGTGGCCGAACCAGCTGAACCTGAAGATCCTGGCCAAGAACCCCGCGGTGGCGAACCCGCTCGGCGAGGAGTTCGACTACGCGGCCGCGTTCCAGAGCCTCGACCTGGCCGCGGTGAAGGCCGACATCGCCGAGGTGCTGACCACCTCGCAGGACTGGTGGCCGGCCGACTTCGGGAACTACGGCCCGCTGATGATCCGGATGGCCTGGCACAGCGCCGGCACCTACCGGATCAGCGACGGCCGCGGCGGCGCCGGTGCTGGTCAGCAGCGGTTCGCCCCGCTGAACAGCTGGCCGGACAACGCCAACCTGGACAAGGCGCGCCGGCTGCTCTGGCCGGTGAAGAAGAAGTACGGCCAGAAGATCTCCTGGGCCGACCTGCTGATCCTGACCGGCAACGTCGCGCTGGAGACGATGGGCTTCAAGACCTTCGGGTACGCCGGTGGCCGCGCGGACGTGTGGGAGCCGGAGGACGACGTCTACTGGGGCCCGGAGACCACGTGGCTCGGCGACGAGCGCTACACCGGCGACCGTGAGTTGGAGAAGCCGCTCGGTGCGGTCCAGATGGGTCTCATCTACGTGAACCCGGAAGGCCCGAACGGCAACCCGGACCCGATCGCCTCGGCCCGCGACATCCGCGAGACCTTCGGCCGGATGGCGATGAACGACGAGGAGACCGTCGCGCTGATCGCCGGCGGCCACACCTTCGGCAAGACGCACGGTGCGGCCGACCCGGAGCAGTACGTCGGCGCCGAGCCGGAGGGCGCGCCGATGGACCACCAGGGTCTCGGCTGGCGCAACACGTACAACACCGGCGCCGGCCCGGACGCGATCACCAGCGGTCTGGAGGTCACCTGGACCACCACGCCGGCCAAGTGGGGCAACGACTTCTTCAACATCCTGTTCGGCTACGAGTGGGAGCTGACGAAGAGCCCGGCCGGCGCGAACCAGTGGGTGGCCAAGGACGCCGAGGAGATCATCCCGAACGCGTTCGACGCCTCGAAGAAGCAGAAGCCGACGATGCTGACGACGGACCTGGCGCTGCGCTTCGACCCGATCTACGAGCCGATCTCGCGCCGGTTCAAGGACAACCCGGACGAGTTCGCGGACGCGTTCGCGCGGGCCTGGTTCAAGCTGACCCACCGCGACATGGGTCCGATCGTCCGGTACCTCGGCCCGGAGGTTCCGAGCGAGGTGCTGATCTGGCAGGACCCGCTGCCGGCCGTCGACCACGAGTTGGTCAACGACGCCGATGTGACCGCACTGAAGGCGGCCATCGCGGCGTCCGGCCTGTCCGTGTCGCAGCTCGTCTCGGCCGCGTGGGCGTCGGCGTCGACGTTCCGTGGCAGTGACAAGCGCGGTGGCGCCAACGGGGCGCGGATCCGCCTGCAGCCGCAGGCCGGCTGGGAGGTCAACAACCCCGACGAGCTGGCGCAGGTACTGCGGACGCTCGAGGGCATCCAGCAGTCGTTCGGCAAGCCGGTCTCGCTGGCCGACGTGATCGTCCTCGCCGGCGGTGTCGGTGTGGAGGTCGCTGCGAAGAACGCCGGGTACGACGTCGTCGTACCGTTCACGCCGGGCCGGACCGACGCGTCGGCCGAGCAGACCGACGCGGACTCGTTCGCCGCGCTCGAGCCGGTCGCGGACGGGTTCCGCAACTACTACGGCAAGGGCAACCGGCTCCCGGCGGAGTACCTGCTGCTCGACCGTGCGAACCTCCTCACGCTGAGTGCGCCGGAGCTGACCGTCCTGGTCGGCGGGCTGCGCGTCCTCGGCGCGAACTACGACGGCTCGAAGTACGGCGTACTGACCGACAACCCGGGCACGCTCACGAACGACTTCTTCGTGAACCTGCTCGACCTCGGCACCGAATGGCACGCCGCCGACGACAGCCAGGAGACGTTCGAAGGCACCGTCGACGGCAAGGTCAAGTGGACCGGCACCCGCGCCGACCTCGTCTTCGGCTCGAACTCCGAACTCCGCGCCGTCGCCGAGGTCTACGCCTCCGACGACTCCCAGCAGAAGTTCGTCACCGACTTCGTCGCCGCCTGGCACAAAGTCATGGAACTCGACCGCTTCGACCTGCGCTGAGCATCCTGAAACTGAAGCGCTGCAACTGAAAGCCGGCTCCTCCCACCAGGGGGAGCCGGCTTTTCAGTTACCGCAGGACCGCGGCGCGACCGACGGGGTGCTCGAACCGCCGTCCGGGTCGACAAGGACCGGGCGCAGGTCGGTGACCTGGAGCGGGATCGAGCGGCTGAAGTCGAGTGGGATGTCGCCCTGCATGCCGCCGCCGGTCCAGTGAACATTCCAGTACGCAGTGGCCGTGACGGTGAAGGCACCGCCCTTCTCGCAGCGAGACGTCTTGGCGTATCTGTAGCCGCAGGTCGGCGAGGAAGGCATGTCCTTGAGCGACTTGCCGTCCGCCATCGCCTTGGTGAACGGCGTCCCTGGGCCCTTGCAGGTAACGGTCTGGCCGCCACCCATCGCCCACTCGATCCGCTCAACCGTCCCGACCGCCTCGATCGCAACACCCCCGATCGCGGCCCGCTTGGTCTGCGGTCCGGTCGTGGCCGCGCCGGGATCGGTAACCCACATCCAGATCGGCACATTCACGATCCCGACATGCCCACCGCTCTGCACGTACGGCGAAACCCCCAACTGCGGCGCAACAAAGCTCATCGTCTTCACAACCCGCCGGGCCGCTTCCCGCGGATCAATCGTCCGCGTCTCCCCCGGCCGCCGGATCACAGACTCGAACTTCTCGATACCTTCGGGCTTACCGTCCACGACATCGAGAATCACCCAACAGTCGTAGAACTTCGTACCCGGTGGGTACAGGCGGGGATCGTTCGGATTGAACAGTGAGCGCGGCGCGTCTATCGGAGTCAGATAACACCCCGACGCGGCATCGAAGAACCCATCCGCAGTCCGGCAAGGCACAACCTGCTCCTTGAACACACACGCAGATCCGCCCGGCTTCTTGCTCCCGGGCTTGTTCGAAACAGCAGTGGTCGGCGGGTGCCCGCCATCCTGCACCTGCAGGCGGCACTTGCCCGTGACCTGGTCCCGGTCACAGTCGGGGCCGCTTGCATGTCGAGCCGGTGATGCGGGAAGCAAATGAGGTGCGAGCGGAACTCCGGCGAGCAGAGCGACTGCCGCGATCATCGGCGTCAGCACGACGCCCCCTGATTCTTGCCCTTCGTCACCTTCCAGGTGCCGCCGATGAGTTGTAGATCGCGGTTGTCGAGCCACCGAGTCGGCGTTCCCGGCTCGCGGACGCTCTTGCCAGTGGAATCGACTGCCTGAGTTTTCGAGGTGTCGTAGCACGCCTGGACGGAAGCTGTCGTCACGTGGGCGGGGGTCGGACCGGTCTTCACCGCCTTGGCCCAGACGATCTCCACGGTTCCGATCGTCTTGATCTTCTCGCCCCGGTATGTCTCAGCCTGGTTCTGTGATACGGCGAGCTCGACCCCGGACGTGATCGTGGGCAGATCCTTCACCATCGTGCCGCCGCTTGCGGTCATCGCATTGATCACGGCGATGTACCGACGATAGGCGGCGACTGCCGCGTCGCCGGCGACCTTGGACTCGTCGGCCGGAGAGGTAGCGGTGGGGGCAGGGGACGTCAGGCTGGGGTCGGGGTGGCCGGCTTCGGGGGAGCCTTGGCAGGCGGTCAGCGCGGTGAGGGCGCAGAGGACTGCGGTGGTGGGTCCGAGGGCCGGTCGGCGGGGCATACAGGCTCCGTTCTTGGGGCTGATTGAGTACAGGGTTGCATACGGAGGGTGTTCGAGTGGCGGGTTATCCACAGGGGTTGCAGGTTGTTGCAAGTGGTTTGAGCGGCTGTGGAGAAGTCGAAGGGAGGAGGGTGGGGCGTCGTAGAGTCGGGGGGTGGCTACTGATGGTTCTGGGGTTCGGTCGGTGGAGGATGTGCGGCGGGACGTTGCGGGGGTGCTGTCGCGGTTTCGGCGTGGGCGGGCGATGGCGTTCAGCTTCGGGGACGGTGGGGTGCCGGAGGCGGTGCTGCTGACGTACGACGAGTTCGAGGACCTTGGCGGGGAGTCGAAGTTCGAGCGTCGTGCTGGTGTGGTGGCGACGGAGACCGTGGCGGCGGAGCTGGTGTCGATGTTGGGCGCCATTCGGGGCGGGGCGTTCGCGCCGGTGGTGTTTGGTGACG
This sequence comes from Kribbella sp. NPDC000426, assembly GCF_040300265.1. Lineage (NCBI taxonomy): Bacteria > Bacillati > Actinomycetota > Actinomycetes > Propionibacteriales > Kribbellaceae > Kribbella > Kribbella sp. NPDC000426. The sequence continues at coordinate 179,470 of NZ_JBEPDK010000005.1, read as the reverse complement.
GTGGTGAGGCGGAGGCCGTCATCATGTCGACCTCGCAGTACCGTCAGCTTCGCGGCGATGACGAACCCCCGGCCGGGACGATCGACGATCCGACTCGCCGCGTGTACGCCTCGGAGCCGTTGCCGACCAGCCGCGCCATGACCCTTGACGAGATCGCCGAGTTGATGGGTCCGGAGGCGGTGAGAGATCTTGAAGATCTCCGCCGTGCCGACGATGAGATCCCGTGAGCCGTGCGCCGCGGTATGAGGTCATCGTCAGCGACAAGTTCGCTGAGGACCTGAGACGACTGGCGGCCGACGCACGTGCTGATCCGAGCAGGGTCTTTCTTCGGCAGCAGGTGCTTGCGCAGATGAAGCAGCTGGCCGATGGGACGGCCGACGGGCGTCATGTGCTCGGATATGAGTCCGGCAAAGGGGATCTGCGGGACTGTGTGACGGCTTATCTGCAGTCGGATCCGCAGGCGAAGGCGGACTATCGGCTGGTGTTTCGGGAGATGCCGGCTGCGGAGGTTGGCGGGCTTCCTCGGCGGGAGTTGCTGGCTGTGAAGCCGCGGCGGGGCGCCGGCAACGTGTACGAGCACACCTGCGCGCGGCTGAGCCGCAATCTGCACGATCGACAGCCGGGGCTGAATGCGTTCGGTGATCGGATGCCGAGCCTCAAGCAGAACCAGGCACAGCGCCAGGCCGAGCTGGATGCTCATCGCGCCATCGCCCACGCGTTCCCGGGACAGGTGCCCCTGACAACATCGCGTCCGTTGGCGGCAGTCCAGTTCGGTGTCCGCCGATCGCCCCCCACGCCGCGCCCCGGCCCCGGCCTCGATCGCTGACCACGACTCGGCGAGGGGGATCGGGGGATTGCTTGTCCGGGGTTGGGGTGTCTGACAGGCTGGGTTGGTTTGGTCTTCGGGTGAAGGGGTCTGCCATGCGGTTTCTTGATGGGCGAGAGTCGGTGGGGGACCTCACGTTCAGTGATGTGTTTCTGGTGCCTAATCGGTCGCGGGTCGGGTCGCGGTTGGATGTTGATCTGGCGACCAATGACGGGACCGGGGCTTCGATTCCGGTGGTTGCTGCGAATATGACGGCGGTGTCGGGGCGGCGGATGGCGGAGACGATTGCGAGGTGTGGTGGGCTCGCGGTGATTCCGCAGGACATTCCGGTGGATGTCGTCGCCGAGGTGGTCGGTTGGGTGAAGGGGCGCGACCCGGTGCACGACACCGCGTTGACGTTGCCGCCGACGGGGACCGTGGGTGAGGCGTTGAACCTGTTGCCGAAGCGGAATCACGGTGCGGTCGTGGTGGTCGATCACGGGCGGCCGGTCGGGGTTGTGACCGAGGCGGACTGTGCGGGCGCGGACCGGTTCACGCAGCTGGAAGGGATCATGTCCCGGGAGTTGCTGACGTTGCCGCAGGGGATCGATCCGGAGGCGGCGTTCAACCAGTTGCACGACGGCCGGCATCGGCTCGCGCCGGTGGTGGACGCGAACGACCAGATCGTCGGCATCCTGACACGGCAGCGTGCGCTGCGTGCCACGTTGTACGAGCCGGCGCTGGATGCCGACGGCAAGCTGCGCATCGCCGCCGCGATCGGGATCAACGGGGACGCCGAGCAGAAGGCGAAGGCGTTGCTCGACGTCGGCATCGACGTACTCGTGATCGACACCGCGCACGGGCATCAGGAGCGGATGCTCGAGGTCGTCGAGCGGGTTCGCGCGCTCGGGCCGACGATTCCGATCGTGGCCGGCAACGTGGTCACCGCCGAGGGGGTCACGGATCTCGTCAGTGCGGGCGCCGACATCGTGAAGGTCGGCGTCGGGCCGGGCGCGATGTGTACGACGCGGATGCAGACCGCCGTCGGGCGTCCGCAGTTCTCCGCCGTCCTCGAGTGTGCGACGCGGGCGCGTGAGCTCGGCAAACACGTGTGGGCCGACGGCGGCGTACGGTATCCGCGCGATGTCGCGCTCGCGCTGGCGGCCGGGGCGTCGAGCGTGATGATCGGCTCATGGTTCGCCGGTACGTACGAGTCACCCGGCGACCCGCACCGCGACAGCCAGGGCCGGATCTACAAGGAGAGCTTCGGGATGGCGTCCGCGCGGGCGGTGCGGTCCCGGACGGCCGAGGACTCGCCGTTCCAGCGGGCCCGCAAGAGCATCTTCGAGGAGGGCATCTCGACCGCCCGGATGTACCTCGACCCGGAGCGCCCGAGTGTGGAGGACGTGCTGGACTCGATCGTCTCCGGCATTCGCAGTTCCTGCACGTACGTCGGTGCCGCGAACCTCGCCGAGTTCCACGAGCGGGCCGTCGTCGGCCTGCAGACCGCCGCCGGATACGCCGAGGGCAAGCCGCTCGACACCAGCTGGCAGCTGTAATCGTATACATCCGATCTCACCCCGGGGGTGAGATTGAGGGCACAACAAGATCATGCGGCGGGCGATGGTCACCGTCGGCGTTCGGTGGCACCGTGTAGTCAGCGGGGGGAGGAAGGGACGCCGGAACAACCGTCGGGGGGTCGCCGATCTCGCAGGGGGCGTGGGATCGATCGACGCGGGGGCTCAACAGTTACCGGTATCCCACTCGTGGTCGCGGGTGGTGCAGGAGGGCTCGGCCGAGGCTTGGGAGGGCGACTCGGGAGCTCACACTCACCGCCCGCGACCGCCGTCCGTTCACGGCAGCTGTCCACAATCACCGGGCATCGCTTGGCAAGTCGCGGGGACAGCGGCATAGTCGAGAGATCGATGCTGCCGTGCTGTGTGGGGGCCGACGTTGTGGAGTCAGACAAAGGCGCCCCGCTGCGGGTTGACGCAGAGACCGCGATCATCCTGCGCGAGGCCTACCACAAGATCGAAGCGCTGTTCCGCTCCGACCACTACGGCCTGTACGACTACGTCCGGGTCGTAGCCGGGAAGATCGCGCGCGTCGACGCGTTCTTCGTCGGGTTCCTGCAGGGCAGCAACCGGGTGCGGTACCCGTACGGCTACGACAAGGGCCACTACGTGAACCCGGACACCCACAATTTCGGGCCGAACGGGCAGACCGCGTGGGTGGTGAAACACCGCCAGACGTACCGGTTCGCCTACGACAACGGGTTCGCGCTGCATGCCGGCGTACCGGTGGGGGACATGGCGCGGCGGTCCGAGGACGTGGTGACCGTGCCGATCTTCCGGCCGGCGAAGGACGGGCCCGACCAGCTGTTCGGGATGCTGTCGATGCAGAGCTACGAGCCCAAGTCGTACGACGACAACGCGGTACGAGCGTTTGAATGGTTGTGCTCGGTCGTCGAACGGGTGCTGACCCGTGAGGGCGAGGACCGGGATGCCTTGCGGCGGCTGCCCGCGGGCGATGTCGGGCCGAACCTGCTGACGTCCGACCACGTGATGGAGTACCTGTCGCACCGGGTCGCGTCGATCCGGGAGATCGCGGCCGAGGCAGAGAGTGAGCCCGACGTGAGTGCCGGCGTACGGACGCATCTCGAGCGGATCATCGACGCGACCGAGCACATCCAGTCCGAGTTGATCGAGATGCTGATGGAGACCGACGAGGGGCCTGAGCGCCGGTTCACCAGTCTGACCAAGGCGCAGCAGACGGTCGCCGTACTGCTCGCGGACGGTCTGGACAACGACCAGTTGGCCGTCGAGCTCGGTATCAGCCTCAACACGGTCAAGACGCACCTGAGCGCGATCCTGCGCAAGTACGGATTCCGCGGTCGCGCGCAGGTGAGTGACGACGTCCGCAAGTACCTGGCGCGCTGACCCTCGACATACTTGAAGACATGAAGTAACTTCCGGAGGGCTGTTAATTCCGAATTATCCCACCGCCCCTGGGAGGCCTTCGTGTCGCTCGATCCTGTGTCCCGCCGTGCCTTCCTGGCCACCAGCGGCGGACTCCTCGCCAGCCTGACCCTGCCTTCGCTTCCGTCCCAGGCGGCGGCACCGGCTACTGATCTGGCCCGTTACCGGCCGGTGCGCGCCTCGTCGAGTGCGTACGCCGCGACGCCGCCCGAGTTCGTCGTCGACGGACTCGCGGTGCCGGGCGTGCGGGGTTCCGGGTGGCGGGCGGCCGGCGGCGATCCGCAGTGGATCGTGGTGGATCTGCAAGGGCGGTGCCGGGTGGACGCGGTCCGGTTGACGTTCGAGGCGACGGCGCAGGACCCGGCGTTCGACTTCTCCGGCGGGAATCCGTACGGGAACACGACCGGTCAGGAGCTGCTGTCGAGTTCGCCGCTCGACTTCCGCGTGGACACCTCCACCGACGGCGTCTCCTGGCACACGGTCCATCAGGCGACCAACAGCCCGGGCGGTACGGTCGATATCGCGCTCAAGAGCCCCGTCACCGCGCAGTACGTGCGGCTGACCGGGACGCGGCAGGCGAACGCGAATGCCCTTGGTTTGAACGGTTTCCAGGTTTACGGCACCACGACTGTGTCCCGTCCGCCGGCCACAGGCTGGACCGATTGGGGCCGGCATACGGACAAGCCGCCGGCGCTGCGCCAGGCCGAGGACGGGTCGTTCCCGATCGAGTCGGGTTGGACGCTGACGATGGACGACTTCGCCGGTACGACGGATGGCGCCGTACTCGCGCAACCGGGTACGGACACGTCGACGTGGCTGCCTGCGACAGTGCCCGGCACCGTGCTCGGATCGCTGGTCGAGCAGGGGCATCTACCGGATCCGGTCGAGGGGATGAACAACCTGGACATCCCGGAGGCGCTCAGCCGGCACGCTTGGTGGTACCAACGGAAGTTCGATCGGCCGGCGGGTTCGGGGCAGCGGGTCTGGCTCGAGTTCGACGGGATCAACCACCAGGGCGACGTCTGGCTGAACGGGACGCAGGTGGGGACGGTCAAGCATCCGTTCGCACGCGCGGCCTTTGAGGTCACCGCGGTGCTGAAGGCGAAGAACGCGCTCGCGGTGAAGATCACACCGATGCCGCATCCCGGAACCGCCGGTGACAAAGGCGATGCGGGGCAGTCGTTCGTCCAGTCCGCCACGTTGTACCTGGACTCGCCGACGTTGCTGGCCGCGTCCGGGTGGGACTGGATGCCTGCTGTCCGCGACCGGGCGGCCGGGATCTGGAACCACGTGCGGTTGCGCTTCACCGGCGATGTGGTCGTGGGCGATCCGCGCGTGGTGACCAAGGTCCCGAGCGTCGATCGGGCGACCGTTGCGGTCACGGTGCCTGTCCGCAACGCGGCCGACGCTCCTCGCACGGTCACGGTGAAGGCCCAGTTCTCCGGCCGGACTGTGAGTAGGACCGTCACCGCGCAGGCAGGGGCCACCACGGAGGTGGCTTTCGATCCGGAGACCATCGAGAACCCTGACCTGTGGTGGCCGAACGGGTACGGCGAACCCACCTTGCAGGAGCTGATCGTGACGGCGAGCGTCGCCGGGGCGGTGAGCGACAGCCGGACCACGACCTTCGGGATCCGCGAGTTCGGGTACGACTACGACCTGCCGATCGTGATCGACCCGGCCACCAACAGCGCGCAGCAGACCGTCGAGATTCCGCGGCAGACAGCGCAGTACCTGCGGATCCAGGGGCGTCGGCGGGCGACTGGATGGGGCTATTCGCTGTGGACGTTGGCGATTCGAGACTCGTCCGATCCGTCGGTGGACCTGGCCCGGGCGGGTACGGCGACCGCGTCGTCCGACGACGGGAGCCCCGCGGCGCAGGCGATCGACGGGAACGACCGGACGCGGTGGTCCTCGCAGTACGACGATGACGAGTGGATCCAGGTGGATCTCGGGGCTCCGAAGGCGTTCGACCGGATCGAGCTGTTGTGGGAGACGGCGTACGCGTCGCTGTTCACGATTCAGGTGTCGGCGGACGGCTCCACGTGGACCGATGTGGAGGACGTCAGCAACGCACCGGTGCCGTTGAAGATCAGCGTGAACGGCGTCCGGGTGTTCTGCCGGGGCGGGAACTGGGGCTGGGACGAGCTGCTGCGGCGGATGCCCGAGGAGAAGATGCGGGCCGTCATCGGCATGCATCGGGACATGAACTTCACGATGATCCGCAACTGGATCGGCTCGAGTACGCGCGAGGAGTTCTACCAGGCCTGCGACGAGAACGGGATCCTGGTCTGGAACGACTTCTGGGAGGCCGGCCCGTTCACCGACGACCTGCCCGGGTACGCCGGGATCGCGCGCGACACGATCGTCCGGTACCGGACGCATCCCTGCATCGTGATCTGGTGCGGGGCGAACGAGGAGAACCCGCCGGCGGCGATCGATGCCGCGATCACGGCCGCGGTCCGCGAGGAGGACGACGAGATCCTCTACCTGCCGAACTCGGCGGCCGGGTTCGTGTCCGGGCACGGGCCGTACTACTGGGTCGACCCGGTCAGGTATTTCGACCCGAACACCTACGACACGTTCAACTTCGGCTTCCACACCGAGATCGGCATGCCGACGATCCCGGTGGTCGAGAGCATGCGCAACCTGGTCGGCGACGGCGATCCGGGATGGCCGATCGGTACGCCGTGGTACCACCACGACTGGTCGACGCACGGGAACCAGCGCCCGGACACGTACCTCGGTGCGGTCGACGAGCGGCTCGGATCGTCCAGCGGGCTGGCGGAATTCACCCGCAAGGCGCAGTTCGTGAACTACGAGAACATGCGCGCGATGTTCGAGGCGTGGAACGCGCACCTGTGGACGGACGCGTCGGCGTTGCTGCTGTGGATGTCGCATCCGGCGTGGCACTCGACCGTTTGGCAGACCTACGACTACGACCTCGATGTGAACGGCAGCTACTACGGTGCTCGCAAGGGATGCGAGGCGATCCACGTCCAGGCCAACCAGACCGACTGGACCACGGTCGTCGTCAACCACACCCGGAACCCGGTCACCGCGAGCGTGCGAGCCGATGTCTACGACCTCACCGGCAAATTGCTTGCTACCAGCAACCAGGCGATGACCGTTGAGGGAAGCAACAAGCGGGAGGCGTTCGCGGTGGCGTTCGGGGATGAGCTGCCCGATCTGCATGTACTTCGGCTGACGCTCACGGGCGCCGGCGGTGTGCTGTCCGAGAACACGTACTGGCGTTACCGGAAGCCTGCGGACATGCAGGATCTGAACGAGTTGCCCAAGGCCCGCTTGGAGGTGCGGTCGAGCGGCAAGCGCATGACGGTTCGCAATACCGGGTCAGTGGTAGCAGCGATGGTGCGGGTGTCGTTGCGGGATCGGACGGGGAAGCGGGTGCTGCCGGCGACGTACTCCGACAACTACTTCTGGCTGCTGCCGGGTGAGACGCGCACGATCACCGCTGCGGGCCCGGCCTCCGGGGTGAAGCTGGAGGCCGAGCCCTACAACAACTAGTAGGAGCGGGCAACGTACGCGATCAGGTCGGGTTCGGTGTCGTCCAGGGGCAGGGTGCCGTCTGGGCGCTGGAGGCAGCGGACCATGACACCGGACTCGGCCAGGCGGTCCTCGCCCTCCTCACCGACGGCGTCGTACGGCAGGCTGGCCCAGCCGGAGGCGGCGGCTTCCACCGCTTCGGCGACCGTTGACACCGCGGTCGTGCGTGCGGCGTGGCGGGCTGTCGCTTCTTCCAGTAGGTGCGCCTGGTCGGCGGTGATTGCGTCGACCACGGTTGACGTGAGCTCGGAGAGGTTGACGGCGGTCTTGGCGGAGTCGCGGAGACGGCGTACGACGGTTGCCACCTCGGCCGCCAGGTCGCGCGGGCCGAGCTCGATCCGGATCGGGACGCCCTTCAGCTCCCAGTTGACCGCGCGGCGGCCGAATGGCTGGTCGATGCGGTCGTCGACCATCACCCGGAGGCCGGCGACCTCGAGGTCCTTGGCAACGCGCTGAGCGGCCTCGATCGTTTCGTCCCTCACCGCGAGTACGACGACCTGGATCGGGGCGACCGCCGGTGGGATGCGCAGGCCGGCGTCGTCGCCGTGCACCATGATCAGGCCGCCGACCATGCGGGTGGTGCTGCCCCAGGAGGTGGTCCAGGCGAGTTCGCGCCGGCCGTCACTCGACAGGTAGTCGATGTCGAAGGCGCGGGCGAAGTTCTGGCCGAGCTCGTGGGACGTGCACATCTGCAGGGCTTTGCCGTCGCCGGTCATCGCTTCGAGGGTCATCGTGTTGATGGCGCCCGCGAAGCGTTCGCGGCGAGTCTTGCGGCCCGGGGTGACGGGGATCGCGAGGACGTTGACCATGACGTCGCGGTAGACGTCGTACAGGATCTTGGTCGCGTACGCACGAGCCTCCTCGAAGGTGGCGTGGGCGGTGTGGCCCTCCTGCCAGAGGAACTCGGTGGTGCGGAGGAACAGGCGCGGGCGGAGCTCCCAGCGGACCGCGTTTGCCCACTGGTTGAGCAGCAGCGGGAGGTCGCGGTAGCTCTGGATCCACTTCGCCATGTACTCGCCGATGACGGTTTCCGAGGTGGGGCGGATGACGGCGGGTTCCTCGAGTTGTTTGCCGCCGGCATGTGTGACCACGGCGAGCTCGGGGCTGAAGCCTTCTACGTGCTCGGCCTCGCGTTGGAGGTAGCTCTCGGGGATCAGGAGGGGGAAGTAGGCGTTGGCGGCGCCGGTTGCCTTGATGCGGTGGTTCATTGCCTCCTGCAACAGTTCCCAGATCCCGTAGCCATACGGTCGTACGACCATGGTCCCCCGCACGGGCCCGTTGTCGGCGAGCTCGGCTTTGGCAATCACATCCTGGAACCATCGGGGGTAGTCCGAAGCTTGCGAGGCAAGCACGGAGCGGGTCGTAGTCATGAACGCCAGTCTAGGAACGCGATCGATGGTCCGGCCACGCATTTCCGGCGCGGGCGTTCAGCGGGCACTCAGGCACCGATGTTCATACGGCTGTGCACCGGCGTTCATCACCGGATCCAACAGTGGGCCCGTATCCGCTCGTACCTGGAGGAACGCTGTGAGAGTACGTCGTGCGCCCGTGATCTCTGCCTGTCTGGCTCTGGTCGGGCTGGCGGTCGGAATCCCGTCCGCTGCCGCGGACCGGGGACCGCAGACCTACACCTTCGCCGTGATCGGCGACATTCCCTACGGCCCGGCGCAGATCGCCAGGTTCCCGAAGGTGATCGACCAGATCAACGCGGACAAGCCGGTCAAGTTGGTCACCCATCTCGGCGATATCAAGGACGGATCGTCGGTCTGCAGCGACGAGTACTTCGCGCAGGTGAAGACGCAGTTCGACCGGTTCGCCGACCCGTTGGTCTACACCGTCGGCGACAACGAGTGGACCGACTGCCACCGGGCCAACAACGGCAGCTGCAACCCGTTGGAGCGGCTCGCGAAGGTCCGGCAGGTGTTCTTCCCGCAGCCCGGCAGGACGCTGGGGCAGCACCCGGCGAAGGTCGAGACGCAGGTGGCGCAGGGCATCCCGGAAGACGTCCGGTTCACCCGGGACGACGTCGCGTTCGCGGCTCTGCACATCGTTGGCAGCAACAACAGTATGGCGCCGTGGACCGGCAAGACCGCGCCGACGCCTGAGCAGGCGGCCGAGGTGCTGAACCGGACGTCGGCCGTGATGCAGAGCATCCACGACACGTTCGCCCAGGCCCGCGACGAGCACAACAAGGCCGTGGTGCTGCTGACCCAGGCCGACATGTTCGATCCGACGGTGGCGAGTCCGGCCTTCGCGGACTACTACGCGTTCCAGCCGATCGTGCAGGAGATCGCCCGCGAGGCGGCGAACTTCCGCGGCCCGGTGTACCTGTTCAACGGTGACAGCCACGTCTACAACAGCGACAAGCCGCTCGCCGCGAGCTCGCCGTGGACCACGTTCTACGGCGTCACTACGCCGGCGGAGAACCTGTCGCGCATCACGGTGGACGGCTCGACCGGTGACAACGACTACCTCCGCGTCACGATCGACTCCCACAACCCCGCCGTACTGACCTGGTCGCGGGTGCCGTTCACCTCCTGAAAGCCCCTGAACGCTGAACGCCCGGTGCCCACGTGGGGCACCGGGCGCTTTGTTCTGCTGTGTCAGAGTGACGCGAGCGCGTCGTTCCAGGTCTTCGACGGGCGCATGATTGCGGCCGCCTTCGCCGGGTCGGGCTGGTAGTAGCCGCCGAGGTCTACCGGGTTGCCCTGGACTGCCAGGAGTTCCTCGACGATCGTCTGCTCGTTGGCCGCGAGGGTCTCGGCGAGCGGGGCGAAGGACTTGGCCAGGTCGGCGTCGTCGGTCTGCTTGGCCAGTTCCTGGGCCCAGTAGAGGGACAGGTAGAAGTGGCTGCCGCGGTTGTCGATTCCGCCTACCCGGCGGGTGGGGGACTTGTCCTCGTTCAGGAACGTGGCGGTGGCGCGGTCCAGGGTGTCGGCGAGGATCTGGGCGCGGGCGTTGCCAGTGGCCTGGGCGAGGTGTTCGAAGCTGGCGGCGAGGGCGAAGAACTCGCCGAGGCTGTCCCAGCGCAGGTAGTTCTCCTTGACCAGCTGCTGCACGTGCTTCGGCGCCGAACCGCCGGCCCCGGTCTCGAACAGTCCGCCGCCGGCCATCAGCGGCACGATCGACAGCATCTTCGCCGACGTCCCGAGCTCGAGGATCGGGAACAGGTCGGTCAGGTAGTCACGCAGTACGTTGCCCGTCACCGAGATCGTGTTCTCGCCGCGGCGGATCCGCTCCAGCGAGAACTTGATCGCCTCGACCGGCGCGAGGATCCGGATGTCCAGCCCCTCGGTGTCGTGCTCGAACAGGTACGTCTGTACCTTCGCGATGATCTGGGCGTCGTGCGCCCGGGTCTCGTCCAGCCAGAACACCGCCGGGTCACCGGTCGCGCGGGCCCGGTTGACGGCCAGCTTGACCCAGTCCTGGATCGGCGCGTCCTTGGTCTGGCAGGCGCGGAAGATGTCGCCCGCCGAGACCGCCTGCTCGAGGACGACGTCCCCGGCCTGGTTGACCAGCCGGACGGATCCGGTGGTCTGGATCTCGAAGGTCTTGTCGTGCGAGCCGTACTCCTCGGCCTTCTGCGCCATCAGGCCGACGTTCGGCACCGACCCCATCGTGGCCGGATCGAACGCGCCGTTCGCGCGGCAGTCGTCGAGGACCGCCTGGTAGATCCCGGAGTAGCTGTGGTCCGGCAGTACGGCGAGGGTGTCGTGCTCCTCGCCGTCCGGGCCCCACATGTGTCCCGACGTACGGATCATGGCCGGCATCGAGGCGTCGACGATCACGTCCGACGGGACGTGCAGGTTGGTGATGCCCTTGTCCGAGTCGACCATCGCGAGCTTCGGGCCGGCGGCCAGCTCGGCGTCGAAGGAGGCCTTGATCGCAGGCCCCTCGGGCAGCGCGGCGATGCCGTGCAGGATGCTGCCGAGGCCGTCGTTCGGCGTCAGGCCGGCCTTCGCGAGTACGTCGCCGTACTGCGCGAACGTCTCCGGGAAGAAGGCGCGGACGACGTGGCCGAAGATGATCGGGTCGGAGACCTTCATCATCGTGGCCTTCAGGTGGACCGAGAACAGCACGTCGTCGGCCTTGGCCTGGGCGACCTGCGCGGTCAGGAACTCGCGCAGCGCGGCCACGTGCAGCACCGACGCGTCGACGACCTCACCGGCGAGCACCGGGACCGACTCGCGCAGCACGGTCGTGGTGCCGTCGTCGCCGACCAGCTCGATCTGCAGTACGTCGTCGGCCTCGAGGACGGCGGACTTCTCGGTGGCGCGGAAGTCGTCGGTGTCCATCGTGGCGACGTTGGTCTTCGACTCCGGCGACCAGGCGCCCATCCGGTGCGGGTGGGTCTTGGCGTAGTTCTTCACCGAGGCGGGTGCGCGGCGGTCGGAGTTGCCCTCGCGCAGGACCGGGTTCACCGCGGAGCCCTTGATCTTGTCGTAGCGGGCCTGGATCTCCCGCTCCTCGTCGGTCTTCGGCTCGTCCGGGTACTCCGGCAGGGCGTAGCCCTGGGACTGCAGCTCGGCGACCGCGGCCTTCAGCTGCGGGATCGAGGCCGAGACGTTCGGCAGCTTGATGATGTTCGCCGCGGGCGTCTTGGCCAGCTCGCCGAGCTCGGTCAGCGCGTCCGCGATCCGCTGGTCGTCCTTGAGGTACTCCGGGAAGAGGGCAAGGATGCGGCCTGCCAGTGAGATGTCCCGGGTCTCCACTCCGACACCGGCCTGGCCGGCGTACGCCTGGACGACAGGGAGGAACGAGTACGTGGCGAGCGCCGGAGCCTCGTCGGTGTGGGTGTAGATGATCGTCGAGTCAGTCACAGCCCCACCCTAATGGGCTGTCCGGCCCGCCCGGACCCGGCGTGGGCAGGCTCACGCCCGACCGGGGCTCGGCTGCGGGATTCAGTCAGTCGAGCTCGTCGGGGTGAGCAAGTGTGATACCGCTCGCGACGGTCACTGCACTGGTGAACGCCAAGGTGTCGATCGGGGACGCCGCCGCCACAGTCGCCCCGGCCAGGGAGGCCAGGCCCTTCGCGCCCTCCCAGGTGCAGTCCACGAAGACCGCCTTGGCGGCCTTGACCTGGGAGAACTCCACGCCGGACAGGTCGCAGCGCCGGAAGACGGCCCCGGTCAGGTCGGCGGAGACGAAATCTGCGTTCTGCAGCCGGCAGTCGGTCAGCTCGACCTTCTGGAACCTGGAGAACCGGAACGACGCGAAGTCGAGCACGCTGTCGCGGATCGTGACGTGCTGGAGCACGGCGCCGGGACCGGCGAACCCGATCATTCGGGACGCCGTCACCGCGACCCGGGTCAGCGCGGCGTCGGACCAGCGTGCATTGGCGATGTCGCACTGGGCCAGCTCGGCGTCGACCAGGATCAGCTTCTCCAGGTCGGACCCGGCCAGCTTGCAGCGGGTCAGCCGGCACCCGCTGATCTCGACGTGCTCGGCCTCCAGGTCAGCCAGGTCGACGTCTTCGAGCGCGAGGTCCAGTAGGCGCTCCTCGTCGTCCAACTCGGTCAGCTCAGCTGCGTCCAGGTTGGGTCGGAGGCGGGGCGCGGCGATCTTCACGGCACCGACCGTAGCTGGTGGCGCCGACAACAAGCGGACGGCCAGCACTCACCAACCAGCGACGAGCGGCGTGAGCCCGAGGCGTCAGGAGCGCAGGTAGTGCGCGGCCGCGCCGATTAGGGCTGAGTGTTCGGTGTCTTGAGTGGCGGAGGCTGGGAAGGTGAGGGCGGGGGCGACCAGGTCGAAAGCGCCGGAGATGGAGCCGCCGAGGACGGTCTGGGTTACGCCGAAGCGTTCTAGCCACGGGTTGAGGGCGTCGGAGAGGTGGGTGAAGGCGGTGACCAGGACTTCCTGGGCGGTGGTGTCGCCGGCGCGGGCCAGGTCGGCGATCTCCTTCACCCCCGGGACCTGCTTCGGGTACGCGCGCAGGATCGCGCGAGCCGAGATTGAGTCCTCCAGCGGCTTCCCGGCATACGTCGTCTTGTAGAGCTCGCCGCCCGGCGGGACCGAGTCGCCCTCGCGGACCACCCGGCCGTCCGCGAGGAACGCCGTACCGATGCCGGTGCCGATCGTCACGCCGAGGCAGCGCTCGACGCCGCGGACCTTGCCCGCCGTCCACTCACCGACCGTGAACGCCTCCGCGTCGTTCATGAACAGGAGCCGGTCGATCCCGAGCTCGGCGCTGAGCGCAGCGCCGAGGTTGAACCCGTACAGCTGGTCGAACTTGCCCTGCCCGCGATACCACGCCACGCCGGTGCCGAAGTCGAACGGACCGGGCAGGGCGACCGCCAGACCGTTTGCCAGCGGCAACTTCCGGGCCGCTTCCGCGAGCTGCCCGACCACGACTTCCGCGGCCTCCTGGGACTCGAGCTTGGCCCGGTCCACCTCGGTCACGTCCCACGTCTGCGGCCGCACCACGGCCGCCGTGACGTGACTTCCCCCGATCTCCAGCACCGCTACGTCCATCCGGACATCATCGCAAAGCGTCAGTACCGCTCCTTGAACACCTGCGTCCCGGAGCCGTCGTACATCGTGATGTAGATCGGGTCGGTGTTCCCCTTCAGGATGCTGTCGGTGTACACGCGGTGGACCCAGTAGCCGTCCTTGATCGTGGCGTCCGCGTGCTGACCGAGGCCCGAGAACGCGATCCGGGTGACTCCCTCCGGCACCCGGCCCGCGTAGCTGTAGCGCACTCCCATGCAGAACCTGCTCCGGCTCGCTCGATCGACCGCCCCGTCGCCGCAGGCCATGCTCCAGTACTGCTGGATCTGGTACGGGCGCGTGACGATGCCGACGTTGAGCAGCGTCGCGCCGAACCCGCCGAGCGGCCGCCCGTCGATCGGTACGCCGGCGACGCAGTACGCGTACTGCGACCCGTCCGGCGACCGCCGTACCGTCATCGCGCCGTCGGGGTCGGTCACCTCGACGACCTTGTCGGTCCAGGTGCTGACCACCTGGCGCCGCCATGCGTCGTTGTTGGCGGTCCGGAAGAAGTCGTCGGACTTCGCACACAGATCGGTGATCATCTTCGGCTGGGTCGTGGTCGCCGGCTGGGGCGGGGTCCGTGCGGGCCACAGGTGACCCACGAGCAGTACGGCGATGACCGCGGTCGCCGCCGTGACCGCAGTAGTGACGGAGATGATCGCGCGACGGACCCGGGTGCGGTGCCGTCCGGCAGCGACCAGGTCTCCGGCGTGCGGAGTGAACGTCGCGGGACGGTCGGCGGCCTGGTCGAGCAGGGTCTTCAGTTCGGTCATCTCAACCCCTCACAGCCAGATCGGACAGCTCGGCAAGGGCCGGGTGCGTGCGCAGTTTCTCGAGGGCGCGCAGAGTCTGGCTCTTCACCGTCCCGGGCCGGCAGTCGAGGGCGGCGGCGGTTTCTTCGACCGACAGTTCGTCGAAGTACCGCAGTACGACGCAGGCGCGCTGCCGGGGCGGGAGCTCGGCCAGAGCCTTGGTGATCACGAGGCGGTCCTCGAGTACGCCGAGTGGATCCGAGCGGTCGGTCTCGTGGGCGAAGTAGTCGTCGCCGCCGACGACCTCGCTGCTCGATTTACGCCGCAACGCGTCGAGGGTGGTCGACACGACGACCTTCCGCGCGTACGCACCGACGGCGCCCTTGCGCTGGATCCGGCCCCAGACGCGGTACAGCCGAATCAGGGCCTCCTGGGTTGCGTCCTCGGCCCGGCGCCAGTCTCCGCACAGTAAGTAAGCGGTCCGGCACAAGGCGTTAGCGTGATGCGTGACGAACTCGACGTAGTCCCGCTCGGTCTCCGCCTTCACCCGCAGTCCTCCCCGGTCATGCCGGGTCAAACGTGGCAGGCCCGTCCCCAGGTTGCACCGATCCGGCAAGATTCTTTCCATGGTCGGCGGTCCGCGGGTCAGCACTGCGGGAACGACGCCTCGCTGCTGTCCGTAGAGTGGGTGGGCCGAGGGGAATGACATGCCGACCGAGAGCAGGACGACGTCCGTGGTCGCGGCGCTGAGCGTCGCGGTGGCGGTGGTCGGTCACGTGCTGGTGGGCGGCGGCGGTGTGCCGCTCGGAGTCGTACCTCCGCTGGCGGCGCTGGCCGGGGCCTGCTGGCTGCTGGGGGAGTACCTCGCCGGCGAACGGTTGCTGACGGCACTCGTACTGGCCGCGGTGCAGTTGTTCGTGCACGTCACGCTGGACTCGGCGACCATGCACGACGGTATGGCGATGTCAGATATGTCGCCGGGTGTCGGTGGCAGCTTGATGATGAGTGCCACGCACCTCTCGGTCCTGTTGGCCGGCGTGCTCGCGGTCGGCCAGGCCCAGCGCTGGATAACGCGCGTCGTTCGCATCTTCGCGCGGCTCCTTCCCCGGCTTCCGGTTCTGCATCCGGTGCCCGGGCTGCCTCGCAGGTTCGTCGTGGTGTCCTCGCCGCTGCCGCTTGCCGCGTCCTGGCTCGCGTCGAACGTCTCCCGCCGCGGACCTCCCGGCGTACGAGTGATCGCTGCTGTCTGAACCGGCCCACCGGCCGGATTACTCGTATGCCTTGAAAGGTTCTCTCATGCCCAAGAGATTCGTCCTGCGCGCCGGCGCGATCGTCGCGGCGTCCGCGCTGGTCGTGATCGGCGCCGCGGGATCGGCGTCGGCGCACGTCACGGTGTCCTCGCCGGACGCCAAGCCCGGCGGTTACGCGAAGCTGGTCTTCCGCGTGCCGACCGAGTCCGACAACACCAGCACCACCAAGCTCGTTGTCAGCCTGCCCAAGGACCATCCGTTCGCGTCGGTCGGTGCGCAGGTCAAGGACGGCTGGAAGGTGGAGAAGAAGGAGGAGAAGCTGCCGGCGGAGGTCAAGGTCGGCGATGTGACGCTGACCAAGGCGATCACCACGGTCACCTGGACCGCGACCGCGGGCGGCATCCCGGCGAACGACTTCGACGAGTTCGCATTGTCGGTCGGCAGGCTGCCGGAGGGGGTCGACTCGCTGAGCTTCCCCGCCGTCCAGACGTACAGCGACGGTGAGGTGGTGAAGTGGGCCGACGTCGCCAAGGACGGTGCCGACGAGCCCGAACACCCGGCGCCGACGCTGAAGCTGGCGGCCGCCATCACTCCGGTCGCGGCGACCACGTCGGAGGGTACGTCGGACACGCTGGCGCGCTGGCTCGGCGGTGCCGGCCTGGTCGTCGGACTGCTCGGCCTGGCCTTCGGGCTGCGGCCGCTTCGTCCGGCTGCTGCTCCGGCTCCGGCTCGTGCTTCTGGGGAGAAGCAGTAGCCGTGCGTCGACTGATCGCCATTCTGGTGGCGTCGCTGTTCACGCTGGTGGTTTCCACCGGCGTGGCGGCGGCGCACGCCAAGCTCGAGTCGATGACGCCGACGGACGGTTCGTCGATGGCCGCGCCGCCGACGAAGGTGGTCCTGACCTTCAACGAACCGGTCGGGTCGAACGGGACACAGGTCCAGGTCAACTCGCCCGGTGGTAAGAACGTCGCGAACGGCGACGCCCAGGTGGTCGACAACACCGTCACCCAGCCGGTCGGCGCGATGGTCGAGGCCGGGAAGTACACCGTCGAGGCCCGGGTCGTCTCGGCCGACGGGCACCCGGTCACGATCTCCGGGTCGTTCACCGTCACGCACGCCGGTCATCCCGCGACGCAGCCGGCCGGCACCCCGACAGCTTCCTCGCAGGACAACGGCAACGTGGTGACAATCGTCGCCATATCCCTGGTGATGCTCGTCGTAGTAGCCCTCGCCATAGTCATTGTCCGCCGCCGTCCGGCTGCCTGATGAGCAACCACCACCCCGCCGACAACCAGCCCACGGGGCCGGCGCAGCCCCCGACCCCAGGGCCGCCCCAACGCCCGGTGCAGCCAGCGGGCCCGTCCCCTTCCGCCTCTTCTTCCCGCCCGATGGGGCGGGCGAGTCTGGTCATTGGGGGGATGGTTGCTGCCGGCATCGTTGTGATGGTGGCGGCGCTGTACGCCGGCGGCGGTGCGCCGCAGCGGGCCGTGGACGGGCTGCTCGGTGCCGGGCTCGGTGTGTCCTGGGCCGTTCCGGTACTGCGGGTCGTCGCCGACGCCGCCGCGGTGGCGACTGGCGGCGCGGTGCTCGCCGTACTGCTGTTCCTGCCCGCGGACCGCGGAAGGCTTGGCAGCAAGGCGATCCGGGCCTGCCAGGACGCGGCGCTGGCGGCCGGGATCTGGGCGGTGGCGAGCATCGGCGGGTTGATCGCCACCGCGACGGTGATTCTCGGCATACCGCTGTCGCATCTCGCGGAGCATGCCGAGCCGGCCGGTCAGCTCACGCAGGTGCGTGCGCTGGCAGCTGCCGTCGTACTGACCGCTGTGTTGGCCGTTGTGTTGAGCGGCGTGAAGACGATGCGTGGCGCGCGGCTTGCCGCCGTACTCACGGTCGCTGCCCTGACCGGACCGCTGCTGACGGGACACGGTGCCCTCGATCGGACGAGCGCCTGGTCGGTTCTCGCGACGACCTCGCTGGTCGTGCACGTTGTCGCCGCGGTCGCGTGGGTCGGCGGACTGGGCGCCGTACTGCGGTATTCCCGTTCGCGCCAGGCCGTCGAGGTGTTCAGCACGCTCGCCCTGGTGTGCGCCGTGACGATGGGGGTCACGGGGCTGCTGACGGCCGAGATCCACCTCGGTGGCCGGCAGGAGGGCTGGGGGCTGATCACGCAGTGGGTGACGAGCGGGTACGGCGCCCTGGTGCTGGGGAAGACGCTGGCGTTCGCGACGCTGGTCGTCATCGGGCAGTTGCACCGGCAGAGCACGTTGCCGCAGTTGGAGGCTGGTGACCCGGTCGCGTTCCGGCGGCTCGCCGTACTCGAGCTGCTCGTGATGGCCGGCACGATCGGCCTCGCGGTTGCCTTGTCCCGCACGCCGTAGCGGACTCGATGACATGTCAACAGATATCCGTACACTTGGTGCATGACGGAACCGCAATGGCTCGATGAGCGTGAGGCGCGGCTGTGGCAGTCGTACCGGGACACGCACCGGGAGCTGATGCGCGCGCTCGAGGCGCGGATGATCGGCAATTCGGGCCTGTCCGGCGCCGACTACGCCCTCCTCCACCCGCTGTCGGTGGCCGAGGACGGATTACTGCGAACGCGCGACCTCGGCCGCTCCGTCGGCTGGGAACGCAGCCGTCTGTCCCACCAGGTCAGCCGGATGGAGAAACGCGGCCTGGTCTGCCGCGAGGAGTGCGCCGCCGACGCCCGCGGCTCGATGGTCCGCCTCACCGACCTCGGCCGCAAAGCCATCGACGCCGCCGCCCCCGACCACATCGCCGCCGTCCGCACGTACTTCTTCGACCGCCTCACCCCCGCCGAGCAGGCCCAACTCACCACCCTGCTCAACCGCATCGCCGCGGACCTCCCGGACACCTGCCCCACCCCGGACTGCGACGACTAGGACACGCCGTCACGGAGAGCGATCGGGAGTTGGCCTCGGGAGAATGATGGCGTCTCGTTCAGATGCGCGCTGGATTTGACAATCGTTTTCACTAAGGTGAGGATGTGGCGCGTGGCCGAGGCGTTGAGCAGGCGTGGGTTCTTGGGGGTGGCGGGGGCCGCCGGGCTGGCTGCTGTGACTGGTTGTGGGGCGGACGGTGAGGCGGCGGCGCAGCCCAAGCAGGGCGGGCGGTTGCGCGCTGTGTACGCCGGTGGCGGGGCGAAGGAGGTGCTCGACCCGCATGTGCAGAGCCTGTTCGTGGACATCGCGCGGCACAAGGCGATCTACGAGAAGCTGGTCGAGCTCGGGCCCGATCTGAAGCCGGTGCCGCGGCTGGCGTCGAAGTGGGAGCACGACGGGACGGCCACGACGTGGCGGTTCAGCCTGCGGGACGCGAGCTTCCACGACGGCGCGAAGCTGGTCGCCGAGGACGTGTTGTTCAGCCTGGCGCGGATCGCCGATCCCGCCGTGCCGGAGCGGGTCGCGCAGTCGTCACTCGCGACGCTGGATCTCAAGCGCAGCAGGGCTTTGGGGCCGTCGACGGTCGAGCTGGTGCTGACGGCACCGAATGCGGAGTTCCCGGCGTTGCTGGCCGGCATCGGCACGCAGATCGTGCGCGACGGGTTCACGGATCCGGCCAAGCCACTCGGCACCGGTGCGTTCCGGTTCGCCTCCTTCGAGGCGGGTCGGTCGATGGTCGCCTCGCGGTACGACGAGTACTGGGACGAGCCGGCGCGGATCGAGGAGTTGCACATCCTGTCCGCCGACTCCGAGGCGCGGGCGAACGCAGTACAGGGCGGCCAGGCGGAGTACGCGAACGACATGACTGCGACGTTCGCGCGGACGGCCGGCAAGGCGGTGCGGGTCGTCGCGGCGAAGGCGAGCACAATGCAGGCGTTCGTGATGAAGGTCGATCAGCCGCCGTTCGACAACCCCGACGTACGACTCGCGTTCAAGTTGCTCGCCGACCGGCAGCGGCTGGTGGACGTTGTGCTCGCGGGGCGCGGCGAGGTCGGGAACGACCTTTTCGGTAAGGGATATCAGTACTACCCGGCCGATCTGCCGGCCCGAGAACGTGATGTTGATCGGGCGAAGGCGTTGCTGACCAAGGCCGGGCTGGTCGGGAAGGAAGTCGAGATCTTCACCGCGGACGCGTCGGCCGGGTTCGTGGAGGCGGCGACGTTGTTCGCTGAGCAGGTGGCCGAGGCGGGTGTGCGGCTGAAGGTGACGACGGGGAGTCCGCAGACGTACGCCAAGGACCTGCTGACGAAGGGGGCTATCGGCAACCATCGGTCCGGCGCGATGCCGATCCCGCAGTACTTCACCGATCGGTTGCTCTCGCATTCGCCGTTCAACGTCACGCATTGGCGGCGGCCGGAGTTCGACGCCGGGTTCGCAGCGGCGCGGGCGGTGACGTCGGAGAGCGAGCGTTCGGGGAAGTACGGCGTACTGCAGAAGACGTTGCGTGACGAGGGCGGGATCCTGGCGTGGGGCCTGCCGGACTACCTCGTCGCGGTGTCGGCCAAGGTGCAGGGTGTGCAGGCGGTGCCGCCGAACACGCTGGACCAGGGGCGGTTCGACAAGGTGTGGCTGGCCTGAATGCGGTCGTACGCCGCTCAGCGGGCGCTGCTCGCGGTCGTGCAACTGGCCGTGCTCTCGGTGCTGGTATTCGTGCTCACGTCGCTACTGCCCGGGGATGCGGCTGACCTCAGGTTCACCGAGACACTGACTCCGGAGCAGGTTGCGCGATTGCGGGCCGAGCTCGGGCTGGACCAGCCGGCGCCGGAGCGCTTCGTGCACTGGTTGGGGAACGTGTTGACCGGTGACCTGGGTACGTCGCTGATCAGCGGGGGACCGGTGGCCGACATCGTGCGGTCCTCGATCGGTGCGACGCTCGTGCTGACGCTGGCGACGCTCGCGGTCGTGGTGCCACTGGCTGTTGCCCTAGGCATCGTGATGGGGACGCGCGAGAACGGGCGGATCGATCGGGCGATCACCTCGGTAACCCTGGCGTTGTCGGCGATCCCGGATTTCGTCATCGCGGTCGTGCTGGTTGCGGTCTTCTCGCTACGTCTCGGCTGGTTGCCGGCCACGTGGATCGGCGGAGATCTGCCCGCGCTGTTGGTCCTGCCGGTTGCGGTCCTGTTCGGTCGCACCGTCTGCCTTCTGTCACGCCAGGTCCGGGCCGGCACGATCAATGCCCTGCACGCCGAGTACGTCGTCCAGGCGCGACGGCTCGGCGTACCGCGTCGGCAACTCCTGCTCCGTCACGTCCTCCCGAACGCCGCCGTACCAGGCGTCCAGGAACTGGCTCGGACCGGCGACACCCTCCTCGGCGGAGTCCTCGTAGTGGAGGCCATCTTCGCGATCCCGGGCTTCGCGACCGCCTTGGTCGACGGAGTCGAGACGCGCGACATCCCCACTGTGCAAGGGTTGACGCTGGTGCTGGCGGTCGCGGCGCTGCTCATCAACCTGGCCGCAGACCTCGTCTGCAACCGCCTGGTCCCGCGAACGGCGACTCTCCGATGAGCGTCGCCGAGAAGCCTCACGGCTCGCCGCGCTCTGGCCGTCGCCCTGTTGTGCAGAGTGCCGTGGCGGCCGTGCTGCTTCTGGTCCCGCCGGCGGTCGCGCTCATCGGGCCGTTCCTGCCACATGAGACGCGTGCTGGAGCGCCGTACTCGTCCGAGGGTTTGTTGGGGACGGACGGGCTGGGCCGGGACGTGTTCGGACTCCTGCTGGTCGGTGGGCGTACTGCCTTGGGGATGGCTCTCGGTGCAGTTGTGTTGGCGTATGTGCTGGGCGGGGTGATCGGGTTGGTGGCGGCGTCGACCCGGCATCGGTGGTTGGACGAAGGGTTGATGCGGCCGCTCGACGTCCTGCTGCCGTTGCCGTCGTTGCTTGTGATCAGCGTCGTCGCGGTCGGCTGGCGGGCTTCGGCGGTGGCGATCATGGCGGCGGTGGCCATGGTCAACGTGCCCACGGTCGCGCGGCTCGTTCGGGCGGCGGCGTTGGATGCGGCCAGCGGTCCGGTGGTCGAGGCGTTGCGGATGCAGCGTGAGTCGTGGGTCGCGATCCAGCTCGGGTACGTCGGACGCTCGGTGCTCGGCCCGGTCGCTGCGGATCTCGGGACGCGGATCACGCTCGCGGTCTTCCTGGTTGCCTCGGTCAACTTCCTCGGACTGGGGTTGAGTCCGACCGCGCCGGACTGGGCGGTCAGCGTGTCCCGCAACCGCGAAGGTCTGCTGCTCCAGCCATGGTCGGTGCTTGCGCCGGCTCTCCTCCTGGTCTCCTTCACCTTGGGCTTCAACCTGCTGGCCGATCGGCTCGTCCACAGGTCGCGCCAGGTGGCGGCAGCATGACCGTGGTGCGAGTCGACAACCTGCGGGCTACGGCGGGGTCGGCGATCCTCGTGGACGGAGTGTCGTTCGAGGTCGTCGCGGGCGAGGTGACGGCGCTCGTCGGCGCCTCCGGGTCCGGTAAGACGACGTCCGCGTTGGCGTTGCTCGGCGAGCACGGTGACGGCGTACGGCTCGAGGGCAGGGTCGAGGTCGGCGGTCAGGTGGTTGTCGACAGCAACGGGCCGACGCCGGCCGACGTCCGTGGGCGGGTGGTTGCGTATATGCCGCAGCATCCGGGCAGCGCGCTCAACCCGGCCCGACGGATCGGTACGACGTTGCGCGAGCTTGCGAAGCTTCACGACGGCGATGTCGTGGAGGCTGTCCGTGCCTCGCAGGTGCCGGGCGACCGCGCGACCTTGAAGAGGTTTCCGCATCAGTTTTCCGGTGGGCAGCGGCAGCGGGTCGCGCTGGCCCAGGCGTTGACCTGCCGACCGCGGGTACTCGTGCTCGACGAACCGAGTACCGGACTCGACTCGATCACCCGGCTTCAGTTGGTGCAGGAGTTGCGCGAACTGACCGGGACCGGGCTGGGGATCTTGTTGCTCAGTCACGATCTCGATCTCGTCCGGGCGCTCGCGACCCGGGTCGTGGTTCTGGACGCCGGCCGCGTGGTCGGCGACGTACTGCCCGCCTCGCCCGGCCTGCCCACGGCGGGAACCTCCACTGCCGGGCAGCCGTTGCTAGAGGCAATGAACCTGTCTGCTTCGCTGCGGCCGCGCGGTCGCGACGTCGTACTCCATGCCGTCGACCTGAGTGTCCGGGCCGGCGCCTGCCTCGGCGTCGTCGGGCGGTCCGGCAGCGGCAAGACGACCCTCGCCCGCAGCCTCGCCGGTCTGCATGAGCGCCACACCGGCCGCATCCTCCTCGACGGCGAGCCGCTCCCGGTCCTCCGCCAGCGCACTCGCGAGCAGAACCGTCGCGTCCAATATGTCTGGCAGGAGGTCCGCGGCTCGTTCGACGAGCGTCGCCCCGTCGACCAGCAGGTCGCCCGTACGGCGCAGCGCCTCCGCGGCCTGCCTGCACAGTCAGCGCGAGAAGAAGCACGGGCCACCCTCGCGAGGCTCGGCGTCGCTGCGATCACCGCGGCCCGTCCGCCGAGCCGGCTCTCCGGCGGCGAGCTCCAACGCGCAGCCCTCGCCCGAGCTGTCCTCGCGAACCCCGACGTACTGATCTGCGACGAGATCACCACCGCCCTCGACGATCGCGGTACGGCGCTCGTCCTCGATCTGCTCACCGAGCTGAAGGCCCGCGGTACGGCGCTGATCTGGATCGGCCACGACCTCGGCCTGGTCGCAGCCGTCGCGGATCAGGTCCTGGTCCTGGACGCGGGCCGCGTGGTCGAACAAGGCCCGCCCGCGACGCTCACGACCGAACCACACCACGAACTGACCCGCCGGCTGGTGGCAGCCGCCCGGATCGGCAACCCGCACGCTCCGCCCGTGCTGACTATCAATCAAAGGAGCGAACCGCGCCGATGACGCGACTGCACGATCACCTGGCGGAGGCCATCAAAGATCCCGATCCGATCCGGGTCCGTTCGGATTCGGGGGACGATCTGATCTGCCTGCGGTTCGAGACCATGAAGGTGTACTCCGCGCTCGGCGCCGTCCGCCACCTGCTCGAGACCGGGCGGGTCCGGCGCGGTGACACTCTGATCGACTCCTCGAGCGGGATCTACGCGCACGCGCTCGCGCTGGCCTGTCACCGGTACGGGATGAACTGCCACATCGTCGGCTCGACCACGGTCGACCGGACGCTGAAGATCCAGCTCGAGATCCTCGGCGCGACCGTCGAGCAGGTGCCGTCCTCGAACAACCTGCAGCTCGACCAGAACCTCCGGGTCCGCCGGATCGGCGAGATCCTGCGCGACAACCCGACGTACCACTGGATGCAGCAGTACCACGACGACATCCACTACCTCGGGTACCGCGCTGTCGCGGACCTCGTCGCGGAGGTGGTGCCCGACGGACCGCTGTGCCTGGTCGGCGGCGTGGGTACGGGCGCGTCGACCGGCGCGATCGCGGCGTACCTGCGGGAGCGCGGGCGGGACGTGAACCTGGTCGGCGTGCAGCCGTTCGGCAGCATCACGTTCGGGGCGGGGCACACGCAGGATCCGGACATGATCATCGCCGGGATCGGGAGCTCGATCGAGTTCCGCAACGTGCGGCACGAGCTGTACGACCGGCTGCACTGGGTCTCGTTCGACTACGCGATGTCGGCGGCGGTCGATCTGCTCCGGACTTCCGGAGTGTTCGCCGGGCTGTCGGCGGGTGCGGCGTACCTGTCGGCGTTGTGGGAACACAGCTGCGACCGCGGCCGCAAGCACGTCTTCCTGGCCGCCGACACCGGCACCCGGTACGTCGAGTCCGCTTTCGCCCGCCATGCCGAGGCCCGCCCGATGGACTCGATGCGTCCGCTCGAGATCGACTCCCTCGAGGACCTCTCGGTGCCGTGGTCCGCGATGTCCTGGGACCGCCGCGAGTCGGCGCAAACTCGCAGCGAGGCGTTTCCATCTGCGACTCCGTCGCATTAGTGTGGTCCCGTGACTGGCTATGTGCTGCTGCCGGAGATGTTCACGGCACCCGAGATCGACCGCCTGTGGGACGTGGCCGAACAGGTGCATGCCGAGGTCGTGGCGGCGGCCGAGGCCGGTGAGACGACGATGAACGTCTGGCCGGACGGGCATCGGCTGGAAACGGTGCACGGGACAACCATCCACTGGGAGCCGGACGCGATCCGGAAGGCCGTGCGCAGCCTGTCGCCGGTCGCGCACCTGCATCCGGCGCTGGCCATCGTGATGCTCGACGACAACACGGCCGCGAACGGCGCGATGCAGCTGATCCCGGCCGACCGCCCGGTACGGCGGGATCCGCTGGACCCGACCGGGTTGCTGGTGGACCCAACAGTCGTCGACGAGGACCGCGCGGTGACGGTGGAGGCGCCGGCCGGGTCGGTGCTGATGTTCCACGGCCTGACGGTGCACCGCTCTGCGCCGAACCGTACTGCGACCGACCGCCGCTCGCTGCTGTACTGCTTCCAGCCGGCCGGTCGCCCGGAGTTGTCCGCCCTGCATTACAACCCCGAAAGGCTGGCCGATCTCCCATGACCGTCGCTGATCTCACCGCCGCCGTTCTCGCCGGCTCTCCCTCGCCGGCCGACTTCAATGTCACCAGCGCCTTCTGGTTGCATCACACAACCCGGCTGCCGGGCGCGGACGTGACCTACCGCAACCACTACGTGCTGTTGCGGGTCGGTGAGGTCTTCGGGGCGTGTTCGTTCGAGGCGGGGGAGTTGGAGCCGTCGTACTGCGCGGATACGTCCGGGCGGACCCTGGCCGACGTACTCGCGTCCGACGATCCGCTCCCGGTGCGGATCGCGGCGCTCGACGCCTACCTGGCCGCGGTCGAGCCCCACCACGCGTCGGAGCGGGCCGAGGAGATCGTGCTCCCGGCCGGTACGCCGGGCGTCCGGGCGCGCGCCCGGGACGCGGCCGTCGCCGGTCTACTGGATGTTGCTGACGGCACCAAAGTCGCGTTGATCGGCGTCGTCAACCCGCTCGTGGACGCGATCACCGACCGCGGTGGGATCTGCCTCCCGTGCGACTTCAATCTTCGCGAGACGGCCTCGGGGCTGCCGGTGTCGCGCGACATGACCGAGGTGGTCGACGCGGCGGACGCAGTCGTCGCCACCGGTATGACGCTGTCCAACGGCAGCTTCGACGTCCTGCTTACTCGTTGCCGCGAGCAAGCGAAGCCGCTCGCCATCTACGCGCAGACGGGCAGCGCCGTCGCGCGCGCGTTCCTCGGCGAGGGCGTCACGGCGCTGTCGGCCGAACCTTTCCCCTTCTCCCAGTTCAGCTCCCGCCCGAGCAGCCTCTACCGCTACCGGACGGACAGATGACCACACTCACGCCCTCGACCGATGTCCCTGGCGATCTCCGGATGGCCAGGCGGTTGTGGCCGTTCCTGCTGGCCTCGACGGTGAGCCTGATTCCGTTCACCGTGTTCGGCATGTACCTCGTGCCGATCGCCAACACCGCCGGAGGAAGCGTCGCGGAGATCGGCGGCCTGCGCGGGCTCGGGGGACTGGCCGCGCTCGCGGTCGGTGTCTCGCTCGCGCCGTTGATGGATCGGGTGGCGCGCGAGTTGGTTGCCGCAGGTGGGCTCGCTCTGCTCGGGATCTCGGCAGCATTAGGGGCTGTAGGCAACGTGTTTGCCTTGGCGGCGTTCTGCCTGCTGATCGGGGCGTCGACGTCGATCCTGGCGCCGTCGATCGGGGCGGCAGCGGCGGACAGGTTCCGCTCGCCGGCGGCCGCGGGACGGGCGGCGACGCTGGTGTCCGCGACGACCTCGGCGATGGCGATGCTGGCCGCACCGGTGCTCGCCGTACCAGGACTGATCTGGGGTTGGCGCGGCAATCTGCTGGCTGCCTCGGCGATCTCGCTCGCGTTGTCCGCCGCGTTCTTCTGGCGGGGACGTGGGCGGAAGCCGCCGCGTGCACGGAACGAGCGGGTCAGCTACCTGGCGACGTACCGGGAGCTCGCCCGCGTCCCCGGTGCGCTCCCGCTGCTCGCCGTCGCCATGCTCCGCACCGCGGCCTTCATGGGGTACCTCGCCTATCTCGCCGCGTTCTACGACGACAAGTTCGACCTGGCGCCGGGCTGGTTCGCGCTCGTGTGGTCGCTGAGCGGCGCGTCGTTCTTCCTCGGCAATCTCTTCGCCGGGCGCTATCTCGCGACCGACCGGGCGTGGATCAGCCCCGAGAAGCTGCTGCTCGGCGGCATCACTGTCGCCCTGGTCGCCGTCGCGGCGTTCTACTTCTCGCCGACGCTGCCGCTCACCCTCCTGCTCACCGCGCTCATGGGCGCAAGCCATGCAACCGTCGCTGCCTGCGTCACCACGCTTCTGGTGCGTCGTAGCGGCGACCTCCGCGGCTCGGCGCTGAGCGTCAACGCGGCCGGCATGAGCCTCGGCACGTTCCTCGGCGCCGCGATCGGCGGCCTGGGTCTCGGCGTCGGCGGCTACCCGGGGACGGCGCTCGCCTTCGCCGCGATCACGGTCGTCGCGCTGGTCTGTGCCCTCAGAGTCCAACGCCTGAAGTAGGGGTCAGGATCGGGGGTTTTCCGGAGTCCTCACCGAGCCGTTCTCGATATATCGTTCCGTCTTATGGAGAATCTGCCCGACCGCCCGCACCCGCACGCGCACCTCCGGGCGTCCGACACCGATCGTGACCAGGTCGTCGACGTACTGCGGGACGCCCTGATGTCGGGCCGGTTGTCGCAGGACGAGCATGCCGAACGCCTCGAGCAGACGTTGCAGGCAAGGACCCTCGGCGAGCTGGAGCCGATCACCCGCGACCTGGTCGTGCCAGGTCAGGCCCAGCCGGCGCCGCTGCCCGTGACACAGCCGTCGGTCTCCAACAGCCCGGTCCCGATCGAGGAGCCGGCCGACCCGAGCCAGAGCTTCGACACGATGGTGGCGATCTTCGGCGGCGGCGAGCGGACCGGCCGCTGGCGGGTGAAGCGGCGGACGAACGCGTTTGCTGTGTTCGGCGGGCACGACCTGGACATGACGAACGCGGTCTTCGAGGGTCGCGAGGTGACGATCTACGCGTTCGCGGTGTTCGGCGGGATCGACATCACCGTGCCCGAGGGCGTGACGGTTCGGAACGAGGGCGTCGGCATCTTCGGCGGCTTCGGCGCCCGCGGCAGCGACGACCCGAACCCGAACGCGCCGACCGTCGTGGTCAAGGGCCTCGCGCTGTTCGGCGGCGTCGGCGGCCAGTCGTCGGCCAAGCGGCACGGCAAGAAGAACAAGGGCAAGGGACACCACGAGCTGCACTAAATAGGTGTGCGGTCGCCGGTGCGGCCTCATAGCCTGCGGTCATGGCTTTCGTCCCAGCTGAGTTCGACGCGCCCCGGGAACTGATCACGCCGCGGTTCCGGCTGGAACCGCTCGGCCCGGAGCACAACGTTCCGGATCATGCCGCGTGGACCAGCAGCATCGGGCACATCCGCGCGACGCCGGGCTTCGGCGGCAGCTGGCCGCCGGTCGACGGGATGACGCTGGAGTCGAATCTCGGCGACCTGCAGCGGCACGCGGAGGATTTCGTGCAGCGCCGCGGCTTCACCTTCACGGTGATCGACGGCGACGTGATCGGCTGCGTCTACATCTATCCGTCGCGCAAGAACCCGGGCGTCACCGAAGTACGGTCCTGGGTGAGCGCGGACCGGGCCGAGCTGGACGTTCCGTTGTACGAGGCCGTCAGCAGTTGGCTCGCCGCGGACTGGCCGTTCGAGAACGTCGACTACGTCGGCCGCTGACTCAGATCCAGGACTTGAACCACATCCGGCTGAGCCAGTCCGGGTGCGGGAGGACCTTGTCGGTCAGGATCGGCCAGATGTAGGCGAAGTTCAGCACCACGAGTACGACGAACGCGCCGACCACCGCGCTGCCGATCAGCCGGCGCGGTGACGCCGTACTGATCGCAGAGCCCGCCGAACTGGCCGCGGCGCCGACGGCCGCCCGGGCCGGGCCGAGGATCTTGCCGAGGACCAGCGCCACCGCCATCACGGTGAACGGGATCATCGTGACGGCGTAGAAGAAGAAGATCGGTCTGTCGTCGAACGCGAACCAAGGCACCCAGCAGGTCACGAAGCCCACGATGGGTACGCCGTACCGCCAGTCGCGTGAGCCGATCCAGAAGACCAGCGCCGCGATCAGCGCGAGCGCGCCGCCCCACCACAGCAGCGGCGTACCGAGGGCAGAGATCACCTGCAGGCAGTTGGTCCCGGCCGGCGCGTTGCAGCCCGGCGTACCGGGTTTGATGTCGTTGACCGCGTCGAAGCCGATCGGACGGGCGATGATCGGCCAGCCGGCCGGGTTGGACTGGTACGGGTGGGTGGCGTGCTTGATGTAGTCGCCGGTGTGGAACGCGAGCACTTCCTTGTGGTACTCGAGCAGTGACCGGAAGTCGTCGGGCACGACCTTCATCACGCCGTGTGCCGGATTGCTCGCGGCCCAGTTGTGGTCGTAGGCGTTGTCGTGCAACAGCCAGCCGGTCCAGGTCGCGAGGTAGGTGACGCCCGCGACGAGCACCAGGCTGACGAACGCCGGGATGCCGTCGACCAGCGCCGACTTCACGAACGCGAACCGTACGCCGAGAGCGCGCCGCGCGCCGAAGTCCCAGGCGAACGCGAGCACGCCGAACGCTGCGAGCGTCCAGACCGCGGACCATTTCGTACCGAGCGCGAGGCCGAAGCAGATCCCGGCGGCGATGCGCCACGGGCGGATGAGCAGCCAGCGGCCGATCGTCCGGCGCTCTCCGTCGGAGGTCGGGGTGTCGAGGGTGTCCGCGTGCCGGCGGCGGGTCCAGTCACGGTCAGCGACCAGGCAGGAGACCGCTGCGACCAGCCAGAACGCGAGGAAGATGTCGAGGAGCGCGACCCTGGACATCACGAAGTGCAGGCCGTCGACCGCGAGCAGCAGGCCGGCGATCGAGCCGATCAGCGTCGAGCGGGTCATCCGGCGTACGGTCCGGATCAGCAGCAGCACGGTCAGGGTGCCGAACAGGGCCGGCATGAAGCGCCAGCCGAACGTGTTCATCCCGAACAGTTGCTCACCCGCCGCGATCATCCACTTGCCGACCTCGGGGTGCACGGTCAGGCTCGGGCTCGGCTTGAAGACGTCCAGGTTGCCGCTCAGGATCGCCTTGTCGGCGGCGCCCTCGGGCTGGTCGATGAACTGCCGTGCGTAGCCGAACTTGAGCAGGCTGTAGGCGTCCTTGGCGTAGTACGTCTCGTCGAAGACGAACTTCACCGGCGTACTGAGATGCCAGAACCGCAGGATGCCCGCCATCAGCGTGATCGCCAGCGTGGCGATCCACCCGCCGTCGAAGTCCCGCGGCATGGCCGGATACAGACGCTCCTTGAGCGGCGGCAACCGTCTCCCGAGCACGTCCCGCCCGAGCGTCTCCAGCCCCTCGCCGGCGTCGCTACGCCGCGCAGTCCCATCCTCGATCACAGCAGCCACGCCCGCCATCGTACGGACGCCCCGGTACCACCGCCTCCCGGAGTCTGCCCGGCGGGCTGGGATGATGGCCCGATGACCGGGCGATTGGTGCTGGCGGGGACTCCTATTGGGGATGTTTCTGATGCATCGGCGCGGTTGGGGCGGGTGCTGGCGGGGGCGGATGTGGTGGCCGCGGAGGATACGCGGCGGTTGCGGCGGTTGACCTCGGAGTTGGGGATCGCGGTCGGCGGGCGGGTGATCAGCTACTTCGAGGGGAACGAGCGGGAGCGGACCCCGGAGCTGCTGCAGGCCCTGCTGGACGGGCAGACCGTGGTGGTGGTGACCGACGCGGGGATGCCGAGCGTGTCGGATCCGGGGTACCGGCTGGTCGCGGCGGCGATCGAGGCGGACGTGCACGTGACGGCCGTGCCGGGGCCTTCGGCGGTGCTGACGGCGCTGGCGTTGAGCGGGTTGCCGGTGGACCGGTTCACGTTCGAAGGGTTCCTGCCGCGCAAGCCGGGGGAGCGCGGGCGACGGCTCGACGAGCTCAAGGACGAGCCGCGGACGATGGTCTTCTTCGAGGCGCCGCACCGGATCACGGCGTCCCTGGAGGCGATGGCCGAGGCGTTCGGCGCGGATCGGCGTACGGCGGTGTGCCGGGAGCTGACCAAGACGTACGAGGAGGTCAGACGCGGCCCGCTCGACGAGCTCGTGACGTGGTCGAAGGACGGCGTCCGCGGGGAGATCACGATCGTCGTGGCCGGCGCCGACCCGGACAAGATCGTCACCGGCGAGGACCTGGCCCGGGAGGTCGCCAAGGACGAGGAGGCGGGTACGCACCGCAAACAAGCGATCGCTGATGTCGCCAAGCGCTTCAACGTCCCGAAACGGACCGTGTACGACGCCGTACTGGCTGCACGAGACCCTGGTAAATAGCATTCGCGCGCGCCACTACGCTTGAGACATGTCCGAGAAGGCCTATTACGTCACCACCCCGATCTACTACGTCACGGCCCCGCCGCACATCGGCAGCGCCTACACGACGGTGGCCGGGGACGTCCTGACGCGCTGGCACGCGCAGCGCGGCGAGCGCAAGTGGTACCTGACGGGTACGGACGAGCACGGCGAGAAGGTGATGCGCAGCGCCGAGGCGCAGGGCATGACGCCGCAGGCCTGGACGGACAAGCTGGTCGAGGAGGCGTGGAAGCCGGCCTGGGTGGACGTCGACATCGCGTACGACGACTTCATCCGGACCACCGAGCAGCGCCACACCGAGCGGGTCCGTGAGTTCTGGCAGACGCTGTACGACAAGGGCGACGTCTACAAGGGCGAGTACGAGGGCCTGTACTGCGTCGGCTGTGAGGAGTTCAAGCTCCCCGCGGACATCCGGACCGACGAGGACGGCACCCAGCGCTGCATGATCCACGGCACCGAGCTGGAGCTGGTCTCGGAGACCAACTACTTCTTCCGGCTGTCGGCGTACGCCGACAAGCTGCTCGCGCTGTACGACGAGCAGCCGGACTTCGTCGCGCCGGCCAGCGCCCGCAACGAGGTGATCGCGTTCGTCAAGCAGGGTCTGCAGGACCTGTCGATCACCCGCTCGACGTTCGACTGGGGCATCCCGGTGCCGTGGGACGAGGACCACGTTCTGTACGTGTGGATCGACGCGCTGCTCAACTACGTGACGGCCGCGGGCTACGGCACCGACCCGAAGCGGTTCGAGGAGCTGTGGCCGGTCGACGTACACCTGGTCGGTAAGGACATCCTCCGGTTCCACGCGGTGATCTGGCCGGCCATGCTGATGGCTGCCGGCGTCGCCGTACCTCGCCAGGTGTTCGCCCATGGGTGGCTGCTGGTCGGCGGCGAGAAGATGAGCAAGTCGAAGCTGACCGCGATCGCGCCGCACGAGATCACCGACCACTTCGGCTCGGACGCGTTCCGGTACTACTTCCTGCGCACGATCCAGTTCGGTTCGGACGGCTCGTTCTCCTGGGAGCATCTGAGCGCGGTCTACACCTCCGAGCTCGCGAACGGCCTGGGCAACCTGGCCAGCCGGATCGCGGCGATGGTCGGCAAGTACTTCGACGGCGTGCTGCCGGAGCCGACCGATCACGGACCGGCCGAGCAGGCGCTGGCGGACAAGCTCGCGCAGACCGTGGCCACCGCTGACAAGGCGCTGGACACGCTCGCGTTCCAGGATGCGCTGGCCGCGATCAACGAGCTCGTCGGCGCGGTCAACGGGTACGTCACGGAGCAGGAGCCGTGGAAGGTCGCGAAGGACGAGTCCAAGCAGGACCGGCTCGCCACGATCCTGTACTCCGCGGCGGAGACGCTGCGCGCGGTCGCCGTGCTGCACAACCCGACGATGCCGAAGTCCTCCGCGAAGCTCTGGGAGCTCCTCGGCGCCGAGGAGAAGCTGGGCGCACTGAAGGACCAGCGTGTCCAGGACGCCGGCACCTGGGGTCAGCTGCCCGCCGGCTCCACGCTGACCAAGGGCGACCCGCTGTTCCCCCGCCTCGAAGAGAGCTGATTGCAAGTTGCCGCCGCCGTCCGGGAATGCCCGGCGGCGGCGCAGCCTTTTCTTGTAGCAACAACCAATTCGAGGAGGCTGTGGCATGCGGGCTGTGGTGTTCGAGGAGTACGGCGATCCCGGGGTGCTGACGGTGCAGGACGTGCCGGAGCCGCATGCGGGGCCCGGGCAGGTGCGGATCAAGGTGCAGGCGGCCGGCGTGAACCCGTACGACACGAAGATCCGCCGTGGCTTCACGAAGGACTTTGCGCCGGCGAAATTCCCCGCGATCCCGGGCTTCGAGGTCGCCGGTGTGGTTGACGAGGCCGGGGAAGGCTCGGAGTTCGCGGTCGGCGACGAGGTGGTCGGCTGGTCGCGCGGCGGTTCGTACGCCGAGTACGCGCTGGGCGGCAATGTGACTTTGAAGCCTGCCGGTGTCAGCTGGGAGCAGGCCGTCGGCGTGCCGGTGGCGGGCGAGACGGCGCAGCGGGTGCTCGATCTGCTCGGTGTGAAGTCGGGCGAGACGATCCTGATCCACGGCGCGGCGGGCGCGGTCGGCTCGGTCGCCGTACAGCTCGCTGCCGCGGCCGGTCTGACGGTGATCGGTACCGCGTCCCCCGCGAACCACGACTATCTGCGCTCGATCGGCGCCATCCCGGTGGCGTACGGCGACGGGCTGCTCGAGCGGGTCCGCGAGGCCGCGCCGCAGGGCGTCGACGCGGTGTTCGACACCGCCGGCCAGGGCGGTCTCGAGGAGTCGATCGAACTCCGGGGCGGCACTGACCGGATCGTCACCATCGCCGACTTCGCCGCCGGCAAGCTCGGTATCGAGACCTCCGGGGGCGGCACCGGCACCCCCGAGGAGATCCGTGCCGCCCTCGACGCCCAGCTCCAGGCCGCCGCGGACGGCAAGCTCACAATCCGCATCGCCGACACCTTCGCCCTCGCCGACGCCGGCAAGGCCCAGGCCCTCAGCGAATCCGGCCACGCCCGCGGCAAGGTCGTCGTACTGCCTCAGGCGTAAGCGAAGCGGGACGCCGGTGTCGGTACGTCGTCGACGCGGGGGTCCCAGCGGTCGACGAAGTTCACTCCGGGTGGGATCTCGACGGAGTGTGTTGAGGTCCAGCCGCGGGTGAGGGTTGGGAAGTCGGGTACGTCCGGGTGGTAGTGGGGCTTGCCGGTACCGAGGGCGTCGCGGGCCATCGGGGCGCTCAACGCCTGATACCGGAAGTCCGCCGACAACCGCAGTTGACGCGTGCGGTTCGGCATGGCGCCGTGGACGGTGAGGCTGCCGAAGAGGAGTACGTCGCCCGGCTGGTACGACGTCGTACGCCACTCCGGGTGATTCTCGTCGGCCTCGGCCCGCATCATGCCCGGCCCGTCGGACGCCTTCACCGGCAGTACGCCGAGGCGCGGTGACCCGGCGTACACCCGGAGCCCGCCGATCTCCGGAGGCGCTGCGCTCAACGGGAGCCAGGTGGTCAGCGTGTCCACACACCCCTGGATGAACCGATAGTCCTGATGGATCGGCGTCGGATTCGCCCCCGGCGACGGCGGCGCGATCCGGCAGATATGCGCCGGATGCGCGAACGCCTCCTCACCGAGCAACCGCGAAGCCAGCCCGATCAACTCCGACCGTACGGCGAGCTCGTGAAACGCCTGCGTGCTCTGAATCGCCGTATAAGCCCCGAAGAACCCAGCCGACCCCTCCTCGACAGCCCGCCCCGAAGCCACCAACTCCCGCGGATCCGCATCCCGCGCCAACCAGTCACTGTCATACAAGATCCGCGCCAACTGCTCGTGCACGTCCCCGACCACATCACGAGGCAGCAGCCCCCGGAAGAACAAATACCCGTCAGCCTGCAACCGCGAGCGCAGAGCAGCAGCGTCCGCGACCAGGTCAAGCGAGTCAGTCAGTTCCTTCATTTGTCGTTGCCGATCTTGTCCATGGCCGCGGCGATGTCCGAGACGGGGGTCTTGTCGAGGAAGAGGTCGTTGGCGGCTTTGTTGATCTCGGTGGACTTCGAGGTCCAGCCGTCGGCGATCGGGAGGTTGACGGTGGAGCCGGCGGCGGAGTCGAGGAAGGGCTGGACGTCGATGCCCTTCTTCTGCCAGAAGGTCTGGTAGCCGGCGCCGGCGTCGGTCAGGGCCGGGATGATGTAGCCCGCGTCGCCCATCAGGCGTTGGGCCTTCTCCGTGCCGAGGAAGGCGACCAGCTTGCCGGCCTCGTCGGGGTGCTTCGTCTTCGCGAACATCGTCTCGGCCAGCCCGTTGATCACCACCGTGCGCCCGGCCGGTCCGGCCGGCATCGCCGCGACCCCGATCGGGAACTTCACCTCCGGCAGCGCGAACGGGAGCAGCGCGTTGTTGGCCGGGAACATCGCGACCTCGCCGCGGTAGAACATCTCGGTCGCCTGCCCGGTCGGCGGGTTGGTCCGGGTGCCGTCCGGCGAGACCTTCCACTTGAAGATCAGGTCACGTGCGAACTGCAGCGCCTCGACCGACTTCTGCCCGGCGAAGTCGAACGTGCCGTACGGCTTGTCCATCGCGTGGCCGCCGTTCGACGCGATCCAGTTCAGCCACTGCGTCTGGTTGTGGTTCCACGAGCAGAAGCCCCACTGCTTGGTGCCGACGGTCAGCTTGCGCGCGACCTCGAGGAAGCTGCCCGAACCGTCCGGCGCCCAGGTCAGCTCGGCCGGCATCGTCACGCCGGCCTTCTTGAACAGGTCCTTGTTGTACAGCAGTCCGACGATGCCCATATCCTTCGGCATCCCCAGCTGCTTGTCCTCGAACTTGTACGACTGCACGACGTTCGGGTTGTACGCGTCGAGCTTGAGCCCGGCCTTCGAGATCAGGTCGTCGAGCGGCGCGAGGACGCCCTTGCCGGCGAAGTCAGGGAAGTAGTCGACGGTCAGCCAGAACACGTCCGGCGCCTTGCCGCTGGCCAGCTCGGTGGTGAGCTTGGTCCAGTACTGGTCCCACGGCAGCACCTCCATCCGGACCGTGATGTCCGGGTTCTCCTTGGTGAACTCGGCGAAGACCGCCTTGTAGCCGATCTCCTGCTGCTCGTCCCACAACCGGTACACGAGCTCGACCTTGCCGCCACCACCCGAGCCGGCGTCGTTCGACGAGCCGCAGCCCGCGAGAGCGAGCACACTTCCGGCGCCGATCAGAAAAGTCCTCCTGGACAAAGACATGAGAGCCTCCGAACTACTTGAGCCCGGTAACTGCGACCGAGCGGACGATGAAGCGCTGGAAGACGATGAACAGGACCAGCAGCGGCGCCAGCGCGATCAGGCTGCCGGCCATCACGGCGTTGTAGTCGACGCCGATCTCCCCCTTGAACAAGGCGATCCCGACCGACAGCAACCGCTTGTCCTCGCTGCTGGTGATGATCAGCGGCCAGAGGAAGCTGTTCCAGTTGGCGACCACCGCGAGCGTGGTGACGGTGACCAGGATCGGTTTCGACAACGGCAGCACGATCGACACCAGCGTCCGGACCCGCCCGGCGCCGTCGATCCGGGCGGCGTCCTCGAGATCCGCGGGGATACCGCGGAAGAACTGGCGGAGCAGGAAGATCGCGTACGGCGTACCGAGCATCGTCGGCAGCATCAGCCCCGCCCAGGTGTCGACCAGGCCGAGCTTCTGCATCATCAGGTACAGCGGGATCATCGTGACCACCGGCGGCACCATCAATGTCGACAGATAGACCCAGAACAACGCGTCCCGGCCGGGAAACGACAGTCGTGCGAACGCGTACGCCGCCAGCACCGCGAACACGACCTGGCCGAGGGTGATCCCGGCCGTGACGAGCGTCGTGTTGACCAGGTAGCCGCCGAAACCCGACGCGAACAACCGGTGGAACGCGGCCGTGCTGGGCGGCACCCCGGGCTCCCACGGCATCGTCTCCGACAGTTGCCCCGGGCCCTTGAACGCGGTGAGCACGGTCAGGAAGTACGGGAAGATCGCGAGTACGCAGCCGGCCACCAGGACGGCGTACACGAAGATGCGCAGTTTCATCCGGACACCTCGTAGGTCGTACGGCGTTCGAAGTACACGAACTGGGAGATCGTCGCGATCAGCACCACCGCGAACAGCAGCACCGAGATCGTCGACGCGTAGCCGAAGTCGAACTTCTTGAACGCCTCGTCGTAGATCAGGTACGTCGTCACCTCGGTGCTGTCACCGGGACCGCCCTCGGTCATCACGAAGATCGTGTCGAAGGCCTGGAACGAGCCGATCACGTTGGTGATCAGCACGAACAGCATCGTCGGCCGCAGCAGCGGGAGCGTGATCGAGAAGAAGTGCGCGACCGGGGAGGCGCCGTCCAGGGACGATGCCTCGCGCAACGACGGCGGGATGTTCTGCAGACCGGCCAGGAAGAACAGCATGTTGTATCCCGCGAACTGCCAGATGTGCACCGCGGCCACGCTCGGCATCGCCAGCACCGGCGACGACAGCCAGGCCGGTCCGTGGACGCCGAACAGCCCGAGGAACTGGTTCAGGGCGCCGCGGCCCGGGTCGAAGATCCAGCTCCAGACGAGGCCGAGCGCGACGGGGGTCGCCATCCACGGGATCACCAGCAGCGCGCGGAAGTACTTCATCCCGCGGAGCTTGCGATCGACCAGGAGCGCGAGCAGCAGCGACAGGATCGTCGTACCGGGCACGCAGATGATGACGTAGTACAGCGTCACCAGGAGCGAGTGCCAGACGTCGGAGTCGGTGAACAGCTTGCGGTAATTGGCCAGTCCAATGAATTCCGGTGTCGACAGCAACTTCCAGTCGAACAGGCTCAGGACGAGCACGATGACCACCGGCGCGAGCAGGAAGCCGAGTACGCCGACCAGGCTCGGTGCGAGGAGCGCGTACGCCGCGGCCGTCTGCCTCGCCTGGCCGATCCGACGGGCGCGGCGGGGCGCGGGCCTAAGCATCGGGATCCTTCAGCGGGTGCGGCCGCGGCGAGCTCGGGACGAGCAGCTCGCGGGTCCGATCCAGACCCCAGCGGTCGAGCTCGCCGATCGGGTCGCTCGACATCCGCAGGCCAGGACCCGCAGAGATGTGCTGGGCCCAGATTTCCCGCTCCTGTACGTCGGGCCGCACGATCAGGCAGTCGGAATCGTTGGCCCACCACCGGCCGTGCAGGAACTCCCGTGCCACCGAGGTGGACCGGGCGCCGCGCTGACCCGGCTGGCTGATGTCGCCGGACGGCGGGTCGACCAACGGATCGGTGTCCGGCGAGATGCGCATGCAGTCGACCAGCCCGAGGCTCGGCAGGATCGGAGCGCCGCA
Organism: Kribbella sp. NPDC000426; assembly: GCF_040300265.1. Lineage (NCBI taxonomy): Bacteria > Bacillati > Actinomycetota > Actinomycetes > Propionibacteriales > Kribbellaceae > Kribbella > Kribbella sp. NPDC000426. The sequence continues at coordinate 141,479 of NZ_JBEPDK010000005.1, read as the reverse complement.
GCCGTGCAGGATCCGGTTCGGCCCGACGGCTTCGCGCAGCAGCCGCATCCCGTGCCGGTACGCCGCGATGCCGTCGAGCTGCTCGTGCCGCGGTCCGTCGATCGCGCCGGCGTACACGAAGTCGAGCTTGAAGTGGTCGTACCCCTGCCGGCACAGCTCGGTGAACACGTCCTGGAGGTGTTGTGCCGCGCCGGGGTGGGTGACGTCGAGGACCAGTTGCTCCTGGCCCCAGTTGGTGCCGGCATTGATCCCGGGGACCAGCCACTCGGGGTGCTTGCGGGCCGTCTCGCTGTCGCTGCCGACCAGGAACGGCGCCACCCAGATGCCGGCGCGGCGACCGCTCGAGCGGATGTCGGCGGCGAGCCGAACGGTCGATCCGAAGTCGTCGCGCGGCGTCAGCCAGTCCCCGATCGCGGCCTGGTACCCCTCGTCGAGCAGGACCAGGTCGACGCTGAGGTCGTGCTGGTCGAACTGGCGGACCTCGGCCATCACGTCGCGCTCGGTCACCTTGCCCCAGTACGCGTACCAGCTGCACCACGACGGACCGAACACGCGGACCGGCGGAGCGCCCGCGCCGAACGTGTCGGCCCAGTCGGCCAGCGCCTGGTTCGGGTTCGCATGCGTGCTGGTGGCAACTTGTACGTCGCCGTCCGCGGAGATCAGCAGCCGGCCGTCCCGGACCTCGGCGCGGATGGACGGTACGACGTCGGGCGTGGTCGCGGCGATGACCGTGACCTCGCCCGCGGTTGCGACGGCGAGCAGACCTTCGCCCTGGAACCGGCCGGCCTCGACGCCCGGGCGGTACGCCATCACGTGATGGTTCGGGGCGGTCGGCCGCGGCGGCGACGCGTCGAGCCGGTACCAGCCGCTCGGGCTCCAGGACTGCCAGCCGTGCTCGAAGACCAGCGTGGAGGCGTCGTACTCGAGCTCGGCGACGGTGTCGTAGCGGGCGGCGAAAGGCACGGATCAACTCGATTCGTCGAGGTGCAGGATCTTGCTAATCTTGGAGCCCCGACGAGGGGATCCACCATGACGGAGCCTGCTGACTTCGAGCACGATCTTGCTACCCAGGTGCTGATCGAGCTGTACAGCGAGATCCCGCCGCCGAGCAAACTGGTGACCGGCCACTTCCACAGCGGCGGCGACTACCGCGTCGTCCGGCCGGACGGCGTGGGCAGTTGGTACCTGCTGTACACGGCGTCCGGGACGGGCCGGTATCTCATCGGCGAGAACCGGCTGACCCTGCGCCACGGCGACGTCGTGCTGGTCAGCCCGGGTACGCCGCACGACTACGGCACCGTCGGCACGTACTGGGAGTCGTGGTGGGCGCATTTCCAACCCCGGCGTGAGTGGCACGCGTGGTTATCGTTGCCACAGGCAATGCCCGGGTTGTCGTACGTACGGCTGACCAGGTCGTCGGAGACCGACCGGGTGGTGTCGGCGTTCGACCGGCTGCACCGGGACGCGCAGCGGGCCGGGCTCTCGCCGACCGGCGACACCGAGCTGCACCTGCTGGAGAAGAGTGTCGCGACCCAGCTGACGATGAACGGTATCGAGGAGGTGCTGCTGACCGCGGTCGCGAGCCTGCGCCGGGAGACGCAGCACCTGGACGCCCGCGTGCATCTGGTGCTCGAGGCAATCACCGCGGACCCGGCGCGGCCGCACACGCTGACCTCACTCGCCGGGCTCGCGCAGGTGTCCGTCTCCCGGCTGGCGCATCTGTTCAAGGAGCAGGTCGGCGACTCGATCATGAACGTCGTCCTCGCGCTCCGCCTGCAGCGCGCCGCCGAGCTGCTCGGGGCGACCGACATGTCCGTCGCGCAGATCGCCGTAGCGGTCGGCTTCGACTCGCCGCACTACCTCAGCCGCCAGTTCGGACGCCGCTACGGGATCTCGCCGACCGCCCATCGCGCCAAGGTCAGGAACCCGGAGCTAGAGCTATATTGAGCTCGGTCGCCGCCGCGTAGTCCGCGCCGCCGGCCAGTCCGACCAGTCGCACGTAGCGGGCCGTCGTACCGTCCGGGAGCCGTGCGATCTTGGCGTCGACCGTTCCGTCCCACGATCCCTTCGCTGCCGACGTGAAGGTCACGCCGTCCGTGCTCGTCTGGACGTCGTACGACGAGATCCGGCCGTTCGGTACGTCGGCGTCCTGTCGCGGGGTGTAGACGAGCGCTTCGATCGCGCGCGGTGTCTTCAGGTCGAGGGTGATGTACTGCGGGAGCGGGGCGTGCGGGCTCCAGTTCGAGTGCCACATCGTCGTACAGCTGCCGTCGATCGCGGCGGGAGCGGCGTACGCGGGCGAACCCTGGCTGGTGGCGGTCGCCGTCATCTCGCTCTGGGGCAGCAGGTTCAGCGGACCGAACGGCCCGTCGACCGGCGGCGGCGTACCGGGGATCGCGGTGACGCGCCCCAGACTGGGTGCCTTGAGCAACGGATGGGTGCGCAGGTAGTTGAGGAACACCTCTTGACCCATCTTCGGCGCTCGGGTGAGCTGGGTGTATTGCTGGAAGCCCGGATAGCCGTACTGCGCTCCGTGCAGCGGCATCGCCGCACTCGTCGTCACGCGGTAGGTCTTGTCGAGCTGCAGCGGCTTCCCGTTGATCAAGACCTTCGCCGGATCGATCCGGTCACCGACGGGCCGGCCCAGGTCGTAGGTGTAGTGGAAGTTCGCCGAGGTCGCGAGCGCGGACAGTCGGGTGCAGCCGTACGCGGGCGGGATCCACTGCTGCTCGAGGACAGCCTCGACCGTGGCGCCCTTCATCGAGAGCGTCGTGATCGGCGAGATCCCGGCGACCGGCCACGCTTCGCCGTACGTCACCGTGCCGGCTTTGAGACCGGCCGCGATCACATCGACGCCGAGGTCGGCGGGCACCAGCGCGAAGTCGCCGTCTGCTTCGGTTTTGTAGAGGTCGGCGACCAGATTGCCGGTCCGGCTCTCCGTCGTGGGGGCGAAGTCGAGATCGCGGTCGAGCTTCGTCAGCGGCTGCGCCTGGCGGGCCGTCCACTTGTCCATCCAGTACTTCACGATCTGCTGGATCTTCGGATCGGGCGTGACGTCCTTGGTGACCGCGTGGTTGGTCGCGGTCGTCGCGGAGCGGATCACCTCACCGGTCGCGGGATCGAGCTCGAGGTTGACCTCGCCGAGGACGCGGCCGTGGTTGCTTGCCTCGAGCACCGGCCGGGGTACGCCGTTCGGGTCCGGGATCATGCAGTTGAACGCGGTGTGCCAGTGGCCGCCGAGGATCACGTCGATATCCGGCGACAACGCCCGCGCGGCGTCGAAGATCGGGCCGGTCGGGTTCTTGCACTCGTCGTACAGGCCACCCTGCTGACCGCCCTCGTGCATGCTGACCACGATGGCGTTCACGCCCTGGGCCTTGAGTTCGGCGGCGGCCCGGTTCGCGGCATCGACCACGCCCTGGAACTCGAATCCCGAGCCCTTGATGGACAGCGTCTCGGTCGGCGTACCCGGGAAACCGAGGCCGATGAAGCCGATCCGCTGCGACCCGGCCTTCGCGATCCAGTACGGCGGGAGCACCGGCCGCTTCGTCCGCGGGTCGACGATGTTCGCCGCGTGGTACGCGTAGTCGGTGCCGTGGAAGTTGCGGCCGGTGGAGTCCTTGAAGCAGCTGTCGAACCCGGGCTTGCCGTAACAGGCACCGGTCTGCATCCGGCGCAGGAACGGGAACTCGCGGTCGAACTCGTGGTTCCCGGCGACGTCGAAGTCCATGCCGAACGCGTTCAGCACCTCGATCGTCGGCTCGTTCGCGAACGCCTGCGTGTAGTCCGGCCAGCCGCTGAACTGGTCGCCCGAGCCGATCAGGAAGCTGTTCGGCTTCCGCAGCTGGTCGATGTGGGCCTTGAGATAGCCGGCGCCGCCGACCTGCTGGGTGCCTTCCGGACCGGCGATGGTGAGGTTCTCAGTCTCCGAGAGGTACCCGTGCAGGTCGGTCAGGCTGAGGATCTGGACGGGGATCGGTGGGGCGGTCTGTGTCTGTGCTGTCTGTACTGTGCCCACGAGGAGGCTGAGGGCGGCGAGAACTGCGCTGATCCGGGGCATCGGCTGCTCCTGTCGGTCGGGCGGAACCGAGACGCAAACTACTGGGCCGCGTGTGCCGGGGACATGGCCTTGGGTGCTGACTTCCTGCACGATCCGGCTGACGCTTTTCTACAAGCGCATGGGGAGCGGGAACCGTACGGTCAGGGGAGAGAGGAGATCGACGATGACTGGATATGAGGCAGTGGCCGAGATCGACATCGACGCGCCGGCGGCGCGCGTGTGGGAGGTGCTGACCAGCCCCGACAAGCTGAAGGAGCTGTGGTTCGGCGCCCAGGTCGAGACCGACTGGCAGGTAGGCAGCCCGATCACCTGGACCGGCGAATGGGAAGGCAAGCCGTACCAGGACAAGGGCGAGATCCTCGCCGTCGAGCCCGAGCGCCTGCTGAAACTAACCCACTTCAGCCCCCTCACCGGCCAACCCGACGTACCGGAGAACTACCACACCCTCACCTACGAGCTGACCGGCGCCACCCACCTGAAACTCACCCAGGACAACAACGCCACCGAGCAAGAAGCCAAACACTCCCAATCCATGTGGGACATGCTCGTCACCAAGGTCAAAGAAGCCGCTGAGTAACCTAGGCGGTATGTCTGATGGTGTGGAGGTTGACCGCCCGACCCGGGAGCGGGCTGCGATCGGGGAGGATGGGCGGTCTCGGGATCGGAGTCGGCCGGCGGTGCCGGATCCGTTGCCGATGAGTGTGGTTGACGCGCACTGCCATCTGGACATCGCGGACGGCGAGGACGGGGCGTGGTTGAGCCCGGCCGAGGCGATCAAGCTGGCGTCGTCGGTCGGTGTGAGCCGGATCGTGCAGGTCGGGTGCGACCTGCCCGGCGCGGTGTGGGCAGTCGAGGCGGCCGCGCAGTACCCGAACCTGATCGCCGGCGTCGCCCTGCACCCGAACGAGGCGCCGAAGCTGAAGGAAGCCGGCGAGCTGGACAGTGCGCTCGCGGAGATCGAGCGCCTGGCGTCGAGCTCGGACAAGGTCCGCGTGATCGGTGAGACCGGGCTCGACTACTTCCGCACCGGAGAGGACGGGCGTACGGCGCAGCACGAGTCGTTCGCCGCGCACATCGAACTCGCCAAGCGCCTCGGCAAGACGCTGATGATCCACGACCGCGACGCCCACGAGGACATCCTGCGCATCCTCGACCGCGAGGGCGTGCCGGACCGCCTGGTGATGCACTGCTTCTCCGGTGACACCGAGTTCGCCCGCGAGTGCGTGAACCGCGGCGCGTTCCTCAGCTTCGCCGGCGTGGTCACGTTCAAGAACGCCCAGTCCCTGCGCGACGCCCTGGCAGTCACCCCGCTCGACCGGATCCTGGTCGAGACCGACGCGCCGTACCTGACGCCGTCGCCGTACCGCGGTAAGCCGAACGCGTCGTACCTGATCCCGCACACGGTCCGCAAAATGGCCGACGTCCTCAACATCTCCGTCCCCGAGCTCTGCGCCGCCCTCAACAACAACGCAAACAACGCTTTCGGTGGCGCTTGGTAACCGCGCGGCCATTACGCTGAGCCCGTGGACTACGACGCCTTCGACGCCCAGCTACTAGAGCTCGCCGACTCACTCCGAGGCGCCGACGAGGCCACGATCGCCGCCGAGACCGCCCGGATGAAGGCCCTCGCCGAACAGATCCCCGACGAACGCTCCCGCGGCCACGCCCTGATCCGAGCCTCGAAACTCCCCGACCTGATCACCGGCCCCAAACCAGGAACCAGCCCGCAGTACCGTCGCGCCTCGGCCCTGGTGGCACAGGTGCTCATCTACGAGGGCTCACCGGCCGAGCGGATCGCTCACGCGCAACGTGCGAAGAGCGAGATCGGAGAGTTGTCCCGGCAGGCTCCACGGCGCGAGTCCATGACGATCCTGCGGATGAACTCCACCTTGGTGAGGTACATCGAGCGGCTTCGGGACGACAGCCCGGACAGCGGATCGTGACCGACGCCGCAGCCGAGATCTCGCCGCAGTCGTGGGAGTACCGGCTGGTCGCCGCCGTGGTGTACGCCGTCGAGCAGCGGGTCCGTGGCAGTGTTGATGGTCCTCGGACCCGGTGGAACGGGCGTGTCCTCGAAGAAACCGATCCGGAGACCGTCGGCAGCGCCCACGGCGACGGCAGCATCTCGGTCTCTGTCGAGCAGGTCCTCGACAGGTTGCGCGAGGCACGGGATCTCGATCGCCCGTTGACCGACGACGAAGCCTGGCTGCTGCGCGACGCGATGGACACGCTGACGCACGAAGCCGCTCACCTGATGGCTCCTCGTGGCGACATGTCGGCACCGGAGGCTTACCCGTACGACGCCGCGGCAGGTGCCTACGACGAAGGCCGCACGGAGCACTGGACGAAGCGCAACGTCGACAAGGTCATCATCGACGTCTTCGCCGATGCAGGCCTGGAGAAGGTCGAGGCCGCGGTGCTGGCACAGCCGGGGGTGGATGCGTACGAGGCCTTCACGCCTGCTGTCCGGGTGCTCGACAAGGCGGTGGCAGATCGTAGTGGTCTGACCAGCGACGAGGTCACCCAGAAGCTGATGTGCGCCGACGACAGCCAACGCTGGAACGTCGCGGTCGACCTGATGATCGATGAGCGGTTTGTCGAGACTGGTCTCATGCCTGAGGCGCATCGCGCCGAGGTACGCAAACAACTGGTCGCTCCACTGCGCGAATCCCTCGACGGGCTGGCTGCTGTCGAAGCCGACGACTCGCTGGGGAGTGACCAGAAGGCCGAGAAGGGCGTGCAGGCCGCTCAGAACGCCATCGCCGGCCTGGACCAAGAACTCAACCGCATCGAACGCAAGTACCGCATCGAGAAGACGCAGCGTGCTCAGCAAGAAGCCCAGCGGCCTGGGTCCCGGCTGAACCAGGCTGTTCGCCAAGCCCGGGGCGACCTCCCGTCGGATCTCAAACGGTTGCGAGCTCTGACTGCCCCTCAGGCGCCGGCTGCTGGTGCGGCTAAGCGGGCGGTTGGTGCCGCTGACCAGGCACCGTCGGAGCAGGGTGAAGCGCGGCGGGGACAACAGACGACTCGGTCTCAGCCTGGTGGTCCCAGGCAACCGGATCGGTAGGTGGGTCGTGGTAACTGTCCTGAGTGACGCTGATGTTCGGGCTCGGTTGCGGGCGGACGAAGCTGTTGGGTGGATGCGGGAGGCGGTTGTTGCGGCTCATGAGGGGCGGTTGCGTACGCCGCCTCGGGTCAGCACGGATCTAGGCGCTGGGCGACTGGTGTTTACCACCGGGGCGTTGGAGGGGGAGTGGTACGGGTACCGGTCGTACGACTCGTTCGATGTCGAACCGGGGCAGCAGGTTGTTGTGTTGCAGGACTGGGCGACAGGCGAGGTCCGGGCGATTGCTGTGGGCAACGAACTGGGGCCGCGGCGGGTCGGGGCGATCGGTGGTGTGGCTGTCGATGCGTTGGCGAAGCCGGGGGCCGAGACCCTCGCGTTGATCGGGACAGGCACGCAAGCCTTCACCCAGCTCTGGGCGATCTCCGCCGTACGGCGACTGTCGAGCGTGCGAGTGTTCAGTCGCGACCACGAACGGCGAATCGCCTTTGTTGCAAGGGCTTCCGAGGAACTCGGACTGCCCGCAACCGCGGTCGACTCAGCGCAACAAGCGGTCGAGGGCGCGGATGTTGTCGTACTCGCGACCAACAGCCCGACGCCGGTGATCGACCCGGCGTGGATCGAGGACGGTGCCTTCGTCACCACGCTCGGACCGAAGCAGCGCGGCCGGGCGGAGTTCGGGCCGGAGTTGATCGATCGGGCGGATCTGGTCGTCACGGACTCGATCGCGCAGACCCGGGCGTACGACCCGCCGTTCATCCTCACCGGCACCCCGCAGCACGACCGCCTGACCAGCCTGGGCGCGGCCCTGAGCGGCGACGTGACCGGCGTGACCGTGCTGTTCTGCTCGGTCGGGCTGGCCGGGACCGAGGCGTACCTGCTGGCTCGGCTGATAGACAGTGGGCATGGAGTTCAGTGAGGTTGTCCGGCGGCGGCGCATGGTGCGGAACTACGACCCGGACCGGGTGGTGCCGGACGAGGTACGGGAGCGGATCCTGGAGAACGGTCTCCGGGCGCCGTCAGGCGGGTTCAGCCAGGGGTGGGCGTTCCTGACACTCGAGGGCGACGAGCGGGAGCGGTACTGGCGGATCGCGGCCGAGGATCCGGACGAGAAGTATGTGGAGTGGATCACAGGCCTGCGGCGCGCGCCGCTGCTCGTTCTCGCGTTCGCGCACAAGGACGCGTACCTCGATCGGTACACCGAACCGGACAAGGGCTGGACCGATCGCGACGAGGGCCGTTGGACGGCGCCGTACTGGTACGTCGACACCGGGATGGCGGTCCTGCTGATGCTGCAGACCGTCGTCGACGAAGGCCTGGGAGCCTGCTTTTTCGGGCCTCCTGCGGACAAAGCGGGCCGGCTGCTGAAGGAGTTCGGCGTACCCGAGGGGTTCGATCTGGTCGGGGTGCTGTCGATCGGGTACCGGGCCCCGGACAAGCGGTCCCCGTCGCTGAAACGGGGTCGCCGGACGACCGCCGAAGTGGTGCATCGCGGCCAGTGGGGCAATCACCTGGCGTAACGAGGCATGTCGGCCCCGTTACACCCTTTTACGACTCGCCGACCAGGGGATTGGCACTTCCGGCATATCTTCGTTATGGTCCCGTGATGTTGGCCGGGATCGGGGAAGATTCCGGGCAGCACAACCCCTCGGCGGGACCAGAAGCTCCGGGCAGCCAGTCCGGCGTCGGCGGTCGGTGCCTGTGCTGTCCCACCCCGTGCCCGGGTAGCCCTACCTGGGAGCGTTAGTGCGTAAGTCCATCATCGTGGCCGTCGGTGCGACGGCTGCGTTCGCCGTCGCGGGCGGCTCCGTGGCGTATGCCGCGAAGAGCAAGACGGTCAGTCTCTCCGTCGACGGCCAGGTGCGGAAGGTGCACACCTTCGGCTCCACCGTGGCAGACGCCCTGAAGGCCGAGAAAGTTCAGATCGGCGCACACGACGTGGTCGCGCCGGGTCCGGACTCCAAGCTCAAGGACGGCCAGGAGATCTCGGTCCAGTACGGTCGCGAGCTGACCGTCAACGCCGACGGCACCAAGAAGGCCTACTGGACCACCGCCGACAGCGTGAACGAAGCGCTCGCCGACCTCGGTCTGCGGTACGACGGGGCCCAGCTCTCCACCAGCCGTAGCGCCCCGCTCGGGCGCGAGGGGCTGGAGCTGGTCGTGAAGACCCCGAAGACCGTGCAGATCGTCCACCTGGGCAAGATCGCGACGATCAAGTCGCTGGCCGGCACCGTCGGCGAGGCCCTGACCGAGGCGAAGATCCGCTGGGACTCCGACGACCGGATCACCCCGGCCGCCGCCACCCCGCTGAAGCTCGGCGTCAACAAGATCGGCTTCGTGCAGGTCGTGCAGAAGCAGGTCACCAAGACCGTGGCGGTTGCGCACGGCACCGACGAGACCAAGTCGGCGACGCTGGTCGAGGGCACCACGAAGACCACGGCCAAGGGTACGAACGGCTCTACCGCCGTCACGTACCTGTACACCTACCTGGACGGCAAGCTGTCGACCACGAAGGTGGTCTCGTCGAAGGTCGTCACCGCGCCGGTCGACGAGAAGGTCCTGGTCGGCACCAAGCCCAAGCCGGAGGAGCCCACCACGACGACGGACGAGAAGCCGTCGACCCCCACCAGCAGTGGTGGCGCGTGGGACCGGATCGCCGCGTGTGAGTCCGGCGGCAACTGGGCCGCGAACACCGGCAACGGGTACTACGGCGGTCTCCAGTTCGACCACGGCACCTGGGCGGCCTACGGCGGTACGGCGTACGCCAACAACGCCAACGGTGCCTCGAAGGCGCAGCAGATCGCGATCGCGGAGAAGGTCAAGGCCGACCGCGGTGGCTACGGCGCCTGGCCGGTGTGCGGCAAGAAGGCTTGAGCCTGACACACTGACTGGCGTGAGCTCGTCTGATTCATCCACATCAGCCGGACCGAGGCTTCTCGGTCCGGCTGACGTGCGTTCGCTGGCCGCTTCGCTCGGCGTCCGTCCGACCAAGCAGCGGGGCCAGAACTTCGTCATCGACCCGAACACGGTCCGCCGGATCGTGCGTGCCGCCGACCTGACCGCCGGCGAGACCGTGCTGGAAGTCGGCCCGGGGCTCGGCTCATTGACCCTGGCGCTGCTCGCCGAGGGGCACCCGGTCACCGCGGTCGAGATCGACCCGCTGCTCGCGCAGGCGCTCCCGTCCACGATCGCGACGTACGCGCCCGACCAGGCCGCCTCGCTGACCGTGGTCGAGGCCGACGCGATGGACGTGACTCCGGCCGAGATCGGTACGCCGACCGCCTGCGTGGCGAATCTCCCGTACAACGTCGCCGTACCCGTCCTGCTGCACCTGCTCCGCGTGTCCGACTCGCTACGCCACGGGCTCGTGATGGTGCAGTCCGAGGTAGCGGACCGCCTGGCCGCCCCGCCCGGCTCGCGGACGTACGGCGTACCGTCCGCCAAGGCCGCCTGGTACGCCGACGTGCGGCGCGCCGGGCCGATCGGACGGAATGTGTTCTGGCCGGCACCGAATGTGGACTCCGGACTGGTTGCCTTCGAACGACGCGATCCGCCGGACACGCCGGCCGGCCGCGAGGAGGTGTTCGCGGTGATCGAGGCCGCGTTCTCCCAGCGGCGTAAGACGATCCGGTCCGCGCTGGCCCGCTGGATGCCGGACCGCGCGCGGCTGGACGAGGTGTTCGCGGCAACCGGTATCGACCCGCAACTACGCGGCGAGATGCTCGGCATCACAGAGTTCGCCGCGCTCGCCGGTGCGGCTAGAACTGCCTGAGGCACTAGCCTGTGCGACGTGCCACCTTCTGTTGAGGTCACGGTGCGGGCACCGGCCAAGATCAATCTCGGTCTGTCGGTCGGTCCGCCGCGCCCGGACGGGTTCCACCCCGTCGCCACGGTGTACCAGGCCGTTGCCCTGTACGACGACGTCACCGCGCAGGTCCGCGACGACGACGGCGAGGTGTCGGTCGAGATCGTGGGGGACTTCGCGGACGACGTACCGACCGACGAGACGAACCTCGCGGTGAAGGCGGCCCGGCTGCTGCAGGCGGAGTACGACGTCGACGAGGGTGTCGACCTGACGATCCGCAAGACGATCCCGGTGGCCGGCGGGATGGCCGGCGGATCGACCGACGCCGCGGCGACCCTGGTCGCCTGTAACCGGCTCTGGGGCCTGCAGCTGACGCAGACCGAGCTGCAGCATCACGCGGCGGAGCTCGGCAGTGACGTGCCGTTCTGTCTGGTCGGGCACACGGCGCTCGGTCAGGGCCGCGGCGAGCAGGTCACCGAGGTGATGTCCCGCGGGACGTTCCACTGGGTGTTCGCGATCGCGGACGGCGGCCTGTCGACCCCCGAGGTGTACGGCGAACTGGACCGCCTGCGCCCGCTGCGCCGCGTCGAGGCGCCACAGGTCCGGCCGGAGCTGCTGTCCGCGCTGCTCTCCGGTCAGCCCGGCGCCCTCGCGGTTGCTCTCAGCAACGACCTGCAGGCGGCCGCGCTGTCGTTGCGGCCGGAACTGGGCGACACGCTCCAGTTCGGCCTCGACCAGGGCGCACTGGCCGCCCAGATCTCCGGCTCGGGCCCCACCTGCCTGTTCCTCGCCGCCGACAGCCGCAGCGCAGTCGACCTCGCCGTAGAACTCGCCGAATCCGGCCTCTGCCGCATGGTCCGCCAGGCCGAAGGCCCCGTCCCCGGCGCCCGAATCCTCCCGGCCATCGTCAGTCACTAGTACACTTAGCCAAGTGGACTAAGGAGGAGTGATGGGCGAGCCGGCTCCGCAGTACAACATTCATGAAGCCAAGACTCAGTTGTCTCGGATCATCGAGCGGGTTGAGCACGGCGAAGAAGTCATCATCAGCCGTGCTGGGCATCCTGTTGCAAAGGTAGTTCCACTGCCTACTGCTCGTCGGCGCACTGGATGGGGCTCGCTGGCCGGTCAGATCAGCATGGCTGACGACTGGGATTCAGCTGAGACGAACGCACAGATCGCCGACGACTTCGGCATTCCCTCGTGACGGAAATGTCCGGGGCAGCGCGTCTTCTGCTCGACACGCATGTGCTGATCTGGTGGCTACAAGCCAGTCCTGAACTGTCGGACGAGCTCAGAAACCGGATCGACACGGAACTCGATGTCTATGTCAGTGCTGCGTCTGTCTGGGAACTCTCGATCAAGCAGGCTGCCGGAAAGATCAAACTGCCGGACAACCTGCTGGAATGGATCGAGCGTGGAGGTCTCAGCGAGTTGCCGATCTCCATGGCGCACGCGGACCTCGCCGGGCGGCTGCCGGCGATCCATCGGGATCCCTTTGACCGGATGCTCGTGGCGCAGGCTCTTGCCGAGAAATTGACGCTGGTGACTCGCGACGGGTTGATCCATCGGTACGACGTACCGATCCTCAAAGCCTGAAAATAGCTCGTCCGCGCCGTGGGTGTGGTGTTACGGTCCGGTTGGCCCTTATTGGAGAGACAGGAGACCGGGATGCGCCGCGGATCGATCGACCTCAGTGGTTCTGATCGTTTCGACGCATTCGCGAGGACTCTTGAACTCTCTGACGATGGGCATTGTGGCGCATGTCGACGCCGGTAAGACCAGCCTGACCGAGCGGCTGCTGTACGCCGCCGGAGTCATCGACCGGGTCGGCCGGGTCGACGACGGGAACACCCAGACCGACACGATGGATCTCGAGCGGAAACGTGGCATCACGATCCGCTCGGCGGTGGTGTCGTTCGCTCTCGGCGACCTGCCGGTCAACCTGATCGACACCCCGGGACACTCCGACTTCATCGCCGAGGTGGAGCGGGCACTGTCCGTGCTCGACGGCGCGGTGCTGGTGATCTCCGCGGTCGAGGGCGTGCAGCCCCAGACCCGGTTGCTGATGCGCACGCTGGGCCGGTTGCGCATCCCGACGCTGCTGTTCGTGAACAAGATCGACCGCGTCGGCGCGCGGTACGACGACCTGCTGGGCGATATCAAGCGCTTGTTGACGCCGGCCGTCGTGCCGATGGTCGGAGTCACGGACCTCGGCACCCGCTCCGCCCGCCTGGCGCCACTCGACGACGAGCCGCTCGCCGAGATGCTTGCTGAGCGCAACGACGACTTCCTCGAGCGCTACCTGTCCGGCGCTGCGCTGGACGTCGCCGGCGAGCTGCGGCGCCAGGTCGCGAAGGCGTGGGTACATCCGGTGTACTTCGGGTCCGCGATGACCGGCGTCGGCGTACCCGAGGTGATCGAGGGCATCAAGTCGTGGTTGCCTAGGGCAACCCAATCGCCGGAGGACCCTTTGCGGGCGAGGGTTTTCAAGGTCGAGCGTGGCGCGGCGGGCCAGAAGCTGGCGCTCGCGCGGATGTTCGCCGGGACCTTGGCGGCGCGCACGTACGTCGACGTACATCCGGTGCACGGCGCGGAGTACCAGGCTCGTCCGAGCGCCATCGAGGTCTCCGGCCGGCCGGTCGATCGGGCCGAAGCGGGGCAGATCGTCGCCTTGCGCGGGCTGAAGGAGATCCAGATCGGCGACCAACTCGGGGTGCGGACCAAGCAGGTCGGACGGTTGTTCGCGCCGCCGACGCTGGAGACGGTGGTGAGTGCGCGGGACCGGGTCAAGCTGTTCCAGGCGCTCACGCAGCTGGCCGAGCAGGACCCGCTGATCCGGGTCCGAAAGGCCGACGACATCACCGTCAGCCTGTACGGCGAGGTGCAGAAGGAGGTCATCGCGTCCTTGCTGGCCACGGAGTACGGCGTCGACGTCACGTTCAGCGAGACCACGCCGATCCATGTCGAACGGCTCGACGGCGAGGGTGACGCGGTCCGCGAGATGATGGCGCCGGGCAACTTGTGGCTGGCCGGCGTCGGGTTCCACGTCGCACCGGTTGCCGAGGGCATCGAGTACAACCTGGTGGTCGAGCTCGGCGGGCTGCCGCGCGCGTTCCATACCGCGATCGAGGAGACCGTACGCCAGACACTCCATCAAGGCCTGTACGGCTGGGAGATCCCGAACATCCGGGTCGACCTCACGCATACGGCCTACGACAGCGTCGGCACGACGGCCGGTGACTTCCGGCGGCTGGTGCCGCTCGTCCTGCTGGAGGCGATCGCCCGAGCCGGTACGACGGTCCTCGAGCCGGTCAACCACTTCGAGCTCGACGTTCCGGCCGACACGGTGTCACGCCTTCTCGCCCACGTCGCCGAACACCGCGGTCTCGTCTCCCAGACCACCCTGACCGAGACGCAGGCCCACTTGGAGGGCACAATCCCGGCGGCGACCACCCATCCGTTCGAGAGTCTGCTGCCGTCCCTGAGCCACGGCGAAGGTCTCCTCGCCACCACGTTCCACACCTACCAACCGGTCTCCGGCCCGGCGCCCACCCGGTCGCGAACCGACGGCAACCCCCTCAATCAGAAGGAGTACGTGCTCAACCTCAATCGAAGCTCTTGAGGATCGTGTGGATCTCGGCGACGGTCTGCGGACGGTCGGGCCAGTGGGCCGTGATGCAGAGGAGTTCACGCAGGTGCAGGAGCGGCATCCGCGCACGCCAGCCGTCGGCCAGCGGGTGCATCTCCTCGTACGCCGAGAAGAAGGTGTCCGACAGGTTGCCGTAGATGAGCAGGGTGGCCAGGTCGGCTTCGGGCCAGCCGTAGTTGACGGCCGGATCGATCATGCCGGGCTGGCCGTCGGGGCCGGGCAGGAGGTTGCCGTGCCAGAGGTCACCGTGCAGGAGTGACGGCGGCTGGTCGGGGACCAGTTCCGGCAGGCGGCCGGCGATGCGTTCCAGCCGGCGGCGATCGGCTGACGGGAGTTGCCCGGAGCAGTTGGGCTCCTCGAGGTACCGGAGCAGCCGCTGCTCGGCGAAGAACGCGTGCCCGTCGGTCGTCCACGGGTTCCGCTGCGGCAGCGTGCCGAGGTAGTTGTCCTGCTCGTACCCGAACTTGTCCGCCGTCTGCTGATGCTGCAGTGCCAACGCCCGCCCGGCATCCTCCCAGTACGTCGGCGACGCGGCCGCTGTCCCCAGATCCGCGAGCACGATGAACGACGACGTGACCCGCAGCACCTCCGGTACGGCGAACCCGCCCGCGACCCGCAGCGCGTCGAGGCCGTCCGCCTCGAGCGGATACAGATCGGACGGCAGGTCGTCCTGGGTCTTCACGACTACGGTCCGGCCCAGCGACGTACGCACGCGGTAGGTCCGGCTGGCGTACCCGCCCTCCAGCGGATCGGCCGCGATCGGGTCTCCCAGGGACAACCCTTCGAGCCACGCAGGATTCAGCACCTGGACGATCCTGGCACCTGCGGACCGGTCGGATACCCTGGGGCCCGTTATGGCGGCACCTAACTTGGTCAATATGGAAGCTGTTTCCAAAGGCTTCGGCACCCGGACGTTGCTCGACTCGGTCACCCTCGGGATCGGGCGCGGAGAGCGGGCCGGCGTGGTCGGGCGGAACGGCGACGGCAAATCGACGCTTCTACAGGTCCTGGCGAGGCGTGAGGAGCCCGACAGCGGCCGGATCACGCACAACCGCGACCTGCGGCTCGGGTACCTCGGGCAGAGCGACGACCTCGACCCCGGGCAGACCGTGCTGCACGCGGTGCTCGGCGATGTCGAGACCTACACCTGGGCTGCCGATCCGCGCGCACGCTCGGTGATGGAGCACTTGCTCGGCGAGGTCGACCACCAG
This sequence comes from Kribbella sp. NPDC000426, assembly GCF_040300265.1. Taxonomy (NCBI): domain Bacteria; kingdom Bacillati; phylum Actinomycetota; class Actinomycetes; order Propionibacteriales; family Kribbellaceae; genus Kribbella; species Kribbella sp. NPDC000426. The sequence continues at coordinate 125,690 of NZ_JBEPDK010000005.1, read as the reverse complement.
GCGCTCGTCGGCAGCCTGAGCGGTGGCGAGCGCCGTCGTGCGTCGCTCGCGAGGCTGTTGCTGACCGAGGTCGATCTGCTCGTCCTCGACGAGCCCACCAACCACCTTGACATCGAGGCGGTCAGCTGGCTGGCCGAACACGTGGTCGACCGTGCGGGCGCCCTCATCGTCGTCACCCACGACCGCTGGTTCCTGGACGCGGTCTGCACGGTCACGTGGGAGGTGCAGGGCGGCCAGGTCTCGTCGTACGACGGTGGGTACGCCGCGTATGTGCTGGCGAAGGCCGAGCGGTCCCGTTCCGCGCAGGTTACCGAGACCAAGCGGCAGAACCTCCTGAAGAAGGAGCTCGCCTGGCTGCGCCGTGGTGCGCCGGCGCGGTCCACCAAGCCGAAGTTCCGGATCGACGCGGCGAACGCCCTGATCGAGAACGAGCCGCCGCCCCGCGACAAGCTCGCCCTGTCGCAGTTGGCAACGGCCCGGCTCGGCAAGGACGTGTTCGATGTCGAGGACGTCAGCCTGAGCTTCGGCGATCGGGTGATGCTCAACCACGTCACCTTCCGCCTCGGCCCGGCCGACCGGATCGGGCTGCTCGGCCCGAACGGCGCCGGCAAGACGACGTTCTTGAAGGTCCTCACCGGTCAGCTCGCCCCGGACCGCGGCCTGGTCAAGCAGGGCAAGACCGTCCGCGTCGCGAACCTGTCCCAGACCCTCGACGAGGTCGACGGCGCGGACACGGTGCTCGAGCACATCACCGCCATCCGCCGTACGGCGGCGCTGGCCGGGCGAGGCGGTGAGCTGACGTCATCGCAGCTGCTGGAGCGCTTCGGGTTCACCGGGGACAAGCTGACCACCCGGATCTCGGACCTGTCCGGTGGCGAGCGGCGCCGGTTGCAGCTGCTGCGCATCCTGCTCGACGAGCCGAACGTGCTGATCCTCGACGAACCGACCAACGACCTGGACGTCGAGACGCTGACCGTGCTGGAGGACTTCCTCGACAGCTGGCCGGGCGTCGTCGTCACGGTCACCCACGACCGGTACTTCCTCGAGCGCGTGAGCGACATGGTTTACGCGATCATGGGCGACGGCCAGGTGCGGCATCTGCCGCGCGGCGTCGAACAGTATCTCGATGAACTCGAGGCCGGAATTCCGCGGCGGGCACCGTCAAATGCGTTGACACCGGCGCCGGAGATGTCCAGTAATTTGTCGGTCGACCCGGCAGCGGCACGGGCGGCGAAGAAAGAGCTGAACCGGATCGAGCGGCAGCTGGCCAAACTCACCGAGACCGAGGCGAAGCTGCACGACCAGCTGGCCGCGAGTGCCAGCGACTACGAGCGGCTGGCCGAGCTGGACACCGAGCTGCGCAAGCTCGCCGACGAACGGGCCGAGCTGGAAACGGCCTGGTTCGAGGCCGCCGAACTCGCGGAGTAGACCGGGGACGAGCCGCGGCGCCCCTCCGATCCCCTGTGATTCGGAGGGGGCGCCGAGCTCTGGGTGAGCGGGCCCCGTGCCGGCCGGCGTTGTTCGGGCCCCGAGCCCCGGACACCGCGCGGCCACTTTCGGCGGACCACCTCTTGCCGCCGAAGTCACCGTGATCTGACAGTTTGTAGTCGGTCAGCCACCGACGGTGATGACCCTAGTGCGGGTGCTCACTCAGTGTCGATAGTGGTCGGCTACAGCAATCTCTCGATCTCGTTGCAACTAGCAACGATCGGGGCCGGGCAGAAGTGACGGGTCGTCTTTTCGGATTATTCCGGCACAATTCCGCTGCGCGTTTGTGTGGCTATTGTCAATGCTTTTCGAGATCGAACGGGCGGACCAGCTCGCGCAGTACGCGGGCGATCTTCTGCTGGTCGCGCTCGCTGAGCGATCCCAGCAGCGCGCGCTCGTGGGTGAGCAGATCGGCCATCGCCGCGTCGACTGCGTCACGCCCGGCGGTGGTCAGTTGGACGAGCACGCCGCGGCGGTCGGACGGGTCCGGCAGGCGCTCGACCAGGCCGCGCGCGGCGAGCCGGTCGACCCGGTTCGTCATCGTGCCGGACGTGACCAGGGTTTCCTTGAGCAGCTTGCCGGGGGAGAGCTGGTACGGCGCACCGGCCCGGCGCAATGCCGCGAGTACGTCGAACTCCCACGACTCCAGGCCGTGGGTGTCGAACGCCTGACTGCGGGCGCGATCCAGGTGCCGCGCGAGCCGGCTGACCCGGGACAGCACCTCCATCGGCGCCACGTCGAGGTCGGGGCGCTCCCGGCGCCAGGCCTCGATCAGCCGATCGACCTCGTCCTCCATGGTTCGAGACTACCCATCAAGACTCTTGACATCAAGACAAGTCGCAGGTCTAGAGTATCTCGATGTCAAGATAAATCGTGGAGAGAGGTGCAGACCGATGCGGACGTCACCGGTGTGGAGTCCAGTGCAGTACGGCACGTACGCCGACGAGCGGGCCCGCCCGTTCCGCGACCTGGTCGAGCGGGTGCGGGCGACCGACGCACGGACCGTCGTGGATCTCGGCTGCGGTCCGGGCGCGCTGACGGCGACGCTGCGCGAGGTCTGGCCGGATGCCGTGATCCGCGGCATCGACAGCTCGCCGCAGATGCTCGAGGCGGCAGCGGAGTACGCGGACGACCACCTGAGCTTCGAGCTGGGCGATGTCCGTGAGTGGGCCGCCGAGCCGGGATCGCTCGATGTGATCGTCACGAACGCCACGCTGCAGTGGATCCCGGAGCAGGTCGAGCTGCTGCCCGGGTTCGTGCGTGCGTTGCGTCCGGGCGGATGGCTGGCGATCCAGATCCCGGGCAACGGGAACGCGCCGTCGCACGCGATCCTGCGTGAGCTCGCCGAGACCGAGCCGTACGCCGAGTTCGCGAAGGACGCGTCGCTCCGCCCGGACGTGCCCGGCCCGGCGGAGTACGTCGACGTGCTCAGCGCGGAGGGGTGCGTGGTGGACGCGTGGGAGACGACGTACTTCCACGTGCTCGCGGGCGACAACGCCGTACTGGAGTGGGTGAAGGGGACTGGAGCGCGGCCGGTGCTGCAGTCGTTGCCGGACGACCTGCGGAAGCAGTTCGAGGCGGAGTACGGCGCTCGGCTGGCGGAGGCTTATCCGCAGAAGCCGTACGGGACGCTGCTGCCGTTCCGCCGGATCTTCGCGGTGGCGCAGAAGAAGGGATGAGCATGCGACTCGATCATGTGCAGGTGTCGTGCCCGCCGGGCGGTGAGGACCTGGCGCGGGCGTTCTACGGCGAGGCGCTCGGGATGACCGAGGTCGAGAAGCCGGAGTTGCTCAAGGCTCGCGGTGGGTGCTGGTTCAAGGCCGGCGAGGCGGAGATCCATGTCGGGGTGGAGGCGGGGTTCACTCCGGCGAAGAAGGCGCATCCGGCGTTGGCCGTGGACGACCTGGACTCGTTGGCCGGCAGACTGGCGGGCCTCGGCTATCCGGTCACGTGGGACAACGAAACGATCCCGGGCCGTCGGCGCTTTCACACTGCTGACGGACACGGGAATCGGATCGAGATCGTGCGTGAGCGAGCGTAGCGAGTGAACCAAAAGCACAGCGCGCACCGCTTGCGCCGGCGCCGAGCGAAGCGAGGTAGAGGTGCAAGCGGCTCGCCCGGCCCCCTCAGGCCGGGCGAGCCGCTGGCTCATTCGGTCGCCAGCGCGCCGGCCGGTGCGACCTTCGCGGCCCGGCGGGCGGGCAGGACCGAGGCGAGCAGGCCGGCGACCGCGGCCACTGCGGCGATGATGATCAGCAGCGTGCCGGGTACGGCGTACTCGACGCCGCCGTCGACGGTCTGGCCGCCCATCAGCGCGCTCGTCCCGGTCCAGCCGTAGACGAGGCCGAGCACGATTCCGAGGCCGGCCGCGACGAGTGCCATCAGCAACGATTCGACCGCGAGCATCCGGCGCAGTTGGCGGCGGGACAGGCCCATCGCGCGGAGCAGCGCGTTCTCCCGCGTCCGCTCGAGGACCGACAGGCTGAGCGTGTTACCGACGCCGACCAGTGCGATCAGCACCGAGACCCCGAGCAGCCCGACACCGACGATCAGCAGTACGTCGAAGACCTTCGTGTAGCTGGTCCGCTCGGCCAGACCGCCGGTGACGGACAGGTCCTTCACGGTCGGGATCGACTGGTCCACGGCGTCGATCACGTCCGAGCCGTCCGCCTTCGGGTCCGATGCCAGCCAGAACCCGGTCACCGCCGCGGTCGGTGCCAGCTTGGCGAGATCGGACGAGCTGACGGTGATCGGGTCGAGCCCGGTCGCCCGCTGGGCCGTGACGCTCAGCCGGTGCTGTCCGGACACGATCGTCAGCGGCGACCCGTCCTCGAGCTTCAGCATGATCATCGTCGACCGGTCCAGCAGCGCCGTACCCGGCTTGAGCTTGGCGGCCGCCTCCGGGTTGTGGATGACGGAACCGGCCTTCGCCGGGTCGATGCCGGTCACCTGGACCTCTTGGCCGCCGGACTTCACCAGCACCTGGCTGACCGGGACCACCTGCGTGATGCCCTTGATGTCGCGGAGCTGCTGCTCGGCGTTGGCCGGCATCTTCTCCTTGTACGTCGTCACCATCAGGTCGACCGGGTACTGGCCGTTCATCGAGACATCGAACGTCTTCTGCACCGAGGCGATCCCGACGCAGGTCAGGCTGATCAGCGTCACGCCGATGAGCAGCGCGGACGTCGTGGCCGCCGTACGCTTCGGGTTCCGGACCGCGTTCGCGACCGCGATCCTCGCCGGCACCCCACCTTGACGAGCGGGCAGTGCGCCGATGACGCGGATGAGCGCCGGCACGAGCAGCGAGCCGACCGCGAGGATGCCGAGGAACGAGATCGCGCCGCCGGCGACACCGACGATGACCTGGTGCGATGCCGCGCCGGCCGCGAGCAGCAGGCCGCCGCCGAGAAGGAGCAGGAAGCCCAGGATCAAACGCAGGACCCCGGCCTTGGACGCGGCCGCCGGAGCAGCCTCGGGACGCAGCGCTGCGAGCGGCGCCACCTTGGTCGCCCGACGCGCTGGTACGACGGCAGCGACCAGGGTCGCCACGGTGCCGAGCAGCAGCGGCAGGAACACCGACGACAGGTCCAGGTGCAGCGGCAGCGGCGGGATGCCCCAGTCGAACTCGCGGGACAGCGTCAGCCCCAGCGCGGAGAGCGCGACGCCGAAGACCACACCGATCGCGGATGCGATCACGCCGACGACGCTCGCCTCCGCGATTACGGAGGAGAACACCTGCCGGCGGGACGCGCCGACGCAGCGCAGCAGCGCCATCTCACGGGTGCGCTGCGCGATCACGATCGTGAAGGTGTTGCTGATCACCAGACACGCGACGAACAGGGCGATGACGGCGAACATCCCGAACACGCCGCCGAGGACGTCGATGCCGTTGGTGTAGCTCTTCACCTCGTGCTCGATGAAGCCCGCCCCGGTGAAGGTCTCCAAGCCCTTGGAAACAACGGGTCCCGCAGCATCGGCCAGCTGCTGCTGGGTGACGCCGGGCTTGGCCGCGATCGCGATCCCGCGGACGAAGGCCCCCGGTTCGAAGATCTTCACCGCGGCCGGAGTTGCGACCGCGGACGCCGTACCGACGTACTTCGAGTCGTCAAGCAGGCCGACGACGGTGACGTTCCAGGACTTGTCGTCGTACGAGCTGATCCGCAGCGTCTGACCGACGGTTACCTTGTGCTTGGCCGCGGCGCGGGCCGGCAGCGCGATCTCGTTCGTTGCAGTTGGCAACCGACCGGAGGAGGTGCCGGGACCGGCGATGTGGGTGGTGTCGTACAGCGCGTCGATCGGGAGCGTGGTCGGCCGGACCAGGTCCGGGTACGAAACCTCCATGTACGCCGTCGTCAGCGTGGCCACCGATGCGGCCTGCGGCAGTTTCTGCACGTTCGCGATGTCGGCCGGGGAGATCGTCGACTGGTCCGGGTAGACGACGGCGTCGACACCCTTGTACTGCGCGCCGATCGTCTCGTCTACGCCGTGTGAGGCGGACGAGTGCACGATCATCGCCAGCGAACCGAAACCGACCCCGAGGACGATCGCCAGGCACGCGGCGACCAGGCGGCCCACGTGGGCGCGCAGCGAGGAGAGGATGGAACGTCGCACGTCAGGCTCCCAGCTGGCGCAGGGCGTCGAGGACGCTCTCCGGGGTCGGCTGCCGCAGTTCGCCCGCAAGCTTGCCGTCGGCAAGCATCACGACGCGGTCGGCGTACGACGCGGCCAGCGGGTCGTGGGTGACCATCACCACGGTCTGGCCGAACTCACGGACCGAACGGCGCAAGAAGCCGAGCACCTCGGCGCCGGACCGCGAGTCCAGGTTGCCGGTCGGCTCGTCGGCGAACACGACCTCCGGCCGCCCGACCAGAGCCCGCGCGACCGCGACCCGCTGCTGCTGACCGCCGGACAGCTCCGACGGCCGGTGCGTGAGCCGGTCCTCGAGACCGAGTACGTCGATCAGCGTGTCGAGCCACTGCTGGTCGGGCTTGCGGTTGCCGAGCTCCAGCGGCAGCAGGATGTTGTCCTTGGCCGTCAGCATCGGGAGCAGGTTGAACGACTGGAACACGAAGCCGACCCGGTCCCGGCGGATCTTGGTCAGCTCGGAGTCGGGCAGCCGGGTCAGCTCGGTCTCGCCGAGCAGGACCTGACCGCCGGTCGGCGTGTCGAGGCCGGCCAGGCAGTGCATCAGCGTCGACTTGCCGGACCCGGACGGGCCCATGATCGCGGTGAACTGGCCGACGCCGAAGTCCACCGAGACGCCGTCGAGCGCCGCGACCGCGGTGTCGCCCTGTCCGTACACCTTGCGCAGCTCGTGCGCCCGGATCGCGGTCCGCGGTTCCCCGTCCTGCGGCAACCGCCCGGCCGCAAGCTCTCCGGTCTGCAAGCTCATGTCACTCCTTGGTCTTGAGGTTTCACCAAGAAGTTAGTGATCGCCGCGCCCGGTTACGTCGGACCAGAGTGGGGAGTGCGGGTCCTACCTGGGTATTACTTGGTGGGTCTGACCAGACCCGTTTCGTACCCCAGGACGACGAGCGCGACCCGGTCCCGGAGGCCGGTCTTGGCCAGGATGCGGCCGATATGCGTCTTGACCGTTGCCTCGGACAACGTGAAGAGCTTGGCGATCTCGGTGTTCGACAGACCGCGGGCCACCTCGACCAGGACCTCGCGCTCGCGGGCGGTCAGCTCTTTGAGATCGGGCCGCTCGGTGTCCGCGTCGGGCAGCGCGCCGGCGAAGTGCTCGAGCAGGCGTTTCGTCGTACTGGGGGAGACCACGGCGTCGCCGGAGTGCACCTGGCGGATCGCGGACAGCAGGTCGGCCGGCGGGGTGTTCTTGAGCAGGAAGCCGGCCGCGCCGGCCTTGATCGCGGCGAACGCGTACTCGTCCAGGTCGAAGGTCGTGAGCACGATCACCTTCGGTGCCTCTGGCAACGACTGGAGCCTTCTGGTGGCCTCCACGCCGTCCAGTCGCGGCATCCGGACGTCCATCAGCACCACGTCGCACGCGGTGACCTGGATCTTCTCGACCGCCTCGCCGCCGTCGCCGGCCTGCCCGACCACCCGCATGTCCGCCTGGGAGTCCACCAGCATCGTGAAACCTGCTCTGACGAGTTCCTGATCGTCCACGAGGAACACCCGGATCACGTCGTCGTCCACGCCTCCACCTCGCTTCGCTCGGCTCCGGCGTGCACGATAGCGTCACTGTGTCGTCGGTTCACTCGCTGCGCTCGCTCACGTGCTCTCCGCTCGGCAAGTTGTAGGGCAGTTTGGCGATCACCTCGTAACCGCCGCCCGCCTTCGGTCCGGCGCTCACCGTACCGCCCGAGACCGAGGCGCGCTGCCGCATCCCGACCAGGCCGTGACCCGGGTCGGAGCTCGGCGCGACGCCCGCGCCGCGGCCGTCGTCGGTGACCACCACGGTCAGCATCTCGCGCCCGAAGTCCAACGAGACGGACGTGCGTGCTCCCGGCCCGGCGTGTTTCAGCGTGTTGGTCAGCCCTTCCTGCACGATCCGGTACGCCGTGAGCCCGAGCAGCGCCGGCAGATCGCGGGGCTCCCCGGTGACGTCGTACGTGACGTTGAGGCCGGCTTCGCGGACGTTGTCGATCAGCTCCGGGAGGCTGGAGACGCCCGGTTGCGGGCGCGGCTGGTTCGGGTCGAGTTCGTTCTGCTCGTCCTGTTTGAGCAGGCCGAGCATCTTGCGCATCTCGGTCAGGCTCGCGCGGCCGGTGTCGCCGATCGTGGCCAGCGCCTTCTTCGCGGCCTCGGGCGACTGGTCCGCGGCGTACAGCCCGCCGTCGGCCTGGACGATCATGATCGACAGGCCGTGCGCGACCACGTCGTGGATCTCGCGGGCGATCCGGGTCCGCTCGTTGCTCACGGCCAGCTTCGACTCGCGGTCACGGTCCCGTTCGAGCTGGGCGGCGCGCTCCTCCAGCTGGGCGACGTACAGCCCGCGGGTACGGCGGCGCTCGCCGAACGCCCAGACCCCGAAGACGAGCGCGCCGAGCGCGACCATGATCGTGACCTGCTGCTTCCAGTCCGAGTTCGACCAGTAGCGCGAGACCGCCATCAGTACGCCGAGGCCGCCGATGCCGAGCGCGATCCGGCTCAGGCGGGTGTCGCCGTACACGGAGATGGCGTAGAGGGCGACGAGCAGGCCGATGTTGCCGGGCTGCAGCTGGACGCCGGTCAGCCATTGCAGCGCGGCGACGGAGCAGACGGCGAAGAAGACCAGCTCGGGATGGGTGCGCCGCCAGATCAGCGGGACCAGCATGCCGAACGCGAGGATGCCGCCGAAGTGCGCCTGGGCGAGCGACAGGAACCCGGCCGTCAGACACAGCGCACCGGCCAGCAGCAGGTCGAACGCCCTGCTCCGGGCAGGCAGCGGCCGCGCGGTCAGTATCCCCGTCATGCTCGCCAGGGTACGGGTCGTTTTTCCCGCGGAGGTCATTCTCCGGTCGGATGTCGGCGTACGACCCGGGTCGGTTACTTGTGCGGTCGGGTCGACAGCGTGGGCTTGGCCTCGAGGCCGGACAGGCCGTTCCAGGCGAGGTTGACCAGGTGCGCGGCGACGTCGGGCTTCTTCGGTTTGCGGGCGTCCAGCCACCACTGACCGGTGAGCGCGACCATGCCGACCAGCATCTGGGCGTACATCGGCGCGTTCTTCGGGTCCAGGCCGCGGCGCTTGAACTCCTCCGCGAGGATGTGCTCGACCCTGGTCGCGACATCACTGAGGATCGAGATGAACGAACCGGTCGACGATCCGACCGGCGAGTCGCGGACCAGGATCCGGAAACCGTCCGCGTTCTTCTCGATGTAGTCGAGCAGCGCCAGCGCGGCCTGCTCGACGAGCTCGTGCGCCCGGCCGGCCGTCAGGGCACCGGTGACGCCGTCGAGCAGCGCACGGACCTCGCGGTCCACGACAACGGCGTACAGGCCCTCCTTGCCGCCGAAGTGCTCGTAGACGACCGGCTTGGAGACCTCGGCGCGATGCGCGATCTCCTCGACCGAGGTGGCCTCGTACCCCTTCTGCGCGAACAGGCCGCGGGCAATCGTGATGAGTTGTTCGCGACGTTCGGCACTGGTCATCCGGATCCGGCCGGACCGCCGCGGTTTGGGTTCCGTCACGTCGTGATCACGTCAGCATCATGCCGCACTTCGGGTGTCGCCCGTCGGGGTTTTACGGTTTCAGGCAGCCTTGAGGGTGCGCTGCGAGGCGTCCGTACGCCGCGCCTCGAGCCGCTCCTTGACCGGCCAGCGGACGTCGGAGACCCAGCCGCGCTTCTCGAAGAACCAGATGCAGCGGGCCGACGTGTCGAGCTGACCTTTGAGTACGCCGTGCCGCGCGCAGGTCGGGTCGGAGTGGTGCAGGTTGTGCCACGACTCGCCCTGGCTCAGGATCGCCAGCCACCACACGTTGCCGGACTTGTCGCGGCTCTTGAACGGCCGGTCGCCGATCGTGTGGCAGATCGAGTTGATCGACCAGGTGACGTGGTGCAGCAGCGCGATGCGGACCAGGCTGGCCCAGAAGAACGCGGTCAGCGCGCCGGTGATCGACCAGGACCACAGACCGCCGATGATCGCCGGCAGCAGCACGCTCGTCGCGACCAGCAGCGGGAACAACCGGGACACCCGGACGATGTCCTTGTCCTTCAGCAGGTCCGGCGCGTACTGGCGCTGCGGGGTCTGCTCGGTGTCGAACAGCCAGCCCACGTGCGCGTAGATGAAGCCCTTGGTCAGCGCGCCCAGGGTCTCGCCGTACCGCCAGGGGCTGTGCGGGTCACCCTCGCGGTCGGAGAACTTGTGGTGCTTGCGGTGATCGGCCACCCAGCGGATCACCGGCCCCTCGATCGCCAGCGAGCCGGCGATGGCCAGCGCGTACTTCATCGGCCGGTTCGGCTTGAACGACTTGTGCGTGAACAGCCGGTGGAAACCGATCGAGATCCCGTGCCCCGCGACCGTGTAGAACACCACCGCCAGGACCACGTCCCGCCAGCCGAGGAACCCGCCCCACGCGATCGGCACCGCCGCCAGCACCGCCAGGAACGGGATGCCGATGAACAACGCCAGCGCGACCTGCTCCCAGGCCTTCTTCTGCTCACCGCCGAGCGTCCCGGTGTTGACGTCCTCGACGACGGGCGCGGTACGGATGGGCGCGTCCGGCGTGGCAACGGGTGGGGTCATAGCTGTTTCATCCCTCGGGTCCGGGTTCCTTACCTACGCCACCGTAACCTACGGCACCGTAGGTAAGGAACCCCTCAGCGTGTCGTTCACCCCACTCGTGGCAAACTGTCCCGGCAACCACGATCCCCCGTGGGGTAATCGGCAGCCCGCGAGACTTTGAATCTCGAAGACCAGGATCGAAACCTGGCGGGGGAGCAACGCAAAACCCCGGCTCCTGGGTCTCAGAGCCGGGGTTTTGCTAACGGATTTGCTAACAGGCCACTGGCACCGGCGCATCCGGGTCGTCATCGTCGGGGTCGGTGGCCGCTGCTCCAGGCCGCCCGTGTGATCGGAGCCGCGAGCATCGGCTACGCGAACAAACCCAGCAAGGCCACTGACTTCACCGCCGCAGGGGCAGACGCCGTCACTGCGCAGATCTCCGAGCTGACTGAGGCAGTCCGCGCCAGCTAGTGTGATCCGCCAACAGATCCGCGACACTCGTCCATCAGCTGATATGCGACAAGCTAGACGTCTGGCGACCAACTTTGGGAGCCGCCCAACGCACGGATCTGCCGATGAGCAGTCGTTCCTTCAGGCAGGTTCAGGTGCCATGTGCGGGACCGCGAACTCCAACGCGAGGCCCTTCGTTTCCCCGTTATCGAAGTCAACCCACACGGCCGGTACTTCGTCGTAGGTCCCCACTCGACCGACCGTGCCGGAGCCGAATGTGTCGTGACGGACGCGAACTCCTTCGACCATCCAGCTCGGAGGCTTGATCATTAGGTCCGGTTCCCACTCAGGCATGGGCCTAGTATCGCGGCGCTGCCAGATACAACCGCACATACCGCGATCCGCGGGCTCGACTGTCACAGATCATCTGGCGGACGAGTGTGGCGCATCAATCGACGGAGGACAGTCCGCGCCAGCTAGCCCCTCCGATTTTGGCTCTTATGGATCAAGGTGCGCCTTCGGCGCGGGCGTGCGCGTGCGGCCTCCGGCCGTTCACCGCCCGCGCCCGCTCTCGGTGTCTTTCTGAGCAACAGCAACGCCTCCGGCGGGGGCCTCACGACTCCGGGATGACGGGTCGAATCGGCCGGCTATCTCGGTGCTGAACGGCAGACGGGAAGACACAAGGCGCTGGCTATGTGGCGCGACGGCAGTGGCTAGGTACCGATAATCACGTCATGATCTCGCGCCCTGCTGCCTATCCGTTCGTGCCCAAGTCCAACGCTTACCTCGTGCCAGGTCACATCTGGGGGATACCTCTACGAGACGGCCGTTCAGCCTGCGGCGTGGTTGTGGCGGTGCCGACCGCTGAGGAAGCGCCACACCAGGCGATCAACAGTCGAACGTTCGCCGCTGGCCTGCTGGACTGGGTTGGCGACGAGCTGCCGACGCCGACTGCGGTCGATGACAGTCCGCTCCTCAACTGGGGCTACGGGCACATCAAGATGATCGGCGAGAACGGCGGGTCAATCCTCGGTCAACGCTCCTCGGTGCATGACCGAGATGGTGCTCTATCGGGTGTATCCCACCGCATGGGCGGCACAGTCGGCCTCTATCGTGACGGTCGGATGGTCCGCGTCGCCACAGCCGACGAGGCGCGAGACCTCCCCATCATCGGTACGTGGGGCTCCACCTACATCGTGGCCCTAGCCGAGCGGGTGTTCGTCTACGGCAAGCCGGTCGTTCGATGATCCGCAGGTCAGGGCGGGATTGCTAACGGATTTGCTAACAAACGGGTGGATCGCGATGGACGACCAGATGCGAGCTGAGCCGGATTCAGGCTCAGGCCGGTTGGGCGGGAACTTCGGGTGGACCGGGGTGGACACGGCAGCGGCAACTTTGAATCTCGAAGACCAGGATCGAAACCTGGCGGGGGAGCTAACGGATCGTGTCGGGATTCATCCAGCATGGATGACCACAGGCTGCAAGGCGTGGGGGGACTCTCGGGTGAGGCAACTGCCCTGGGAGGGATTTGCGAATGCCGGCACCTGACAAGCGCCATGCCCTCGATCACATCGTGGTGGTGTTGTTCGAGAACCGTTCCCTGGACAACGTGCTCGGCCACCTGTACGGCCCCGAGGACGGCAAGATCTTCGAAGGGGTTATCGGCAAGGATCTGAGCAACCCGATCCCGGAATGGGCCGAGCACGGCGCCGAGCGCCGGCTGGTCCCGTACACGGTCGCCACCGACATGGACTCGCCGAACCCGGACTCGGGCGAGGAGTGGTACCACACCAACACCCAGCTGTTCAACGTCCTCGACGAGCACAACAGGTTCAAAATCGGGGAGGCGGTCACGACGCCCTGGAACGCGCCGCCGCCGGGGGCTACCCCGACCATGGACGGGTTCGTCACCGACTACATCTCCACCTTCACCGGCGAGATCGGCCGCCAGCCGACGTACGACGAGTACGCCCACATCATGACCGGCTGCACGCCTGAACAGCTCCCGGTGCTCAACGGCATCGCACGGGACTTCGGGGTCTTCGACCACTGGTTCTGCGAGGTGCCGTCGCAGACGTTCATGAACCGGTCGTTCTGGACCGCGGCGACCTCGTCCGGGTTCGTGGTGAACACGCCGGCGAAGAAGTGGTTCACCGGGAACGATGCGGAGACGTTGTTCGAGCGGTTGGAGGCCCATGGCAAGACCTGGAAGGTCTACGTCATGGAGCCGATGCCGGTCTCCTTCGCCGGGATCATCCATTACCCGCGGCTCAAGGAGCGGCTGGCCACCCACTTCGTACCGTTCGCCGAGTTCGAGCAGGATGCCGCGGCGGGTACGCTGCCGGACTTCTCCCTGATCGAGCCCAACATGGCCGGCGGTCACGGTGACTACCACCCCGCCTTCGGCCGAGCGGCCGCCGTCGGCCTCGACCTCGCGATGGACAACCCGTCGTCGATGCTGGCCGGTGAGGCCTTCCTGGAGCGAGTCTTCGCCGCCTACCGCTCCGCCACCTCCGAGACCGGGACGAACGTGTGGAACACGCCGTTGCTGATCGGCTGGGACGAGCCGGGCGGCACCTACGACCACGTCCCACCTGGCCCGGTCCCGCCGCCTGACCCGGCCGCGCCTCCCGGCGAGTTCGGTTTCACCTTCGACCGCTCTGGCTACCGGGTACCGGCGATCCTGGTCTCCCCGTGGGTCGAGCCGGGCTCGGTGTACAACGACGAGTACCGGCACACCTCCCTGATCGCCACGCTGCGCAAGGTGTGGGGTCTGGGCAAGGCGTTCACGCAGCGCGACGCATCGGCCCGCACCTTCGACCACCTCCTCGCGCGAGACACTCCGCGGGACCCGCAGGATTGGGCGAGCGTCACTGCTCTTCCGGTGCCGGAATGGACGATGGACCTCGAGGTGGTGGGCAAGGCTCTCAGCACTCTCGGCAAGACCGCGGCACCTGCCCTCATCGCGAGAGCCCGAGAGCTCGGAATCCCGCTTCCAGCCGAGCTCGACGATCCGGGGGCCGACCTCCCGCCCCGACTCATCATCCCCTTACTCCGACAGGTCGCAGTCCACTTCTTCCCCCTCCTGGCGACCGCCCAAGACCACGAGCCGTACACAGCTTCCTGAGCATCGACACGCATCGCACGCCGATGCCGCGATCGCTGCTTCGACCGTCGCAGATCACTTGGCGGACGAATGTGGCCCATCCCCCGACGGGGGACATGCCTGCCCGGCAGCTCCCTCCCGAATTCGGCTCCCATGGATCAAGGCGCGGGATCACGCTCAGGCCGGGGGAGCTAGTACTACGCCCGCACCCCGGCGGCGAGCTGGATGGATTGATTTCCCCCACGCGGTGCTACGCGCGACTCGTTCCTCGCCGTGCTGCGTGTCGCTCCCGCCCGCCCGGCGCTTGGCGCGCCATGTGGCGCTTATCGCGCGTGACCGCGTCGTGGCGGAGGAGGTTCGAGAGGGTGGAGCGGAGGTGGTGGTCGGCCGGCGGAGTCCTACGCGCCGTGCATTCCTCGACGCGTTGTCATGCGGAGCGTAGTGGTCAAAGCGCCGCGGATCCCGGCTGGGACGAATCTGCAGGGGACGAGGCAGCGGTGGATACGTCGTGTTCATCGTCTGTGAACACGACGGTGAACGCACCGCGGAAGACAGCGTCCTGACCAAGCTCTGTGGGGAAGGTGACAGCGATGATGTCGTCCATGCTGATGGGGTCGCTTTCAGCCAAGGTCTCGCTCACATGCCTGAAAAGGGCCGTGAGCGACTGGTCAGCCGCATCCTCGGGTAGGCCGATGGAGAAGTGCCTGCAGGCGAAGCCGTTGGTCATGAGGACATCGTCACATCGGGCGGGCGCGCTGAGCGGGCCAATTACCGAGGTGTGAGTCTGGTGCCGGTGGCGGCGCTGATGACTGCTCGGTTGCCGAGTGATTTGGTCAGGGTGATGGTCATTGTCTTGTTTAGGAGGACGAGGGGGCAGGGGGCGCCGGTTCGTGTTGGCGCGTGGGTTCCTCCGATGATGACCATGTCGTCGAACTCGACGGCGTGAGCTCGTAGGTCGGTGTCGCAGGCTCCGTGGGAGAGGGAGATGGTGAGAGTGTTGCCGTCGGTGCGGGTGAGTCGCTCGTAGCCGACGAGGCCGGGAGGCGGCGTCGGGAGACCGGGTGGTGGGACGGGCTGTACGACTGGTTTGACTACGTCCTGCGAGATGGCGATGACGACGATCGGGCGGGTTTTGCCCTGCGTGGTGAAGGACCAGGCGGGGACGGTCGCGCGTCCGCTGCTGGTATCGACGACCGCGGTGGTCAACGAAGCGCCGGTGATCGTGAGTCTGCACTTCGATGGCGGTACGTGGATGTGTCCGCAGTTGTCGTACGGCGTTCCGATTGCCTCGGTCAGGGCAGGCCGGGGATCGAGGACGCTCGTCGAGACGCTCGAGCCGTTCCCGAACTCGATGCGGGTGGTGCCACCCGACCCGAGCTTGACGCCAGGCGCGATGGTGACGTGCCCGGCTCCCCACGCGGCCTTCTGCTGGGTCGTGTCGAAGCCCAGGTCCGGCGTACGCGACGAGTACAGGAAGATTCCCGCCGGAAGCGACCGACGGGTGCACCAGAAGGTGGCGCCGCCTCCTTCCCGCAAGCCGCAAGCGCACAGACGGTGAGTACGACGGCCGGCCACACCTGCGCACGGCACCCCACACTCCGCCGAATGGACCTCATGCTTAGGAGACGCGCGAGGTGTGCCGAATCGTTGCAGCGGCCGTTATGGGGCCGGGTGTGGACTCGCGTCTCGCTAGCATCGGTGCGTGGCAGCGACGGCTTCTGGGGTGTTTCGGCGTACCGCGATCGAGCGGTCTGATCAGCGGGTCTCGTGGGAGCGGACGGATCAGGCGTTCTTCTCGAGCGGGGCGTGTCATGTGCTGGCGTGGACGTGCAGGGACTTCTATCCCGATCAGCGGATCGGGTTGGCTGCGCTGTACATGGCCGACTTCGAACATCCGCTGCACGTGTTCGCACGGTGGGGCACCTGGGCCTTCGACGCGTCGGGCTGGAACCCTGAGTCCGAAGTCCTCCAGGTCAACAGCGACTTCGAGGGTCTCCCGGTGCGTGAGGTGGAGACGATCACGAGCGACCTCCGGGAGTTCTGCGAAGCGCACGTGCATCGCCAGCCGCACCAGTACTGGGCAGACCCGACAGAACGCGCCCGCGCCTACGTGAGCCGATACGACCCACCCTGGCTCTGACCGAGGCCTTTGGAGTGGATCTTTCGCAGCTCGGTACGCCGACCGGTCCGATGATCCGTGTACACGGCGGTTACGCCAACCGGATGTACCGGCTCGACACCGATCAGGGGTCGTTCGCGGTCAAGGAGTTGAACCTCGGCGACCGCCGGTCGGAATACCGCGTCGAGGACGTGTTCCGGTTCGAGCAAGCGGCCTTCGCGGCCGGTATCCCGATGCCGGAGCCGATCTCGGCCGGTCCGGACACGCTCGTACACCGGTGGGTCGAGGGCGAGAAGGTGCCCGAGGAGCCGGTGCCGGCGGCGTACGGGTTCGAGATCGGTGCGATTCTGGCGGGCCTCCATGCGCTGGACGTCGAGTGGACCGACACGTCGATCGAGGAACCCGTGCCACACGATTGGTCCGAGCTTGCCGAGCGGGCGGCGGCGACCCGGCAGCCCTGGGCGGACGAGCTCGCCGCCCAGGTCGACACGCTCAGCGCGATTGCCCGGTTCGTCGACAGCTGCGAGCGGCCGGGCCCCGTCGTACTGACCCACAGGGACATCCAGCCGTGGAACCTGCTCGCGCGAGCGGGGCGGCCGGTGGTGCTCGACTGGGAGCTCTCGGGGATGCTCGACCTGTCCGGTGAGCTCGGTTCGACGGCGCTGAGTCTCGCGAAGGGGCCCGGCTTCGACAGCATCGAGCCCGAGATCTTCCGTTCGGTCCTCGACGGGTACGTCGCAGGGGGCGGGACGCTGCCAGTTCCGGGGCCGAGCTGGTTCGTGTTCATGATCGGCGGCTGGCTGGGGTTCACGAGATGGAACATCCTTCGCTGCCTGGCCGGTGTCGAGGCGGGCACGGGCCCTGAGCTCGCGCTGTCGCACGAGTCGGTGCTCAACGGCGTACGCGGCCTGCCCGACATGTTCGGCCGCCTGCCGGAACTCGAGACGCTACTCGTCTGATCCGCCTCGGCGCTCCGCGAAGTAGGAGCGGAGCTTCCGGGCGTAAGGCTCGCGTTCTTCGCGGGTCGCGAGTTGTGGGAGGTGCATCGTGTACGGCGTGACCGTCGGCAGCGGGCAGATCGTAGAGGTTCTCGTGGTGGTCGTTCGGTACGACGAGGACATGACCGAGGTTGTTCGGCCACCAGCGTGCGGCGACGAACGCCATCGCCCGGTCCGTTCGCAGGACGACATCCTGCTGACTGGTGATGTCGTCGTCGCCACCCGCGAGCACACGGCAGAAAGGGCAGTCGTAGCCCGCAGGCTCGTGGTTGAACATTCGATCGCCTCCAGCGGTCGTGGACCCGCACATTCTGCCCAGACGGCCCCTGGTCGGCGGGAGCCACGTAAAGAACCTCGGGCATAGGGTGCAACCGGATCCTTCTGTCAGGACTCATGTGGGCAAAGGGTTCGATCTGGGGAGCGGTGATGGCTGACGGCGACACGGTGCGGGAGCTGTACGAGGGGTGCTATCGGCGCCTGGTCGGGCAGCTGTTCGCGGTCTGTGGGAATCTCGGCGAGGCGGAGGACGCCGTACAGGAGGCGTTCGTCCGGGCGGTCGAGAAGCCTCGGCGGTTCGCGCAGGTCGAGAACCCGGAGGCCTGGCTGCGGGCGGTCGCGCTGAACTCCGTACGCCGGAAGTACCGCCGCGCCACCCGGTTCCACGGGCTGCTGGCGCGCGCGGGTGTGCCGGAGACCACGGTGACCGGGATGTCCGCGGATCGGGTCGCGTTGGTCGAGGCGCTGCGGCAGTTGCCGTTCGAGCAGCGGGAGGCGATCGTGCTGCATCACATCGTCGACCTGCCGGTGCGCGAGATCGCCGTACAGCTGCGCGTTCCCGAAGGGACGGTCAAGGCTCGGCTTGCCCGCGGCAGGTCCCGGCTGGCCCCGCTGGTTCACGAGTTCGCCGACGACGCCGAGGAGGTCAACCATGTCTGAACTGAAGGAGCTGTCCTGGGACGTGCAGGAGACGGTTCAGCCGCTGCCCTTCGAGGCTCTGGAGCGTCGTGGCATCCGCCGCCGGCACCGTCGCCAGGCGCTGACCGGGGCCGGAGTCGTCGCGGCCGTCGTGGTCGCCGTACTGGCCGTCGTACTGCCGCTCGGGGACGTGATCGGCACCACGAAGTCGACCGCCGCCAAGCAGGCGGCGATCCCGGTCGACCAAGCGGCCGAGAGCGTCATCCACGACAAGAAGGCGGCCATGTCCAGCGTTGCGTTCGCCTCACCTAAGCGGTGGGCCGCCGTGTGGTCGATCATGCAGCCGGAATCCTCGGCGAAGTCCGCCGCGGTGCTGAGCCGCGACGGAGTGCGGGCCACCGCGCCGGTGCGCAAGAGGGGCTACGTCGCGGTGCAGGCCGGGGACGAGGCGCTGGCCCTGTCGATGCCGGCCAGCATGAAGGGCAGCGACCCGAGCTGGGCCCAGGCCGTGATGGTCCGCCTGACGGAGCAGGGCCTGGTCGAGAAGAAGCTCCGCTGGGCTCCGCCGACCACCGAGTTCGGGGACGGCGATGTGCTGCTGGCGTTCGGCACCCTGCGGGCGCTGAATCCGGAGACCGGCGTACTGCGGGAGGTGAAGATTCCCGGGATCGACAATGCCACTCAGCCTCAGCTCGACAGCACCGGACGGTGGTGGGTGGTCGCCGCCAGGAACAGCGGCGTCGGCAACATCTACTGGACCGACGACCACGGCAAGACCTGGGACCACTCCGTCATCAGCCCAGGCCGTATGCTCGGCTGGCTGGGAGTCAGCCCCGACGGCCGGACGCTCGTGGTGATCCCGGGTTTCAAGCCCGCCCGGATCCAGCACGATGAGCAGGTGCCGCTGCGGCTGTCCACCGACCGCGGCGAACACTGGACGACGGTGGCCACCCGGGACGAGCCGTACCTGCAGTCACCCGTTGCCTTCGACAACGGGACGGGCCTCGCGCTCTACCAGGGCAAGAACCGCGAACTCCTCCGCCCCGGCGCCGGGAAGTCGTACACACCACCGACCGACCTGGGCAACCTGACAGCAGTAGGCGACTTCGTCTACGGCATGCAATACAACGGCAACCAGGCCATCATCAGCACCAACCACGGCAAAACCTGGAAGTACGTCCAACCCCGCTGAGCCTGGACAATGGGACGCATGTCGCAGGAGTTCATGCTTGCCGGCGAGACGCCGTCACCCGAGTTGGTGGCGGCGTGGCTGGCCCTGGACGAGCTACGAGCTGAGCAGGTTCCGATGTGGGCTGCGGACTGGCTCGTGGCGGGGTACGACGGTGTCGCGCTCGCGGAGCTGGCAGGGCTCAGCGGGCGGGATACTCGCGAGGTCCGGGACCTTCTGCCGGCAGCTCTGGTTGAGGCCGGCGTACGTCCGCTGTCGTCGAAGGGCGCCGCCCTCAAAGTGGCGTTCGACCACATCGCTTACCTGCACGTCAGTGGGCGCGCTCGCTGGGCTTGGGTCGTCAACCAGGTCGTGGAGGTCGTGTCCGGCGCCGGCTATGTGGAGGAGGCGTTCGGACAGCCGCTAGCGCAGTTGTACGGCGTCGACGACGAAATGAGTGAGCCCTGGAGCCGGAGTGACGAGGAGCTGGCGGGCGTCGTACGGCAGGCGTGTCTTGATCAGATCGCCGGTGCTGGGCCCTCGGCGTAGGCGGGTCAGTCGGTGGGGGTCCATTCGTAGTAGTCGGGGTCTGGGTCGACTTTGAAGCGGACGGCGTTGATGGTGGTGGCGCCGGTTAGCCAGGCTTTGGAGATTCGGTGGCCGCCGTCCATCAGGCGTCCGTCTGAGGACAGGATGACCGGGTAGCTGAGGTCGGCCTTCTGGATCAGGCCGGCGTGGCGGGCGACCATCCGGCAGGTGACGGGACCGTCGCCGAACCAGCAGTTCTGGTCGAACTCGGGAATGTCGTCGATCGGCACCGTCTCGACGGGGAGGTCTGCCGACAACTCCCACAGTCGTTCGGTCAAGTAGAAGGCTCGGCCACCGGGAACAGGACGTGAATGCTTCTCAGGCATCGAACCATCATCACCCGCCGAACCGTCCACCGCCCCTCCTTTTATAGGCCCGGGCTGGTTCTAGTGTTCGGTGGGTGGAGCGGGTGGTGATGGACGAGGTGGTTGAGACCGATTACGGGCAGTTCGACATCGTTTGGGGGGAGGGCATTGGGTTCGACGGGGAGGTGGATCGGTTCTTCGCGGGCCAGGTGAACGGGCTGGTGGGTGCGGCGCACGCTACTGGTGTCTATGTGCATTTCGGTCGGCGGTCGGGTGGATCGCCGGTGCGGATCGTGGTGGCGGACTCGGCTCCGGACGATCCCGATGCGTCGTGGGAAGACGTTGTCGAGGTCTCTGTCGACGTACCTGCGAGCAGGATCGGGTGGTCGTCGTGGGCCGGTGACACCGGTGGTGAGTTGGACGGGATCACGGCGGGCAGCTATCGAGTTCGGGTGAGTGAGCGCGGCCGGGACGAGGGGCAGGACGGGGAGTTCGCGGACGGGCTGGTCGACGCGTACCTGGTGCAGATGTGGCCAGCTCCGGCTGAACCTGACGCGATCCTGAGGGTTGGCAGCCAGGACGCGGAGTACTGGCATCGCGAGTGGGGCGGCCGTCGTTGAGGTACGGTCCCGTCGCATGGCGCGGGTCTTGGTGACTGGTATGTCGGGGGCCGGGAAGACGACTGTGCTCGACGAGTTGCGCCGGCGGGGGTGGCTGGCGATCGACACCGACTACGACGGGTGGGTCGGGGCGGACGGTCGTTGGGACGAGCGCCGGATGGGTCAACTCCTGGCCGATGAGCCGGATGTGGTTGTCTCGGGGACGGTTGAGAACCAGGGCCGGTTCTACGACCGGTTCGAGCACGTGGTCTTGATCAGTGCGCCGGTCGAGGTACTGATCGAGCGGGTACGTGCGCGGACCACGAATCCGTACGGCCGGACCGTGGAGCAGCAGGCGGAGATTGCGTCGTACGTCGAGACCGTGGAGCCGCTGCTCCGGCGCGGTGCGACGGTGGAGCTGGATGGGCGGAAGCCGGTGGGGGAGTTGGCTGACGCGATCGAGGGTCTTCAGCGGTAGCGGTCGGCGGCCTGTTGGACCGTGTCGCGGCGGTCCCGCCAGGACGGGTCGTCGTCGATCAGTTCGCGGATGATGTCGGCGTGGCCGGCGTGCTGGGCGGTTTCGTTGACCATCCGGATCAGCAGTACGCCTAGCGTCGTGTGCTGGTGTCCGTCGGCCCAATGCGCCACGTGGGCCGGGCTGTCGAGGTCCAGCTCGTTGACGGTGGTGTCCGAGTGAGCACATGCCTGCCGGTACGTGCGTACGACGTACTCGCTCGATTCGTCGGGCGTGGCCCACATGTCGATCTCCGTCGACGGGTCGTCACGGAACCACGACGGCCGCTCGACCGGCGGCCGACCGAACGCCTCCCCGAGATACCCATACTCCATCCCGGCCAGATGCTTCACCAGCCCCAGCAGATTCGTACCGGTCGGAGTCAACGGACGTCGCCGGTCATACTCCGACAACCCATCCAACTTCCCAACCATCACAGCCCGGCTCGCCTGGAGGGCCTTCAACAACTCATCCTTCATGCCGCACCTCGACCAAGAGTTCCGTCAGCAACGGCCGGCCAGGAACTCGCGGATGTGGTTCGACCAGAGGGTGGGTTGTTCGAAGTGGCACATGTGGGCGGTGTTGGGGATGACGGCGAGTTGGCTGGGGACGGTGTTGTGGAGGCGGTGGGCGAGTTGGACGGGGAAGCCCATGTCTTGTTCGCCGTGGAGGATGAGGATGGGTTTGGCGAAGGTGCGGAGGATTTGTTCGGGGTCGCCGGGGCACCACGGATGCATGAGGCCTTGGATGGCGCGTTCTTCCGACCAGTCGCCTTCGTCGGTGCCTCGGAGTTCGAGGAACGCGGGCGCGAGGTCCAGGTCCCAGACGAAGATGGTCGAGTTGCGCAGGGCGCCGTTTGCTTCGTCCTCGATGCGCCGGCGGCGCTGGTACTCGGGCCAGTCGGCCAAGTAGACGGCGTTGTCCGCGGACGTGTACGCCGACGTCGACGCGAGCACCAACCGGCGTACCTGCTCCGGATGCTTGTCGACGAAGCCCATCGCAGCACGACCGCCGGTCGAGAACCCGAGCAGATCGACCTGCCCGAGACCGAGTTGCTCGATCAAGCGATGAGTGTCGCGTACGACGTACTCCGGCTGCAGCTCGTCATCCGGCAACCCGCGGGTGCTCCGCCCGCAGCCGCGGAAGTCGAACAGTACGACGTGATGATCGCGAGCGAGCGGCTCGAACCCGGGCAGCAGATACCCGTGGCCGACGTCCGGGCCGCCGTGGATCACCACCAGCGAAGGCTTCTCGCTGCGCTGCCCGAGCTCGCGCACGAACAACGTCACGTCACCGACATCCACGAACGAATCACGCATGCCGCGAGCATGCCAGTCCCCTCCGACATACTTGCCCGATCCGGCATCAGCCCAAAAGCATTTCACCTTCTGGATCACACCGGCGACACTCGTGTTCGACGAGGCCTGGGACACCACCGGCCAACGACAATCCTTCACCTGAGGTGTGTATGCCGTTGTCGGACGATGTTCTGCAGGAGCAGCTGCGTGGGTACGGCGAGGTGGAGCAGGTCGCGATCGGGATGCAGGGGGCCGTCTACCGGTTGCCCGAGGGGCGGGTCGCGAAGATCTGGTTCCATGCCGGCGAGGAGGAGCTGCGGAGACTGGGTGAGTTGTACGCGGCGATCGAAGGGCGGCTGCCGTTCCGTACGCCGCGGATGCTCGAGCTGCATCGACCTGGCCCGTATTGGGTGACGATCGAGGCGGAGCTGCCCGGCGTCCCGCTGCATACGGTCGCGCCGGCCTTCGGCGAGCCGGGATGGAAGCGAGCGCGTGACTGCGTTGTCGACGTACTCGCGGCGCTGGCGGAGCTCGACGCGCCAGCGGTACTGCATCGGATGACGGTGCTCGACGAGGCCGACCCGTTCAGGCCCGAGGGCGTGTCGTGGATCGACGCGTTGACTGGTCTCGTAGGTCGGCGGGTGGCGCGGTTCCGCGACCAGCTCGCCCCGGCCATCGACGACTTCGACGCCAACGTCGAGCGGCTGCTGAATCAGTTGTCCGAGCTGAAGGAGCCGGAAACCCGGCTCGTGCACGGCGACGTGACCGCCGGCAACATCCTCGTCGACGAGGACCTCTGGCCCGTCGCGGTGCTTGATCTCGGCCTGCTGACGATGCCCGGCGACCCGGTGTTCGACGCGGCAGCGGCCGGGAGCCTCATCGAGCTGTGGTCGCCGAGGGTCCGCGAGGTCGAGGCGGCGTTCGACAAGGCGTTCGTCGAGCAGCTCGGGTACGACGCCGAGCAGCTGCTCGTCTACCGCCGCGTCCACTCGCTGCTCATCGCCAACGCGCACGACGCGGACCCGTACGGCCGGGACAGCGCCGTACCGCTGGCTGCGAAGTTGTTCAATCGATGATGCAGAAGACGGTGCCGTCGGGGGACTTGAGGACGACGAAGTCGGCGTTGGGTGGGTAGGTCCAGTCTTCGACGCGTTCGGCGCCGAGGGCGATGAGGCGGTCCACTTCGGCTTCCAGGGTTGAGGATTCGTGGTCGAACCACAGGTCCAGGTGGGTACGGTCGGTCTCGTCGAAGTGGAGGCGGGTGGGCCGGGCGGTCGGCGGCGGGATCAGGAAGTCGGGGTTGCCGTCGGTGGTGAAACCGAGAGCCTGACTCCAGAACTCGGCGGCGGGGCCGGTTTTCGGGACGTTCAGGATGATTGCTCCGAGAGTGAGGGCCATGGTTTCCACACTGGCAGATTTCGAGGTGTAACGCAGCGGGCGGGTGACAGCGTCGGGAGGGGTGTACGTGACGCTGACTCGGAGGGAACCGTTGTGAGACTGAAGAAGAGCATGCTTACCGCGACACTGGGGGTCCTCGCGACCTCGCTGGCGACAGGATCCGCCATGGCCGACCAGACCGCCGCAGGATCGTTGCAGTGGGCAAGTACTCCGACGCATCGGCAGCCGGCGACGTTCAACGACGTGGCGAGCGGAGCGGGTGGTACATGGGCCGTCGGGGGCGATCAGGTCGACGACTTCACCGATCAGCGCCCGCTGGCGATGCGCTGGGACGGCAAGACCTGGAAGGCGACCCCGCAGCCGGTCAAGACGAATGCGACGTTGGAGAGCGTCGCGGTCGGTACGGCGACCAACGTGTGGGCCGTCGGTGAGGACCGGACGGACCCGGAGAAGACGAAACCGCTCGCCATGCACTGGAACGGTACGAAGTGGCAGGTCGTGAAGCCGCCCGCCGTACCGACCGGATCCTTCGACGACGTCGTCATCGCTCCGGACAAGTCGGTCTGGGCCGCCGGGTGGGCGAACGTCGGCGGCACCGAGCGAGCTGTCGTCTACCGGTACGCCGGCGGGAAGTGGCAGCCGCTCTACACCGGCCTGGAGAACTCGATCAACGCCAACGTCCTCGCCGTACTGTCCGCCAAGGACGCCTGGCTCGGGCTGAACGCCGGCCTCGCGCACTTCGACGGCAAGCGCTGGACCCTGGTGAAGGACGTACCGGTCGACGGCTCCCAGATCCCGACCGGTATCGCGGCCGCCGGCCCCAAGAACATCTGGCTCGTCGGCGTCCAGTACGCCGCTGGCATCGTCCCGCTGGCGCTCCACTACAACGGCACGAAGTGGACCCACCTCCCGGTCCCCACCGGCATGGCCCAGCTGTACGACGTCACCCTCCGGAACAACAAGCCCGTAGCCGTCGGCGAACGCTTCGAGGGCACCAACAACGAAACCGCCAAGCCGTACGTCCTCCAACTCACCGGCTCCAAGTTCACCCAGGCCCCGGCCCCCAAGGCCCCAACAGGCACCCTCACCGGCATTGCCACCACCCCCAACCGCACCTGGACGGTCGGCATGAGCGCGGCTTCCCCGTCCGACCCCTTCACCGCCCTCGCGGCGTACACCCGCTAGCCGCACACGAGCTGGTCCTCGAGGACGACGAACTCCGTCCTGCCCTCGGCGGTCGAGGTGCCCCACGGGCGATCTGTCGTGATGAAGACTCGCCCGTCCTCATCCGCCGGGTCGAGCACCTCACAGGCGACGAGTACCTCGACCGGGTACGGCGAGTCCGGGCGGATGTCCGCCCCGAAGATCGACGGCTTGTCGGAGAGCACCCGCCGTACCCCGTCGGCGTCGACGAACTCGACCTCCACCCATCCGGGAACCGGATCGTCAGAGACCCAGCGCACGGCGTGCGCCCTGAGAGCTGGCATGGAGTCAGACTGTCATCACGCGCCGTGGGCGGGGGCCCGGGGCGGCGACGGAGGGTGAGATCGGTCTCGTGGAGGCCGGGGTGGGGTTCAGTTGGTGAGCAAGTAGGCTTGCGCGGGCACTGCATCGGGTGCCCATGCTGATACTTGTTGAAAGAACTCGCAGGGAACTCGAGGAGAAGACCGCGTGACTTCCCATCGCCCCGCGGCGGTCGTGATCATGGCCGCCGGGCTCGGAACCCGGATGAAATCGGCGACGCCGAAGGTGCTGCACGAGATCGGCGGGCGGAGCCTTGTCGGGCACGCCGTCGTCGCCGCCCGGGCACTCACCCCCGAACACCTGGTCGTCGTGGTCGGCAGCGGCCGTGAGCTGGTCGAGGAGCACCTGAAGGAGGTCGACCCCGACGTCCGGACCGCCGTCCAGGAGCAGCAGCTCGGCACCGGCGACGCGGTCCGCGCCGGGCTGACCGCCGTACCGCAGGACTTCGACGGCTCGGTGATCGTCACGTCGGGTGACGTCCCGCTGCTCGAGGCGGAGACGCTGCACGACCTGGTCGCCGACCACGACAAGCAGGGCAACGCGGTCACCGTCCTGACCGCGCAGGTCCCGGACCCGACCGGGTACGGCCGGGTCGTCCAGGGCGCGGACGGCGCGGTGGACGCGATCGTCGAGCACAAGGACGCCACCGCCGAGCAGCGTGAGATCCGGGTCATCAACGCCGGCATCTACGTCTTCGACGCAATCACTCTGCGTGACGGTCTCAGTCGCCTGACCACGGACAACGCCCAGGGCGAGCTGTACCTGACCGACGTCATCTCGATCGCCCGGAACGACGGCAAGCGCGTCGGTGCGCACGTCACCGACGACGCGATGCAGACCGAGGGCGTCAACAACCGCGTCCAGCTGGCCACGCTCGGCGCGGAGCTCAACCGCCGTACGCTGCTCAAGCACATGCTCGAGGGCGTCACGATCGTCGACCCGAACACCACCTGGATCGACTCCACCGTCGAGCTGGGCCGCGATGTCACCCTGCTGCCGAACATCCAGCTGCACGGCGCCACCACGGTCGGCAGCGGTACGACGATCGGCCCGGACACCACGCTGACCGACATGGAGATCGGCGCGAACGCCACGATCATCCGCACCCACGGCTCGCTCTCGGTGATCGGCGACGGCGCGTCCGTCGGCCCGTTCGCGTACCTGCGGCCGAACACCAGGCTCGGCGTGAAGGGCAAGATCGGCACGTTCGTCGAGACCAAGAACTCCACCATCGGCGACGGCGCCAAGGTCCCGCACCTGACATACGCCGGGGACGCGACGATCGGCGAGGGCGCGAACATCGGCGCCGGCACGATCTTCGCGAACTACGACGGCGTCGCGAAGCACCCGACCCACGTCGGCAAGCACTCGTTCATCGGCAGCAACTCGGTGCTGGTCGCCCCGCGGACGATCGCGGACGGCGCCTACCTGGCGGCCGGTACGGCGCTGACCGAGGACGTCGGCCCGGGCGAGATCGCGGTCGCACGTGGCCGGCAGCGCAACATCAAGGGCTGGGTCGCGCGCAAGCGGGCCGGCACCAAGACCGCTCAGGCGGCCGAAGCGGCGCAGGCCGAACAGCCGGCCGAACAGGCCGGCGACGAGCAGTCCTGAACAGCGAAACAACGGGAGGCGCGGCGATGAGCGGGATGAAACGAACCACCGAGAAGAACCTGATGGTCTTCTCCGGCCGGGCGCATCCCGTGCTCGCCGAGCAGGTCGCGGAGGAGCTCGGCAGCGGCCTGGTTCCGACCCAGGCGTACGACTTCGCCAACGGCGAGATCTACGTCCGGTTCGAGGAGTCGGTCCGGGGCAGCGACGCGTTCGTGATCCAGAGCCACACCTCGCCGATCAACGAGTGGATCATGGAGCAGCTGATCATGGTCGACGCGCTGAAGCGGGCCTCGGCCAAGCGGATCACCGTCGTCCTCCCGTTCTACGGCTACGCGCGCCAGGACAAGAAGCACCGCGGCCGCGAACCGATCTCGGCCCGGCTGATGGCCGACCTGTTCAAGACCGCGGGCGCGAACCGGCTGATCTGCGTCGACCTGCACACCTCGCAGATCCAGGGCTTCTTCGACGGCCCGGTCGACCACCTGATGGCGCTGCCGATCCTGAGCAGCTACGTCGCGGAGAAGTACGGCGACCAGCAGCTCGCCGTGGTCTCCCCGGACGCGGGCCGGATCAAGGTCGCCGAGCAGTGGTCGGCGCGGCTGAACAACGCCCCGCTGGCGTTCATCCACAAGACCCGCGACATCGACCGGCCGAACGAGACGGTCGCGAACCGGGTCGTCGGTGAGGTCAAGGGCCGGGTCTGCATCCTGGTCGACGACATGATCGACACCGCCGGCACGATCACCAAGGCCGCCGACGCCCTGTACGCCGAGGGCGCCGCCGGGGTGGTGATCGCCGCGACCCACGCGATCCTGTCCGGTCCGGCGGTCGACCGGCTGAAGAACTGCCAGGCCAGCGAGGTCATCGTCACCAACACGCTCCCGATCGCGGAGGACCGCCGCTTCGACAAGCTCACGGAGCTCTCGATCGCTCCGCTGATCAGCCGGGCCATCCGCGAGGTCTTCGAGGACGGCTCGGTCACCAGCCTCTTCGAGGGCCGCGCCTGACATGCGCGTCGCGGTCTTCCACCCCGGCGCCATGGGCTCGAAGCTCGCCAAGCAACTGGTCGCGGCCGGTCACGAGGTGCATTGGGTCCCCGAGGGGCGCAGCGAGGCTTCACAGCAGCGGGCCGAGGACGCAGGCCTGATCGGTACGCCGTTCGCCGAGGCCGTCGCCGGAGCCGAGGTTGTGCTGTGCTCGTGTGCGCCGCAGGGTGCCGTGGACATCGCCAAGCAGGTCGGGGCCGAGGGCTTCAACGGCCTGTACGTCGAGGCGAATCCGCTGTCGCCGATGTCGTTGCGGGAGGCGCAGTCCGCCGTACCGGATGCGACGTTCGTGGATGCCGGCGTGGTCGGGCCGCCGCCGACCGGTGGGCCGAGCCCGACCCACCTGATGCTGTCGGGTACGGCGGCCGACCGGGTCGCCGCGTTGTGGGACGGGACCGCGGTCACCCCGATGGTCGTCGGCACGGAGCCGGGTGCGGCGAGCGCGGCGAAGTCGTCGTACGCGCTCTACAACAAGGGCAAGGCGGCGTTGGCCGTGCTCGCGTTCCAGCTGGCTGAGAAGCACGGCGTGACCGAGGCGCTCGTCGCGCAGCAGACCCGCGCCGACGGCGGTTCGCTCAAGGACCCGACGCTCCCCGACCAGCTCCGCAGCGTGGCCTGGCGCTGGGGTCCGGAGTTCGACGAACTCGCCGAGACGCTGGACGCCGCCGGCCTGGAAGGTAACGCCGCCCGCGCCCTCCGCGAGGTCTGGACCAAGCTCACCTGAACGTCGGCTGCCCGTAGTCCCGCAGC
This sequence comes from Kribbella sp. NPDC000426, assembly GCF_040300265.1. Taxonomy (NCBI): domain Bacteria; kingdom Bacillati; phylum Actinomycetota; class Actinomycetes; order Propionibacteriales; family Kribbellaceae; genus Kribbella; species Kribbella sp. NPDC000426. The sequence goes on along the minus strand of NZ_JBEPDK010000005.1, from coordinate 96,648 downwards.
ACGAACGGCGGAATCAGCTCGACCACACGACTCATCGCTTCGAGGCGGGCGACGACGTCTACGACCGTGAAGTCGCCGGGGCCCCAGCTGACGAGGGCGTTGCCGGCGATCTGCCACTCCAGGCCGGGGTTGTAGAGCATCCACTCCATCAGCCGGGGATGGAGGAACGCCGACGCGTAGCGGTTGTCGAGGCAGCCGATCCGGAACGTGTCGTTGAACCGCTGGTTCTCCAGTTCGAAACCGACGCGCCGCAAGCCTGTACGACGCCACAGGGTGAGCGGCGGCAACGCCACCGGCAGGTGCATGACCACCAGATGCACGCGGTGTATCTGCTGATTCTTGCCGTTGCTCGTCGTGTACCTGTAGTCGAGGGCACACATACCGCGACCACGGAAGTCGCCGGCGAACATCTCGCCCGGCTTGCCGCTCCGGTACAGGCGCTTGGCGACTTCCAGCAGCCAGGGGTTCGGCGGCACCAGGTACCACCCGAACCGCGCCGCGTCCGCGGCGCGCTGCTGTAGCCGTGCCTGCTCCCGTCTCGAGTTCCGGATTACCAGCCAGATGACGCCCGCGACGAGCGCCGTCGGCAACAGCAGACCGAGCACGGCCAGCAGGGAGATCACCGTGGCAACGTACGGCCGGAAACGGGTCACGGGAAGTGGCGGTTCGCGGGGAGCAAAGTGCCTTGGAAGGACGATTTCCCGTCTGGCCGGAGTGGTGGGTAGACTGTTTTGGTTGCCTCGGCGAGGGACGCCCCCCGAGAAGTGCAGGGCGCGGCTCCGTGATCGACGCGGTGGTTCGTTGCCTGACGCCTACTCCGGGGTCAGCAGGCGCCCGCTGAGGCCGCAGCCGAGTTCCATCCAGACAACTGATCACCGCAACGCTTTTAGGAGTTCATCTCGTGGCCGAGGTCAAGATCCAAGCCGAATCGCGTACGGAGTTCGGCAAGGGGGCTGCCCGCCGAATCCGCCGGGACAACAAGGTTCCCGCCGTCCTCTACGGCCACGGCAGTGACCCGGTGCACATCACGCTGCCCGGTCACGACACCATGCTGGCCCTGAAGACCGCCAACGCCCTGCTGATGATCGAGGTCGAGGGCGGGGAGTCCCACCTCGCGCTGCCGAAGCAGGTCCAGCGCGACCCGATCAAGGGCTTCATCGAGCACGTCGACCTCGTGATCGTCCGTCGCGGCGAGAAGGTCCAGGTCGACATCGCCGTCCACCTCGAGGGCGAGGCCGTCAGCGACGCCCTGGTGGTGCTGGAAGCGCAGAGCATCCTGGTCGAGGCCGAGGCGACGCACATCCCCGACGGCGTCACCGTCTCGATCGAGGGCCTGGAGGTCGGCGCCCAGATCCACGCCTCCGACCTGACCCTGCCGACCGGCACGACACTGGCCATCGAGCCGGACACCCTGATCGTGAACGTCACCGCCCAGCCGACCGCCGAGCAGCTCGAGGGCGAGCTGGCCGAGGCCGAGGCCGAGGCAGGCATCGAGCGGGACGAGCCGACCGCTCCGGCCGAGCCGGTGGCCGCCGCCGCCGAGTAGTCTGCACTCGGCAGCAGCCGAACTTCAGGAGGGCCGGGATCCGTGGCGGACGACGTGTGGTTGGTCGTCGGACTGGGGAATCCCGGCCCTTCCTATGCCCGCACCCGGCACAACATCGGTCACCTGGTGGCCGACGAGCTGGCCGCCCGCACGGGCGCGAAGTGGAAGCAGAGCAAGCAGGTCAAGGCCGAGGTGATCGAGACCCGGATCAGCGGCCTGCGGACGGTGCTGGCCAAGCCCCGCGCGTACATGAACGAGTCCGGCGGCCCGGTCTCCGGCCTGCTGAAGTTCTTCAAGCTCGACCCGGCCAACCTGCTCGTCGTCCACGACGAGCTCGACATCGACTTCGGCGTACTGCGGTGCAAGTTCGGCGGCGGGGACAACGGCCACAACGGACTCAAGTCCCTGCGGAAATCGCTTGGCACCGGTGAGTACTATCGAGTCCGGTTCGGTGTGGGTCGTCCACCGGGCCGGCAGGCGCCCGCCGACTTCGTCCTCAACGAGTTCTCCTCGACCGAACGCAAGGATCTTCCGTTCGCCGTCGACCGGACCGCGGACGCCGTCGAGTCCCTGCTCACCGACGGCCTGGAGTCGACCCAAGGGAAGTACAACTCGTGAAACTGAGCGGTCTGGTCGACACCCTGATCACCGATCCGGTGGTGTCCGAGGCCGTTCGTGACGCCCGCAGTGACGGTGTCACGACCCTCGACCTGAGCGCGCCCGGCCCGGTGCGTCCGGTCCTGCTGGCCGCGATCGCGGCAGCGCAGAACGGCGCCGACCGGCCGGTCCTCGCGGTCACTGCCACCTTCCGTGAGGCCGAGGAACTCACCGAGGAGCTGCAGTGCCTCGTCGAGGAGCCCGGCACGGTCGCCTACTACCCGGCCTGGGAGACGCTCCCGCACGAGCGCCTCTCGCCGCGTTCGGACACGGTCGGCCGGCGTCTGGCCGTACTGCGGCGGCTCGTGCATCCGGATCCGTCCGACGAGACCACCGGGCCGATCAAGATCCTGGTCGCGCCGGTGCGATCCGTGCTGCAGCCGCAGGTGGCCGGCCTGGCGGACCTGAAGCCGGTGCAGTTGCACGTCGGCGACTCGGTCGAGCTCGAGGACGTCGTCGAGCGGCTCGCGGGAGCGGCGTACCACCGGGTCGATCTGGTCGAGCGGCGCGGTGAGTTCGCGGTCCGCGGCGGCATCATCGACGTGTTCCCGCCGACCGAGGAGCACCCGCTGCGGGTCGACTTCTTCGGCGACGACGTGGAAGAGATCCGGTACTTCGCGGTCGCCGACCAGCGCTCGCTGGAGATCGCCGAACACGGGCTGTGGGCGCCGCCGTGCCGCGAGCTGCTGCTGACCGACGAGGTCCGCTCGCGTGCCGCCGTACTCGCGAAGGAACACCCCGAGCTGGCCGAGCTGTTCGAGAAGCTCGCCGAGGGGCACGCCGTCGAGGGCATGGAGTCGCTGGCCCCGGTGCTCGTCGACGACATGGAGCTGTTGGTCGACCTGATGCCGGCCGGTGCGCATGTCATCGTCAGCGACCCTGAGCGGGTTCGCGCCCGGGCGCACGATCTGGTCGCGACCAGCCAGGAGTTCCTGGAGGCGTCCTGGGCCGCGGCCGCCGGTGGTGGCGAGGCCCCGATCGACCTCGGCGCAGCGGCGTACATGTCGCTGGGTGACGTCCGGTCGCATGCCCTGGGCAAGGGCCTGGCCTGGTGGAGCCTGTCGCCGTTCGCGGCGGCGCCGACGGACACGCCCGAGCTGCGCGATTCCATGGGCGAGCGGATCTCGTTCGACATCGACGCCGACGCCGGGGCGGTCACCAGCAGGATCCTCGCGGTCCACGAAGTCGATCCGTACCGCGGTGAGACCGCGGCCGCGGCCGAGGACATCCGCGGCTGGCTGCGGGACGGCTGGCGCGTCGTCTGCGTCACCGAAGGACACGGTCCCGCGCAGCGGCTGGCCGAGGTGTTCTCCGAGGCCGAGTTGCCGGCCCGGGTGGTCGAAGGGATCGAGGAGATCCCCGAGCCCGGCGTCGTACTGATCTCGCAGGGGCAGCTGGACCACGGGTTCATTGCCGAGGGCATCAAGTTCGCTGTACTCACCGAGAACGACCTGGCCGGGCAGCGGTCGGCGGCCGAACGGCGTTCCCAGCAACGGATGCCGTCGCGGCGGAAGAAGACGATCGACCCGCTGGAGCTGCAGCCGGGCGACTACGTGGTGCACGAGCAGCACGGCGTCGGCCGGTACGTCGAGATGATGCAGCGCACGGTCGGCTCGGGCACCCAGAAGGCCACCCGCGAGTACGTCGTGATCGAGTTCGCGCCGAGCAAGCGCGGTCAACCCGGCGACCGGCTGTACGTGCCGACCGACCAGCTCGACCAGGTCACGCGGTACGTCGGCGGCGAGCAGCCGACCCTGGACAAGATGGGCGGCGGCGACTGGGCCAAGCGCAAGGGCCGCGCCCGCAAGGCCGTCCGGCAGATTGCCGGCGAGCTGATCAAGCTGTACGCCGCCCGCCAGGCGACCAAGGGCCACGCCTTCGCCAAGGACACCCCGTGGCAGCGTGAGCTCGAGGACGCGTTCCCGTTCGTGGAGACGCCGGACCAGCTGGCCACGATCGACGACGTCAAGCACGACATGGAACGCGTCATGCCGATGGACCGGATCGTCTGCGGCGACGTCGGCTACGGCAAGACCGAGATCGCCGTCCGGGCCGCCTTCAAGGCCGTGCAGGACGGCAAGCAGGTCGCCGTCCTCGTGCCGACGACGCTGCTCGTGCAGCAGCACTACGCGACCTTCGCCGAGCGGTACGCCGCCTTCCCGGTGAACGTCGCGCCGCTGTCGCGGTTCCAGACCGACAAGGAGGCGAAGGCAACGATCGACGGCCTCGCCGACGGGTCGGTAGACGTGGTGATCGGGACGCACCGGCTGTTCAGCGGCGAGGTGGCGTTCAAGGATCTCGGCCTGGTCGTGGTCGACGAGGAGCAGCGGTTCGGCGTCGAGCACAAGGAGCAGCTGAAGCGGCTGCGGACCGCGGTCGACGTCCTGACGATGTCCGCGACGCCGATCCCGCGGACGCTGGAGATGTCGATCACCGGTATCCGCGAGATGTCGACGATCGCGACCCCGCCGGAGGAACGGCACCCGGTGCTGACCTTCGTCGGCGCGTACGACGAGCACCAGGTCACCGCCGCGATCCGGCGCGAGCTGCTCCGCGAGGGTCAGGTCTTCGTCGTCCACAACCGGGTGAACACGATCGAGAAGGCCGCCGCTCGGATCCGTCAGCTGGTCCCCGAGGCGCGGGTGAGTGTCGCGCACGGCCAGATGAACGAGCACACGCTCGAGCAGGTCATCCAGGGCTTCTGGGAGAAGCAGTCCGACGTCATCGTCTGTACGACGATCGTCGAGTCCGGCATCGACATCTCGAACGCGAACACGATGATCGTCGAGCGTTCCGACCTGCTCGGTCTGTCCCAGCTGCACCAGCTCCGCGGTCGCGTCGGCCGTGGCCGGGAGCGCGCGTACGCGTACTTCTTCTTCCCGCCGGAGAAGCCGCTCACCGAGACGGCGCACGACCGGCTGGCCACGATCGCGCAGCACGCGGACCTGGGCGGCGGCATGGCGGTCGCGATGAAGGACCTGGAGATCCGCGGCGCGGGCAACCTGCTCGGCGGCGAGCAGTCCGGGCACATCGCGGACGTCGGGTTCGACCTGTACGTCCGGCTGGTCGGCGAGGCGGTCGCGGAGTACCGCGGCGACACGCAGGCCGAGGAGCCCGAGGTCAAGATCGAGCTGCCGATCGACGCGCACCTGCCGCACGACTACGTTCCGTCGCAGCGGCTGCGGCTGGAGATGTACCAGCGGCTCGCGGCCGTCCGCGACGAGGACGGCATCGCCGAGCTCGTTGAGGAGTTGCACGACCGGTACGGCGACATCCCTGCCGCGGTGCTGAACCTGATCGAGGTGGCGAAGTTCCGCAACCACGCCCGCCGGGCGGGGCTGCATGACGTCACGCTGCAGGGGAACATGATCCGGTTCGGGCCGGTCGAGCTGCCCGATTCGAAGGTGCTCCGGCTCAACAGGCTGTACCCGAAGAGTCTGGTGAAGCCGCAACTGCATACCATTCTGGTGCCGAGACCTGCCACCAGGCCGGTCGGCGGTCAGCCGCTCCGTGACCAGGAGCTGCTGCAATGGTGCACCCGGTTGATCGACGACGTGATCGCTGAACCTATTGTGGTGCCGGCGTGAAGCTATTGAGGACACGAGGAGATTCGGTGAGCACACGGGTACGGGCTATCGGTGCGGTGGCGGCGATCGTGCTGCTGACCGGTGGTTGCGCGGCGGGCATCCACCCGGGTGCGGCGGCCGTCGTCGGCAAGACCGAGATCAGCGTCGGCGACGTCGACAAGACCTCGCAGGCGGTCAGCACGGCGCTCGGCCAGAACTACAACACCGCGGCCGCGCTGAGCGACCTGGTGAACAACGCCGTCCTCGGTCAGGTCCAGGAGAACAAGTCGGTCCCGGTCACCCCGGCGGAGACCGCCGAGGCGGCCCGCAGCGCAGTCGGCGGGGACGAGGACACGTACCAGAAGTTCCAGACCAACACGGTCGCCCGGGACTTCCTGAACTCGGTCGCGACCTCACAGGTCGTCGTGGTCAAGCTCGCCGGCGGCACCGTCAAGGACCTGCAGGACCAGGCCAAGCTGCAGCAGGGCCTGGCCGCGGCCAAGGACGCCTCGAAGGACATCACCGTCTCGATCGCGCCGCGCTTCGGCCAGTGGACCGACGGCAAGCTCGACACGACGATCTCCGGGTCGCTGTCGGTCGAGTCCGACCAGACCGCTGCGAAGCGCAAGGCCGCTGCCGACGCGGCCCAGCAGGCCCAGCCCCAGGGCTGAGTTGTCCATGTCGAGCGGTGGGACGATCACCGTCGTACTCACCAGTCCCCGGGTCGCGCCGGGCCTGTTGACCCGGGCGACCTGGCAGGCCCTCGAGGCTGCCGACGAGATCGGCGCCGCGGGCGGTCCGGACCGGCCCGACGTACAGGCCGTGATCGGCTCCGGCCTGGTCGTCACCCAGGTCGAGGCCGGCGTCTCCGCGGCGTGGACCTGGCTGTCGTCCGCGGCTGCCGCGGGCCGTCACGTCGTCTGGCTCACCGGGGACGACGGCGAGCCCGGTCTGCTCCGGGCCGTGTCCGACGAGCTCGTCCGGGAGCCGTCGTACCAGGTGGAGATCATCCACGGGTCGTACGACGTACCCGGCGCTCGGCTGATCGATCTCGTGCGCGTGATGGACCGGCTCCGGCGCAACTGCCCGTGGGACCAGGAACAGACCCACGAGAGCCTCGCGAAGTACCTCCTCGAGGAAACCTACGAAACCCTCGAGGCCATCGACACCGGCGACCTTTCGCACCTGCAGGAAGAGCTGGGCGACCTGCTGCTGCAGGTCGCGTTCCACTCGCGGATCGCCGAGGACAATCCCGACGAGGCCTTCACGATCGACGACGTCTCCGCCGGCATCGTCGAGAAGCTGATCCGCCGCCACCCGCACGTCTTCGGCACTGTCGACGCCGCGGATGCCGCCGCCGTCGAGGCCAACTGGGAAACCATCAAGGCGGCCGAGAAGCAGCGCTCCTCGGTCCTCGAAGGCATCCCCCTCGCCCTGCCCGCCCTGGCCCTCGCCGACAAGGTCCTGGGCCGCTCCGCGAAGGTCCTCCCGACGGATGCCGCCGCCCCCGCGGCCATCTCCGCCGACGAGATCGGCCCGGAACTCCTCGCCCTCGTCCGCGAAGCCCGCCGCCTCGGCGTGGACCCCGAGCAGGCCCTCCGCCAGACAGTCGCCGAACTCGCCGCCCAAATCCGCACCGCCGAAACCGCCTGACTCCTCCTGGGCACGCTCTCCGGGAAATCGGGTGCGTGGCGGCGTGACCGGCTGGCAGGGTGAGCCTGGTGGACGTTGCTGGGGTTCTGGGGGAGTGGTGGGATCTGAAGCCGTTGCGGGTGGTGGTGTTGGCCGGGGGGATGAACTCGGCTGCTCTGCTTGCTGCGGCTGATGAGTGGCGTGTGGTGGTCAAGTCGGTGGATGTGGGGGACTCGGCGTTCAGGCCGGGGCTGGAGCTGGCGGCGCGGCTGGGTGATGCGGGCTTGGTGACCGGGCGGCCGCGGGCGAGTAAGCGTGGGCGGTTCGTCGAGCTGATCGAGGATCGGCAGGTGGCCGTCCTGGAGTACGTCGACGGCGAGGAGCTGGAGACGAGCGTCGAGGACCAGGTGGCGATCGGGGATCTGCTCGGTCGGGTGCATCTGGCTGCCGGTGTTGAGCCCGGTGATCTCGGCGACTGGATGCGGTTGCTGCTCCCGTTCGACGATGTCCTGGATCTGGAGCCGTGGATCCGGCCGGCCGTCGAGGGGGCGATCGCTGACGCGCTGGCCGTCGGTCCGCTGACCTGGGCGTGGCTGCACGGCGACCCGGCTGCCGAGGCCTTCCGGCGCCAACCGGACGGTCAGGTCGGCCTCATCGACTGGGGCAGCGCTGTGCAGGGCCCGATCCTGTACGACGTGGCCTCGGCGGCGATGTACAACACCCCGACCCACGTCGTACCGGCGTACCTGCGCCGACGCCCCGGGCTGGCTGACGAGCTGGAGCGTGGTCTGGGCACCTTCCTGCGTGTCCGATGGGCGGTCCAGGCCGGGTATTTCGCGTGGCGTACGGCGAACAATGTGTTGACCGGCATTTCCGGTCCCGAGGACAACGCCCGCGGTCTTGCCGACGCGCGTCGGTCGTTCGGGCTGAACTGAGAGGAGCAGGACCGTGGGCATCTCGTACGCGCGCCGGATCGCCGGCGTCAGGCCGTCCGCCATCCGGGAGCTGCTCCGGCTCGGCGACGATCCGGAGCTGATCTCGTTCGGCGGCGGATATCCGGATCCGGCGCTGTTCCCGATGGGGGAGCTGGCAGAGATCTACCAGAAGCTGCTCACCCCGGCGAACGCCCGCACGTTGCAGTACACCGAGTCGCGCGGCCTGGTGGAGCTGCGGGAGCTGATCGCGGACCGGCTGACCCGGAACGGTACGGCGTGCGGCGCCGACGACGTGCTGGTGATCCAGGGCGGTCAGCAGGGTCTCGATCTGACTGCCAAGCTGGTGCTCGACGCGGGGGACGTCGTGATCACCGAGAACCCGACGTTCCTCGGCGCGCTGATCGCGTTCGCGCCGTACGAACCGCAGTACGCGCCGGTGCGCATCGACGACGACGGGATGGACGTCGACCACCTCGAGGAAGTGCTGGCCGCGAACCCGGGCGCCAAGCTGCTCTACACCGTGCCCGACTTCCAGAATCCGGCCGGCGTCACCCTGAGTCTGGAGCGCCGCCTGCGGCTGATCGAGCTGGCCAACCGGCATCAGCTTGTGGTGCTGGAGGACACGCCGTACCGCGATCTCCGCTACGAGGGCAGCCACCTGCCGACGCTGAAGAGCCTGGACACGCAGGGACGCGTTGTCCACGTTGGCAGCTTCTCGAAGATCCTCGCGCCCGGTGTGCGGATGGGGTGGGCGGTCGCGGCGCCCGACGTACTCGAGAAACTCGGCCTGCTGAAGCTGGCGGCCGACACCCAGAGCAGCACGCTGAACATGGCCGCCACAGCGGCATACCTCGGCCAGTACGACGTGGACCAGCACGTGGCTGACGGCAACGTCGTGTACCGGCACAAGCGGGACCTGGCACTGGCGACCCTCGACGAGGTGCTGCCGAAGTCCGTGCGGTTCACACGCCCGGAGGGCGGGCTCTTCACCTGGCTGTCGTTCCCGGACCGCTTCGACGCGACCCGCTTCATGCAGGAGACGCTGATACCGCGCGCAAAGGTCGCCTACGTGCCCGGTGCAACGTTCTTCCCACTCGTGCAGGAGCCGAACCACGCCCGCCTCAGCTACTCCGGCGTCCCCGACGACCGCCTGGTCGACGGCCTGCACCGACTGGCGGACCTGCTCCGGGAGGAGCTAGTCGAGTAGCTCGTGCGTCTTCTCCGGCTCACCCACACTGGTCGCCGACGTGCCACGCCGTACGAACTCGCGCGCCGGCGGCCAGATCGCGACGTACTGGTCGCCGCTGGCAGTGTCGTACCGGATCACTGTCACGCTCTCGACGTCGACTGCGAACAAATGAAACCGCCCCGGCACCGGCCGCCACCCGAGCCGCCGGTCCGCCTCGTCGGCGAACCGCTGCTGTACGTCGAGGTCGTCCACCGTGCGTACTACCCCGCGAACCTTGAACTCGCCGTCCGCTCCGTCCCGACTGGTCACGATGTTGTGCACCAGCACCCGCGGGTCCCGCACCAGGTCAGCTGCCTTCGCCGACCCCTGCATCATGCACAGCCACAGCTCCCCGTCCACCACCAACGGCTCCACCGGACTCACCCGAGGCGTCCCGTCCCGCCGCACGGTAGCCACCAGCACCACCCCAGGCTCCAGCAACCGCACCGTCCCTAACTCACCCAGCCGCGGCTGCTCTGCCACCACCTGTTCCCATCTCATCCCCCCGGTCTACCAACCCCCACCGACACTTCCCCGAACCGCCGCCTCAGTCGTCGGCCAGTTCTTGAAGAGGTAAGCGTGGGCTACGACGGGTGTGACAGCCGCGATCACATCCGGTTTGTCGTCGATGAAGTGGGTGATGCGGAGGTCGGCGCAATGGATTGCCTTCTCGGGGCGCCGTAGGCAGAAGCGAACATTGCCCTCGGCAACTCCTGTGCGGGTGAAGAAGTGGTGATGGCGCAACCACTGCAATGAACGCTGCTGGATGCGTGGGCCGCACTTGGACACCAACCAGGTCTCGTCGAAGAGTGGCACGAGCCGCGCGATCGCCTCGAAAGCACCTGGTACTGCGGGCGTCCGCAGCATGTCCGCCGTGTCCCCGGAGAAGAACGACGTGTCACCGGGGCCTGATGATCCGTCGATGATCACCCGTCCGATGTCGACTCCCAATCTGTTCATGGATCCAGGGTCTGTACGCAAGCCATCCAACAGAACTAGTTCTTATCGACATAGCTATAGTTTCTAGTGATGGAACTGGTGGCGGAGGATCTGCAGGCGTTCGCGGTGTTCGCGGAGCACCTGAACTTCACCTGGGCGGCTGATGTTCTGCATGTGAGTCAGCCTGCGCTGCATACCCGGATCCGCAAGCTGGAAGGGCGGCTCGGCGCGAAGCTGTACGTGAAGGTCGGCCGCCAGCTGCAGTTGACTGACGCAGGCGAGCGGCTGGCCGCGTTCGCCAACGACTCGCGCGACCGGGCGACCGACTTCCTGCGCACACTCGACGCCGCCCCGCCTCGACCGCTGGTACTGATCGCCGGCTCCGGCACATATCTCTACCTGCTGGGCGACTCGCTCAAGCGGATACTCGCCCGCGGCCACGAGCTCCGGCTGCGCACCGCCGACGCGGCTGCGACGGTCGCCGCAGTGCGCGACGGCTCCGCCGACGTCGGCGTGACGGCGCTCGGCATCCCGCCCGACGATCTCGACTGCACGCTCCTCACCCAAGTCCCGCAGGTCCTGATCACCCCGAAGAACCACCGGCTCGCGGAGCGCCGGACCGTGCGGTTGAAGGATCTGCAGGACGAGGCTCTCGTCGTACCCCCGAAGGATCGTCCGCACCGGCAGCAGTTGGAGCGGAGCATGCTCGATCAGGGAATCCGGTGGTCCGTCGCGGTCGAGGCGGAAGGGTGGGAACTGCTGGTCCACTTCGTCCGTCTCGGTATCGGACCGGCCGTCGTCAACGGCTCCGTGCGTACGACGGCAGCCGTACGGAAGATCCCGATCAGGGATCTGCCGCCGGTCCGGTACTACGTGATCACCCGCCCGGACCGCAGCGATCGGGTGTCCGAACTGAGAGGGATGCTGACATGAGCCGCGACAGCCGGGCGATCTCCAAGCTGCTCCGGCACACCGCGGGTGAGCGGGGTCTCACGATGAGTGCCGACGGGTGGGCCTTGATTTCCGACGTCCTGCAAACGCTGGCGCTGGATCGAGCAGCGCTCGAGAAGGCGGTCGAGGAGAACGACAAACGGCGGCTGCAGGTCGACGGAGAGCGGATCCGGGCGTGTCAGGGGCATTCGCTCGAAGGGATGCCGGTGACACGTGAAGCCTTGGAGAACAGTTGGGAACGGATTTACCCCGTGGACCTGCTGTGGCACGGCACCAACCGGGCGGCGTTGGCCGCAATCCGGCGGGAGGGGTTGCGGGCCGGACGGCGTACTCACGTCCATCTCGCGCCGGCGAAGGACAGCCCGGTCGGCAGGAGATCGGCCGTAGAAGTCTTGCTGGGTGTGGATTCGGGGAATCTGGAGGTCTTTCGGGCGGCCAACGGGGTGTTGTTGACGCGCGAAGTACCTCCGGATGCGATCGTTAGGGCCGACGCGGTCCAATGGGCCCACTGGTCTGGAGGCTAGGCTCAAGCCGATTCGTCATCGAGAACTTGGGAGTCAATGTGGCCACCATCGAGGCCGTCGGCGCCCGCGAGATCCTCGACTCGCGCGGCAACCCCACTGTCGAGGTCGAGGTTCTGCTCGACGACGACACCGTCGCCCGGGCGGCCGTCCCGTCGGGCGCGTCCACCGGTCAGTTCGAGGCCGTCGAGCTGCGTGACGGCGACAAGGAGCGGTACGGCGGCAAGGGTGTCCAGAAGGCGATCACCGCGATCCTGGAGGACATCGACAAGGAGATCGTCGGGTACGACGTCCACGAGCAGCGGCTGATCGACCAGGCCCTCCTCGACCTGGACGGCACCCCGAACAAGGCCAAGCTCGGCGCGAACGCCATCCTCGGCGTCAGCCTGGCGGTCGCGAAGGCGGCCGCGGACAGCTCCGGCCTGCCGCTGTTCCGCTACGTCGGCGGCCCGAACGCGCACGTCCTGCCGGTGCCGATGATGAACATCCTCAACGGCGGCGCGCACGCGGACAGCAACGTCGACGTCCAGGAGTTCATGATCGCTCCGATCGGCGCCGCGACGTACGGCGAGGCGCTGATGCAGGGCGCGACCGTCTACCACGCGCTGAAGGCGGTGCTGAAGGAACGCGGCCTGTCCACCGGCCTCGGCGACGAGGGCGGTTTCGCGCCGAACCTGGCCAGCAACCGTGAGGCCCTCGACCTGATCGCGGTCGCGGTCGAGAAGGCCGGCCTGAAGCTCGGCACCGACATCGCGCTGGCGATGGACGTCGCGGCGAGCGAGTTCCACACCGACGGCGTGTACGCGTTCGAGGGCGGCAAGAAGTCGGCCGACGAGATGATCGCCTACTACGCCGACCTGGTCGCGTCGTACCCGATCGTCTCGATCGAGGACCCGCTGAACGAGGAGGACTGGGACGGCTGGAAGAGCCTGACGGGTCAGCTCGGCGACAAGATCCAGATCGTCGGCGACGACCTGTTCGTCACCAACGTCGAGCGGCTGCAGCGCGGCATCACCGAGAAGGCGGCGAACAGCCTGCTGGTCAAGGTGAACCAGATCGGCTCGCTGAGCGAGACCCTGGACGCCGTCGACCTGGCCCACCGCAGCGGCTTCACCTGCATGATGAGCCACCGCTCCGGCGAGACCGAGGACACCACGATCGCCGACCTCGCGGTCGCGACCAACTGCGGCCAGATCAAGTCCGGCGCCCCGGCCCGGTCCGACCGTACCGCGAAGTACAACCAGCTGCTCCGGATCGAGGAGGAGCTCGACGACGCGGCGACGTACGCCGGTCGCTCGGCCTTCCCGCGCTTCCAGGGCTAGTTTCAGGAGGACCCAGGTATGCCGTCCCGTCGGGATTCCGGTGCACGCCCCGGCTCGCGTCCGTCGAGCCGGACCCAGTCGCGTCCACCGGCCCGGCGGGGCGACCAGCCCAAACGCCGTACGGCGTCCTCCCCGGCCCCGGCGCGGACCCGGGGTTCGCGCAACCTGACCGGGCGGGCGGCCGTCGTACTGCTCGTCCTCGGGGCATTGATCGTGTCGTACGCGCAGAGCCTGCGGGTCTGGTTCGACCAGCACCAGCAGGTCAGCGCGCTGCAGCAGGAGATCCGCGACCGGGAGAAGCGGGTCGGCGAGCTGAACGACGAGATCGCCCGCTGGGACGACGACGCGTACGTGAAGGCGCAGGCGCGGCAGCGGCTCGGCTGGGTGATGCCGGGCGAGGTCGGGTACCGCGTGATCGGCGCGGACGGGAAGCCGGTCGGCGCCCCGCCGGAGCCGTCGACGCCGTCGGACGGTGCGACCGACACCCAGAAGCCGACCTGGTACACGAAGCTGTGGGGCAGCGTCGAGGGCGCCGGCAAACCGCCGGTCGTCGCGACGCCGACGCCGGCCAAGCCCACCCCGAAGCCGATCATCACGCCGTCACCTAAGGTAACCAGGTGAGCGTCAGCCCCGCCGACCAAGAAGCAGTCAGCAAACAGCTCGGCCGTACCGCGCGCGGCATCCGCTCGATCGCGCACCGCTGCACCTGCGGCCTGCCGGACGTGGTCGAGACCGAGCCGCGCCTGCCGGACGGTACGCCGTTCCCGACCACGTACTACGTGACGTGTCCGCGGCTCGCGTCCGCGATCGGGACGCTCGAGGCCTCCGGCATGATGAAAGAGATGACCGACCGCCTGGCGTCGGATCCGGACCTGGCCGCCCGCTACCGCGCCGCCCACGAGTCGTACCTGGCGCACCGCGAGTCGATCGAACACGTGGAGGAGATCGCAGGCATCACCGCCGGCGGCATGCCCAACCGGGTGAAGTGCTTGCATGTTCTGGTCGGCCATTCGCTGGCCGCCGGCCCCGGCGTCAACCCGCTCGGCGACGAGGCCCTCGAAGCCCTGGAAGACTGGGGCCGCCGAGGCCCGTGTGTCTGACCGCGTCGCCGCCGTCGATTGTGGGACCAACTCGATCCGGCTGCTGATCGCGGATCTCGTCGATGGTCAGCTCGTCGAGGTCGACCGGCGCATGACCATCGTCCGGCTCGGTCAGGGCGTCGACGCCACCGGGGCGTTCGCCCCCGAAGCCCTCACCCGCGTCTTCACGGCATGTTCGGACTTCGCATCCGTCATCCGGTCCAGGGGCGTCAGCCGGATCCGCTTCGTCGCAACCTCCGCGGCCCGGGACGTGAGCAACCGCGACGCCTTCTTCGCAGGCGTCGAGGAGCGGCTCGGCGTACGGCCCGAGATCATCACCGGCCGCGAAGAAGCCGAACTCAGCTTCCGCGGCGCGACCACCTCGCTCGACCTCCCCGCGCCCTACCTGGTGGCCGACATCGGCGGCGGCTCCACCGAACTGGTCCTGGGAAGCGCTGACGGGCTGATCGCGGCCCAGTCCCTCGACATCGGCTCGGTCCGCCTCACCGAGCGCCACGTCACCACCGACCCCACCTCTGACGCCGAGCTCGCCGCTGTCGTCGAGGACATCGACGCACTCCTCGACAGCACCACGGTCCCGCTGGCCGACACTCGTACCCTGATCGCGGTAGCGGGCACTGCTACGACAGTCGCTGCAGTCGCCCTCGGCCTCCCGGAGTACGACCGGAACGCCGTACACCACGCCTACCTGACCACCGCAGACGTAGGACGAACCACTGCGTGGCTCACCACCTCGACCCGCGCCGAGCGCTCCGCCGTACCCTCGATCCACCCCGGCCGAGTAGACGTCATCGGCGCCGGCGCCCTCATCCTCCAACGCCTCACCGACCAGCTACCGATCGACGCCCTCACCGTCTCCGAACACGACATCCTCGACGGCGTCGCGTGGAGCCTCGTGCGAGGTGAGCCGTAGCATCCCGCAGATTGTGCGCACAAAATTGTGATACATCTGCTGTATGACGACAGTCAACGAGCACGCGGTGGGACTTCGCGAGTTGCGCCACAAGACGAGTGAGGTGTTGGCTCGCGTTCGGCACGGCGAGACGATCGACGTGACCGAGTACGGCCGGCTGGTTGCTCGTATTGTGCCCGTGGATGAGCGCGACTCGACGCCGGTGCTGGATCGTCTCGCAGCCGAAGGGCGCGTCCGTACGGCGATTCGCCCCGGCTACCGGCCGCGGATGCGCGCGGGTGACGGCACTGACCGGTTGACTGATGCTCTCGCCGCTCTGCGCGACGAGGAATCCTGGTGAGCCTCTATTACGTCGACACCTCCGCTGCGCTCAAGCTCCTGGTGGAGGAGAGTCACTCGAAGGCGTTTGCCCGGTTCTATGACAATGCCGCTGCTGCGGCGTGGGTGAGTTCAGGGCTGCTGCGCATCGAAGTGATGAGAGCGGTAAGCAGGGCGTTCCCGGCTCTGTTGCCTGATGCTCGTGACCTGCTTCTTGCCTTCGACTTCATCAGCATCGACGACGACATCGTCGACGCGGCCATGAATGAACCGGATCGGATGCTGCGCTCGCGCGATGCCATCCATCTGGCCACCGCCAGGGTGCTGGGCTCGGACCTGACGGCGCTCGTGACGTACGACGACCGGCTCGCCATCGCCGGTAAGGACGCCGGGTTCGAGATCGTCAGTCCTCGCGGGTGACGCGTTCGCTTACCTGACGCGCACGCCGTCCAGGGCGATGGTGAGGACTCGGTCGCGTTGGGCCTGGTCTACGAAGCCGGCGGCGGTGAGTCCGCTGACCATGCGGAGGAGGTCGTCGAAGGAGACGTCCTTGCGGGCCTCGCCGGCTTCCTGGGCGCGCTCGAACAGCGGCGTCCCGGCCGCGTACATGGCCGCGCGGGCTGCCTTGAAGCTCTCGGTCTCGCGGTTCAGGGACTCCCAGATCGCGCGCTTGGTCGCGGCGTACTCGACGAAGCGGTGCAGCCACGTGGTCAGCGCGTCCCACGGCGGTAGGTCGGCGACCTTCTCCGCCGCGATGCACAGCTCCTCGATCTCGCCGAAGTACACCGCGTTGAGCAGGTCCTGACGGTTCGGGAAGTTGCGGTACAGCGTGCCGATACCCACACCGGCCTGCCGGGCGATGTCCTCGAGCGACGCCTCGACGCCCTTGGCGGCGAACGCGTCCCGGGCAGCGGCCAGCAGCGCGTCGAAATTCCGCCGCGCGTCCGCCCGCTGCGGCCGCCGTACGTCGACCTGCAAAGCCGGCCTGCTCTGCGCGCTGTCCATTCGATCACCTTAGCCAGTTGTTACCGGAGGCATCCCTCCGATATAGTGGAGGCACACCTCGACTTTACCAGGCCGGGGACTCCCGCGCCGTCGTCCGGCGCGATCACACCCCTTTCGAAGGACTTCTGCATGCCTGTCATCAGGTCTGGAAACCCGCGACTGACCCTGGCGGTCCTCGCCACGGTCGTCGCATCGTTCTCGATGCTGCAGTCGCTGGTGAGCCCGGCGCTGCCCGTCATCCAGCACGACCTGCACACCACCCCGAGCACGGTCACCTGGGTCTTCACCGCGCTTCTGCTGTCCGTCTCGGTCGCAACCCCGCTCCTCGGCCGCATCGGCGACATGGTCGGCAAGGAGCGCACGCTGTTCATCGCGCTCGGCGCCCTCGCCGTCGGCTGCCTGATCGCGGCCCTCGCGCCGAACATCGGCGTACTCATCGCCGCCCGCGTCTTCCAGGGCGTCGGCGGCGCCGTCTTCCCGCTGGCGTTCGGGATCATCCGGGACGAGTTCCCGGCCGAGCGCGTGCCGTCCGTGGTCGGCGTGGTCTCCGCGATCATCGCCGCCGGTGGCGGGCTGGGGATTGTACTGGCCGGCCCGATCGTGGAGTGGCTCGGCTGGCGCTGGCTGTTCTGGATCCCGATGGCGGTCGTCACCACATCAGCCCTGCTGGTACGCCGGTACGTCCCGGAGTCGCCGAACCGCGTGGCCGGCCGAATCGACTGGCTCGCCGCCGCGTTCCTGTCCGGCTGGCTGATTGCGCTGCTGCTCCCGCTGAGCACGGGCCGCACGTGGGGCTGGGGCTCGTTCCGTACGGTCGGCCTGTTCGCGCTGGCCGTCGTACTGTTCGTCGGCTGGATCACCGTTGAACTGCGGTCGCGGAACCCGCTGATCGACATGCGGATGATGCGCCGCCCGGCGGTGTGGACGACGAACCTGGTGGCGCTGCTGTTCGGCGCGGCGATGTTCGCGGTGTATGCGTTCGTGCCGCAGTTCCTGCAGATCCCGAAGGCCGCCGGGTTCGGCTTCGGGGCGAGCGTGACCCAGGCCGGCCTGCTGATGCTGCCGATGCTTGTGACGATGGCCGTCACTGGGTCCATGAGCGGTCCGCTCGCACCGCGGTTCAACGTGAAGGCGCAGGTCGTCTCCGGCTCCGCGCTCAGCCTGGTCGCGGCGCTCCTCTTCGCAGAGTTCCACGACCAGCAGTGGCAGGTCGCAGTGTCGACGGCCCTGTTCGGCATCGGCCTTGGGCTCGCCTACGCGTCCATGACCAGCCTGATCGTGCAGAACGTCCCGCGCGAGCAGACGGGCGCAGCCACCGGCATGAACACCAACATCCGCACCATCGGCGGCTCCATCGGTACGGCCCTGGCCAGCTCCATCATCACCGGCCACCTCCAGCCCTCCGGCCTCCCCACCGAGTCAGGCTTCACCAACACGTTCCTCCTCCTGGCCGCCTTCGCCGCCGCAGCCGTCGTACTAGCCCTGGCAATCCCAAGCCCTCGCCGTACGCGGGCCGTTCCCGCGCCAGCCGAATCCGTCGCCGAGGAACTGGCCGCATGAGCGTCGCGCCTTTGCGGAAACTATTCGGCACCCGCTGACGAAAACCTTCCGCAAAGGCGCCTACCCGGCCGGTCGCCTCGTGCGTGTGCTTAGGGTGAGGGGTGAAGCTTCCGCATCCGTTGACGGGGCAGTTGTTCGAGAGTCCGGTGCCGCCGGGGACCGGGTGGCCGGAGGATCCCGCCGTACGGCGTACTCCGGTGGCGCACGGTCCGGTCGAGGTGCGGAAGCTCGCGGCGATTGACGACCTGCACGAGCTGGAAGCGCGGGTCTCCGTCTGCCATGCCTGCCCGCGGCTCGTGGAATGGCGGGAAGATGTTGCTGTCGGCAAGCGAAAGTCCTTCGCCGACCAGCCGTACTGGGGCCGCCCGATCCCCGGCTGGGGCGACCCGGCCCCGCGCATCCTGATCGCCGGCCTCGCCCCCGCGGCGAACGGCGGCAACCGCACCGGCCGCGTCTTCACCGGCGACCGCTCCGGCGACTGGTTGTTCGCGTCGCTCTACCGCATCGGTCTCGCCAACCAACCCACCAGCGAACACGCCGGCGACGGCCTCCGCCTGACCGGCGCCCGCATGATCGCCGCCGTCCGCTGTGCCCCACCAGCCAACAAACCTACACCCGACGAACGCGACAACTGCGCTCCATGGTTCCGCCGCGAACTGGAGCTGTCCCTCGCCACCACCCGTGCGATCGTCTGTCTCGGCAAGTTCGGGTACGACGCCCTGCTCAACGGACTCGCGTCGCTGGGGGCAACGATCCCGCGACCCCGCCCCAAGTTCGGTCACGCCGTCGAGCACCAGATCCCAACCCCACAAGGCGAAATCACCGTCCTCGGCTGCTTCCACCCCAGCCAGCAGAACACCTTCACCGGCAAACTCACCGAACCCATGCTCGACGCCGTCCTCACCCGGGCCAAGACCCTGGCCGGGTTATCCACAGAGCCGCCGAAGTGAGGTTGACCCGGATGGTGCAGGTGTTGGAAGCTCCCGGCATGCCTCCGAAGCGGGTGTTCACATGACCAGCGGGAATCCGCCCGAGCAGTCCCGCGGCCGACCCGCCACGCGCCGTGAGGCAGGCGGTGTGGAGCGCTCGACCGCCACGCCGAAGCTGCCCGGCGCCCACGAGGCAACGGATCTCAACTTCATCCCGGGCCCGGACCGGTTCCACTACTGGAGCGAGATCTCCGACGACGTGAAGGCGTACCTCGAGCGCAAGGTCGGGCCGAAGATCGACTGGTGGGCCGACCAGCACAAACGGGAACGCGACCGGCCGTACGCCGTCGTACTCGGCCCGAACGGCCTGGCCATCACGACCCCACGCGTCAACGCGCAAGGCCAACGCACCCAGAGCATCCGCCTAGACCTGTTCGCCCCGTCAAGCCTCAAACACGCCGTCGTCCAGCAACAACTCATCAAACCCCGCGGCGCCCTACGCTCCCTCGTCACCGGCCGAGCCGGCGCTCCCCAGCCCGCCGCACCCCCACACCTGAACCTCTCCCAAGAAATGCGCGGCTTCCTAGGCAACCTCCCCCTAGAAGCCCAACAACGCCTCCAAACCCCGTTCCTAGGCACCCAACCCGTCACCCACTACCTGTCCTACGCCTACGGCAACGACAAGGACTACGACGCCTGGTGCTACCTAGCCGGCCCCCAAACCCTCACCTTCGCCTCCGGCCACTGCACCCGCCGCCCAGGCACCCCCGCCCGCCAAGCAACCTGGCACCTAACCTGCTACCAAGCCGACATAGCCCACTAACCAGTGCCCGGAACGGGATTCGAACCCGTATGCCTGTTAGGGCCGCGAGGTTTAAGCTCGCTGCGTCTGCCGTTCCGCCACCCGGGCTTCGGGACGAGGGTACTCGTTACTGGTAGTTCTTCCGTGGGTAGACGGCGTGGGCGCCGGCGACGCGGTCGAGGAAGAGCTTGCCGTCGCAGTGGTCGATCTCGTGTTGGAGCGCCCGGGCCTCGAAGGCGTTGGTGGTGATGGTCACCGGATCGGTGGTCCCGGGCAGTACGCCGCGTACGGTCAGCCGGGTCGCCCGTTTGACGTCGCCGGTGAAGTCGGGGACGGACATGCACCCCTCACGTGCCTTCTCGTTCCGCGAGGCCTCGACGACCACCGCGTTGCAGAGCACGAAGACGCCGTGACACGTGCGGGTCTTCGGATGATCGGTGACGTCCAGCGAGAACATCTGCGCCGCCACACCCACCTGCGGCGCGGCCAGGCCGACACATCCCGGGGAGACGCGCATCGTCGCCACCAGGTCGGCTGCCAACTGGATCACGGAAGGATCGAGCGGGTCCACGGAGGCACCTTCGGTGGCCAGCACCGGATGCGGCGCCCGGACGACCTCCAGGACCTGCCCCTCGACGTCCAGCAGCTTGGGCGACCACGAGGCGATCACAGGACCCCGCCTTCGAAGTTCCGCGACCAGGAGGAGATCACAGGTCGTCGCTCTCCGCCGGGCGCAGGGTGACGC
This sequence comes from Kribbella sp. NPDC000426, assembly GCF_040300265.1. Taxonomy (NCBI): domain Bacteria; kingdom Bacillati; phylum Actinomycetota; class Actinomycetes; order Propionibacteriales; family Kribbellaceae; genus Kribbella; species Kribbella sp. NPDC000426. Next base: position 75,979 of record NZ_JBEPDK010000005.1, on the reverse strand, counting down.
CGACCCCGAGCTCGTCGGCGGTGATCTCGAGCGCCCGGTCCAGCATCTCCAGCTCCGACGACGGCGGCAGCTCGACCTCCGCGGTCAGCACGTACAGCCCGCCGCTCAACCGCGTCGAGAGGTCCGTGATCGTCCCGCCGGCCGCCGCGATCATCCGCGTCACCGCGGCGACGATCCCGGGCCGGTCGGCGCCGTGCACACTCAGCATGTACGGCGCGCCGATCGGCGCGTGCTCGTGCTCCGGACCCATCGTCCGCACCGTGATCACCAGCTCACCCTGCAGCGGCTCCAGCGCCGACTCGACCTCGTCGATCGGCCCGGCGCAGACGATCATCATCGCGAAATGGCCGCGCAGCAGCGTCATCGTGGTGTCCTCGAGGTTGACCCCGGTACCAACCAGGGCCCCGGTGACGTCCGCGATGATGCCCGGGCGGTCCGGGCCGATGACGGTGACAGCGAGCTGACTCATGCCCGGCAACCTACCGTCGACCTAAGTACCGCAAGAAAGCGACTTCGGTATCCGGACAACCCCGACGGCCCCGGAAAACGCTTACGCACCGCTACATTCGAACCATGAAGCGCAGCGCTCGCGACTGGATCGTGGACAGTCTCGTGTTCGCGGTCGCGGTGTTCACGGGCTTCCTGCTGTACGACGCCGGCCGGAAGGACCCGATCAGCCCGGGGCTGCTCGCGATCGACTTCTACGTCGGCATGGCACTGTGCCTGACGCTCTGGTTCCGGCGCCGCTGGCCGCTCCAGCTGGCCATCATCGGCGCCGCCGTGTCCACCTTCTCGGAGACCGCCGGGGTGGCAGCGCTGATCCTGATCCTGACCGTGGCGATCCACCGGCCGCTGCGGACGACTGTGCTGGTCTTCGGGGTGAACGCGATCAGCCTGGCCGCGTACATCAAGATCCGGGACAAGTCGGACGATCCCGCGGCCATCGTGATCGCCGCGATCGCCATCTACCTCGCGGTGGCCGGGTGGGGGCTCTACATCCGGTCGCGCCGTCAGTTGCTGCAGACGCTGCGGGACCGGGCCGATCGGGCCGAGACGGTCGCGAGGCTCCAGGCCGAGCAAGGCCAGCTCCGCGCCCGCGAGGAGATCGCCCGCGAGATGCACGACGTACTCGGGCATCGGCTGTCCCTGCTCAGCGTGCACGCCGGCGCGCTCGCGTACCGCCCCGACGCGTCGGTGGACGAGGTCGCCGGCGCCGCCGAGATCATCCGGGCCAGTGCGCACCAGGCGCTCCAGGATCTCCGCGAGGTGATCGGCGTACTGCGGGCTCCCGTCGGCGAGCTCCCGCAGCCGGCGTTCTCCGATCTGCCCGCCCTCATCGACGGCTCCCGCGAGGCCGGCATCCCGGTCGACCTGACCCTCGACGCACCGGGTGCGATGCCCGAGCACGTCGGGCGGACGGCGTACCGGATCGTGCAGGAAGGTCTCACGAACGCGGTCAAGCACGCCCCGGGCGAACCCGTGACGATCAGCGTGACCGGTGCCCCCGGCAACGGGTTGTCGGTCGAGCTGCGCAATCCCGCGCCCAGCCGCCGACGAGGAGACGGCCAAGGTTTGAAGGGACTCAGCGAACGCGCCGCCCTGGTCGAAGGCCGGATCGAACACGGCCGCACCCCCGAAGGCGACTTCCGCCTCTACGCCTGGTTACCGTGGCCCGCATGACCATTCGGGTGCTGATCGTCGACGACGATCCGTTGTTGCGGGCCGGGCTCAAGCTGATGCTGGGCGGTGCGCAGGACATCCGCGTGGTCGGCGAGGCCGGCGACGGTTCTGGCGTACAAGGGTTGATCGACCGGCTCGCGCCCGACGTGATCCTGATGGACATCCGGATGCCCGGCACCGACGGCCTGACCGCGACCGAGACCGTACGACGGCGCCCCGGCGCGCCCGAGGTCGTCATCCTCACCACGTTCGACGCCGACGAGCACGTACTGCGGGCGCTCCGCGCCGGCGCGGCCGGCTTCGTCCTGAAGGACACCCCGCCGGCCGAGATCGTCGAGTCGGTACGGCGGGTCGCGGCCGGCCAGCCGGTTCTGTCGCCGGCCGTCACGAAACGCCTGATCACCCGCGTCGCCGACTCGGGGACCGACAGCCGCAAGGCCAAGGCCGTTGCCAGACTCAACGATCTGAACGACCGCGAACGCGAGATCGCCGTCGCGGTGGGGGAGGGGAAGTCGAACGCCGAGATCAGCGCGACGCTCTACCTCAGCGTCCCGACCGTGAAGACGCACGTCTCCCGCATCCTCACCAAGCTCGACCTCAACAACCGCGTCCAGATCGCCCTGCTCGTGCACGACGCGGACCTGCTGCACGAGCAGTAGAAGGCCGGCCCCCGGCGAGTCGAGGGCCGGCCGATCAGGTGGTTACGACTGGGTCGCCCTGCGGAACTCCTCGTTCGGGGTCTGCAGGCTGCCGAGGCTGGTGACCTCGCGGCGGAAGAACAGCGCCAGCGTCCAGTCGAGGATGACGCGGGCCTTCCGGTTGAAGGTGGGGACGCGGGACACGTGGTACGTCCGGTGCAGGAACCAGGCCAGCCAGCCCTTCACCTTAACGCCGTACAGCTGGGCGACGCCCTTGTGCAGACCGAGGCTCGCGACCGAGCCGACGTACTTGTGCCGGTAGTCCTGCGGCGGCTGGCCGTCGACCACCCGGAGGATGTTCGCGGCGAGCTGGTGCGCCTGGCGGACGGCGTGCTGCGCGTTCGGGGCGCAGTACGCACCGGTCGCACTGGTCAGGTCCGGTACGGCGGCGTTGTCGCCGGCGGTCCAGGCGTCGTCGACGCCCTCGATCCGCAGGTTCGCCAGCGTCTTGATCCGGCCCTTCTCGTCCAGCGGGAAGTCGGTCGCGGCGAGCGCCGGGTTCGCCTTCACGCCGGCGGTCCAGACGATCGTGTCGGCGTCGAACTCCTCGCCGTCGCTGAGGATCACGTGGCCCTTCTCGCAGGACTCCAGCCGGGTCTCCAGCCGGATGTCCATGTTGCGCTTGCGGAGCTGGTCCACGGTGTACTTGCCGAGATCCTCACCGACCTCGGGCAGGATCCGCCCGGTGGCCTCGACCAGGACCCAGCGCATGTCCTCGGGGTTGATGTTGTCGTAGTAGCGGGTGGCGTAGCGGGCCATGTCCTCGAGTTCTGCGAACGCCTCGACACCGGCGTACCCGCCGCCGATGAACACGAACGTCAGCGCGGACTTGCGCAGCGCCGGGTCGGGCTGCGACGAGGCGACGTCGAGCCGGTCGAGGACCTTGTTGCGCAGCGCGATCGCTTCCTCGACGTTCTTGAACCCGGTTGCTTCGTCGGCCAGGCCGGGGATCGGCAGGGTACGGGCGATCGAGCCGAGGGCGACCACGATCTGGTCGTAGGCGAGCTCGTACTCCGGGCCCTCCTCGGGCATCACCTTGGCGACCTTGTTGGCGTGGTCGATACCGGTCACCCGGCCGGTCACCACCCGGCAGCCCTTGAGGGTCTTGCGCAGCGGCACGACGACGTGCCGCGGTTCCACCGAGCCGGCCGCTGCCTCGGGCAGGAACGGCTGGTAGGTCATCACCGACCGCGGGTCGACCACAGTCACGCGGATCCTGCCCTTACGGGCGGCGCGGCGCAGGCCGTACGCGGTGTACATCCCGACGTAACCGCCTCCGACGACGAGGATGTGCGGTACCTGGGCTGTCATCCGGTTCACTCTCCCTGAGTGGTTCTCCGACTTCATGTTCACTTCAACGTTAAGCGCTCGTGAAACATTTCACAAACCCTCTTCCGAGTGATCTCACCCACCGAACATCCCCTGCGCGAGGGACCTGTCATGCCTCCATGGTGAGGCGGTAGACCGAGATATGGGAGGGGGACTCGGTGGTGAACGGTGCGCCGTGCCAGTCGGCGTGGCGGGATTCCAGGGTGAAGCCGGCGAGTTGGCCCATCAGGTCGAGTTCGGCCGGCCAGATGTACCGGTGCGGGCTGCGGCCTAGCTCTGCCCGGGTGCCTTCGCCGAAGTGGAAGTGGTGCGAGACCACGTGCTGGTTCAGTACGTCGTACGTGTCGAGCAGGATGTAGCCGGGCTCGGCGACGCCGACGGTGGCCGGCGTACCGGGTGGGAGCCGGCGCAGTTCGGGGACCCAGAGCTCGATCACGAAGCAGCCGCCGGGTGTGAGATGTCGCGCGGCGTTGCGGAAGCACGCGACCTGCTGCTCCTGGGTGAGCAGGTTGGAGATCGTGTTGAAGACCAAGTAGACGAGGCTGAACTCACCGGCCGCGCGAACGACGGACATGTCGCCGACGACCACCGGGATCGCCGCCTCGTCAACCTTCGTACGGAGTTCCGCGAGCATGGCGGTGGACAGCTCGACCCCGCTCACCGGTACGCCGCGCTCCGACAGCGGTACGGCGACCCGCCCGGTGCCGATCGCGAACTCGAGGGCCCGCCCGCCGTCGGCGAGCTCGGCCAGGCGGTCCACCGTCGGCCCGAGGACCTCGGGGGCGAACATGCCGGTGCCGGGTGTGTCGTACCGCCGGGCGACCTCGGCGTTCCAGAGCTGGGTGCCCGAGGTCCACTGCATGATGTCTTCGGCGCCGTCCGCACCGGTCTTGTGGAAACCGAGGCGCTCGTAGAGGCGGCGGGCGTCGGGGTTGTCGCGCTCGACATGCAGTTCGAGCGGTACGCCGCGGGTCCCGGCCTCCGACTGGAGTTCGGTGATGATCGCCGTACCGATGCCGCGGTTCTGGACGTCGGGGTGGAGCTGGATGCCGTTCAGCTCGACGGCTGCCGGCGTACGGCTGATGCGGAGGCGGCCGGCGGGGCGGTCGTCGACCTCGACGACATTCAGCTCGGTCGAGGGATCGTCGATCGATTCCAGGCTCCACTCCACGAAGCCGGCGTGCCACGCGGTCTCGTCGAAGTCCGCTGCCAGCCGGCCTTGGGCGCGAGTGGCCGCAAGCGTCACGTCAGCGAGGAAGGCGGCGTCGGACGCCACGGCGGGTCTGATGCTGTAGGAGGCTGCCACGGCTCCCCAACGTAGCCGCGCGACGGCGTGCCCGGCCAAGGCTTTTCGGCCGCCTCCTACTCGCCCACCAGCCCGTCGGTCGACTCGCGGAGGAGATCCAGGTGGCCGAGATGGCGGGCGGTCTCCTCGATGATGTGCGCGACGGCGTACCGGAGATTGAACGTCATACCGTCCGAGCGGGCCCGGTCGTCGAAGGACGCGGCGGAGGTGATCTCGCGGGAGCGTGCGCATTCGGACCGGTACGCCGCGAGGATCCCCTCGACCGTGTCGCCGGGTGCGATCGGGAAGCCGCCGTGCGGGTCGTCCTCGGACCACGGCCAGTCGAGGTCCAGGTCGGCGAAGTCGATGGAGAACCAGAAGCGTTCGACCGCGGTGAGGTGTTTGACGATGCCGGCCGGGGTCAGCGCGGACGGGTCGACGGGCCGGGCGAACGCTTGTTCCTCGGTCAGGCCGCTGAGCTTGAGTTCGACCGTGGAGCGGAGGAAGTCGAGCAGGCCGGTGAGCGTGCTGCGTTCGTCGGCGTCCTCAGGTGGTCGGGTGCGGGTGATCTCGGGCATCCGACAACGGTAGGCGCGACAGAGTTCCGCGAGAAGGGTTGATCGGAACAGGTGAAGTGCGCATGAATAGGGGTGTGGAGAGTTACCGCACACCCGTCCTGACGGCTTCGCTGCTCGCGCCCCCGGCGGTCTGTGCGTTGCTGATCCCGTTCCGGGAGCATTTCGACAACGCGAACGCGGCCCTGCTGCTCGTCGTCGTGATCGTCGCAGTCGCGGTGTCCGGCATCCGGCTCGCCGGGGTGCTGGCCGCGGTTTCGAGTGCGATCTGGTTCGACTTCTTTCTGACCGTTCCGTACGACAGCTTCACGATCAACAGCAGCAACGACATCGAACAGGCCGTGCTGCTGCTGGTGATCGGGATCGCGGTCACCCAGATTGCGATCTGGGGCCGCAGGCAACAAGCCAACGCGTCGCGGCGCCGGGGATACCTGGACGGCGTGATCACCACCTCGCAAGCGGTTGCCGCCGGCGGTTCGACCGACGACCTGATCGAGCAGGTCCGCGCCGAGCTGACCGCGCTGCTCGGGATCGACGGCGCGAAGTTCGTTGCCGGTAGCAAGCAGGCCGCCGGGCCGCGGCTGAACCCGGACGGTTCGGTCACCCGCGGATCCCACGTGCTGAAGGTCGAACGCGACGGCCTACCGACGAACGCCGAGATCGAGCTGCCCGTCCAGCACGCCGGCGAGACCCGCGGCCGCTTCCTCCTCACCGCCGCAACCCGCATCGCCCGCCCCGACCTCGAACAACGCCTGGTAGCCGTAGCCCTGGCCGACCAGGTGGGCGCGGCCCTCGCGTCACACGAGGCGACCCGCCCCCACGTCTGACCGACCGGGTGTATCGGAAACCGATTGAGATTCGCAACCGCCTGTAAATACAGGGGTTTCCGGGGCTTGATTCTCAGATGTTGTTCAGGATGGGGTCGTAGTATCTGGATACGGCCCCGGAAGTGGGTCATCAGGAGGAAATGATGCAGAGCAGTAACCCGGTCCTGAACCGGTCGAGTGCATTTGCGCCTGGCCAGGGCCAGGCCTATCCGGGCGCCGCTCCGTACGGTCAGCCGGGAGCCTACGGCTACGGCGGGTCGGGTATGCCGCCGCAGTACCAGGGTGCCCCGGCCGCGAGCCGCCCGATGACGATGGACGACGTGATCGTCCGCACCGCCGCCACGCTGGCTGTGGTCACCGTGGTCGCGGTGATCGCCTGGCGGGCGATCCCGGAAACCGCGGTCGGCCCGGCGTTCTTCGCCGGCATGCTGGCGGCGCTCGCGATCGGCCTGGTGCTGTCGTTCGCCCGCAAGGTGAACCCGGTGCTGCTGATGGTGTACGCCGCGGCCGAGGGCGTGTTCCTCGGGATCGGCTCCAAGTTCATCGCCAACTGGGTCGGTGACCCCGGCATCATCGTGCAGGCCGTGCTGGCCACGATGGTGACGGCCGGCCTGACGCTGGCGACGTACAAGTACTTCGCGATCAAGGTGACGCCGAAGTTCACCCGGATGGTGATCATCGGGACGATGGGCTTCGCCGGCGTGGTGGTCATCAACCTGCTGCTGAGCCTGTTCGGCGTGCAGACCGGGATCGGCGGCTTCGGCGTCATGGGCCTGATCTTCGCCGCGATCGGCGCCGGGCTCGCGGTGTTCAACCTGATCCTCGACTTCGACATGATCGAGCAGGGTGTCCGCCACGGCGCCCCGCAGAGCGAGGCCTGGCGCGCGGCGTTCGGCCTGACCGTCACCCTGGTCTGGCTGTACTGGAACATCCTGCGCATCCTCGCGATCCTCCGCGGCGGCGACTGAACCGCGGCGGCGCGACAGCCGTAATGTCTTCAGGAGGGCCGGTTCAGGTGGACCGGCCCTCCTGGCAGTTCCGGACGCGGTCCGTCCGGTTCCGGTCCTACTGTGGTCTCCATGAGCGAGATCAGCGGTGACTGGCGGGTCCTCGGCGGAGTCCTGAGCGCCTGGTTCGACGCACCTTCCGCGAGCGCCGGCGCCGTCCTGGTCGAGCGCCTCGGTCCGCTACCGGACGTGGACCTCCGGCCGGACGGCGTACGCCTGCGGCTACGGTCCGGCCAGGCCGAGGTGGCCGCCGCGATCTCACGGACGGCTCGCGAGCTGGGCCTGACCGCCGATCCGACCGTCCTGCAGGAGGTCCACCTGGCCTTCGAGGCGACCGACCCGGCCGCGGTGACGACCTTCTGGCGTACGGCGTTCGGCTACGAGGAGACGCCGACGGGCCTGCAGGACCCGCTCGACCGTGACCCAGCCGTCGAGGTCCGCCCGCTGGCCGACCCCCGCCCGCTTCGCAACCGCATCCACGTCGACGTCGTACGGCCGTCCGACGCGGTGGACGCCGTCCGGACCGCCATCGGCCAGGAGCCGTACGGCGCGTGGGGCGTGGCGCTCGCGGATCCCGAAGGCAACGAGGTCGACCTGGTCCCAGGTGACCAGCTGTCGCCGGAGGCCGCCGACTGGTGGACCAACTTCGGCGCGATGGCGTTCTACCCGACGACGTCGCCCAAGCAGGCGACCAGCCTGGTCTCCGCCGTCGCGAAGCTGGCCGACGAGGCGAGCATCCCGCTGCAGGTCGACCTGCGCCCGGCCGGGGTGCTGATCGACGGCAGCAAGGACCAATGGGAGGACGACCTGCCGAACGGCGGCGCGGCCTTCGTCGAACTGGCCAAGCGCATCCAGGACGTCGCGCACGATCTCGGCCTCGCCGCCGACGCGCAGCCGCTGCGTTTCGTCCAGTTCGGCATCGATGCGGTCGACGCGGACGCGCTCAGCAGGTTCTGGCGGACAGTGCTCGGCTACCAGCCGGATCCGCGGGCGCAGGTGTCGGACACCTACGATCCGCGCCGGCTCAACCCGGTCCTGTTCTTCCAGCAGCTGGACGCGAACGACGAGCGGACGAAGCAGCGCAACCGCATCCACCTGCAGCTCGTCGTACCGGAAGACCAGGTGCAGGCGCGTGTCGAGGCCGCCCTGGCGGCTGGCGGGAGGGTGCTGGATCAGACCCCGCAACGTTGTCTGCTGAGCGACCCGGAGGGCAACGAGCTCGACATACGATGATGGTCATGCGATTCGCGATCAAGACCTCGCCCCAGAACACCGAATGGGCCGACATGCTCGCCGTCTGGCAGGCCGCGGACGACATCGAGCTGTTCGAGTCCGGCTGGACCTTCGATCACTTCTATCCCATCTACTCAGATTCGACCGGCCCGTGCCTGGAGGGCTGGGTGACGCTGACCGCGCTCGCGCAGGCGACCAAGCGGCTCCGGATCGGCACGCTCGTCAGCGGGATCCACTACCGGCACCCCGCGTTGCTCGCGAACATGGCCGCGACCCTCGACATCGTGTCCGGCGGTCGCCTGGAGATCGGTATCGGCGCCGGCTGGAACGAGGAGGAGTCGGGTGCGTACGGCATGCGGCTCGGCTCGCTGAAGGAGCGCAGCGACCGATTCGAGGAGGCCTGCGAGGTGCTCGTCGGTCTGCTGACGCAGGAGACCACGACGTTCCGGGGCGATCACTACGAGCTGACGGACGCCCGCTGCGAGCCGAAGGGCGTGCAGAAGCCGCATCCGCCGATCTGTATCGGCGGCAGCGGCGAGAAGCGGACGCTCCGGACGGCGGCGAAGTACGCCCAGCACTGGAACTTCGTCGGCGGGACGCCCGCGGAGTTCGCCCACAAGCGCGACGTGCTGTACGCCCACTGCGAGGACGTCGGCCGCGTTCCGACCGAGATCACCCTGTCGTCACACGTCCGGCTGGGGCCGGACGGCGACTACGCCAAGGTCGCCGAGCAGGCGGCCGCGCTCGGCGAGGAGGGGCTCGACCTCGCGATCGTGTACCTGCCGCCGCCGCACACCCCGGCCGTCCTCGAGCCGTTGGCGAAGGCCCTAGCACCGCTGCGCTGAGCCCCGGAACGTGAAAGACCTGCCCCTCCACCTGAAAGGGCAGGTCTTCTCGTTGTCTCCTTTGCGGTTCAGCCCATTCGCCGGTGCGCTTTGACCAGGTCGAACTCGTGAACGATGGCGGTCGCGTGCCCGTGCGCGAGTTCGTACTCGCTGGAGAGCCACCGCACTCTGTCGTCGAAGCGCAGGAACGACGGTCCGTCGTTCATCAGCTGGAACCACTCGGTCATCTGGCGTCCGGTGCACCTGGGCACGGCCTCCACCAAACGCTGGTGCGTCTCCTCGGAGTGGTTCAAGCCCATCTTCGCCTCCCGTCATCGGGGTACCGCGTAGTTATCGACTGTGCACCACTCGGACGCCCGGAGGCAAGACTCTCGACATGAAAGGTGTCGCTCAGCGGACGCACAACCCAACAACTATTGACCGACAGGCACTGTCTCGGCTTGTTCCTTCGCTTCCTCGTCCACTCGCTCGACGTCGGCCTTCGGGTGCCGGCGGCGATGCCGCAGCGCCGCCCAGCGTCCGCGCGGCCCGCGCTCCCGGCCGGCGACCTCGGTGGCAGCCACCTCGGTGCCTGCCTTCCGGACGGCCTGTACGGCGGCTTCCGCGATCGGCAGGATCGCCTCGCCGCGGAACGGCTCCGGGTGCACGAACGACTCGGGCCCGACCCCCATCGCAGCCGCCACCGACGGCAGCAACGCGGCCGACGCCGCGGCGTACCCGGTGGCGGAGGGGTGGAAGTTGTCGCGGCCCCACATCGACGGGTTGGTCCGGAACACCTCACCGAGCAGCGAGCCCAGTGAGACGGACCGGCCGCCTGCTTCGACCACTGCGATGGTCTGAGCGGCGGCCAGCCGATGGCTCCAGGACCGGGCGACCTGCCGCAGCGGCGGCATGATCGTCCGGACCACACCCAGGTCCGGGCAGGTGCCGACCACCACCTCACAGTTCGCGGCGCGCAGCCGGCGGACGGCGGTGGACAGCAACCGGACCGAGGTCGACGGCGGCATCTTGGCCTTCACGTCGTTGACGCCGATCAAGATGACCGCGATATGCGGCCCGGCCTGCAGTGCGGCGTCGACCTGGCCGGCCAGGTCGCTGGACTTCGCGCCGGTCTTCGACACGTCCACCAGCCGCACCGGGCGTTTGGCCAGCTCGGCCAGACCGGAGGCGAGCATCACCCCGGGAGTCTCGTCGGGCGACTCGGTGCCGTAACCGGCCGCGCTCGAGTCGCCGATCATCGCGAACGTGATCGGATGTCCTGGATACCGGCCGTACAGACCGTCGCCCGGAGTGGGGTAGTACCTCGTCGGTCCGATCACGCGCTTCGCGTACTCGGCCTCAGCGGTCAGTACGCCGTAGAACGTGGCACCGATGAGTCCGAGTCCCCCGCCCCCGAAGGCTGCGGCCTGGGCCAGCTTCTTGGCTGCCCGGGCTCTACTCATAAGTACAAGGATTACACGCAGTTACGTCGACGCAAGTGAAAATAGGGCAAAGGGCGCGATATCACTACAGTAAAGATCGTGCGCTACGCAGAATCACTCCTGGACCTGGTCGGCAACACCCCGCTGGTGCGGTTGTCGAAGACAACAGACGGCGCGAAGCCGCTCGTGCTCGCGAAGGTCGAGTACTTCAACCCCGGCGGCTCGGTGAAGGACCGGATCGCGGTCCGGATGATCGAGGCCGCGGAGGCCTCCGGCGAGCTGAAGCCCGGCGGCACGATCGTGGAGCCGACCTCCGGCAACACCGGCGTCGGCCTGGCGATGGTGGCCCAGCAGAAGGGCTACAAGTGCGTCTTCGTCTGCCCGGACAAGGTCAGCGAGGACAAGCGCAACGTGCTCAAGGCGTACGGAGCCGAGGTCGTGGTCTGCCCGACCGCGGTCGCCCCCGAGCACCCTGATTCGTACTACAACGTCTCCGACCGCCTGGTCCGCGAGATCGAGGGCGCCTGGAAGCCGAACCAGTACGCGAACCAGAACAACCCGCGCTCGCACTACGAGACCACCGGCCCGGAGCTCTGGGAGCAGACCGAGGGCAAGATCACCCACTTCGTCGCGGGTGTCGGCACCGGCGGCACGATCACCGGCACCGGCAAGTACCTCAAGGAGGTCTCCGGCGGCCGCGTCCAGATCATCGGCGCCGACCCCGAGGGTTCGGTGTACTCCGGCGGTACGGGCCGGCCGTATCTGGTCGAGGGCGTCGGGGAGGACTTCTGGCCGGAGACGTACGACCGCGACATCTGCGACCGCGTCATCGAGGTCTCCGACGCGGACTCGTTCGCGCTCACCCGGCGGCTGGCTCGCGAGGAGGCGATGCTGGTCGGCGGCTCCGCGGGGATGGCGGCAGCGGCCGCGATCCGGCTCGCGCACGAGCTCGACGACCCGGACGCCGTCATCGTCGTACTGCTGCCCGACGGCGGCCGCGGCTACCTGACCAAGGTGTTCAACGACGACTGGCTCGCGCAGTACGGCTTCCTCGCGCACGCCCAGCAGGGCAAGACGCTCGGCGACGTGCTGGCCGGCAAGGACGGCAGCCTGCCCGGGCTGGTGCACACCCACCCGCACGAGACGGTCGCCGAGGCGATCGCGATCCTGCGCGAGTACGGCGTCTCCCAGATGCCGGTCGTCCGGGCCGAGCCGCCGGTGATGGCCGCCGAGGTGGCCGGCGCGGTGTCGGAGCGCACTCTGATGGACGCGTTGTACTCCGGCAAGGCGCGGCTGAACGACATCGTCGAGCAGCACATGGACGCGGCACTGCCGTCCCTGGGCGCCGGTGAACCGGTGAGCAAGGCGGTCGAGCTGCTCGAGGGCCGCGACGCCCTTATGGTCCTGGACGACGGCAAGCCGGTCGGCGTGCTGACCCGGCAGGACCTCCTGGTCCACCTGTCCGCCGATTGAGCCGATCGGGTTGAGTTAGCGGTCGACGACTGACGGGATGATGGCGATCAGTGCCGTGATCACGATGCCGATCACGATCACCGCCGCTCCTGCGATCTGAAGGATTTCCATGTCTCAAGAGTCCTTCAACCGCGCCCCGCAGACATCGGCCTCCGGATCGGTCTTCCGCTCATCCCAAGGTCGTATGCCGCCACCCCCGGACTCCTACTAGAGGAGTCGGGGGCATCCCCTAATGGACGACGGCGAAGTCGCTCGGGTCGAGCCGTCGGGTGCGGCGCCAGTACGACATCGTCCACTCCGGCCAGATGGTCGAGTTCCGCCCGGACGCGTCCAGGTACCAGTTGGTGCAGCCGGAGTTCCAGACGGTGCCTTCGAGCTCGCCCTGGACCGAGTCGACGAACTGTTCCTGGGCCTCCTCGCGGACCTCGACGTACGTCGCGTTGCGGCGACGGAGGAGGTGCAGGGCCTGCATGACGTAGCGGACCTGGGCCTCGATCATGAAGACCATCGAGGAGTGGCCGAGGACCGTGTTCGGGCCGACCAGCAGGAAGAGGTTGGGGTAGCCGGCGACCGTGATGCCGAGGTGTGCGCCGATGCCGTTGCGCTTCCAGTGGTCCGCGAGGTCGACGCCGTCCTTGCCGAGGATCGGCATCCGGGTCAGGTTCGCCGAGACCGCGAACCCGGTGCCGTGCACGATCGTGTCGCAGGCTCGCTCGGTCCCGTCCGCGGTGACCACGCCGGTCGGGGTGATCCGCGCGATCGGGGTCGTGACGACGTCGACGTTCGGCCGGGTCAGCGCCGGGTAGTAGTCGTTCGAGATCAGCACGCGCTTGCAGCCGATCTGGTAGTCCGGGGTCAGCTTCGCGCGCAGCTCGGGATCGGTGACCTGCTTGTGCAGATGCCGTTTCGCCTGTAGTTCAAGGCCTTTCATCAACTTCGGGTTGCCCGCGAAGCCGGCACCGCGACCTTCGAGACCCCAGTAGATGACGTTGCGGATCGTCCGCTGCCCGGCCGGGAACCGCTCATGCAGCTTCCGCTCCCAACTGCCGATCGCGCGGTCCGGCTTACCGGTGACCCATGGCGCGGTGCGCTGGTAGACATCGAGTTGCGCGACCTGCGGAGCAATCTGCGGTACGAACTGGATCGCCGACGCGCCGGTCCCGATCACCGCGACGTTGCGCCCGCGGAGGTCCGCCGAGTGGTCCCAGACCGCCGAGTGGAACGTCGTACCCTCGAACGAATCCAGGCCGGGGATGTCCGGGAGCTTGGGCTCATGCAGGCTGCCGACGCCGGTCACGAGCGCCTGCGTCTCGATGGTTTCGTCGCCGTTCACCGTGACGGTCCAGTGGCCGGTTGCCTCGTCGAAGACCGCCTCGGTCACCTCGGCGCCGTACCGGATCTTGCCGGCGATGCCGTACTTGCCGGCGCAGTGCCGCAGGTAGGCGAGGATCTCGTCCCACGGCGCGAACATCCGCGTCCAGCGCGGATTCTGCTCGAACGAGAACGAGTACAGGTACGACGGGATGTCGCAGGCGCAGCCGGGATACGTGTTGTCCCGCCAGGTGCCGCCGAGGTCGTCCGCCTTCTCGAGGATGACGAAGTCCTCACACCCGGCCTGCTGCAGTTTGATTCCCATGCACAGCCCGGCGAACCCGGACCCGATGATGACGACCTCAGCCATACCGCCTGAGGTTACCGGCGGGTCACTGAAGCCGGTAGAGGGTCTCTCCGGCATTCGGTACGACGAAGGTGTCCGGATCGGCCTCGTACGCCGCCAGGTCGAAGGCCGCCGGGTCCAGATACCCGAGGTTGGCGCCGAGCACGACGTCTTCCGGGATGCCCGTCGCGAGCGTGACCTGGACGCGGTGGTGCTCGCCGCTGGCCGGGTCCCAGGTGCCTGAGCCGCGGAGGTGGGTGGAGTGCGCGAGGACGCCCCAGTGCAGGTCGCGGAAGTGGTCCCACTGGCCGAGGAAGTAGTCGCGGCAGTGGTACCCGATCTTCTCGATCTCCGGGTGCATCGCCGCCAGTTTGGTCACATGCGGCGCGTAGAGGATGACCTCGCCGCCGTCCGCGACGATCGGCTCGACCTTGTAGAAGCCCTTGGCCGCGGTCCAGATATCGGCGTACTTCGGCGGCATCACCGACACGACCCGCTGGACCGGGTGCTCGAGGTAGCGGACGTGGGTCTGCGCGGAGATCTCGGCGGCCGCCTGCCACGACGACTCGGTGTCGCCGAACGCGACCGCGTGCAGGGCGTCGGTCCCCGACTGGGCGACCACGGACAGCGCGAGCTTCTCGGCCGGGATCAGCGCCGCGGCCTCGTTGATCAGCGCGCGGACCGGGGTGATGCCCGGCGTACCGATGATGTTCGCGCTGGTGATCAGGGCGCCTAACCAGTGCGAGAAGTCGATCACCTCCTGGCCGGCGACGCCCGGGAAGAAGTACTTGTTGCCGCCGGAGAAGCCGACCACCTCGTGCGGGAACACCGGGCCGACGACCAGCGCGACGTCGTGCTCGACGACCGCGCGGTTCAGCCGGACCGGGACCTCGTCGCGGAGCATCTCGCCGGAGATCTCGCCGACCCGGTCGGAGCCGATCGAGCCGAGATCGGCGAACGTGTCCGGCTTCCACCACTCGTGGTTGAGCACATTCGGGTAGTCACCGCCGAGGTGCTTGCGCAGCTGCTCCGGCGTCATCTCCGCATGGGTGCCCAGGGCAACCAAGATTGTGACCTTGGCGGCGACGCCTTCGAGAGCGGTCGATACGGCACTCAGCAGTAACGGAAGCGGGCAGCTCCGGGTCGCATCGGGGACGATGACGCACACGCTGCGCCCTTCGAGCCCTGCCCCGGCGAGGGCTTCGCCGACGAACGCGGTCACCTCGTCCTCGGTCAGGACCTGGTCCGCGCCACCGATCACCGTTGCCGTAGTCACGCATCGAGCCTACCCAGTCACACCCGGGGTGTCTCGACCTGTCCACGGCTTCCTGCTGTGATCGCCCGAAAACCCCTGGTAGCAAGGAAAAACCGAGCGTTGACCCCGGGCGGAAGGTAACGCACCATCAGGGCAAGCAAGGGGGGAACTTGCCATGGTCGACAGATTCAGGCCGCCGGGGTTCGGGGGTGTGCTGATCCGCCGCGAGGACCGGGCATACGACGACGCGCGCCGGGTCGCGAACGCGATGATCGACCGGAAGCCGGAGGCGATCGCCCGGTGCGAGACGGCAGCCGACGTCCAGTCCGCGATCCAGTACGGCGTACAGCAGGGGCTCGAGATCTCGGTCCGGGGCGGTGGCCACGGGGTGACCGGGGCCGGGGTCGCCGACGACGGCCTGGTCGTCGACGTCCGGCGACTGAACGGCGTACAGATCGATCCGTTCGCACGGCTCGTCCGGGTCGGCGGGGGAGCGACCTGGGGCGAGCTGGACCGTGCGTGCCAGCGGTACTGCCTGGTGCTGACCGGCGACCGGACCTCCACGACCGGCGTCGCGGGCGTGGCGCTCGGCGGTGGGTCGGGGTGGTTGGAACGCAAGCTCGGGCTCACCTCGGACGCGCTCGTCTCGGTGGAGCTGGTCACCGCGGACGGCCGGCTGCTGATCGCGGACGAGACGAAGAACACCGAGCTGTTCTGGGCGCTGCACGGCGGGGGCGGGAACTTCGGAGTCGCGACCTCACTCACCTTCCGGCTCGAGCAGGTGGTGGCGACGACCCTTGCGGTGCTGGTGTGGCCGACGGAGGCCGGCCCCGCCGTGCTGCGCGCGTACCGGGACGTGTTCGAGGCTGGTGCGCCGGAGGAGCTCGGCGGCGCGGTGATGTTCCGCACTGGGCGGCGATTCGTGCCTGAGCGGCTGCGCGGCAGGCCGGCTGTGGTCGCGGTTGCCGTGTGTGCCGGTGAGGAGGAGGAGACGCGGGCGGCGCTCGCGCCGATGTTCGAGCTCGCGCCGGAGGGAGAGTTCGTCGGCCAGTTGCCGTACGTCGAGATCCAGTCGATGTTCGACGATCCGGCCGGGTTCCGCAGGTACTGCTCGTCGGAGCAGCTGTCAGAGTTCCCGGACCAGGCCGTCCAGGCGTTCTGCGACCGGGTCCTGGAGATGATCTGGCCGTCCCGCTCCCAGCAGGTCGTGCTCCCGTGGGGCGGCGCCGTACGGCGTGGCGCGGAGAGGTGGCCGCAGCCGTACCGGGAGGCGAGCTGGGTGGCGCACCCGTCCGGGGCCTGGTCGGACCCGTGCGACGACGCGCGGGCGATCCGGTGGGCCAGGAACGTGTGCGCGGACCTGGAGCCGTGGTCGACGGGAACGGCCTACCTGAACTTCACCGGTCAGGAAGGGCAGGACCGGGTGATCTCGGGATTCGGTGCGGAGAACTACGACCGGTTGGCTCGGGTGAAGTGTGAGTACGACCCCGAGAACGTGTTCCACCTCAACCAGAATATTGAACCTGGCTGGCGGTAGCGCGACGCCACTGGACGGCCACGATCACGGCGTAGGCGATCCCGCCGACCGGCACCGACCAGAGCCGGAGGAACGGCAGCCCGCCGGTGACCGCGGTGGCGGCGAAGACGACGGCGTACGTCGTGACGCCGGCGATCGTGCCGCGACGACGACTGTCGAGGGCGCTGCTCGGGAGCGGACCCAGGTGACGGTCGAGCGCGGTCCCGATCGCGCTGAGGGCGACGAGCGACGTCACGATGAACAGGATGCCGCCGGGGATGGCGCCGAACACGATCGCGACCGCGTTGAGGAAGGTCAGCGGCGCGAAGACGACGGCCATGTCCGCCGCCCCGAAGGTCAGGTGCTTGATCCACCGTTTCCGGAGGTCGAGGTCACCGGCCGGGCGGATCGGTCCCGGGTCGCCGCCGAGCCGCCGTACGGTCAGGATCAGGCCGGTCACGATGACGATCAGCAGCACCACCGCGAGGATCGAGAGCACGACGGTCCGGGACGTCGACATGTACTGGCGCGCGTCGGCGCCGTACAAACAGGTGGCCCTCGGCGGGAACCAACTGGTGCGCACCTCAGACGCATCCGGCCCGAACCTCCGCGAACAGTCCCTCGTCGGGTCGTACCACCCCGGCTGCGACAAGGTGACAACCGCCGTCCAAACCAGCCCACCAACCAGCCCCAACCCCAGCACCCATCCGGCACGCCGCCTCACCCACTCCACGGTCCCTACCCTCTCATCGGTCCCCTACCAACTTCCCGGTCGCTCCGGGAACACACTCCCTACCGCGCCCGCTGCCCGCAGGCCTTCACTCGATGTATGAGCGAGCGAACAGACTTCCTGAAATGGGTGGAGACCGAATTGCGGGACGCGGAGACCGCGATCCACAACGGCGACGCCGCCCCACGGCGCGCGATCTGGTCGAGGCAGGAGCCGGTGACGGTCTTCGGTGCCTGGCTGAGCGGTACGACGTCCGCCGAGGTGGACCACGTCTTCGAGCGGCTCGCGGACAGCTTCTCCGGCTGCACGTCGTACGCCTACGACCTCATCTCGGCCGACGCAGTCGGCGACCTCGGCTACACCGTCGGCCACGAACACACCTCAGCCAGCGTGAACGGCGAGCCCCGCACCTACACCCTCCGGGTGACGCAGCTCTACCGTCGCGAGAGCGGCAACTGGAAGGTCTTCCATCGCCATGCAGACACCCTGGAGCCCGGTAATTGAGTGCCGTCAGGCGGCGTGGCACGGTTATATTCCCGGCATGCCGGATGTCGTGACCAAGGCTGACCTCGTCGAGGGGCTGCAGCAGCTGGGGCTGGACCCGACGTCCGAGGTGATTGTGCACTCGTCGTTGAGTTCGTTCGGGTACGTCGACGGTGGGGCCGAGGCGGTTTGTGCTGCCTTGACCGAGGTTTGTGGGACGGTGTTGATGCCGGGTGGGACGTGGGATCTCACCGGGATTCCGGCACCTCCCGGGCTGGTGCGGCCCGACAACGCCTACTGGAATGCGGCCGACTGGTCCGAGTTCGACGAGAAGTTGTCGGAGGCAACCAGTTTCAGTGACGACCTGCCGGTGGATCGCTGGCTCGGGCGGGTGCCGGAGGTGTTCCGGCAGACCTGCTCACCGTTGCGTACCTCGCATCCGCTGTTCGCCTACCAGGCCGCCGGCCCCGCAGCCGAGCGTCTCCTGGAGGCTCAGCGACCCGACTGGCCGCTCGGGCCGATCGAGGCGCTCGAGGGCGACGTACTCCTGCTCGGCGTCACCCACACCTCCGACACCACGATCCACCTCGCCGAGCAGCACCTCGGCCGCTCGCGCTTCTACCGCTACGCGAAGAACGCGGACGGCCTGTGGATCGAGCTGCCGAACATCCCCGGCGAGAGCCACCGCTTCGACGACATCGAGCCGGTACTGCGTCCCGTGACGAAGGAGGTCCGCATCGGGCAGGCGCGCGTACGCCGGATCCCGAAGGACGCCGTACTCGCGGCAACCCGGCAAATGATCCAAGCCGACCCGACCGCACTGCTCTGCACCGACAACCCCGAGTGCCGCTGCGCCGCCGCCCTCCAGCAGCTGGTCAGCGTACGTCGATGAGGACCTTGCCGACGATGCTCCGCTCGACGGCGGCGTGTGCGTCGGCGGCCTGCTCCAGCGAGTAGTGATGCAGCGGGAGCCCAGCCTCCGGGCCCACCCGGACGGCGCCGGCGCGGACCGCGGCGTCGACATCGCCCAGCGCACGCGGGCGCCACGACTCCGGAGCGTTGTAGAGCAGCACGAACTGCCAGCGGGCGTTCGGCACCATCGACGGCCGCACCGGCAGCTCGAACGTGTTGCCGCCGTCGGTCGCGTAGATCGCGACCGACCCGTGCATCGCGATGATCGCGGCATCGATCGCCGCGTTCGCCGCGGGCGAGACCTCGACGATCGTGTTCACGCCGTGCGGCACGATCTCGCGGACCTCCTCGATCACGTCCTGCTGCTTGTAGTTGATCACGTGGTCCGCACCCGCGAGCGCCGCCAGATTGGCCTTCTCGGGGCTGCTCACGGTCGTGATCACGGTCGCGTCGGACCAGCGCGCCAGCTGGATCGCGGCGTTGCCGACCGCGCCGGCACCACCGGCCACCAGCACCGTACGACCTGCCAGCCTCCCCGGCCCGAGGTGATCGGGGCCGTCCTCTGTCACCGTCAGACAGCGGTGCGCGGTCATGAACGGCACGCCCAGAGACGCGCCGAGGTCGTACGACGCCTCGTCCGGCAGCTCCACCACGTGACGGACCGGCACCACGGCGTACTCCTGCGCGGTCCCTCCGGACGGCCGCTGGTACGCGGCCTCCCAGATCCAGACGCGGCGGCCCACCAGGCCCACGTCGACGCCCTGGCCGACGGCGTCGACCTCGCCCGAGCCGTCCTGGTTCGGCACCTGGGGCGGGTCGACCGGCGTACCGGCCTCGCTGCCGCGGCGCGACTTCCAGTCGGTCGGGTTGATGCCCGACCGGTGGATCCGCACCCGCACTTCTCCCGGCCCCGGATCGGTCATCGACCGGTCCACGAGGGTCAGGACGTCAGGTTCTCCGGTTCGCGAGTACTCGATCGCACGCACGGCACCGACGCTACCTCAGTTGTTTGGTGAACATCAGGCAGGCGCTGTCGTCGTTGCGGATCATCTCCATCGGAGCGACTTGCTGGTTGTCGTAGATCAGGCCGCGCCCGTCCGGCAGGTATCCGCGCCGTACGTACATCCGCTGCGCCTGCCCGTAGTCCGGGTACAGCCCGACGCCGATACCGACCACCGGGGACCGCTCGGCCGCCTTGGCCTCGGCGGCGTCCATCAGCGCCGACCCGATCCCGCGGCGCCGGAACGACGGCAGCACGTTGAAGTCGGAGATCTCCGGGACGGTCCCGAAGTACGGCGAGACCCAGCAGACGGTCACGTAGCCGACGTACGCGCCGTCGACGGTCGCGACCAGGACGTCCCGCGTGCCCGCTTCCTGCTCGGCCACATAGCGCTCGTACTGCGAGACCGGCTTGTCCCAGCCCAGCTCTGCCATCGCGGCCGCGATCACCGGCGGGTCGTCCGCCCGCAGCGGCCGGATCTCCAGTCCGTCACCCATGAGCGGGCAGCCTAGCCCCGCGGACCACCGCGGGTCGCCCCGATTACGGACGACCCGCGGCGGTTGGTCACCTGCTGGCGCGGGCTGCGGTCTCGATCACCTTGGTGATCGGGCCGGGGTCGGAGATGAGTCCGAGGTGACCGGTCGGGATCCGGGTGATGATCGAGTGTGCCCTGGTGGCCATGAAGTTCTGGGCGGTCGGCGTGATGATCAGGTCCTTGGTGCCGAGGACGTACCAGGACTTGATCGACGCCCATGCCGGCGGACCGGAGGTGCCGTTGCCGGCGCTGAGCGTGAGCGGTCGCTGCGACGGGTAGAGCTTCTCGGCCGCGCTGCGGGACAGCCCGGACGCGAACGACTTCACGAACGTGTCGTGCTTGAGGTAAAGATCCACGTCACCGGCCGGCGCGCCCGGGTACGGGACGAAGTCGAACACCGTCGACGGGTCGGGTACGGCGAGCGCCGAGTCCTGGCCGGCCAGCGGGAAGATCACTTCGCCGTCAGCCGGTGCGAACGCGTCGACGTACACGAGTGCCTTGACGTTCGCGTTGCCTGTCGCGGCGTTCGTGATCACGGCACCGCCGTACGAGTGACCGACGAGCACGATCGGGCCGGACAGCGTCGAGAGGAAGTCCCGGATCGTCTCGGCGTCGGTCTGGAGGTTGCGGAGCGGGTTGGGTGGGACGCGGACCGTGTAGCCGTCGTCGACGAGTTTGTTGGTGACCTTCTGCCAGCTGGATCCGTCGGCCCAGGCGCCGTGGACCAGGACGATGGTGGGTTTGGGGCCGCTCGGGTGTGATGCCGCCGCCGGCGTCACGGCGGCAACCACGAGGGCGAGTACTGCGACCAGGACGGCGAGTACCCGCGTGCGGTGCTGATGCATGGATGAGCCTTTCGTCAAGCGACTGTCGCCGGGAGGGCGCGCGGGAGCGTGACGAAGCCGGTGCTGCCCGGAACTGCGGGATTAGGACTGGAAGAACTCGAGCATGTCGGCGTTGACCACGTCCGCGTGGGTCGTGGGCAGGCCGTGCGGGAGGTCCTTGTACGTCTTGAGGACCCCGTTCTTGAGTAGCGCCGCCGACTTCGGACCGGCGTCGGCGTACGGGACGATCTGGTCGTCCTCGCTGTGGACCACGAGCACCGGGATGGTGATCTGCTGCAGGTCCTGGGTGAAGTCGGTCTGGGAGAACGCGACGATGCCGTCGTAGTGGGCCTTCGCGCCGCCCATCATTCCTTGCCGCCACCAGTTCGCGATGACCGCTTCGGACGGTTCCGCACCGGGCCGGTTGTAGCCGTAGAACGGACCCTCGGGGAGCGCGCGGTAGAACTGCGAACGGTTCGCGGCGAGCTGGTTCTGCAGGTCGTCGAAGACCTCCTTGGGCAGGCCCTCCGGGTTCGCGTCGGTCTTCACCATCAGCGGCGGGACGGCGCAGAGCAGCGCGGCCTTGGCGGCCCGGTCCTCGCCGTGCCGGGCCAGGTAGTGGGTGACCTCGCCGCCGCCGGTCGAGTGACCGACGTGGATGCAGTCGTGCAGGTCGAGGTGGTCGACGACCGCCTTCAGGTCGTCGGCGTAGTGGTCCATGTCGTGCCCGTCACCGGTCTGTGTCGACCGGCCGTGCCCGCGGCGGTCGTGTGCGACGACGCGGTACCCCTTGGAGAGGAAGAACAGCAACTGGTTGTCCCAGTCGTCGGCCGACAACGGCCAGCCGTGGCTGAAGACGATCGGTTGCCCCTCGCCCCAGTCCTTGAAGAAGATTTCGGTGCCGTCGCTGGTAGTGACCGTTCCCATCGTCCAGATCCCCTCAGCTCGAAAACCCCTTGTGTACAAAGGTTGTCCCCCAGCCAGCCTCGGGTCACGATACCCGTGACGACCCGCCCGTGCCACCGTCCCGAGTTACGCTGACCGGCATGCAGCTGAGGGTGCTCGGCGCGCTCGAGGTGCGGGTCGACGGCGAGCGGGTAGGTCTCGACGCGGCCCGCCAACGCGGCGTACTGGCACTGCTCGCCGTGCGTCCCGGCGCGCTGGCGCCGCGGGACTGGCTGGTCGACCAGCTCTGGAGCGGTACGCCGCCGCCGAGCGCGCGCACGACACTGCAGTCCTGCGTGTACCGGCTCCGCCGCCGGTTCGAGGGCTCGGCACTGCGGATCGAGAGCCGGCCGGACGGCTACGTGCTGGAGGTGCCGGCCGGGGAGTCCGACCTGTCCGAGTACGAACGGCAGGTCGCGGCCGGCCGGACCGCACTGGACAAGGAGCGGGTTCCGGACGCGGTCGCCTGCTTCCGGGAGGCGCTGGCGCTGTGGTCGGGGGACTTCCTCGCCGACGTCGATCTGCCGGCGGTCCGAGAGCGCGCCGTCGAGCTCGAGGAGGCTCGGCTCGAAGTACTCGAGACCTGTCTGCAGGCTGACCTCGAGCTAGGACGGCACACTGCCGTAGTACCAGAGTTGCAGGCGCTTGTCGTGCGGCATCCGTTGCGCGAGCTGCCGTGGCAGCTGCTGATGACGGCACAAGCTCGCGCCGGTCGCCGGGCGGAGGCGCTCGACACCTATCAGCGGCTGTGGCGTGTCCTGGACGAGCAGCTCGGTGTGCAGCCGTCGGCGGCCGCCCAGGAACTGCAGGCCCGGATCCTCAGCTCCGAGGCTCACCAGACCCCGCACCAGCTCCCGGCGGGCCTGGCGGGTTTCGTCGGTCGCGGCCGCTCGCTCAAACGGCTCGACGAGCACCTCGACCGGATCGCGAACCGACCGGCAGCCGGCCTGTGCGTGGTGACCGGACCGGCGGGAATCGGCAAGACGACCCTCGCCGTCCACTGGGCCCGGCAGATCGCCGAGCGGTTCCCCGACGGGCAGTTGTACGCCGACCTCCGGGGCTTCGACCTGTCCGGCCGGACGGCCGATCCGGGTACTGCGCTGTTCCTGTTCCTCACCGCTCTCGGGACACCGCCGGAGCGGGTGCCCGCGGACCTCGAGGCCCGTACGGCGGCACTCCGCAGCCTGCTGGAGGACCGCCGGGTGCTGCTGGTGCTGGACAACGCCAGGTCAGCCGAGCAGGTCCGGCCGTTGCTGGCCGGCGGACCTGGCTGTCTGACCCTGATCACGAGCCGCGACCGGCTGGCCGGCTTGGTGGTGGTCGAGCAGGCAGCCGCCGTGACGCTCGGGCCGTTCGGCCCGAACGCGGTCCGACTGTTGCTTGAGGCAAGGATTGGTCCGGAGCGGTCGGCGCGGGAGCGGGCGGCGTTCGACGAGTTGGTGGCCGGCTGCGCGGGGCTGCCGCTTGCGCTCACTGTGCTCGGCGCGCTCGCCGGCCTGCACCCGGACTGGCCATTGGCCGGTCTGGCCTCCGAACTCCGCCGCAATGTCCTGGACGCGTTGTCGGCCGGCGATCCGGAGACCGACGCCAGAGCCGTGTTCTCGTGGTCGTACCGGTCGTTGAGTGCACCGGCCGCCCGGCTGTTCCGACTGCTCGGTGTGCATCCCGGCCCGGACCTGGACGCCGCAGAAGCAGCTGCGTTGGCCGGCGTGCGCGTTGCGGAAGTGCGGCCGCTGCTGACAGAGCTGTGCGGCTTGCACCAACTCACTGAGGCCGCTCCGGGACGGTACGTGATGCACGACCTGCTGCGCAGCTATGCGTTCGAACTCGCCGAGCAGGCTGAGGCCCAGGCCGCGCTCGGCCGGTTACTCGACTTCCTGGTACGCACCGGGCACGCCGCCGCGCTACAGCTGAGCCCCACGCGCGATCCGGTGAAGCTGCAGCCGGGCGATCCTGCCGTTGTCGTCGACCCTCCGGCAACGCGTGCTGCGGCGATGGACTGGATGGTCGCACGACACCGCACGCTGATCGGTCTGACCGACCTCGACGGGTTCGACGAACAGGTCTGGCGGCTGGCGTGGGTGCTGGCCGACTTCCAGGACCAGCAGGGCGACTGGGACGAGTGCATCGCAGTACAGAGACCTGGTCTGGCCGCGGCGACCAGGCTCGGTCTGGTGGCAGAGCAGGCTCGGGCACATCGCAGCCTGGCGCGCATCCATCTTCGGCTGCGTCAGCTGGACGTGGCGCTGGACGAGGAGCGGCAGGCGCTGGAGCTGTCGCGGTCGCTCGGCGACGTGACCGGTGAGGCGCATGCGTACATCGGCCTCGGGCGGATCCAGTCGGCGCAGGGTCGCCGTACCGACTCGATCGTCTCGGCGACGGAGGCACAGACGCGGTACGCCGAAGTCGGGCACGGCTCCGGGCATGCGAACGCGTTGAACAACGCCGGCTGGACCCACGCCCTGCTGGGGAACTACGAGGAGGCAGTCCGCTGCTGCGAGCAGGCGCTGGCGGAGCTGCGCGAGATCGGCGAAATGCACGGCGAGGCGGACACGCTGGACAGTCTCGGGTTCGCCTACGGGCGGCTGCGCAGGTACGACGACGCGCTCCGCTGCTACCGCCGCGCGATCGAGTTGCAGGAGTTGCTCGGCCGCCGCCTCGAGCTCGCCGAGGCCATCGAGTCGATCGGTGACCTGCACGCCGAGATCAGCCGGTCCGAGGCCGCGCGGGACGAATGGAGCCGGGCGGCTCGGATGCTGGAGGACCTCGATCATCCGAAGGCCGCGGCGGTCCGGGCCAAGCTCGCCTGAGCCGCGCCATCGTCGCGCCATCGCACCGCCAGCGCCCGTTGCGAGGGTGGATCCCGAAATCGACAACGAACTCGGGAGGAAGAATGAACAGCCTTCGTGGCGCACTGCTCGGCCTTGCCGTCGGCGCTGCTCTGATCGGGACGTCGGCCGGCCCGGCCGCCGCCAAGCCCGTCGACCGCGAGCTGAGCAGCGGCAACCAGATGGTCGCTGCGGCCGACCCGGTCCAGTCCCTGAAGAACAAGGCGACGAACCGCTGCCTGGACGACAGCGGCAAGGGGTTGCGGACGCTCGGGTGCAACGGCTTGTCCACCCAGAAGTGGCGGATTCATCTCTGGGGAGACTCGACGCGTCAGCTCCGGAGCGTCGGCACCGGCGAGTGCCTCGACGACAGTCACCTGGGGCTGCGGACCATCTCGTGCTGGGCCGGGTCGAACCCGAACTCGAAGTTCCAGAGCTGGTACAAGCTGACGTACTCCGACGGCACGATCCGGCTGCAGAACCAGGCCACCAAACGGTGCCTGGACGACAGCGGCAAGGGCCTGCGCACGCTCGCGTGCTACCCGAACTCCAGCCCGAACCGGAAGTTCCAGAGCTGGTCCTGAGCTTCTTCGGGGTGCTGGCCCCTTCTGTCGAGAAGAGGCCAGAACCTGTCCGCTACTGCTTCTAGAGTCGGAGTATGACGACAAGCGAGCGGGACGACATCCTCGAATTCCTGGGCAAGCACCGGTACTTCCTGCGGCACACCGCGCAGGGGCTGACCGACGAGCAGGCGAACACCCGCAGTACGGTCAGCGCACTGACGATCGGTGGGCTGATCAAACACGTCGCCTCGGTCGAGCAGCACTGGGCCGACTTCGCTCAGGGCAAGGGCGAGGCGACGCCGGCGGAGTACACGCCCGAGGTGGTGGCGGCGTGGGAGAACCAGTTCCGGCTCGTCGAGGGGGAGACGCTGGCCGACGTACTCGCGGAGTACGAGAAGGTCGCCGCCGGCACGGACGATCTCGTCCGCACGCTCGACCTCGACACGTCGTACGAACTCCCCGCTGCGCCGTGGCAGCCGCCGGGCGTCTTCTGGTCCGTCCGCCGCGTCTTCCTGCACATCACCGCCGAAACCGCCCAGCACGCCGGCCACGCCGACATCATCCGGGAATCAATCGACGGCCAGAAAACCATGGGCTGACCGAAGCTCGTCGAAGGCTGTCGGGGGGCCTTGGCGCAGGCGGTCGCCGATGAGGGCGGCGCACTCGGCGGGGCTGTTGTGCTCCGAGTCGACTTCTACGTCGTAGGTGCCGTGCTGATGGACGAGCGGGAACTGGACTGCGGCGCGGCCGATGGTCCGGTTCCCGCGGCCGCGTTCGCGGCGTTCGAGCTCGGGCAGCGAGCAGCGGACGCCGACGAAGAGAACGGGCAGGCCGTTGAAGACCGTCAGGCAGTCCTCGAGTCGCCAGCGTTCGCCGAGGATGTGATCGACGACCACGTCGTTGCCCGCCGCAGCCATCCCGGCGACGGCGCGGTGGAATCCCAGAACCGTCCGCTGGAAGACGGGCAGGAACGTCTCCTCGGTCCAGTCACGCCGGTTCCGCAGACTGTGGAACCGGTCGATCGGTAGGTGGAACCACGCGCCGTCCAGTGTCGCCATCAGTTGCTCGGCGATGCTCGACTTCCCGGAGCTCGACGTCCCGTTCAGGAGGATCACGCGTCCTGGGCGGCTGGTGGTGGTCTGCGGAGTCAACTCGTGGGTTGCGGTGATCGACACCGCCCCATCATCCCTGTCGCAACCTTCTGTGGTTCGGGTGCATCGAGGTTTGTAGGGAGAAACGAACCTCGGAGAGCAGTCCGCCCCCGCTGTTTCTGCGTGCCGACCGATGGTGCGAGCAGTGGGGGGCAACATCATGCGATTCAGGGGAGCGGCCGGATTGGCCGCAGGAATCGTCGTTCTCGTGGTGGGAGCGGGAACGGCGACAGGGGAAACACGGACGCCGCAGGCTGCGCCGGGGATTCAGATCGTCCCGGGGCCGGAGGATCCGCTCGAGGCGCAATTCGTGCCGGGGGCAACTAACGTCGTACCGCCGACTGCCCCGCCGGCCACGGACATCGGCCAGAACAACAACAAGGTCCAGTCGCTCGCCGCGCCGTTCTACGCGTGCCCGGGGTTCAGCGGGATCGAGAAGACGAACCCGGTGGCGAACCTGTACGCCGACAAGTTCCAGTGGGGACCGTACGCGGCGTACAAGGTCGGCAACGGCGGCGGCAACATCAACTGGGCGTCGAACCCGTACAAGAATGCGAGCTGGTACATGTGGTTCCACTCGCTGCGCTGGCTCGGGCAAGGCATCATCGCGGCCGGCCAGGGCGACCTGACCGCGCTGACGCGGGTCAACACGATCGCCTACGACTGGTACCGCGACAACCCGTACTCGTGGAAGGCGAACGTCGGCGCGTGGGAGTCCACGATGCACCGGACGAACGTGCTGATCTGCCTGCGCCAGGCGATCCTCTCCGGGCTGAAGGTGACGACACTGCCGACCCGCTACGCCTGGCTGGACACGGCTTTGCTGAGCCATGCGAGGTTCCTGACGAACTACTGGAGCGGAGCCTGGAACCACGGCACGGATGAGAGCATCGCGCTGTTCGGCGTCGGCTGCACGCTCAACCGCACCGACTACAAGAACCTTGCACAGCAACGGTTCGCGGCCGGTATCACGACCTCGATCGATTCCCAGGGTGCGACCAACGAACAGTCGACCGGGTACGCGTCGTTCAACTATTCGCTCTGGGGTCGCGCGATCGCGGTGATGCAGAACTGCGGCGTCAACCCCGGTACGACGATCTCGACGCGACGCGCGTTGCTCGCGAAGTTCTTGGCCTTGGCAACGAATTCGCTCGGCAAGCTCCACCAGCTCGGCGACACCGAGGTGCAATCGACGTACCCGTGGGTGGGTACGCCGTTGGAGTACGCCGGCTCGCTCGGCGCGCAGGGCTCGGCGCCGCCCTGGCGAGTGGGGATCTACTCGGCCGGGTACGTGTTCGGGCGCACCGGTTGGGGCACCGACGCGACGCGCGGGTTCACGGGTGAGTCGTCGTACAGCATCAGGTTCGGTCCGCCGCGGGCGTTCCACGGGCACTTTGACCACACGAGCATCACGTACACGGCACGCGGGCGAGACATCATCGTCGACGGCGGGTACGCGGCGTACAACGCCGGCGCTTACCGGACCTGGGTCGTGAGTCCCAGCGCACACAGTGACCTGACGACGCCGATGTCGACGTACCTGAACCCGACGACGCGGCTGACCGCGTCCTCGGTGAAGGCGAACGCCGAGGCGTATGTGCTCAGCGATGCACCGGGGAGCGGGATCAGCCGCGTCCGCTCGGTCCTGGTGCTGAAGGACCCGGATCTGCTGGTGACGTGGGACCGCGCATCGGCTCGTAGTGCGCAAGCTTTCCAGACGTTGTGGCATCTCCCGTCGGACCAGCGGGCGAGCGTGTACTCGCGGACCACCGCGGTCGCGGCCGCACCCGGCGACACCACGAAGACAATCCTGTTCCAGGTCCCGTTCAAGCAGGCACTGCCGCCCGGCGCGATCCTGGTGAAGCAGGCGCAGACCAGTCCGATCCAGGGCTGGGTCTATCCGAGCAGCTACGTCCGCAAGTCCGCTCCGACGCTCATGCTGGCTCGCTCCGGTACGACGGCTTCGATCCTGTCGTTCGTCGTACCAGTCCGCTCCACCGGCTCGGTGACGTACTCCGTCCGCCAGTCCGGTACGACGTTCATCGTGAACCTCAACGTCGGCGGCAAGGCCGCCAGCATCGCCATCTCCGGTGGAGGCTCTCTGTACCGAGCCGGCTGACGCGTGAGGGGCGCCTCGCAGGAGGCGCCCCTCTGGTCAGCCCTGGAGCAGCGTGCTCACGAGCCGGTCGGGCATCGAGGCGAACGAGGAGTGGCTGGAGTGCAGGGTGTGGACGACGAACTTGTTGTGCGGAGTCGCCGCGTCAGCCTCCAGGATCATCCGGTCCTGCAACGCCGGCGGGACGGTGTGGTCCTCGGTCGTCCGGATGTAGACGCGGGGAACCGTGCCCCACCGATCGACGGTGCCGCGGGCGTCCTCGACCCCGACGCGGACCGGGAGATCCGGGTCGAACGAGACGGCGTACTTCAGGTACTCCTCGGTGGTCACGTCGTTGTACAACGCCAGCCGGCCGTGTTCGACGTACTCCGGATCGCCGTTGCGCGGATTGATCCGTACGGCGCCGGTGGCGACCGGATCGGCGACGACGAGCGCGCCCGAGATCCCCGGGGGGAACGGCTTCGGCGACGCGGGTGATGGTGAGGCCGCCCATGCTGTGACCGACCAGCGTCACCTTGCCGTGCACGGCCATCTTCTTCACCTGGGCGACGACGGCGTCGGTGTAGTCCGCGAGGCCGATGCTCGCGATCGGCGACGGCTCGGTCGCGAACGCAGCGAAGTCGTTGCGGAGGTAGGACTGCGGGTATGCGGCGTTGAGTCCGCTGCCCGGCAGGTCGATGGCGAACGCACGGTGTCCCGCTGCGACCAGCCGTCCGACGAGTCCGTACGCCCAGAAGGCCATGCCGACCAGCTGGAACGTGTACGTGACGTTGGGTACCTGCGACCGGAACTGCTCCGGGATCTCGACCGAGTTCCGCTCGGCCCAGATGCGCTGGCCGGGTTGGCGTGCCGCATCCAGCTGTCGCCTTCGAGGCCGAACAGCTGTGCGAGCTTGGTCTCGCGCGTTGTTGTGGTGCTCATTTGTATATCTCCAGGGTTTGAGCGATTCCGATCGCAGAGTGCGCCGGGGCGCTGCCGTCGTACTCGCGTCCTGGAGGTCTGCGCTGCCACCTCGCTGCCATGCCACTGCCATTGACGGGACCCGCGGTCCGTAGCAGCGTGAAATGTCGTGAGGGTGAAGCTGCTCGGCCCGATCGAGGTCGAGGACGCCGACGGGAACGCCGTTGCGGTCGCCGGGGCCGAGCAGCGTGCGGTGCTGGTCATGCTGGCGCTGAACGCGGCCCGCCCGGTGCCGGTCGAGACGCTGGTTGAGGCGGTCTGGGGATCCGGCGCGACCGCGAACACTCTCCAGCACCAGGTGTCCCGCCTGCGCAAGACGCTCGGTCGTACGGCGATCAGCAGCCAGGGACCGACGTACCTGCTGGAGATCGGGTGACTTCCACGCCGCTGTCGCAGTGCTTCGCCAGGCCGAGCAGCTGTGGCGTGGTCCGGCGCTGGAGGAGTTCGACGCGGACTGGGCGCGGGCCGACGCGGTCCGGCTCGACCAGTTGCGACTGGGGGTGCTGGAGGACCGGATCGACGCCGATCTGCGGCTGGGACATCACCGTGAGGTCGTCGGCGAGCTGGAGCCCGTCGTACGGGAGCATCCGTACCGGGAGACGTTGTGGGTGCACCTGGTGCTGGCGCTCTACCGGTGTGGTCGGCAGGCGGATGCGCTAGCGGCGTACCAGCAGGCCAGATCGCTGCTGGCGGCAGAGCTGGGGATCGAGCCGGGGCCCGAGCTGCGCGACCTGGAGGCAGCGGTACTGCGGCACGACCCGGCGCTGACCTGGTCGCCGTTTGGTGGCACGTCGGCCCCGGCTGACAACACTGGTCTTCCGACTCCGCTGACGAGCTTCGTGGGACGTGAGACCGAGCTGGCGGCTGTACTGCGGGCTGTGGGCGAGCACCGCCTCGTCACGCTGACCGGTGCCGCGGGTGCCGGGAAGACGCGGCTCGCGATCGAGGCTGCGTCTGCGCTCCGCGTTGAGTTTGCGGACGGGGTGTGGATGGTCGAGCTGGAGCCACTGGCCGAGGCAAGCGCCGTACCGCAGGCTGTTGCATCCGCGTTGGCGGGTGGTGCTGCCGGGCGGCTGTCGGCCAGTGCGGACGACGGACCGGCTTCGGCCGGCGCCGGTCTGCTCGAGTACCTGCGCCCTCGCCAGCTGTTGCTGGTCCTCGACAACTGCGAGCACCTGCTGCCGGGCATCACCGAGTGGGCTCAACTGGTGCTGTCGGTGTGCCCGCGGCTTCAGGTGCTGGCGACCAGCCGCGAACCGCTCGGCATCGTGGGGGAGAGCCACTCGCTCGTCCCGCCGCTGGCCGGGACGGAGTCCGTCCGGTTGTTCGAGGAGCGGGCGCAGCGGGTTGGTCCGTTCGAGCTGACCGCCGACAACGCAACCACTGTGGCTGACCTGTGCCGTCGTCTCGACGGGCTCCCACTCGCCATAGAACTCGCGGCCGCCAGGACCAAGGCGCTGCCGGTGGAGTACATCGCTAGCCAGCTCAGCGACCGCTTCGCCCTGCTGGTGACACCCGGCCGCGCATCGTCGGGGCGGCATCAGTCGCTGTGCGCAACGATCGACTGGAGCTACGACCTGTTGGACGAGCAGGAGCAGACACTGTTCGACCTGCTGTCGGTCTTCGAGGGCGGCTGCTCGATCGAGGCCGCGATGGCACTGGCCCGCGTCGGCGGCATCGATCCGGGGCACGCTCTGGACCTGCTCAGCCTGCTCGTCGACAAGTCACTGGTGACTCCGGTGTCGGCCGGGCGTTATGACCTGCTCGAAACGCTGCGCGAGTACGGGCGTGAGCGGCTGAAGGCGACTGGTCTGCTGGCGGAGGCCGAACGAGCGCATCGCCAGTACTTCGTCGCGCTGGCCGAGGACGCCGAGTCCGGACTGATGTCGAAGGACTACCTTCAGTGGCAGCTGCGGGTGGAGTCGGACTACGGCAACCTGCGCGCCGCGCGGCGCAGTGCTGCCTCGAGTGACGAGGTCCTGCGGATCGCGTGTGCCCTGTGGTGGTTCTGGTCGAGCAGTGATCGCCATGCTGTTGGCCGCTCCTGGGTCGATGCTGCACTTGCGTCGGATGGCCAGGTGCGGCCCGCGCTGCGTGCCCGCGGGCTGACGGTCATCTGCTACCTGGCAGGTCAGCAGCTCGATCTGGATACGGCGGTCGCCGCGGGTGAGGCAGCCGTCGTACTGCGACCGGATGACGCGTGGACGACGGCTTGGTCGAAGCAAGCGCTCGGTCTGGTGCTGGAAGTCGCGGGAGATCATCAGCGCGCCGCACTGCTTCTCTCCGAGGCCAGAGTCGTGATGGATGCGGCCGGTGACGACTGGTACGTCGCTGCGAACGACCTGATCACCTGTCTCCGAGCACTCCGCTCTGACGACGTGGAGGAGCTCGACAGGGCGAGCCACGAGGTACTCAGACGGTCTACTGCGATCGGCTATGAGCCGTTCCGTTGCTGGGCGTATCTCTTGTGCAGCAGGGTCGCAGAGCTCCGGGGCGACCTGTCGACGGCGCGTGCGGTGGCTGAGCATGCAGTCGTGGCAGCCCGACGTACGCAACTCAAGCACTACGTGTCGTTCGCTCTGGTCCAGCTGGGCCGCACCGCCGACCAGTCCACCGCCGAGGGCGCGTTCCGCGAGGCCATAGTCACCGCCGACTCAGCCGGCGCCGGCTGGTTCGCCAGCCACGCCCGCACCAACCTGGCCAAGCTCCTAACCACAAAGGGCGACCCCCAACAAGCCGCCACCCTCCTAAACGAGACAGCCACCCCCAAAACCACCAACCGCCACTACTTCTACCTGGCCCTAGCCGCAGAACCGGCACTATTAGCCCGGTCGAAGGAGGAGTAGATGGACGGCAAGTTGGTGCGGGATCGGATTCCGGAGATTATTCGGGCGGGTGGGGCTGAGCCGATCAGTTATCGGGCTGACGAGGCGGAGTACCGGCGGCGGTTGCGGGAGAAGCTGCTGGAGGAGGTGGACGAGTTCTTGGCGGCCGACGAGGCGACTGCTGTTGAGGAGCTCGCGGACATACTCGAGGTCGTCTACGCGTTGGCAACCGACCTGGGGACGAGCCGGGAAGCTCTCGAGACGGTCCGGGCTGTCAAGGCTGCCGAGCGCGGGGGCTTTACGGATCGGGTGGTCTGGACCGGCGTTCGCTGACATGTGATGGACACGACGCTGCTCAGCCGGGGCCGGTTAGGGTAGCCTTTCCTGTGTGATCGTCTGCCACTGCGAGGTCGTCAGTGACCGGGACGTCCGTCGCAGTATCGACGACGGCGCCCGGACGCTTGCGCAGGTGTGCGGAGCGACCGGAGCAGGCCGGAATTGCGGGAGCTGTGTCTTCTCTGTGAAGCGATTGTTGTGCCAGCATGGGAGGTCTGTCTCGGCACCGTCGCTCACGGAGGTGGCAAGTGCAACCGGTTGACCCACGCGTCGTGGTGCTGCTCAACGAGGCGCTGACGCTCGAACTGACGGTCATCAACGGGTACTTCCTGGAAGCCAGGATGCTCGACAACTGGGGCCTCGGACGGCTGGGCAAGACGTTCTACGACTTGTCCATCGACGAGATGAAGGACGCCGACGCGCTGATCAGCCGGATCCTGCTGTTCGACGGCCACCCGAACCTCCAGAAGCTCGGACCGATCGCGGTCGGCGAGGACGCCCAGGAGATGCTCCGCCTCGGTCTCGACGGCGAGCTCGCTGCGGTCGCGCAGTTCAACGCCGCCGCGAAGGAGTGCCACGACCTCGGCGACCACGGTTCCGCGGCCGTCTTCGAGGAGATGGTCCGCGACGAGGAGAACCACGTCGACTGGTTCGAGAGCCAACTCGACGCCATCGACCGCGTCGGCCTCCAGCAGTACCTGGCCCAGCAGCTCACCGCCAAGTGACCGACCGGGTTGAACGCGGTCCGCTCAAGCGGATGCGCTTGCCGCGGCGGATGCGGAAGGTGCCGAGCCGGGTCTGGTCGGATGACGAGTGGCGGCGTCTGCAGCTTGGGTACGACGCCCGCGCGATGGAAGAGAAGTGGACCGTCTTCGCCGAGGACCGGACTCTCTTCTGCCATCGGAGCTGGACGGGCATCGGGTACTTCGAGGTGACGTTCGCGCCGGTCGAGAGCGGCGGATGGCGCATCTCCTCAGCCAAGATCGTGCGCGACAGGTCCGATCTGTGGACGCGGACGCTGCCGGGCCGGCGCCGCCATTCCGATGCATTCAACCTAATCCTGCTGGAGCTCGTGCTCAGTCGGATCGTGCTGGGGGAGCCGGCCCTCGAGCTTCGTGCGCAGCTGGACGAGCTGGTTCGCAAACAGGCGCCGGATCCTGACGAGGTGCCGGACGGCTACATCGAACACGTCTACCTCGGCCAGCGGTCGGAGTAGGTGGCTACCGGCCGTAGGTGGTGAGGAAGCGGTCGCGGAAGGTGTCCATCGGCCAGACCGGTGCGCCCGCGCCTGGTCGCAGTCCGGGCTGCCAACCCCAGTCCGCTGCCCGGTCCGTCACCGTTGGGTCGGCGGCGATGATGCTCACCGGTACGTCGTGGCTGGCCCCGTTGCCCGACACGATGCTCGCCGGCTGGTGGTCGCCGAGGACGACGAGCACCAGGTTGCGGTCGTGGGCCTGCTGCACGAACGAGGTGAGCGCGTCGAGCGAGTACGCGATGGACTGCGCGTACGCGGCCCTCACCCGGTCCGGCTGCCGCCAGACATCTTCCGGCGAGTCGCCCTCGGCAGGCATCGGGCCGAAGACCGAGCCGTCGCCCACCCGGCTCCAGTCGACCAGCCGGGGCAGCGGCGCCCAGGGGGTATGGCTGGAGACCAGGTCGACCTCAGCCATGACGGGAGCCCGGTCCGGCTTGTCCAGCTCCAGCCGCTGGAGTGCGGCCAGCGTGTACTGGTCAGGCATCGAGGCATAGCTGAACGACGGCCCGGCGTACCCCACGTTCCGACGGTCGTAGACCGCGTCGTAGTGGTAGTACGACTTTGCCTCCGGCCAGTCCTTGTCGTTGGACGGTACGTCGGCAACCGTCCGCCAGCCCGCCCGGCCGAACGCGTCGGTGAGGGTGACCCGGTCGAGGGTGAGGAGGTGGTCGTACCGCTGCTGGTTGTTCACCCACAGCCCGGACTGCAGAGTCGAGTGCGCCAGCCAGCTGATGCCGCCGAAGGTCGGCGAGGTGAGGAACCCGCTGCGCGACGAGAAGCCGGCCTGCTGCAGCCGCTGGTCCCCGGCCTCGAGCGCCGACCCGACGACGGGAGAGTCGAGCGCCGTACGGCCATAGCTCTCGACGAAGACCAGTAGCACGTCCTTGCCGCTCAGACCGGTCAGCAGCTCGTTGCCCGGGGTGTCACGGAACGGATCCTGCTTGAGCGCCCGTACGAACTCCTGCTGGTCGCGGAGGTCGTCACGGACCTGCGCGGTGAGTCGAGCCGCGGAGTCCGAGGCGGGCCGTCGTACGGGCTCCGGACCGATGCCGGTCAGCGCGGGCACGATCGAGATCACGGCCAGTACGGCGGCGATCCGGAGCGTCGGCCGCCGGTGTCTCGCCACGAGCCGGGTCACCCGTACCGCCGATAGCGGCAGCAGGGCGAGCAGGCCGAGGCAGAGGACTCCGACTGCGATGAAGACTGCGACGGCGCCGACGTGGCCGATCGAGTCGCCGAGCAGACTCAGTGCGGAGCCGGCGTACGCCGCGTCGTACACCGGGTGGAAGCCGCGGTCGAAGGCGAAGTAGAAGCCTCTGTCGAGCAGCCGCACAACTAGCAGCAGCCCGACCAGGAGTCCGCCGATCAGTGCGAGGACCTGCGCGAGTCTCGACGGCAGCAGGCAGACGAGGAGGATGAACACCAGACCCTCGAGCGGGACCCGGAGGAAGGCTGCCGGCGACAGACTGCCGGTGTGGTCCGGTACGAGGAGTGCGGCCCAGAGCAGGGCCACCGCGAGCGCCGACACCACTGTGGCCCGAGTACCGCGTGGGCTTCCGGCCTGGCGCCAAAGCCCCCAAGTATGGCGGCCGAACGACTCGGTCAGCAGTGCCAGCGCGATCAGCAGCACCACCGTGGTCACGGCATCAGGTAGGAAACCGGCCGCTGCGGCGGTTAGGACGATGCCCTGGATCGCGGCGACCACCTTGGCCCAGTAGCGAGGCGGGAGCGAAGCGCGTAGCCACGGCAACGCCCAGCTGGCCGCCACGAACGCATAGCGAGCCCCGCCGATCGCCAGCACCCACCAGCCCGTCGTACGGCCGACGTACACGCTCAGGACCAGGATCAGGAACGCGTCGACTTCCATGTCGAAGCGCGCGCCGAACGCAGACACTGTGCCGGTACGCCGAGCGACCTTGCCGTCTACCCCGTCGAGGACCAGCCCGATCGTCGCGAGCGTCACGAGGACCGCGACCGGCGCCTGGCGGCCGAACGAGTCCGCCGTGAGGGCCGCGACCCCGCAGGCGAGGACCGCACGAGTCAGGGTGACTCTGTCCGCCGGTCCCAGCCGGTCGCGACGGTGATGCACCATCGCACGGGCGACCAGCACGGCAAGGCCGACTCCGCAGACGACACCGACCGCCCAGCCGGTCACGTCGAGGCCGACGACCGCTGCGAGCACACCGAGGAGCACGAGCAGATAAGCGAGGGCAGCAAGCGGGCCGGTCAGTCCTCGAACCTGAACCAGACGCACGGTGCCTCCGTCTCTAGGGGTACGACAGTCATACGGGAACAGCGTCGCACCGGTTCATCCGGTCCGGCCGTGCGAAGGAGGCTGATGAGCGAGGTGCACTTCCTGGTCCCGGACGGGATCGATGACCCGCGGCTGCCGAGCGGTGGCAACGTCTACGACCGACGGGTCTGTGGCGGGCTTCTTGCTCTCGGCTGGTCGGTTCAAGAGCACGCTGTGGCCGGCCAGTGGCCCCTGCCTGACGCGGCGGCCCGCTCGGCCGTGGGCGCTGCGTTGGCTCGGGTCCCGAACGGTGGACTGGTGTTGATCGACGGTCTGCTGGCGTCCGTGGTCCCCGAGGTGCTGGAGCCGGAGGCCGACCGCCTGCGGCTCGTCGTACTCCTGCACATGCCGCGAGACGAGGCCCGCGAGGTCGCTGCGCTCTCGGCGGCCTCTGCGATCGTGGCCACGAGCGACTGGACCCAGCGGTGGCTGCACGAGCACTACGCGCTGTCTCACGTGTATGTCGTGCGGCCTGGCGTCGACAAGGCTGACTTGGCACCGGGCACGGTATCCGGCGGGCGGTTGCTGTGCGTCGGAGCGGTCACTCCTGGCAAAAGACCCGACCTCCTGCTCGAGGCGCTGGCCATGGTGGACGATCCGGCGTGGCGGTGCGCCTTCGTCGGCTCGTTGGATGTTGAGGTGGAGTACGTCGACGGACTGCGCCGGCAGGTCAAGGACCTGGGCTTGGCTGACCAGGTGCGCTTCACCGGTCCGCTCACGGGTGCTGAACTCGAGCGTGCGTACGCAGAGGCGGATGCGTTGGTGCTGGCCTCTCAGTTCGAGACCTACGGCATGGTCGTCACCGAGGCGCTCGCCCGCGGGCTGCCGGTCGTGGCTAGTGCCGTGGGCGGCGTACCAGAGGCTCTTGGCTACGCCGCCGACGGCAGCCGACCCGGCCTGCTGGTCTCGCCCGGCGATCCACAGGCTCTGGCCCAGGCGCTGCGTCAGTGGCTGGGTGATCCTGTGGAGCGCGCCCGGCTGCGCGTGGCGGCCAGGTCGCGTCGGCTGACGCTGTCGGACTGGGAGCAGACCGCACGCGAGTTGGCGGCCGTGCTGGCGGAAGTGGCTGGCTGAACCAGGGGCAGCTGATAGCCGTGTCACCGGTACGAGCCCAACTAAGAGATCGGAACGGCCATCAGCCAGACGAGTACGAACGCGCCACGATCTGGGCGATCGCGGCGCCGAAGCATCTGGACCTGGGCGCGCCTGGCGGGCGGTGCGGCAATCCTCGCCGTACTCGTCTGGCGGGTCGGCACGGGTCCGTTGCTGGACGGGCTCCGGCTGACGACCGGTTGGTCGATCGCCGCCGCACTCGCCATCACCTCGCTGACCACGTTGTGTTGTGCCTGGCGGTGGCGGCTCGTCGCCGGCGGTCTCGGGGTTGAGGTACCGCTGGGGACTGCGGTGGCGGCGTACTACCGGTCCCAGTTCCTCAACGCCACGCTGCCCGGCGGGGTTGTCGGCGACGTCCACCGCGCCGTACGCCACGGACGGGAAGTCGGCGACCTAGGCCGGAGCCTGCGAGCGGTCGCGTGGGAGCGAGCATCGGGATTCGCCGTACAGCTCATGCTGACGGTCGGCGTCCTGTTCCTGCTGTCCCAGCCCTTTGTTTCTCCTGGTGCCGTGACGGTCGCGGCCGTCGCGGGTCTAGTGCTCGTCGCCGTACTCCTCGGCCTGAACGGGCGCCGTCTCTCCTCCCGGATCGGACGCGCCTTCACCAGTGACCTCTTCGATGCCGTCCTCGCCCCGCGCGCCTGGCCGGGCATCCTGCTCGCCTCCACCATCGCCGTACTCGGCCACGCAACCGTGTTCCTGATCGCCGTACGGGCCACCGGGGCCGACGTGTCCCCGGCCCACTTGTTGCCCCTGGCACTGGTCGTCCTGACAGCCTCCGCCGTACCCACCAACATCGCCGGCTGGGGCCCACGCGAGGGCGCCGCCGCCTGGGCCTTCAGCTCGCTCGGCCTGGGCGCGTCCCTAGGCGTCACCGTCGCCGTCGTCTACGGCATGCTCGCCCTGGTAGCCACCCTCCCCGGAGCCATCGTCCTGCTAGTCGCACACAAAAGGCCCACCTACGCCAAATGCCCCTGAACTCAAAGAGTCCAGGGGCATCGCACTAGCTACGTCAGACGTCAGCCGGGAACTTCGCACCGGTGTTGCTGTGGCACCGATACCCGTTCGGGTTCTTGTACAGGTACTGCTGGTGGTAGCCCTCGGCGTAGTAGAACGTGGTGGCCGGGGCGATCTCGGTGGTGATGTCGCCGTAGCCGAGGGGCTTGATCACGGGGGCGTACAGGTCGCGGGTGCGCTCGGCCTCGGCGCGCTGGGCGTCGGTGGTGTAGTAGATGGCCGAGCGGTACTGCGAACCCAGGTCGTTGCCCTGGCGCATGCCCTGTGTCGGGTCGTGCGTCTCCCAGAAGACCTTCAGCAGGTCCGTGAAGGTGGTCTTGGTGGGGTCGTACACGACACGCACGGCCTCGGTCTGGCCGGTGCGGCCGGTGCAGACCTCTTCGTACGTCGGGTTGGGGGTGTAACCGCCCGCGTAGCCGACGGCGGTGGTGTACACGCCGGGCTGCTGCCAGAAGATCTCCTCGGTACCCCAGAAGCATCCGGTCCCGAACCAGACCTCCTCGAACCCCTCGGGTGCGGCGGCGGTCTGCGGCGTGTGCAGGACGATGTTCTCGTCCGGTACGGCGAACCCGGGGGTCTCCCGCCCGGGCAGGGCGGCCGACGGCTCGACCATGGCGGTGTTGCGGGTGAAGAACGACATTCTCACGCCTCTCGCAGAGTGACTCTCATAGTCTCTCAACGCCGGTTGTAAGGCGAACCTTCCCCGCACCCCTTACGGCGCGATGACGTCACGCGATCATCGCGGCCGAGCGGCGAGCGCGGGGCATACCGCTGGTGAGGGCGGCGTACGACGCGGCAAGGCGGCGTACTCCGTCACGCAGCGCATCCACCGGCAGCGTGTACGGCAACCGGATGAACGACTCCAGGCCGCCGTCCGGGGAGAACCGCGCGCCGGCCACCAGCAGTACGCCGTTCCGCTCGGCCAACCCGACCAGGCTCGAGCCGATGGGCTCCGGCAGCTCACACCACAGCGACAGGCCTCCGCCCGGCAGCCGGAACCGCCACGACGGCAGCTCCTCGGACACTGCCTGGGCGAGGGCATCGCGTTGCCGGGCGATCGTCAGCCGACGATCCGGCAGCGACGACTCCCGCTCCCGGAGTAGTTGCGTTGCAACTAGTTGCTCGAGCACAGGTGCCCCGAGATCGAGTGATGCGCGAGCATCGAGCACCTGCGCGACCAGCGTCTCCGGCACCCGCATCCAACCGATCCGCAGACCGCCCCAGAACAGCTTGCTCGCCGAACCGACCGTGATCACACCTTCCGGGTGGTACGACGCGAACGGCGGCGGCATCTCCTGTCCGTCCAGCGACAACCCGTACAACGTCTCGTCGACGATCACCGTCGTCCGGCTGCGCGCGAACGCCGCCGCCAACTGCTTACGATCCGCGGCCGGCATCAACCACCCGGTCGGGTTCTGGAAGTCGACGACCATCCACGCGGCCCGCGGCGCGGTCTGCCTGATGGTTGCCTCCAGCAACGGCAGGTCCCAGCCGTCCGGACCCATCGGGGTCGCGACGATCCGGCACCCGCTGTGCCGGATCGCGTCGACGGAGTTGGGATGCGTGGGGCTCTCGGTCAGCACCCGGTCGCCGATCTGTGTCATCGCCCGGATCGCGATCGACGTCGCGGCCAGCGCTCCGGCGGTGATGATGATCTGGTCGGGCGAGGTCGGCAGCCCGCGCTCGGCGTACACGGCTGCGACCTCCGCACGCAGCTCCGGCAAGCCCTGCGGATGATATCCAGGAGTCGCGAGCTG
Organism: Kribbella sp. NPDC000426; assembly: GCF_040300265.1. Lineage (NCBI taxonomy): Bacteria > Bacillati > Actinomycetota > Actinomycetes > Propionibacteriales > Kribbellaceae > Kribbella > Kribbella sp. NPDC000426. Next base: position 35,535 of record NZ_JBEPDK010000005.1, on the reverse strand, counting down.
GGCTGGAAGTTCGTCCATCGCCGACGCGACCGCGGCGCTGATCCCCGGGATCGCGGCAGGCGCCGCCGCAGTGAAGTCGTAGTGCCCGTCGGTCTCGAACGTCGGCGCGTGATGCCGGCTGAGGGACGGCTGGACCCGGCCCGGCAGAGCGGTGACGCTGCCCGAACCGCGCCGGCTGATCACGTACCCGCGGTCACGCAACTCCCGGTACGCCGACGCGACCGTCGTCCTGCTCACGCCGAGGCTCTCGGTCAGTTCGCGCTCACTCGGCAGCCGCGAACCCGGCGTGATCCGGCCGTCCGCGATCAGCAACCGAAGCCGCTCCGCGAGCAGCCAGTAGGCCGGTCCGGTGCCGTCGGCCCAGGCGCCGAGCAGGCCGACCAGAGTGCTTGCCGGGAGATATTGCCCCTTCATGCAGTCCACTATGGCGTAATTGGCTATCGAATACCAGGCCACTTACTGCCGACACTGGAGTACGTGACCGCCACTCCGGATGCCCCACCGCGCCAGCTCGCGCCTATCAATCCGATCCAGCAGCTGAAAGCAGGCCACCTGCCGCGACGCCTCGTCCAGCTGTACGTCGGGCTGACCCTGTACGGCGCCTCGATGGGCCTGATGATCCAGGGCAACCTCGGCCTGGACCCGTGGGACGTGTTCCACTCCGGCATCACGAAGCACTTCCCATTCAGCTTCGGCACCGTAGTGATCGCGGTGAGCTTCGTCGTACTGCTGGCCTGGATCCCACTGCGGCAATGGCCCGGCCTCGGCACGATCAGCAACGCCATCGTGATCGGCCTCGTCACCGACCTGACCCTCGCGACCGTCGACCGTCCCGACGCGCTCTGGCTCCGGATCGTGTTCATGCTGGCTGGTGTCGTCGTCAACGCACTCGCTGGCGCGCTCTACATCGGTGCCCAGTTCGGCCCCGGTCCGCGCGACGGGCTCATGACCGGGCTGGTACGTCGTACCGGCCTGAGCGTCCGCCTCGTCCGTACGTCGATCGAGCTCACCGTCCTCGCGACCGGCTTCCTCCTCGGCGGATCCATCGGTGTCGGCACCGTCGTCTACGCCCTCGCGATCGGCCCGCTCGTCCACTTCCTGCTACCGATCTTCACCGTCCGCCTGAAATCCTGAGGCGTGAGCACTTACCGGTTTGCGGCGCCGCTGTGGCAGTACCCGGGCGAAGGCAGTTGGTACTTCGTCGCGGTCCCCGAGGAAATCAGCGACGACATCGCCGACCTGACCGCGGGCCGACGCAAGGGCTTCGGCTCCGTACGGGTCAGCGTCACGGTCGGCACCAGCACCTGGCAAACCTCCCTGTTCCCGAGCAAGTCCGGCACCTACCTCCTGCCAGTGAAGAAGCCCGTCCGACTAGCCGAGGGCCTATCCGAAGGCACCCCCGTCGAGACCCAGTTAGACCTCGTCGACTTCTAACCCCAGCCGGTCCACCCACGACAGCACCCCGGCCCGAAACCCGCCAGCCACGCGCCGAAGCCTCACCGTTCGTCCGACGCGGCTGGGGCACGGGCGAACGCCGGGCACGACGCGGCGTACGTCGAACGCTGGGGTACGACGCAGCCGGCGAGGTGCGACAGCCGCGCCCTGGATACGACGCTCACGATGAAGGCGCCCGGCACCCGACGAGGCCGCCTGGGTCGCGCCGAGGTACTCCGTGGACGGCGACCGCGGCCGGCTAAGACGGGTGCCGTGGGTCTGGCGGACACTGCCGGTGCGTGACGGATGCGGACGGCGTACGACGAGGGCTGCCAGCTACGACGGACACGCGGTACAGCGGACGCCGTCGAGCGCCTCAGGGTAGGGCGGACGCTGTCGGAGCACGACGAAAGCTGCGGGCGCGGCGAACGCTGGGGACAACGAAGGCCCCGCAGGACGACCGCAGCCGGGGACGCGAATGCGGGTGCGACGAGCGTGGTCGGCGTATGACGACGGCGACCGGGGCACGACCAACCCCGGCTACGACGAGCGCGCCCCGGGGGTACGACGAACACCGACGAGCGCCGCGGGGTCCGAGCGAACGCCGCCGCGCTGTGACGGAAACGGCCGGAGTACGACGGAGGCTTCTGGGGACCGGCGAGCCCGGCCCGGGTCCGACGGGAACGGCGTACGGCGAGCGTGGGGTATGGCGAGCACGGGGTACGGCGAGCGCGGCCGGGGTCCGTCGGGAGCGGTGTACGGCGAGCGCGGCCGGGGTCCGTCGGGAGCGGGGTACGGCGAGCGTGGGGTACGGCGAGCGCGGGGTACGGCGAGCACGGGGTACGGCGAGCGCCCGGGGCGAACGAGTGCGGCGGGGTGCAGCGGATGCGGGCTGCGATGGACGTGGCCGGAGTACGACGGAGGTCGGAGCGGCTGCAGGAGCTGCACGCCGGAGTACCGGGCGGGGTGATGCAGGTGGGGTACGCCGAAGGCCGGGTACGCCGAAGGCCGGGTACGCCGAAGGCCGGGTACGCCGAAGGCCGGGTGCGACGGAGGCCGGGTGCGACGAAGGCCGGGTACGCCGAAGGCCGGGTGCGACGGAGGCCGGGTGCGACGAACGCCGCCGGGGGCCGGCGGCGTTCGTGGTGGTAGCGGGTGCTGGTGGTTACTTGCCGGGGCCGGTGTGTTGGGGGTTGCGGCTTGCGGTTTGGCCGGTGGATCGGGTTCCGGTGTCTTGTCTTGCGGACTCGGCCGTCTTGGTGGCTGCTGCCTGGGTTGAACCGCGAACCGGCGCCACGTCGCCGGCTGCTGCGGCGGCTCGTGCGGCCTCTTCCTTCGCCCTGACCTCCTTGGGGTCGGCTGTCGCCTCGCCCTGGGCCTGTCCCTGTGCCTGCCCCTGGCCTTGTGGCTGGCCTTGGACCTGCTCCCCCTGGCCCTGGACCTGCGGCTGGCCCTCGACGCGGGGCTGGCCCTGTGCCTGCCCCCCGAGCTGTGGCTGGCCCTCGACGCGGGGCTGGCCCTGTGCCTGCCCCCCGAGCTGTGGCTGGCCCTGTGTCTGGGACTGGCCTTCCACCTGGGGTTGGCCCTGGGCTGGGGGAGCGACGGGTTGTTCGGCGCGGGTCTCGGGGGACTCTGCGGTTCTTGTCCAGTTCTCGCTTCGGCTTACTGGCTGTTGGGCGGTCTCGGGTCGCTGCGCGGCTTCCGGTCCGCCTTGGGCTACCTGCTGACCGCTTGCGGCGACCGGCGCCTGAGCGCCCTCGCCGACCTGCTGCTCGCCGCCCTGAACCTGCTGACCGTCACCGGCTTGCTGGCCCTCGGCCACCTGCTGGCCGTCACCGACCTGCGGCCCCTCAGCCACTTGCTGGCCATCGCCTACCTGCTGACCGTCACCGGCCTGCTGACCGTCACCGGCCTGCTGACCCTCGCCGACCTGCTGCCCCTCGGCAACTTGCTCGCCGGCGCCCACCTGCTGACCGTCGCCAGCCTGCTGGCCCTCGGCAACTTGCTGGCCCTCGCCGGCTTGCTGCCCCTCGGCAACTTGCTGGCCTTCGCCTACTTGCTGGCCTTCGCCAGCCTGTTGGCCTTCGGCTGTCTGCTGGGCGGGTTCGTCGGTTTGGACGATGGGGTGTTGGCCTACGTTGTGGACGTTCGGGTCGAGCTGCGGGCGCTCGCCTGGTTGCTGGTTGACCTGTTGGCCTGAGCGGTTGACCTCGTTCAGGAGGGCCGTCAGGTTGGCGTTCTCCTGTTGGATCTGGGCCATTCGGGTCTCGATCAGTTGCTTGATCTCGCCCTGCAGGCGCTGGAACTCGGCCAGGGCCTGGACCAGCGCCTCCTCGGTCTCGCCAGCCGCCTGACCGCCGGCGGCAGCCACGAGCTGCTGCATCACGCCGGATCCCTGCGCCTGCACCCGACCGCCCTGGATCTGTTGCCGCTGGCCCTGACCCTGAACCTGTTGCCCTTGGCCCCGACCCTGCTGCTGCCCGCCCTGCTGCTGCCCGCCCTGCTGCTGACCGGCCTGCTGCTGACCGGCCTGCTGGCCCTGCTGCTGTCCGGGCGGCGCATATACCTCAGGTTTGAAGGCCATCTCCATCTGGCCCTGGACCATGTTGGAGATCTGGCTCTTGGTCATGGTCGGGTCGTTACCCATTGCCAGTCTGACCTGGGGATCGGCGTTCTTCGCCTCTTTGCCGGCCAGGACCATCGCGGCCTTGACCATCTTGGTGCCGTGCCGGACGTCCCGCCAGCGGGAGTACCCTCGGGCGGCCTGGCGGAGCGGGTTCCTGGTCGGGCTCTGCTGGCGCTGGGTCCGCTGCATCCGATTGGTCGCACGCTGGCTCATCACCTGCGAGGTGCCGGCATGCAGATCGGGGCGGACCTGCCCGTTCACTCCTACCTGCGACAGTCGCGCCAGGTGCGCCGGAGTCATCCGGGAGCTGCCGATGCGCGCCAGGACGTCCCTGTCCCAGTTCTTCACGTCGCGCGCGGCCAGTGCGTAACCGGCCTTCATCGTCTTCGTACCGCGTGACCGTGCACGCCAACGTGAGATCCGCCCTTGGCGGGGCTCAGCAGAGGGCTCGCTCACGCCTCCACCTCGCTACGCTCGGCTCCGGCCTGAGCGAGCCGCTCGGCTCTTCCTTTGATTCGCTCGCTGCGCTCGCTCATAGAAGGTCTCCTAGTCGATGTACACGGCGTAGTTGACCCCGACCGACGTCGTCAGCGGGTCCTTGCTGGGCTTGTTGCTGTACAGGTGGATCTGGGCGCCTGGGCGCAGCCAGACGGCGAGGTGCCGGCGGCCGGTGCCGGCGCCCGGCTCCCACTCGTCCACGAACGTGACGCTGCTCTCGTCACCGATGTAGTCGGGCTGGCCCCAGTGCCTGGTGGCGAGCGAGAGGTGGGCCGGCCAGTGCGCGTCCAGCCCGGCCTCGGCGGCGGTGATGTCGTCCGGACCGATGTCGTACGCCGACCAGCCGCTGTCCGGGCAGTCCGGGAACGCGAGCCCGTCGAACACGATCATCGTCGTACCCCGACGGGTGGTGAAACCCCAGGAGACCATCTCGTCGCCGATGACCTCGCCGGCCTCGAGCGGCCACGGCTGCCAGGTCGTCTGGCCCATCACCCGGTTCACCAGGGCGCGCACAACCTCCGGACCGGCTTCGTCGCCGTCCGGACCGGCGATCGTGCCCCAGTCGGGGATCTCGGCGAGATCCGCCATCGCCAGGTCGTCCTGGTCGAGCGGCCTGTCCTGCGTCTTCATCCGGCCCCGTCGTCCTTCCTCTCGGTCCCCGGCGGTAACCACTGACCGCAACCGTAGGCGGCGCAGTGGGTCATTCGCCAGCCGGTACGACGCGCCTGTGGACAACCTGGATCCCACCAATCGCCGCAGCCCGTACCCCAGCTGTGGACAGCCTGCACGGGCGGATAGGACCAGGCCGTACGCTGGTCCGGTGAACACGGAACACCACTACGGCTTCGAGACGCTCGCCATCCACGCCGGGAACGAGCCTGACCCGACCACCGGCTCGGTGGTCCCGCCGATCTATGCCACCAGCACCTACAAGCAGGACGGCGTCGGCGGGCTGCGCAACGGCTACGAGTACTCCCGCTCCGCGAACCCGACCCGGACGGCGCTCGAGGAGTGCCTGGCCGCGATCGAGGCGGGGAACCGCGGGTTCGCGTTCGCCAGCGGGCTCGCGGCCGAGGACACCCTGATCCGCTCGCTGTGCGTGCCCGGCGACCACGTGGTGTTCCCCGACGACGCGTACGGCGGCACGTTCCGGCTGTTCTCCAAGGTGCTCGGCAACTGGGGCGTCGAGATGACGCCGGCCGCGGTCACCCACCCGGAGGCGATCCGGGCCGCGATCCAGCCCGGCAAGACCAAGGTCGTCTGGCTCGAGACGCCCACCAACCCGTTGCTGAATGTCGCGGACATCGCGATCGTCGCGCAGATCGCACACGACGCCGGCGCCCTGCTGGTCGTCGACAACACCTTCGCCTCGCCGTACCTGCAGCAGCCGCTGGAGCTCGGCGCGGACGTGGTCGTCCACTCGACCACGAAGTACATGGGCGGCCACTCCGACGTGGTCGGCGGCGCGCTCGTCGTCCGTGACGCTGAGCTCGCCGAGAAGATCGCCTTCCACCAGAACGCGATCGGCGCCGTCGCCGGGCCGTTCGACGCGTGGCTGGTGCTGCGCGGCATCAAGACGCTCGGCGTCCGGATGGACCGGCACAGCGACAACGCCGAGAAGGTCGTCGAGTTCCTGCAGCGGCACAACTCGGTCGCCCAGGTGCTGTACCCGGGCATCGACGGCCACCCGGGCCACGAGACCGCCGCCAAGCAGATGAAGCGGTACGGCGGGATCGTGAGCTTCCGCGTCACCGGTGGAGAGAAGCACGCGCTGGACATCTGCAACAAGGCCGAGGTGTTCACGCTCGGCGAGTCCCTCGGCGGCGTCGAGTCGCTGATCGAGCACCCGGGCAAGATGACCCACGCCTCGGTCGCCGGTACGCCGCTGGAGGTGCCGGCCGACCTGATCCGCCTGAGCGTCGGCATCGAGACCGTCGACGACCTGCTCCTCGACCTCGATCGCGCAATGGCGTGACGCTGGTTGTGGCCGTTGACTTCGGGTCGACGTTCACCAAGGCGGTTGCCGTGGACATCGGTTCGGGTGAGTTGGTGGCCCGGGCCGAGCACCGGACGACGATCGACACCGATGTGATGGACGGCTGGCGGGCCTGCCGCAGCGTGCTCGAAGGCGCAGACCAAAGCATCAAGAAGGCCGAGGTGCTCGCCTGTTCCAGTGCGGGTGGCGGGCTGCGGATCGGTGTCGTGGGCAACGAAGAGCTCGTCACCGCGGAGGCCGGGAAGCGGGTCGCGTTGTCCAGCGGCGGCCGGGTGGTTGCTGTCGTCAACGGTGGGCTGACGGCAACCAGCCAGAAGGAGCTGCGCAAGGACCGGCCGGACGTCGTGCTGCTGCTCGGCGGGACCGACGGCGGCAACTCGGCGGTGCTGCTGAAGGCGGCCGAGACGCTGGCGAAGTACAAGTGGCGGAAACCGGTCGTTGTCGCGGGCAACATCGACGCGCAGGCCGAGATCCGTGACCTGCTGACCGCCGCCGCCGTACCACATGTGCTCGCGGACAACGTCGTGCCGGAGATCGGCGTGTTCGCCCCGGACAGCGCGCGGGCAGCGATCCGCGAGATGTTCCTGAAACATGTGATCGGCGGGAAGAACCTGTCCCGCGACCCGTCGTTCGCGAGCATGATCCGGGCCGCGACGCCGGACGTCGTACTGCGGGGCGTCGAGGTGCTCGCCGGTCTGCACGGCGATGTGGCGGTCGTCGACATCGGCGGCGCTACGACCGACGTGCACTCGGTGATCGAGCTCGACCCCGAGGACGCGAATCTCGGCCGCGAGGTCGTCGCCACGCATCCGGTCACCCGGACGGTCGAGGGCGATCTCGGGATGCGCTGGAGCGCCGTACCGGTGGTCGCCGCGGGCGCCGAAGCCGGGCTCATCGCTGACGTGGCCGGCCTACAACGAGCTGCCGAACGCCGGCATGACGATCCGTCCTACCTCCCCGACAACGAGACCGAGAAGACGTACGACGAGACGCTGGCGAGTGTCGCCGCAACGGTCGCGCTGAGGCGGCATGCGGGACGGCAGCGGATCGTGTTCGGGCCGGGCGGGCGAGTGATCGAGCGCTCCGGGAAGGACCTGCGCGAGGTGGATCTGCTGGTCGGATCCGGGGGAGTACTGCGGCACAACCCGCCCGAGGCCGCCGCCCGGATTCTGGGCTCGATCGGTACGAACGCACAGGAGGAGGGCTGGCTCGTCCCGCAGCGGGCGGAGGTGTGCGTCGACGCCGACTACGTGCTCGCAGCTGTCGGCCTCCTCGCGGATGACGAACCGATGGCCGCGGAAGGGCTGGCGGCCCACATTCATGGAACCGGCGCGCGCGGGCACTAGTCTCAGCAGCAACGGAGCTGTGGAGGTGCGATGAGCGAGACGGGGCGGGACGACACGGAGGTCTCCGAGGATCAGAGTCCGGTGGCGGACAACAAGGTCCTGGACGAGACCGCCGAGTCGGAGGAGCAGAGGCTTGCCGATGACGTGGCGTCGGTCGACGACGCCGGTGTGACGCGGGGGATGTACGTCGCCAGCACCTGGGCGTGGCGGTTCCTGGTGATCGTGGCCGCCGTGCTCGTGATCGGGTACGGCATCCGGTACCTGTCCGAGGTCGTCGTACCGGTGACTGTCGGCGTACTGCTGACTGCTCTGCTCGTGCCCGTCACCAACGGTCTGCAGAAGCTCCGCCTGCCGCGCGGCGCCGCGGCCGGGATCACGGTGATCGCGACGGTCGTGCTAGTGGCCGGTCTGCTCACCCTGGTCGGCACGCAGATCGCCGGTCAGTTCGACAGCCTGTCGACGCAGGTCGGCGAAGGTGTGCAGAAGCTCCGCGAGCTGGGCCGGATCAACTTCGGCCTGACCGACCAGGACGTCACCAACGCGATCAAGACGCTGCGCGAACAGATCACCTCCGGCGGAGCGCTCGGTCAGCAAGCAGCAGCCGTCGGTACTACGGCCACGCATGTCGTCGCGGGCCTGTTCATCTCGCTGTTCTGCTTGTTCTTCTTCCTGTACCAGGGCGATCAGATCTGGGCGTGGCTGGTCCGGCTGTTCCCGCGCCGCGCCCGCGACAAGGCTGACTCGTCCGGCCGCAGGGCCTGGGTCTCGTTGACCGCGTTCGTCCGCGCGACGATCGTGGTCGCGGCCGTGGACGCGATCGGCATCTCGCTCGGCGCCGCGATCCTCGGCCTGCCGCTGGTGAGCGCGATCGGCATCCTGGTGTTCGTCGGCGCGTTCGTACCGGTGGTCGGCGCGCTGGTCAGCGGCGTGGTCGCCGTCCTCGTCGCGTTGGTTGCCAAGGGCCCCATTGTCGCGATCGTCATGCTCGCGGTCGTGATCGGCGTACAGCAGCTGGAAGCCCACGTCCTGCAGCCGTTCCTCCTCGGCCGCGCGGTCAGCGTCCACCCGCTCGCGGTCATCCTGGCGATCGCCACCGGTGTCGTCATCGCCGGCATCGTCGGCGCCCTGGTGGCCGTCCCCACCGCCGCCGTCCTCAACGCCATCGTCAACCACCTGGCCGGCAACGACCCCGAACCCGACCCCCCACGACGCCCCCTCCCCAGACGCCGCCATCCACTACCGGCCGAGGACTAACTGCCGCGCTCGCCCTTCGACCGCTCCTGGCTCAGCGACGACCTGCGCTCGGTCGTGCCGCTCGAGCCGGCGGCCTGGACCTGTCCGGGCATCGCCTGACCGGAGTTCAGCAGACCGACCGACTTGTCGATGTCGGGGTTGGCCTCGCGGGTCCGGATCTGGTTCGCCCAGGCGCCCATGCGCTCCTTCAGCCCAGCCGTCTGTTCCTGGTTCAGACCGTACTTGGCGTACTCCGCGTCCGGGATCCGCTGGGCGTCGTCCAGCAGTTGCGCGAACATCGGCCGATCCATCGGGGATGCCTCGCGGGCGTCGGCCAGCTGGAGCAGGTGGTCGGTCGAGTACCCCGCCTCCATGGCGGCGTTCACGTCCACGAAGTCCTTGGCCTCACCGCGGGTGTAGATCGAGGCGGCCTTGGAGCCGACCGCGTCCTCGACCGAGATCACCGGGCCGACGTCGGTCTCCACCGCCGGCTTGCTGCGGTAGTCCTGACCGAGGTCGATGTGGGTCTTCTCGTCGCCTCTCGCGACCTCGATGCGCGCGTGCGCCGGGTACTGCCGGGTGACCTCAGCGGTGTATCCCTGCTCCTCGAACGCGGCCTTCACACCCTCGACCGACTCGCCGACGTTCTGGTTCAGGTCGTTCGTGAACAGGTCGATGTCGTCGGACTCGCGGCTTCCTATCCCGTGCATGGACAGCGCGTTGCCCCCGGCCAACGCGAAGCCCTTGTCCCGCAGCGAGGACAGTGCGATCCGCGTCGCCCGTTCGTGTTCCGGCTTCATCCGGCGGTGGTGAGCTGCGGGAAGGCCTGGTTCCACAGGTCGGCACACCGGCGGGGAAGCCGGAGGCGCTGCCAGATGGCGACCAGCACGTCCCGGTTGAGGAACTCGGTCAGGTCGTCCTGGGTCGAGGCCTCGCTGATCACCTTGCTGTAGAGCGCGATCGCGTCGTCGACGCTCGCGAGGTCGTACGTGCGGTGCGGGCCCCAGTCGAGACGGCTCGGCAGATCCACGACACCGCTCGTCGGACCCCGGAGCAGGTCCAGCGACTCGGGAACGATGTACGGGATCATCGAGGCATACGTGTCACCGGGTTGGGCCTCGTGCTTGTCGCTCATCCCGCCATCGTCTCAGAGAGCAGGCGCATCAGAGCCTCGATCGAGTTCCAGGGCCCACTCGGTCGCCGTACGACGGATCCGCGCGATCAGATCGGGACCGGCGCCGTACCGGGTGAATCCGGCGTCCGGGAGCCGGGCGCCGGCCCGGAGCTGGGCCGCGAACATCGGGCGGTCGAGGGGGAGCGCCTCCCGCTGATCCGCGAGGGCGAGCAGCGCGTCCGGATGGTGGCGTCCGCTGTCCAGCACGGCCTGGACATCCATGAAGTCACGCGGCTCGAGCCGGGAGTACACCGCGCCGACCTTGCTGCCGATCGAGTCCGCCTCCGACAGCACCGCGCCGACCTCTGTCAGCACCGGCGGGCGTTGCCGGTGATCCACCCCGAGATCGACCTTGGCGGCTGAGTCGACGACGAGCCGGGCGAACTGCGGTGCCCGCCTGGCGACCTCGACGGTGAGACCGCCGGCCTCGTACGCAGCGACGAGGGCCTCGACGGCTCGGGTGAAGTTGTCGGGGTCGAGGATGTTGGTGAACAGGTCGATGTCGTCGGATTCCCGGGTGCCGTACCCGTGGGCCCGGAGGGCGTAGCCGCCGGCGAGGACGAAGCCGTAGGGGGCCAGGGCTTCGAGGCCGACGGTGGTGAGCTTGGTCTGGAGCGGGTTCACGATGGTCAGTCTGCCCGGTCCCGGGTACAGAAAGACGCCGCCGGGCCAAGCCCGGCGGCGTCTTCGGGGTCAGCGGGTGAGGCCGCCCTTGTCGTTGTTCTTGGTGAGGTTGGCCGGCTGGCTCTGCTCACCCTGCTGCGCGGTCTGCGGCTGCTGCGGCTGGCCGACGGCCTGGCTGGCCGGGGCGACGCCACCCGCGAGGCGAGCTGCGTTCTGCGCGTCGATCTGGGCCTGGGACGCCTGGGCGAGGTTCTGGATCGCCTCGTTCGACTCGACCGTGATCTGACCCGGGAGGTTCTCGCTCCACTGCTGGATCATCGCCAGCTGGCTCTTGGTGTCCATCGCCCGGTTCATGTCGGCACCCAGCGGCGGGTTGTGCCGACCGGCGTTGAACGACGCCAGCGAGCTCTCGGCCTTGAGCATCGTGTTGTTGAACTTGCCCTCGAACCAGCGACCGACCTTGCCGGGCGCCGAGGTGACAGCGTCCCGCGCGGTGCGGGCGCCGCCGACGACCGCGTCACGCGCGTCCCGAGCGGTGCCGACCGCCGCCGTCCGGAGGTCCCGGGCACCCTGGGCGATCTGCTGGCCGGTCTCGTTCAGCCGGTCGGCGCCGGCCTGCCACGCCTGGTCGAGGCGCACCTGACCGCGCTGCGCCGCGTCGACGATGCCGTCGCGAGCGCCCTGGTAGGTCTCGGCGACCCGGTTGCCGAACTCGTTCGCGCGGTCGACCCCGCGGTTGTACGCACCCGCGACCTGCTGACCGAGCTCCTCAGCACCGGCCCGGACATCACGGCCTGCCTGTACGGCGGTGTCCCGGACGTCACGCCCAGCCTGTACGACCGTGTCCCGCGTGTTCTCGTACCGACGGGTGGCGCCCGCGACCGCGGCGTCGCGGTATTCGCGGGCCTGGGTGGCCAGCGTCTGGGCGGCTTCGCTCAGCCGGTGCTGGGTGTTGTCGTAGGCCAGGTGGACCCGGGCGACCGCGCCACGGACCGCGGCGTTCACCCGGTCGCGCAGCGGATCGGTGTTCGCCGCGCGCATCAGGTTCGCCTGCTGCCGCGAGTCGAGGCTCGCGTACTGCATCGAGGCGGTCCGCTGCTCCGGCGTCATCCCGACGAAGGCGCGCAGGTTCGCCTGCTCGTTCTCGTTCAGGTTCGCGAGCCACTCACCTGACTGCATCCAACTGCCCTGCGGCCACGCGGGGCTTTCCTGAGTAGGGGTCGTCATTACGTCTCCTAGTTGATGTAGACCGCGTAGCTGACGCCGACCGCGGGGGTCAGCGGGGAATTGGTCGGCTTCGTACTGAACAGCCGCAGGTGCGCACCGGGCAGCAGCCAGGTGGCCAGGTGACGCTTGTCGGATCCGGCGCCCGGACCCCACTCGTCGAGGAATCCCGGCTGGCTGTCGTCACCGACGTACGTCGGCTCGCCGAAGTACTTGCGGGCCAGCTCGAAGTGGGCCGGCCAGTGGGCGTCGAGGCCTGCCTCCGCGTCGGCGATGTCGCCCGGCTCGATGTCGTACGCGCACCAGCCGCTGTTCTTGGCATCCGCGAACGCCATCCCCGGGAACACGATGATCGTGCTGTTGCGCTTGGTGGTGAACCCCCACGACGCCACCGCGCGGTCGATCTCCTCGCCCTGCGCCAGCGGCCAGGGCTGCCAGTCGGTGGCCGACGTGACGCGCTCGACGATCGCCCGGACGACCTTCGGTCCGCTGTCGTTGTTGTTCGGTCCGGCGATTGCCGACCAGTCGCGAATCTCGGCGAAGTCGGCGAAGGCCCGTTCGTCCTCGTCGAGTGGCCTGTCCAGCGTCTTCATTCCGGGCTTGTTCCTTCCGTCGGTGCGGTGTCGGGGGTCGAATGTGCTGAAAACAAAGGCGTTCCGGTCTAGCGGGCCGGTCCGCCGCGGTCTCTGTTGCGAGGTGACGGTCCGCCGGTCTGGGGGCGTACGGGAGCCTCGCCGGCGGCTCGTGCCCGGCTCGGCGGCAGTAGCCCGGCGCGGAGGTTCGCGTCGAGATCCCGCGACCGGATCGCCGGACCCGTACCGGCGCGGTCGTGGGCGAGGGCGGTGAGCGAGGTGTCCGACACGCTACTGTCGACGGCTCCGGTGGGTGCCGGGTTCCCGGCGTTCGCGAACAGGTCGTCCCGCTGTCGTTCCCGGGTGGCGTGAAGTGGTGTCCTCATGTCCCCTCCTCGTTGAGGTAGACCGTGTAGTTGATTCCGACCGATACCGACAAGGGGCGCGGTGTCGGCTTGTTGCTGTACAGGTGGATCTCTGCGCCGGGCGGCGTCCACACGGCGAGGTGGCGACGGTCCGCACCGGCGCCGGGAGACCAGTCGTCGACGAAACCGGTCTTGCTGTCGATCCCGACGTACGCCGGTTGTCCCCAGTGCCGGCAGGCGAGGTCGAACTTCGGCGGCCAGTGTTCGTCGAGTCCGCTGATCGCCGCGTCGATATCGGTGCGCTCGATCGCGAACGCGACCCAGCCGCTGAACGGGCTGTGCGGCAGGACCTGGTCGTCGTACACGGCGAGCTCGGTCTTGCGGCGGGTCAGGAATCCCCAGCCGTCCAGCTGGTCGTCGATCACGGTCTTGCGGGTGATCGGCCACGGCTTCCAATTGGTCGCCGACTTGACCCTGCGGATCAGGCGACGCACCGGATCGGGGCCGGTGGCACCCGACTGCGGTCCGCCGAGGCGTCGCCAGTCACGGACCTCGGCGAGGTCCGCCATTGCGCGGTCGTCGTCGTCCAACGGCCGGTCAAGAGTCTTCATCCGTGCGGCTGTCCCTATCGTCGCGGTGCATCACCGTCTGCTGTCGAAACTAAGACCCCGGCGGGGTCAGCCGGGCCGTTCGTCTCACGCGGAGCAGAAGAACAGCCGCCCTGGGAAGCTTCCCAGGGCGGCTGTCGGGTAGGTCAACCGGAGTTTGGTCTCAGTGCGGTAAACCTCAGTGCATCGCGGCGGCGGCTGAAGACTCCAGCGACTCCGTGCCCTCGCCCTCGGCCTTCGGGCCGTCGTTGCGGCCGGCCAGCCGCTGCTCCGGCGTGATGATCGCCAGGATCAGCGCGATCGCCAGGAACGGCAGCGAGACCAGGAAGACGTCGTCCATGGCGTCGACCAGACCGTGCAGTGCGAAGCCCTTCAGCGGCTCCTTCAGCGAGTGCAGCGCCTGGACGCTGTTGGCCGCCTTGGCCAGTCCGTCGACCATCGACTGCGTGGCGTTCGGGACGATGTCGCCCAGGTGGACCTTCAAGCGGCTGGTCAGCACGGCGCCGTAGACCGCCGTACCGATCGCGCCGCCCATCGAGCGGAAGAACGTCATCGTCGAGGTCGCGCTACCCATGTGCTGCCGGGGAACGCTGTTCTGCGCGGCGGTGACGGTGATCTGCATCGACAGGCCCAGACCGGCGCCCATCACGAACATGTAGATCGCGAGCTGCCAGTACGGCGTGCTCAGGCTCAGCGTGGACAGCAGCACCATCGCGCCGCTGACCAGGACCGCGGAGATGATCGGGAAGTGCTTGTACCGGCCGCTCTTGCTCATCATCTGGCCGCTCGGGATCGACGCGGAGAAGATACCGACGATCATCGGCAGCAACGCCAGGCCGGAGCGGGTCGGCGACAGATCCTTGACCGCCTGCAGGTACAGCGGCAGGAAGATCAGCGCACCGAACATCGCGAAGCCGAGCAGGAACGCGAACCCGGCGTACCCGGAGAAGATCCGGCCCTTGAACAGGTCCATCGGGATGATCGGCTCGGCCACCCGCAGCTCGATAATCACGAAGGAGACGGCGAGCACGACCGCTGCCGCCAGCAGGGCGATCGTGGTGCCGGTGCCCCAGCCGTTGGTCGGGCCGCTCCAGGAAATTGCCAGCAGCAACGAGGTGACCGCAGCGGCGATCGTGGAGGCGCCCAGGTAGTCGATCTTGTGCGAGCGCTTCACGTGCGGCAGCCGGAGCACGGCGGCAACGATGCCCAGGGCAACCAGGCCGATCGGGACGTTGATCCAGAAGATCCAGCGCCAGCCGGGACCGTCGGTGAGCAGACCGCCGAGCAGCGGGCCGGCCACCGAGGACAGGCCGAAGACGGCACCGAAGTACCCCATGTATTTACCGCGCTCGCGCGGCGGGATCACGTCGCCGATGGTGGCGAAGGCGAGCGACATCAGACCGCCGGCGCCCAGACCCTGGACGGCGCGGAAGCCGATCAGCTGCTCGATGTTCTGCGACAGCGCGGACAGCACCGAGCCGCCGAGGAAGGTGACGATCGCCGCGATGAACAGCGGGCGGCGGCCGTAGAGGTCGGAGATCTTTCCCCACAACGGGGTCGAGGCGGTCGAGGTCAGCAGGTACGCCGTGACCACCCAGGACAACTTGTCGAGGCTGTTGAACTCGCTGACGATACGCGGCAGCGCCGTACCCACGATGCTCTGGTCGAGCGCGGCCAGGAACATCCCGGCCATCAGCCCGCCGAGAATCACCAGGATCTGCTTGTGGGACAGGTAGCTAGGACCGCTATCAGGCGCAGCGCCGCCGGCGGTGGCAGGCTCTGTGGTGCTCATTTGGTGCTCTCCAGGTTCTTGTCGGTGTTCTCACGGGTTGCGGGGTCGCCGCTGGCCGCGAAGTCTTGGTCTGTACTGCGCTCTGCCGGGGGCGAAGGTCTCGGGGCCACTGCGGCCCACCCCTTCTCTGCCCAGGCGGCGCTGGAGGGTGCTTCGGTCCGGGCGGCGACGCCGTCCGCGAAGCGGGTCATCAGCCGCTCGAAGGTCTGCACGTCCTCCTCGGACCAGCCCTCCATCGCGGCGCTCAGCAGCTCCATCCGGTGACGGGCGCTGGCTTCCCATTGCTCGAGGCCCTCGTCGGTCAGCTCGACCCGGAAGGCGCGGCCGTCGTCGGGGTCGGGGGAGCGGCGGACCAGGCCCAGCTGCTCCAGGGACCGGACGTGCCGGCTGGTGGTCGAGGCGTCGAGCTCGAGTCGCCCGGCGAGGTCGGACAGGCGCAGTGCACCGTTGCACCGCAGAGCGAACAGCACGACGTGCGCGCTGTGGTCGATCGTGTCGCCGGGCTGCTTGGCCTTCAGCCGGCGTCCGATCCGGGTGAACGCGTGCATGACGCCCTCGATGGGGGTCTGCGGAGAGTACGCGTCGTTTACTTGCATGCTGCAAGCATATACATGCTTGCGTGATACACGCAAATGAGTTTCCAAGATGTTCAAGTGAGCCGCCACTCATTTGCTCTCTGTCGCCGATCGGTTACTGTCCGCGTTGTCGGGTGCTGGTCCCTCACTGTTTCGACGGTGGAAGGGGGTGTTTTGTGACGCGAGGTAGTGCTGGACCCCCTTCTGAGGTCGGTCCAGCACCCTGGTCCGGGCGCTGCGGCCGCCGGGAGGGTGGGTTGGTGATCAAGCGGCGGCTGGTGGAGTTCGGGGTCATCTGTCTTGTTCTGACGTGGGTGCCGTGGGCGGTGCTCGGCGTACTCGGGGTGAATCTGGACGAGGGCGCGGGCATGCTCGTGTTCTCGCTGGCGGCGTCGGGGCCGTCGTTGGCCGCGCTGGTGATGTGGCTGCGCTATCGGGAGCGGCGGCGTGGGGTGCGCTGGTCGGCGGTGTGGCCGGTGGCTGCCGTCGTACTTGGGGTGGTCGGTCCGCTTGCTGCGTGCGTGGTCTGCGGGCAGTTGCCGGAGTTGCCCGACCACGCCGCTTCGGTCGTCGCGGGAGCCGGAGGGGTGCTCGGCGCGGCGGCGTACACGTTCTTGGCTGGACCGGTGTCGGAGGAGTTCGGGTGGCGCGGATACGTGCAGCCGCGATTGCGTGAGTACTTCGGTCCGGTCGGGACGACTGCTGTGCTCGGGGGCGCCTGGGGGTTGTGGCACGTGCCGCTGTACTTCCTGCCGGGGACGGGGCAGCACGACGACGGACTGCTCACGGCGGCAGGTGTGACGTTCTTCCTGGAGCTGTTCCCGTTGACGTTCCTGATGCTGTTCGTGAGCGAGAAGCTGCGGGGCGGGGTGCCGGGGGCGATCCTCGTGCACGCGGCGTGGAACTTGACCGAGGAGCTGGTGCCGCCGCTCGGCCGTGGCGTGTGGGCCGAGTTGCTGGTCATGCTCATCGTCGCTGCAGCCTTGCTGCCATCCTGGACGGCAGTCAGAACCGGTAGAAGGGTGGCGCGATGACGCAGGTGGCTGTGGTGACCGGCGGTGGGTCCGGACTGGGGCGGGAGATGGCGCTGGCACTCGCGGCGGCCGGCTTCGAGGTGTGGGTGACGGGGCGCACCGAGGAGAAGCTGCAGGAGACGGTGAGCCTCGGGAGCGGCCGGATCGGTGCGGCTGTGCTGGATGTGGCGGATGGGGCTGCTGTTCGGGAGTTCTTCGGGGGGCTCGAGCGGGTTGACGTGTTGGTGAACAACGCGGGGACCGGGTCGCCGGCGGCCGGGGTCGCGGATGTGCGGGAGGAGGACTGGCGGCGGGTGGTGGATACCAACCTGACTGGTTCGTTCCTGTGTGCGCAGGCGGCGTTCGCGGTGATGCTGCGGCAGGATCCGAAGGGTGGGCGGATCATCAACAACGGGTCGATCTCGGCGCACGTGCCACGGCCGCAGGGGATCGCGTACACCGCGAGCAAGCACGCCATCAGCGGGCTGACCAAGGGGCTCGAGCTGGAAGGGCGCGCGCACGGCATCACCGCCTGCCAGATCGACATCGGCAACGCCTCGACCGCGATGACCGCACGGATGGAGCAGGGCGTACTCCAGCCGGACGGGTCGATCGCGGTCGAGCCGACGTTCGACCCGAAGATCGTCGCGGACTTCGTCGTACAGATCGCAAAGCTCCCGATCACCGTCGCCGTACCAACCCTGACCGTCATGGCCGCCGGCATGCCATATGTCGGCCGCGGCTAGTACGGCATGTAGGCCAGCAGGTCCCGCGCGCGGCTGCGGAACTCGTCCGCCTGCTCGCCCGCCATCGATCCGCCGCCAAGCTGGACATCGTGCCTGCTGCCGTCGGAGGGAGCCGGCTGAACTTCGATGCCGGCCCACTCCTCGCCCACTCCGAGCACCCTGTCGCCCACTTGGTAGTTCTGACTCATCCAGTGCTCTTTTCCAGGTCGACGTCGGTGAGTGAGTACCAGCGGCCGGATGGGGGCTGCTCGCGGAGAGGATTGTTCCAGCGGAGTCGGACGCGGTCCGGCTGGGCCTCGAGCAAGGTGACCTCGGCCCAGTCCGGTCCGTCGGTGCGCGCCAGCCAGGGCTCGGTGAGGCTGGACAACCCCTCCTGGACCACGACCTCCACTGCGCTGTCATGGTCCGCGGCTGGGCCCAGTGCGGCGCCGAAGATTGTCGTAGGCAACCAGCCGCCCCAGGTGGGTACGACGCGACCCAGGTACGACGTACACGCTGTGTGGCTGTGATGTCAGCGAGTGGGTCTCCGTCTACCTGCAGCAGGTCGGCACGTGTCCCGACTGTGAGTCGGCCGCGGTCTGTTAATCCGAAGACCTCTGCCGGCGCACTGGTTGCAGCGACCAGCGCCTGGGCGGGTGTGAGACCTGCTGTCACCAGATGCACCAGCTCCCGGTGCAGTGAGGCTCCGAAGACCAGGCCGGGGTTCGGTGCGTCTGTGCCTGCAAGGACAGGTACGCCGGCCCGCAGCATCGCCAGCGTGTTCGCCCGAGCTGGCGCGCCGTCCGGGGGCTGTGGCGGCATCCACCGGCGGGACTGCCTGTCCAGCACCCGCCGCCACCGCGCTGGCATCCGTGCCATCAGCTCAGCCTCTTCCAGCAACGGCAACCGCCCAGATAGCCCGTTGAACCCGTCAACGATGTCCAGCGTCGCAATCACTGCCACGCCCGCGTCTGCAACAACGGCCACGTCGTCCGCAGACATCACGTTGGACGGCGCATGCGCGAGTACGTCGACCCCGCACCTCGCGACCGTGACCGCACCGGCCGCCGTCGACACGTGCGCGACCACAGTGAGCCCATGTGCGTGTGCCTCGTCGGTCAACGCCCGTACCGTCGCGGCGTCCAGCGTCGGGATGTTCAGCATCGCACCGGAGCCGTCGTCGTAGATCAGCTTCAGGTGGTCCGCGCCCTCGGCGATCCGGTCGGCCACGAACTGCTTGGCGTCGTCCGGGCCGGTGACGTACGGGAACGGTGGGTACGCGATCGTCGGGTGACCGCCCGGAGCGGTCGCCCCGATGCTCGACGTACGGAAGTCCGAGCCGAGAGCGCGTTCCGCAGCGATCACCTCAGGCATGCTGAACTGGTCGACCAGAGTGGTCACGCCGAACGTCGCCGCGAGCTGAGTGCACCCGGGCACGAGGTGGACGTGCGCATCGATCAAACCGGGAAGCACCGTCGTGCCGGCGCCGTCGATCAGCTCGTCGCCGGCCTGGGCGATCTCGGGGCCACCGATCGCCGCGATCCGGCCGGCCGTGACCCGCAAGCAGTCGGCGGTGAGCGCCTCGCCGCGGTCGACCAGCTGGGTGTGCAGGATGGTGAATGACATGCGCCGGACGCTAAAGGGTGACGTAACGTCATAGTCCAACCTGATTTCCGGAGGTGTCGTGGAGCGCACGGTCAGCGAGGTCGCCCGGCTCGCCGGTGTCTCGGTACGGACGCTGCGCCACTACGACTCGATCGGCCTGCTGCCGCCCGGCCGGGTCGCCCAGAACGGCTACCGGTACTACGGACGGCCCGAATTGCTCCGCCTGCAACGGATCCTGCTGCTCCGCGAACTCGGCGTACCGCTGCCGACGATCTCCCGGATCCTGGACGAGCAGGACGACGAGGTACATGCGCTGCGGGAGCATCGCGAACAACTGCTGCAGGAGCGTCGCCGTCTGGACGCAGTGCTCGGTGCCGTCGACCGGACGATTGCAGGGCTGTCAGGCGACGAGACGGTGACCGACGAGGAGTTCTTCACCGGGCTGTCGCAGGCGAGGTCGCGGCTGAGGGAGGACCTGGCCGAGCGGTTCGGTGAGGCGGCAGCCGAGGGCTTCGAGAAGGCAGTACGGGAGACCGACGGCTGGACTCGCAAGGACTACGACCGCATGGGCGACGAGGGCCGCCGGCTGCTGCTGCGGATGGGTGCCGCCCGGGACCGCGGAGTTCGACCGGACTCCGACGAGGCATTCGAGCTGATCGAGCAGCATTACCAGGGCGTACTACAGCTCTGGCCGGCGACACCCACGACCTACTACGCCCTCGGCGACCTACTCGTGGAGAACGCCGACCAGCGGGCGATCATCGAGATGGTGGACCGCGACCTACCCGAGTGGCTCGCAACGGGAGTCCGTGCGTACGCCGTGCGCAGGCTCGGGTATGTCCCCTAACGACCGGAGGCCCGAAGCAGGTCGGTCCACGCGTCGGCGTCCTCCGTCAGCGACGACCAGCCCGGGCTCGTCCACATCGGCCAGTCACGGGTGTGCTCCCGTAGCCGCGCACAGAGGTCCGCAGGCGGCGCGAACGGTACGCCGAGGCCCTGGCACACGTCGTACCCATGCAAGATCAGCTCCAGCCCGGCCCGCGGCGGAAAGTCGGCCGACCAGTCGCGGTCGAGACCGTCCTGCCAGGCGCTGGCCGTCAGATCGCTCAGCCGTTGAAGATCGTCGACAGTGAATGCCATCCCGTCCACCCAAATCGAGAAGAAACTGTCCGGAGGCCCGTCTAGTGTCGGTGGGGTGAGTGAGCAGCGGGAGTCCTTGGTCCATGTCCGCGAGCTGCGGAAGTCGTATGGCGACTTCGAGGCGGTTCGTGGGATCGACCTGGACGTGTGGCGTGGCGAGGCCTTCGGGTTCCTCGGGCCGAACGGCGCGGGCAAGTCGTCGACGATGCGGATGATCGGCGCGGTCTCCCCGACCAGCGGCGGCACGCTGCGCATCCTCGGCCTCGACCCGGCCACCGACGGCCCGGCGATCCGCGCCCGGCTGGGGGTCTGCCCGCAGGACGACACCCTCGACACCGAGCTGACCGTCCGGGAGAACCTCACGATCTATGGGCGGTACTTCGGGCTCAGCCGGACCGAGTGCCGCGAGCGGGCCGACGAGCTGCTCGAGTTCGTGGCGCTGACCGAGAAGGCGAAGGTCAAGGTCGACGAGCTGTCCGGCGGGATGAAGCGGCGGCTGACGATCGCGCGTTCCCTGGTCAGCAAGCCCGACCTGCTGCTCCTGGACGAGCCGACCACCGGCCTCGACCCACAGGCGCGGCACTTGCTTTGGGACAAGCTGTTCCGGCTCAAGCAGGCCGGCGTGACGCTGATCATCACCACGCACTACATGGACGAGGCCGAGCAGTTGTGCGACCGGCTCGTGGTGATGGACGGCGGGCTGATCGCGGCCGAGGGTTCGCCGTCCGACCTGATCCGGGACTACTCGACGCGCGAGGTGACCGAGCTGCGGTTCGGGCCGGACGTGATGCTGGCCGACCACGACGCCTTGGCCGGCAAGGTCGAGGACCTTGCCCAGCGCATCGAAGTGCTGCCGGACCGCCTGCTGCTCTACACCGACGACGGCGAGCGCGCGGTCGCCGCGGTGCACGAGCGCGGTCTGCAACCGGCTGCGGTGCTGGTGCGACGATCCACGCTCGAAGACGTGTTCCTCAGGCTTACCGGCCGGACGTTGGTGGACTGACATGGCGGTTGCACTGGAGAACGGCCGCCGGATGTTCGACTACTGGCTGACCGTCTACAAGCGGACCTGGAAGGGCACGATGATCAGCAGCTTCCTGCTGCCGATGCTCTACCTGGCCGCGATGGGGATCGGGCTCGGCTCGTTCGTCGACAGCAACGGGACCGGTGCGCTCGGCGGGGTCAGCTATCTGCAGTTCATCGCGCCGGGGCTGCTCGCCTCGACGGCGCTGCAGATCGCGGTCGGCGAGTCGACGTACCCGGTGATGTCCGGGCTGAAGTGGCAGAAGTTCTTCCACTCGATGATCGCGACGCCGCTGCGGCCGGCGGACGTGGTGTACGGGCAGCTGGCGTTCATCGCGTTCCGGGTGCTGAGCTCGTGCGCGGTGTTCCTCGTGATCATCGCGTTGTTCGGCGGGTTGAAGTCGCCGCTGGGGATCCTCGGTCTGCCGGTAGCGCTGCTCGTCGGGATGGCGGTCGCCGGCCCGATCGCGGCGTACGCGACGACCTTGGAGAACGACTCGGGCTTCGCGATGGTCTTCCGCTTCGGCGTGGTCCCGGCCTTCCTGTTCTCCGGTGCGTTCTTCCCGGTCTCGCAGCTGCCGAACTGGATCGAGTGGCTCGCGTACGTGAGTCCGCTGTGGCACGGGGTCGACCTGTGCCGCAACCTGAGCCTCGGCACGGTGAACCCGTGGCTGGCGCTCGTCAACGTCGTCTACCTGCTGGCCTGGTTCATCGCCGGCACCTGGCTCGCCGTCCGCGGCTTCACCCGAAAGTTGATCCGCTGATGGCGACTATCGCAGCCCGGGTCGTCCCGGTTCCGGTCCGGCTCGGCGGCGGCCGGCACATCGTCGAGCGGAACTTCCTGCTCTACCGGCGCTCGTGGGTCGTGTTCCTGTCCGGGTTCTTCGAGCCGGTGTTCTACCTGCTCTCGATCGGCATCGGCGTCGCCCACCTGGTCGGCGACTTCACGTTGTCCGACGGCACCAAGATCGCGTACGCCGCGTTCGTCGCGCCCGCGATGCTGGCCAGCTCGGCGATGAACGGCGCGATCTTCGACTCGACGTACAACATCTTCTTCCGGATGAAGTACGCCAAGCTCTACGACTCGATGCTCGCGACGCCGTTGCGGCCGTGGGACGTGGCGACCGGCGAGGTCACCTGGGCGCTGCTGCGCGGGGCGATCTACTCGGCGATGTTCGTGCTGGTGATGCTGCTGCTGGGACTGGTCTCGTCGTGGTGGGCGCTGCTCACGCTACCGGCCTCGGTGCTGATCGGGTTCGCGTTCGCCGGTGCGGGGATGGCGCTGACCACGTTCATGCGCAGCTGGCAGGACTTCGAGTTCGTGCAGCTCGCGATCATGCCGATGTTCCTGTTCTCGGCCACGTTCTATCCGGTCGAGACCTACCCGGAGGCGATCCGCTGGCTCGTCGAGATCACCCCGCTCTACCAGGGCGTCGTGCTCGAACGCGCCTTCGCCACCGGCGCCGTCAGCTGGTTCCTCCTCGTCCACGCCTTCTACCTGGTGGCCATGGGCACCCTCGGCATGTATGTCGCGTCCCGCCGCCTAGGCAAGCTCCTCCTGAAGTAGCCGGAACCGCAATGCTGTTGGCAGACGTCGCACTGGGCATGGACATGTCCTTCAGCGATCTCGTGCGGGCGCCGAAGGTCGAGTTGCCGGGTGGGGCGCGGCAGTGGGTCGACGATTCGTTGCGGTTGCTGATCGAGCACTTCGGGACCGGCCCGCTGCGTCGGCCTGCCGTCGTACCCGAAGAGTTTGTCCCGGCCGGGTACGACGGGTCGGAGTCGGCCGCACGCGAGCTGTGCCTGCGGATGGCCGAGCGGATGGAGATCCCGTCGGGCCGGATCCGGTTCAGCTTCCGGTTGGAGAAGGTGGTCGAGGCCGGTCAGTTGCTGGGGGCAACGCTCGCCGACGCCTTCGTCGCCCGGAGCCTGCCCGCCTTCCGCGGTGCGGAACCGGCAGACATCGCCGCCGTCCGGGAGTATTCGGTTGTCCTCGGCGCCGCGCCGAGCGACCGGCTCGGACAGCTGCTGGTGGAGTGCGGCGTCGGAGCCGCTGCGCCGGAGGAGCCGGACGGCGTCGATGTCGGGCTGCTGCCGGAGATCCAGCGGTTCGCGTTTCTCGACTTCCTGACCGAGCTCGTCCGCTGCCGGGAGATCGCTGCCGAGCCGGACCCGGCGCGCCGGGATGAGCTGCTGCAGCGGCCGGAGCGGCCGGACCCGGAGGCGGCCGGCCTGGAGTCGTCGGCG
The DNA here is from genome assembly GCF_040300265.1 of Kribbella sp. NPDC000426. NCBI lineage: Bacteria > Bacillati > Actinomycetota > Actinomycetes > Propionibacteriales > Kribbellaceae > Kribbella > Kribbella sp. NPDC000426. The sequence continues at coordinate 11,715 of NZ_JBEPDK010000005.1, read as the reverse complement.
GCGGGCCGATGGACCGACCTGACCTACTGCCTTCCAGGGGTCGAGCTTCTGCCCGGATACACCGCGGTGATGCTCGGTTCCGACGTACTCGTGGATCCGGCCGTTCTGATGGCCGCTGCGTCGCACGAGCTCGGTCATCAGGTCCTGATGCCGTCTGACGTGCCGGGTGCGACCGGCGTACTGCGGGAGCCGCTGACCGACCTGTTTGCGGTGCTGCACGGGTTCGGCATCGCGCACGCCAACGCTGCCCTCGACGAGACCACGCTCGGGACGCCGACCGTGGAGACCTTCGGATACCTCGGCGAGACGGCCGTCGCGGAGGCCCTCGCGGCGTACCGCTTTCGCCAGCATCGGCTGCTGCGCGACGGTCCGCTAGTCCCCGCCTGGCATCGGGCCCTCGACCCCGAGCCGCGGGCGCGCTTCGTGGCCCGGCTCGACGAGTTGATCGGAGGTCCGCCCTCCGTCCTCGGCTGGTGATCCAACCGCAATATTCGCGATGGAACGGGCAACCGCCGGGTCGCGTCAGTTCGGTATGAATCTGATCGGTGCGTGGCGGCGCCGGCAACGGGACCGGGGGCTGCTCTACGGCCCGAAGGTCATGCTGCCTGGGGGACCCGAACAATGGATCGAAGACACGCTCGACTGGCTGACGGAGCGGTTCGGGGTCGAGCCGCTGCGCCGTCCGCCGGTGCTGCCGAGCGAGTTCGTGCCCAGCGGGTACGACGGTTCGGAGCGCGCGGCCCGTGAACTCTGTCTGAAGGTCTGCGCCTGGATGGAGGTGCCGGACGACCGGATCCGGTTCAGCTTCCGGATGGACGAGGTCCGCGCCGCCGCCCGCAGCGCGGCCGTTCACCGGCTCCGGGCCGAGCAGCGCGCGAACATCGTGGCGGTGTCGGGGCTGCGGGCAACGATGACCGCGGCCGAGGTCAATGCCCTGGCCGCCGCCGGGTTCGCGCCGGAGATCGGGGTGCTTGCCGAGCGGGAGCTGCAGGCCGAGCTGAACCGCAGTACGGCGATCGCCCAGGAGACCGACCTCGACCGGCGGGCCGCGCTGTGTGATCGCGCCGAGGCTGTCTGGTCGAAGCCGGCGGGCAGCGGATCGCGCGCCTGCTGGCTGGACCTGCGCAGCGGCGACTTCGACGGTTCGGCGGTGATGCTGTCGGCCGACGTACGTGCCGATCCGTCCGCGGTGGTGGCTGCGACGGCTCATGAGCTCGGGCATGAGGTGCTGTGGGGCTATCACCTGATCGACCGGCAACGGCCGGATGCCGAGGCGGTGACCGACCTGTTCGCGATCTTCCACGGGTTCGGGATCTTCCTTGCGAACCAGGCGGTCGAGCGGGTGCCGGGGCGGCGTTCGGCGCTGCAGACGCTCGGTTATCTGGGCGAGCGTGGAGCGTCGGAGGCGTTGGCGGCGTACTGCTTCCGGCGCCATGAGTTGTGGCCGGTGTCGATCCTGCCGGTGATGCCGGCGGAACTCGACCGGTCGGTGCGGATGCGGACGTTCGCGCGGCTCGCGGCGATGGTGAAGGACGCCGAGATCGCGTCGATCCAGGAAGGACCCCGGGAGGTTTGGCATGACGCCGGGCAGGCATGATCCGGCGGGTGAGGAATCCGATCGGGATGATGCGACGAAGCCAGCAGGTGAGGTCCCAGCTGAAGGCGCCGCGGGAACGATTGCCCGGTGGAAGCCGGCGGTGGATCCGCTCGTCGATGAACTGGCTGGTCGCGGAGTTCGGCCGCGACATCCTGCTCCGGCCGATCGCGCTGCCGGCCGATGTCATTCCCGACGGGTACGACGGGAGCCGGGCCGCGGCAACCGAGCTCTGTGCCCGGGTCGACGGCCGAATGGATCTGCGGCCCGGTCAATGCGGGCTCAGCTTCGAGCTGAACGGAGTACGTCGCCCGTCGAACCGCGGGACGACTGCGGTGGTGAAGGAACAGCACGGCCGCTGGAGCCGCGGCGCCGACCAGAACCAGATCGAACTCTCGCCCACGCTGGCCGCCGACCCGGTCGCACTGATCGCGATCTACGCCCACGAGGTCGGGCACGAACTCCTGCTCGGCGGCGACCGGATCACCCTCACCCGGCGACCTGACCACGAGCCGCTCACCGACCTCATCACCGTCTTCTACGGGCTCGGCGTCTTCACCGCCAACGCGGCGTACGAACGTCGCCCGCGACCGAACGGACGAGGCAAGCAGCCGGTCGCCCGCGGATACCTGCGCGAGGCCGCGCTGGCCGAGGCCCTCGCGTACTACGCCCTGCTCCGCGGCGAACGCCACCCGGACTGGGACCGCCACCTGGACCCGCCGGTACGCCGAGGCATGCGAAACCAGCTAACCGTGCTCCACCGCTAGCTACGGCTCGAGGAGTTTGCGCAGCCACCACATGCCGCCGCGGACCATCGAGTCTCTGCTGGGGCCGGTCAGGTGGTCAGGGAGGTGGGCATAGGTCATGGTTTGGTGGAGTGCGCCCAGCTCCGTCGCCAGGGTCAGCGCCCGGCGGAGGTCTGGGGGAGTCGCGTACTCCTCCCACTCGCTCAGGTACGCGTCCAGCACGCGCTGATCCGCGGACAGCGGTGACCGCTCCGCCTCGATGAACGTGACCATGTCCAGGAAGGGATGCGACAACGCTGCATCCGTCCAGTCGAACGCCAGCACCTGGTCGCCGCGGACCGCGACGTTCCGGGGATGGAGGTCGCCGTGGAGCAGGGTCTCCGGGATGCCGATCGCCGACAGCTCGTTGATTGCCTCGTGCAACTGTTTTGCGCGGTCGGGGAGCAGACTGCGCTCCTCGGGCTCGAGTTGGTCGGTCATCGCGTTCGGGCCGAGCAGCCTGTCGAGCTCGGCGTCGAGTACGGCGAGGCGGCGGTCGACGCAGGTGAACTCCAGCAGCCGTTCCGGCCGATCCGCGTAGCCACGTTGCAGACGGGCGTGGCGCCGTACGGCGTCGATCCACACCTCGACGGCGGTCTCGTCGGCCAGCGGTGTGCCCAGGTCGGGGAGGAGCATCCACGCACGCTTCTCGTCGATCGCGATCGGCGCCGGGACCTCGCCCGGGTGGTCCGCGGACGCGCGCTGGAGAAACAGAGGCTCATGGGCGAACAGGAACGGCAGCGCGTCCGGGCGGGTCGGCTCGATCGTGGTGGAGTGCGCGATCGCCTTGAAGTAGACGTCGCCGCCGGCCGTCGGGATGCGCAGTACGTTCGAGAGACCCCACGACTTGATCTGCGTCCACGGTCCGGTCGCCTCCACCTGCTCACCGATCCACGGGATCGCCTCGTCGTACCACTCCGGCTTGCTCCAACCGGGCAGGTCCGAGTTCCCGCCACCCGGGAGCACCTGGTAGGTCAGCGGCTCCTCGGACAGACAGGTCAGCACGGCAGTGTCTGTCCCCTGCGCACGCAACGCGAGGATTGTCGCCTCGACATCAGGAAACCAGGTCCCATCCGGGATCTCGACGAAGGTATCTGCCCCGCCGACAACCGTGACTCTCATAAGCTGGAGCGTACGTGGTCGACCAGGCTGATCAGGAACTTGCCCGGTTCCTCCCATGGCGCGAGATGTGCGGAGTGCTCGAACCAAATCGCTTGTTTATAAGGGGCTTCGACCGCCTCGAGCCAGGTCTCGACTGGTTTCGTCGGGGTCGTGTAGTCGTGCCGGCCGAAGAACATCAGCACCGGGATCGGGAACTCGGTCACGCCGGAGTAGTCGACCTCGAGCATCTCGTCGAGCACTCGGCCGAGCGTGAACTCGTTGCCCTCGCCAATCGTCTCGCTCTCCTCGACCGTGTACTCCGGTGACAGCAGCGGCGCCTGGAAGAAGTACAGCGAGTCCTCGCGGTACGCCGACAGGCCGCCGCGGTACTGCGCCCACTGCCGCGCGATGATGATCCGCTCGCGGGTGACCGGCTCGTCGCCGGGGTACGGCGCGATCGACGCGAGCTGCTCCAGGGCCTCGGTGTGATCGTGCTCCTGGGCCTGCTGCATCGCGTACTCGAAGCACAGCGCCTCGTTCGCGCGGGCGTCGACGATCTGCCCGATCCCGACGTACGCGTGGAACAGATCGGGCCGGTCCAGCGCGGCCTGCATCGCCACGATGCTGCCCCAGCTGTGCCCGAGCAGGATGAGTTTCTCGACGCCGTACCGCTCCCTGACCTGCTCGGCGAGCTCGATCGCATCCGCGGCGTACTGCGCGACCGTCAGCGTGTCCGCGATCGTCTCGGGGTCCACCGCACGCAGCGTGCGACCGGCGGCGCGCTGGTCGTAGGTGACGACGGTGAAGTACTCCTCGACCGGCCGCTGGAACTGCCAGGCCGCCGGCGCGAGCGGGGACGCGGGACCGCCGTGGACGAAGAAGATGACGGGGTTGGAGCGATCCTGGCCGCGGGCGTAGACGCAGTGGTCGATGCCGCCGGCCGTCAGCTCGAAGTTCTCCTGGACGCCCGACGGCGTCACGATGCGATGCAGGTCCGCGATGACCTCGCGGGCGTCGTCGAAGGTCTCAGTCACCCGTCGAGGGTAGAGGCTCGCAGGTCTTCACCAGCGGTGCGTGCAGACGCTCGGCGAGCACGCGGCGCTGGGTCGGCTGCGCCTCGCCCTGAAGCTGCAGACCCTCGTCGGTCAGCCGGACGTTGATCGCGCGGCGGTCCTCCGGGCACATGTGGCGCTCGACCAGGCCGGCGACCTCGAGACGGCCGATCACCCGGGACAGGGCACTCTGGCTCAGATGCACCGACTTGGCGATCGTCGCGACCTTCGCGGAGTGCTCCGGCAGCTCCGCGAGCCGCTCGAGCACCTCGTACTCACTCATGCCCAGCGAGTGACCCACCTGCAGCGCCCGGTCGAGGGCGCAGGTCAGGTCGGCGTGGCGAGCCAGGAGCTCGCGCCATTCGCGGACATCGGCGTTGGTCTCACCAGTCCCAACGCTGACCTTCGTAGCGGCCATGACGGTGACCATAGCATGCACGCGCATTCAATGCAAACGCATTTAATGCCTAGACATTAGATGCACATGCATGCAATAGTCTCTGCTCGTGACTACGCAAACCACATCACCTGCCCGGATGACCTGGGACGCACGCCTGTGGGGCGCCCTCCTGGTGGTCTGCGGCGTGATCTTCCTCGACGGCCTGGACGTGTCCATGGTCGGCATGTCACTGCCGTCCATCGGCGCCGACCTGGGCGTCTCCCTTTCGTCTCTCCAGTGGGTCGTGACCGGCTACGTGCTCGGGTACGGCGGCCTGCTGCTCCTCGGCGGGCGGACCGCCGATCTGCTCGGCCGGCGTCGCGTCTTCCTGATCGCGCTGGCCGTGTTCGCCGTCGTCTCGATGCTGAGCTCGCTGGCGAGCAACCCCGAACTGCTCATCGCGGCGCGGTTCGTGAAGGGTGTCGCCGCGGCGTTCACCGCCCCGGCCGCGCTCTCGATCATCACGACGACCTTCCACGAGGGCCCGGATCGCAACCGCGCCCTCAGCATCTTCACCACCTGCGCCGCCAGCGGGTTCTCGATGGGCCTGATCCTCGGCGGCGCGCTGACCGAGGTCGGCTGGCGCTGGACCTTCCTGATGCCCGGCCCGGTCGCCCTGATCGTGCTGCTGTTCGGCCTCAAGCTGATCCCGAGCAGCCCGCGTGACGACGCCGCCGGCGGGTACGACGTACCCGGTGCGGTCACCGTCACCGGCGGCATGCTGTCCCTGGTGTACGCCGTCGTCGGCGCCGAGCACGCCGGTTGGGTGTCGGTGCAGACCTTCGGGCTGTTCGCGCTCGCGATCGTGCTGCTGACGAGCTTCGTCGTGATCGAGCAGCGGACCAAGCACCCGCTGGTCCGGCTCGGCATCCTGCGCAACCCGTCGCTGCGGCGGGCGAACCTGGCCATCCTGACCGTCTTCGGTTCGTACGTCGCCTTCCAGCTGATCGGCACCATGTACTTCCAGAACCTGCTGGGCTGGTCGTCGTTCCAGACCGCGCTGGGCTTCCTCCCGGCCGGGCTGCTGGTCGCCACGCTCTCGCCGAACGTCGGCAAGATCGTGGACCGGGTCGGCACCGAGAAGATGATCATCCTGGCGATGGGCCTGTTCGTGGCGGGCTACGCCCTGTCGCTGCGGATCGGCCCGGAGTCGGCGTACTTCTCGACCGTGTTCCCGACGATCATGCTGCTCGGCCTCGGGTTCGCGATCGGGTTCCCGTCGCTGAACATCCAGGCGGTGTCCGGGGTTCCGGACCACGAGCAGGGGCTCGCGTCCGGGCTGTTCAACACGTCGAACCAGGTCGGCGGCGCGGTGGTTCTCGCAGTCGTGACTGCGGTGATCAGCGCCCAGTCTGCCGGTGTCACCACGGCGGCCGGCGTGCTGCCGGCGTACAAGACCGGGCTGGGGGTCGTGACAGGGATCGCGGCGCTCGGACTGGTGATCGCGCTGACCGGTCTGCGCGGGCTGAAGGCTCGCCGGGCCGTGGAGGAGCAGGAGGCGGCCGAGCTGACCGCCGTACAGGACGAGCTGGCGTCGGAGGAGATGACGCCGGCGGCGTGACAACAACCAGCTCCCGCGCGGGGCTGTGAGGTTATAGATGATGTGGTGCGGACCCTCTCGGGGGTCCGCACCGCTGTATCTCCGGGGCTTCCCCGATTGGTTTAGACCTCGCCGGGTGCTGGACTGGGGGTATGAGCAACCAGAGCTACGACCGGCAGGTCAAGGACATCCTCGACCGGGTCGCCAAGGGCCACCTCTCTCCCGAGGAGGCCACCACCCTCATCGCCGCCGTCAAGACCGCCCCATCCGAGCCCGAAGCTCCGGTTGCTGATGACGCAGACTCGGCCTCCGGCAGCAAGACGTCGTGGCCGACCGACGACGACCTGCCGAGCCCGTCCGCGTGGGCGGAGGCGGTCGATTCCCCGAACGCCGACCCGGTGCAGGACGTTGTGGCTGAAGACGAGCCTGAGCCGGTGGAGGAGGAGCACAGCAATGTGCCGGTTCCGGCGGGGGTGCAGCGGGTCACCGTACGGGCGATCGGGCGGCGGGTGCGGCTGATCGGTGAGCCGGCCGTGAACGGCGTAGCGGTCGACGGTCCGCACGTGATCAAGCGCGACGGCGACACGCTCGCGATCAGCAGTGAAGGCGACATGGGCGTCTCGATCGACGGGTTCAGCATGCTGCGCAACCCGACCGACCTGAAGGCGCACGTCAACGGTCTCGCCAAGGAGCTGTCGGTCCGCGTCAACCCGAGCCTGCAGGTCGAGGTCGAGGTCACCGGCGGCAGCGTCAACGCCGAGCGCCTGCCCGGTCTGACCCGTGTCCGTGTCACCGCCGGTACGGCGAAGGTCGCGGACGTCGACGGCCCGATCGACGTACTCGTCCAGGCCGGCTCGGCCAACCTGGACGCCCAGATCACCAAGGGCCGCTCCCGCGTCCGCGTCGAGTCCGGTACGGCGCAGGTCGCGCTCCGCCGCGGCTCCGACGTCCACGTCCACACCGAGGCCCAGCTCGGCCGGGTCACCTGGTCCGGCGCCGTCTCCGGCCAGTCCAAGGACGTCGAGATCGGCCGCGGCCGCGCCGCCCTGGACGTCGAGGTCCTCGTCGGCACCGCTCAGATCGCCTCGGACTGAGTCAGGTCCTGCACTGTTCGCAGTCTGCGGAGCGGGGAGAGGTAGAGGACGGCGTTGCCGGCGAGGGTGCCGAGGCCTGCTATCCACAGGGTGGTGTGCAGGCCGAACGCTGTGCCCAGTGCCCCGCCGAGCAGGCTGCCGATGGGGGCGGCGCCCCAGCTGACGAAGCTCATGGTGGCGCTCACCCGGCCCTGTAGTTCGGGCGGGCACAGCCGTTGCTGCGTACTGACCTGCAGGATGTAGCTGACGATGATGCAGAAGCCGGCGAGCAGCGTGCCGAGCACGAACCAGCTGACCCGCCAGCCGGGCGCGGTCATCGCCTGCACGGTGAACGCGACACCGATCCCGGTCGATGACACCAGCAGCGTGCGGGCATCGCCGTACCGCTGGCTGATGCGTTCGGTGACGACGGAGGCGACGATCGCGCCACCGAGACCGATCATGCTGAGTACGCCGATGGTTGCCGGCTGCAAATGAACCGCGCGGACGAGGTAGACGATCATGATCGCGCCGGCCGCCGCCTGGAACAGCATCGTCACCATCGTGTTGAGCGCGAGCGGTCGCAGCAGCGGGTGATGGAACACGTGCCGCATGCCGTCCGCGATCTCGCGCCGCAGGTCCGGCCGTTCGGGCTTCACCGGCTCGGCCTCCGGCGTACGGATCGAACGCAGCCACACCGCTGACCACACGAAGCTGAGCGCGTCGAGCCCTATCGTCAGGGCCGCGCCGAGCCACTGGACGAGGATCCCGCTCGCGCCCGCGCCGACGACTGCCGCGATCGAGTGGTTGGACGCCAGTTTGGCGTTGCCCGGGAGCAGGCGATCCCGCTCGAGCAGCCGTGGCAGGTACGAGCTGTGCGCCACCTCGAACAGCACTGTGAGGATCCCGGCCGGCACGAGTACGGCGTACACCTGGGTGAGCGTCAGTACGTCGAACCACCAGGCGATCGGGATCGACGCATAGAGCAGCGCGCGCAGCACGTCGGCGTACACCAGGACCGGGCGGCAGCGGATCCGATCGGCCCACGCCCCCGCGAACAGGCCCAGGACCAGCCAGGCGCCCGTCTCACAGGTCCGGAGCAGCGAGACCTGGAGCGTCGACGCGTTCAGCGTGAGTACGGCGAGCAGCGGGATCGCGCCCATGCTCAGGCGGGAACCGAGCTGACTGAGCAGGTCGGCGGCCCACAGCCGGCGGAAATCCGGGTGACGGAGGATGCCCATTCCGCGACCGTAGAGCCTGAGTTGAGCCCTGTCGACTCAAGTATCAAAAAAGTTGAGTCGAGGGGACTCAATATAATTCCCGGGTGAAATTGTCGGCGATCTCCGGCAGGATGGTGGCCTGCGTCACATCCAGAAGGGGGACGTGCGGATGGCTGCAATCGAGGCGACCGGCCTCGTGAAGACGTTCAAGGGCAGGAAGTCGACGGTCAAGGCGCTCGACGGGATCGATCTCGACGTGCCGGAGGGGACGGTTCTCGGCCTGCTCGGGCCGAACGGCGCGGGCAAGACCACGGCCGTCCGGGTGCTGACCACACTGCTCCGGCCAGACGCCGGCACGGCCCGGGTGCTGGGCTACGACGTGGTGAGGGACGCGGACACAGTCCGCGGTCTCGTCGGCCTCTCCGGGCAGTACGCCGCCGTCGACGAACTGCTGACCGGCCGGGAGAACCTGTGGATGTTCGGCCGGCTCTACCGACTGCCGAGCGACCAGGCCAGGCGCCGGGCGGACGAACTGCTGGCCACGTTCGACCTGACCGACGCCGCAGACCGGATCCTGAAGACGTACTCCGGTGGCATGCGTCGCCGCCTCGACCTGGCCGGCTCGCTGATCGCGCACCCGAAGGTGCTGTTCCTCGACGAGCCGACGACCGGCCTCGACCCGCGATCCCGGCTCGACCTGTGGCAGATCATCCGCGATCGCGTCCGCGAAGGCGTGACGATCCTGCTCACCACGCAGTACCTCGAGGAGGCCGACGAGTTGGCCGACAGCATCGCGGTCGTCGACCACGGCTCGGTGATCGCCCGCGGTACGGCAGACGAGCTCAAGGCGAAGGTCGGCGGCGAGCGGATCGAGGTCGTCGTACATGACCCGAGTGACCTGACCCGGGCGCTGGAGCTGCTCACGGATGCGCTTGGGATCGTCGATCCGGAGGCGACCTCGCTCGAGGAGCACGCGCGCCGGATCACGGTGCCGGCCCCGGGCGGTTCGAGTGCGCTGGTCGAGGTGATCCGGACGCTGGACGCCGCGCAGATCCGGATCGCCGATATCGGCCTGCGACGGCCGACGCTGGACGACGTGTTCCTCACCCTGACCGGGCACGAGGCTGAGCAGAAGGAGTCGGTGTGAGTATCGAGGTGCCGGGCCGGGTGAATCCGGTCGGGCGGGCGCTGTCGGATGCCGGGGTCCTGGCCTGGCGGAGTCTGAAGCGGATCCCGCGGACGCCGGACATGCTGATCTACGCGACCATCCAGCCGATTATGTTCGTGCTGCTGTTCGCCTACGTGTTCGGGAACGCGATCCCGATCCCCGGATTCCCCGGACCGCGCGCGTACCGGGAGTTCCTGATGGCCGGGATCTTCGCGCAGACGGTGGCGTTCGCGGTCGCGTCGGCGAGCGTCGGGCTGGCCGACGATATGTCGAAGGGGCTGATCGACCGGTTCAGGTCGTTGCCGATGGCAAGGTCCGGGGTGATCGCCGGGCGGGTCGTCGGCGACCTGGTCTTCAACGCGTTCGTGATGCTGATCATGGTGCTCTGCGGCTTCGTCGTCGGCTGGCGCTGGCACAACGGGTTCGCCCAGGCGATGGCGGCGTTCGCGATCCTGCTGCTGTTCGCGTTCTCGATGCTCTGGGTGGGTGCGCTGATCGGGTTGTCCGTCGGCGGTCCCGAGGTGGCGTCGTCCGCGGGGCTCATCTGGCTGTTCCCGCTGACCTTCCTCTCGAACGCATTCGTCCCGACACCACAGCTGCCGAGCGCCCTGCAACCGATCGCCGAATGGAACCCGATCTCCTCGATCGTCGCCGCTTGCCGCCACCTCTTCGGCAACCCGTCCCCCTTCGCCAGCCCCGACGGCTTCCCCGCCCAACACCCCGTCTGGCTCTCCCTCATCTGGTGCTCCGCCATCATCGCCATCTTCGCGCCCCTGGCAGTCCGCAAGTACCGCAGCGCCACCACCCACTGAGAAGAGCAAGGAACGAAGAGATTCAGGGCTGTGGTCGGCTTCGACGGCAGCCCGTGAGTCTGCTGTGCTCCATAGCTTGTCAGGGCGGGCGTCGGCCGACCGTGACCGAGCAATCCAGGGTTGCGACGCGAGGTTTCTGGCCCAGATAGGACGCAAGGACCTCCAGGGCGAGCTGGTGGAGGACACGAACGGCGCCTCGACCGACGGCAGCCAGCCGTTCAGCTTCTCCGCGTCGGCCTTCCGGCCGAGCGCCTCACCGACGAGCAGCGTTTTCTGGGCTAGATAGACGGTGACGAACTCGTCCAGTGCCCGCTTGACGGTCGCGCCCTGGCCCGCGGATTTGCGCCTGCTGGCAATGCAAGAACGATCCCGCCAGGCGGCCCGCGCACCTGCGGCTGGTCGCCCCGCGAAGCAGGGGCTGGGTCGGTGGCCTGGCAACGGCGATCTGGTCTGTCGTCAGCCGAGCTTCCCGCCTCGCCCACGATCCAGGTGACGTTTATGAAGCCGCTGCTCCCGGATGCCGCGTGGCGGTGTCGCGTGCCCAGGTCGAGCACGGCACTCATGCCGCGACCAACCGCTCCTCGCAGAGACTGCCCCCTCAACGGCCCAACCCTGACCTTGTCGGCAAGCTCCGCGGCCAGGATCGCGACAGCTGCGTGGTGCGCCGGTTCGTCTTGTAAATAAGGGGTTCCAGCGGTTCTACTGATTTGGCGAGCTGCTCCAGACCATGTAGAATCGAACACATGTTCGACACGGATCTGGAGCAGCTGTCGACGGCCGACCTCCTCGAGTCCGCCGCCGAACACCGCGCGACGGCCAACCAGGCCGACACACGACTGCTGCAGCACGCCCAGATCTACGCCGACCGCCACCACCCGTCGGTCTGCGCCACCCGCCCGATCCGTCCCGGCCGCCGGGTGGCCGATGGGCG
>NZ_JBEPDK010000004.1:272576-973826 GCF_040300265.1 Kribbella sp. NPDC000426 | reverse complement strand
ACAGACACCGCCACAGACACCGCCACAGACACCGCCACAGACACCGCCACAGACACCGCCACAGACACCGCCACAGACACCGCCACAGACACCGCCACAGACACCGCACCTGCCGACACCGCACCTGCCGACACCGCACCTGCCGACACCGCACCTGCCGACACCGCACCTGCCGACACCGCACCTGCCGACACCGCGCCCGCCGACACCGCGCCCGCCGACACCGCACCTGCCGACACCGCGCCCGGCGACACCTCAAGTCCGGCCTCGACGCCTGCTCGGCGGTCGTCCAAGGCGAACTCCCCAGCGGCCTCTGGCTTGCAGGCCCCGAACACAGACACCCAATCCCCGGATACGCGATCGCCTGCAACGGACCGCAGTACATCCATCGCGCCCGCCGCGTTCAGCCCACGCGACAGCTCGAACGACACACCGTGGACGTCGCCGGACCCGGCCCCCGGCGGCATCGCGGCGGGCTCGACAGGCTCGCCGTACGTCGGCCCGCGTGACCGCTCGACTGACGCACCGCGCCGGTCCGCAGACCCGGCCCGTGATGGCGATGCGATGAGCCCGACACACCCGCCGTACGACAGCCCGGGCGACCACTGGGACGACACCCCGCCAACGCGGGCCACGTCGGCCGAGCTGACTCGCGACGGACTCCAGGTGCGCCCGACAAGCCCGCCGTACGAGGGCCCGGATGGCGGTGACGATCGCATGGCTGAGCCCGTGGAACTGCGGGAGCCTCCGTTGGAAGACGGCGTCGGACCGTACGATCCTGACCCGCCGAGTGATCCGTTCGACAGTCGGCTACCGGGATATGTCCCCGGTCCGCGCAGGGAGCCCGACGAGGGCGTGCCGATGGACGCCGCCGCTCAGCGAGCGCTGGACGCGCGCCTTGCGCAGATCAAACGCGACGCCTACGCAAACCCCGCGACCAATGCGGACCCGGCCAGCGCCGCGCGCAGTGCAAGCCCGGCTGGGCAGATGCGTCCCGGGCAGACCGAGGTCTTCGTGCACCTCACCGACCTCACCCTGGCCACCGGAACCGGGGTGCTGCGCGCCGAGGGGATCGGTCCGTTGCTGGCCGAGCAGCTCACCGAACTTGTCGGGCATGGGCCGTACACGGTCAAGCCGGTCATCGACCTCAACGACGCCGTCAGCGTCGACGCCTACGAGATCCCGGCGCGAATCCGGGAACGGGTACGGCTGACCTACCCGGTGGAGCTGTTCCCGTACGGGACCCGGGAGTCCCATCGTGGCATCGATCTGGATCACATCGAGCCCTACGACCCGTACGGCCCAGCCGGGCAGACCAGCACCGGGAACCTGGCGCCGTTGAGTCGGTTTGCTCATCGGGTGAAGACGCATGCCCGCGGGTGGGATGTCCGGCGCGTTGACCACAAGACGCTGGAGTGGACGACACCGCACGGCTTCAGGTTCGAGGTCGGTCCGACCGGGACGCACCGCCTGCCCAACCGCACGCCAAGCAATTGATCCCGAGCTAGGTGCAGACGACACGCTCACCCATGGCTTGGTGCTGATGGGTCGCGCACGCCGACGGCGTGACACGAGTTGGCCGCGTCTATGTGGGACGGTTGCGGGTGGTGCCGACGGAGGCGACGTCCGGCGTACCGGGGTGTAGCCGTCGAGCGCCGATTCCGAGCCGCATTCGGTGATCGCGTGGTGCTGCGCAGCTGGTCGTGTCGGCCGGAGTTGGCACGGCGGTGTGTCGTTGATGGCTGCTGGCGGGGTCGGCCCTCAGTGGAGGCTCTCGCCTGAGTGGCGTCGTCGATGGGTCGGGACAGTCGCGTTGTTGGCTATCGCCGATTGACCGGTGGCGTCTGCTCCGCCGTGAATCGGTTGGCCGTCAAGCGGCCTGGAGTTACCTGGGAGGGCTTGGCCTGAAGGCTGGCTTGGAGAAGGAGATCGCTGACCTTGGTGTGGTGGCAGGAAGTGGGCTGCCGGTTCCGGGCATCCTGGCTGCTGATGTTGCTGGTGCTTCGACTGGGGGCGCGCGTCGTCGTCGCTGATGGCACGGTTGCCGAGGCATGTGGACCTCAGTCCGGTGGAACTTCGGTCGGGGCTGACGAGGATCGCGAGGCGGCGGGTTGAGGTGCCTGTCAACATGCTGAGGTCGCGTGGTCGACGTCGGGAACTGCCGTCGGTACTTGGCAGCACTGCGCGTCGCATGAACCGAAAATCACCCGCATCGGGTGCTCACAGCACCTTAGGGTTTGGGGTTGTGATGGATGAGTTTGATGTTGTGGCGTACAACCGTGAGGCCTGGGATCGGGAGGTTGCGGGTAGTAACGAGTGGACTCGGCCGGCGGGGGCGGAGGTTATTGCTCGGGCGCGGGCGGGGGACTGGTCGGTTGTGTTGATCGGGTACGACGCGGTGCCGCGTGGCTGGTTTCCGGAGGTGCTGGTGGGGACCGACGTGTTGTGTCTGGCTTCCGGGGGTGGGCAGCAGGGGCCGGTGCTGGCGGCGGCGGGGGCCACCGTGACGGTGTTGGACAACTCGCCACGGCAGCTGGATCGCGACCGAGAGGTTGCGGACCGCGAGGGACTCGCCATTCGGACCGTGCTCGGCGACATGCGCGACCTGAGCGTGTTCCCCGACGCCAGCTTCGACGTCGTCTTCAACCCGGTGTCGAACGTGTTCTGCCCCGATCTCGCACCGGTCTGGCGCGAGTCGTTCCGCGTACTGCGCCCAGGCGGAATCCTGATGGCCGGGTTCCTCAACCCAGACGTCTTCATCTTCGACGTCACCGCGATGGACGAGCGGGGCGAGCTCGTCGTACGCCACCAGATCCCGTTCAGCAGCCTCGACCTACCGGACGACGAGCGGCAGCGCGCGTACGGCACCGGCCCGATCGAATACAGCCACTCACTCACCGAGCAGATCGGCGGCCAGCTCGCGGCCGGCTTCATCCTCACCCACTTCGACGAAACCCCGCACCACGCGGACGCAACCGCGCAGTACATGCCGGGGTACTTCGCCACCCGGGCCATCAAGCCGTAGAAACGTGAGGTCCCGCCGCACCGCACTGCAGGAGGCGCAGTGCGGCGGGAGCTGCGCCCGTCGGTCAGCGGCTCGGTGGGTGCGACCGGTGCTGAGGGCCGTGCCAGGCCAACCCCTCCCAGTGGCGTGACGCGGTCCGGCGCGCCTGGGTCTGGGGCTTACCTGGACAGGTGAACTCAGAGTAGTCAGCAGACCCGGGCATGGCCAGACCGGGGGCGGGATCAGGCATTCGACTGAAGCGATCGCTCGACTCACATCAGGCCGGCATCAGGCAGGCGGCGTGATCCGCCCCTCGACGACGTCGGTCGCCACGTCGGTCAGGCGTCGATTGGTGGATCGCGCGTACGAACGCAGTACGCCGAAGGCCTCGTCGACGCCGAGCGACAGGCTGTGGCTGAGGTAGCCCTTGGCCTGCTCGATCAGGATCCGGCTGTTCAGCGCCGACTGCAGCTGTTCGGTGACAACCTCCTGCCGCGCCATCGCCCGCTGGTGCACGATGCCGATCGTTGCCGCGTCAGCCAACGCCTGTCCGAGCACGATCGTGTCCTCGGACAGCGGCCCGGTGTTGCGGTTCAACAGGTTCACCGCGCCGAGCGTCGTGTCGCGCAACCGCATCGGCAGCGCCTGGACCGAGCGGTACCCGGACGCGACGGCGGCCGCGGTGAAGCTCGGCCACGGGCTGTCGCCGTCGTGCAGATCGGCGTACTCCACCGCGCGACCGGTGTTGAACGCGTCGAGGCACGGGCCCTCGAGGTTCTGCAGCTGGACGAGTTCGATCAGCCGGGCCTGCTCGGTCGACGCCGCGACCAGGTTCAGCGCGCCCTGGTGGTCGACGAGCAGGATGCCGCAGGCCGACACGTCCAGCAGTTCAGTGCAATTCGCTGCCAGCCGGTCGAGGAAATCGATGATGTCGAAGTCGGCGACGAGAGTGTCGGACAATTCGATGAACACTTCCCGCACTCTCCGGTCAGATGTGCTCACGAGTCCTCCTCCTGGTCCAACTCGGCATGCTGAGAGCCCGTCTCCTTCGGTCTCGGCGGTTCGTCGATTTCCAGGCTCAGCCGGCCGGCCATCACCTCGGCGGCGACGTCCGGTAACGGCAGGCCTCTGCTGTAGGCGTATGCGCGCAGGCGGGCCAGCGCGTCGGTGACACTGATGCGGTGCCGTGCCGCGACCACTCCGGCGGCTTGATGTACTTCGGCACGCCGAGCGGTGAACGCGGCCGCGATCAGCTGATCCGCGTCGGTGCCGTGCCCACCACCGCGCTCGTCCAGCGCCAGGACGAGTACGGCGTCGGCGTACACCAACGCGTCCTGCAGGACGTCCGCGGCCAGTGGACCACGTTCGCCCCGATAGACCGTCAGTACGCCGACCCGCGCAGCGCCGAGGCCGACCGGGAACGCGAAGACCGCGTTGACCCCGCGCTCAACCGCGGCGGCCCCGAACATCGGCCAGCGCCGACCGTCGCCGACCCCGGTCAGGTCCGACGCGAGCACCGGCGCACCTCGGTGCAGCGCGTCGCCGGTCGGTCCTTCACCGAGCGTGAACTGCGCGTCGTCCAGTTCGGCGGCCACCAAACTGCTGGCGAGCAACGGCTCCCATCCGGTGCCGTTCGGCGTCATGGCGAAACCGGCACCGACCGCGGACATAGCCTCCGCGCAGGCACGCACCGCATGCTGCAGCGTCGGCGGCGCGCCCTCGGCGCCGGCCCTGATCGCGCCCCACACCCTGGCGCTGCGGTCCAGATTCACGCATCCCGTCCACGATCGTCCCGCCCCTAGGCGGATACTCCACTCTAGCGGCCGGGAAACGATCGCCTGGGTCATTGCGACCTGTGCCTTGAATGGTCCTGCCAACTGGTCCGCGCCGGGCGACGCGGACGTTGCTCGATAAACCCCTGTACCCGTTTCTGCGATCCTCACTCGTCGACCGGGCTGCTCACAACCACAGGCCGCACGTCGTACGATTCGCTCATCAGGGCTTCCTCCGGGCAGGTCGCGGCTCAGGAAGCTACCGTGGTCCGGGGCAGCACGAAAGACAGCAGTCTAGTCCTGAGTGGTCTGCGCCACGGCACACCGAGGGAGGTCGGCATGGGCATCGTGTCGCCAGGTTTCACGGGTCGGCACAGGGACGGGACCGAGTTGCCGCCCGGGCAGTATCTGACGCGGGATTTCCCGGTGTTGTCAGCCGGGCCGACTCCGCACCTGCTGCCGGAGCACTGGGAGTTCACCGTCACCAGCGAGACGGGTGAGCAGTACAAGTGGGACTGGGCCGCGCTGATGGCGTTGCCGGCCGAGGAGATCACCAAGGACATCCATTGCGTGACCCGGTGGTCGAAGCTGCAGACGACCTGGAAGGGCGTCTCGCTCGACACCCTGCTCGCCGACGTCGAGACCGGCGCCGACTACGCGATGGCGCACAGCTACGGCGGCTACACGACCAACGTGCCGATGGACGACCTGCTGGACGGGCAGTCCTGGATCGTGTACGAGTACGACGGTGAGCCGCTGGACCCCGAGCACGGCGGACCGGTCCGGCTCCTCGTCCCACACCTGTACTTCTGGAAGAGCGCCAAGTGGGTCCGCGGCCTGGTGCTGTCCGACACCGAGGACCTCGGCTTCTGGGAGACGGCCGGCTACCACGAGTACGGAGACCCATGGAAAGAACAGCGATACGCCGGCGACTGACGTGGCAGGTCGCCACGGTCACCGACGTACGGCGTGAGACCGAGACGGCGCGGACGATCGTGCTCGAGGTACCGGACTGGCCGGGGCATGCCGCCGGCCAGCACCTCGACGTACGGCTGACCGCGCCGGACGGGTACCGCGCATCGCGGTCGTACTCGATCGCGTCGGCCTGGAGCGGGTCGACGATCGAGTTGACAGTCGAGCAGGTGCCGGGCGGCGAAGTGTCGCCCTACCTGGTCGACGTGCTGACCGTCGGCGACCCGCTCGAGATCCGCGGACCGGTCGGCGGCTGGTTCGTGTGGAAGCCGGAGCAGGAGGGGCCGGTGCAGCTGATCGGCGGCGGCTCGGGTGTCGTGCCGTTGCGGGCGATGCTGCGTGCGCACGCGGACGCCTCGAGCACGACGCCGATCCGTTTGCTGTACTCCGTGCGCCGTCCGGAGTCCGTGATCTACGTGAGCGACCTCAAGGAACTCGCGTCGTCGGACGACGTCGACGTACACCTCGTCTACACGCGGGATGCGCCGGCCGGGGAGTCGCGGGTCGGGCGGATCGACGCTGATGTGATCTCGCAGTACGCGTTGAAGCCGGAGGACGGCGGTACGACGTACGTGTGCGGGCCGACGCCGTTCGTGGAGACGGTGGCGGATCTGCTGGTCGCGGCGGGACACGATCCGGCGCGCGTCAGGACAGAACGATTCGGACCGACAGGAGGCTAGCGGTGAGTGAGACCAATTACCTGGACGGCAACGCGGCGGCCGGATCGCTCAGCGAGCTGTTCGCCGTCGATCTGACCGCGGCCATCGCGCAGTGCAACGGCTGCGGCCACACGACCGTCTTCGCGGAGTCCCACGTCTTCGTCGATGCTCCGGGCATGGTGGCCCGCTGCCCGGGCTGCGACTCTGTGCTGCTCCGCGTCGTCACCACGCCCAACGACACGTACCTCGACCTCCGGGGCCTGACCTACCTGCGGGTCCCGAACTCCTAACGAGGTTTGCTCTGGGTGCGGCGGATCGTGTCGCGCTGCGTCTCGCCGACGGCCCGCTCGTAGGCCAGCACCAGGCCCTGGATCGTGACGGGCTTGAACCGTTCGACCAGGTGCTGGATGTGCTCGGGCGGGCCGCCGGAGTCCCGGTAGTGCGGCCAGACCTTGGTGCGGAAGACCTCGGTGAGTTCCTCGGCGAGCGCACGGCCGTGCTCGGTGAAGATGCGCCCGGCGTCGAGCACGGCCTCGACCGGCAGGTCCAGGTCGAGCAGCTCGACGCCGAGGCTGAGGTGTGCGGTCGCGACCTGGAACACGTCCTCGTCCGGCGTCGGCTCGACGACTCCGAGCGCGACCAGCATCTCGATGTCGTCGTCGCTGAGGTCCCGGCCGGTACGCCGTACCAGCGCCGTCCGGTCGAGCGTCTCCGGGAGGTCGCGCATCCACGGCGTCAGCAGCGTGCGATGCAGCGCGATGTCCTCCGGGGTCGCGTCGACCGGGATCCGGTCCAGGTACCCCTCGATCGCCTGCAGCGTGAACCCGTGCGCCTGCAGTTCGCGGACGAGATCGAGACGGGCGATGTGTTCGGGTCCGTAGTACCCGACCCGCCCGCGTCTGATCGGCGGCGGGATCAGGCCCCGGCCCGCGTAGAACCGCAACGTGCGCACAGTCATTCCGACGCGGGCCGACAGCTCGTCAACTGTCAGGGTGGCGTCGTCCCCCGGGACATCCGACATGGCCGAGATCATAACGACCCCCACTTGACCATCATGACAGTACAACTGTCACAATCGGCGGTATGACCAGTGAAGCGTTTCTGTACGACGCGATCCGGACCCCGCGCGGCAAGGGCAAACCGACCGGCGCGCTGCACGAGGTCAAGCCGATCCAGCTGATCACCGGCTTGCTCCAGGAGCTGCGGACGCGGCATCCCGATCTCGACCCGACCGCGATCGACGACGTCGTACTCGGGGTCGTGACGCCGATCGGCGACCAGGGCATGGACATCGCGCGGACCGCCGTACTGATGGCCGGCTATCCGGAGACGACCGGCGGCGTACAGCTGAACCGCTTCTGCGCATCCGGGCTGGAGGCGGTCAACCAGGCCGCGCAGCGAGTGCGCTCCGGCTGGGAGGACTTCGTCCTCGCCGGCGGCGTCGAGTCGATGTCGCGGGTGAAGATGGGCTCCGACGGCGGCGCGTGGGCGATGGATCCGGAGACGGCGCTCGACACCGGCTTCATCCCGCAGGGCATCAGCGCCGACCTGATCGCGACCATCGACGGCTTCTCCCGGACCGACGTCGACACGTACGCCGCCGAGTCGCACGCGCGTGCCGCGAAGGCCTGGGCGAACGGGTATTTCGCCCGCTCCGTCGTACCGGTGACGGATCGCAACGGCCTGCAGATCCTGGACCACGACCAGCTCGTCAGGCCGGGTACCTCGGTCGAGACGCTCGCGGGGCTGCCGCTGTCGTTCGCGGCGATCGGTGAGCACGGTGGCTTCGACTCGGTCGCGCTGGAGAAGTACCTGACGGTCGAGCGGATCGACCACGTGCATCACGCGGGCAACTCGTCCGGGATCGTCGACGGCGCCGCGCTGGTTGCCATCGGCAATGAGAAGGCGGGGGAGGCGCTCGGTCAGGCGCCTCGCGGGCGGGTGGTGTCCGTCGGCGTCAGCGGGGCGGACCCGACCATCATGCTGACCGGACCGGCGCCGGCCGCCCGGAAGGCCTTGGCTCGGGCCGGTCTGGAAGCTTCGGACATCGATCTCTTCGAGATGAACGAGGCGTTCGCCGCGGCGGTCATGCACTTCATGAAGGATCTCGGCGTACCGCACGAGAAGGTGAACGTGAACGGCGGAGCGATCGCCCTCGGTCACCCGCTGGGCGCCACCGGCGCGATGCTGATCGGAACCCTGCTGGACGAGCTGGAGCGGCGCGAGCTCCGCTACGGACTGGCCACCCTGTGCGTCGGCGGCGGGATGGGCGTCGCGACGATCATCGAGAGGCTTGCGGCATGATCGACTGGACCAACTCCGACGGTATCGTCACGCTGACGCTGAATGACCCGTCCGCCTCGGCGAACACCATGAACGACGCCTACCTGGCGGCGATGGGCGCGGCCGTCGAGCGGCTGCAGGCCGAGAAGGACTCGCTGCGCGGTGTCGTCATCACCAGCGCCAAGTCAACCTTCTTTGCCGGCGGCAACCTCCAGATGCTGTCGCAGATCCAGCCCTCGGACGCGGCGCAGGTGTTCGACACCGTCGAGGAGGTCAAGCGGCAGCTCAGAGCCCTGGAAACATTGGGCATTCCGGTCGTTGCCGCGATCAACGGATCGGCGCTCGGCGGCGGGCTCGAGATCGCGCTCGCCTGCCATCACCGGATCGTTGCCGACGACAATCGGATCGAACTCGGCGTACCCGAGGTCACGCTCGGCCTGCTGCCGGGCGGCGGGGGAGTGACCCGCACGGTCCGGATGCTCGGCCTGCAGGACGCGCTGATGAAGGTGCTGCTGCAGGGCCAGCGGATGAAGCCCGCGCACGCCTTCTCGGTCGGGATCGTCGACGAGGTCGTGCCCGCGGACTCGTTGCTCGATGCCGCGCGCCGCTGGGTCGCGTCGTACGACGGGGACGCCAAGCAGCCGTGGGACCGGGACGGGTACAAGATCCCAGGTGGTACGCCGTCGTCGCCGAAGCTGGCCGCGTTCCTGCCTGCCTTCCCGGCGAATCTGCGCAAGCAACTCAAGGGCGCGCCGTACCCGGCGCCGCGGGCGATCATGAGCGCCGCGGTCGAGGGTTCGCAGGTCGACTTCGCCACGGCGTCCCGGATCGAGTCGCGGTACTTCGTCTCGCTCGCCACCGGTCAGATCGCGAAGAACATGATCCAGGCGTTCTTCTTCGACCTGCAGTCGATCAACGCGGGCGGGTCGCGGCCGGCCGACGTACCGCGCTTCTCGGCCCGCAAGGTCGGGGTGCTGGGTGCGGGGATGATGGGCGCGGGGATCGCGTATGTGTGCGCCAAGGTGGGCATCGAGGTCGTGCTGAAGGACGTCTCGCTGGAGGCGGCGGCGCGCGGCAAGGAGTACTCCGAGAAGCTGCTGGCCAAGCAGGTGGCGAAGGGGCGTCTCTCCGCCCACGACGTCGAGGAGTTCCTCAGCCGGATCACGCCGACTCAGGACCCGAACGATCTGGCCGGATGCGACCTGGTGATCGAGGCGGTCTTCGAGGACGCGGGTCTGAAGCAGAAGGTGTTCGCGGAGATCGCCGATGTCGTCGAGCCGGACGCGTTGTTCTGCTCGAACACGTCGACGCTGCCGATCACCTCGCTTGCCGACGGGATCGACCGGCCGGACGACTTCATCGGCATGCACTTCTTCTCGCCCGTCGACCGGATGCCACTGGTCGAGCTGATCGTCGGTTCGAAGACGTCCGACGCGGCGATCGCCCGCGCGTACGACGTCGTACGGCAGATCAAGAAGACGCCGATCGTGGTCAACGACAGCCGCGGGTTCTTCACGTCGCGGGTCTTCGGCACGCTGGTGATGGAAGGCGCTGCGATGGTTGCCGAGGGAATCGACCCGGTGATGATCGAGCGGGCCGCGACCCAGGCCGGCTTCCCGGCGCCGCCGCTGGCGATGCTCGACGAGGTGACGCTGACGCTGCCGCAGAAGATCCGCGACGCCGCTCGCGCGGCCGGTGACAGCGCCGGGGCCTTCGACGAGCATCCTGGGATGGCGGTTGCCGATCGGCTGGTCAACGAGTTCGGCCGGCGCGGCAAGGCCGCGGGTGCCGGGTTCTACGACTATCCGGCGGACGGGCCGAAGCGTTTGTGGCCAGGACTGTGGGATCACTTTGCCCGTGACAACGACGTACCGCTGATCGATGTGCAGGAGCGGATGTTGTTCGCGATGGCGCTCGAGACGGTGAAGTGTCTCGACGAGGGCGTGCTCCGGTCGGTGCCGGATGCCAACATCGGATCGATCTTCGGCATCGGCTTCCCGCCACTGCACGGCGGCGCGTTGCAGTACGTCAACGCCTACGGGCTAAGCGCTTTCGCAGCACGCTCCCGCGAACTCGCGACGACATACGGCGCCCGTTTCGACCCACCTGAGCTGTTGACTCGCAAGGCAGCCGCGGGTGAGATGTTTACGTGATCACGGCCTGACAACATTCCACACATTCCAACACGAAAGATCGCAGTCCGGTCTTGCGCACAACGCGCTTTTGAGTCATCGTGCTAGGCACTTCTACAACGATTGACCTGTAGTAGCGTGTGCCAAACTCGGAGATGCTTAACGACGTTAAGTAACTCGGAACCGTGCGTCGTACCCTGCGACGTTCCCTCTTCGGGAAGGTGGAAATTCATGCCTGCTCATGTTCCGAACGCCGGACTGTCCCGGCGGGATCTGCTCAAGCGGACCGGTGGACTGGCCGCACTGGCCGCGTTCACCGCGGCCTGCGGCGGCAATACCGGTCGGCCGTCCTCGTCCGGCGGTGGCGGCGGGGCGAAGGCCAACCTGTCGCAGTGGTACCACCAGTACGGCGAAGCCGGCACCCAGCAGGCGGCCACGAAGTACGCCAAGGCCTACACCGACGCGAACGTCAGCGTGCAATGGACTCCGGGTGACTACGCGGCCAAGCTGTCGTCCGGGTTGCTGTCCAGCAAGGGCCCGGACGTGTTCGAGAGCCAGTTCAACATCGGCATGGTGAAGAGCAACCAGGTAGTGCCACTCGACGACATCATGGCCGACGTCAAGGACGACTTCCTGCCGGGCGACCTGGCCACGAACACCCTCGACGGCAAGATCTACGGCATCCGGATGATCATCGACCCGCAGGTCATCTACTACCGCAAGTCCATGCTGGACGCGAAGGGGATCAAGCCGCCGGAGACCATCGACGACCTGATCGCGGCGTCCAAGGAGCTGACCACCAACAAGGTGAAGGGCATGTTCGTCGGCAACGACGGCGGCAACGGCATGGGCGGCCCGGCGCTGTGGTCGTCCGGCGGCAGCTACTTGACCGACGACAACAAGCCCGGCTTCACCGGCGACCGCGCCGCGAAGGCCTTCGGCAAGCTGCACGAGCTGTACGCGAGCAAGAGCATCCTGCTCGGCGCGCCCACCGACTGGTGGGACCCGACCGCGATCAACCAGGGCCTGGTCGCGATGCAATGGATCGGCATGTGGGCGGTGCCGGGCATGCAGAAGGCGCTCGGTGACGACCTCGGCGTGATCCCGTTCCCGAAACTCGACGCGGAGGGCAAGCCGGCCGTGTACTCCGGCGGCTGGACCCAGTTCGTGTCGTCGAAGAGCGCCAACGTCGACGCGGCCAAGAAGTTCGTCAAGTGGCTCTGGATCGACAATTCGGCGGACCAGGAGGACTGGTCGCTGAGTTACGGATTCCACATCCCGCCGCGCAAGAGCCTGGCGGCGAAGGCATCCAAGCTGCAGAGCGGCGTCGCGGCTGACACCGTGAAGCTGAACGAGGACTACGGCCACACCGACAACCCGGCCTGGACTCCGAAGATGGGTACGGCGTTCGGCGACATGCTGACCAACGTCATCAAGAAGGGAGCCGACCCAGCCGCCGAGATCGCCAAGGCCGAGAAGACCGTCAACGCCGAACTGCAGCGGTTGTTCGGATGAGCGCACCGACCAAGACTGTTGCTCCGAAGTCCTCCGCTGCCGCTGGTGAGCGGCGGAGGACCCGGCGGAAGGGGATCGCCGGCAACACCCTGTGGTTCTGGGTGTTCGTCGGGCCGTTCGTCCTCGGCCTGCTGATCTTCTCGTACCTGCCGATCATCTGGAGCCTGGTCCTCAGCTTCTTCGAGGCCTACAACACCGCGACGCCGTCGAAGTTCGTCGGGCTCCGCAACTACATCGACATGCTCACCGACCACAACTTCTTGTCGAGTCTGGGCACGTTCACGATCTTCGCGGTGTTCATCGTGCCGCTGACGTTCGTGCTCTCGCTCGCGCTGGCGTTGCTGGTCAACCAGGTCAAGATCGCACGGGCGTTCTTCCGGTCGGTGTTCTTCCTGCCGACCGCCTGTTCGTACGTCGTCGCGTCGCTGATCTGGCGGTTGTCGATCTTCAACGGTGTCCGGTTCGGCCTCGCGAACACGGTGCTCGGCTGGTTCGGGATCGACAACATCGCATGGCTCTCGACGGTCTCGCCGCCGTGGTACTGGCTGCCGCTGGTCACCGTGCGGTTGTGGCTGCAGCTCGGGTTCTACATGATCCTGTTCATCGCCGGCCTGCAGCGGATCTCGCCGACGCTCTACGAGGCGGCGTACGTCGACGGAGCGAAGCCCGGGTGGCAGGTGTTCCGCTACATCACGCTGCCCCAGCTGCGGGCGACGTCGGTCGCCGTACTGATTCTGAACCTGATCGCCGCGTACCAGGCGTTCGACGAGTTCTACAACCTGGTCGGCAACGTGAACTACGCGCGGCCGCCGCTGGTCTACCTGTACGGCATCTCGCTCGGCTCGATCCAGGACCTCGGCCACGGCTCGGCCGGCGCGCTGATCCTGGCGGTCATCATCATGATCGTGACGCTGCTGCAGAGCCGGATCTTCGGCTTCGGAAAGGCGGGCGACTGATGGCAGTCTCGGAGCGTACGACGGGAACACCGCAACCGATCGGGTTCACCCAGAGTGCTCTGGGGCGGGTCGGCATGGTGCTGCGGTGGATCGCGTTGTTCATCGCGGTCGTGCTGTTCCTGCTGCCGTTCTACCTGATCCTGCGTAACGCGCTGTCGACGGAGGCCGACATCACGGCGCCGTCGTGGACGTTGTTCCCGGCGCATCTGCAGTGGGGCAACATCAAGGAGCTCTTCGACGACACCCAGGTGCCGATGGCGCGGGCGCTGTACAACTCGGCTGTTGTCGGGGTGCTGGGTACGGCGGGGCAGTTGCTGTTGGCATCTATGGCTGGGTACGGGTTGGCCCGGATTCCTTATCGGCATGCGGACAAGATCTTCTACGCGATCGTGGCGACGCTGATGATCCCGGGGGCCGTCACCTTCATCCCGTCGTTCATCGTGGTGTCGTCGCTCGGGTGGGTGTCGTCGCTGCGGGGTCTGATCATTCCCACGCTGTTCAGTGGGTTTGCGGCGTTCCTGTTCCGGCAGTACTTCCTCGGCTTCCCACGGGAGCTCGAGGAGGCGGCGCGGGTCGACGGGGCCGGGTACTTCGGGGTGTTCTGGCGGATCGTCGTACCGAACTCGCTGCCGTTCTTCGCGGCGATCGCGGCGATCACCTTCATCGGCAACTGGAACTCGTTCCTGTGGCCGCTGGTCATCGGCCAGGACTCGTCGTCCTGGACGATCCAGGTCGCGATGTCGACGTTCATCACCGCCCAAACCATCAACATCCACGAACTCTTCATGGCCGTAGCGGTCTCCATCCTCCCCCTCGTCCTGATCTTCGCCTTCCTCCAGCGCTACCTAATCCAAGGCGTAACCCAATCCGGCATCAAAGACTAAGGACACCGCTCCGCGGCGCCTGTCCTATTGGCCGCCTCCGGCGAGCACGTCAGTCCGCGAGCACGGTGCCCGGCGAATCACAGGATCCGCCGGGCCCGGTCCAAAGGACACCGCTCCGCGGCGCCTGTCCTATTGGCCGCCTTCGGCGGCGAGCACGTTGGTCCGCGAGCACCGTGTCCGGCGGATCGCACGTTCCGCCGGGCCCGGTCCAAAGGACACCGCTCCGCGGCGGCTGTTCTGTTGGCCGCCTTCGGCGGCGAGCGTCTCCGTCGACCGAGCAACTGCCTGGCGAATGGCGCGATTCGCCGGTCGCGGTCCAAAGGACGCCGCTTCGCGGCGGCTGTTTATTGGCCGCCTTCGGCGGCGAAAATGTCCGTCGACCGAGCAACCGCCCGGTGAATGGCGCGATCCGCCGGGTCTGGTCCAAAGGCCAACGCTTCGGGGCGGCTGTTGTATTTTCCGCCTCCGGCCGGGGAGCGTGTTTGTCCACTTGGCAACCGCCCCGCGATGCGCGGGGACCGGTGGCAAGGTGAGACGCGCGATGGTCTGACCGTCGCACAATGATGGACGGCTCAAGGCCGAAACTCGTACGACAGTGCGATACGTGTCCGATCGCCGTGACGGCGAATGAGCGCATTCGGCTTCATCGGGCCCTATCAAACGAAGAGCAGGCTTGGGGTGTCCGCGCGGTGTCAGTCGCCTGAGTTGATGTTGCAGTTCTTGCTGAAGCTGAGCCGGCGGCCGTTCGTGATGCGGGCGTGTGGGCGGGGGCGGTTAGCGAAGTGCGGTTAGTTCGTCGAGGGTGTGGTGGGCGTGGTTGATCACGTCTGGGATGGCATCGTGGTCGCCGTGGCGGATGGGCCATTCGAGTTGGACGAGGATTTGGGTTGCGGTGAGTACTGCTGCCGCTTCCCAGCCGACCAGGTCGAGGATTCTTGTTGACAGGCGGGTTCGGGCGCCGTCCAGTGGGGCTTGGAAGATGTGCCAGTGGAGGGTGGTGAGATCGGTGGCTCGGGTGCCGCTGCCTGCGTTTCCGATGTCGATGACCGCCACGACCGATCCGTCGCGGACCAGGACGTTGTCGGGTTTGAAGTCGGCGTGGACCATGTCGGGTGGTGCTGGTGGTGGGGAGCCGTCGGCACACATTTGTCGCAGGCGGTCGACCAAGGCTGATACCGCGGAGGAGTACCCGGAAAGCTCGGCGACGGCCCTCGACAGACTCGGTGCCAGGTCTCGCCCGAAGTCCTGACCGGTCGCGAGACGCCAGGCGTAGGACCAGTGGTCGTAGGGTTCGGAGGCTTGGTCGGCCTGGAGTTCGTTGATCTCTATCAGCTGCTCGACGAGGGAGAGGGTCAGCTCTGGTGCAGGATCTGCGTCAACGAACTCGATCAGGTGCCAGACATGAGTGGCCGTGGCACCGACCCCGAGCCAGGCCGGGGTGGGATAGCCGCGCCCGCGCATGCGCTCGACGATTCTCTGGGCTCGCAACGACTCGTCCAGTTGGTTGGCGCGTACCCTCGGCCATGCTTTGAGCACGGCATTTGCTCCTCCGGCCAAGTCAACGCGGATGGCACCCACATCGAAGCCTCCGGGTAGGCGACCGAGCAGACTGACCTCCGCCCCGACTGCGTCGGCCACGTCGGCCAGGAGATCGGGCGGCAGTCGATCCTCGGACGCGTGGGCAACCATGCCTGCATCCTGGCACCCTTGTACGCCCCACCGCAGGCCATTTCCCCACCAGGCAACTGAGGGCCGGTCAGCTGAGTGGTGGTGCGAGGTACTCCAAGGCGTAGGCGTCGCCGGCTCGGGTCACGCGGGCGATGCCGGGGGAGTCGAGGTGGGCGCCGGCGACGAAGTGGTTCGGCTGGGTTAGTTGTTCGAGGAGGGTTGCTCGTGCGGCGCGGGCCTCGGGCTGGTCGCCGTCGAACTCCCAGGACACGTTCGGCTGGTCGAATTGGAGGGTGGGGACGTGGACGGTGTCGCCCCAGACGAGAAGGTGGCTGGCGCCGCTCCTGACGTTGTACACGGTGTGGCCGGGGGTGTGGCCCGGTGCCGGGATCGCGGTCATCCAGTCGTTGATCGCGACCTCGTCCGACACGGGTACGACGCGATCGCGCAGCGGCTCGAGCCGTCCCGTGAACACCGAGGTGTCGCCGGCGCCGATCCACACTCGCTCGAGCTTGGCGAATGCCTCCGAACCGTCCGGCGCGATCAGGCCGCCCACGTGGTCCACGTGTCTGTGGGTGATGGCCACATCGATGATCTGCGCGCGGTCGACTCCCGCTTCGTCGAGCGCGTCGTAGATCAGTCCCATGGTGCGTTCGGGCCAGGCGTTCGAGGCGCCGGTGTCGATGAGAATCGACCGCGCGCCGTCGGTGACGAAGAAGGCATTCACCGACAGCCGTAGGTTGTCGCCGACCAGAGGTACGACGGCCGGCAGCGCCTCGAGCGGGCGCCCGTCCTCGTCGCGCAGCCGGGTCGGCGGCATGTCGATGTACCCGTCCCGCAACGAGATCACCTGCAGATCGCCGAACTCGAACGCGACATGATGCCGGCCACTCGACCTCAAACGCATGGAACCTCCGAATACAGCACTGATGGAATTGGGGCCCGAGAGCCGCGCCGGCGTCGCTGTGCCGAGTATCCGTATCCCCCGCGGCGACCGTCAAACGGCCGTCCTTCGCCGGTAGCTGTTGGCGCACCTAAGAACGGGTAGTGGGCGGTCGGCGAGCTTGAGCCAGATGATGCCGGTGATGATGACGGCGAGCCAGGTGCTCTTCGCCGCGGTGAGGGTTTCGTCGAAGAAGACTGGTCCGAGTACGGCGGCTCCGACGGCGCCGAGGCCGGCCCAGACGGCGTACCCGGTGCTGACGTCGATGGTGCGGAGGGCGCGGCTGAGTGCCCAGAGGGTGAGCAGGAAGAACGCGACGGCCACGGCGGACCAGGTGCGGTTCGTGAAGCCGTGGCTGCCGCCGACCGACAAGGCGTAGCCGATCTCGAAGACGCCGGCCATCAGCAGCGTGAGCCAAGCAGTGCGCATGGGAGTACTCCTCGGTGTCAGGTGGTGAGTTGGAGGCCGACGACGCCGCCGATGACCAGGGCGATGCCGATCGCCTTGCGCCAGGTGAGTCGTTGGCCGAACAGCAGGGCGCTCAACAGCGTGATGCCGACGCCCGCGAGCGAGGTCCAGAGGGCGTAGCCGACGCCGACGTCGAAGGTGAGGAGGGCGCGGCTGAGGAAGTAGGTGCCCAGGGCACCTGTGATGAGGGTGGCGGCGGTCCAGGCACGGTGGGTGAAGCCTTGGGCCTTGCCGGCGGAGACGGCTACGGCGATTTCGAACACGACGGCGATTGCCAAGTAGAACCAATGCATGAGGTTAGGGTCAGACTTCACACTGGTGTGAAGTGCAAGACTGGATCCATGCGTATCGGGGAGCTAGCGGAGGCCGCCGGAGTCAGCACGCGTTCTCTCCGGTACTACGAAGAGCAGGGCCTGATCCGCTCGGACCGGACCGCAGGCGGCTGGCGAGAGTTCGACGAGCCGATGGTCGAGCGCGTCGTGATGATCCAGCACCTGCTCGCAGCCGGTCTGGGCAGCGCAACCATCGGCGAACTCCTGCCCTGCCTGGAAGCCCCACCGTCCGAGCGCACCGGGGTGCTAGAGGTCCTACTAGCAGAAGGCGTAGAGCGCCTGCAGGCCAAGCGCCGCGAAATAGACCGCGAACTAGAAGTCCTCCAAGCCCTCCGCCAAGACGTCAGCATCCCAACACCCCGCTAAAGAGTCAGCGGCAAGCCCAGAAGAGCCTGTGACCGCCAGAGCCTTCGGGGACGAAGGCCTCCGTGTGAACAGTTAGACCGGCCTCGGCGAGCCAGTTGCGGTACGTCGCGGCGTCAGCGTGGCTCCACCACATGGGCGCTCCGCCGCCGAGCCAGTTCTCGTCGGTACCGGTCCATGCACCGTCGCCGGTTGTGCACAGAAACCATCCGCCCGGGCGCAACCAGCGGGCGATAGTGGGGTCGAGGCGGGCCAGGAGGTCGCCGATCCAGGTGCGGTACTTCGAGTCTGCGCCGGTCGCCTCGTCGTAGCGGGTTGAGAGTACGTCGTACCCGCGGCGTACTACCTGCTTCGGATCGTCCATGGCCACGGACGTTAGCCGAGTTCGGTGAGTTGTTCTTTGCGGTTTTGGCGGTGGCGGAGGACGTCGGTGCGGGTGGCGGTGGAGTGGTTGAGGGCTTGGGCGAGGGCGGTCGGGGAGAGGTGGTCGACGTAGATAGTGCCGGCGAGGTGTTGGGTTTCGTGGATCAGGCAGCGGGCCAGGTAGCCGGTGGCGTCGACGGTGAATGGGGTGCCGTTCATGTCGGAGGCGTGGAGGGTGGCTCGGGTGGGGCGGGGGAGTGGGGCGTTGGCGCCGGGGAGGGAGAGGCAGCCTTCGGTGCCGGGTTGGGTGCCGAAGAGGGCGGTCATGGTTTCGATGCGCGGGTTGAACGCGTGACCGACGTGTCGGTCGCCGTACTCGTCGGTGAGGTCGTAGACGAACAGCGCCGCGTCGACGTCGACCTGGTTCGCGGCGAGGCCGCAGCCCTCGGCGATCCACATCGTGGTGAACATGTCGTCGATCAGCGCACCCCAGCGCGCCGCGCCGAACTCGGTCACCGGCCGGGACGGGCGGTGCAGGATCTCTTCGCCGTACTCCGTGATCCGCCGGGGCGTGCCGCGCCGTACCTCGTCGGTCAGCTCGGGCAGGCGGCGCGCGAGGCGGCCTTGGATGTACGTCGGCATGCAAAGATCGTAATCTGCAAAGTCGAAGCTTTGCAAAGCGAAACGCTAGGATGCCGACCATGCCCGACCACCGCAGTACGCCGAACCGGCGCGACGTCGTCCGCGCCCACCCGCTGCGCGAGTCACTCCTAGAGCTGATCGACCGGGACGGTACGACGACGTCGACCATCGCCGCGCGGGAGCTGGGGGAGAGCACCGGTTCGTGCTCGTTCCACCTGCGGCGGCTCGAGGCGCTCGGCGTGATCGAGGCGGTGCCGGGTGCGGTCGGGCGGGTGAAGCCCTGGCGGCGGCTGCGGGTCGACCAGGCGACGCTCAACCGCGAGCTCGAGGACACGGCGTACGCGAGCTGGCTGGCCGCGAAGGAGTCCGACGACGAGGACTTCGCGTTCAGCGAGGTAGTCACGCTGGCCGACGGCGAGCTCGCCGAGCTCCGGGCCCGCCTGCATCGGGTACTCCGCGACTTCGTCGGCTCCGAGCCGAGATCGGACGCCGCAACGCCGACCGCGGTGATCATCCGCGCCTTCCCGCTCGGCGAACGCCAACAGGATTAGCGGGAACCGACCGGCGACGCCGAGCGTCAGGGCAGTGGACGGCACCCTGTCGACTACGGAGTTCTCATGACCTACGGCCCGCCGGAGCGCAACGCCAACCCGCAGCAAGGAGGTGCTCCGCAGCACCTCTGGCCCGACTACGCGCAGACGCCCGGCGAGCCGGCCTGGCAGCCCCAGGCGCCGGCTCAGCCGAAGGGTACGGCGACGCTGGGCGTGCTCGCCTTCGTCCTCGGGCTCGCGGGCCTCGTGGCGCCGTTCCTGCCCATCGACATGACGGGCTACCGCCAGTACGCCGCCTTCCCGCTCGCGCTGCCGGGGGTCGGCCTCGCGATCGCCGGGCTGATCGGCGCCCGGCGCGGGAAGCCGGTGGCCGTGGTCGGCGCGGTGTTGTGCGTGCTGGCGCTCGGGGTGGGCTGGATCATGGTGCTCAACTACCAGCGCTGACCGGACCCGAAATCGTCAGCCGGTGCCCCTCCGGCAACACCAGCGTGAACGTACGCCGGTACCACGGCATGTCCTCCGGCGCGGTCGACTCGACGAGGCCGGCCGAGCGTACGGCGTCGTACAGAGGATCGACCAGTACGCCGACCTCGACCATGATCGCTGCGGGGGAGACGGGGCCGGTGGCGCGTCGTACCTCCAGGCCGCTCTGACCGTTCCATTCGGTGAAGCCGAGGTGCACGACGTCCTTGAGCTCGAAGCGGATCTGCAGTCCGAGCACGTCGCACAACAGCCGGGCGGTGCCGGCTACGTCGCGGACCTCCAGCACCGGCATGATCGCGAACGTGGTCGGATCCGTCGGCTTCGCGGCGCGCCCCATCACGACGGACTGCGCGATCTCGCCGCCGTCCAGGGTCCGCGGCAGGCGGCCGACCAGGTCGAGGCCCGCATGCCGGGCGACGGCGATCGAGCGGACGTTGCGTGAGTCGATCCAGGCCTCGACGCCGGCGATCGACGGCTGCTCGAGCAGATGATCGACGACCGCACGCGCCGCCTCGCTCATCAGCCCGGCGCCCCAGCGATCGCGCTGCAGGTACCAGCCCAGCCCGCGGATCGGGCTGCCCTGATCCGAGAAGACGGCAATGATGCCGACGGCGGTCTGCTCGGGCCGAACCCGCAGTACCCACGTCCAGCCGCCGTTGTCGCTGAACTCCCGCTCCAACCGCTCGCGCGACTCGCTCTCGGACGTCGTCGGCGTCATGTAGCCGCCGCGTGCCCACTCCGGATCCGAGAACATCGCGTGCAGGGCCGGCAGATCGCGCCCCATCTCGAACTCGGCCAGATCGAGCCGCGCGGTCTCGAGCATCTGCATCGATCCTTCACTTGGGGTAAGGATGGGTAGACACCTCTCAGCCACGAAGGGTACGACGATGTCCGAGCGCACGCGGCAACCGACGAGTCATGAGCGGATGGCAGGGCGTCCGTGGGATGCGTCGTACCAGGACGGTCCGGCGCCGTGGGAGTTCGGCGGGCCGCAGCCTGCGGTGGTGCAGTTGGTGTCCTCCGGTGCGTTCAGTGGAGTGGTGCTTGATGCGGGGTGTGGGAGTGGCGACAACGCGTTGCTGATCGCTTCGAGCGGCGTGCCGGTGGTCGGGTTCGATGTCGCGGAGACCGCGTTGGCGCGGGCCCGGGAGAAGGCTCGTGAGCTTGGCGTGGACGCGGAGTTCGTGACCGCGGACGCGCTGCAGCTCGGCGATCTCGCGCGTACCTTCGACACGATTCTCGACTCCGGTCTCTTCCACACCTTCGACGCTGACGAGCGTGCGCGGTACGTCGTGAGTCTGGCCTCGGTCGCCGCATCGGGTGCGACTCTGTATGTGCTGTG
This sequence comes from Kribbella sp. NPDC000426, assembly GCF_040300265.1. Lineage (NCBI taxonomy): Bacteria > Bacillati > Actinomycetota > Actinomycetes > Propionibacteriales > Kribbellaceae > Kribbella > Kribbella sp. NPDC000426. The sequence goes on along the minus strand of NZ_JBEPDK010000004.1, from coordinate 952,494 downwards.
TTTCAGCGACGAGAAGCCCGACGACGTGCCGCATCCGATCTCGCAAATCGATTTGCAGACGGCGTTCGCGGCGGATTCCGGCTGGACGATCGTCAGCGTCGAACCGCGCCGGATCGAGACGCGGATGCACGAGAACGGCGCGCCGGGCTGGCTGGCGACGGTCCGTCGTAACTAGGCCATGTGGTGACGTCTTTTTGCCGTACGGTCCGATCCATGATCACGCGGGAGCAGGCCGTCGCCTACCGATTGCAGGTCAACCACCTTGTCGATCGGCTCCCGGCGGGATCGCACGAGGAGGCGGCGTACGTCGGGCTGCAGGACACCGCGCCGCGGGATGCGTTGCTCGGGATGCACGCCCGGATGGCCGGGTGCGCGCCGTCGGACTGGGAGCATGCGTCGTTGATCCAGACGTACAGTCCGCGGGCGGCGGTATATGTGCTCCCGGTGCGGGACTTCGGCGTGTTCACGCTGGGGCGGCTGCCGCTCGATGCGGACGCCGTACGGCGGATCGACGTACTCGCGGAGCGGCTGTGTGCGGCGCTGGACGGGGGCGAGCGGCGTGGCGGGATGGGCAGCGAGTTGCGCGAGGCATGTGCGAGTGGGCGGATCGCGCTGCGGTGGGACACGACGTCGCTGTGGGTGCGGGAGGTGCTGCGGCCGTTGATCGACGTCGGCGAGGCCCGGGTGGAGTTGTGCCGGCGGCATGTTCGTTGCTTCGGGCCCACAACGCCGAAGGCGTTCTCGTGGTGGTCGGGGTTGTCGCCTGCGGACGCTCGTGCGGTCTGGGATTCGCTCGTGGACGAGCTGGTCGAGGTGGATTTCGAGGGTGTCGCCGCATGGGTTCTTCGGTCGGACGAGGATCGGTTGGGCCGGGTCGTCGGCGCCTGGGGCCGCAAGGGCGGCCGGGTCGATGTGGTGTTGTCCGAGCCGCTCAGCGGGCCGCAGTACGAGGCTCTGGAGGCGGAGGTCGCGAGTATGCCGGTGCGGGATCCGCAGGTTTCAGTGGGGTGAGTCGAGAGGTTTGCGGTCGGCGCGGAAGGTGGTGCGCAGGGCGTTGATATCGACCTCGGGGAGGTGGTGTTCCACCAGGTCGAAGGTTTCCTCGATGAGGTCCCGCAGGACTACTGCGCCGTCGGGCTCGGTGAAGACTGCGCGGAGGCGGGCGGCGAGGGCCTGCGGCGCCAGGCTCAGGTCGCGTTCGATGGTGTCGAGGCGTTTGAACGAGAGCGGGTGGCTGCTGCAGTACTGGCCGTTGAGGGCGTGCAGGACGATCAGCAACTGACCTGTGATGCGGACGAGTTCGCGGGCCAGCAGGAACGGGTTGTCGCGCTCGACCAGCATCTGCAGGCGCCAGAACTTCTCGATGTTCCCGTTGTGCTGTACGACGGCGATCGCGAGCTCTCGCGGGTACGCCGCCGCGCGTTCCTTCCACCGGTCGACGAGCTCGGCCCGCGGACCCATCGGATCGCGGCCGTCGAGCATGCCCTTCATCAGAACCATCGCCGCATCGTCGGGGCGGCCGGCTGTCAGTACCGCGTCCAGCGCGCGCTCGACGTCGCTGGTGAGCATGTGCGCGACCTCGATCATCAACCCGTCGGGATGGGCCGCACCCAGATACAGGTGGTCGTACCAGGGCGGCGGCGCATCGACGTCCGACACGATGCGAGCGTCCGCCGCCCGTGCCAGCTGGGCCGCGGCCAGGCGGTCCCGCTCCGAGGGCGGCCGCTGCCAGAACACGCCGACCTCGACATCCGACCACTCGTCGGCATCACCGCGGGCGCTCGATCCGCTCATCATCACCGCGTCCACGCCGTCGGCCGCCGCAAACGCCGCGAGAACCGGGCGCACGGCCTCGCGCCGCCATCGGGCCGCCTCCGTCACCGCCATCACGGCAGTAGATCACGGCACTAGATCACGCAGCCGGGTGACCGATCGGCGACAATCACTCCATGCCAGCCCTCTGTCCCTGCGGTCAGGACCTGCCGTACGCCGCCTGCTGCGGCCCGCTCCACCGCGGCCAGGCGACCGCCTCGACCGCGGAGCAGTTGATGCGCTCCCGGTACACCGCCTTCGTGATGCACGATGCGCCGTACCTCCAGCAAACGTGGTCGCTCACGACCCGCCCGGCAAGCATCGACTTCCCACCCGGTCGTGAGTGGACCGGCCTGGAGATCATCGGCACCACCGGCGGCAGCCCCTTCCACTCCGAAGGCACAGTCGAGTTCCGCGCCCACTACACCACCGCCGGAACCCCCGGCATCCAACACGAAAACAGCACCTTCACCCGCGAAGCCGGCCACTGGGTCTACGTCACCGCCCTATGACCGACCCGGAGATCCGCAGATGGGGCACGCACCGCGTAACCCTCATCCTGCTCCGCCTCCTCGTGCTGGCCGCGCTGATCGCCACCGCGATCGCGCCCATGCTCTGGCCGACGATCCCTGGAGCCTTGCTGTTCCTGGGCGCGGCGATGCGGTACGAACTCCGCCTCACCGACGACGAACTGATCTTCGTCCACGCGATCGGCTCCACCCGGATCCCACGCACGGAGATCGCTTACGCCAAGTTCGACTACAAACCGTTCGGCATCTACCTGGACATCCACCGCCGCAACGGCCAGATCGACCACCTCCCCTTCGTCCCAAAAGCAACCTCAACCGAACTCTCCGGCGACCCGCCGCCCCCAGACAGCGCGGCCTACCAAATAACCCGCTGGGCCGAGGCTGTGGATCCGCCCACCAACTGAGGCGATCCAGTACTGCCTAGCGATGCACGATGCGCAGTACATGTAACAGACCTGCCCGGTGGCTACTTGCCGGCGCAGCCTCACCGGTCAGGCGAAGCGTCGGGTGTACGTCGAGGTTCCACTGGTCAATAATTGCCTGGGTCGGCGCTGGGGGCGGTGCCGCGAGGGGGAACATCATGGGGATCAGCCACGGGTGGTTCGGCGCAAGGGCTTTGGTGGCAGTCGGGCTGCTGATTAGCTGTGCCGGGTGCGTCATCAACGCACCGTCGGCTTCACCGGACAAGGTGGCGCCGTCATCGGGTGCTTCGCAAGTGCCGGCGCCCAGCGCGAGCCGGACACCGCCGCCGAGAGACACCCCAACCAGCTCCGCGCCGGCGCGTCGTGCCCTGACCGGTCCTGGGACCTACAGGTTCTCTTACCAGGGCGCGGTGGGCACGATCCAGGTGCCCGCGAACATCAAGGACCCGCGACTGGAGCGGTACGGCGACTACCGGCGGCTCGCCAATGCGCGGCCAATCACTTATCTGATCGCGCAGGTAGACAATCAGTCGGACGACACCATCAACATGTACGAGGTCGTCGTCGTCACCAACGACGGACAGCAGATCGAGGCCACTTCGATCAGCAACTACGTCGACACCTGGCGGGACGCGTTCTCCGGTGAAGGCGGCGATGCCAGGAACTACAACCGGGGGATCGAGTTGTCGAACTCCAGCAACTTCTATCTGCTTCCGGGTGCGAAAGGGACCGCGTTTCTCGGTACCAAGGAGCCGATCAAGACCGTCAAACGAGTCTTCGTCTACCCAGCCGGCGCCTTTGATCGCGTCGAGGCCAGAAGGATCCAGTAGGGCTGACGGCTAGTTGAGGCCTCTGGCTGCGGAGTGGCCGGCGCTGGATAGGAGGGTGCCGATTGCTGTGCCGACGGCGAGGTTGATGACTGCGGTGGCGATCTTGGAGTTGGTGTTGCCGCCGGCGACGAAGGGGGCGGCCGCTGCGGCGACGGTGGCCAGGCCGATGATCCAGCCGAAGAACTCGAACGGGCGCGGGGTCGAGGCCAGCAGCAGGTGGAGCAGGCCGGTGGCGATGAGCGCTGCCAGCGCGCAGAACAGCGCGTACGTCATCGTGTCGGCGTCGCCCCAGGTACCTTCGCCTTCCGGCGCGAGCACCGGTACGTCGAACACTCCGCGGGCGAGCAGGATGCCGACGACCGCGATCAGCGCCGCGACGACCGCCGTTGCCGCGCCGGCGGCCCAGAGTCGTCCGGCAGCGATCGGTGGCGCACCGCCTTGGGTGGGTTGAGGCGTCATTCCCCGAGCCTGATCGGCAATGGCCGCGAATTCATCACCCCATCCGGTTGAGTCGGCGCCGGGGCGCCCTGGAGGCGGCGCGCGGTGGGCGGGGGCTCTCATCCGGATGGGGTGAGGTGCCCGGGCCGCCGGCGCGCCACCATCCAGAGGTGATCCGTCGCCGGATCGGTGGCGGTCCGCCGCACGAGAGGAGACAGCAGGATGGCTGCGAACAAGGCCGGGCGGCGATGATCGGCGTCGTCGTGTTCGCCGGTGCGGTGATGATGATCACCGGTCTGGTGAACGTCTTCGAGGGGTTCATCGCGCTGTTCTCGGACGAGCGCCTGGTGATCACCCGGGAGAATCTGATCATCGTCGACGTGACCGCCTGGGGATGGATCATCCTGATCTTCGGCCTGGTCCTGATCGGCGTCGGCGCCTGTCTGCTGATGGCACAGACCTGGGCCAGGATCGCCGCGATCGTGCTCGTCTGCCTGCACGCTGTCACGCAGGTCGCCTGGCTCGGCGCCTATCCGGTCTGGGGGTTGCTGATGATCGCGCTGGACATCCTGGTGCTGTTCGCGCTCACCGCCCGGTGGAGCGGCGTACGCGACGAGCTCAGCGTCTCGAGCGGAACCGAGTGGAGCGGTCAGGACGAGGCCGATCTCACCGCCGCCGAGCGACGGCGGCCACCGCTCAGCTGATGCCGGGAGCCGCCTCGGCCGAGACGGCTCCCGCAACCTCACTCCGCGATCTGGTACGTCGGGGTGATGATCGCGCGCGCCAGCGTATGGAACGCCAGGTTGAACCCGACCACGGCCGCTGAGGCGTCCGAGTCGACGTCCAGCGCCTCCACGTCGATGGCGTGGACGACGAAGTAGTACCGGTGGACCTGGTCACCCGCGGGCGGGGCCGCGCCGCCGAAGTTCTTGGTGCTGAAGTCGTTGCGGACGTGGAAGGCGCCGTTGTCGAGCCGCTCGGCGGTCCCGGCGCCGGCCGGGAGCTCCGTGACCGTGGCCGGGAGGTTCACCAGGATCCAGTGCCAGAAGCCGGAGACGACCGGCGCGTCGGGGTCGTAGCAGGTGACGACGAAGCCCTTGGTCTCCGCGGGGAACCCGGACCAGCTGAGCTGCGGCGACCTGTTCCCGCCGGCGAACGCGTGGTCGTCGGACAGCTGCTCGCCGTCGGTGACATCGGTGCTGGTGACGGTGAACGAACCCGCCTTCGGGAGCAGTTCGTAGGGGTCCGGGGCGACGGGACGATCGAGCGACATCTGTGATCCTCCGGGATCTGGAAGGCGTCTGCGACGTGTGGTGATTCCGACATTACTGTCCACATGCCGCCGACCCACCCCGGGGCACCAGATCGGAGATGCGAAGATCGAGCCGGTACGGACCGGGAGCGGATGGAGGACTCGATGGACGGCGTGGCGGACGGCGTGGTGGACGGGTACGTGGCGCGGATCGCTCCGGCGGACCCGGCGGCGATGCAGGCGGCCGAGGCGCGGCACGCGCAGCTGACGAAGCCGGCCGGGTCGCTCGGCGTACTCGAAGAGCTGTCCGTGCGGGTGGCCGGGATGACCGGGACCTGCCCGCCGCAGGTGCCACAGCCCGCGGTGGTGACGGTGTTCGCGGCGGATCACGGCGTACACGCGCAGAACGTCTCCCCGTGGCCGCAGGAAGTGACCGCCGCGATGCTGGCGAACTTCGCCGCCGGTGGTGCCGCGGTGAACGCGTTCGCGGCCAACAACCGGGTCGATGTACGGGTTGTGGACGTGGGCGTGGCGACACCGGTGGAGCAGCTGGACATCGTCCACGCGAAGGTCCGCCCGGGGACCCGCGACCTGTCCCAGACCGACGCGCTCACCGAGGACGAGGCGCGTGCGGCGATCGCGGTCGGGTTCGAGCTGGCGGACAAGCTGGTCCAGGACGGGTACCGCTGCCTGCTGACCGGCGATATGGGCATCGCCAACACGACCGCCTCGGCCGCGCTGATCGCGACCTTCACCGGGGCGACCGCCGACGCAGTCACCGGCCGCGGGACCGGGATCGACGACGCCGCGCTCGCGCACAAGACAGCCGTCGTACGGGACGCTCTCGCGCTGCACGACGTACCGGCAACCGACCCGCTCAAGGCGCTCCAGGCGTACGGCGGTCTCGAGCACGCCGCACTGGCCGGCTACATCCTCGGCGCGGCGGCCAACCGTACGCCGGTGATCCTCGACGGCGTGATCGCCGGGGCGGCCGCGCTCGTCGCGCAGGCGTTCCAGCCGGCCGTCGTCGACTACTGCGTCGCCGGGCACCGCTCGGCCGAGCCCGGTCATGCGGTCGCGCTGAAGAAGCTCGGCCTGCAGCCGCTCGTCGACCTCGACCTGCGGCTCGGTGAGGGGACCGGCGCGGTGCTCGCGTACCCGATCCTGACCTGCGCGGTACGGGCGCTCGCCGAGATGGCCACGTTCGAGGACGCGGGGATCGGTCAGTGACACATCAGTACCTGTCCGGGCTCGTCCTCGACGGGCGGCGCGTGGTCGTGGTCGGCGGTGGCGGCGTCGCCCAGCGGCGGTTGCCGCGGCTGCTGGAGTCGGGCGCGCGGATCGACCTGATCTCGCCGTCGATCACGCCCACGATCGAGGGTCTGCTCGGCAACCCGTCGTTGAGCTGGATCGAGCGCGGGTTCCGGGACGGCGATCTGGACGGCGCCTGGTACGTCGTGGTGGCGACGGACGATGCCTCGGTCAACGACCGGGTCTCGGCCGAGGCGGAGGAGCGGCGGATCTTCTGCGTACGCTCCGACGACCGTTCGCGGGCGACCGCGTGGACGCCGGCGTCGGGGCAGCACGACAACGTGACGGTCGGCGTCCTCGGCGGGGGCGATCACCGGAAGTCGGCGGCCGTCCGGGACGCGATCCTGGAAGGGCTGCGGACCGGTGAGCTGGCCGCGCGGGACGTGGAGCGGCGACCGGGGGTGTACCTCGTCGGTGGAGGACCGGGCGATCCGGATCTGATCACCGTGCGCGGGCGGCGGTTGCTGGCCGAGGCGGATGTGGTGGTGGCGGACCGGTTGGCGCCGCAGCCGTTGCTGGACGAGCTGCACCCGGACGTCGAGCTGTTCGACGCGGCGAAGTTGCCGCGCGGGCGGGCGGCGCAGCAGGAGGAGATCAACCGGATCCTGGTGGAGCACGGGCGGGCCGGGAAGGTCGTTGTACGGCTCAAGGGCGGGGATCCGTACGTGTTCGGGCGCGGGTTCGAGGAGGCGCTGGCGTGCGCCGGGGCCGGGGTGCCGTGGACGGTGGTGCCCGGGATCACCAGCTCGATCTCGGTGCCGGCTGTGTCGGGGATCCCGGTGACGCATCGCGGGGTGACGCATGAGTTCACGGTGGTGTCGGGGCATATTCCGCCGTCGCACCCGGACTCGCTGGTCAACTGGGACGCGCTGGCGCAGCTGCACGGGACGCTGGTGCTGCTGATGGCGGTCGAGAACCTCCCGGCGATCGCCGAGCGGTTGATCTCGGCCGGCCGGCCCGCGGACACGCCCGCGGCGGCGATTGCCGACGGCACCCTTCCCGGCCAGCGGATGGTGACGTCGGATCTGGCGGGGATCGCCGACGTGATGAAGGCCGACGGCGTCGGCGCACCCGCCATCGTTGTCGTAGGCAACGTGGTCGAGGTTGCTGCGCTGGCGCGCGCTACGGCCGGCGAAGAGCGCGAGGCATGACCCTGATCCCGGTTGAGGACCCGGGGGACCCGCGGCTGGCGGACTATGTGCAGTTGCGGGAGGTCAGTCTGCGGCGGTTGCTCGAAGAAGAGCACGGGTTGTTTATTGCCGAGGGCGACAAAGTGATCCGGCGGGCCGCGGAGAGCGGGTACGAGCCGCGGTCGTTCCTGCTCGCCCCGCGGTGGCTGGACTCCTTGCAGGACGTGCTCGACAAGTGGCCGGACAAGCCCGTGTACGTGGTGTCGGAGGAGCTGGCCGAGCAGGTCACCGGGTTCCACGTGCACCGCGGCGCGCTCGCGTCGTACAAACGCCGCGCCGCCGTACCGCTCACGGACCTGTTGACCGACGACGTCCGACGGATCGCGATCTTCGACGATATCGTTGACCACACCAACGTCGGAGCAGGCTTCCGGGCCGCGGCCGCGCTGGGGGTCGGCCTCGTGCTGGTGACGCCGACGTGCGCCGATCCGCTGTACCGGCGTTCGATCAAGGTCTCGATGGGCACCGTCTTCCAGGTCCCGTGGACGCGTCTCGACAGCTGGCCCGGCGACCTCCGGCTGCTCCAGGACAACGGGTACGTCGCTGCCGCGATGGCGCTCGCGGACGACTCGATCACGCTCGACGAACTCGCCGCCCGCAACGACGACAGGCTCGCGCTGATCTTCGGCACCGAAGGCCACGGCCTCAAACCGCACGTGCTCGAACAGGCAGACCTGACCGTGCGCATCCCGATGGCCGGCGGCGTCGACTCCCTCAACGTGGCATCCTCGGCAGCAGTAGCGTTCTACGCCACTCGCCCCTGAGGAGACGCCATGCGTACGACGGAACGCCTGGTACTGCGTCCGTTCCGCGACGAGGACCTGGAACCGTGGGCTGCCTTGAACGCGGACCCGCACGTCACCGAGTTCCTCGGCGGCCCGGTGAGCCGGGAGCAGTCCGACCGGGACGCGGCCGGGATCAACGAGGTCTACGCCGCTCACGGGTACGGGTTCCTTGCTGTCGAGCGACGCGAGGACGGGGCGTTCCTCGGCGCTGCCGGGCTGAGCCGTGAGCAGTGGTACCCCGACGATCTCGAGATCGGCTGGCGGCTCGCCCGCGAGTACTGGGGCCACGGCTACGCCACCGAGGCCGCGGCCTCCTGGATCGACCACGGGTTCACGACGCTCGGTCTGCCGCGCGTTATTGCGGTGACCGATACCCCGAACGTCCGTAGCATCGCGGTCATGCGCCGGCTCGGGATGAGCTTCGACCACGAGGCGGTGCTGGCCGAGGACGGCGTACCGTTCGACGCCACGATCTACGCGCTGACGGCGGAGGCATGGAGAGCAAACCGAGGGTAGTTCTGGTCACCGGAATGCAGGCGGCCGGCAAGTCCACGATCGCACCGTTGCTCGCGGCAAGGATGGGCCCGCCCGCGGCGACTCTCGACGGCGACGTGTTCTACCGCGGCGTCGTCGCCGGCGCGGAGATCATGACCCCGGAGCCGTCCCCGGAGGCACTCCGCCAGCTCGAACTGCGGTACGACGCGAGCGCGCTGGTGGCGCAGCACTACGCGGACGCCGGATTCGACTTCGTCTGCAGCGACATCGTGCTGGGTGAGCACGTCGAGCGCTGGTTCTCGCGGCTCCGCGGCGTCGACCCGTACCTCATCGTACTCGTGCCGTCGGTCGAATCGATCGTGGAGCGGGAGATCGGGCGTGGCGGCAACAACGCGTACCGGGACTGGGGAGGGTCGGTCGAGGAGGGCGTCCGTGCGCTGATGACGAGCCTCGACGAGACTCCACGCCGGGGCCTGTGGCTCGACACCACCGGCCAGACCCCGGCCGAGACGGTCGACGAGATCGACCTGGACAAGGCCCGCTGGTAGCTCAGGTGGCGGGGGTGTCCTCGTGCTCGTCCTCGTGCTCGATCATGGGGGACACCGGCCAGTCGGAGGGGTAGTCCGGGGCGAACTCCTCGGCCTCGGCGAACAGGCGCTTCTTGTACTTGCGGGACAGCCGGTCGCCGAACACCATGCCCTGGGTGTGGTCGGTCTCGTGCTGCAGGCAGCGGGCCAGCAGGCCGTCGCCCTCGTAGCTGACCGGCTCGCCGTGCTCGTCGACGCCGGTGACCTTCGCGAAGTCGGGCCGGGCGCACTTGGTGAACGCGCCGGGCAGCGACAGGCAGCCCTCGTCGCCCTCGTCCAGGTTGCGGTCCTTGCCCTCCGGCACCTCGACCGTCGGGTTGCAGACGATGCCCTGAACCCGGTTGCCCTCCTTGTCGGGGCAGTCGAAGACGAAGACCTGCAGGTCGACACCGACCTGGTTCGCGGCCAGGCCGACGCCCTCGGCCGCGTTCATCGTCGCGACCATGTCGGCGATCAGCGTCTGCAGCTCGTCGCCGAAGTCGGTGACAGGCTTGTTGACCCGGTGCATGACGTCCTCACCCCAGCGGGTGATGGGCCGCACCGAACCGTTCCCAGGCAACGTAGACATGCCGGAAATCCTAACGTGCCTCGACCTTGAGCACCCACCAACCATTTCGCGGCGACGCCGGTGGTTGGTGGGTGCTCAAAGAGGGCTTACTTGGCGTTGACCTCGTCGCGCCAGGTGACCCACTCGCGGAGCAGGCCGAGGTCGTAGTCCGGACCGGACGACGAGACCGTGAACAGGCGGGTGCCGACGTCCAGCAGGCCCTTGCCGATGTCCTCCGGCGCCTTGTCGCCGACGGCGGCCGAGCGCTCGATCTCGCCCGGGTCGCGGCCCAGCGTCTTGCAGTGCTCGTCCAGTACGGCGTGCTTGTGCGCGAGCGTCTCCGCGTCACCGAACCCGTGCCAGATGTTCGCGTGCTTGGCGACGAGCTTCAGTGTCTTCTTCTCGCCGCCGCCGCCGATCAGCACCGGGATGTCGCGGGTCGGCTGCGGGTTGAGCTTGGTCCAGCGCTGCTCGATCCGCGGCAGCGCCTCGCCGAGGGCGTCCAGCCGGCCGCCCGCCGTACCGAACTCGTAGCCGTACTCGTCGTAGTCCTTCTCGAACCAGCCGGAGCCGATGCCGAAGATCAGCCGGCCGTCGCTGATGTGGTCGACCGTGCGGGCCATATCGGCGAGCAGGTCGGGGTTGCGGTAGGAGTTGCAGGTGACCAGGGCGCCGATCTCGACGCGCTCGGTCGCCTCGGCCCAGGCGGCCAGCATGGTCCAGCACTCGAAGTGCAGGCCCTCGGGCTCACCGCTGAGCGGGTAGAAGTGGTCCCAGTTGAACACCACGTCGACGCCGATCTCTTCGGCCGCGGCGACGGTACGCCGGATGTCGGCGTACTGGGCGTGCTGGGGCTGGACCTGCAGACCGATCCGTACCGGGAAGGCGCCGTACGGACGGTCGGTGGACTCGGAAGCTGTCATGGTGAAGATCCTAGCCGCCGTTGCGGAGGACCCTCCGGATAGGTCCGGAACGAGGAGGTACGACGCTGTGACTGATGACGGGGTAGCGGTCGACGAATTCGCGCGGCTGTTCACGCGATTCCTGGAGCGGATGCAGGTGAGCGGGCAGCGGAGCAGCCGGGAGAGCCTACGGGACCGGCTCCGGGAGCATCTCGGCGTCGACCCCGAGCAGGTGCCGGTGGTGTCGTCGAGCTTCCCGCCGTACGACCTGCCGAACGTGCAGCGGGCGATCGAGGCCTGGTTCGACACGTTCGAGGTGATCGGGCTGGCCGGGTCGAACCGCGGTCATCACTCGCTCGGCGAGCTGCTGGAGCTGGCGGAGTACGACCGGTTCGGGATCGGGGCGGTCGACTACCAGCGGCTGCAGATCGACGTCGACGAGGAGATGGACTGCGTCGCGTTCGGGTTCTACCTCGGGGTGCGGGGCGAGGACCGGTACGTCGCGTTGCTGCGGGCCGCGAATCCGCAGTACGGGCGGTCGAGCGTGGATCTGGAGATCCTGGCGGTGGAGAAGGCGGCCGGCGACCGGTTCCTCGGGGCGTTGCCGGAGCTGATCCGGGAGCACAACGTGTTCCGCGGGAAGGTGGTGTCGTTCGAGGGGCACGAGTTCGGGCAGGGTGTCGGGCCGTTCCGGCTGCATCCGCGGCCGGGGATCACGCGTGCGGACGTCGTCCTGCCGGAGGGTGTGCTCGAGCGGATCGAGCGGGAGGTCGTCGGGATCGCCGCGCATCGCGAGACGCTGCTCGCCGCGGGGCAGCACCTGCGACGAGGCGTCCTGCTCTACGGCCCGCCCGGCACCGGGAAGACCCATACCATACGGTATGTCCTGTCGCAGTTGCCGGAGTTCACGGTCGTGCTGCTGGCGGGGACGAGCATCCATTTCATCTCGCAGGCATGCGCGTTGGCGCGGATGCTGCAGCCGGCCCTCGTCGTACTCGAGGACTGTGATCTGGTGGCCGAGGCGCGGGACTACTCGCACGGTTCCGAGAATCCGCTGCTGTTCCAGGTGCTCAACGAGATGGACGGGCTGGCGCAGGACGCGGATGTCGCGTTCCTGCTGACCACGAACCGGGCGGATCTGCTCGAGCCGGCGCTGATGCAGCGGCCGGGGCGGGTGGACATGGCGGTCGAGGTGCCGCTGCCGGATGCCGACGGTCGCGCGCGGCTACTGCGTTTGTACGGGCCTGGGCTGGAGCTTCCGGCCGAGCTGGTCGACGAGATCGTCGAGCAGACGGCCGGTACGACGGCGTCGTTCATGAAGGAGCTGGTACGCCGGACCGTGCTGCTCGCTGCGGAAGCGGGGGAGGCGCCGGGAGCGGATCACCTCCGGGCCGCGGTCGCTGAGCTGCTGTCCTCCCGCGACACGCTCACCCGCCGCCTACTCGGCGCAACAGGTGGCGAGCCGGACGTCGGACCGGGGCAGCCGCCGGGACCAGGAGCTGGCAGCGGGTTCGTCGCCCGACCAGGCCCGATGCCCGGGGTCTACAAGGGGTTTATCGGCTGAAGTACGTCGCGAGGTGGCCGAGCATCGTGGCGACGCCGGGCTTGATCGGGACCTGCTGCTCGTCGGTGAGGCCGACGCTGCGGTAGTCGAGCTGCGTCTTCCCGTCAGGCAGTCCTGACAACTCGACGGTGATCTCCTCGGCGGGGTCGTCGAAGTACAGGACCAGATGGTGCGGGAGGTCGAGCTCGCCGTACCGGAGCGTGAACGGGACCTCGACATCCCCCTCGCCGACGAAGACGGCCGAGATCAGGCCGCCCGGCCGGACGTCGAGCGTGACGCGGTCCGACGGCGTGGTGAAGCCTTCGGCCAGGAACCAGGCCGCGAACGGCTCGGCCTCGGTGAACGCGTGGACGACCTCGGCGGGCGGTGCGTCGACGACCTGCTGCAGCGTGAACATTTGTGGCTCCTCGGTGGTTGGGGTGACACCGGAAACCATGCCTGCAGGCGCTTACGGTTTGTTTTCGGTCGGGAGCTGGTCGGCGTAAACGTCGGCCCAGTCGCCCAGCGCGCGGATCGGAACCAGCAGGTCCTTGCCCGCGGTCGTCAGCGAGTACTCGACCCGCGGCGGTGCCTCGGCGTACCGGCGGCGTTCGACCAGGCCGTTGTGCTCGAGGCGGCGCAGCGTCTCGGTGAGCACCTTCTGGCTGATGCCGCCGATCTGCCGGCGGAGGTCACCGGGACGGGCGGCACCGTAGGAGAGCGAGTACAGCACTACCATCGGCCAGCGGCCGCTGATCAGGTCGGCGGCGACCCGCGCCCGACAGTCGGAGAAGAATCTCGGCTCCATCGGTCCATTGTGCGTCGGGCGTTGCATACCAAACGGTATGTAACGGTCAGTCGAGACAGAACTCGTTGCCCTCGACGTCCTGCATGTTCTGGCACGACTCGTTGATGCCGTCGTACCGCAGCAGCTGCCCACGCGTCGCGCCGAGCGCTTCCAGCCGCACACATTCGGCCTCGAGGACCGCCAGCCGCTCCTCCCGCACGAGCCCGGTGCCGACCCGGACGTCGAGGTGCACGCGGTTCTTCACGACCTTGCCCTCGGGCACCCGCTGGAAGAACAACCGCGGGCCGACGCCTGTGGGGTCGACGCACGCGAACGCGGCTCCCTGATTCTCCGGCGGTAGCGACTGGTCGAACTCGGTCCAGCTGGCGAAACCCTTGGGCGGCGGCGGTACGACGTACCCGAGCACCTCGCACCAGAAGCGAGCGACGCGCTCCGGATCCGCGCAATCGAAGGTGACCTGGAACTGTTTGACGGCTGCCATCGGGCCAGCATAGACACCGGATGGTGCGCATCGAACTGTTTATCGTCGGCCCATGAGAATAGGAACACTGGGCAACGGACTGATGGCCGAAGCGCTCGCCGGGCAGTGGGTGAAGGCCGGCCACGACGTGATAATCGGCGGCCGCGATCCGCAGCGGGCCGCGGCGGTGGCCAAGCGAGTCGGCGGTACGGCGGGATCGCCGACCGAGGCAGCGTCGTACGGCGAGGTGGTGCTGCTCGCGGTACCGGCCGAGGTGGCGGTGGAGGTGGCGAGACTCGTGCCGCCGGGCCGGACGCTGATCGATTGCACGAATGCCTTGGATCACAGGGATTTCACGTTGGCGCAGCCGGCGACAGCCGAGGCGATCAATCGCGCGGTCCCGGGAGTGCAGGTGGTGAAGGCGTTCAACCTGGCCGCGGAAACAGTCTGGCAGAACCCGCCGACCGGGCTGGGCGTGCCGATCTGCGGTGACGGCCCACTCGACCTGGTCGCGGAGCTGGTGCGGGATCTCGGCTGCGTGCCGGTCGCCGCGGGCGGACTGGTCCGCGCGAAGTTGCTGGAGGCAACTGCTGCGTTGGCGATCGGGATCTGGGTCGGCGGGGGAGACGTGCGCGGGATGTTCCCGCCGCTAGCCGAGGCGTTCGGGTCGGTCCCGCCGGGCCAGTCGTAGGCTCCAGGCGGGAAAGAGCAGGTACGTCCCGGCCCAGCTGACCCCGGCAACGAACGTCCACACCGGTGCGTTGTCCATGTCGTCGATACCCATGAAGATCCCCGGTACGCCGAGGAGCCCGAGCAGCATCACCACACCGGCAACCATCCCTGTCGGCCGCACCCGGCGGCTGATCCCTACCAACCAGACCCCGATCAGCCCGAACCCGGCGGCCGACCACAAGCCGGCCAGATAGAACCCGGTGATGCCGCTGACGACGAGCACGGTCCCGGCAACAGTCAGCGCCGCGCCGACGGCGGCAATCCCGAGCAGCACGCGATCAGATCGCGTCGGCGCGGGGGCCGGGCGCCTCAGAAGTCCCGCGAGGGCGAGGCTGAGGAGCCCGAGCAGGGCGTTGCCGACGTCGTTGCTGGTCCCGAAGGGTTCGCCGGCCGCGTAGAAGATGATCAGGCAGGCACAGGTGATGAAGCCCACGATGCCGTGGGCGGTCGCAACCGACCTAGTGCTCACCCTTGGATGATCGCGCAAAAAGCAGGTTCAGGTCAGCCTGTGGGATCTGGTCGGCGGCGAACGTGATCGTGCCCTTGGTCGCCAGCTCCTCCGCGCTGCGGCGGACGAACCCGAGGGCGGCCCGGGCGATACTGCCGCCGAGACTGATCCGGGTCACGCCGACGCCTTGCAGATCGGCGACAGTGAGCGTCGACGTACCGAGGCCGATCACCACGTTGACCGGACCGTCGATCTCCTGCACCAGCAGGCGGATCGCGTCCAGGTCGTTCACCCCTGGCACGTACAGGCAGTCCGCGCCGGCGGCACGGAAGCGGTTGGCGCGGTCGATCGAGTCCGCCAGTGAGGTCGGCGTCCGCAGCAACTGCCCGTCCGTCCGCGCAGTCAGCACGAACTCGGACCCGGCAGCCTCGCGCGCCGCCACGATCCGCTCGACGGCCAGCTCGACGTCGTACAGCTCGCGCCCGTCGTAGTCCTCGATGTTCCCGCCTGCCAGCCCGGCGTCGCGGGCCAGCGTGATCGTCTCCGCGACCCGCGACGGCTCAGCGCCGTACCCGTCCTCGAGGTCGCCGTTCACCGGTACGACGCTCGCCGCCGCGATCTCCCGGACCCGCTCGAACATCGCCTCCCGCGATACCGCCGGCGCTCCGTCCGGCAGCGTGTGATCGCCCTTCGCCATCGAGAACGCGATCCCCGCGCTCGTGGTCGCGATCGCCGGGAACCCGGCCGCCGCCAGGATCACCGCGCTCCCGGCGTCCCACGCGTTCGGCATCACGAACGGAGCGGCATGCATCTCGCGAAACGTCATGCGCCGAGTCTGTCACCCCGGCGCTTCGGCGCTCGCCTAACTATGAGCCGAGCCGCCCGACCATCCGCGCGACCGCCGCCCGCGCCTTCGGGCCGTTGACGAGATCGGGATCGCCCTCGGTGCCCTTCGTGTTCCAGTACAGGTAGAACGACGGCCGCGATCCCGCCGGCAGTTGGTCGAGGTACTCCGTCTCGCGGTCGATCTCGTTCGCGCGGGCCTGATCGCTCTTGGTGCCCTTGAACCCGCGCTCGGTCAGTCCCCACTTCGTGGCCGCTCCCGGCGTCTTCTGCACGAGCTCGCGGTACCAGCGCTGGTGTCCCTTGTGCTCGCTGATGATGGCGGTCGCCGGCTGCGTGCCGCCGGAGTACGTGTCGGCGCCGTAGAAGTCGGCCTGCACCCGCCACGGCGCGGGGTCCTTGGTCCGCGGTTGGTTGTTCCACTGGTACGTCATCGCGGAGTACCCGACCTTCACCTGCGGGTTCGCGGCCTTCATCACGTCCCGGACATGCTCGAACGCCTTCGCGAATGTCGGTCCGTCCATGTCGTTCTCGGGCTCGTGGTACCAGATGAAATACGTGTCAGGCTGATCCGCCAGCCACCGTGCGAGCTCACGGAAGCGTGCGTCGTACGCCCCGGAGGCGGTCGGCCCGGGCGCGGTCTTGATGCTGACGAACGGGATCGTGGCAACAAAAACGGTGGTGGCGAGCACGACGCTCACCACCACCGCGATGGTCTTCTTCATGGCCGCTAGCTCCTGGTCGGTCGCCGTGCAGCCCCCCTCGTCGACCAACCATAGGGGCGAGCTAGGTCAGCTTCGACGCAGCTGCCTCGTCCAGGAGCCAGAGCGTGCGGTTCTGGCCCTTCGGCTGGGCGGCCGGGACGTCACCTTCGGCGAGGGCGGTCGCGACCGCGTCGGCCTTGTCCTCGCCGGACACCACGAACCAGACCTCGCGCGCCCGGTCGAGGAACGGCACGGTCAGCGAGATCCGGGTCGGCGGCGGCTTGGGGGAGTCGTGCACCGCGACCGCCGCGACGTCCACGACCGTGAGCTGCGGATACCCCGGGAACAGCGACGCCACATGCCCGTCGGGCCCGACGCCCAGCATCAGTACGTCGAACGTCGGCGAGCCGGCTGCCTCGAGCTCGGCGGCGTACGCCGCTGCCGCAGCCTCGGCGCCCTGACCGTTGTCGGCCGGCATCGGATGCACCCGCGCCGGGTCGACGTCGAGTGCGGACAGCAGAGCCTCCCGCGCCTGCGTCTCGTTGCGCTCCGGGTCGCCGTCGGGCAGGAACCGCTCGTCGCCCCACCAGAACTCGACCCGCTGCCAGTCGACCTCGACGCGCGCCGGCGAACCCGCCACCGCGCGGTAGACGATAGCGGCCACCCGGCCGCCGGTGAGGACGACCTGCGCGACTCCGCCCTCGCTCTGGGCGTCGGTGATCGCTGTGATCAACCGGTCGGCCACCGAGAACGCCAGGTCGTCGGCGTCGGAGTGGATCAGCAGTTCAGGATCGATGGTCATCGCTTCGCCACCCGCTTGCTCCCGGCAACCTTCTTGGCCGCACTCTTCCTGGCAACAGTCTTCTTCGCAGCGGACTTCTTCGCAGCCGCTTTCTTGACCACCGTCTTCTTGGCACCGGTCTTCTTAGCGGCAGGCTCCGGCTGCGCCGCGACGACCTTCTTGCCCGCCGCGCTCACGCTCGCCGCCGTCGACTTCCGCGCCGCCGCGTCGACCTTCTTCTCGGCCGCCGGCATCTGGTCCCGCTCGACCATGCACGCCAGCGTCTTCGCGTACACGTCGTCCGGATCGAGCCGCCGCAGCTCCTCGCTCAGCAGCTCGGACGTCGTACGCCGCTTCAACGCGACCGGCCGATCCGGCTGCCCCGGCACGCTGAACGTCGCGACCGCGCCGTCCGGCCGCGTCAACGCGATCGGCCCCGACGGCGTGAACAGCCGTACTGCGGTCACGCCCGGCCCGCGCGAATTCCGCTGCTCCACCGGCACCTTGAGCCGCGACTGCAACCACGCAGCCATCAGGTCGGCGCTCGGGTTCCCCTTGGCGGCCGCGACCTCGGCCCCGGTCACCTTCGTCGGGTACTGATCCAGCGCCGCGGCCATCAGCGCACGCCACGGCGTCAACCGCGTCCACGCGAAGTCGGTGTCGCCGGGCTTGTAACCCTCCGCTCGCGCGCTGAAGTCGATCGAAGCCCGCCGCGTCGAAGCCGCATCCGTTACGCGACGCCGACCGAGCCGGCCGAGAGGGTCCTCCGCGGGCACGCGAGGCCCGCCACCCGGCCACCAGACGATGACGGGGGAGTCGGGCAGCAGCAGCGGCGTGATGACGGACTCCGGCACCTTCGCCAGCTCACCGTGCAACCGAAGCAGCACGGCCTCGCCGGGGATCCCTTCGCCGACGCGCACTTCCGCGTCCAGCCCGGGCGCGCCACGGCCGGGCCGCAGGATCGCGACCAGGACCCGTGACGGGTGTTCGCGACCGGCCTCGTTCGCTGCCTTCATCGCGTCGTGGTGGGACGCCTCGTCGACGACGACCACGATCGTGCCGACCATGCCCATCGCCGGTGAGCCCGCGTGCCGGCGCGCCTTCAACAGCGCGGAGGCGATCTCGCTGGACGTCGTGTCGGTCAGGTCGATGATCATGGCCGCCTCCAGGACCGTCCGTCGCGGGCCAGCATCTCGTGCGCCGAGTCCGGGCCCCAGTCGCCGGAGGCGTACTGCTCCGGCTTGCCGTGCCTGGCCCAGTAGTCGAGCACAGGATCGAGGATCTTCCAGCCCAGCTCCACCTCCGTGTGCTGCGGGAACAGCGGCGGATCACCGAGCAGTACGTCGAGGATCAGCCGCTCGTACGCCTCCGGGGACGACTCGGTGAACGAACCGCCGTACTGGAAGTCCATGTTGACGTCGCGGATCTCCATCGTCGTCCCGGGCACCTTGGCGCCGAAGCGGATCGTGATGCCCTCGTCCGGCTGGATCCGCAGGACCAGTGCGTTCTGGCCCAGCTCCTCGGTCTCGGTCTTGGTGAACGGCAGGTGCGGCGCGCGCTTGAACATCACCGCGACCTCGGTCACCCGGCGCCCGAGCCGCTTGCCGGTCCGCAGGTAGAACGGCACGCCGGCCCAGCGGCGGGTGTCGACGTCGACGCGCAGAGCCGCGAACGTCTCGGTCGCCGACGACGCCGGGATGCCGTCCTCCTGGAGGTATCCCTTGACCTTCGTGCCGCCGGCCCAGCCGGCGGCGTACTGACCGCGGGCGCTGTGCAGGTCCAGCCGCTCCGGCAGCTGCACGGCGTTCAGCACCTTCTTCTTCTCCTGGCGCAACGACCAGGCGTCGAAGCTGACCGGCTCCTCCATCGCGACCAGCGCGAGCAGTTGGAGCAGGTGGTTCTGGATCACGTCGCGGGCGGCGCCGATGCCGTCGTAGTACCCGGCGCGGCCGCCGATGCCGATGTCCTCGGCCATCGTGATCTGCACGTGGTCGACGTAGTTGCTGTTCCAGATCGGCTCGAACATCTCGTTGGCGAACCGCAGCGCCAGGATGTTCTGGACCGTCTCCTTGCCCAGGTAGTGGTCGATCCGGAAGACCGCCTCGGGCGGAAAGACGGACTCGACCACGCGGTTCAGCTCGCGGGCGCTCTGCAGGTCGTGGCCGAACGGCTTCTCGATCACGACCCGCCGCCACGAGCCGGGCTTCTCGTCGGTCAGCCCGTGCTCGGACAGCTGCCGCACGACCTCCGGGAACAGGCCCGGCGGGATCGACAGGTAGAACGCATGGTTGCCGCCCGTACCGCGGGTGATGTCCAGCTCGTCGACCGTCTCGCGCAGCCGCTCGAACGCCACGTCGTCGGTCAGGTCACCCGGCACGAACCGGAAGCCCTCGGACAGCTGCTGCCAGACCTCCTCGCGGAACGGCGTCCGCGCGTGCTCCTTCACCGAGTCGTGCACGATCTGGGCGAAGTCCTGGTTGGTGTAGTCGCGGCGCGCGAACCCGACCAGGGCGAAACCCGGGGGCAGCAGCCCCCGGTTCGCCAGGTCGTAGACCGCCGGCATCAGCTTCTTGCGGGCCAGGTCGCCGGTGACGCCGAAGATCACCAGGCTGCACGGCCCCGCGATCCGCGGCAGCCGCCGGTCCTGCGGGTCCCGCAGCGGGTTCCGGTGCGGCGTGGTGTCGCCCGGCGCTTCGTCGAGCTCAGCGGTCATTGCCCGCTTCCTCCCCGTGTCTTTAGTTGCCGAACAACGACAGGAGCTGCTGTACGCCGTTCGCCACGTCGGTCAGGTGCAGACGCAGGACCGGACGCCCGCGCTCCGCCAGTACTCCGGCGTCGCCGGCCGCCTGCGCCGTGATCAACGTACCGAAACTGAACGGCCGATCGGGGATCTCCACGTCGGTCGGGTGTGCCCCGGTGATCTGCAGGAACACGCCCTCCGGGTGCCCGCCCTTGTGGTACTGACCGGTCGAGTGCAGGAACCGCGGTCCCCACCCGAAGGTCACCGGGCGCCCGGTCTTGGTCGCCAGCGCCGGCCGTACGGCGAACAGGTCGGCGTCGCGCTCGGAGTCCAGGTACGCCATGACCGCGACGTACCCCTTCGCGTCGAGCTTGCCGAGCAGCGCGTCCACCGCGCCCTGCAGCGAGTCCACACCGTCCAGCAGACCCTCGGAGCCACGCACCTCGACAGCGCCCTCGGTGAAGGCGGCCGCCTCCGGCTTCGGCTGCGCGTCGAGCAGACCACGGGCAGCCTGCTTCGCACTCTCCACGTCGGGCTGGTCGAACGGGTTGATGCCGAGCAGATAGCCCGCCACCGCCGTCGCCGTCTCCCAGAGCAGCATCTGACCGCCCAGCGAACCCGACGTCAACGCCGTGGGCACGCCGCTCGTCGCCTTCTCGGCGAGCAGCGCGTTCGTCAGATCGGCCGCCTCGCTGTGCAGCTCGGGCGCGCCGACCTCGACCGCGACCGGCAGTACGCCGGTGCCCAGCTTGCCGGTGCTCTCCGCGATCAGCTGCTCGGCCCAGTCGGGGAACCCGACGATGTCGGAACCGTCGGCGGTGATGATCGCCTTGTCCCGGCCCGCGCTAGCCGCGAGCACAGCGCCCAGCCAGAGGGCAGGGTTGTCGGTCGAGTCGGCCTGCAGCTCCGGCGCCGCCTCGGCCGCCTGGTCGAGCAGTTCGGCGATGTCCGCACCGGCCAGACCGGACGGCACCAGGCCGAACGCCGTGAGCGCGCTGTACCGGCCGCCGACGTTCGGGTCGGCCAGGAACGTCTTGCGGTAGCCCTCGTCGGCCGAGAGCTTCTCGAACGGCGAACCCGGGTCGGTCACCACGACGACCCGCGACGGCGCGTCGATCCCCGCATCCTGGAACGCCTTGATGAACGTACGCCGGTGGCTGTCGGTCTCGACCGTGCCGCCGGACTTGCTGGACACGACGATCACGGTCTTCGAGAGGTCGCCGGCCAGGGCTCGCGCGACCACGCTCGGGTCGGTCGAGTCCAGGACGACGAGGTCGACGCCCGCCGTCCGGGTGATGACCTCGGGAGCCAGCGACGAGCCGCCCATGCCGGACAGGACGATCCGGTCCAGGCCCTCGGACCGCAGGTCCGCCTGCAGGGCCTCGATCTCGGCCAGCAGCGGCCGGGAGGTGTCGTGCAGGTCGACCCAGCCGAGCCGGATCGACGCCTCGTGCTCGGCGTCCGGGCCCCAGATCGTCGCGTCCTTCGCGGCGATCCGGGACGCGATCTTCTCGGCGACCAGCTTGTCGACGACCTCGGCCCAGTCGCCGTTCTGCGTGCTGACCTTCGGAGCGCTCACTTGGCCGCACCCTTCAGCGCCGCCGTGACGGTGTCCTGCAGCTCGGACCAGGAGGCGTCGAACTTCGCGACGCCCTCGTCCTCGAGCAGCTGGACGACCTCGTCGTAGGAGATGCCGAGCTTCTCCAGGTCCTCGATCACCTTGCGGTCGCCGGCGTAGTCGCCGCGGACCGTGTCGCCGGAGAACTCGCTGTGCTCCTCGACCGCCTTGATCGTTGCCTCAGGCATCGTGTTCACGACACCGTTGGTGACCAGGTTGTCGACGTACAAGGTGGGGGAGTACGACGGGTCCTTGGTGCCGGTCGAGGCCCACAGCGGCCGCTGCGGTTTGGCGCCGGCGGTCTCGAGCTCGTGCCAGCGGTCGGTGTCGAAGATCTCCTCGTACGCCTCGAAGGCGAGCCGGGCGTTGGCGATCGCGGCCTTGCCCTTCAGCGCCTTCGCCGCGTCGGTGCCGATCGCGTCCAGCCGCTTGTCCACCTCGGTGTCGACCCGGCTGACGAAGAACGACGCCACGCTGGCCATCTTGGTCACGTCGTGGCCGTTCTCGACGGCCTGCTCGAGACCGTCCAGGAACGCGGCCACGACCGCCTTGTACCGCTCGAGGGAGAAGATCAGCGTCACGTTCACGCTGATCCCGGCGGCCAGCGTCTGGGTGATCGCCGGCAGGCCCGCCTTGGTGGCGGGGATCTTGATGAAGATGTTCTCCCGGCC
Organism: Kribbella sp. NPDC000426; assembly: GCF_040300265.1. NCBI lineage: Bacteria > Bacillati > Actinomycetota > Actinomycetes > Propionibacteriales > Kribbellaceae > Kribbella > Kribbella sp. NPDC000426. The sequence continues at coordinate 930,045 of NZ_JBEPDK010000004.1, read as the reverse complement.
GACGATGTCCCACAGTTGCTTGGCCTGCTCGACGGTCTTCGCGGTGTCGTGCGCCAGCGTCGGCTCGACCTCGATCGACACCCGGCCGTCCTGGCCCTCGGAGTCGTCGTACGCCGGCTTGAAGACGTCGGCGGCGTCCCGGACGTCGGACGTGGTGATGACCCGGATCGCCTCGTCGGTGGACACGCCTTGGGCGGCCAGCCGGCTGACGGTCTCGGCGTACGCGTCGGCGTCCGAGATGGCCTTGGCGAAGATGGTCGGGTTCGTGGTCACACCGACCACGTGCTTGTCCTCGATCAGCGCCTGCAGGCTCCCGCTGGTCAGCCGTTCGCGGGACAGGTCGTCGAGCCAGATGGAGACACCCGCGTCGGCGAGTGCTTTCAAGCGATCGTTCATGTCTCCGATGCCTTCTTCCGAAGTGTTCTGTTGTGGGTGTCTTCAGCTGGCGTCGGCCGGTCCGACCGGTCCGGCGGCGGCGCGCCCGGGCGGGACACCCGGACCGCTGATCTGCGCGGCGGCGGCGATGCTGTCCTTCGCGGCCTGGACGACGGCGTCGGTGGTGATGCCGAACTCGTCGTACAGCGTCTGGTACGCGGCCGAGGCGCCGTAGTGCTCGAGGCTGACCGACCGGCCGGAGTCGCCGACGATGTCGTGCCAGCTCTGGGCGATCCCGGCCTCGACCGAGACCCGGGCGCGGACATCGGCCGGGATGACCGACTCGCGGTACGCGTCGTCCTGCTCGTCGAACCACTCGCGCGAGACCATCGAGACGACGCGGGCGTTGACGCCCTCCTCGGCCAGCTTGGCCCGGGCCTCGACGGCGAGCTGGACCTCGGAGCCGGTCCCGATCAGCACCACGTCCGGCGTCCCTTCGGTGTCGAGCAGCACGTAGGCGCCCTTGTGGACGTTCTCCGTGGTGGCGTATCCGTCCGTGCCGCGGGGGAACGTCGGCACGTTCTGCCGGGTCAGCACGAGGCCGGCCGGGCGGTCTGTGTGCTCGAGGATCGCGGCCCACGCGGCCGCCGTCTCGTTCGCGTCGCCGGGGCGGACGACGTCCAGGCCCGGGATCGCCCGCAGCGCCGACAGGTGCTCGATCGGCTGGTGCGTCGGGCCGTCCTCGCCGAGGCCGATCGAGTCGTGTGTCCACACGTAGGTGACCGGCAGCTTCATCAGCGCGGCCAGCCGGACGGCCGGGCGCATGTAGTCGGAGAAGACCAGGAACGTACCGCCGTACGGGCGGGTCAAGCCGTGCAGGGCGATGCCGTTCATCACCGAGCCCATGGCGTGCTCGCGGATGCCGAAGTGCAGCACCCGGCCGTACTCGTTGCCCTGGAACTCCTTGGTGGCGAACTCCGCCGGGATGAAGGACGGCTGGCCCTTCGGGGTGGTGTTGTTCGAGCCGGCCAGGTCGGCCGAACCGCCCCACAGCTCCGGCAGCTCCGGCGCCAGTTTGGTCAGCACGTCGCCGGACGCGGCGCGGGTGGCCACACCCTTGGCGTCGGCGTCCCAGCTCGGCAGCGCGTCCTTCCAGCCGGCCGGCAGCTCACGCTTCGACAGCCGGTCGAGCAGCGCGGCGCCGTCGGGGTTCGCGGCCTTCCACTCGTCGAACTTGCCGGTCCACTCGGCCTCGAGGGCCTTACCGCGGTCCAGCGCCTCGCGGGTGTGCGCGAGCACGTCGTCGGCGACCTGGAACGACTGCTCCGGGTCCCAGCCGAGGACCTTCTTGGTCGCGGCCACCTCGTCGGCGCCGAGCGCCGAGCCGTGGATCTTGCCGGTGTTCTGCTTGTTCGGGGCCGGCCAGCCGATGATCGTGTGCAGCCGGATGAAGCTCGGCTTGTCGGTGACGGCCTTGGCCGCCTCGAGCGCGTCGTAGAGTGCCTGGACGTCCTCGTGGTAGCCGGTGCCGCCCTGGGTCCAGTCGACGTCCTGGACGTGCCAGCCGTACGCCGCGTAGCGGGCCGCGACGTCCTCCGAGAACGCGATGTCGGTGTTGTCCTCGATCGAGATCTTGTTCGCGTCGTAGATGACGGTCAGGTTGCCCAGCTTCTGGTGACCGGCCAGCGACGACGCCTCGGCCGAGACGCCCTCCTCCAGGTCGCCGTCGGACGCGATCACGTAGATGTTGTGATCGAACAGACCCTCGCCCTTCGGCGCGTCCGGGTCGAGCAGGCCGCGCTCGCGGCGGGCCGCCATCGCCATCCCGACCGCGTTGCCGACGCCCTGACCGAGCGGGCCGGTGGTCGTCTCGACGCCGGCGGTGTGCCGGTACTCCGGGTGGCCGGGGGTCTTGCTGCCCCAGGTCCGCAGCGCCTTCAGGTCGTCGAGCTCGAGGCCGAAGCCGGCCAGGTAGAGCTGGATGTACAGCGTCAGGCTGGAGTGCCCCGCGGACAGCACGAACCGGTCGCGGCCCGCCCAGTGCGGGTCGGCCGGGTTGTGCCGCATCACCTTCTGGAACAGCAGGTACGCCGCCGGGGCCAGGCTCATCGCCGTACCGGGGTGTCCGTTGCCGACCTTCTCGACCGCGTCCATCGCGAGCACCCGTACGGTGTCGACCGCGCGCTGGTCGAGCTCGGTCCATTCAAGCTTGGTCTTCTCCGTCACGCCGGCGGCGCTCCTCTCGATGGATGCTTCTGGGGTACCCACTCAGGATGAGCCTACTGTGACCGGCATCGTCAGCTGGGTACCTCTCGACTGTTTGTCAACCGTTCAACCCGGCGGCCTGTTCCCGGCTCGCGGAGGGGGGTGTCGGGACTCTCCTACGGGGCGTCGTAGACTGCTGAATCGTCAGCGCCGGAGCTCCGGCGTCAACCCAGATTGTTCGAGGTGTTCGTGACCGCCGTCGACCCGCGTCCAGCCGCGACGACGTCGTACCCGACGCCGCTGCCGGACGCTACTGCTGTGGTAAGTCCGACCGTGCGCGACGTGGTGAAGGCGTATGTCGGTCTGACCAAGCCGCGCATCATCGAGCTGCTGCTGATCACCACCGTGCCGGTGATGTTCCTGGCCGCCGGGGGAGTGCCCGGTCTCGAGGTCGTGGTCGCCACCCTGATCGGCGGCATCCTCGCCTCCGGCAGCGCGAACACGATCAACTGCGTGCTCGACCGCGACATCGACGAGCAGATGCGCCGGACCCGGCGCCGCCCGCTGCCGCGGCATGCGGTCAGCCCGCGCTCGGCGACGATCTTCGGCGTCGTGCTCGGCGTGCTCGCCACGCTGGAGCTCGGCTTCTTCGTGAACTGGCTCTCGTCGGGCCTCGCGCTCGCGGCGAACCTGTTCTACGTCTTCGGCTACACGATGGTGCTGAAGCGCCGGACCGTGCAGAACATCGTCTGGGGCGGGATCGCCGGCTGCTTCCCGACCCTGATCGGCTGGACCGCGGTCACCGGCAAGCTGGCCTGGACCCCGGTCGTGCTGTTCCTGGTGGTGTTCTTCTGGACGCCGCCGCACACCTGGTCGCTGGCGATGCGGTACCGCGAGGACTACGCATCCGTGGACGTCCCGATGCTGCCGGTAGTCGCCACCCCGGTCGCGACCGCCCGCCAGATCATGGCGTACTCCGTCGTCATGGTGATCACGTCGATCGCGCTCTGGCCGATCGCGCACACCGGGTACGTGTATCCGCTGGCCTCGATCGTGCTCGGTTTCGTGTTCCTCCGCGAGGCCCGCCGGTTGTTGCTCCGGGCCCACACCGGCGCCGACGGCGCTGCCCTGCGGCCGATGCGGCTCTTCCACTTCTCGAATATCTACCTGGCCCTGCTGTTCATCGCAGCGGCCGTCGACCCGCTGCTGCACTAACCGGCGGCGCCTTGACCAGAGCCTGACCTCGTGTTGCGATGGTCGGGTCTGTGGAGGCGTTTCCACGCCTGGGGAGACACAGTGGCAGGGGGATTCGTATGGGGGTACGAACACGTGTTGCGGCGCTCGCCGCACTGACATTGGCCGGCTCGCTGCTGGTTGCCGGGCAGGCCGAGGCCGGTGGTCACGGCAGCAGTTTGAAGCCGGTGGCAACGGGTTTGAACGGGCCGCGCGGCGTGTCGACGTACAAGAACCTCGTGACCTACAGCGTCGCTGACGGTTCGGTGTACGTGACCGACGGCCACAAGAGCGTGAAGCTCGGCAAGGTGCCGGGCACCGCCGGGTTCCCGCCGGCGATCGACACGAACAAGTGGGGGACGACGTACGCACTGACCGGTGCGGGCGGCGAACCGGGACAACCGCCGGTGCCGGGCAGTTCGACGCTGTACCGGATGCGGTACGGGAAGCCCGCGGTCGTGGTCGCCGACATCGCGGCGTACCAGAAGAAGGATCCGGACCCGTACGACCAGGAGAACAACCCGACGGACTCGAACCCGTTCGGCGTCGCTGCGCTCAGTGACGGCACTGTCCTGGTGTCGGATGCGGCCGGCAACGATCTGCTCAGGGTGTGGCCGAACGGTCACATCAAGACGGTGGCGCGGCTCAAGCCACGCACCGTCAAGGTCCCGTCCGGTCTGCCCGCCACCGATCCGGAAGGCAACCCGCTGCCGCCGGCCGGTACGCCGATCCTCGCCGAGGCCGTCGCGACTTCGGTGACAGTGGGCTCGGACGGCTACTGGTACGTCGGCGAGCTCCGCGGCTTCCCGGCAACCCCAGGTACGTCGGAGATCTGGCGGATCAAGCCGGGCTCGGTGGGCGCGACCTGCGACCCGTTGAAGCCGAACAAGGGCAACTGCCAGCGGTACGCCGACGGTTACACGTCGATCGTCGACCTGGCCGGCGGTCCGCGCGGCACGCTCGCGGTGGTCGAGCTGGACAAGGCGAGCTGGCTGAGGTTCGAGCTGACCGGCCCGACACACGGTGGGCTGTTCCTGCAGTACCCGGGCAAGAACCATCGGGCCGGTTACAAGCGGGAACTGGTGAAGGATCAGTTGACGTTGCCAGGCGGAGCGGGCTTCAACCGGTGGGGCGAGCTGTTCGTCTCCGCACCGGTCTTCGGCCCGGGAGCCGTCTACAAGGTGCGTTACTGACGCAGGTACGGCGGGACGTCCGTTTCAGGTCGCGGGCGTCCCGCGCTCATGGCCAGTTATGGCCGTGGCCGGTTCAGGCCGGAGAATTGCTGGACACCCTGATGTGGCGCTGACGAGACTGCTGCGGCGTGCCGGGCGGTGAGGTCCCAGTCGCACCGTCAGGGAGGGGTTCAGCATGCGGACCGGGGCTGACCTGTCGATCCTCGGCGTCGGTGAGTTCGAGGAACGGGCGTACCGGATCCTGCTGCGCTGGCCCGGCCTGACGGTGAGCGCGCTGGCGGACCGGATCGGTTCGCCGGCCGGGCGGGTGCGCCGCGCGGCTGCCCGGCTGGAACAGGTCGGGTTGATCACCCGGTCGCCGGTGCCCACGCCTCGGTTGTTGCCGGTGGCACCCGGATGCGGCGATCGACGTGCTCGTGCGTCGGCAGGAGTCCGAACTCGAGCGGATCCGGGCCCTTGCGACGGCCTGGGTCGCCGACTTCCGGGCGGGTCGCAGTACGGGGCCGACCGAACTGATCGAGGTCGTGGTCGGTGCCGACGCGGTGCTGAGCCGCTTCGACCAGCTTCAGCGCGCCGCCACGGAGGAGGTGCAGGTCCTGGACACTCCGCCGTACATCCGTGCGGAGGGGCCGGACACCAACGACGTCGAGTTCGAGGTGCTGGCCAGGGGTGTGACCTGCCGGGCGATCTACGACCGCGCCGCACTGGAGCAGGCGCCGAACGCGGTGAGCGCGATCCTGCGGTACGTCGCCGCCGGCGAGCAGGCTCGGGTCACGTCCGAGCTGCCGTTGAAGCTGGCGACCTTCGATCGCCGGACGGCGTTCATCCCGCAGTCGATCGACCAGGGCGATATCGCCAGCGCGATCGTGGTGCACCCGTGCAGCCTGCTCGACGTCCTGCTGCTCGTTTTCGATCGGCTGTGGCAGCAGGCGACGCCGTTGAGCGGGCCTGGCCCGCTGCCGGTGGGCGATGCGGACCCGACGTTCGAACCGACCGAGAACGATCGGCGCGTCCTGGTCCTGCTCGCCAGCGGGATGAAGGACCAGGCGATCGCGCGCCACCTGGACTGGAGCTATCGAACCACCCGGCGGCGGATCGCCACGCTGATGGCTGTCCTCGGGGCCGAGACACGATTCCAGGCTGGTCTGCACGCTGCGCGGGCGGGCTGGTTGTGAGCTGGGCAAGCCGACGGGAGTCTCCCGCCGGACGACTGAGCGAGGGGTGAGGCGTGCAACGCACGAAAAGAAGACGAGCCCGGGACATCCGGGCCTTGGCGGTTCTCCTGACGACGATCGCCGCCTTGGCAGCGTCGGTGCTGACAGGATCGGCCGTGGCGCCCGCTGCGGCCGCAGTGACCGGATCGACGGCAGGCGGGCCGTCCGGCAGCCGCGCCGTCCCGGCGGGGTGCAATGTCGCCGCGACGGCCGCCGACGGCTCGACGCCGTTGGCGCGTTGTTATGCGGTCGGGCGGGCCGGCGACCACGGCGCGCTGGCGCAGCGCACGGCCGGGCCGCTCCCCGGCTCGTTGGGGCCAGTTGAGATCAAGACGGCGTACGCCCTGCCGGACGGCGGCGCCGGGAGGACCGTCGCGATCGTCGATGCCTTCGGCTACGAGAACGCCGAATCCGATCTGGCCGTGTTCCGCGCGCACTACGGCCTGGCGCCGTGTACGACGGACAACGGCTGCTTCCGCAAGGTCGACCAGCGCGGCGGGACGGACTATCCGCAAGAGGATGCCGGCTGGTCCATCGAGACGGCTCTCGACCTGGACGCGGTCTCGTCGGCCTGTCCCGACTGCCACATCCTGCTCGTCCAGGCCGACAGCAACAGCTCGCCGAGCCTCGGCCAGGCGGTCGACACCGCCGCGTCCCTGGGCGCTGTGGCGATCTCGAACTCGTACGGCATCGACGGCGAGCTCCCGTTCGAGACGTACTACGACCATTACTACGACCACCCCGGTATCGCCGTCACGGTGTCGTCCGGCGATGTGGGCAACGTGCAGAGCTATCCGTCCACCTCGCCGAACGTGATCTCGGTCGGCGGTACGACGCTGACCCGGGACGAGTCGACGCCGCGCGGATGGCACGAGGCGGCGTGGGCCGACGGCGGCAGCGGTTGTTCGCTCTACGAGCCGCGGCCCGAGTACCAGGCCGGCCTGGACACCGGGTGCCCCGACACCCGGGCCTCCGCCGACGTGGCTGCTGTCGCCGATCCGGACACCGGGCTCGCCGTCTACAACACCCTCGGGCAGGACGGATGGGCGCAGTACGGCGGCACGTCCCTGTCCGCACCGCTGGTGGCCGCGATGTACGCGCTGGCGGGCACGCCCGTCCCCGGTACCAATCCGGTGACCTACCTGTATCGCCAGCACAACTCGCTCACCGACGTCACCGAGGGTGCCGACGGTTCGTGTGGCGACGTGCGCTGCACTGCGGGCCCCGGCTGGGATGCTCCGACCGGTGTCGGTACGCCGAACGGTGTGTCGGCCCTGACGCTCGGATCGTACGGCTGGGCCTCGGGTTCGGTCCGGACGGGCAAGCAGACGCTCGACGGAGCGACAGTCACGTTCACCGACCAGAACGGCTATCGCACCCGCGCCGTCGTCGACAAGTCCGGTCGCTACAAGGTCGCCGTGGCCGCGGGAACCTACCGGGTCGTAGCGTCGAAGTTCGGGTACGCCGACGTGGCGCTCGACCAGGTCACCGTGTCCGCGGGTGCGACGGTGTCCAGGAACTTCGCGCTGACGGCGGTAGCACGCCGTACGGTCAGCGGCACCGTCACCGACGGGTCCGGTCAGGGCTGGCCGCTGTACGCGAAGATCTCCATCGACGGATACCCCGACGGCGCGGTCCACACCGATCCGTTCACCGGTCGTTACAGCGTCGAGCTCCCCGTCGGTACGACCTACAAGTTGCACGTCGAGTCAGCCGGCCTGCCCGGCTACCGGGCCACCGACTCCACCATTGCCGTCGGCAACGGAAAGGGTGCGCTCGTGCGCGACGTCGCGCTGGGCGTGGACGAGTCGAGCTGCGCGGCCGCCGGCTACGGTCGCACGTTCCGAGGGGCTGGTACCGGCTTCGAGGGATGGTCCGGACCGAAGGACGGCTGGCAGGTGACCGACGACGCGGGGAGCGGCAAGACCTGGAGGTTCGACGATCCGGGCGCCAAGGGCAACCTCACCGGCGCCGGTGGACAGTTCGCCGTCGTCGACAACTGGTCGTCGCCGGTCGACCGCAACGACACGAGCCTGGTCAGCCCGGTCGCGGACCTGTCCGATCTCTCCCAACCGACCGTTGGTTTCGACACCTACTACTACGACTACGGGTTCGGTGAGCAGGACGGCGTCGTCGACCTGAGCCTCGACGGTGGCGCGACCTGGCAGAACGTGTGGACTGCGCCGGACGCCTTCGTCACCGGACACGTCGAGGTGCCGATCCCGCAGGCTGCGCACAAGTCCGATGTCCGGGTCCGGTTCCGGTTCAGCGGGGCAGCCGACAACTACTGGGAACTGGACGACGTGTACGTCGGCGACCGGTCGTGCGACGCGACGCCCGGTGGACTCGTGGCAGGCTTCGTCCGCGACCACAACACCGGTGCCGCACTGACCGGCGTGCAGGTCGCCGGTGGCACCGCCCCGGCGGTCAGCCACGCCACGACCGACGACTCGCAGATCGACGACGGCTACTACTGGCTGTTCGGCAGCACCGGCAACGTTGCGCTCAGCGCCACCGGGCGGCAGTACGCCGAGGCGAAGCAGACGACCCGGGTTGTCGCGCACCGGACGACCCGGCTCGACTGGTCGCTGGAGGCGGGCCGAGTGACCGTGACTCCGTCGAAGATCTCGGTCAACGCAGGCAAGGGTGCGGTCGGGCCCCGAACGATCACGCTCACCAACCACGGCACGAGGGCCGCTCAGGTGTCGCTGATCGAGCAGGACCGTGGGTTCACGGCGGCCGACGGCCATCACCGGCTGACGGCTCCCGGAGCACCGCTGCAGCGGGAGAAGGTGGACGCGTCCGCGCTGTCGTTCGCGAAGGGCCGCCAGGGCGGCCACAACCCGGTGCCGTCCCGGGACGCGTCAGCGAACCCTGCGTGGTCGCAACTGCCGGATTACCCGACGCCGATCATGGACAACGTCGTCGCCGAGGACGACGGGGTTGTCTATTCGGTCAGCGGCGCGACCGACGACGGCCTGACCGCCGCCGGGTACGCCTACGACCGGACGGCCGGTTCGTGGCGGCGGATCGCCGATCTGCCCGAGCCGCGGGAGAGCGCGGTCGGTGGCTTCGTGGGCGGCAAGCTGTACGTCACCGGAGGCTGGGACGAGCAGGGCAACCCGAGCTCCGCGACGTACGCATACGACCCGGCGAAGAACCGGTGGTCACGCGTCGCCGACCTCCCCGTGCCGAGCAGCGCGTCGGCCGGCGCGGTCATGGGCGGAGCCCTGTACGTGGTGGCCGGTTGTCAGTCGCAAGCGTGCACGGAAGCGACTGACACCTACAGGTACGACGCCAATCGCAACACGTGGACGCGGGTGGCGGCATATCCGGAACACGTCGTGATGGCGGGTTGCACGGGTTCGGGTGACGGACTGATCTGTGCCGGTGGTCTCGTGCCGCTGCTCGACGATCCGTGGCACGAGTTCCCGGTCTCGAGCGCCTACCGTTACACACCTGACTCGGACAGTTGGACCCGGATCGCCGATATGCCGTATTCCGCCTGGGGCATGGCGTACTCCGGCAGTGGCGGCAAGCTGCAACTGGTCGGCGGCATCACCGGTAGCGGCTACATCACCAACGAGGCCGTCCAGTTCGATCCGGCGACAGGTGCGTGGTCGGCGCTGCCGAACGCGACGTACAGCATGTTCCGTGGCGGCGCCGCCTGCGGGCTGAGCAGGATCGGCGGTTCGATCGGAGGCTTCACCGCAACGCCGTTCGCGGAGTACCTGTCCGGTCAGGACGCGTGTGTCCTCGGCGCGGACGTGAGCTGGTTGTCGGCCGACCGTACCCGGATCAGCATTCCCGCCGGTCGTTCGGTGACGGTGCGACTGCGGTTCGATGCTGCGGCGACGTCCACGGCAGGAACGTACGACGCTCGGCTGGCCTTCACCTCGGATACGCCGTACGCCGTCGCGCCGGCGACGGTCACGCTGACGCGCCGCTGACGCGCCGCGCCTGACGCAGCGTGGATCCGGAGAACGTCTCCGGATCTACGTTGCGGGCGTCCCGCGCTCGGCGTACACGGCCGTGACGAGCGCGATCAGCAGCCCGGCCAGGAACATGTGCACGAGCACCACACCCCAGGGCAGCCCGGTGAAGTACTGCGTGAAGCCGACGGCGCCCTGCAGCAGCTCGACGGCCAGCAGCCAGGCCGCCAGCTTGCGCAACGTGCGCGAGGTCGCGGTGACCCGGGTCGCGATCACCAACGCGATCGTGATGCCGAGCAGGCCGAACACGACGTCGGCGTGCAGCTGACTGACCAGCTCCGGGTCGAAGCCGTTGCGGCCGGTCTCCGGATCACCCGAGTGCGGCCCGGCGCCGGTCACGACGGTGCCTAGGGCAACAGTCAGCCAGACCGCCACCACCGACGCGGTGGCGAGGGCGCGGACCACCGGGGGAGTGTGCGGGTACGGGCTGGTGCGCGACCGGCGCATCATCGACACCGTCAGCGTGATGATGATCGGCGAGACCAGGAAGTGTGCGGACACGATCCACGGGTTCAGCCCGGTGAGCACGCTGATACCGCCGATGACCGCCTGCAGCGGTACGCCGAGCGCCGCCGCGGTCGCGAGCCGGCGCAGGTCGCGGCGCTTCGGTCGGTAGCGCATCACGACCAGCCAGGTGCAGATCGCGACCACACCGACGACGAACCCGAGCATCCGGTTCGTGAACTCGATCGCGCCGTGGTAGCCGAGCGCGGCGTGCGGCACGTACGAGTCGTCCGTGCACGAGGGCCAGGTCGGGCAGCCCAGGCCCGAGCCGGTCAGGCGGACCAGTCCGCCGGTCACCACGATGCCGATGTTCACCACGACCGAGGCCCAGCCCCAGCGGCGGACCACGTCCAGGCTCGGCTCGGGCACGAGTCGCCAGAAACGGCTGACTTGTTCGGCTTCTCGAGGCGGGGGCTCCGTCGTCATCACCGGGACACTCTAAAGCTCAGTCCCAGCGGAACGTTCGGGACACCAGGTAGCCGAGCACGCCGGCCCACAGGGCGAGCGACAGCGCGGCGGCCCACGGGATCACTCCTTCGACGGTCGAGTTCGCCAGCCCGTTGGCCAGCGCGGCGCTCGGCAGCAGGCGTACGACGCTCTGCATGCCGGACGGGTACTCGTCGACGGGCGTCATGATCGCTCCGCCGACCAACAGCAACAGGTACAACAGGTTCGCCGCGGCCAGCGTGGCCTCGGCACGCAGTACGCCGGCCATCAGCAGACCGAGTGACGCGAAGGCCGCCGTACCACACAGGACGGTGATGATCACGCCGACGACAGCCTGCGCTCCGCCCACCGGCTTCCAGCCGAGCGCGAGGCCCGTGCCGATGAGAACCGCGAGCTGGATCAGTTGGACGATCAGGACTGCGCCGATCTTGCCCGCGAGCAAGCCGGTGCGGGACAGCGGCGAGGCGCCGAGTCGTTTGATCACGCCGTACCGGCGCTCGAAGCCGGTCGCGATGGCGAGCGAGGTGAACGACGAGGACAGGATCGCCAGCGCGAGAACGCGAGGGACGGCCTGGTCGATCGGCCGGCCGTCACCGAGCGGCAGACGGTCGCCCAGGCCGGTCGCGCCGAGCAGCAGCAGGATGCCGAGCGGGATCACCAGCGCCAGCAGCAACTGTTCACCGTTGCGGACGAGCAGCTTGAACTCCATCCGCGAGTGCGCCAGCACCTTCCGCGGCCACGGCGCACTTCCCGGCTGCGGTGTATAGGTGCTCATGGGCGCTCCGGCTTGGCGGTTAGTTCGAGGAAGACGTCCTCGAGGGACTTCTTGTGGTGCTCGGTCAGGTCGTCGGGGGTGCCGGAGGCGATCACCTTGCCGGCCGACACGACGTGGACCTGGTCGGACAGCTGTTCGGCCTCGTCCATCGCGTGCGTGGTGAGGACAACGGTCACGCCGTCGTCGCGCAGGTCGCGGATCACCTGCCAGATCTCGCGCCTGCCGTGCGGGTCCAGCCCGGTCGTCGGCTCGTCGAGGAACGCGATCTCCGGCCGCCCCACAATCGCCAGCGCGAACGACAGCCGCTGCTTCTGGCCACCCGACAGCCGGCGGTACGGCGTCCGGCCGCAGCTGCCGAGGTCGAGGCGATCGACCAGCATCGCGATGTCGAGCGGGTGGGTGTGCAGCGTCGCGACGTACTTGAGCATCTCGACGGCGCGGACGCCGGACCAGGCGCCGCCCTCCTGCAGCATCACGCCGATCCGCGGCATCAACGCGTCGTGATCGGCGATCGGATCCAGCCCGAGCACCCGGACCTGGCCGGCGTCGGGCCGGCGGAACCCCTCACAGCTCTCCACGGTCGTGGTCTTGCCGGCGCCGTTCGGGCCGAGCACGGCCGTCACCGTGCCGGCGGTTACGGTGAGACTGAGACCGTCGACCGCGGTCTTCTCGCCGTACCGCACGACGAGGTTGTCGATCTCTACCGCGACTGGCACAAACGGCAGCATAGAGAACGGGTCGGAGTGACCTCGCTCACGGTCCCGTCCGGAGCCCCGCGTGATCCCGTGAACCGGTTAGGGGAGCCTTATTTGAAGGGCCCCGGTATTTACGCGACACTGATGTTGTGAAAAATCCTGCGACGAACGGACCCGTCTCCACGGGCGCCGCGCGGGACGAGTCCACGAGGGACCGGGTGGCACGCTCGATCCTGACCAACGGTCCGTCCAGCGCCGCGGTGCTGGCGGAGCGGCTAGAGCTGACCCCGGCGGCGGTCCGGCGGCATCTCGACCACCTCCTCGACGAGGGTCTGGTCGAGTCCCGCGAGGAGCGCGTCTACGGCCCGCGCGGCCGCGGCCGCCCCGCGAAGGTCTTCGTGCTGACCGACACCGGCCGGCACGCCTTCCACCAGGCGTACGACGACCTGGCGGCGACCGCGATGCGGTTCATCGCCGAGGCCGGCGGTGACGACGCCGTGGCGGAGTTCGCCCGGCGCCGCGTCGCCGAGGTGGAGGAGCGGTACCGGGAGCAGCTCGCGCTGGCTCCCGAGAGCAAGAAGGCGCAAGCGCTCGCCCAGGCCCTGACGGCGGACGGGTACGCAGCATCCACGGCGGAGGCGGGCCACGGCGCCCAGCTCTGCCAGCACCACTGCCCGGTCGCGCACGTGGCCGAGCAGTTCCCCCAGCTGTGCGAGGCCGAGACCGAGGTGTTCTCGAGACTCCTCGGCAAGCACGTGCAGCGACTGGCCACCATCGCCCACGGCGACGGTGTCTGTACGACGCATATCCCGGGCCCTGTCGCGACAGAGTCCGTTGCCCCTGTAACCGACGGCGAATCTGCGAGGACTGCACGATGACGCAAACCGCTCACCCCGAACTGGAAGGCCTCGGCAACTACCAGTACGGCTGGGCCGACTCCGACGCCGCCGGCGCGGTCGCCCGGCGCGGCCTGTCCGCCGACGTGGTCCGGGGTATCTCCACCCTCAAGAACGAGCCGGAGTGGATGCTCGACCTGCGGCTGAAGGGCCTGAAGCTCTTCGACCGCAAGCCGATGCCGTCGTGGGGTGCGGACCTGTCCGGGATCGACTTCGACAACATCAAGTACTTCGTCCGCTCGACCGAGAAGCAGGCGTCGAGCTGGGAAGAGCTGCCCGAGGACATCAAGAACACCTACGACAAGCTCGGCATCCCGGAGGCGGAGAAGCAGCGCCTGGTCGCCGGTGTCGCCGCGCAGTACGAGTCCGAGGTCGTCTACCACCAGATCCGTGAGGACCTGGAGGCCCAGGGCGTCATCTTCCTGGACACCGACACCGGCCTGAAGGAGCACCCGGAGATCTTCAAGGAGTACTTCGGCTCCGTGATCCCGGTCGGCGACAACAAGTTCGCCTCGCTGAACACCGCGGTCTGGTCCGGCGGCTCGTTCATCTACGTGCCCAAGGGCGTCAAGGTGGACATCCCGCTGCAGGCCTACTTCCGGATCAACACCGAGAACATGGGCCAGTTCGAGCGGACGCTGATCATCGTCGACGAGGGCGCCTACGTGCACTACGTCGAGGGCTGCACGGCGCCGATCTACAAGTCGGACTCGCTGCACTCCGCGGTGGTCGAGATCATCGTGAAGAAGGGCGCCCGCTGCCGCTACACGACGATCCAGAACTGGTCGAACAACGTCTACAACCTGGTCACCAAGCGCGCCACCTGCGAAGAGGGCGCGACGATGGAGTGGATCGACGGCAACATCGGCTCCAAGGTGACGATGAAGTACCCGGCGGTCTACCTGATGGGCGAGCACGCCAAGGGCGAGACCCTGTCGGTCGCGTTCGCGGGCGAGGGCCAGCACCAGGACGCCGGTTCGAAGATGGTGCACAACGCGCCGTACACGTCGAGCTCGATCGTGTCGAAGTCGGTGGCCCGCGGCGGCGGCCGGACGTCGTACCGCGGTCTGGTCGAGGTGGCGCCGGGCTCGCACCACAGCAAGTCCACGGTGCGCTGTGACGCGCTGCTGGTCGACACCATCAGCCGCTCGGACACCTACCCGTACGTCGACGTCCGCGAGGACGACGTGGCGATGGGGCACGAGGCGACCGTGTCCAAGGTCAGCGACGACCAGCTCTTCTACCTGATGAGCCGGGGGATGGCCGAGGACGAGGCGATGGCGATGATCGTCCGCGGCTTCATCGAGCCGATCGCCCGCGAGCTCCCGATGGAGTACGCGCTGGAACTGAACCGTTTGATCGAGCTGCAGATGGAAGGGGCCGTCGGCTGATGTCGTCGTCTGACACCCTTGTTGCCACCGGTAACAAGGCACACTCCCACGGCGCGGGCGTGCCGTTGCAGGCCCGAAGCGAGCGGCCGACGTCGTACGACGTGGCCGACTTCGCGGTGCCGAACGGGCGCGAGGAGGAGTGGCGCTTCACCCCGGTCAAGCAGCTCAAGGCCCTGTTCGAGGACGCGGCCGGCACCGAGACCCCGAAGGTCGACGCGTCCGGTCCCGAGGGCGTGGTCTTCGAGACCGTCGCCGCGGACTCGGTCAAGGCCGGCAAGCCCCAGGACCGTGCCGCGGCCGTCGCCTGGAACCACGCCGGCGACGCGTTCGCGGTCCGGATCCCGGTCGAGGCCGAGCTGACCGAGCCGGTGCACGTGAACGTCGCCAGCCTCGGCGGCCGCGGCTTCAGCCACCTGATCATCGAGTCCGGCCGGCACAGCAAGGCGATCGTGATCATCGATCACACCGGCGCCGGCGAGCTCGCCAGCTTCGTCGAGATCGTCGTCGGCGACGGCGCCGACCTGCGGGTCGTCTCGATCCAGCAGGGCGACCACGAGTCGATCCACCTCGGCCAGCACGACGCGCTCGTCGGCCGGGACGCCCGGCTGCACCACGTCGCGGTCACCCTCGGCGGCCGGATCGTCCGGATCGGCACCAACGTCCGGTACGCCGGTCCCGGCGGAGACGCCGAGCTGCTCGGGGTGTACTTCGCCGAGTCCGGTCAGCACCACGAGAACCGGCTCTTCGTCGACCACGAGGCCGCCAACTGCAAGAGCAACGTGCTCTACAAGGGCGCGCTGGCCGGTGACAACGCCCGCTCGGTGTGGATCGGCGACGTGCTGATCCGGGCCGCGGCCGAGGGCACCGACACCTTCGAGCTGAACCGGAACCTGGTCCTCACCGACGGCGCCCGCGCCGACTCGGTGCCGAACCTGGAGATCGAGACCGGCGAGATCGAGGGCGCGGGGCACGCGTCCGCGACCGGCCGGTTCGACGACGAGCAGCTGTTCTACCTGCAGGCCCGCGGCATCCCCGAGGACGCGGCCCGGCGGCTGGTCGTGTCCGGCTTCTTCAACGACATCATCGGCAAGATCGGCGTCCCCGAGGTCACCGAGCACCTGCACGAGGTGATCGAGCAGAAGCTCGCCCGGACCGCCGAGCTGAGCGCATCGGCCAAGGCGGCCATCGGCGCATGAGCGACACCTTCGAGCGCGCCTGCGCCGCGACCGACGTACCGGACGAGGGAGTCGTCGCGGTCGAGGTCGGCGGTGTCGAGGTCGCGGTCGTGAAGAGCGAGGGTCAGTACTTCGCGGTCCGGGACGAGTGCTCGCACGCGCAGATCCAGCTGTCCGAGGGCGATGTCGCGGACTGTGAGATCGAGTGCTGGCTGCACGGATCGCGCTTCGACCTGCGCACCGGCGAGCCGACCAGCCTGCCGGCCTACGACCCGGTGCCGATCTACCCCGTGCGCCTCGACGGCGACGACCTGCTCGTCGACGTGAAGAACCCCCTGAACCAGCAAGCCCTGTAAACGACGGAGACAAGAAACCTCATGGCGACACTCGAGATCCGCGACCTGCACGTGTCGGTCGACACCGAGAACGGCCCGAAGCAGATCCTGCGCGGCGTCGACCTGACCATCGCCGGTGGTCAGACGCACGCGATCATGGGCCCGAACGGCTCCGGCAAGTCGACACTGGCGTACTCGATCGCCGGGCACCCGAAGTACAACATCACCAGCGGCACGGTGACGCTCGACGGCGAGGACGTGCTGGACATGGCCGTCGACGAGCGCGCCCGGGCCGGCCTGTTCCTGGCCATGCAGTACCCGGTCGAGGTGCCCGGTGTCTCGGTGGCGAACTTCCTCCGGACCGCGAAGACCGCGATCGACGGCGAGGCGCCGAAGCTGCGCACCTGGGTCAAGGACGTGAACACCGCGCTCGGCGACCTGGAGATGGACCCGGAGTTCGCGCAGCGCAACGTCAACGAGGGCTTCTCCGGCGGTGAGAAGAAGCGGCACGAGATCGTCCAGCTCGAGCTGCTCGACCCGAAGATCGCGATCCTCGACGAGACCGACTCCGGCCTCGACATCGACGCGCTGAAGATCGTCTCGAACGGCGTCAACCGGTTCGCCGCGAAGGGCGACAAGGGCATCCTGCTGATCACCCACTACACGCGGATCCTGCGCTACATCAAGCCGGACTTCGTGCACGTGTTCGTCGACGGTCGCGTCGCCGAGGAGGGTGGCCCGGAGCTCGCCGAAGAGCTCGAGGCCAACGGTTACGAGCGCTTCGTGAAGGCGGGCGCGTCCAAGTGACACCTGCCCGGACGTTCAGCAGTCCCCTGGACCTGCAGTCGGTCCGGGCGGACTTCCCGATTCTGTCGCGCGAGTTGGCCGGTGGGTTCCCGCTGGTCTACCTGGACTCGGCCAACTCGTCGCAGAAGCCGCGCCAGGTGGTGCAGGCGATCGAGGACCACTACCTCAAGCACAACGCGAACGTGGCCCGCGCCATGCACCAGCTCGGCGCGGAGGCCACCGCGGCGTACGAAGGCGGTCGGGACAAGGTCGCGGCGTTCATCGGCGCGCCGTCCCGCGACGAGATCGTCTTCACCAAGAACGCCTCCGAGGCGCTCAACCTCGCCGCGCACACGCTCGGCGCACAGCTGTTGCCGGGCGACGTCGTCGTGGTGTCCGAGATGGAGCACCACAGCAACATCGTCCCGTGGCAGCTCGCCTGCGAGCGGACCGGTGCGACGCTGAAGTGGTTCGGCGTCACCGAGGACGGCCGGCTCGACCTGTCGAACATCGACGAACTGCTCACCGAGCAGACCAAGGTCGTCGCGCTGACCTGGGTGTCGAACGCGCTCGGCACGATCAACCCGATCAGCGACATCGCCGCCAAGGCACACGCGGTCGGTGCGACGGTCGTCGTCGACGCCTCGCAGGCCGTCCCGCAGTTCCCGGTCGACGTCTCCACGCTCGGCGCGGACCTGCTGGCCTTCACCGGTCACAAGGTGGTCGGTCCGACCGGCATCGGCGTGCTCTGGGGCCGCTACGACCTGCTCGCCTCGCTCCCGCCGTTCCTCGGCGGCGGCGAGATGATCGAGATCGTCCGGATGACCGGTTCGACGTACGCCGCTCCGCCGGCCCGCTTCGAGGCGGGTACGCCGCCGATCGCGCAGGCGGTCGGGCTCGGTGCGGCCGTCGACTACCTGTCCGGGATCGGGATGGACAAGATCGCCGCGCACGAGCACGCGATCGTCGAGTATGCGCTCGAAGGGCTGAAGACCGTCCCCGGTCTGACGATCCTCGGCCCGCAGGACGCCACGGACCACGGCGGCGCCATCAGCTTCGCGCTGGACGGCGTCCACCCGCACGACGTGTCGACCGTGCTGGACACCCGCGGCATCGCCGTCCGGGCGGGACACCACTGCGCGCGTCCGGTGCACGAGCGGTTCGGAATGCAATCGTCGACCAGAGCGTCTTTCTATCTGTACACGACGCCGGAGGAGATCGAGGCGCTCGTGGACGGCCTGGGATTCGTGCGCAAGTACTTCAAGGTGGATTGATATGCAGCTCGACAACCTCTACCAGGAGATCATCCTGGACCACTACCGCAGCCCGCACCACGCGGGTCTCGCGGACCCGTACGACGTGGAGGTGCACCACGTGAACCCGTCCTGCGGGGACGAGGTCACGCTCCGGGTCGAGCTCGACGGCGACACCGTCAAGGGCGTCACGCACAGCAGCGTCGGCTGCTCGATCAGCCAGGCGGCGACGTCGGTGATGTCGGACCTGGTGATCGGCAAGCCGGTGTCCGAGGGGATGGCGACGTACGAGAAGTTCCTCGAGCTGATGCAGGGCCGGGGGAACGTCGAGCCGGACGAAGAGGTCCTGGAGGACGGTGTGGCGTTCGCCGGCGTCGCGCAGTTCCCGGCCCGGGTGAAGTGTGCACTGCTGGGCTGGTCGGCCTGGCGCGACGCGACCGCGCAAGCCCTCGCGGCAAACGAAGGAGTGAGCAATGCCTGACCAGACCGACGAGAAGATCGAGCTGCCTGAGGTCGACCTCGAGGCCGCCGCGGCCCCGGGCACGTCACCGGCCAAGGTCGAGGACGTGACCGAGGCCCTCAAGGACGTCGTCGACCCCGAGCTCGGGATCAACGTGGTCGACCTGGGCCTGATCTACGGCATCACCGTCGACGACACCAGCACGGCGATCATCGACATGACGCTGACGTCGGCGGCCTGCCCGCTGACCGACGTGATCGAGGACCAGACCCGGATGGCGCTGGACGGTCTGGTCAACGACTTCCGGATCAACTGGGTCTGGATGCCGCCGTGGGGCCCGGAGAAGATCACCGACGACGGCCGCGACCAGCTGCGGGCGCTCGGCTTCAACGTGTGAGAACCGTCTCGGTAGCGCCGAGCCGACTGGACAGGTGGCTGGACGGCTTCGGTGAGCGCCATGGCGCGGTGCGGTACGACGTGACGCCGACCAGCGTCACGTTGTCCGCGGAGGACGGCTCGACCGCTGTCGTCACCGTGCCCTTCGAGCCCCTCGACGTGTTGACACGCGAGGGGCTCGTCGCACATGTGCTGACCGAGCGGCGGCTCGGCGTGCTGCTGGTCCGCCGCGGCGGGTACGGCGCCGGAGTATTTGCCGGGGGCAAGCTTCTCGACTCGAAGGTCGGGTCGCGGCACGTGCAGGGGACGACGAAGGCCGGCGGCTGGTCGCAGCAGCGGTACGCGCGCCGGCGGGACAACCAGGCCCGCGAGGCGTTCGCCGCCGCGACCGAGGTCGCCGTACGGATCCTGGCGCCGGCGCGACTCGACGTACTGGTGTGCGGGGGAGACCGGCGGGCCGTCGACACCGTGCTCGAGGATCCCCGGTTGAAGGACCTGCCCGCGATCGTGCGGCCGCCGTTCCTCGGCGTACCGGATCCGAAGCAGAAGGTGCTCGAGCAGGCTGCCGTCGACGCGCTCGCGATCCGGATCGACGTGGATCAGCCGGCGTAGGCGTTCACTCGATCGTCATTCCGGTCCCCGGGTTGGACGCGTGCATCCGGCGCGCGGGCGGGCCGGAGGTGTCGTGAGCAGTTGGCGTACGGCGCATGCGCGAGTCTGTCTCGACCAGTGCCGAGGCGGGGATGCCGTTCTGCTGCAGGGCGTCGACGACCGCTCCGGTGAACCGTCCTGACGTCGACGCGTGGAGTTCACGGAGATCGACGCGGCCTTCCGCGAGCAGTGCGAGTCGCGGGTGCAGCGTGGCAAACGCCGCCGCGAACTCGCCGTCGGTCCGGCTCGTCAACGTGCCGTCCGGTCCGGCGACGTACACCTGACGCTTGCCACTGGACTCGCGGATCGTCAGCCGCACGTTCACGCCGTCGCGGCGGGCCTGGCCGAGTGCGTCGACCAGCGGCTGGTACGGGTGCTGCTCGTCGGCGTCGACACGTTGCGACACCGTTCGGACCTGGGCGGGCTTGGTCTGCTGCGCCGGATCCCAGCCGGCGAGTGCGGGCTCGCCGGCCTCCATTCGGGCCCGCATCGCGTCGTACTCGTGGCGGAACATCGTCAGGTACGCCTCGCCGGACGCGGCCCGGTGCACCGAGTCGGTGCGCTCCACCTTCGGCCGGTGGTTGCGGTCGATCCGGCGGCGCTCGAAGTCGAGGTGGTAGTCGACGCCGACCTTGACGGTGACGACCTGCCCGGATTCGTACACGCCGGTCTCGTGGCGTGCGCCGACCGTACCGGTGTCCTGCTCGCCGACGCGGCGGCCGGAGGTCAACCCGACCGTGATCGCGCCGCCGGGCAGTGTGCCGCCGATCGATCGGGAGCCCGGCAGGAGACGGTTGCTGCGCGCGGTCAGTTGGCTGACACGCAGCTCGCGGGAGTTCTCGCCGAGCTGGGTGGTCGAGTCCTCGTCGGGATCCGAGATCAGCTCCAGGCCCGACACCTCTGCGCGGACCCGGACGACCACGACCCGCGAGGTCTGGCCGGGGATCGCCAACGGGACGAGCTCGTGTCCCGACGGGCCGGCCATCTCCCGGAATGCGACCGCGCGATTCGCGGCGCCGAGCAACGACTCCAGGGTCGTCTGATGCATGCGGACACCGGCGCTCCGCAGCAGGTCGGCCCGGCCGAGGCGTGTGACGGCCGCTTCGAACAGGGCATTCTCGGGCGGCGCGTCGGGCTGGTGGGGGAGCGTGCCGTCGACGAGGTAGTTGTCCGGCAGCCTGACGGCTCGATGGTCGGCGACCTCCGGACCGTCCTGGACAGGCGCCGAGTGGAGCACGGACGCCGGCACCGACAGGCTGATCCGCCCGGACGCCTCCCGCCGGGTCACGGCCCTCGCCTGGCCACCAGGCTCCGCGGAGTCCTCGACCTCGATCACGACCTCGTAGTCCCGCTCGATCCGAACCGTGGAGAGCGACAGACCGGTGCTGATGTGGGTGTTGAGCTCGCTGCTCGACGATGTGGTCGACGTAGCGAGCTCCGCGCCCGCCCGGATGGTCGCCGACGCCCCTTCGGCTGCCGAGACCCCGACCTCACCGCTGTACGACGTACCGTCCGTCACACTCCGGGTGCGATCCTTCAGGCTCCACAACTGCTGCAGGCCGTACCCGTTGCCGCTCTGCCCTTCCGTCCCGCCCGCCTCCGTGGTCACCGGGCCGACGAACCGCACCTTCACCCGGACCCGGAGGTTGCGCGTGCCGGCGCCGTCGCGCACCGGCAGCTCCCGGACGAACCCGCGAGGGTCGAGCATCTCGTCGAGCTGGTTACGCCATCGCGTGCCGCTCAGATCACCACGCAACGCACTGGTCAGTACAGCGTCGTCCAGCGCGTGCGGCGAATGCTCCGCAACTGCGGCACACACCTCGCGGAACATGTCGCTGTCGTTGCCGTCCTGGTCCTGCAGCGACGACCGGTCGACCTGGGCCGCGCCGAGCATCTGCTGGTAGTTGCGCGGCACCGGCACCTCGACCCGCAACCGCGCCAGGACCTCGGCCTCGACGAGCGCGGCGTCCAGTCCGGCGGTGCCCGGCGCCGAGAGACCCGTTGCCTCGCGCAACTTGTTCGCCAGCCGCTCGTCCGTGTGCGTCGCCGCCAGCCCGTCGGCGCCGGCCTTCTCCAGGCGGTACCGGCGCAGCAGCGCGGTTGTCGTACGGCGGGGGAGGTCGAGGTTGTCGTCGAGCAACCGCTCGACGGCGTCCGACACCTGGTGCAGCGGGAGGTCCAGCTCGTTCCGCCCGTACGCCCTGAGCGCGTCGCCCTCGGGGAGCGTGAGTACGACGGCGCCGGTCTCCAGCGGGATCGCGCGGACCGCGGCGCTGCCGGACCGGAGCTGCGCTTCCAGCACCAGGTCGCCCCAGAACTGGTAGTGCTGTCCGTCGCGCATCAGCGTCCGCTCGACGCCGCTGGTGGACGTCTCCGACCCGGACGAGGACACGGTGGTGGACCGGGTCAGCCCGATCGATCCGCCGTGGGCATGCCCGCCGGCCGAGACCGAGCCGGTGCCCGCGCTGACGCCGGCGGTCGCGCCGGTGGAGACACCCGACGTACTGCCGGTGCTCGCCAGTGTCACGTTGAGCTCAGCGAGGATCGGATGCCCGCTGCCGACGTACCTGAGGTTCTCCACGCGGGTGGTGACGCTGAGCGCCGTACGGCGCGGGCTGAGGCCGCGGCGGCGTACCGCCTCGAGCGCGTCGGACGGCGCCGGGCTGACAGCCAGACCGGTGCGGTACTCCGTGGTGAGCAGCTCCGGCCGGGAGATCAGGTTCCGCGGCGCGAGGAACGCGCTGAGGTGGTGCAGCGCGGAGCTGTCGCCGCGCCCGAGCTCGGGCACGGCCTCGATCAGCCGCCCGATCGGATCACGCGCGTCGACGTGCTGGACCGTTGCGGTCTGCAACAAACCCGGATCGACCCGGTCGCGGACGGCGGGCGACGCGCTCGCCGGTCCGGCGCAGAACTCGCTGTCGAGACAGACCCGCGCGCTGCCCTCCGACGACACGATCGGCACCGACGTGCCGTCATCGGTGATCTCGCTGATCGCGATCGTGTGCGGTACGTCGAACACCGCGACCTGCGCGCTCGACTCGGACACCGTCATCCGGTACGCGCCGCGGCTCGACGACCACGCGAGGGAGCGGCCCATCGACGAGCGGCCGACCGATGCGCGCGCCTGCGGCGTACTCCCGGCCTGGCCCGCAGCCGGCGCGTTGCTGACCCCGAGGGACGCCGACCACGGCAGGCTCCGTGACTGGCTGCCGGTGCGACCCGACGTACTCACGCCGATGTCCACGTTGACGACCATGTCGTCGTCCGCGACACCGATCGGCGTCGCGCGGTCGAAGTGCTGCTCGATGGCGATGCGATAGGACCGCACCCGTGGCGGGTGGCCGGTGCGGTGCTCGGTGAGCTGGAAGGTCAACCGGTCCTGCGCCGCGTGGTCGTAGCCGGTCTCGAGGCGATGCCTGGCGAGTTGCTGGCAGGCACGCTCCCAGTTCTCCGTCCGGCTGAGCAGGACGGCCGGATCCTCACCGGCGAGACCCTGGGGCAGCGGGTGGCCGTCGGCCAGCGGCGGCACCATCGAATGCCGGGACAGGTGCGCGAGGAAGCCTTGCAGGGCCTCGTCGGCTCCGGTCAGCTCGCGGATCATCGCGGGCCCGGCACCGCGCAACTGGCCGGGTCCGTTGCCGAGCCAGACCGGCAGGTGCAGCGGTGTGTCGGTCGGGTGCGGGTCTCCGCGCAGCAGGAGCCGGCCGTCGGTGCCGCGGCGCAGGCGGCCGTCCTCGCGGACCAGGGCTGCTGCGGGCACTGGCAGGCCGTACCGGAAGGCGTCCCGCTCCGCCATCCGCAGGTACGCGTCACCCTCGCCCTCGGTGGTGAACGACTCCGCGCGGTCCAGGCGGTGCACGGTGACCTTGTGCCGCAGCCGCATTTTCACGCCGACAGTCGGCGCTACTCGTTGGGTGCTCCAACGGCTGCCGAGATCGGCGGTGGTCGCGGTGTCCTCCTGGCCGGTGTTCCGGCCGGCGCGGACACCCGGGCCGATGTCGACGGTCGACGAGCCGACGTCGGACAGCGCGGACAGCGCGGTCGTCGCTGTGGCGCTGAGGGTGCGGGAGTTGCTGAGGCCCTGTGCCCCGGACGTCCCGGAGTTGCCGACCCGCCAGATCTCGAGCTTGTGGTCGGGGGAGCTATCGCTGACCAGCTCTGCGGTCTCGAGTTCGGCGACGGTCTCCAGCTGCGCCCAGGCGACCGGCCGCCCGCCGTTCGTGATCAGTCGCCAGACACCGCCGGGCCGGGTCGTCTCGTCCAGCCTCGTCATCGCATCCTCGGCGACCAGACTGCGGATCCGGTCGTGGCCGACGCGGTCCAGCGATCCCAGGCGCCGTCGCAGCTCGGCCACGGTCCGGTCGCACAGGTCGTTGAGCCCGTCGACCCGGGTCGCCATGTGCTCAGGCATCGCCGTACTGCGTTCCGCCGACAGGCCGAGCGTCTCGAGATCGGTCTGGTCCGCCGGCGGCGGCACCGTGTAGGTGTGGATGAAGCCGAGGTCGAGGGTGGCGGTGTCGTGCTCCGCGCCGGTGTCGACGACGTGCTCGGGCGACCAGTCGCCGGCCGCCGACTCACGGATCCGCCAACTCCAGCGCGGCTGCGTCGACCGATACCGGAGGATCTCGCCGCGGAGCGCCTCGACCGCACCGCTCTGCGCGTACTCCGTGGCTCCGCCGCTGACCGTAAGACCGCGCCCGGTCGCTGACTCCACACCGGGCGAGACGACCTTCGCGACCGCCTTCAGCTTGCTGGTGTCCGGAAGTGCCTCGGTCATGACCCGCAGATCGGCGCCGACCGTCGCACTGGAGTTCTGCATCGCCGAAGTGGCGACGTTGTACCCGCCCTGGACCACCTGCCCGACCTGGGCCTCGTCGATGGTGAGCGGACTGTCCAGGACCTCCTGCAGCTCACCGGGATCGAGCTTCAGATGGAACTGGACGAGTCCGTCGACGTCGGCGCGGGGCTCGTTGCCGATGGTCAGCACGAACCCGTCCGGCGAGAGGATCCGGCGGCTCTCAGCCCGCAGTACCCGATGCAGAACGTCCGGGGTGAAGCTGTACGGCGACTTGCGGTCCGCCAGCGCCTGGTTGAGGTCCTGGCACAGCCTGGTCAGATGTGGCAGCCGCCCGGACGGCAGGCCGTTGTGCAGCACGCCCTCCGCAGGCAGCGTTGCCGCGGTCGCCTTCTGATAGGCCTTCACCTGCTCGGCAGCCGCTTGCACAGCCGTCGGCAGGTCGGCCGACTCCAGCACGGTCCGATAGGCGTCGGCAGCTGCTCGCGCCTGGTCGGCGGCAGCGGTGCAGTACTGCGCGATCTGGGCGTGGCGCTCGGCGACGCGCAGACGACGGAGGCCCTGGGCGCGGATCCGGCGGGCGCGCTCGGGAGCGGACGCATCCTGACTTGCGGCTTGCCGATCGGCGGCCGCGAACAGTTCGGCGGCCTGGTCACCGGCATTCGCCGCGCTGCGGGTGCGTACGTCGGCACGGTGGGCCTGGTCCGCGGCCGCGGACTCGAGGTCGGCGATCTGGCGCCGTACCTGCGCCCGGAAGCTGCCGTCGGGTCCGAGCTCGACGTCCGGGACAACGACCTGCACCCCGGCCCACGGAAGACGCGGAGCTGGATGCCCGCCGCGCCGGATCGCCTGCGACAGGGCCGCCAGCTCGCGTTCGATGTCCTCGAGCGGACGGCGGCCGGACCGCTCCTGCCATTCGTGGCTGAGCCGCCGGAACTCGTCGTACTGCGCTTCGGCCCGGCGGTCACGTGCTTCGCGATACCCGTCGGCCGCCGTACGGCTCTCCTGCACAAGTCGGCGGAGGAATCCGCGCGACGGGGTGACTGGGTCGCCGGACTCGGCGCTGACGGACGGCGTGGGTGCTCGGAGGAGGCGCTCGGCGTCGCGGATCAGGGACTGCGACTCGGCGAGGAGGTCCGCCGCCAACGGGCGGCCGGGGGAGTGGCGCCGGGCGCGAACGTTGGTCAAGCGGCGCAGGTCGGAGTCGGTGGCGAGCTGGTTGCCGTCGAGGACGTCCTGGAGCAACGCCTGCGTCTCTGCTCGCTGGGCCTCCGGCAGACCGGGCAGGTCGAGCAGTGCGTCCAGCGCGCGGGTCGCGCCGTCCGCGCGGGACCCGCCGCGAACACGGTCGACCTCGGCGCCGACGAGCGCCACCGCCTCGGCGACCAGCCGGTCGTCGGTGATCTCGCCTGCGCGGCGGGTCAGCCGGCGTTCGAGCCGCCGCAGCATCTTCCGGGCCAACCGCTCGCGGGAGTGCCGCAGCCGGAAGGTGCCGTCACGAAGGGCGATCGCCTCCGGCGCCGCGATACCGAACGCCACCCCGAGTGCCCGGCGAGCGCGGCCCTGCGGGTCCTCGGTGATCGCGGCAGACGTCAACCCAGCACACCCCGTTCGACGTGCCGGTACTGACACCGGCTGTGAGCGGGGACATTAGCAACCTGATGTTCAGGTTTTCGCCATGTTTCTCACCAGTAGAGTAACTTTCTTCCGGTGGCCTTCGTCACATCAGGATCGCTTGTACAGCGCGCGGAAATCCTCCAGCGTGCCGCGGTAGTACTCCAGGTCGTCGGTCAGCTTGGCCCGGCTGACCAGATGCGGGTGCCGGGCCTTCGCCGCGGCGCCGTACTCCGACCAGATGTCCGCGTCCGGGACCTCGTCGGCGTCGTCGGGCAGGAACTTGATCGCCTCGCCGACCGCGTCGGCCGCGAACTCCCAGTTCAGCTCGACGATGGTGCGGTCCTGGTCCGGCGCGCCGGTGTAGGCCATGTCGGCGTCCAGCGCCCGGCGGGCGAACGACGCGGAGACGACGGCCCACTGCGCCGCGTCGATCAGCTCCGACCTGCCCAGGCCGAAGCGCGCGCCGACCGCCGTGGCCGCGCGCTCGGAGGCGTACGGGATGGTGATCTCGCCGGCCTGTGACGCGAAGACCCACGCGTCCGGGCCTTCGGTCACGTTGACTCCCGGCTCGGGACGGGCCGGCACGACCGCGGGGGCCTCCGGATCGGCCGCGGTCACCAGGCTCACGTAGATCTGGGCCTCGGTCAGGGTCCTAGCGGTCAGCATCGGTTACCTCGCTCCTAGCTCTCGGCCAAGCTCGTCGTACGTGTCACGCGCTATCAGCAACCGCTCGAGCCGGAAGCGTCCCGGCTCCGCATCCCGGACCGCACGACCTTCCCGCGTCCAGAACCCGTCCTGCGGTACGCCGTCCGCGCCGGGCGGCACGAACTTGATCACCTCGTCCACGGCTGCCCGTGCGACGGCCAGCACCTTACCGGCCTCGGCGGGGTCCGCGGGGACTTCGGAGGCGGCAGTGTCGGCGACGTCCAGCCATTGGCCGGCATCAAGTACCTCCGACGGCTCCGGTCCGCCGAACGTGGGCCAGCCACGCACCGGCGTCTCCCGAACCGGCAGACCGAACAGGTACTCGCGTTGCGCGGTGCATCCGGGACAGATGGCGGCGTAGCTGGATGTCAGCTCACCGTCGACCTCGATCAGCGCCTGCTCCCACGGCGCGTCGATCGACCCGCAGTCCGGGCAGGGGTGCAGCTCCAGGTACAGCTGCGCCTCGTCCCGGGTTCGCGCCACCGCGAATGCCATACCGCCCCTCTCGATCTCCAGAAATCATCGTCTTCAAGGTCCGCTCATCGTCTGTCCGTGGCCGGTCGGTGCGATCGTCCGGCCGCTGGAGGGATGGCGCGCGGCAGGGGCGGCCGTTGGCGTCATCGTGCGCGCGGCGGTGGTGTAGTCGAGCGCCTTGAGCACATCCCGCGGTACGCCGGACTTCTCCAGCGCGGCCGCGACCTTGCCGTTGAAGCTGCCGTCCGGCGACGCTGTGTTGTAGAGCTCGCGCAGGTCGACGCGGCCCTCGGCCATCCGCACCAGTTGCGGATTGAGGCTCGCGAACGCCGAGGCGAAGCCGCCGTCGTTCACGCCGAGCAACGTCGGCGGCCGGTTGCGGGCCGGATCACCGGGCAGGGCCTGGTACTTCCGCTGCGTGCCGTCGTCCTCCTCGACCTGCAGCACGACCGGCTTCTGCGTCGCCTGCGCCCGGTCGATCGCGGCCAGCAGTGGCCGGTACGGCTGGAACACCGGGCCGTGCTTTCCCTCGCCGTACTCGGTCGCGACGATGTCCGGCCGGCCCAGCTTCTCCGGGACCGCCTGCAGGCGGGAGTTCGCCAGCACGGAGTCCAGCTCGGCGCCCTGCTCCAGTTGCCGGAGGCCCTCGAGGTAGCGGTGCGCGAGCATCCGCACGTACATCTGGCCGTTCGCGAGGTTCGGCACGTGGGTGGTCTTCTTCGTGACCTGCTCGCCGCGGCCGTTGTCGGTGCTGGTGCGGATCGTCGCGTCGTACACGACCGGGATCCGGACCGTGACCATCTGGCCTTCGAGGAAGCGGCTGAGCTCGAACCGGGTGCCCTTCGCGTCCCCGGTCTGCTCCTTGACCTGCTCACCCATCGAGCCGCTGACCGACACGATCCCGCCGTCCAGTCCGCCGGTCGCGGTCAACGGCGTACGACGGTTGCGCGACCTGCCGGCGCGCGCCACCCGCTGACTACGCCAGACGTGGCCCTCCTGGCCCGGGGACGGGTCGCCGTCCAGCTCCCAGCCGACGGGAGTGGCGTTGACCGTGACGTTGATCATCGTCTTGCCGTTGCCCGGTTGCGCCATCGGCACCAGGTCGATGCCGCCGTCGAGCAGCCGCCCGATCTTCGCCTTCAGTGCACTCGGCTTGAGCGTCGACCGGATCAGGTGCCGGAAGTCGGCCAGGCCGCGGCGCCCGAGGAACTGCGGCTGCCGCAGTACGGCGCTCAGGTTGTCGAACAGCTGGTCCTGCTTCTTCTGACCCCGCCCGAACGGCACCGACCGGAGCGGCATCGCGCCTTCCGGGAGGCGGACCGTGCGGTGGTCGGGGCGCTCCTCGGCCAGCTCCGGGGTCTCCGGCGCCGGACCGTCCTTCAGCTCGCCTTCCGGCATCATCGTGTAGAGCGTCGCGGTCAGCTCGCGCGGCGCGGACCGGGTGACGTTGGCATCCGGGTCGAGCCGGCGCAGCTTCGCACTGGTGCTGCTCATGGTCGCCGCGCCGGCGTTGTGCCGCCGGACCACCTGGGTGGTGAAGACGACCTTCCGCTCCGCCAGGTTGCGGACGAAGTTGCCGTGCCGGCGCAGGACGGTGTTCTGGTGCCCGTCGCCCAGCGTGTCGGTCGTGGTCAGGTCCGTGGACAGACCGCCGGTGGGGCTGACCCCGCCCACCGGCGGAACCCCGCCGTCGGCGCCCACCGAGACCGACTTGGTCCGGCTCACCGACCGGTCGCGCTGCTCGTAGTCGTACGCCTGCTCGGCGCCGCCGGCCTGTTCCGGCGCGAGCTTCGGCCGGCCGTTCTCGTCGGTGAGGATGTTGCCCTCGGCGTCCGTGAGTACGGCGCGGACGACGATGTCGCCCTCGTAGTGCGCCCGTACCTCGACGACCATCAGGTCGGGGTGCTCCCGGCCGTCGAGCGGTGCCTCGATCGGGATCTCGACCCCGTCCGGGGCGAGCATGTCGTCCAGCTGGCCGCCGAGGTTCTCCGGTTTGAGGCCGATCTCCAACCCGGACTGGAGCACCGGGCTGGCGGTGCGCAGGCCGGGTGCCACCTCGTCCATCTGCGCCGCGACCTGCGGCGACAGGTCGGCCGGTCGGGTCAACTGTCCCGAGACCACCACGAGCTTCTCGATCTCGGCCGCGCCCAGGCTGTCCTTGTAGGGCCCGGTGGCGTGCATCGTGCGGCCGGTCCTGGCCAGCTCGTCGGACTGGTCGATGCTTGCGGTGAGCTTCTCGTCCTCGGTCTTGTACTGGTCGGCCGCGGTGAGGCCTTCCGCACGGAGCTTTGCCGCGAACCGCTCGGTCGTGTGCGTGGCCGCCAGCCCGGTGGTGACGCCTTGCTTCTCCAGCGTGTAGCGCCGGACGAAGCCGCCCCGGACGCGCGGACTGAGCGGCAGCTTGTCGTTCAGGTACCGCTCGGCCGCATCGCTGACCGCGCTGAGCGGCAGGTCGAGCTTGCCGGACGCGTACAGCTCCAGCGCCCGGCGCTCGGCCATCAGCTTCTGCACGGTCGCATCGGGCAGCGGCACAGTCTTCACGACCTGGCCGTTGTGCACGATGTCGGCGAACATCCGGTACTGCTCGAGGAACTGGTGGTGCGTGCCGGCATTGATCAGCAGACGCTCTTCGCCCGACGTCTCGCTGACCGTGGTCGACTGCGACGTACCGCCGGTCCGGCCGAGCGACACGCCTCCGGAGTACGACGAACCGTCCGCCGCGACCGGACCGCCGCCGGCCCTGCCGCTGACGCCGCCGGACGTGGACGTCCCCGACGTGTAGCCGACATCGCTCATCGTGAAGTTGATGTCGACGCTGTTCTGCTGGGTCATCGCCACATGGGTGATGCCGGTCGCCTCGCCGCGGATCTGCACCTGGTACTGCTGGGGCAGGATCGTGCCGTCCCGGAAGGCGTGCAGCGGATTGCCGGGCGCCTGCACGACCATGAACGTCGGCTTGTACGTCCCGTTCATCCAGTCGCGGTTCGCGATCAGGCTGGTCGGAGCCAGCGCCGCGTGCAGCGTCGGCAGGGCGGTGGTGTCGGCACGGATCGCCGGAATCGCGTCGACCAGTGCGTCGGCCGCGTCACCCGCGTCGACGGCGACCGGCATCGCCTGCTGGACGGCCTCCGCGGTCGGCGCCTGAGCGTTCGCGAGCACCGGCGTCTCGGCCCGGGCCAGCGGGGCGTCGTAGGCGATCTCCATGCTGCCGAGGACATCGGCCAGCGGCGTGGCATCGCCCTTGCCGGTGATCTCCGCGAACCTGATCCGGATGTTCTGCTTGACCCGGTCGAGCGGTTCGGTGCTCTCGCTCAGCGTGACCCGGTTGATCCGCAGCCCGGCCGTCCAGCTCATGTTCCGCATGAACGCGGACCGGCTGGCCTTCACGCTGAGCTTCGCGGCCCAGCCGCGGACGCCCTTCGGCGGAGCGATCGCGGCTTCGACCCCGGCGGAGATCGGGACCGAACTGCTCCGCCCGATCGTCCGGCTGGAGGCCACCGAGCTGATGCCCAGCGGGACCTGGTTCTCGTTCGTGCTCGTGCCGCGGCCTTCGGAGACGAAGGTCCCGGTCTTCGCGTCGTACTCCTGGTCGACGGTCAACCGGTACGGCCGCCAGCGCGGTGTTCCGACGAGACCCTCGTCCTCGAGTACGACGATCAGGCCGCCCTGGCAGGCCTCGTTGATCCCCGCCCCGAGCCGCGCCGCACTGATCGCCTGTACGACGCGCTCGTAGTTGGCGAGCTGGGACCGCGTCGCGGGCCGGTCGCCGCGCGGACGGTCGTACTCGTCGAGCTCAGGCACCAGGCCATCTGCCCGGAGTCCGACGAGCGCGTCGTGACACGCGGCATCGGCGCCGACGATGTTCTGGACCAGCCCCTGGCCGACGCCGCGGATCTTGCCCGGCCCGCGGCCCATCCACGGCGGAGCTGTCTGCGGACCGGTCGGCGGCTCCGCGTCGGCCCGCAGCAGCACCCGGCCGTCCTGGTCCGTCCGGATCGCGTCGTGTTCGTCCCGCTGTACGGCCTTCGCGTCGGCACGTCCGCCGGCGCGGAGCAGGTCGTTCTCGGCGACCCGCATGTGCGCCGTACATGGCCCATCGACGACGATCGGCGCCGTCTTGTCGCCGACCCGGCGCAGCGTCGCCGTCGCGCGGAGCGGAACCTTCACGCCCTGCGTCCCCATGAATCGGTGCACGACCGGCGAGATCGTGGTGTTGCTGATGTTCTGGCCGCCCTGGCGGGACACATTGCGTCCGGCCGAGACGCTCGGCGACAGGTTCACGCCGGAGCCGCCGACGTCGTTCATCGCCGTCGCCGCTGCCACCGGGTGGGCCGGGTCCCGGACGCCGGGGAACGACAGCGATCCGGTGCCGGTGAGCGACGCGCCGTACGTCTGGCTCGCGTTGCCGCCGAGGAACCCGACCGGAACGTCCTCCATCCCCATCTCGAAGCTGAACTCGCCGACGAGCTCCGCCTGGCTCCAGTCCGGTGTGAGCTGCCAGGTCAGTTCGTACTCGTTGTTGTCGGCTGCCCGGAAGCTCCGGGTGACACCGCCCGGCCGGCTCATCTCGTGGATCAGCCGGGGGGTGTCGGTCACGATCAGGCCGGAGATGTGGCTGGCGGTGACCTCGTCCAGGTCGCCGTACCGGTCCTTGGCCTGGCGCATGACGTCGGTGGCGATCCCGTGCAGACCGTCGACGTTGTCCATCGTGTAGCGCGGGAACTCGCCGGTGACGTCCTGCGCGCGGCCGAGGCCGGCGAGCGTCACCGTCGTCGACGCCGCCTTCACGGTGTACGGACTGGCCACCCAGGTCTGCTGGGGACCCGCGTCGATACTCCGGACCGGCGACCACGGCTCGGTGGGGGAGTTGCGGACCTCGACCTCGAGGACGCCGTCCCACTCCACCAGGACCGACTCGCCCCGATGGACCGAAACCCTGCCGCGCATGTGATAGCCGGACTCGCCGGCGTTGTCCGCGAGGGTGTGGCCGTGCGCCACCTCGATCTTCGGCTTGGTCAGCTGGGCGGCCGCGTGCAACGGCGTACCGGGTGCGGCCAGCGCCATGATCGGCTGCAGGTTCACTCCGACGGTGGTGCTGCCGGAGTGGGTGTTCGTGGTGCCGGCGCTGATACCGCCTTCGCCGAGCGTGCCGGACATCTGCTCGGCCATCTCGAAGTCGCGGTGGGTGATCTCCCGGATGTTGCGGGCGCGCATCCGGACCCGGACCTCGGGCATCTTCGAGATGCTGCTGTCGCCGTCACCGGGGACCGGGAACACCATGCCGTCCTGCGAGAGCAGCAGGCGGTACTCCGCACTCTCCAACGGAAGCGGCCCGGTCGGGGGCAGCTGACGGGAGGCGCCGTTCGCGGCCAGTTCCTCGTTGATCACGTCGACGGGCAGCTCGACCGGAGTGCCCTCCGGCGTACCGGTCATCAGCACATCGGCGACCGGCATCGCGGTATTGCAGCTCTGCTCGTACTTCGTGACCTGACTGCGCGCGGCGTCGGCCAGTGCGCGGAGCTGGCCCTGCGACCCGCCCGCGTCGATCCCGTCGAGCAGCGTCCGGTACGCCGTCAGCGCGTGCTGCGCCTCGGCCGCGGCAACGCCGTACGCGGCACTGATCTCGGTGTGCCGAGCATGCTTGTTCTCAGCTGCCGTCGCGGTGACCCGGAGCATCCGGGCACGTTCGGCGGCGCCGGCGTCGAGACCCTGCTCTTCCTCATCATCGGCCTTGCGTCTGGTCTCCTCGGCCAACTCTGTAGCGGCCAGCGCAGTCTCCGCCTTGGTGGCCGACTGCGACTGGAGCTCGGTGACCGCGGCCTCGAGCGACTGGATCTGAGCGACAACCTGTTCGCGCAGGTGCGCGACCGAGTGCGGCGCAAGCCGCTCGTTGACGCGTGCTGCGGTGACGCCGAACGCGCTGGCATCAGGCCCTGCATTCGCCTCGGCCGACCAGGGGAGGACGGGCTCGGCGCCGCCGTGGCGGCGGATGGTCCTGGCCAGGCCGTTGAGATCGCGCTCCAGATCCGACAGGCTGCGCGGCCCGCTGGGGGCGCCGTTGGCCAGCGTCTCGTCGCGGGCCTGCTTCCAGTCCCGCACCAGGACCTGGTACGCCGCGTGGTCGGCGTGGAGCCGCCGGTCGCGCCGCTCGTGGCCGAAGACCGACTTCAGTCGCCGCAGTACGCCGTGTGGCCGCTCCGCCTGTGCGGCCGCGATCTCCTGCGTCATCAGCGAAAGCTGGTGGGTCCACACGTGACGCAGCTGTTCGTCGGCGAGCCGGGGGGAGATCTGCAGGATGTGCGGGTCGTCCGCCGTACCGGACCGGATGATGCCCTGCGCCATCGCGCCGAGCGTGGTCTTCGCGATCTCCACCCGGACGTGCTGCGGTACGTCGGTGACCGTCGTCCGCAGGATCGCCTGCTGCTGCTGGAGATCGACGGTCGGCCGGTCAGTCACCGAGGTGGCCAGATCGACCTGGTCCATCGCGGCAAGAGCCGACAGCGCACCGGAACCGGTCAGATCGGTCTGGCTACTCGGTCGTCCACCGGCACCGGTCACCAGGCCCGTGCCGTGAACTTGCGAGGTCCAGACCCGCCGGCCTTCGGCACGTCTGTGGTTGCTGCCGACCGGAGCGCGATGCTGCCGGCCGGCCGAGCGGTTCGGTGGTCCGTTCACCGGCCCGTTCACGCCGAGTACGAGGGCGTCGCGGCTGATCGTCGCCGACGCCGACACGATCGTCGTCACCGCGACGGGGCGAGTCGATCCGGGCAGGCGGTCCAGCCTGGCGGCGGCCTCGGGGTCGTCGGGAGCAGCACTGGCCAGCGCATATCTGAGCAGCGCCTCGGCCTCGGCACGGCGGGACTGGTCCAGACCCGGGCCGCGTAAGTACTGGTCGAGCGCTCCGACCGCACCGCGAGCCGGCACCTGACCGCGCGCCCGGGCAACCTCGGCCCCGAGCACGCAGATGGCCTCGGCCAGCAGGCGGTTGTCAGCGGCACGGTCCGCGGCCCGGCGCGCAAGCTGCGCCTCCAGGGCCCGCATCACGTACGCCGGGACCATGTCATCGCGACCGGTCAGCCAGACCCTGCCGTTACGCAGCGGAACGGCGGACGGGTGAAGGATCCCGAGCGCGGTTCCCACTGCCCACCGGGCGCGAGTCGTCGGATCGGCGGCGGACGAAATGGGTGTGGTCAGCCGACTCACCCCCTCCCGTTGGGTGTCCTGGTGCTCACCAGTTGTCACTAGGACGTCCTAGTTCCGGAATCTAGCAAACAATCGGTTACTCGCCAGCAACTCGAATCACCCGAACTGTTAACGATTTACGCCGGACGGCCGACCTAGGATCGAGTCCATGGTCGAGCGGCTGGGTACATCGCAGTGGAGCGTCTCCGAGGCGCGCAGCATGGTGGCCCGGCTGCGACACGTCGCCGGCGACGGCCCGGAGTACGACGGGATCGAGCTGTTCACCTCGCTGTGCGCGTACCTCGACCAGCTGCACGGGACGTCCGGATTCGACTACGTCTACACCGGGGCCGAGCGGCAAGCGCTGGCCGATGCGGTCCGGGAGGTCCGCGGGCCGAGCGGCGTCGGAGATCCGGAGAGCGACCGGCTGGTCCAGCCGGTCAACGCGGCGGTCACGCTCGTCGAGGGACGGGAACTGACGACCTGGCTGGAGGGGCAGAGCGGATGGCAGCAGGACCTCGGCAAGGCGCTGCGTGCGCTGTACACCTATCTAGACCAATTGTATGGCGGTCCGGGAGCCTTCAACGAGCTGCTGACCACCTTCGAACGCAGGCGGGTCGCAGCGCGGTAACGGCACCGGCCTCCTGGCGCGAGTGGTACCTCGCTGCCATTACGGTAGGCGCGTGAGTCTCTCGTCCTCCACGCGAACCCCTTCCCAAGGCGCCCGGGCCGCGGGCCGATCGACGGGTGGTGGTCCGAACCGCCTCCCGAGCAGCCGGGAGCGGCGTCCGGCCCTGGCCGCGCTCGCGGTGATCCTGATCCTGCTCGGCGCCGCCGGATCCGCGCTGATCGCGCTGAACAGCGGCAACCGGTCCGACTTCGTGGCGATCTCCGCCGACAGCCTGGCGCCCGGGCACAAGCTCGAGCCCAAGGACCTGTCCCGCGGTGACCTGGCCGGTGCGACGGGCGGCCTGATCCCGTGGTCCGAGGCGAGCAAGTACATCGGCCGCTACACGACCACCTGGCTGTACAAGGACCAGTTCGTCACGCCCGAGAACTTCACCAAGGACGGGCAGCAGCCGATCCCGCCCGGCGCCGCCCTGGTCGGAATCAGCCTCGAAGCCGGCCGCGCGCCGTCGGACGGGCTCAGCGTCGGTGACGTCGTCTCGGTCACCCGCGTCCCCACGGCCAACCAGGACAGCGGGTCGGCGGTGACCCTGGTCAAGGCCGCCACGGTGACGTCGAGCGCGGGCGCCATCACGGACTCGAAGACCAGCGCGAACAGCTCGCTGAACGTGACGGTGCTGATCCCGTCCGACCAGATCACCACGGTCGGTGCGGCCGCGGCGACCAAGTCGCTGCTGCTGGCGAAGCTCGCACCTGGAACCAAGACGGACGTGGAGCGCAACGGCGGGGCGAACTGATGGCATTGGTGGCATTCGCGAGCGCGAAGGGTTCACCCGGAGTCACCACCGCAAGCCTGGTCATCGGTGCGCTCTGGCCGCGGCAGGTGCTGCTGGCCGAGTGCGACCCGGCCGGCAGCGACGTGGCGATCCGGATGACCGGGCCGGGCGGTTCGGCGCTCAACTCCGACCGCGGCCTCGTCAGCCTGGCCGCCGCGAGCCGGAAGGGCCTCGGCGACGAGGTGATCCTCGCGCACAGCCAGCAGCTGGACGGGGGTCTCGACGTACTGCTCGGGGTGCGTTCGCCGGAGCAGGTCGGTGGTATGGGCGGTCTGTGGCATCCGCTCGGCATCTCGTTCAACCAGATGCAGAACAGCGACGTACTGGCGGACTGCGGGCGCATCGGTGCGTCCTCGCCGCAGCTGCCGGTCATCCAGTCCGCACGTCTGGTCGTCCTGGTCTGTACGGCGACGGGCTCGTCGGTCGCGCACCTGCG
Organism: Kribbella sp. NPDC000426; assembly: GCF_040300265.1. Lineage (NCBI taxonomy): Bacteria > Bacillati > Actinomycetota > Actinomycetes > Propionibacteriales > Kribbellaceae > Kribbella > Kribbella sp. NPDC000426. The sequence continues at coordinate 893,397 of NZ_JBEPDK010000004.1, read as the reverse complement.
GGAGCGGCTGTCCACGCTGGTGCACCACGTCGACGCACAGCTCGGAGTGGTCGTCGTGGCCGACCCGAAGCGGCGCGACGGCGTCAAGCAGGTCTGGACCGTGCTGGACGCGATGTCCGTGCCGGTGCGGCACCGCTGGCACCTGGCGTACGACCCGGCCGGTGCGGCGTTCTTCGACGGGCGCGGACACGGCCGGCTCGACAAGACCACGCTGATCCGGTCCGCGACCGACATCACCGCGGAGATGGCGTCGCTGGTGTCCGCACCGCCGCCGCAGGACTTCGACATGGCCAACGCGGCGTTCCCGCCGGGTGACTATCGATGAGCGCCGATCAGGAGCTGGTCCGCAAGCTGCGGGTGCAGGTTGCGGAGCGGCTGAACGAGCAGCGCCGCCGCGACCAGGTGAACGGCGTACCTCCGATGAGTGCGGAGGACGAGCGGGAGTACGCGCGGTCGCTGATCGTGCAGGTGCTCGAGGACCACGCGCGCTACGAGCTGGCCGAGGGCCGGACGCCGCCGACCCCGGACGACGACGCGCAGATCGCCGGCGCGATCCACTCCGCGCTGTTCGGCGTCGGCCGGCTGCAGCCGCTGATCGACGACCCCGAGGTCGAGAACATCGACATCAACGGCTGCGACCAGGTCTTCGTGCAGTACGGCGACGGCCGCGAGGAGATGCCGGGCCCGGTGGCCGAGAGCGACGACGAGCTGGTCGAGCTGATCCAGGTGCTGGCCGCGCACGCCGGTCTGACCAGCCGGCCGTTCGACTCGGCCAACCCGCAGCTTGACCTGCGGCTACCGGACGGCTCCCGGTTGTCCGCGGTGATGGGCGTGACGGCACGTCCTGCGGTGTCGATCCGGCGCGCGCGTCTCGGCAAGGTGTACCTGCGCGACCTGGTGGCCAACGGGACGATCTCCGACGACGTCGGCTCGTTCCTGCGGGCGGCGGTCGCGGCCCGGAAGAACATCATGATCGCGGGCGCGACGAACTCGGGGAAGACCACGCTGTTGCGCGCGCTGGCGAACGAGATCCAGCCGCACGAGCGACTCATCACGGTCGAACGCTCGCTCGAGCTCGGCCTGGGCGAGTTCAAGGACCTGCACCCGAACGTGGTCGCGTTCGAGGAACGGCTGCCGAACTCCGAAGGCGTCGGCGAGGTCACGATGGCCGACCTGGTGCGCCGCTCGCTGCGGATGAACCCCAGCCGGGTCATCGTAGGTGAGGTGCTGGGCGACGAGATCGTGACGATGCTGAACGCGATGAGCCAGGGTAACGACGGCTCGCTGTCGACGATCCACTCGAACAGCTCGATGGAGGTGTTCAACCGGATCAGCACCTACGCGATCCAGGCGATGGAGCGGCTACCGATGGACGCCACCCAGATGCTGATCGCCGGCGCGCTCGACTTCGTCGTGTTCATCCGCAAGCACAACGACTACCAGCGCGGCGGCGGCCTGAGCCGGTACGTCGAGAGCATCCGCGAGGTGACCGGCTGGGACGGCCGGGTACTGTCCGGCGAGGTGTTCGCCGCCGGACCGGACGGCCGCGCCGCGGCGCACGCGCCGATCGCCTGCATGGACGAACTCGAGCACTTCGGCTACCAGCCGCTCGTCCACGGAACGTGGGCGTGATTCGATGAACGACCGGACTTTGCTTGCGTTGCTGTGCGGTGCAGTGGTCGGCGGTGCAGTGCTGCTGCTGATCGTCGCGATTCGCGGCACCGAGCCGAAGGACGAGACGCCGTCGCTGTTCCGCAACCGCAGCGCCGACAACCGCCGGAACCTGATCCGCCTCGGTGCCGGCATCGCGGTCGGCCTGGTGGTGCTGGTGGTGACCCGCTGGCTGGTGCTCGCCATCGCGCTCGGCCTGCTGGCCGGGATGGCGGACCGCTTCTTCGGCGGCACCGGTGAGGAACGTCGCGCGATCGACCGGCTGGACGCGCTCGCTACCTGGACCGAAGCGCTGCGCGACACGATCGCCGGCGCGGTCGGTCTGGAGCAGGCGATCCCGGCGACCGCGGTCAACGCGGCGCCGGCGATCAAACCGAGCCTGAACCTGCTCGTCGACCGGCTGCGCATCCGCGAACCGTTGCCTTCGGCCCTGATGCGGTTCGCCGACGACCTGAACGACCCGTCCGCCGACCTGATCGTCGCGGCCCTGGTGCTCAACGCCCGGCTCCGCGGACCCGGTCTGCGGGAGGTGCTGAGCGCGCTGGCGGACTCGGCCCGCGAGGAGCTCGACGTACGGCGGAAGGTCGCGGCCGAACGGCGGTCGACCCGGCGCAGCGTGCAGGTGGTCGTCGCGATCACGCTGATCATGGCGGCGGGCCTGGTGTTGTTCAACCCGACCTACATGGCGCCGTACCGCAGCTTCATCGGGCAGGCCGTGCTGACGGTCGTGATCGGGCTGTACGCGCTCGGCCTGCTGTGGCTGCGGCGACTGGCGAAGATCGAGGTGCCGGAGCGGTTCCTGATCGGCGTGAGCACCGGCGGCCGGCTGAACCGGCCGGGTGACGACCGGATGGAAACGGTGAGCGGATGACCTGGGCCTTCATCACCGGCGGACTGGCCGGCCTCGGCGTGTACGTCGCGATCCGGATCTTCATCAAGCCGCGGACCAACGTGCTGTCGACGATCGCGCGGATCGACGCCGGCCGCGGCGGGTACACCAGCGGCGCGACGGCGAGCGCGGCCGGCGAGCGGGTGCTCGGCGGCGTCGACCGGGCCCGGGAGACGCTGGGCCGGCGGCTCGAGGCCGAGGCGAACGCGCGCGGCTGGGCGTTCGGCAAACTCCGCCGCGACCTCGCGGTGATGAACCAGCCGTTCGCCGCGATGCTTGCCACCAAGGTGTTCTTCGCGCTCGGCGCGCTGATCCTGATCCCGATCGTGCTGTTCCTGTTCTCCGCGATCGGGTTCTCCGCACCGGGTGCGGCGCCGGCGATCGTGACGCTGGCGTTCATGGTCCTGGCGTTCTTCCTGCCGGACCTCGCGCTGCGGCAGGAGGCCGAGAAGCGGCGGCGCGACTTCCGGCACGTGGTCGGCAGCTTCCTCGACCTGGTCGCGATGAACCTGGCCGGCGGCCGCGGCCTGCCCGAGGCGCTGATGACCGCGTCGACGATCGGCGAGCACTGGGCGATGGCCCGGATCCGGCAGGCGCTCGCGAACGCGCGGCTGATCGGCATCACGCCGTGGGACGCGATGGCGCTGCTCGGCGAGGACCTCGGCGTGGAGGAGCTGCGGGACCTCGCGTCGGCGCTCGCGCTGGCCGGCGACGAGGGCGCGAAGATCCGCTCGTCGCTGCTCGCCCGGGCGGCATCGCTGCGCCGTAAGGAGCTGGCGGACGTGGAAGGCAAGGCGGGTGAGCGCTCTCAGTCGATGCTGGTTGCGCAGCTGGTCATGATCTCGGCATTCTTCCTGTTCCTGGCTTTCCCGGCCGGTGTGGCCATCCTCGGAAGTTAGGGAAAACAGTGACCAGGGCACGGGATCCGCGCGGCGATTCGGACCGTCGTACAGGGCATACTGAGGCCTCGCTCGGCCTCACGATCTGGAAGGCAATCGGATGACCTCGGAGTTGATGTTCTGGCGGACCATGGCCCGCTACGCGCTCGCACGGGCGCAGGCCCAGCGGGCCCGGGCGCGGCAGGGGCACACCGAGTTGGGCGCCTCCGCACTCGAGTGGGCGATCATCTCGGGCATCCTGGTCGTCGCCGCACTGGCGATCGGCGTGGTCGTGAAGCGCGTGATCAGCAAGCACACCGCCGATATCGACACGGGCAGCTGACGGCCGCAGCGATGCGTTCGGGCTGGAAGAGACTGCGGCGCAGACGGTCGGAGCGGGGGGTCAGCACACTCGAGCTGGCCATCCTCGCGCCGGCCATCCTGACGCTGATCTTCCTGTCCATCCAGACCGCCTTGTGGCTGTACGGGCGTTCGGTCGCGCTGAACGCCGCCGAAGAAGGCGTGTCCCGGCTCCGGCTGGTGCAGCCGACCGTCTACACCACGGCGGTGGGGGAGAAGGTCCGTTCGGACATCCAGTCCTACGCGACCCAGCTCGGCGGTACGACGTTGCAGCACACCGAGGTTCCGTTCCCGGCGTACAACAACCCGGAAGGCACCGTCTCGTTCACCGTCACCGGGGACACCGTCTCGCTGGTTCCCGGTCTGACGCTGAAGGTGAGCCGGACCGCCACCGGCCAGATCGAACAGTTCGAAGCCGACAAGTGAGTGTGAGGATGAAGCGGAGACTGGGGCAGCGCGGCACGATGGCGCTGGAGATGGTGATTCTCGCGCCGGTGCTGCTCCTGCTGTTCATGTTCCTGCTCGCCTGCGGGCGGTACTTCCAGACGTCGTCGCTGCTGGAGAGCGCGGCCCGCGACGGCGCCCGCAGCGCGAGCCAGGCGCGGTCGTTGCCCGAGGCCCAGGGTCGCGTCGACCAGGCCGTCAGTACGACGATGAACCAGGCGATCAAGTCCTGCAAGACGACCGCGTCGGGCTCCATCACCACCGGGTTCGTGGCCGGCTCGCCGTTGTCGGTCGAGGTCACCTGCACGATCAACTACCGCGACCTCGGGCTGCTCGGCCTCGGCGGCGACACCACGATCACCAAGCGCTTCACCTCGTCCCTCGACCCGTACCGGGGGGTGCGCGGTGACGGCTCCTGAACGACACCGTTCACGGATAGTCGAATTCTTCCGTATCGATGCCCCGGGCAACCATCGGCTCTTTTCCCGCGGTGCGTTGAGTCCCGCGGTCGCGATCCTCGCGGTGATGATCTTCACGCTGGCCGGGCTGGTGATCGACGGCGGGCGGCAGCTCGGTGCCCGGTCCCGCGCGGTCGGGTACGCCCAGGAGGCGGCCCGCGTCGGGGCCGCCGCGATCCAGCTGAACGTCGCCGAGGCCAAGATCGACACCACCAAGGCGGCCACTGCGATCGCCGGGTTCTGCGCGCAGGTGCGCAACAACGACCCGGCCGTCACCTCCTGCGGTCCGACCACGCTGACCGACAAAGAGGTCGACATCCAGGTCGACATCGCGAACAAGACCACGTTCCTCGGCCTGATCGGCAAGACCTCGCTGAAGGCCAGCGGCACCGGCCAGGCGCACGCCGAGCAGGGCATCGAGAAGGCCGACGACAGCCCGACGATCCCGCCGATCGTGGTGAACCCGACCACCGACGGCCCCGGCGCGCCGATCACCACCGCCCGCCCGCCGACGATCGACCTGCCGTGCCCGACCTGGACCGTCGGCTCACCGACGCCTACCTGGACGCTGTCGCCGTTCCCGTTCCCGGCCACCTGCTCGCCGAACGTCACGCCGCCGCCGGACACCAACTCGTCGCCGCCGCCGACCGGCGAACCGTCCGGCCCGCCGTCCAGTTCGGGGCCGCCGTCGTCCACGAAGCCGCCCGGCCGCTAGAGATCAAAGGATTGCCTCTCGTGCGTAGGTTTGCCCTCCCCGCCTTGCTGGCCGGCGTCCTGCTGCTGAGCGCCTGCAGCAAGAACTCCAACGACGGCACCCTCCCGGTCCCCGCCGGCGGCTCCGACACGAGCTCGTCCTCCGACACCCCGTCCACCGAGCCGACCGAGCCTTCGAGCGCGCCCACCCAGCCCGCGACGACCGCCAAGCCGACCACGACGGCGAAGGCGCAAATCATCATCAAAGCCGGGAACTTCGCCTCGAACCCCGCCGTCCAAGGCCTCGTGACCAGCTACCCGCTCTACTTCCAGGCTCTCGTCTCGAAAGACGACACGGTCCTGAGGAAGAAGTTCCCGTCGTTCTTCTACTCCGACGTGTCGCAGGGCATCTACGACGCCCAGCGCAATGGCTGGATCATGAAGCCGCCGGGCAGCGTCGTCGTCGTTGGCGCCAAGCGCACGGCCGACGGCACGGTGGCAGTGCAGACCTGCCGCTCCCAGACCACGCAGTATTGGGACCCGAAGGGGAAGGCGTGGACGGTGGTGACGCCGAACGGGTCCGCGGAGGTCATTGAGATGATCCAGACCGGCGTCGGATGGCTGCCCTACCGGCTGGCCACGCCGAAGGGCGTCGACTGCGCCCGGGTGCACTATCCGGCCTAGACCTGAACCGGTGAATTCACATTCCGAATAGGTGACGGGGCACTGAGCAACGGGCATGATGCACCTGGTCGAAGATAACCTGCCGAAGAGCTGTCGAGTCTGGGGAGTGAGGATGCAGAACCGAGTAGGCCGTGGGCTGCTGGTCCTGAGTGCCGTACTCGCATTACTCATGGTCGGCCCGGCCACCACGGCGTCCGCCGAGACGATCCAGACCGGCACGTCGGTGTGCAGCATGTACGTCAACTCGATCGGTTTCGGCGCGTACTGCAGCAACGGCGCGGCCTATGTGGGGGGTGGAGACCCGCCACCGACGTGGCGCAAGCGGCTCGCCGGCCGACCCTTCATTCCGTGCCGCGACTTCGACATCCCGGACGGCATTCGGCTCCCGAAGGCTCCGGACGGCAAGAAGTGGGTGATGCGGATCACGATCACCGACTACAACCTCGACACCTACGACGGTGGCGACAACGCCCACCTCGAGCGCGCTTATGTCCCGGTAGGCCCGGTGGAGGAGGCGCAGTGCCCGTTCCCGAATTACATGGCGCCGTTCTGGCATGACTTCAGGAGCGACTATCCGCCGCCGGCGCTGGTTGTCATGCCGACGTACACACCGCGCGTCAACGTTCCCGCCTTCTTCTCACTGACTCCGAAGAGTTCGAAGGTCGAAGCAGACAAGGTGGCGAACCCGGGAGAGTACAGCGGCTACATCGACCCGACGCACAACCTGACGATGCGCGGCCTGGTCGTCGAGATGACGGTCGATCCGGGTGACGGGACCAAGCCCTTCAAGTGTGCGATGGGTGTGACTCCGGAGGACGATCCGGACGGGTATGACGAGACGCAGGATCCGTTCCATCAGATCAACACGTGCAAGCACACATACGAGCGATCCAGTGCGAACCAGCCCGACGACATGTACACCGTGAAGCTGACCATCACGTGGGAAGTGTCGTACTGGGTCGGTAAGGGCGCAGGCGGCTGGCAGCCGATCGGGCAGGCGAATGTGACAGCAGTACAGCGGCTTCCGGTTCAGGAAGCGCAGGCCATTGGTGGCTGATGGTGGGGGTATGGAGGAGCGATGGTAAGGACGAATGAGCCGGTGCGTGCGGCGCGGTTGCCGCAGCGGCGGGCGGGGAGTCCGGGCGCGGACCGGTTGAAGGGGTTCGTCGCGCTGCTCGCGATCCTCGCGATCGTCGGCGGTGTGCCGTACATCTTGCTGCGGTTCTTCGGTACGCCGTGGCCGGACAAGATGCCGACCAGCAGCATGCTGTTCGACGAGCTGAGCATCCGGACCGTCCTCGGCATCATCGCGTTCTTCATCTGGGTCGCCTGGCTGCACTTCGTGGTCTGCCTGATCGCGGAAGCGGTCGCCGAGATCCGCGGGCACGGGTTGTCGCCGCGGATCCCGTTCGGCGGCGGTTCGCAGACGATCGCGCGCCGGCTGATCGGCACCGTCGTACTGATCGCCGCCGGCGCAGGCGTGAGCCTGCCGGTCGCGAGCGCGGTCACCACGGCGGGCCCAGCCGCCCCGACGTCCGTGTCCGCGCGGCACGAGAGCTCGACGTCGCAGTTCCGTCAGACCGAGGCCGCGAGCAAGATCCTCGCGGGCAACCAGAAGACGACCACCGGCGTACGGACGAACCACGACCACCACGGTCAGGTCATCAAGTACACCGAGGTCCGTCCGCCGCAGGGACGCAACTACGACTGCCTGTGGGACATCGCGGAGCGGTACCTGGGCGAGGGTCGCCGGTACAAGGAGATCTACGACCTCAACAAGAACAAGCTGCAGCCCGACGGCCGCCGGCTGACCAACCCGGATCTGATCATGCCGGGCTGGCAGGTTCGCCTGCCGAGCGACGCGAAGGGCCCGGGTGTGCACACGGTGCGGGTCAGCATCGACGACCGCACCGGCAAGACCACGGTCAGCACGAAGACCACCACCGAGACCCGCACCGCCGTCAAGCCCACGGTCAAGGCGAAGACCGAGACCAAGACCGGCGGCAAGACCGAGACCGGAGCTCCGACCCGGTACTCCGAGCAGGGCATCGAGCCGGGTTCGTCGGTCGTCATCGGGACCAGCCAGAGCGACCCGGGCGCGAAGAACGTCAAGCCGGGGGAGCCGAGCGTTTCCGTCGAGCCGCACGTTCCGGGGACCGGGCAGTCCGCGCAGGGCGAGCCCGCCGGCGGCGGCATCCAGGTGCCGGAGGCCACGCCGGTCGCAACCGACGACGGCGGTATCAGCCTGCAGCAGGCCGGCATCTACGGCTTCGGTGCGGCGTTGCTCGCGGCCGGTCTGGCGCTGGCGCTGAAGCGGCGCCGCGGCTGGGCGCAGGGTCCGGGCCCGAAGGCTGCCGGTCACCGGCAGACCGAGGTCGGCCTGCGACTCGCGTCCGATGTTCCGACCGCGCAGTTCGTCGACAACGCGCTGCGCAAGCTCGGCGCCGACATGACACAGCAGCAGCGGCCGATGCCGAAGGTCGTCGCCGCGCTGGTGACCGACCGGGCGCTGACCCTCGTGCTCGACCCGTACGAGGCGCAGCCCGAGCCGCCGGGTCCGTGGCAGGCGATTGCCGAAGGCACCCGTTGGACGCTGCGCCGCGCGTACGGTCCGACCGGCGAGGTGAACGCGCCCGCGCCGTACCCGACGCTCGTCACTGTCGGCCAGAACGCCGACGGCGCCACGGTGCTGATCGACCTCGACACCGCGAACGGGATCGTCTCGTTCGGCGGCGTCACGAACGCCTCCCGCGACGTGGTCGGCTCGCTCGCCGTCGAGCTGGCGACCAACCTGTGGTCCGAAGGTGCGCACATCAGCATGGTCGGATTCGGCGACGACCTGTCGTCGCTGGCGCCGTCGCGACTGAGCTACTGGATCCGTCTCGACGACGCGATGGGCGAAGTTGCCCGGCGTACCGAGGCGCAGGTGCAGGCGTGCCAGCGACGCAACGTCGACTCGGTCGCGGACGCCCGGATGTCGCACCCGGACGCGGCGCTATGGGGCTCGGAGATCATCTTCGTGTCCGCACCGCCGTCGCCCGAGGAGCAGGACCAGCTGAACCGGCTGGCCGCGGACGCGCAGCGCAGCATCGCGGTCGTCGTGGTCGGCGACGTGATCAACTCGCCGTGGCGGTTCGTCGTGGACGAGAAGAACCAGGCCGTCTGCCGGCTGCTCGGCCTCGAGGTCGACGCGCACAGCGTCAACCCGGAGCAGTTCGCCGACCTGGTCGCGCTGTTCGACGCGGCCGAGGTGGACGCGCGCGACAAGCGCCGCGCGGAGCAGGACATGCCGGCGTACGAGTTCTCGACCACCGACCTCAGCCAGCCGGCTCCGGTCGAGGTCGACCTGCTCGGTCCGGTCGAGGTCGACGCTCGCGGTGTGATCGACGACGGCCGGGTCTCGCTGTCGACGGAGATCATCGCGTTCCTGGCCAGCCAGGACTACGGCGTACACCCGAACGTGCTCGCCGGTGCGATCTGGCCGCGCGGCATCAGCGAGGAGCTGCGGGACGCCGCGCTGGAGCACACCCGCCGCTGGGTCGGGGTGGACGCGATGTACGCCGACGAGTCGGGCCGCTGGATGCTGAACCGCAGCGTGGTCCGGGTCGACTGGGACGTGTTCCGGACCCTGGCGAAGCAGGCGACGATGGTGGACGACCCGCGTGGTCCGCTGTCGACGGCGCTCAGCCTGGTCCACGGCCCCGCCTGGTCGAACCTGCCCGGCGGCCGCTACTCGTGGCTCGCCGCGTCCGGGATCGAGCGCCGGATGGCCGAGGCCGTCGTCGACGCCGCCCTGCGGCTGGCCGAGGCGTCCCTCAGCCACAACGACGGCAACCTGGCCCGCACGGCCCTCCAGACCGGCCTCAGCTTCTCGCCGGCCTCGGAGGAACTGTGGCGAGCCACGCTCCGCCTGGCCTCCCACTTCGGTACGACGGCCGACGTCACCAACGTCGCCGGCCAGATGTACGCCGCCCTCACCAAACACGGCGCCCCCCGCGGCCCGGAAGCCGAGACCGACGCCCTCGTCGACGAACTCCTCCCCGGCTACCACCGCCCCGCCCAGGTCGCCTGACAGCTCCAGCACGAAGAACCCGCCCGGCAGCGTTGCTGCCGGGCGGTTCTGTTAGAGCGGGTTGGCGGACCAGGTGTCGCAGGCGGTCATGTCGCCGGAGTCCATGCCTTTCTGGAACCACTTCATGCGTTGGGCGGCGGTGCCGTGGCTGAAGGACTCGGGGGTTACCTGGCCCTGGGTCTTCTGCTGGATGCGGTCGTCGCCGACGGAGGCGGCGGCGTCGAGGCCGCGGGCGATGTCGTCGTCGGAGAGCTCGGTGATGAGCGGCTGGCCGCTCTTGTTCGGGACCGTGGTGGCGTGGTTGGTCCAGATGCCGGCCAGGCAGTCGGCCTGGAGTTCGGAGCGGACCGAATCCGAGGACGGGCCGTTGCGGGTCTTGATCCGGTCGAGGATGCCGTACAGGTTCTGGATGTGGTGGCCGTACTCGTGCGCCACGACGTACGCCTCGGCGAACTCGCCGCCGCGGGCGCCGAGGTCGGTCTGCAGCGTCTCGAAGAAGCCGAGGTCGAGGTACACGCGCATGTCCGGCGGGCAGTAGAACGGGCCGACCGCGCTGGTGGCCGGGCCGCAGCCGGTGTTCACCGAGCCGTCGAAGACCCGCATCGGCGCCCGGGTGTACTTCTTGCCGCGCCGGGGCAGCTCCGCGGCCCAGAAGCTCTCGATCGAGTTCTGGTAGAAGACGAACCGGCAGTTCGAGTTGGCCTGCAGGTCGGTGCCCTTCTTGCAGGCGCTCAGGTTGCCGGGTGCCGTGTTCTGCGAGACCGGTTCGTCGGCGCTGCCACCTCCGCCTGGCAGGCCGCCGGTCAGCAACAGGATGACGACCAGCAGGATGATGCCGCCGATGCCGCCGCCGACCGGGATCATCCCGCCGGGCAGCCCGCCGCCACGTCCGCCGCCGCTCCCGCGGGTGTCCTCGACACCGCTGGTGTCGAGATCCGCGTCCGGATTGAATTTCATGCCACATACACTAGATGAGCAAACGCGGCTGAAGCTCTAGCGAAAAGGACCCCTGCGAACCCCGATGATCACTGTTTCCAATCTCGAGGTTCGCGTCGGTGCCCGGCAGTTGCTGGCGCCTGCGTCGTTCCGGGTCGGTCCCGGCGACAAGGTCGGGCTGGTCGGCCGCAACGGCGCCGGCAAGACGACCCTCACGAAGATCCTGGCCGGTGAAGGCCTGCCCGCCAGCGGTTCGGTGACCAAGTCGGGCGAGATCGGCTACCTGCCGCAGGACCCGCGCACCGGCGACCTCGAAGTACTCGCCCGGGACCGGATCCTGTCCGCGCGCGGCCTCGACGACGTCGTACGACGCCTGCGCAGCGCCGAGAAGTCGATGGCCAGCGCCGACGAGAAGACCCGCGCCAAGGGCATGCGCCGCTACGAGCGCGCCGAGGCCGACCTGCACGCCGCCGGCGGGTACGCCGCGGAGTCCGAGGCCGCCCGGATCGCGGCCAACCTCGGCCTCCCGGACCGCGTCCTCGGCCAGCCGCTGGCGACCCTGTCCGGCGGTCAGCGCCGCCGCGTCGAGCTGGCCCGGATCCTGTTCGCGCAGGCCGAGACGCTGCTGCTCGACGAGCCGACCAACCACCTGGACGCGGACTCGATCATCTGGCTGCGCGACTTCCTCAAGTCGTACGCCGGTGGCGTGATCATGATCAGCCACGACGTGAACCTGCTCGAGGAGACCGTCACCCGGGTCTTCCACCTGGACGCGAACCGGGCCGAGATCGACGTCTACAACGTCGGCTGGAAGGCGTACCTGACCCAGCGCGAAACCGACGAGCGCCGGCGTAAGCGCGAGCGCGCGAACGCCGAGAAGAAGGCCGACCAGCTGGTCAGCCAGGCGAACAAGATGCGCGCCAAGGCGACCAAGGCCGCGGCGGCCCAGCAGATGCTCCGCCGCGCCGAGCGGCTGATGTCCTCGCTCGAGGACGAGCGCCAGGCGGACCGCGTCGCGAAGATCTCGTTCCCGACGCCGGCCCCGTGCGGCAAGACGCCGCTGATGGCGCGCGAGCTGTCGAAGTCGTACGGCTCGCTGGAGATCTTCACCGACGTCGACCTCGCGATCGACAAGGGCTCCCGCGTCGTCGTGCTCGGGCTGAACGGCGCCGGCAAGACCACGCTGCTGCGGATCCTCGGCGGGATCGAGAAGGCCGACACCGGCGAGATCGTCGACGGCCACGGCCTCAAGCTCGGGTACTACGCCCAGGAGCACGAGACCCTCGACGTGAACCGGACCGTGCTGGAGAACATGAAGTCCGCCGCTCCGGACCTGAACGAGACGCAGGCCCGCAGCGTGCTCGGCTCGTTCCTGTTCACCGGCGACGACTCGGACAAGCCGGCCAGCGTGCTGTCCGGCGGCGAGAAGACCCGGCTCGCCCTGGCGACCCTGGTCGTGTCGGCGGCGAACGTACTGCTCCTCGACGAGCCGACCAACAACCTGGATCCGGCCTCACGGGCCGAGGTGCTGAACGCGATCCGCTCGTACACCGGCGCGATCGTCCTCGTCACCCACGACGAGGGTGCCGTCGAGGCGCTGGAGCCGGAGCGCGTCGTACTGCTCCCGGACGGCGTCGAGGACCTCTGGTCGAACGACTACGCAGACCTGGTCTCGCTCGCCTGATTACTTCCGAGTAATATCCGGTGCCATGACGGATCTCGGACTGCGGTTCTCGGTGGACGGCCCGGTTGCGCGCGTGGTGCTGGACCGGCCGGAGGTGCGCAACGCGCAGACGCCGGCGATGTGGAGCGCGCTGGCCGACTTCGGTACGTCGTTGCCGCCCGAGGTGCGCGTGGTCGTGGTGTCGGGGGAGGGGCCGTCGTTCTCGGCCGGCCTCGACCGCCGGCTGATGGTGGGTGCTCCCGTCGACGGCCAGGAGCCGCTGCTCACCCTCGGCGCGAAGCCCGAGCCCGAGCTGCTGGAGCTGATCGCCGCGTTCCAGGGCGGGTTCTCCTGGCTGCGGCGCCCGGAGGTCATCAGCATCGCGGCGGTCCAGGGGCACGCGGTTGGCGCCGGGTTCCAGCTCGCGCTGGCCTGCGACTTGCGCGTGGTGACCCCGGATGCCCGCTTCAGCATGCGCGAGCCCGCGCTCGGCCTGGTCCCCGACCTGGGTGGCACGCAGCCGCTGGTCCAGCTCGTCGGCTACTCGCGGGCGCTCGAGCTGTGCGCGACGTCCCGCTGGGTGGAGGCGGCCGAGGCGCGGGAGATCGGTCTGGCGAACCTCGTCGTACCCGCCGAGGAGTTGGCGGCGACCGTGAAGGACCTCACCGACGCGCTGCTCGGCCCGCTGCCGGGTGCGATCCGCGAGACGAAGGCGTTGCTGCTCGGTGCCGCGGACCGCACCTACGAGGACCAGCTGAAGGCCGAGCGCGAGGCTCAGTCGCGGCGACTGAAGGAGCTCATCGCCGCGCTGGGCTAGTGCCAGTTGCTGACGAGTACGTCGTTCGGCGCGGGCTCGCCCTTGCCGGTCTCGACGTACTGCTTGAGGCTCATCAGGAACGTGGCCCACTTGGTGCTGCAGTGGTACATGAACTCGACGGGCTCACGCCAGCCCGCCTGCTTGAAGAGCACGATCGTGTACTCGTCGGTCTGGGAGAGCTCGAAGGTCACGTGGGTGCCGATCCATTCGTCGGGGCCGCCAACGACCTCCCAGTGGACGAGCTCGCCCGGGGTGGTTTCGAGAACCTTCATGTCGAACCCGTCGCCGCCCGCGGTGGCGAAGCGGAACGCGATGACATCGTCGACGTCGCCGGTGGTGTCCTCGGTCCACCAGCCGGCCAGGCCGTCGAGGGTGGTCAGTGCGGAGTACACGTCCTTCGGGGACGCGATGATGCCTACGCGGTGCAGGATGTCGTTCATTGCTGTGCCTCATCTCTGGTTTTCTGGATCGTCTCGGCGATCCGCTTGATGCGCTGCAGCCGCCGGTCCCAGGCGTCGGTGACGTCGGTCAGCTGGTTGATCGCGCGGGCGAGTTGCGACTCGTCCACGGTGTAGCGGCGTTCGCGTCCGGACGGTGCGGAGTGCACCAGCCCGGTCCGCTCTAGTACGGCGAGGTGCTTGGCGACTGCCTGGCGGGTGACGGGCAGCTGGTCGCTGAGGCTGGTCGACGTACCGCCGCCGTCGGCGAGCAGCAGGTCGAGCATCCGTCGCCGGGTGGGGTCACCGATCGCCGACCAGAGCTCGTCGTCGATCACGGCCGGTTCGCCAGTCCTTCGGCGTACGGCGTGAGGCGGGGCAGGAAGTAGTTCCAGCCGCTGGTGTGGTCCTCGAACTGGGCGTCGGACTTGGCGGCCTCGTCCCACCCGGTCTCGGCGAACCGGACGAGGGTGCCGCCGTCGACCGGAACGAGGTCGAAGGTCACGAGCAGCGAGTTCTCCGGGGTAGCGGTCTCGCCGTCGTAGTCCCAGCGGAAGGTGAACCGGCGCGGCGGCTCCGCCTCGACCACCGTGACCGGCACGACCAACGTGTCGTCGGCCTGCCGAAAGCCGACCGTCCCGCTGGCGCCGGCGACCGGCTTGAGGTCAACCTCGTCCGGCCACCACTCGCGCAGGTGCTCCGGCGAGCTGACCACCTCGTAGACCACCTCCGGGGTAGCCTCCACCCGAATCTCCCGCTCGATGCTTCTGGCCATGACCCTCATCCTTTCGCAACCTTTTGTTGCACATGACTGTAGCTGACGGGTCGGCGGATGCGCAACCATAAGTTGCGGGAAGCGTGGATGGGGCTCAGGCGTTGGCAACGTTCAGACAGGGAGGAGCGGGATGTCCGGAATGATGCGTCCCCCGATGGGCGCGATGGGCTGGCGGCGGCAGGACGCGTCGATCGCCGGGCAGAAGCTGGCGAAGGGCACGCTGCCGCGGATCGCGCGGTTCGCGAAGCCGTTCCGCTGGCACATCGCGGCGTTCCTGCTGCTGGTGATCGTGTCCGCGGTGCTGGTGATCGCGTCGCCGCTGCTGTTCAAGAAGATCGTCGACGACGGGATCTCGAAGGGCAACGCGGGCCTGGTGACCGCGCTGGCGCTGGTGGTCGCCGTACTCGCGGTCTTCGAGGCGCTGCTCGGCCTGATCCAGCGCTGGTTCTCGGCGCGGATCGGGGAGGGGCTGATCTTCGACCTGCGGACGCGGGTGTTCACGCACGTCCAGCGGATGCCGATCGCGTTCTTCACCCGCACCCAGACCGGTGCGCTGGTGTCCCGCCTCAACAACGACGTCATCGGCGCCCAGCAGGCCTTCACCTCCACGCTGTCCGGCGTGGTCTCGAACATCATCAGCCTGATCCTGGTCGTCGGCGCGATGCTGGCCCTGAGCTGGCAGCTGACCGTGGTCGCGATCCTGATGCTGCCGATCTTCCTGATCCCGGCGCGGGTCCTCGGCCGCCGGCTGGCCGCGATGACGCGTGAGCAGATGAATCTGAACGCCGAGATGTCGACCGCGATGACCGAGCGGTTCAGCGTCGGCGGCGCGTTGCTCGTCACGCTGTTCGGCAAGCCGCAGCTCGAGACCGCGGACTTCGGCGAGCGCGCCGGCCGGGTCCGCGACCTGGGTATCCGGATCGCGATGCTCGGTCGGGTGTTCTTCACGGCACTGACGCTGGTCGCGGCGCTGGCGACGGCCCTGGTGTACGGCGTGGGCGGCAACCTCGCCGTACGGCAGACGCTGACCGTCGGGACACTGCTCGCACTCGTCGCGCTGCTCGGCCGGCTCTACGGGCCGCTGACCGCACTGTCGAACATCCGCGTCGACGTGATGACCGCGCTGATCTCGTTCGAGCGTGTCTTCGAGGTGCTCGATCTCGAGCCGATGATCAAGGACGCGCCGGACGCGGTCGACGTACCCGACGAAGCAGCCGGCGTCGAGTTCGAGCATGTGGCGTTCGCCTATCCGACCGCGGAGCAGGTCTCACTGGCCAGCCTCGAGGCCGTCGCCGTACTGGACAAGCGGGTCTCGGCCCAGGTCCTCGAGGACGTCAGCTTCGTCATCCGCCCCGGCCAGATGGTCGCGCTCGTCGGCCCGTCCGGCGCGGGCAAGACCACGATCACCAACCTGGTCGCACGGCTGTACGACGTGACCGGGGGAGTCGTCCGGGTCGGCGGCAAGGATGTCCGCGACGTCACGCTGCAGTCGCTGCACGACACGATCGGGTACGTCACGCAGGACGCCCACATGTTCCACGACACGATTCGCGCCAACCTGCTGTACGCCAAGCCGGACGCGACCGAGGACGAGATGATCGGCGCGCTCACCGCGGCCCAGATCTGGGATCTCGTCTCCGCCCTGCCGGACGGTCTCGACACGGTCGTCGGCGACCGCGGTCACCGGCTGTCCGGTGGCGAGCGGCAACGACTCGCGATCGCCAGGTTGTTGCTGAAGGCACCGAAGATCGTCGTACTCGACGAAGCGACCGCACACCTGGACTCCGAGTCGGAGGTCGCCGTTCAGCGCGCGCTCGACACCGCGCTGGAGGGGCGCACCTCGCTGGTCATCGCGCACCGGCTGTCGACCGTGCGGGACGCCGACCTGATCCTGGTCGTTGACCACGGCAACATCGTCGAGCGCGGCACGCACGAGCAGCTGCTCGCCGCGGGCGGCGAGTACGCTGATCTGTACCACACGCAGTTCACAGAATCCGGTGCAGTGTCCGGCACGGCGGCAGGTGTCTGATGATCAGGTTCGGGCTCGTTCTCGCAGCGGGGTACGCCGGCTTCAAGCTCGCGTACCACTCCGAGGACGGCCGCCACTACGGCCGCACGGGTGAGCGTGCGGTCAGGACGACGCTGTCATTGCTGATCGCGAGTCTCGCCGGCGGCGTCACCTACGCGGCCCTGCTGTCGCACTGACGCGACCTTCTCGGTGTCGTGCTCGAGCAGATGGAGCACGGGGACGCCGAGATGCCGGCGCGCCGAGTTGGTCCAGTCCAGATGGAAGAACTCGGCCACGATGTGCGGGCGGGTCAGGATGATGACCTCCCGCCCCTGGGCCTGTTGCACGGTCGCGACCAGGGCGTCGATCGGCCGCTCGTGCGAGATCCCGCCTTCGGCGTGCTGGCCGAGGTCGCGGAGCCGCTGGACGCTGCGCCCGCTGCAGCCCTTGGCCTCGGTGTCGATCGCCTTCTGGGCCTCGGCGAGGTCCTCACGCTGACCGGCTAGTCCAGGCCCGTAGAGGTCCGCGGTGCCGAGCGCGCTGATCGAGGCCTCGACGCCGGCTTCGGCGTTGTGGCATGGCACGAGCACGTGGTACGTGACCGGCTCCGGCATGTCGTTGTGCAGTTCGACGACGCGTTTCGCGTCGGGCTCGGACAGTTCCTGTTCGACGAGCAGTACGACGTCGTACATCGCGCAAACCTCCGATGCTTACCAGTCGGTATACCTCCCATAGTGCCCCGAACCGGTCCGAAAATGTTCAACTGGAACGTTGCAGTTTGCGTCTGCCGTAGGTCCTGAGGGCGCGGAGCAGATCGACCTCGCGGAACGCGGGCCAGTACAGGTCGCAGAACTCGATCTCGGAGCGAGTTGCCTGCCACAGCAGGAAGTCCGACATGCGTAGCTCGCCGCTGGTCCGGATCACCAGGTCGGTGTCCGGCAGGCCCGGCACGTAGAGATGCCGGCCGATGTCCTCCTCGCTCAATGAGTCTGCGACGTCGTCGAGTCACCGGCCGTTGGCCGCGGCCTCGTCGAGCAGCGACCGGACGGCGTCCACAAGCTCGAGCCGTCCGCTGTAGCCGATCGCGATCGTGAGGTCTCCCGCCTCACGACCCCGGCTGAGCTCAACCGCTTCCTTCAACGCCCGAGCTGTTGAATCAGGCAACAAATCCAGCTGGCCCGCCAGGTGCAGTCGCCAGCGATGGTCGCGGCGGACATGATCCGCGAGGACGGTCTCGGTCAGTTCCATCAAGTAGCCGACCTCACCTGACTCCCGCTTACGCAAGTTGTCGGCCGACGCGACCCAGGCGGTGACACACCGGACCCCGGCATCCGCACTCCATTGCAGGAACTGCTCGAGATGCTTGGCGCCGAAGCGGTGACCGACACGCACGTCGTCGTAGCCGGCTCCGCGCGCCCACCGGCGGTTGCCGTCCATGACGATCGCCACATGTTCAGGCCGCGGTAGTCGGGCGAGCTGACGGCGCAGTCGCGCGTTGTAGATGCTGTAGAGCATCAGCGTTGCGCGCTCGAGAGGACGTCGGCCAGGTCGAACTTCACCGGCTCCTCCAGCTGCTCGTACGTGCAGGACTCCGGTGTGCGGTCCGGACGCCAGCGGACGAACTGCGCGGTGTGGCGGAAGCGGATGCCTTCCATGTGGTCGTAGCGGACCTCGACGACGAGCTCCGGCCGCAGCGGGACGAACGACAGGTCCTTGCCGGCCTGCCAGCGGCTGCCTTCCGCGTTCCGCGGCGTACGGACGCCTTCCTCCTGTTTCGCCCACGCCCACGGGTGCTCGTCGAAGGTCGTGACGAGCGGCTGCATCTCCTGGAACAGCTCCTTGCGCCGCTCGAGCGGGAACGCGCCGATCACGCCGACGCTCGCGAGGGTGCCGTCCTCGTTGTAGAGCCCGAGCAGGAGCGAGCCGATCCGGTCCTCGCCGCTCTTGTGCACGCGGTAGCCGGCGACGACGCAGTCCGCCGTACGCTCCGGCTTGATCTTGAACATCGTCCGCTTGTCCGGGATGTAGGTCCCGTCGAGCGGCTTCGCGATCAGCCCGTCCAGGCCGGCGCCCTCGAACTGCTCGAACCACTGCGTGGCGATCTCGTGGTCGGCCGTCGCGGGGGTGACGTGGATCGGCGCCTTCACGCCGGCGAGCGCGTCGATCAGCGCCGTACGACGCTCGGCGAATGGTCGCTCCATGTAGTCGTCGTCACCGAGCGCGAGCAGATCGAACGCGACGAACCGGGCCGGGGTCTTCTCGGACAGCATGTTCACCCGGCTCGCGGCCGGGTGGATCCGCTGTTGCAGCACCTCGAAGTCGAGCCGGTCGCCGGACTCGCCGATCACGATGATCTCGCCGTCGATCGCGCAGCGCTCGGGGAGATTCGCCTTCACCGCCTCGACCAGCTCGGGGAAGTACCGCGTCATCGGCTTCTCGTTCCGGCTGCCGATCTCCACCTCGTCGCCGTCGCGGAAGATGATCGACCGGAATCCGTCCCACTTCGGCTCGTAGCTCATCTCGCCGCGCGGGATCTCCTTCACCGGCTTGGCGAGCATCGGTTTCACCGGCGGCATGACAGGCAGTCGCATCCCTGCATTCTGTCCCACCCCACCGACAGTCTCCAGCAACGCCTCTGGTGGACAGTGAACCTGACCGCCACGGACAATGAGGTGTATGACCCTACTGATGCCACGCCTCCGGCGCGGCGGGTCATGGGGCTGTGACTCCCGGTCTTCCCTCGTCGCTCCGGTCGCTTCGCTCCCTACGCTCCTCAGTCCAGACCGGGAGGCCCCATGACCTCCGTGCCGGTGGAGGGGACGCGTCCGTCGGACGCGGAGCGCGACCGCGCCCTCGCCGTACTGCGCGACGGCGCCGGCACCGGGCGACTGTCGCACGACACCTTCATCCGCCGGATGAACTTCGTCCTGCGAGCCCAGAGCCGCGGCGAACTGGCCGACGCCATCCGGGACCTCCCACCCACCGAACCCCGCCTCCGCACGTGGACCCGCGCATTCCGCGCCCAACTGCCCCGCCTGAAGGTACAGCGCCCCACAACCCCGAACGCCCGAACCAGCGCCCACCCCCACAACCCCACCGCCTACGGCGGTACCGCCCCGACCTACCGTCCGTCGGCCCATGACGCCTCGGCCTACGGTCCGCCGGTCTCGGACGGCCCCGCCTCGGCCTACGGGGCGGCTGCCCATGGCGGCCCGGCCTCGGCGTACGGAGCGGGTGCCGACGGCCGCCTGGTCCCGGGCGGACGGGCAGGGGAGCGCCCGCAGTACCCCGCCTACGGTCCTGCCGCCCATGGCGGCGCGGCTGGGACGGCGCAGCCGGCGCGGGTTGCGCCGCGCGCGTCGCGTGGTGCCCGGTTTGATCCGGTTGGGGTTGTTGCCTCGTGGCTCGACAGGCTGCCGCAGGTGAGCTTGGTGCGGCCGACGGCCGCCGTACCGCTGCCCGGTCTGGCGCTGCCCGCGCCGGGCTCGCCGACGGTACGGATCGGGCGCGCCGCCGGTGCGACGCTGCGGATGCCCGACGAGTCCGTGTCGCGGCACCACGCCGAGCTGCGGTACGTCGACGACGGCTGGATGCTCCGCGACCTCGGCTCGATGAACGGCACCACCGTCAACGGTCTCCGCATCACCACCACGGTCCGCGTCCGGCCGGGGGACCGGGTCAGTTTCGGCGCGGTCGCGTACGTGCTGACGTGGACCGGCTGACGGGCTTGCATCCGGTACTTGGGTACAGGTTTACCGTCGATCTCATGGACGATCTGATCTGGGCACCCGACGCCTGCACGTTGCCGACCGCGGAACGCCCGTTCCGCGTCGCCGAGTTCGACCAGCTGTTCGCCGAGCATCTCCGCGGTTCCGACCGCGTGGACGCGCAGACCCTCGAGCTGACCCTCGATCCCGCATCCCGCGCGACTGTCGAGGACCTCACCGCCCGCGAGACCGAATGCTGCTCGTTCTTCACCTTCACGCTGACCTCGGACGCCGACCACCTGCTGCTGCGAATCACAGTCCCACCCACGCAAACCGCCGTACTCGACGGACTGCTATGAGATCGAGCGAGCTAGCCGCCGCAGCCGGCGTCAACCTCCAGACCCTGCGGTACTACGAACGCCGCGGCCTACTCGACGAACCCGCGCGCAGCCTCGGCGGGCACCGCATGTACCCGTCGGAAGCGGTGACGACGTTGCGAGTGATCAAGGCCGCCCAGCGACTCGGCTTCACGCTCACCGAGGTGTCCGACCTGCTCGACACTGCCCGCCACCGCCACGCCCAAGGCGAGGGAGCCGGCCTGCAGACCCGCGCCCGCGAGAAGCTGACGGACGTGGAAGCCAAGATCGCCGACCTGACGGTCATCGCCGAGACCCTCCGAGCCGGCATCGCAGCCGGCTGCGACGACCTAGAGACTTGCGCCGGCAACCCCAACTGCCCCCTCCCGTTCCCCGAGATCGGCCGCCCGTGACGGTTCTGAAGTCTGTCCTGTTGTTCGTGCTAGCGGCGGTGGCGGAGATCGGCGGCGCCTGGCTCATCTGGCAAGGCTGGCGCGAACATCGCGGCATCCTCTGGATAGCCGCCGGAATAGTTGCCCTAGGCGCCTACGGCTTCGTGGCCACCTTCCAGCCCGACCCCAACTTCGGCCGAATTCTGGCAGCCTACGGCGGCATCTTCGTAGCCGGCTCCCTAACCTGGGCAGTCATAGCAGACCACTTCAAACCCGACCGCTACGACCTCCTGGGCGCCGCAATCTGCCTCCTCGGCGTCGCCGTCATCATGTACGCCCCCCGCAACAGCTAGTCCAGGATGCGCTGGAACAGGCGGCGTACCAACTGAAGGCGGGCCCCGGCGAGGACCGGAAGTTCGTGCTCTCCGGCGGATTGACCCCGCAGTACGCCAAGCTGCGACGAGGCTCGGGCGCTGCGCCCGCGCGGAGTCTGGGGGAGCGTCGTGGGGGTTGATGTGGTACTGAACGCGGTCAGTCAGCCGGGCACGAGTTCGAGGCGGCGGCGATTGACTCGGCTCGACGGCGTAGCAGATTCGGGCGACGGGTTCGCTGGGATCTGTGGGCGAAGCAAGCTGCCGATGCTGCGCCGGATCGATCCGTACGGCGATCTGGTTCTCACCTCGGCCGAGATGCCGCAGTTCCTCGACGAGGTGGAGATCGAGCTGCAGCTGCCGGCCGTCGACGAAGGACGCACATCACCTCGCCGCGCGCTGCGCGACGGAGCCGTCGACTGAACTCCGCCTCCAAGGTACGGCAGGACCGATGCGCATGCTGACATTCCGAGGTCGCGCAGGCCAACCTGCAACCGGGCCGGAGGTGGACGACGACGGGACTTGGGGAGGATCGTGTACCGAATTGGGTAGACGATCTTCCCCAACCTCGCTTTCCCTACGGCGCCGCCGTGCTTCGGCAGACGTTGAGGCGGACCGCCACCACTCAGCAAACCTGCGGAACCGGCGTCGAAGAGAGGTGGCGCGGGCCTGAGGCCACCGGGCTACCTTCGGTTGGTGAGTGGCTCACGTCCGAACCACGCCTTAGCCGAGGCGCTTGCTGACGTAGTTCTGCTGCCGTCCGTGCCGTTCCGGTCGAGCACCGCACCGGCTCACCTCTTGCGGCACGGCACCTAAGCCAGCCACCAGTCCAAATCTCTTCTCTTCTTGTTCTTTCTTCAACCTCCCGCTCTAAGGGCTAGCCTCGACTTCTGAATAGCACTCTTCTGAACGCCCTCTACTCTTCTTCAGCGGTCGGCGATGTTTTGGCCGGATTTGAGGAAGGGGTCGAAGGAGCCGTGGGCGCCCTGGCCGTCTTTGGAGGGGATGATTTCTTTGGAGTATTGGGCCAGGTAGACGCGGCGGTGGCGGTCGGTTCGGTTGGGGCCGCTGCGGTGGATGACGACGCTGGAGAAGACGACGATGGAGCCGGCGGGGGCGGTCATCGGGAGGCCGGGGTCGGGGCCGAAGTAGCAGACCAGGTCGTTGAGTTCGGGGTCCTGGATGTGCTTGATGTAGGACCGGATGCCCGAGCGGGAGTACGGCAGCAGGTAGACGGAGCCGTTCTCCTCGGTGACGTCGTCCAGAGCGATCCAGCAGGTGAGGTACGGCGCGTGGTCCTCGTGCACGTAGCCGGAGTCCTGGTGCCACGCGAAGGCTGTGTCGGGGTCGCCGGCCTTGATCACGTACTGCTCCCAGAACAGCCATGCGTCGTCGCCCAGCGTCGCCCGGCAGATCTCCGCCATCGTGTCGCTGAACAGGAACTGCCGCAGCTCCGGCCGGTCCTGGTAGATCATGCTGCTGAAGTACCGCTTGCCCCGGTGGTTGATCCCGAGCGAGTCGGTGCCCGCGGCATCCATCGCGGCGTCGAGCTTGTCGATCGAGTACTGCGCTCCGCCGCGCAGCAACTCGAGCTGTTCGTCGGTGAGCACCCGCTCCAGCACGAAGTACCCCTCGTCGCGGAACTGGGCCAGGTGCTCGGGCGTGACCAGGTCGTTCATGGCGTCCTCCGGTGAAATCGGCTTACCGGAAACGCTAGGCGCGCAGCACCCGGCGAAGAATGTCTGACCGCGACCCGGACATGAACATTTTGGCGTAGCCTGCGCCAATGAGTCAGCGCACGATCGTCACGATCGCCGAGGGGCCGGAGACCAGGCTCGGTCGGCTGGTGCTTGCGGGCGAGGTGATCGACTCCGAGCCGATCATGTCGTCCGCGCTCCGGGTGATGGACGGCTACGTGTTGTCGGTGCTGATCGATGGCGAGGGCAACTATCGCGACGCCGACGGTCGGGCCGAGCGCATCACGGCAGGCGCTCACACGATCGTGCCGCCCGGGTTCCCGCACACGTACCACACCGATCCGGGGGAGCGGTGGACCGAGCTCTTCGTCGTGTTCACCGGCCCGCTGTTCGACTCGATCCAGCACCTGTCAGGTCCGGCAGGTCCTCGGTACCCGGTCCCGCTGCCGGCGATCGAAGCACTCCGCACCGTACTGCGAGCACCGCCCAAAACCCGTCGCGCCGCCGAACACCAGTTGGTGGCGCTGGCCGACTGGCTCGTCGACGTGGAGGACACCGCGGACGACGTGAGCATGGAGATTCTGGACGCGATGGGCCGCCTCGCCGACGATCTCACCGCAAGCACGGACCTCAGAGCAGTAGCGGCCGAGGCCGGCCTGAGCTACGACACCTTCCGCCGCAGATTCGCCAAACAGGTCGGCCAGACGCCGGCCGCGTTCCGCAGCGAACGACGCTTGCAGGCTGCGGCAACGCTGCTACGCCTGACCGACCTCACCCACCGCGAGATCGCCCGGACCCTCGGTTTCGCGGACGAGTTCCACCTGTCACGCCGATTCCGCGCGCAGTTCGGTGTCTCCCCGCGCGACTACCGCCGTACCTGAGGCGCCGGGCCGGGGGATCGCCGCGAGCAGCTTCCGGGTGTACGGATCCTTGGCCTCACCAATGACCTGCAGCGTCGGACCGCGTTCGACCATCACGCCCTCGTTGAGCACCATCAC
Organism: Kribbella sp. NPDC000426; assembly: GCF_040300265.1. Classification (NCBI taxonomy): domain Bacteria; kingdom Bacillati; phylum Actinomycetota; class Actinomycetes; order Propionibacteriales; family Kribbellaceae; genus Kribbella; species Kribbella sp. NPDC000426. Next base: position 869,091 of record NZ_JBEPDK010000004.1, on the reverse strand, counting down.
CTCGTCGGCCAGCAACCGCGCGCTGAGCAGGTCGTGGGTGATGTACAGCATGGCGATGCCACGATCGCGCACCAGCTGGTCGAGCAACGCGATGATCTCCGCGCGGATCGACACGTCCAGCATCGAGATCGGCTCGTCCGCGATCACCACCTCGGGCTCGGGCGCCAGCGCCCGCGCGATCACGACCCGCTGACGCTGCCCGCCGGACAGCTGATGCGGCAACTTGTCCAGGTACTGCGCTGCCGGCGACAGCCCGACCGTCTCGAGCAACTCGCCCGCCCGCACCCGCGCCGCGGCCCCGCTCAATCCGAGGTGGTTGCGCAACGGCCGGGACAGCGCATACGCCACCGTCCGCGTCGGATTCAAAGCCGAGAACGGGTCCTGGAACACCAACTGCACATGCCGCCGGTACTTCCGCAGCGCCCTCCGCCGCAACCGCCCGACCGAGGTGTCGCCGAACCAGATCGCTCCAGTTGTCGGACGCTCCACACCGGTCAGCATCCGCGCGATGGTGGTCTTGCCCGACCCGCTCTGCCCGACCAACGCGGTCACCTGCCCCGGCCGCAGCCCGAACGACACGTCGTCGACGGCCGTGGTCCCAGTCGTCCGAAGCCCGCGCCGGCTCCGGTACACCTTGCTGATCCCGTCCACCACCAGCACAGGCTCCACGTCGGCCAGCTCGGACCGGCCGGCCTCGAACACCTGGTCCCGCGGCGCTGCGGTGTTGTCGAGCGCTGCCCGGTCGCCCATGGACTCCTCGACGAGGATGCACCGGACCTGACCACGCCCCGCGGGCAGCAGATCGGGATGCACGGTCCGGCATTTGTCCACGGCGACCGGGCAGCGCGGCTGGAAGAGGCAGCCGGCGTACGACTGCGACAGGTCCGGCGGGCGCCCCGGGATGAACTCGACCTCGACGACCTCGTCGCGCGGATCGGCGTACGAGCCGAGCAGACCGGCGCTGTACGGATGCAGATGCCGCGACACCATCTCCTCAGCCGGCTGGTCCTCGACGATCTCCCCGGCGTACATCACCATCACCCGGTCGGCCAGCTCCATCACCGTGCCGAGGTCGTGGCTGATGAACAGTACGGCGAACCCGAGCCGCGCCTGCAGCACCCGCAACCGGTCGAGGATGTCGCGCTGTACGACGACGTCCAGCCCGGTCGTCGGCTCGTCCAGCAGCACGAACCGCGGCTCCAGCGCCAGGGCCAGCGCGAGCGCGACCCGCTGCTTCATCCCGCCGGACAGCTCGTGCGGGAACCGGCTCAGCACCGACCGGTCCAGCGACACCATCTCCAGCAGCTCGCCGGCCCGCGCCCCGACATCGCCGTCGGCGCCGTGCGCCTCGAAGGTGTCAGCGAACTGCCGGCGGATCGTGATCACCGGGTTCAGCGAGTTCATGCTCGACTGGAAGACCGTGGACAGGTCGACCCAGCGCAACGACCGCAGCTCGTCCTCGGAAACGGTCGTCACATCCCGGCCGTCGAAGACGATCGACCCGCCGGTGATCGCGGCCGGCTTGTCCAGCAGCCGCAGTACGGCGTTGCCGAGCGTCGACTTGCCGCACCCGGACTCGCCGAGCAGACCGACGAACTCGCCGTCGCGGACCTCGAAGCTGACCCCGTCCACGGCCCGTACGGCGGCCGAGTCGCGCGGGCTGTACGTGACGCTCAGGTCGCGGACCTCGAGCAGCGCCATCTCAGTCCTCCCTCAGATGTGGGTTGCTCAAGGCATCGATCCCGAAGTTCATCAGCGTGAACGACGTGATCAGCAACGCCAGGACCAGGCCGGGCGCCACCAGCCACGCCCACTGCCCGGTGGTCAGCGCGCCGCCGAGGCTGGCCTGGTTGAGCATCGTCCCCCAGCTGACCGTCTGCGGATCGCCGAGCCCGAGGAACGCCAGGCCCGCCTCCGCACCGATCGCGCCAAGGGCAGCGCCCATGAAGCCGACCACGATCAGCGAGATCATGTTCGGCACGATCTCGAACGCGATGATGCGGGCCGTGCTGTCGCCGGCGAACTTCGCCGCGGTGATGTAGTCCCGCGTCCGCAGCGTGATGATCTGCGCGCGCTTGATCCGGGCGCCGTACGCCCAGCCGGTCACGGTGATCACGACGATGATGAGGCCGAGGCCCTTCACGGGCGCGTACCCGGCCAGCACCACCATCAGCGGTAGCACGGGCACGACGAGGCCGAGGTTGATGAAGAACGACAGCACCTCGTCCACCACACCGCGCAAGTATCCGGCGGTCAGACCGACGGCCATTGCGATCAGCGTGCTCAGTACGCCGGCCACTAGCCCGACGACGAGCGACGTACGAGCGCCGTACACGAGCTGCGAGAACACGTCCTCGCCGCGCGCCGTCGTACCGAGCCAATGCGCGCCGGACGGGCCCGCGGAGGCCGCGAAGTCGGAGTCCCGCGGACCGTACGGCGCGATCACCGAGGCGAACACCGCGATCAGGATGAACGCGGCGAGCATGATCATGCCCGCGCGGCACTTGCGGTTGCGCCACAGGATCGTCATGGCGCCTCCGCCCGTCGCACCCGCGGATCCAGGAACCCGTACGTGACATCGGCGAGGAAGTTCGCGATCAGTACGCCGATCGTCGTGAACAGGAACAGCGCCTGCATCAGCGGATAGTCCTTGTTCGACACGGCTTCCAGCAGCAGCCGGCCGAGCCCGGGGTAGTTGAAGATCGTCTCGACCAGCACGGTCCCGCCCAGCAGCCCGCCGAGCGCGATCGCGAACCCGGTGACGTTGGGCAGGATCGCGATCCGCGCGCCGTACGTCAGCGCGATCCGTCGCCGCGGCAGACCCTTCGCCCGGGCCAGGCGTGCGTAGTCCTCGCCGAGCGTCTGCACCATGTTGTTGCGCATCCCGATGATCCAGCCGACCGGCCCGGTGATCAGCAAGGCCAGCGCCGGCAGCACGCTGTGCTGGAACGCGTCGGAGAAGAACAGCCAGGTCCAGCTCGGACTGCTGCCGCCGCCGTACCCGCCGCCGTCGGGGAACCAGTTCAGCGTGATCGCGAACACGAAGATCAGCACCAGCGCGATCCAGAAGAACGGCAGCGTGCCGACGAACGTCGAGCCGAGCGTGATGACTGAGTCGACCCGCGAGTTACGCCGGTACGCCGCCCACGCGCCGAGCAGCGTGCCGATCGCGAACGAGGCGATCTGGGTGACGCCGACCAGGATCAGCGTCCACGGCAAGGCGGTCGCGATCATCGAGGTCACGGAGTACGGGTAGTACGAGTACGAGACGCCGAACTGCCCGTGGACGACGGCACCCAGATAGTCCCAGTACTGCGAGAGCAGGTTCCCGTCCCGGGTGCCGAGCATCTTGCGGATCGCGGCCAGCTGGACCGGATTGACCGCCTGCGTATTGCCCTGGAGCCGCGACAGCAACGCCTGGGCGGGATCCCCCGGCTGGAGCCGGGGGATCAGGAAGTTCAGCGTCACCGCGGCCCACAACGTGGCCACGAAGAAGCCGGTCCGCCGGAGGAAGTACAGCATCGCCTCAGCTCCCGGCCGGGACCAGGTGGGTCAGCACGACCTGCCCGTTACCGCCGTCGGCGTACGGGTCCTCCGCACTCGGCCAGCCCTCGGCCTTGGTGGTGTCGTACTGGAACCACTTGGCGCCGTACCAGATCGGGATCGTCGGCACCTGGTTCATCATGATGTCGACCAGCCCGGCGACGGCTTCCTTCTGGGCCTTCTCGTCCGGCGAGACCTGCAGCGTGTGCAGCAGTTCGTCGGTCTTCGGGTCCTGCCAGCGAATCTCGTTGCTGGCCGCTTTCTTGCCGATCGGCGCGGTCCGTGCGCTGTTCAGCGGGTCGGCGAAGTTCGCGTACATGTTGCAGCCGCCGCCGAAGACGCCGAACGTCATGTCGTAGTTGCCGGTGGCCCGGTCCTGGTTGTTGGCGTCAGGTGTCGGCGTGTCCTTGGAGACGGTCATGCCGAGCGCCTGGAGGTTCTTGATCAGGATGTCGGCGGCCGCCACCCAGTCGACGTACGACCCGGGAACCTTGAAGCTGAACGAGATCGGCTTGCCGTCCTTGCCCAGACGCCGGCCCTTGCTGTCCTTGGTGTAGCCCGCCTCGGTCAGCGCCTTGTCGGCCGCCGCGGCGTCGTACCCGATCCGGCCCTCATCGGCGAGACCCTGCGGCAGCCAGTCCTTCTGACCTGGTACGACGAGGCCGCTCTGGCTGGCCTGTGTCACGTACCCGAGCTGCGCCTTGTCGATGACCTGCTTGTCGTCGAAGGCGGTCGTCAGCGCCTTGCGGAACCCGACGTCGTTGAACGGAGCCTTGGTCAGGTTCATGTACACACTGATGACGCCACCAGGCGCGTACCAGTAGTGGTGGTGCTTCGGGTCGCGGTCGACGTACGCCTTCTTGATGTCCTGGACGAACATCGCGTTGGTGTCGTACTCGCCGCGGCTCAGCTTGAGCTGCTCGACCTGCCCGCCGGCGTCGGCCTTGTTGAACCGGAGCTCGTTGACCTTGATCTTGTCGGCCTGCCAGTAGTCCGGGTTGCGCTCGACCACCAGCTGCCGCGGGTTGAACGACTTCAACTTCATCGGACCGGTGCCGACCGGCGCGGTCGCGTTCACGAACGTGGTCGGGTCGGCGACCTTCGACCAGACGTGCTCCGGCACGATCTTCACGCCGCTGACCTGCGTGAACGCCGAGGCACCGGGCTGCTTGAACGAGAAGGTGACCTTGTCGTCGCCGTCGGCCTTCACCGACGACAGGAACGTCCACACCCCTTGGGTGTCGAGGACGTCGAACTTCTTCAGCATGTTGAACGTGAACTCGACGTCCTTGGCCGTGAACGGTTGCCCGTCGTTCCACTTGACCCCGCTGCGGATCGTGTAGACCAGCGTCTTCGGGTCGGACCACTGGTACGCCGTGGCGAGCCAGGGGATCGCCTTGCAGCTGTACGTCTCGACGTACATCAGGCTCTCGTAGATGTAGTCGGCCGCACTGAGCTTGGTCGCGTCGAGGTACGGGTTGTAGTTGGCCTTCGGCGTGGTCCCGCCGCCGAAGTCGCCGTAGTTGAGGAAGTCGATCATCCCGGTGTCGGCGGACGACTTCTGTTCTCCTTCGGTGCCGGTACATCCGGTGAGCAGTAGTGCGCTGCTCGCTGCCAATGCGACGAGTGTCTTGCCCCAGGGTCGTCTGGTCATCCGGGAGTCCTCCATAAGGGTGTGTGGCGGTTTCCCCCTATCCCCGTTTCCCCTCCGGTAGCGCTTCAGGCCGGCAGGATCAGCGCGCACCTCCGCAGCCGCAGGACTCGCGCAGGACGAGCTGGGTCGGCAGGATGATGTCGCCGGGCTCCTGGTCCAGCGGCTCGGCCAGCAACCGTGCGGTGGTCGCGGCCAGCTCGCGGATCGGCTGCCGGACCGTCGTCAGCGCGGGGCGCGCCAGCGAGGCCATCGGCATGTCGTCGAAGCCGGTGATCGCGATGTCCTGCGGCACTCGCAGCCCGCGGCCGAGGGCGCTCAGCAGCAGGCCGAGCGCGGTCTCGTCGTTCGCGCAGACCACGGCGTCCGGCCGATCTGTTGCATCGAGCAACTGCTCGGCGGCGATCGCGCCGTCGGACTGCTGCAGGCCGACGCGGATCGGCTCGGACGGCGGTTTGCGGCGGGCCGACTTGTGCGCCGCGAGGAACGCCTCCCAGCGGGCCGTCACGTCGGGCGAGCCGTCCGGCATGCCGACGAAGGCGAGCCGGCGATAGCCGTGGTCGACCAGCAGATGGCGGGTCAGGGCCTTCATGTTGTCGTTGGCAACGCTGACCGAGGCCTGCGCGGCACCGGCTTCGCTGGCCATCACCACCACGCGGATCTGCGCCGCGATCTTGGCGATGGTCTCGTCCGAGACGGTGCCGCCGTGGATGGCCATCCCGTCGACACGGTCGGCCAGGTCGAGCACGGTTGCGTCGGTGTCGGCGCGCGAGTGCGACGCGAGCACGAGCACGCTGTCGCCGGTCTCGAGTGCTTCGGCCTCGAAGCCCTGGATCAGCTCGGAGAAGTACGGGCCCGAAAGTCCCGGAAATACAAGGCCCAGCGCGCCGTGGCGACGCTCGGCGAGTGCGCGGCCGAAGTGGCTGGGCTTGTAGCCGTGCTCCTCGATCACCCGCAGCACGCGCTCGCGGAGCTCGGGGGAGACCGGCACCGTGCCCCGCGACACCCGCGACACGGTCGCGGGCGAGACGCCGGCCATCTCGGCGACCCGGCGGAGGGTGACACGGCTGTTGCCCATCGGCTGAACTCCCGTTACGGTTGAAACCGGTTTCATGAGACCGGTTTCACGACCATAACCACGACCGTGCCGCAGAGGCAACAGCTCGCGGCGCGGCGCCCGATCTGGTGAGGACGTGCTTGTGAGGAACCCTCGAACGATACGGTTGGAGCGGCGCCGGCTCCTGGTGGACGGCGTACCGCGGATCCTGATGGCCGGCGAGGTCCACTACTTCCGGCTGCATCGCTCTGCCTGGGCTGATCGCCTCGACAAGCTCGTCGCGGCCGGGTGCGATGCGGTCGCCAGCTACATGCCCTGGCTCGTGCACGAGACAGCCGACGGCGTCGATCTGACCGGTGAATCCAGCGAGTATCGCGACCTGGTCGGCTTCCTGGAGTTGGCGGCGGAGCGGGATCTGCTGGTGATTGCCCGGCCTGGTCCGTTCGTGATGGCCGAGTTGAAGAACGAGGGTCTCCCGTTCCGGATCTATCGCGAGCATCCGGACGCCGTACCGCGGGGATGGGACGGCAAGCCTGCGGAGACTGCGACGCTCGACTATCTCGAGCCCGGATATCTGGCTGAGGCCGAGCAGTGGTACGCCGCGATCATGCCCGTGCTGGCGGAACGCCTTGTTTCCAAGGGCGGACCGGTGGCCGCGGTGCAGCTCGACAACGAGGTCGGGATGCTCTCCTGGGTCACGAACACGCCGGAGCTGACGGACCGCACGTTGGCCGACCTGGCCGTCTGGGCGTTTCGGACATGGGGGCGTGAGGGCAGCATCGCGCGGTACGGCGCCGATCCGGACGATCCGGACGGCTGGGCGGCGCAATGGCGGGCCGGCGGGACGGTCGACGGTACGGCGGCGCAGCAGTTGGCGCTGCATCATGATCTGGGCGCGCATCACCGCGACCGCTATGCGCAGTACCTGCTGCGGTTGCGGGAGGTCGCGATCGCGAACGGAGTCGACGACGTACCGTTCCTGGTCAATCTCCACGGGACGTACGCCGGTCGCGGACGGCATTTCCCGATCGGGATCAGCCAGCTGTCGAAGTCGTACGCCGGGGTGCCGCAGATGACCTCGGGCTCCGACCACTACATCGGCGAGCTCACGGTCGAGAAGGTGCCGGACCTGTATGTGATGAATGCGTTCATGGCGGCCGTCCATGACGTCGACCAGCCGATCACGTCGCTGGAGTTCGAGGCCGGGACGGGCGACTACGGCGAGGACCTGAGTTCGCTGACCAGTCCGGAGACGTCGGAGCTGAAGACTCGGCTCTGCGTTGCTCAGGGCAACCGGTTGGTCAACTACTACTTGTTTGCCGGTGGCCACAATCCGCCGCTGGACGTACCTGTTGGCGATGGCAACGACCGGATCGCCTTCACCGGTGAGCGACACGGGTTCGCGGCCCCGGTCGATCCCGAGGGCCGGCTGAGTTCGACGTACGCCGGGACGGCCTCGGCCGTGCGCGCCGTGCGGGGCGTCGAGCACCTGCTGGCGGGGATGGACGAGGAGTACGACGAGATCGTCCTCGGCTACGTGCCGGATCACTACCTGACGGAGTACTGTCACCCGTCGGCGACGGCACGCCGGGAGCAGGTGGGTGAGCTGGAGCGATACCGGGGGATGGGGCCGCGGGACATCCTCGCTCGTGCGCTGCTGCTCGGCGGGTATTCGTTCCGGGCGGTAGACCTGTCCGCGGCGCCTACCTCGGCCGGCGCTTCGCTCGATCCCGCGGGACCTGCGGTCGCACTCGCGACACCGCCGGTGCTCGGCCGGGCGATCCAGGAGCGGCTGGCTGCCTTTGTCCGGGCCGGTGGCCGGTTGCTGTTGCACGGGCGGGTGCCGGTCGCGGACGACGACGGTGCGCCGTGCACGATCTTGGCGGATGAGCTCGGGGTGAAGGTCGGCGCCACCGTCGAAGGCACACCACGCTACTTCCCGTCGGTGCGCGCGACCGCCTGGGCAGGCGATCGGCCGGAGGTTCGCGTGGGCATGCTGGAGTACCTGGTCAGCGATGGCGAAGTGCTGGTCGAAGACGTGGCCTCCGGGGCGCCGGTTGCCGTGGACCTGCCGGTCGGCCGGGGTGAGCCGGTCGGTGGTGACGTGCCTGGCGGTGGGGGCGGTGGGCGAGCGGTCGTGCTGGCGTGCGACTACCCGTGCCACCTCGACTTCTGGCGGCTGCTGCTGGAGCGCCTCGGCGTCCGGCGCCGGATAGTTGCTGAAGGCAACACGCCGGGCCTGGTCGTGACGAGCACGGCCGACTCCGATGGGCAGCGGTTGGTGCACCTCATCAACGTCGCACCTGTCGCGCAGTCGTTCTCGCTGACGGTGGGTGGGGTGGCGCTCGAGCTCGGGCTGGGTGCCCGCGAGGGGCTCGTCCTGCCGTTCGACGTACGGCTCGACGACGCCGTACTGCGTTGGTCCACCGCGGAGCTCGACGGCCGGGGCGACGGCTCGACCGTACTGCTCCGGCGTACGTCGGCAGCGGGCAGCGCACTGATCGAAACCACGCGGGAGGTCGCCGTGGACGACAACGCAACCGCGGCTCGCGGCGAGCAGGGGTGGCTCATCACCTGGCCCGCCGACGGAACCACCGACCGTCTGACTGTGAGGCTCTCATGAATATCGGCGTACTAGGACTTGGCAGTGTCTTCTCCGGGCCGTACGCAAGCCTGATCACCAAACTCGAGCAGGAAGGTCGCGTCCGCCTCACCGCCGGCTACGACCCCGATCCGGCCAAGCGGTCCGTGGCGGCGGAGCGGTTCGGGATGGACACGTCGTACAGCGCTCCGGCCGAACTGTTCGATGATGTCGACATCGTGCTGGTCCTCACGAGCATGAACCAGCACGGCTCGCTCGCCCGCGCGGCGCTCGAAGCCGGCAAGCACGTACTCGTCGAGAAGCCGATGTCGACCTCGTTGGAGGAAGCCCGCGCGCTGCTCGACACGGCCGCGGAAGCGCCCGGCCTGCTCGTCTGCGCGCCGCACATCGTGCTGTCGCCGACGTACCAGGAGATGCACCGGCGGGTCAGCGCCGGCGAGATCGGCGACCTCCATCTGGCCCGGGCCCGGTACGGCTGGTCCGGGCCGTGGTGGGGACGCTGGTTCTACGAGTCCGGGGGAGGGGCGCTGTTCGACCTCGGCGTTTACAACCTCACGAGCCTGTGCGGGTTCTTCGGCCCGGTACGTCGGGTGACCGCGATGGTCGGCACCGCCGTACCCAAGCGCGAGGTCAACGGTGAGCTGGTCCCGTCCCGCGCCGACGACAACGCTCACATCGTCCTCGACTTCGGGCAGGCGAGGTTCGCGTCGATCGCCACCGGGTTCACCATGCAGCAGTACCGCTCGCCTGCGATCGAGCTGTACGGCGCAACCGGCGTACTCCAACTCCTCGGCGACGACTGGGCCCCGAACGGCTTCGAACAGTGGTCGAACGACCGCGGTTCCTGGGAACTCGTCGGCGAGCGAGCCCCCCACTGGCCCTGGACCGACGGCCTACGCCACCTGGTCGACTCCATCGAATCAGGCACCCCGACAATCACCCGCCCCGAACACGCCTACCACGCCCTAGAAGTAATGCTCGCCGCCAAACAGTCCTCCGCGGAGGGCCGGGTAGTAGACGTAACCAGCCCCTTCCCACTTCTCACCTACAACACCCCCACCCCAAACCCCTCCCACCCAACCCACGACCCCCGCACCTCCTGAGTCACGGGAGCAGGATGACCTTGCCGGTGGTTGCGCGTTCTTCGAGGGCGCGGTGGGCGGCTGCGGCGTCGGACAGTGGGAAGGTAGTGGTGAGCGCCTTCCAGCGGCCCGAGATGGTTTCTTCCAGGGCGGCCGACTCGAGTTCACGTAGCTGGCGGGCGAGTTTGGCGCCGATGGCCCAGCCGGCGGTCAGGCCGCGACTCATCAGGTCCTGGTGGGTGAATTCGATCGCCCCGCCGCCCGACCAGCCGAACATGAACACCCGCCCGCCGACCCCCAGCAACTCGAACGCCTGTTGCCCGTTCGGCCCGCCGACCCCATCCAGCAGCACCGTGATCTCGGGCCCGTCCTTCAACGCCGCCGCCCACTCCGGATCCCGATAGTCCACCGCGTACTGCGCCCCCAGCGACCGCACGAGCTCGACCTTCTCGGGACCGCCGGCCAACCCGATCACGGTCGCCCCGACATTACGAGCCGCCTGCACGAGGTAGCTGCCGATCCCACCCGCAGCAGCAGTCACGAGTACGACGTCGTCCGCCGTCAGACGCGCCTGCCGGAGGATGCCGGCCGTCGTCCGCCCCGTCCCGATCGCCGCGACCGCCTGCGCTGCGTCCACGTGGTCGGGAATCTCGTAGAGCGACTCGACCTTCGCCACCGCCCGTTCGGCGTACCCGCCTGGCACCATGCCGAGATGAACCACGACCCGTTTGCCGACCCACGACGAGGAGACGTCCGGCCCGACCGCGCTCACCCGGCCGGCGACCTCGCGGCCCGGGATCGTCGGCAGCTCCGGCACCGGGATCGGGCTGCCGCCCGTCGTCCCCGCGCGGATCATCGTGTCGACGAGATGGACCCCGGCCGCCTCCACCTCGACGAGCACCATGCCGTCGGAGAGCGCCGGCTCCGGCACCTCTTCGTAGCGCAGGTTCTCCGCCGGACCGAACGCGTGCAGTCTGATTGCCTTCATGCCGGCCAACGCTAGAACCTCGACAATGGTTGAGGTCAACCACTGCCACTTCCTTACGTTGTGTACTAAAGTGCGATCCGAGGGAGGGTGACGTGGCGAAGATTCTGAGAGGTGCGACCGCGCAGGAGACCCACAGCGCGATCCTGGACCTGATCCGCTCCAGTGGCACGGTCACCCGCGTCGACCTCGCCGACCGGTCCGGGCTGACCGGTGCGTCGATCTCCCGCGTGGTCAAGCGACTGCTTGCCGACGGCCTGATCATCGAGACCGGGTACGGCGACCCGACGGGCGGCAAACGTGCCACGCTGCTGCAGTTCAACCCCCGCGCCCGGCACGCCGTCGGTATCGCGGTCGACACCCCGAGCACGACGTACGTCGTCACCGACATGAGCGGGCGGGTGATCGAGCAGCTGTCGTCGCGGGGGATCGGGAAGGACGCGCCGGCGACAGCCGTGCAGCGGATCACGGCCGAGCTTGAGGACCTGATCGTGAAGGCGGAGATCGAGCCGTCGACGCTGGTCGGCGTCGGGGTCGCGCTGGCCGGGCGGCAGGGGCGCGGCGGCACGCGGCTGCTGCGGACGGACTCGGAGAAGTACGCCTGGGAGCCGTTCGCCGTACGGGACACGCTGAAGGAGGCGATCGACCATCCGATCGTGGTTGAGAACGACTCCACCTGCGCCGCGATCGGCGAGTTCTGGGCGGGCAAGATCCCGTCGGTGAACGACTTCGCCACCGTCTACATGGCTGCCGGGTTCGGCCTCGGCCTGGTGACGAACGGCGACGTGTACCGCGGCTCGTCGTCGAACGTCGGCGAGATCGGGCACATGGTGCTCGACGTGAACGGCCCGCTGTGCTGGTGCGGCGGCCAGGGCTGCCTGGAGAGCCTGGCCGCACCCGCCGCCGTGGTCGCACGCGCCGGTGAGGACGAGCAGTTGGCGGACAAGCTCGGTCTCCGCGGCCGCCGCCTGTCCACCCGCTCCGACTTCGCGAAGATCGCCCGCCTGGCCGCGGCCGGCGACCCGCGCTGCGTCGAGCTGATCGAGGAGTCCGCCACCTATCTGGCCAAGGCGCTGCTCTCGATCACCAACCTGCTCGACCTCAACCAGATCATCCTCGCCGGCCCCGGCTTCAGCGAGGCCGGCGACATCTACGTCCGCATCGCCGCCCAGGAACTCAACCGCCTGTCCTTCGTCCGCGCCATGCACCCCACCCGCGTCGAGCTCTCCAAACTCGGCCCCAGCGCCGCCGCACTAGGCGCCGCCTCCCTCGTCCTCCACACCCAACTAACCCCCCACCAGAACACCCGCGCCTAAGCCACCCCCAGCCGCCGCGCCCCCTACCCCTAGCTGAGGTGGTTTTTGAGCCAGCGGGCGCTTTTCTTGAGGGTGCGGGTCTGGGTGGTGTAGTCGACGTACACGATGCCGAAGCGGCGGCTGTAGCCCCAGGCCCACTCGTAGTTGTCCATCAGTGACCAGACGAAATAGCCCTTGAGCGGGAAGCCCTCGGCCACCAGGTCCTCGCACACGGTGATGTGCTGCTTGATGTAGTCGAGCCGTTCGTCGTCCTCGACGCCGCCGTCCTCAGTCACCGCGTCCGGGTACGCCGCGCCGTTCTCCGTCACGTACAACGGCAGTTCGGGCGCGAGCTTGTTGATCGTGACGAGGATGTCGCGCAACCCGCTCGCCTGGATCGGCCAGCCCATCTGCGTGCGGGGCAGCCCGGTGTCCACGGCGACGACGTTCTCGCTCCCCGGCTGCGTCGACGCGACCGGCGACGAGATCGGTCCGTCCGGCGCGGCGACTGTCGTCGGGCAGTAGTAGTTCACGCCGATGAAGTCGAGCGGCGCCGCGATCAGGGGCAGATCGGCTTCCTGAGCAGCGAACCACGACGTCATCCCGGTGTCTTCCAGTACGTCGGCCGGGTACCGCCCGGACAGCAACGGCTCCAGGAAGAGACGGTTCCGCAGCCCGTCGATCCGGCGCGCGGCGTCGCGGTCGGCGGGGGAGTCGGTCGCGGCGTGGATCGGCGCCGGGTTCAGCGCGATCCCGTACGACGAACCCTCGGAGCGGATCGCGTCGAGCGTCAGCCCGTGCCCGAGCAGCAGGTGGTGCACGGCCTTCAGCGCGTCGGCGCCCTCGGTCCGGCCCGGGGCGTGCTCGCCGTTCCCGTACCCGAGGAAGGCCGAGCACCACGGCTCGTTCAGCGTCATCCAGTGCTTGACGACGTCGGACAGCCCGTCGTGCACCAGGACCGCATAGTCGCGGAACCGCTCGGCCGTGTCGCGGTTCAGCCAGCCGCCGGCGTCCTCCAGCGGCTGCGGCAGATCCCAGTGATAGAGCGTCGCGTACGGCGTGACTCCGTTCTCCAGGCACGCCTCGGCCACCCGCCGGTAGAAGTCCAGCCCGGCGGCGTTCGCGGCACCCGATCCGCCCGGCACGATCCGCGGCCACGCGATCGAGAACCGGTAAGCGGTCAGCCCGAGATCCGCCAGCATCCGGATGTCCTCGCCGAACCGGTGGTAGTGGTCGTCGGCCACGTCACCGTTGGTGCCGTCCGCGATCTTGCCCGGGGTGTGCGCGAACGTGTCCCAGATACTCGGGCCGCGCCCGTCGGCGGAGACCGCGCCCTCGATCTGGTACGACGCGGTCGCCGCGCCCCAGGTGAATCCGCTCGTCACGTCGTCTCCTTCTCAACCCAGTACTGCCTGTCCGGGAGTAGGCTACCTAACCGGTTAAGCAACTCGTCCGGGAGGTCCACGGCCACCGCTGTCTCGAGCGCGTCGACCCGGGCCGGCTTGGTGATGCCGACGACCGTGCCGGCGATGCCCGGCTCGTCCACCGAGTGCCGCAGCGCCGCGGTCGCGAGGTCGAGGCCGTACTCCTGGCACGCCTTGTCCATCTCGGCGACCGCCTCCAGCACGGCCGGCGGCGCCTCGCGGTACGCGTACTTCGTCGCCCCGGCCGGATCGGCGAGGATGCCGCCGCCGTACACCGCCGCGTTCACCACCCCGATGCCCTCGGAACGAGCCCGCTCGAAGATGCCGAGAGCCGAGTGGTCGACCAGGCTCCACCGGTTGTGCACGAGCAGTACCTCGAAGCCGCCGAGATCCAGGTAGCGGGACAGCTCGCGGGTGTCCCCGCCCGCCAGTCCGACGTGCCCGATCTCGCCGTCCGCGCGCAGCTGCATCAACGTGTCGACCGCGTCCCGCATCGAGTCGAAGTCATGCCACTCGGGATCGTGCAGGTAGACCAACGGCAGCTCGTCCAGCCCGAGCCGCTCCTTGCTCTCGGCCACACTCTTGCGAACCCGCGCGCCCGAGTAGTCCCCGTCGCGGGCGTCGACCTTGGTCGCGACCAGGAAGCCGTCCGGCAGCCCGCCGTGCTCGCGAATCGCCAGCCCGATCCGCAGCTCGCTCTCGCCGTCGCTGTAGCCGTTCGAGGTGTCGATCCAGGTCAGCGGGCTGTCGAACACGCGCAGTACCAGGTCGATCGCTTCCTGCCGCGTCACGTCGTACCCGAACACCGCGGGCATGCTGCCTAGTCCACTGCCGCCGGCGCAGACAGCGGACACGGTCAAGCCGGTCGAGCCGAGCGGGCGGAGCCAGTTTTCTGTCATACCTCGGAGCCTACGGCGAATGCGAACCCGTCGCTGTCGACGTAGACCTTTGTCCCATCCGCGGCCGTCTCGGCCGGCAGGTCGGCCGGGTCGCCCACGAGTTCGGCGTACGCGAATCCGGCGACGTCGAGCTGCGGAGCACGCGAGCTCTTGCCGACCTCGTAGGTGAACACTTCGAGGACGGTGTCGCCGCCCTTCAGGTAGCCGATGTGGAAGCCGCGCTTGTCGTGCGGCTGCTCGATCGTGCCGATGAACGAGAAGCCGTAGTTCCGGTCGTAGTACGCGCTGGTGGCTTCCCGGTCCTCGATCGTCACCGCGACATGGTCGAACCGCGGCCGCGACGGTACGCCGAGCGCCCGCTCACGCGCGACCCCGTCGGCGTCCAGGACCTCGGCGTACTGCAGGTCGCCCTGGATCATCTCCAGCAGCGTGCCGTCCGGGTCGTAGAAGAAGCAGATCCGGACGTTGCCCTCGGCATCGAGCGGGTCGAGCTTGAACTCGACCCCGGCATCCTTGACCACGGCAGCCCGCTCGTCGATCCGGTCGACCTTGAAACCGATGTGCCGGAAGCCCTTCTGCAGGTCGTCCGGCGACCACGTGCTCTGCTCCCGGCCGTTGCCCACGGCCCGTAGTTCGACGGTCGCGGTGACGGCGTCCAGCACGGCGCGCTCCGGCGTGACCTCGCCGGCGACGGACAGCTCCAGGAACCTGGTGTAGAACTCCACCGAGCGGGCGACATCCGTGCAGTTGACGACGACGTTCTTGATCGGCATATGACCTCTCTCAGTTCTTGACGGCGCCGAGCATCATCCCGGCGACGAACTGCCGCTGCATCCGGACGTAGACGATGACGACCGGTACGACGGACAGCGTGAGGCCGGCGGTGAGGGCCGGCCAGTTCGTGGAGTACTGGCCCATCAGCGTGAACAGCACCGGCTGCAGGGGGAGTGCGTCGGTGTTGCGCAGGACGGTGTTGGCGATCAGGAACTCGTTCCAGGTCGAGAGGAACTGGAAGATCACCACGGTCGCGATCCCGGGGCGGGTCAGCGGCAGGATCACCCGCCGGAAGATGGTCAGCTCGCTGCCGCCGTCGACCCGGGCGGCCTCGATCAGCTCGTCCGGCAGGGTCTGGAAGAACGCCCGCATCAGGAACATCGCGAACGGCGCCGACCCGGAGATGTACAGCACCAGCAACCCGGCCTGGCTGTCGAGCAGACCGAGCGACTTGAGCTCGAGGTACAGCGGGATGATCAGCGCCGTCGACGGCATCATCAGTGTGGTCAGCAGCAGGACGAAGAGCGTGTTGCGGAACGGGAAGTCCAGCTTCGCGAACGCGTAACCGCTGAGCGTCGCGAAGATCAGCACGCCGATCACGGTGACGGACGTGATCCAGACGCTGTTCCAGAAGTGCAGCGGGAAGTCGATCGACGTCCACGCGTTCTTGTAGGCGACGCCGGTGAAGTTCCGCGGGATGATCGGGCCGTTGAAGATCGTGTTCTGCGCGCGCAGCGACGTCAGCAGCATCCACACGAACGGGAACGCCATCAACAAGCAGAACGGCAGCAGCACGAACGTCGCGAACGATTTGCCGAGCCAGCGATTCATCGGTCCGCCCTCCGCGTCAGCCAGAGCTGGGCGATGACCGCGAGCGTGCAGAGCACCATCGTCACGACGCTGAACGCGCTCGCGTAGCCGAGCTGCGGGATCGAGCCGGACGTCGACCCGAACGCCAGCGAGTACAGATACGTGCCGAGTACTTCGCTGCCGTGGTTGGGCCCGCCGCCCGTCATCACGAAGATCACGTCGAACGCCTTGAACCCGTTGAGCAGACCCAGGCTGACGATCAGGCCGGTGACGATCCGCAGACTCGGCACCGTGATGTGGCGGAACTGCTGCACCGTGTTGGCGCCGTCCATCTCGGCGGCCTCGTACAGGTTCGGGTCGATGCTCTGCAGGCCGGCGAAGTAGATCAGCATGTTGAAACCGAGCCCGCCCCAGACCGTCACCACGACGATCGCCGGCAGCACGGTCTTGTGGTCGGCCAGCCACGGATGCTGCAGGCTGTCCAGACCGATTGCCCCGAGCAACCGGTTGAGCGTGCCGATGTTCGGGTCGTAGATCAGTTTCCACAGCACCGCGGACACGACGAACGACACGATGCCCGGGATGAACAGGATCGTCCGTACGACGACGCCGACCTTCGACCAGACCACGTTCACCAGCACCGCGGTGACGAGGCCGAGGAACGTCAGGATCGCGGTCGTCACGCCGGTCAGCACCAGCGTGACGATCAGCGCCCGGCGCGCCACCGGATCGTGCAGCATCCGGCTGTAGTTGTCGAAGTGCACGAACCGCGGCGACCCGAACCCGCCCCACGAGGTCAGGCTCAGGTACGCCGTGTAGAGGATCGGCCAGAGCACGAACGCCAGGAATAACGCGAACGTCGGCCCGATGAACAGGTACCCCGCGATCCGCTGCGACCGCCGCAACGGCGACCCGAACCGGGACGACGTCCGCCCGGCGGACCGTCGTACGACGTCGTGCCGGGAGAGCGTTGTCGCCATCCGATCAGCCGCCCTTGGCGTTCAGGACCGCCTGCTGCATCGCCTTCGCGACCGCGGCCGGCTCGCCGGTGCCGTCGAAGATCTTCGCGAGCGGATCGCCCGCCGCGACCGAGCCGGGGCCGAACGGGATGTGCGGGCACCCGTCGCCGTCGAGCAGCCACGACGTCATCTGCTTCATGATCGGTAGCTCGATTCGGGCCGCGGCGCTCTTGGTGGCCGGCATCGAGTTCGAGTCGTTCATCGTGGGGGAGTACTGCTCCGCGGAGTACATGAACTTGAGGAACTCCAGCGCGGCGTCCTTGTTCTTGCTGTTCGCCGCGACCGCCCAGCCGGCGCCGGCCTGGTTCGCGGTCCAGTGCCGCTTGCCCGGTGCGATCGCGGGCGTCTTCATCACCTTGTAGAGCTTGTTGAACGCCGGTGTCGCGTCCTTGGTCAGGCCCTGCGGGGTCCAGCTGCCGTTGAACAGCATCGCGGACTTGCCGGTGTAGAAGATCTGCGGCGCCTGGTCGCCGCTGGTGCCCGTCGTTCCGGGCTGGAAGACGCCGCCCTTGACGATCCTCTGCTGCAGTTCGATCGCCTGGATCACCTTCGGATCCTCGTACGTCGCGCCGTCCTTGAGCTGGTCGAGCTTCAGGTAGTACGTCGGGTCGTCGGCGACCTGCGTGATCAGCGGCAGGAAGAAGTCGAGCGAGCTCGTCGTCGGGTTGCAGCTCAGCGCCACCGGGAACTTGCCGGTCGCCTTGATCTTCGCCGCCGCCGCGATCAGGTCGTCCCAGGTCTCGATGCCGTCTTCCTCGACGCCGGCCTTCTTCAGCATGTCCGGGTTGTAGAAGATGCCGAACGTCTGTGCCATCCAGCCGACCGCGTACTGCTTGCCGTCCAGGGTGTACTCCTGGTTGGCCGAGTCGAAGAAGTCCTTCAGGAAGTCGTCGCCGAGCTCCTGCTTGAGGTCGGCGGAGATCCCGCCGGTGCCGTAGGTCAGCGCCCGCGTGTGCGGCGCGAAGATCTCCGGTACGTCGCCGCCCGCGACCGCGGCCTGCAACGCCGGCAGGTACTGGTCCGGGGTGCCGAAGATCCGGTTCTCGATCTTGATGTTGCTGTGCGCGGCCTCGAACGCGCTGATCAGCTTGGGGAACTGGTCCTCCTGGTCGTTGTACCACGACCACATCCGGACCACGGCCTTCCCACCGCTCGTGGTGCCGCCGCTGTCACTGCCACCGCAAGCCGCGAGCGCGGACCCCAGGCCGAGGGCGCCCACTGCCGTCTTGAGAACCGTCCGCCGCCGCACGTGCTGTTCGCCCATCGGAGACTCCTCATCGATCGCCTACCAACTTCCTAACTGAAAGTAAGAAAGCGGTCAAGGTCGCAGCTGAGTTTCCGGAGATTTCCCTGCTTTAGGGTTGTCCGCATGGTGATCCGGTTGAGCGAGCAATGGCCGGAGGTGAGCCCCGACCGGCTGCTGTCGGAGTGCGTTCCTCCGCCGCGGTTCGCCGATGCTCGCTTCTCCACCTACCAGCCGAACCCGGACGAGCCGTCGCAGTCCGAGGTCTTGGCTGTTCTGACGGATCGCGCCGCGAAGCTGGCCTCGCCCCGGCAGACCTCCACGCTCTGGTCCAGACTCCGCCGGAAGGCCCCGGACCCAGGTAAGCAAGGCATCTACTTGGACGGCGGTTTCGGCGTCGGCAAGACCCACCTCCTGGCGTCGCTGTGGCACGAGTCGGCCGGCCCGAAGATGTACTGCACCTTCGTGGAACTCACCAACTTGGTCGGCGCGCTCGGTCTGCGGACAGCGGTGGACGAGCTCTCGTCGTACCGCCTGATCTGCATCGACGAGTTCGAGCTCGACGATCCCGGCGACACGATGCTGATCTCCCGCCTGATCGGTCAGCTCGTCGACGCCGGCGTCGAGTTCGCGGCCACGTCCAACACGCTCCCCGACAAGCTCGGCGAGGGGCGGTTCCAGGCGGTCGACTTCCTCCGCGAGATCCAGGCGCTGGCCGCGCACTTCGACGTACGCCGGATCGACGGCCCGGACTATCGCCATCGCGGCCTCCCCGTCGCGCCGGACCCGTGGCCCGACGAGAAGGTCGAGCGGGAAGCCGCTGAGCGTCCTAACGCCTCCTGCGACCACTTCGTCGACCTCCACCGCCATCTGGCCGAGCTGCACCCGAGCAAGTACGGCGCGCTCCTCGACGGCGTCGAGACGGTCGCGATCACCGACCTCCGCTCGCTGACCGACGAGAACGTCGCCCTCCGGCTGGTGGTTCTCGCCGACCGGATGTACGACCGCAACCTCCCGCTCCTGGCCGGCGGCGTACCCCTCGACCAGATCTTCTCCCCAGACATGCTCAAGGGCGGCTACCGCAAGAAGTACCTCCGCGCGCTCTCGCGACTCATCGCGCTTGCTCGCGCGGCCTGAGCCCCGGACGTGCTTCCCTGAGGAGATGAGCCGTCGGACGATCTCGCTGGGGTTGCTGGTGGTGGCGCTCGGGCTCCTGTTCGCGGGCGGCTTCGTCCAGTTCGACGACACCTCGGGATTCGGCGACGAGCAATGGGTCTTGCTGCTCGGCGGGCTCGCCGTCGTCCCGGCACTCGCGTCCGTCGCGGCCGCCTGGCCGGATCCAAGGGCGCCTGCTGGAGTTTGCGACCGGTCTAGTTGCCTTCGTGTTGATCGCGAACGGCGTACAACCGGCGCCGGCGGTGGAAGCAGGAGCCGCCGCTCAGCCAGGACCGGGCAGGTGGCTGGTTCGTACGGCGGTGTACCTGTGCGGGACAGTCGTTGTGGTGTTGGTGGCGATCGTTGCCGGAGCTGACTACTACACGCGGACCGAGTGCACGGAGGACGGCGATTGCCTGGCTGTGCTCGGCGGGTTCGTATGGGGCGCGGTCGCCGTACTCGCCTGCGGCCTGGCCGTCCTCGTGATCGAGATCGGGTTGTGGCGGCGTCGGCGGCGCAAAACCGCTGAAGTCGGGGGTGGATGAGGCAGGATGTGGAAATGGCGAAGCAGAAGAAGGGCGAGAAGGCTGCTGCTGGGGGACTGCGGGAACAGTTGCGGGTGCCGGCCGGGCCGGTCGACCTGACGACGTACGACACGCGTGCGACGCCGGGCTTCGACGGCTCCAAGGACGACGGCAAAGTGGCGCTGGAGGGGCTCGGCGCCGAGGTCTCGGACTGGCAGGAGCGGCTGTTCGCCGAGGGGCGCAAGGGAGGCACCCGCAGCCTGCTGCTGGTGCTGCAGGGGATGGACACCTCCGGCAAGGGCGGCGTGATCCGGCACGGCGCGGGGCTGATGGACCCGCAGGGCCTGAAGATCACGTCGTTCAAGGCGCCGACGCCGGCCGAGAAGCGGCGCGGGTTCCTGTGGCGGATCAAGCAGGCGCTGCCGGGCGAGGGGATGATCGGGATCTTCGACCGGTCACACTACGAGGACGTACTGATCGCCCGGGTGCGCAACCTGGTGACGCCGAACGTGTGGGACCGGCGCTACGACCAGATCAACGACTTCGAGGCGGAGTTGGCCGCGCACGGTACGACGATCGTGAAGTGCTACCTGCACATCTCGCCGGAGGAGCAGCGCACCCGGCTCGAGGCGCGGCTCGACGACCCGACCAAGCACTGGAAGTACAACCCCGGCGACGTCGACGAGCGCCAGCTCTGGCCGGACTACATGGACGCGTACCACGCCGCGATCGAGCGCTGTAACACGTCCGAGGCCCCGTGGTACGTCATCCCGAGCGACCGCAAGTGGTACCGCAACTGGGCCGTCACGACACTCCTCCTGGAAACCCTCCGCGAGCTGAACCCGGAATGGCCGGTCGCCGACTTCGACGTAGAGAAGGAGAAGAAGCGCCTGGCAGCAACCTGACAAGAGGTAGGTGGCCGAGCCGTCGGGCCACCTACCGTTACGCCCATGGCATCGCTCCTGGCAGTCCTCGCCGTCCTGGGCATGGGCGGCTATTTCGCCGTCTTCGCTGCGTTCCATGTGCTGCCGACCGGATACCACCCGGTTCGCCATGCCGTCAGCGACTACGGCGTCGGCCGCTATGCGTGGTTGTTCCGTTGGGCGCTCGTGGCGTCGTCGGTCGGCATCCTCGCCCTGGCTGGCGGGCTCGCGCTGGAGCCCGGCACGCCGACAGTGACCGTGCTGCAGCTGGTCTTCCTGTTCCTGATCCCGGTGACACGGGTCGGCATGCTGAGGTTCCCGACCGATCTGGAGGGGCAGCGACTGACCCGCTCCGGGCGACTGCACTACCTGTTCGCGATTGCCGCCTTCGCGTTGACGTACTCCGCGATCGCGGAGATGACGCCCGAGCTCGGATCGTTCGGCGCGTGGGAGTCCGCGAGCGGCTTGCTCTCGGTGCTGCGCCTTGTTGCTCTGGTGTCGCTCGTCCTGCTGGTGATCGCGCTCGTTCCGCGGCTGCGGGTGGTGTTCGGTCTGTTCGAGCGGGCGTTCCTGCTGAGCACAAACCTGTGGTTCCTGACCGCTGGGCTCTGCCTGCTCGTCGAAGCTGCGTGAGGTCAGCTGTCGGGGTCGATTTCGTGGCGGCGGAGGAGGTCGCGGAGGTTTGCGACCTGCTCGTGCAGGCGCTCGTTCTCGTCCAGGAGCGCGTTGAGCTCGTGGATGAGGTGGTGGCGCCGTCCGTACGTCGTCCAGCTGGCGCCGGCGCTCTCGGTGAGCATGCCGGCGACGAGTGACTCGGAGCGCTCGCGGTAGGTCATCCGCTGTTCGAGCTTGCGACGTACCTGATCGATGTCGGCGGCAAGCTTCGTGATGATCTGGCCGCCGACGCCGTCCCGATCGTTGAGGACGCCGAGGAGCAGATGCTCCGGCCGGACCTGCTCCGCCCCGCGGGCCTTCGACTCGCCCCACGCGTACTCGAACGTGCTCTTCGCGCGCGGGGTGAACGGGATCGACCCCTCGGCCGCGCTGTTCCCGCGACCGATGATCTCGACCACCAGCTCCTTCACCGCCGGTGCGCTGATCCCGACGGCGTTCAGGACCCGCGCGGCGATGCTCTCGCCCTCGGTGATCAGTCCCAGCAGCAGATGCTCGGTGCCGACGTACGCGTGGTCGAAGCCGCGCGCCTCTTCCTGTGCGAGGACGATGACCCGCCTCGCCGGGTCGCTGAACTGCTCGTACATCCGAACTCCCCTCCACCATTCCTGCTCGACATCGAAGGTCAGCGTCTCCTCGTCGAGCAGCAGCTCGAGCCGGAGATCCTCCTGCAGGTCCTCGGCCTTCACCGGCCGGTGCTCGAGCCGGCTTCGGATGAAGGCCCCGGCCTCGCGATAGCTCGCCTCACCGGACGCGATCCGGTCGAGCAGCTCGTCGACGTCCGCGACCGGCTCCAGCTGCAACTCGGCCCGATTCAGCGACACGAACTGCAGCACAACCGCGACGGCGACCACCCGGTTGGCCGCGTCGAACGGCCGCGACCGCACCAGCCCCGCGAGCATCACGCCCGCCGATTCGGCCAGCCCGCCGGTCAGCCGGACGCTGTCCAGCACCCTCTCGACCGCGTTCAGGTCGGTCCGCAGTACGGCGTCCGCCGAGCTGCACCGCAGCACCCGGGCCGCGACCGCGAGCACGTCGTACGGACCGAGGTAGCGCATCAGTCGTCACTCCGGAGCCGCCGCAGGGACTCCTCGTGGCGGCTGAGGTTCTCCTCCAGCAGCCGGCTGAACCGGGTGTCCTGCCGGCGCTGATCGACCAGCGACGCGATCGCCTCCCGCGCCACATCGGACACCGACCGCCCCTCCACCGAAGCCACGGTCTGCAACCGCTCGGCCAACTCTGGATCAAGCCGCAGCAGGATGTTCTTGGTCGCGTCCTTCGCCATAGATATCAAGATATCACGCTATCGAGGGCCCAGCTTGTGAAAGGGTTGGGCCATGCGAGCGGATGTCGTGGTGGTGGGGCTGGGCGCGTTCGGGTCGGCGGCGTTGTGGCGGCTGGCGGCGCGCGGGGTGGATGTGGTCGGGATCGAGCGGCAGGGGATCGGGCATTCGTTCGGGTCGTCGCATGGGGCGACGCGGCTGTTCCGGGTGGCGTGTATGGAGCATCCGGGGCTGACCGCGATCGCGCGGAAGTCGCTCGCGTTGTGGACCGAGCTGGGATCGCAGACCGGGGCGACGTACGTCCGCCAGACCGGCTCGTTGAACGTCGGTGGTCCGGGGAGTCGTCCCGTGAAGGGCGCGCGGCAGGCGGCTGCGGACGCGGGTGCGCCGACGACCGACCTGTCGCATGACGAGCTGCACAGCCGGTTTCCGCAGTACAACCTGGCGGCTGAGGACGTCGCTGTGTGGGACCCGGGGGCGGGCATCTGCTACGCCGAGCCGACCGTACGGGCGCACGTCGCGGAGGCGCAGCGGCTGGGCGCGACCGTCTATCCGCACACGATGGTGACGGCGATCGAAGTCGGTCCGGACGAGGTGACGGTTCGTACGCCGACCACGACCGTCACCGCGGACCAGGTCGTGATCAGTACGGGCGCCTGGCTGAGCAAGCTCGTCCCGTCGGCGCCGCTGTCACCGCGCCGTACGCCGTTGTTCTGGTTCCAGCCGAAGGACCCGGCCTCGGATGCGTTCCGGCTGCCGAACTTCCCGGCGTTCATCTGGGAGTTTGCCGACGGCAAGGGACTGTGGGGACACGGCTCCGACGAGGACTTCGGCGTCAAGGTCGGTCTCGACGGCGCCGAACGCGACCGCGACGTCGACCCGGACGAACTCGACCGCTACATCCACCCGCGTAAGGACATCACCGAGCTGTCGGCGGCGATCGCGGAGGCGTTCCCGGAGCTCGACCCGGAGCCGGTCAAGCTGATGCCGTGCATGGTGACGGACTCGCCCGACGGCCAGTTCCTGGTGGGGCGGACCGACGAGCGCGTGGTGATCGCCGGCGGCGACAGCGGCCACGGGTTCAAGCACTGCGCCGGGGTGGGGGAGTTGCTGGCCCAGATCACGACGAAGGAGACGCCGTACGCCGACGCCTCCTTCGTTGATCCGCTCAGGTTCTAAGCAGTACGGACGAGCTCCGGGCGGGCGATGACCGGGCGTGGCGCCGGCTCCAGCGTGAGCAGGTCGAGACCCGCGACACCGTACCGGAGCAGGACCAGGCGAGCCACCTCGGCACTGACGCCGAGCGGCGCCGACACCGCGACCGCACCGGCCCGGCGCGACGTCGACTCGGCCCGGTCCGGGAGTACGCCGGGCGCCAGGAACAGCGAACCGACCGCGACGTGCCGACGGCCCTCCAGACGCCACTTGAGGACGGCCTCGGCCGGCGACGGCGACGCGGCGCAGACGAACGCGGCCGTCACCGGGAGCTTGTGCCGCTGACCCCACAGGCGCGCGAGCCGGGTGACGCTGGCGTTCGCGTGCGAGTCGCTCGAACCGGCGCACGCCAGCACCAGCGCGTCGAGCTCGCGGACGCGCCCGTCCTTGAGCTCGGCCCGCATCCGCCGGTCCAGTACGTCGAGCAGCGTGTCGTCGTACCCGAGGACGTCGGAGGCGATGATCCGCAGGTTCGGGAACCGCGACCGCGCCTCGTCGACGACGGCCGGTACGTCGATCTTCGCGTGGTACGCCGACGACAGCAGCAACGGCAGGACGACGACCTCTTCCACACCCTCGGCGGCGAGCTTGCCGATCACCTGGTACGGCGTGGGCGGGCAGTGGTCGAGGAAGGAGGCTTCGATCCGCAGGTCGTCACGCGTCTCGCGCAGGCACTTCACGAGCGAGTGGACGGTGGCGGCCGAGCGCGGGTCGCGGCTGCCGTGGGCGAGGATCACGAGCGCTGGAGCAGTCACAGCAGTTCCCCTTCTTCGTCGTCGATCATGCCGGCCGCGAGCGTCCACCCGTCGTGGGCGTCGATCAGCAGGAACGATCCGGTGATGGTGTTGCGGGAGTACGGGTCGGCGGCCAGCGGTGCGGCGATCTTGAGTTGCACCTTGCCGATGTCGTTCAGTGCGAGCTCGGTGGCGTCGATGACTCCGAGCGTGTCGAGGTCCAGCGCGCCGGTGATCTTGGTGACGATCGCCTGCGCGGTGGTGGTGGTGTGCTTGATCAGCACGCGGGCCCCGACGGTCAGCGGCCGGTCGGACAGCCAGCTGACGGTGGCGGCCAGTTCCCGGCGGGTGCCGGGGGAGGCGCCGGCCGCGACGATGACGGAGCCGCGGGCGACGTCGAGGTCGTCGGCGAGCCGGACGGTGACCGCTTCGCCGGCGACCGCGGACGGCCGCTCGACCACCGCGGTGGAGGTGGCGGTGACGACGGCGCGGTCGATCCCGGCGACCGACGTACGCCGGCCGGCCGGCAGCACGATCACCTGGTCGCCGACCGATACGGTGCCGGAGGCAACAGTTCCGGTGTAGCCGCGGTAGTCGCGGTACTCGTCGTCGGTCTGCGGCCGGATCACGTACTGCACCGGGAACCGCAGCGGCTGCTGGGAGTTGTCGATCCGCCCGGTCGCGTTCTCCAGGTACTCGAGCAGCGTCGGGCCGTCGTACCAGTCCGTTGCGGCGGACTTGTCGACCACGTTGTCGCCGACGAGCGCGGAGACCGGGATCGCCTGGATGTCCGCGATACCGAGCTGGTCGGCGACCTCGTTGACGTCCTTGGCGATCTTGGTGAACACGGCCTCGTCGTACCCGACCAGGTCGATCTTGTTCACCGCGAGCACGACGTGCGGCACCCGGAGGAGTCCGGCAACCGCGAGGTGGCGCCGGGTCTGCTCGAGTACGCCGTGCCGCGCGTCGACGAGGATGATCACCACGTCCGCGGTCGACGCGCCGGTCACGGTGTTACGCGTGTACTGCACGTGCCCGGGGCAGTCGGCCAGGATGAACGAGCGCTTGTCGGTCGCGAAGTACCGGTAGGCGACGTCGATCGTGATGCCCTGCTCGCGCTCGGCCCGCAGGCCGTCGGTCAGCAGCGCGAAGTCGAAGTCGCCGCCGCGGGCCTCGGAAACCGTCTTCACGTGCGCGATCTGGTCGGCCAGGATCGCCTTGCAGTCGTGCAGCAGCCGCCCGACCAGCGTGGACTTGCCGTCGTCCACCGATCCGGCTGTTGCCAGCCGCAACAGGGTGCTCATCAGAAGTACCCCTCTCGCTTGCGGTCTTCCATCGCGGCCTCGCTGGCCCGGTCGTCGGCGCGGGTCGCGCCGCGCTCGGTGATCTCGCTGGCCGCGACCTCGACCACCACGTCGGCAGCGGTCGTCGCGGACGACGCGACCGCTCCGGTGCAGGACATGTCGCCGACCGTGCGGTACCTCACCAGGCGCTGCGTGACCGTCTCACCGGCGCGCGGCTTCGAGTAGGGGCCGACGGCAAGCAGCATGCCGTCGCGCTCGAACACGTCCCGCTCGTGCGCGTAGTAGATCGTCGGCAGGTCGATGCCCTCGCGCTCGATGTAGTTCCAGATGTCGAGCTCGGTCCAGTTCGACAGCGGGAACACCCGGACGTGCTCACCCGGCCGGTGCTTGCCGTTGTACAGCGACCACAGCTCGGGCCGCTGGTTGCGCGGATCCCACTGGCCGAACTCGTCGCGCAGGCTGAAGATCCGCTCCTTGGCCCGGGCCCGCTCCTCGTCGCGCCGGCCGCCGCCGAACACCGCGTCGAAGCGGTGCCCGTTGATTGCGTCCAGCAACGGGATCGTCTGCAGCTGGTTCCGCGTCCCGTCGGTGCGCTCACGCAGCCGGCCGTCGGCGATGTAGTCCTCGACCAGCGCCACCTCGAGCCGCAGCCCGAGCTGCTCGACGACCGCGTCCCGGTACGCGAGCACCTCGGGGAAGTTGTGCCCGGTGTCGACGTGCAGGAGCGTGAACGGCACCCCGGCCGGCGAGAACGCCTTCCGCGCCAGGTGCAGCATCACGATCGAGTCCTTGCCGCCCGAGAACAGGATCACCGGCCGCTCGAACTCCGCCGCGACCTCGCGGAACACGAAGATCGATTCGCTCTCCAGAGCATCCAGCTCCGTCACGGTCGCGGTCATGTGTGCAGCCCGCATTCGACCTTGCCCGTGCCTGCCCAGCGGCCGCTGCGCGGGTCCTCGCCCGGGGCGACTCGCTGGGTGCACGGCTCGCAGCCGATCGACGGGTAACCGTCGTACTGCAGGAGGTTGACCAGTACGCCGTTGTCCGTGATATAGCTGTCGAGGTCTTCCTGGGTCCACGGCGCGATCGGGTTCAGCTTCACCATGTCGCGCTTCTCGTCGTACTCGACGACCGGGGTGTTGGCGCGGGTCGGCGCCTCCTCGCGGCGGATGCCGGTGACCCAGGCCTTGTAGCCGGACAGGTACCGGTTCAGCGGCTCGACCTTGCGCAGCGCGCAGCACTTGTTCGGGTCGCGGTCGTGCAGCTTCTCGCCGTACTCCGCGTCCTGCTCGGCGACCGTCTGCTTCGGCAGCGCGTTGATCAGGTGGATCGGCAGCGTCGCCGCCACCGCGTCCCGGGTCCCGATCGTCTCGGCGAAGTGGTAGCCGGTGTCGAGGAACAGTACGTCGACGCCCGGCGCGGCCTGCGCCGCCAGGTGGGGGAGCGCGCCGTCGGCCATCGACGCGGTGACCACGAGCTCGTCACCGAACGTCTCGCGGGCCCACGCAAGCACCTCCACGGCCGACGCGTCGGCCAGCCGCTCGTTCGCCTCCTCGGCGATCGTCTTCAAATCACTCATTCCACCGTCACCCGCAACCCGATCATCTTCAGCTGGAACACCCGTGCACACGGCCGGCACTCCCACGCGCCATGGCCTTCCTCGGAGGGCCTGAGGTCCTCGTCCCCGCAGTAAGGGCAATAAAGAGGTGCCGCACGCTCGCTCACTGAAGTGCCTCCTGGTCCGCTCGGGTGACCCACTGGGCGAACCGCTCGCCCTCGTTGCGCTCCTTGAGGTAGTTCCGGGTGACGCGCTCGACGTAGTCGGTCAGGTCGTCCGCGGTGACCTTGTGGCCGCGGAGCTTCCGGCCGAAGCCTGCGTCCAGGCCGAGGCCGCCGCCGAGGTGCACCTGGTACCCCGGCACCTGGTTGCCATTGGCATCCATCACCAGCTGGCCCTTGAGGCCGATGTCCGCGACCTGGATCCGGGCGCAGGAGTTCGGGCAGCCGTTCACGTTCACGGTGATCGGCACGTCGAGGTCGGGGATCCGCATCTCGAGCTCGTCGATCAGCTGGGCCGCCTTCGCCTTGGTCTCGACGATCGCCAGCTTGCAGAACTCGATCCCGGTGCAGGCCATCGTGTTCCGCCGCCAGGCCGAGGGCCGCGCCTGGAATCCGAGCGCGCCCAGTTCGGCGACCAGGGACTCGACCTGGGCCTCCTCGACGTCCAGCACGAGCAGCTTCTGCTGCGCGGTGGTCCGGATCCGGTTCGACCCGTGGGCCGCGACCACGTCCGCGACCTGCGCGAGCTTGGCGCCCGACACCCGGCCGACGACCGGCGCGACGCCGACGAAGTACTTGCCGTCCTTCTGCTTGTGCACGCCGATGTGGTCACCCTGGACGGCGGGAATCTCGGGCGCGGGTCCGTCGATCAGCTTCCGGTTGAGGTACTTGGTCTCCAGCACCTCGCGGAACTTCTCCACGCCCCAGTCCGCGAGCAGGAACTTCAGCCGCGCCCTCGTCCGCAGCCGGCGGTAGCCGTAGTCGCGGAAGATGCTGGTCACGCCCCACCAGGCCTCGGCGACCTCCTCGCGGGGGATCCAGGTGCCCAGCCGCTGGGCGAGCATCGGGTTCGTCGACAGGCCGCCGCCGACCCACAGGTCGAAGCCGGGGCCGTGCTCGGGGTGTACGACACCGACGAACGCGATGTCGTTCACCTCCGGGACGACATCGTGCGACGGGTGACCGGTCAGCGCGGTCTTGAACTTCCGCGGCAGGTTCGAGAACTCGTCGGACCCGATGTACTTCGAGACGATCTCGTCGATGGCCGGCGTCGGGTCGATGATCTCGTCCGCGGCGATGCCGGCGACCGGGCTGGCGATCACGACCCGCGGTACGTCACCGCAGGCCTCGGTGGTGTACAGCCCGACGGCCTCGAGCCGCTCCCAGATGGCCGGCACGTCCTCGATCCGGATCCAGTGCAGCTGGATGTTCTGCCGGTCGGTGATGTCGGCGGTGTCGCGCGCGTACGTCGTGGAGATCTCGGCGATCACCCGCAGCTGCTCGGCGGTCAGCTGCCCGCCCTCGATCCGGACCCGCATCATGAAGTAGCGGTCGTCCAGCTCCTCGGGCTCCAGCGTCGCCGTCTTGCCGCCGTCGATCCCGGGCTTGCGCTGGGTGTACAGCCCCCACCAGCGGAACCGGCCGCGCAGGTCGGCGGGGTCGATCGAGTCGAAGCCGCGGTGCGCGTAGACGTTCTCGATCCGGGCCCGGACGTTCAGGCCGTCGTCGTTCTTCTTGTTCTCCTCGTTCTTGTTCAGCGGCTCGCGGTAGCCGAGGGCCCATTGGCCTTCGCCCTTTCCCTTGCGCGGGCGGGCGGGTTTGCGGGCAGCCGGGGAGGTGACGCCAGCAGTCATCGGGGGCGTGTCCTTGTCCTAGTGACAGGTGCTCACCGGGGTGCGGCAGGATCGAAGCGTCGTCGGTTCGATGCGTTCCGCGCGGTGCGCACCCAGCGGTGATCGGGAGGGATCAGGGGGCCGTCGTTGGCCCGGGCATGGGGTCGCTGTCAGAACATCGAAGGACAACAGATGGCGCTGCGCATCCGCCCGAGGTCGACATGAATGCGACCTACGAGGTGGGTGGATCGGGCAGCGAGCATGTCCACAAGCGTCAGCGTCAGCGGCCGACTTTGCAACTGTCAATCCTGCATCCTGAGACCCGATCTCACGATGTGGCTAACTCTAGCAGTCTGGTCGAGATTGATCCGAGCGTGCTTCTGGTTCCACAAGAACTCTTGCACAAGAGTTCTTGTGGAAGCTACGGTGCTGTCCATGACACCCGCCAACCGCAGGACGGTGACGCCGTCCGTGCTCGCCGCGATCCACCATCCGCTCCGCCGGCGGATGCTCGACCTGATCCATCTCGACGGTCCGGCGACCGCCTCCCGGCTGGCCGAGGCGACCGGCGAGCTGGTCGGCAACATCAGTCATCACCTCAAGGTTCTGAGCGCGGCCGGCGTGATCGTCGAGGCTCCGGAGCTCGCCAAGAACCGGCGGGAGCGCTGGTGGAAGCTGGGCGACACGTCGTCGTACTCCTGGTCGATCGCGGACGCCCAGGGGGACCCGGCCGGAGAGCTGGTCGCGGCCACCGCCGAGGATCAGAACCTGGCCCATCACGTTGCAAAGGTGCGCCAGTGGTTCGACATCCGGTACGAGTTCGACGAGCCCTGGGTGCGGGCGGCGTACGCGACCGAGAGATGGCTCACATTGACGCCGGAGCAGCTCGTCGAGCTGAGCGAGCGGATCGAGGAGCTGGTCCTCTCCTACCACGACAATCCCGCCGAAGGTGAGGACGCCCACCGGGTCTTCTTCTTCGCCCACGCGGTCCCCGCCCGGCCATGAGCGCGACGGTCTTCCCGCCGCTCCGGAGAGACCGTCGGGTGCACGGATGGATCATGTCGGCCGCGGTCTCGCAGGCCGGCGACATGGCCTGGTACGTCGGCCTCGCGTGGAGCGCGGCCCAGGTCACGACCCCGGCCGGCGCCGGCCTGGTGATGGGCATCGGCGCCCTGCCGAAGGCCCTGGTCCTCCTGTACGGCGGTGCGCTCGCCGACCGCTTCGACGGCCGGCGGACGATGATCCTCGCCAACCTGGCCCGGATCGTCGTCCTCGCGGTCGCATCGGTCGTCGTCGCGGTCTGGGGGCTGTCCCTGGCCGCACTGCTCGTCGTGGCGGTCGTGTTCGGCGCGGTCGACGCGCTGTACACCCCGGCGTCCGGCACGTTGCCGCGGCGGATGGTCCGCTCGGAGGACCTGGTGAAGCTGTCGGCCGGTTCGCAGCTCGCGCAGCGGCTGGCGATCTTCGTCGGCGCGCCGCTCGGCGGTCTGCTGGTCGCGCACGGCGGGCTGGTCACGGTGATGGTCACGGATGCGATCTCGTTCGCGGTGATCGCACTGGCGCTGGCGTTCCTGGTGAAGCCGCGACTCCCGCAGCCGGTCTCGACCGGCGGCACGATCCGCGCCGACCTCCGGGACGGCTTCGGCTACCTGAAGCGGGACGGCCGGGCGCGGACGCTGGTGATCGCGTTCTCCGGGCTCAACCTGTTCGTCGGACCGATTCTGGCCGTAGGCCTGGTGCAACGCACGCATGCGGCCGGGTGGGGTTCGGCCTGGTTCGGGTGGTTCGAAGCGTGCGCCGGTATCGCGGCGGCGGTCGGGGCGGTGGTGGCGATGCGCTGGAAGCCGGCTGATCTGGCCCGGTCGGGTCTGCTTGTGCTGATCGTCCAGGCGGCCGGCTGCGCGATGATCGGACTGGTGCCGAAGTACGGGATCTTCGTCGCGATGGCGATGATCGGCTGCACGGCCGGGATCGCGTCGGCCCAGTTGTCGGCGGCGTTCCAGCAGTCCGTCGACCCGGTGTACCTCGGTCGCAGCTACAGCATCGTGAACCTGTCCGACGAGGCGATCATGCCGGTCGCGATGACCGGCTTCGGCGCATTGATCAGCATCTCGAGCATCCCGGTCGCGTGTGTCCTGGTCGGCGTCGCGTTCGCCGCGCTGGTGGCGTGGGCGGCGGTCCGGGTGAACCGCTGAGGTCTGTACTCCGGCAGGCCGGTGCGCTACCGTCCCGATGCAATAGGAAACTTTCCTAACGATTGGCCGGAGGGAGACAATCGTGGGATCCTGGCGTCGGGTCATCGCCGCGGTGGCGGCAGCGGGTTTGGTGGTGGGACCGGTGACTACGGCAGCAGCCGCACCGGGTGGTGCGGTGCGGGTCAATCAGCTCGGGTACGGCGCCTTCGACAGCAAGGCGGCGTACGTCCTGAGCCGTGGGGTCGCGACGCGATTCGCCGTCGTGGACCGGTACGGGCGGCGGGTGCTGAGCGGCTCGGTCGGTAAGGACGTGGGGGAGTGGAACGCGACGTACCCGCACGTCTATCAGCTGGATCTGTCGGCGCTGAAGGTGCCGGGGCACTACCGGGTCGAGGTGCCCGGGGTCGCCTCCGCCGGGTTCGACGTGCGGGCGTCGTCGGACCGCCTGCAGGCCGGTGCCAAGGACAAGGTCGTGCAGTTCTTCACGGCTCAGCGGGACAACGTCCATCGCAACGACGCGAAGGCGCTCGTCTACGAGATCCCCGAGTTCGTGGATCCGGACAGCGACCAGACGGTCGGTGAGCTGAAGCGCATCGGCGGTCCGGTCGACGTCACCGGCGGCTGGTACGACGCGGGCGACTACCTGAAGTTCACCCACATCGCGGCGTACTCGGAATCGTTGCTGTGGGCATCGGTTCGGGACAAGCCGGACAAGGCCGTGCTCGCCGAGGCGCGGCACGGGCTGGACTGGCTGGACAAGATGTGGGATCAGAAGACGCGCACGCTGTACATCCAGGTCGGCGTCGGTGCGGGCAACGACACCGAGACCTACATCGGCGACCACGACATCTGGCGGCTGCCGGGCGTCGACGACCACCTGACCGATCCGTCCGAGCGCTTCCTGCGCAACCGGCCCGTGTTCCGCGCCGCTGCGCCGGGCAAGCCGATCAGCCCGAACCTGGCCGGACGTACGGCGGCCGCGTTCGCGCTGGCCGCACAGGTCGAGCCGAACCGGGCGGACGCCCGCCGGCATCTCGAGACGGCCGCGCAGATCTTCGCGCAGGCCAAGACGACGAACGTCGGGCAGCTGGTGACGTCGTTGCCGTTCGCGTTCTATCCGGAGACGGCCTGGCGCGACGACCTCGAATTGGGTGCGACCGAGCTGGCGCTCGCGGCTCGGAAGCTGGGTGACCCGCGGGCTGGGGCCTGGCTGAAGCAGGCCGGCTACTGGGCTTCGCAGTACATCGCGCACGAGGCCGGCGGAGACACGTTGAACCTGTACGACGTGAGTGCGCTGGCGCACGCGGATCTTATCCGGGCTGCGCGGACCGATCGGCCGCTGGTTCGCGAGTTGGCCGGTGATCTGCGGGCGCAGCTGGAGATCGGTACGGCGCGTTCGGCGGCGGATCCGTTCCGGGCCGGCGCGCAGTACGCCGAGTTCGACGCCGTACCGCACACCTTCGGGTTGGCCACCACGGCCCGGCTCTACCGGGAGGTGACGGGCGACCGGCGGTACGACGCGTTCGGTCAGCAACAACTCGACTGGGCCTTCGGCGCTAACGCGTGGGGTGTGTCGTTCGTGATCGGCGTCGGGCAGACGTTCGAACGCTGTCCCCACCACCAGATCGCGAACATCACCGGGCACCGGCTCACCGGCGCGGTCGTCAACGGACCCAACTCGGCCGACCTGTTCACCGACGGGCTGGACGACTACCTCGACGGGATGACGCATTGCCCGCCGGACGCGTCCGACCCGTATGCGCAGTACACCGGTCACGACTCGCGGTACGTGGACGACGTACGGTCCTGGCAGACGGCTGAGCCGGCGGACGACTTCGCGGCGATCGCGGTCTACGCGCTGACGTAAACTCACGCGGGTGGCCGGCTGGGAAGACGTCGAGGAGTTCACCCTCGGCAACATCTCCCGCCCGGCCACCCGGACCCAGAACCGCATCGAGTTCGGCCCCAACGCGATCCGCGCCGTTCAGGGCCCGAACGACGACCGCGTCCTCGAGCCCTACGCGTACGTCGGTGCCGACCGCTCGCTGTACCTCGACGCCGACCTGACCCGGCTGCTGTGCCGCGTCGAGGCGACCGGCGAGCACTCCTGGGCAGTGCACGACGGCGACCGTGAAATCGGCGCTATCACCCGCCTGCCTTCGAACCGGCGTCTCGTGCGCCCCAACTGGCGGATCAACCAGCCGGGCCACCCCGAGATCGTCGGCCGCACCGAATGGCTGTCAGGCAGCCCCGGGCGCCTGGCCGCCAAGGCCGCGACCCGCCTGATCGCCGGCGTACTCGACGGCCTCACCGGCATCGGCGACGAAGGCGGCGACCAGCCCGCCAGGTCCCGCACCCTCGAATGGCGCACCGCCGACGAACTGGTGATGATCTCGAACTCCTCGATCCGCATCACCGTCGACTGGCTGGACCGGCGTCTTCCCTTCGCGTACACCCTCCTGGCCAAATGACCCGTCGGCGAACCGCGGTCGAGATCGCGCGTGCAGTTCGGTCCAGGGCTCTGAGCGCGGTGGACGTCGTCGACGAGGCCATCGCGGCGGCTGAGCGGCTGGATCCGGTGCTGCACTTCCTGGACGAGCTGGATGCTGCCGGCGCGCGGGCGGCTGCGATGCGGTTGCCGCCGGACGGGCCGCTCGCCGGCGTACCGTTCCTGATCAAGTCGCGTACGCCGCCGGACGCGCCGATCATCGCCCGACTGGTTGCCGCCGGGGCTGTCCCGATCGGATGGTCGACCCGCGCCCGGCCCGGCGCTCAATCCTTGACCTTCGGCTGGAACGGCGTCGACTACACGCGCAATCCGTGGGACCTCTCGCGGTCACCCGGGGGCTCGACCGCGGGCGGCGCGGCGGCTGTCGCGGCGGGCGTCGTACCCCTGGCAACGGGTGGCGACAGCGGTGGTTCGCTCCGCATCCCGGCCTCGTTCTCCGGCGTCATCGGCTTCAAGGGCACCTACGGCCGGATCCCGCGCCCCGGCGGACGTCCACTCGGGGGCCTTACGACGGCCGGCGTGATCGGCGCCGACCTCGACGACGTCGTCCTCGCCACCAGCATCGCCAGCGGACCCCACCGCCTGGACCCCACGGCCCTCCCACCGTGGCCGCCGCACGGCCTCGATGACTTTGAGCACCCGTCAACCACAACTGACCGCGCGTTGTGGTTGGTGGGCGCACAAAGACGCTGGCGGGTGGCTTATCGGTCGACGCTCGGGGTGTGTCCGGCTGAGGGGGCGGTCGATCGGGTCGTGCGGCAGCGGCTGGCGGCGGCTGCAGTGGAGGTCGTCGACGTGCCGTTGGAGTTGGCGCCGACTGAGGAGGCGTGGGCGGCGTTGTCCGATCTCGACAACGGTCGTGGGGCGGAGGAGGCGGCGGCGCGGCGGGCGCGAGCGGTGCGGGACTTCAACAACACGGCGCTCGCCGATCTGTTCAGCGAGGTGGATGCGCTGGTCACGCCGACAACGCTGACTGTTGCCCACGGCTACGATCAGCACGAGGAGAGCATCGTGACCGGCGATCCGTGCTGGGTGTTCAACGTGACCGGCCATCCCGCGGTGAGTGTCCCGGTCGGAAGGTCGGAGGGACTACCGGTGGGCGCGCAGGTTGTTGCGCCGCACGGGGCGGACGAGGTTGCACTCGCGGTGGCTCGCCTACTTCTGGTCGACCTGCCTCTGCCGCCGGTCCGCTGACCAGCGGGTGAGCCTTCGCCGAGACGTCGGCACCTGGCGGCGAGAGCGCCTTCGCCACGGTGCTGGCGAGGTCGACAGCCGAGGCCTGCTTGCGGTCCGGCCTGGTTTCGCCGCGGGCTGTCGGGGAGCGCAGCGGCTCCGGCTTGGTGAAGTCGGACATCGCGGCGACGACCGGCGGCGTATAGACCTCCTCGCGTACGGCGGTCGTCGGCGCGGCGGCCGGGGCCGGTGGCCGCAGGGCCTCGTTGAGCTCGGTGCGGAAGAACTTGACGAGCTCCTTCGCGCGGAGGATTCGGCTGCGGCGGAGGACGTGTTGCTCGCCGGCGAGCGACGCCTTCTCGCGCCAGCTGACGTCGAACATGATCCGGCCCAGCCGGAAGCCGGCGTTCGTCTCGCCATCGGCGTACCCCCGCGCATCTCCGTCGGTGAAGAACTCGCTGTAGAAGGCGCCCTCGTCCTCGAACTTCAGCACGTTCCAGGCCCGGAACTGATCCGTCGGCAGCTCACCCCGCACCCACGCTTCGTCCATCAGCGCGTGCGACTCGGCGTTGAGCGGCCGATGCCCGACGTACCGGTACTGCGGACGCTCGCCCCGCCGGCGTCGTTCGTACTCCGCGATGATCTGCGGCCACTCGTCCGCCGAGATCGCCCGCGCCAGCCTGGCTGCGAACGAGGTCCGCGCCCGCAGTTCGGACCGTGACGTGACGGGATGATCGGTCCGCCCGGTCATCGTCTCGAGCTTGTCCATCACGAACGTCTCGCCGTGCGGCCCGATCCGCCCCCACTGGGTGACCTTCAGCGACGGGCGGTCCGCGCCGCCGGTCAGTGTGTTGAGTGCACGTAGCGCGGCGATTCCCACCCGGTACAGCGGGACGCGGCGGCGCATGATGCGCGTCTCCCAGCGGGTTCGCTCGTCGCTGTCCAGCCACGCGGTACCGACGAGGTGCCGGCTCATCCGGGATGGTCCGCGCGCCAGTTCTTGATCATCTGTTCCATGTCGGTGTGGATGAACGCGAAGAAGTCCGCGGCCTCGGTCAGTCGGCGGGCGACAGGGGAGTCGGCGGGGAAGAGGCCGGCGCCGGAGCGGCTGGTCGCCTCCCATTCGCTCAGTGCGAGGTTGCGGCGCTCGAGGATCGCGGCGAAGACATCCTCCCGGATCCGGTAATGGTCCTTGCGCGACCCGGGCAGCCGCTCGCGCGAGATGAACGACACCTGCAACAACTGCCGGACGGCGCCGGACACCGCCGGCTGGCTGATCTTCAACGACTCGGCCAGCTCGGCCGCCGTCATCGTGCCGGTCGGACTGACCAGCATCGCGCCCATCACCCGGGCCGACATCGTCGGTACGCCGCTGTTCGCCAGCACGCCCGCGAACCGCTCGACGAACTGACTCACGGCCTCCGGGCTCGGTTCCTCCGCCATGGTTGAAGCTTACAGTAATCTGATCTATCGCAACTATCACAAAATTCTGATAATTTGAATCCATGACCTCGACCATCGACACCGGGGCGCCGACGCTTACCGGCGGCCGCCGCTTCGGCGTACTCATCGCTTTGTGTCTCGCCGTCCTCGTGCTCGGCCTCGACACGACCGTGCTCAATGTCGCGCTGCCGACGCTCGCGAAGGACCTGGACGCGTCGACCAGCCAGCTGCAATGGATGGCGAACAGCTACAACCTCGTCCTCGCGGCGCTCCTGCTGCCGGCCGGTCTGCTCGGTGACCGGTACGGGCGGCGCAAGATCATCGCGATCGCGCTC
The DNA here is from genome assembly GCF_040300265.1 of Kribbella sp. NPDC000426. Lineage (NCBI taxonomy): Bacteria > Bacillati > Actinomycetota > Actinomycetes > Propionibacteriales > Kribbellaceae > Kribbella > Kribbella sp. NPDC000426. Next base: position 831,850 of record NZ_JBEPDK010000004.1, on the reverse strand, counting down.
ACCTTGTTCGGCCTGGCGTCGCTGGCCTGTGCGCTGTCCGACTCGGCCGGCCAGCTGATCGCGGCCCGCGCGTTCCTCGGGATCGGGGCGGCGATGATCGTCCCGGTCGCGCTGTCGCTGATCACCGTGCTGTTCCGCACCGAGGAGGACCGGAAGAAGGCGATCGGGTTCTTCGTCGTTGCCAACAGCATCGGTATGCCGCTCGGCCCGATCGTCGGCGGCCTGCTGCTCGATCACGCCGGCTGGCAGTGGATCTTCCTGATGAACGTGCCGATCGCCTTCGTCGCGGCGCTCGCGGTCACGCTGCTCGTCCCGGAGACACGCAGCTCGAACCGGCCGGCGATCGACTGGCTCGGCATCGTGCTGTCGAGCACCGGTCTCGCGGCCCTCGTGTACGGCGTGACCAAAGCCGGCGAATCGTCCTGGTCCGACGCCGTCACGATCGTGTTCCTCGGGCTGGCCGTCGTACTGATCGCCGGGTTCCTCGTCTGGCAGCGGCGTAACCGTGAGCCGTTGATCGAGCTCCGGCTGTTCGGCGAGCGGGTGTTCACCGGCGGCGCCGTACTGCTGACGGTGTCGGTGTTCGCGATCTTCGGGTTGCTGTTCACGATGCCGCAGTACTTCCAGGGCATCAACGGATCGGATGCGTTGCACACCGGACTGAAGCTGCTGCCGTTCATCGGCGGGATGACGATCGGCGCGAAGCTGGCGTCTCCGGTCGAGTCGAAGGTCGGCACCCGGCTGGTGGTGATGACCGGGTTCGTGGTGATGGCGGCCGGGTTCGCGCTCGGCGCCTTCACCGATCTCGGCACCGGGTACGGGTACACGGCGATCTGGTTCGTGGTGGTCGGCTTCGGGCTCGGGTGTTCGATGCCGCAGGCAATGAACGCGGCGCTCGGCGTACTCGATCCGGAGCGGGCCGGGACGGGATCAGGACTGCTGCAGGCGTTCCGTCAGGTCGGCGGCACGGTCGGCGTCGCCGTACTCGGGACCGTTCTCAACTCCGTCTACCGCCACAACATCGACACCACCGGCCTGCCCGCGCAGGTCGCTGAAGCGGCCGAGAAGAGCCTGGGCGGCGGACTCGCCGTCGCCGCCCAGGCCGGCTCCCCGGACCTGCTCGCCAACGTCCGCGACGCCTTCATGACCAGCCTGAACACCACGATGTGGGTGTCGACCGGCATCGCGATCGCCGGTGCCGTGCTCGCCGCAGTACTGATGCCGAAGAAGCAGGCTGCCCGCCCCCGGGAGGACGGGCAGCCGGTGATCAGTTGAGCTCGAGGCCCGGGTACAGCGGGTGCTTGTCGAGGATCTCGGCCGAGGCGGCGCGGGTCTTGTCGGCGACGCCGTCGGCGAGGACGTACTTCGCCTTCGAGGGGGCGCCCGCGGACGTGGTCGTCGGGGTGGTCGCGGACAGCACGTCCACGATCAGCTCGGCGACCCGGTCGAACTCGTCGGCGCCGAACCCGCGCGTGGTGAGGGCCGGCGTACCGATCCGGACGCCCGAGGTGTACCAGGCGCCGTTCGGGTCGCGCGGTACGGCGTTGCGGTTGGTGACGATGCCCGCGTCGAGCAGCGCGGACTCGGCCTGCCGGCCGGTGATGCCGTACGACGAGACGTCGAGCAGCACCAGGTGGTTCTCGGTGCCGTCCGTCACGAGCTTCACGCCGCGCTTCATCAGGCCCTCGGCCAGGACGACGGCGTTGTCCGCGACCGCCTGCGCGTACTCCTGGAACGACGGCTGACGTGCCTCGGCCAGCGCGACGGCCTTCGCGGCCATCGTCTGGCTGAGCGGCCCGCCCAGCACCATCGGGCAGCCGCGGTCGACGGACTCGGCGTACTCCGGCTGGCACAGCACCATGCCGCCGCGCGGACCGCGCAGCGACTTGTGGGTCGTGGTCGTGGTGACGTGGGCGTGCGGGACCGGATCGAAGTCGCCGGTGAAGACCTTGCCCGCGACCAGGCCGGCGAAGTGCGCCATGTCGACCATCAGCGTCGCGCCGACCTCGTCGGCGATCTCGCGCATCTTGGCGAAGTTCACCTTGCGCGGGTACGCCGAGTAGCCGGCGATCAGGATCAGCGGCTTGAACTCACGCGCCTTGCGGGCGACCTCGTCGTAGTCGAGCAGGCCGGTCTCCGGGTCGGTGCCGTAGGAATGCTGGTTGAACATCTTGCCGGAAATGTTCGGCCGGAAGCCGTGGGTCAGGTGACCGCCGGCGTCCAGCGACATACCGAGCATCTTCTGGTCGCCGAGCGCCTTGCGGAGCTTGGTCCAGTCGTCCTCGGACAGGTCGTTGACGTGCTTCGCGCCGGCCTCGGCGAGCGCCGGGGACTCGATCCGCTGCGCGAGGATCGCCCAGAAGGCGACCAGGTTCGCGTCGATGCCGGAGTGCGGCTGGACGTACGCGTGCGGCGCGTCGAACAGCGCCCGCGCGTGGTCCGCGGCGGTCTGCTCGACCGTGTCGACGTTCTGGCAGCCGGCGTAGAAGCGGTGCCCGATCGTGCCCTCGGCGTACTTGTCCGAGAGCCAGTTGCCCATCGTGAGGAGCGTGGCGGGGGAGGCGTAGTTCTCGCTCGCGATCAGCTTCAGCGAGGACCGCTGGTCGGCCAGCTCGGCCTTGATCGCGCCGGCGATCGTCGGTTCGACCGCGGCAATCACCTGCAGCGCGTTGTTGTACGCGGCCGACGCCGCGGCCGCATCGAAGGGTTGAGTCATCGTTGTCTCTCCTGCGGTTGCAGTGGGTCGAAGGCACCCAGGCGCACGGTGCCGACGGGTTTCGCTCCCCGGTGGTTCTCCACCTTCAGCGCGCCAGTCGCGACGCCCTCACCCTAGCGTGTGCGGGCACCCCTGGTGTGCGCGGTACACGGGTCAACCTGCGATCCGCAGAGCCGCCGCCGGAGCCAGTTGGGCCGCTCGCAGCGCCGGGTACAGGCCTGCGATCAGCCCGACCAGCACAGAGGCTGCCAGTCCGAGTCCCACTGGCAGCAGCGGGACCTGTACGGCGACGGCCTGGCTCATCGCGGCGACCCACGTGACCGCCAGCCCGGCGATGCCTCCTGCCAGTGCTCCGGACAGGCAGAGCAGCGTGGACTCGATCAGGATCAGACCGCCTACGAAGCCCCGGCCGGCGCCCAGCGCGCGGCGCAGACCGATCTCCGATCGCCGCTCGAGCACCGACACCACCATGGCGTTCGCCACCCCGACACCACCGACGAGTAGAGCCACCGCGCCGAGACCGAAGGCGAGATCGTTCAAGGCGTTCTGTGCCGTGAGGCGAGCGGCCAGGAGGTCGGACGGGCGGCCGACCTGCACGGCACCGGGGTCCTCGGGCGAGGTGGTCGCCGCGAGCAGCGCATGCACCGGCCCGACCTTGTCCGGATCGGCACGCAGGTAGATGCGGCTCGGGCCGCCGCCAGCGTCGAGCCTGGTGTGTGCGGCGCGGTCACCGATCAGCACGGCGCTGTCGAGTTCCGGCGCGAGCGGTGCGTCGGCCAGGATGCCGAGAACGGTCGCGACGACAGTACGGCGCCCATCCGCCGTACTCAGCGTGACCAGCCGGTTCGGTCCGGCCGTGCTCATTCCGAGCGCTCGGGCCGCGCCGGAGCCGAGTACGACGGCCGGGTAGCGGCTGGTGGCCGCGTCGAGGAAGGCGCCATGCGTCACGTGCAGGTCGAGGGTGGCGGTCAGGTCCGCCGAGACGGCGATCACCGCAAGCCCGTTCGTGTCGGCCACCGGTACGAATGGGGTACGCCGGGCGATCCAGCCGGACTGATACGCGACAGGTGACAGCTGCTGCACACCCGGGATGCGCCGGAGCATCGCAGGCGACTGGGAGGGCAGCGGCGCCGGCTGGTTGTCGATGGTGTTACCCGAGCTGACTGTCAGCAGGTTCCCGTCCTGACCGAGCTGGTTGAGCAAAGCCTGCCGAGTCGTTGCGGGGATCGCCACAACGGCGACCATCGCCGCCATACCGAGAGCGATGCCACCGGCGCACAAGGCACTGCGTAGCGGCCGGGCCCGCAGACCGCGGACAGCCTCACCGACGAGATCAAGAGTGCGAGACATGACGCACCCCCTGGGCGCTGTCGCGACGGAGTACGCCGTCGCGCAGCTCGACCTGGCGCTGCGCGGCCGCGGCAACCTCGCGGTCGTGAGTGATGACGATCAGCGTGGTGCCGGCCGAGTTGAGCTCGCGGAGCAGGCCGAGGATCTGACCACCGGTCGCGCTGTCGAGGTTGCCGGTCGGCTCATCGGCCAGGATGAGGGTCGGAGACCCGACCAGAGCGCGGGCGATCGCGACGCGTTGGCACTCGCCGCCCGAGAGCTGGCCTGGCAGATGGTGCCGGCGGTCACCGAGGCCGACGCGCTCACAGGCCTCCGCGGCGGCCGCCCGGCGGCTGCGGGCGGTCATCGAGCGGTAGAGCAGCGCATGCGCGATGTTCGCGAGCACGTCGCGATGGGGGAGCAGGAAGAACTGCTGGAACACGAAGCCGAGGTGCCGTGCACGGAATCCGGCCAGCGCAGTGTCCGAGAGCCGGCGGGTGTCCGAGCCGGCGATGTGGACCGCTCCGGTGGTCGGCCGTTCCAACGTCCCGGCGATCTGCAGCAGGGTGCTCTTTCCCGATCCGGACGGTCCGACCACGGCAACGAGCTCGCCGGGATCCACCCGGAGCGTGAGATCGCGCAGCGCGGTCGTCTCGGGGTTGCCGGCGTACGTCTTGGTGACTCCGATCAGCTCCAGTGCGGACGTCATGAGGCCGCCACCACGACCTGGGTGCCGGCGGTGATTCCAGCGCCGGCCACCTGCACCATCGTGTCCGTCGAGACCCCGCACTGCACCGCGACATCGCCGCGGTTCACCACGGTGACCGCGAAACCTCCGTCCGGCCGGGCCAGCAACGCCGTGATCGGCACTGCGAGCGCGTCCTTCACCTCGTCGAGCGTGATCGCGACCTGAACCGGTGCCGAGCTGTACGCCGCCGCGAGCGACGGTCGCTCCAGCCGGACCGTGGCGTTGACCACCGCGGTCTGCGGCCCGCCGTTGCGGGAGTCCGGCGCGTCGGACTCCGGCAGCGTCGCGACGCGGTCCACCGCGCTGACGGTGCCCGGTGCCCTGGTCACCGCATCGGGCAGCGTCACGGTCACCGATGCGCCACGGTGCAGGAGGTAGGCCTGGTCGACCGGAACCGGTACTTCGACGAGCAGTACCGGTGACGTTGCCGACAGCAACGGCATACCTGGTTGGACCGGCGCTCCCAGGTTGGCCTGGACGGCGCTCACCCGGAGCGGAACGGCGGCGAACACGAGCTGGCCGAGGTCGACGGTCCCGGTGCGCGGGAGGTGGTGTGCACGCTGCCAACGGCGTACTGCGGTCTCCGTACGCCAGGTGTACTGCGAACTGCCGCTGACCGCGGGGTGGTACCCGAGCCGGGCGAGTGCCGTGTTGAGTTGGGACACGTCCGGACCGCGGAGCCCTCGGCGGAGTGTCCGCCACAACGGACGGGCACCGGCCAGAACTGGGATCGCGCGACCGTCGGCCTCGTACAACGTGCCGTCCGCCGGGATCACGGCGCCTGGCGTGGGCAGCCAGGTGAACGCCTGGGCGGAGGTGGTGGCGACCAGGTCGACTGTCGGACCGTAGCTGATGGTTCCGTAGTACTGCCTGGTGGTCCGCAAGTTCGTGCGGACCACTGCAGCCGTAGAGAGCTTCGCCGATTGCGGCACTCCAGCGGCGGGCTCGGTATGGAACGGGGTCCGTTGCGAAGCCCAGCCGCCCGCGATGCCGGCAACGACCGAGAGGCTGACGCCGACCAGCACGGTCCGGCGTGAGGTGCTCACTGGCCCGCCAGCTTGTTCAGCTGGGACGCTTCGATCTCGTCGTCGAGCAGCGTGCGGCAGGCACGGAACGCCTGCTGGACAACGGCTGTCTGTTTGTCGGCCCCCGGCGGCAACTCGTCCGCGCTCAGCCCGAACCCGTGTCCGGGTACGTATGCCGTCCGGGCGTTCGGGTCCTTCATCTTCGGCAAGCCGTTCTGCCGCAGGCAGCGTGCAGCCTTCACTCCGGCGGCGATCAGTGTGGCCGGCGCAGGTGGCTGGGTCTGCGGGTTCCAGGTCGCAGCGCGCAGTTGCTGTTCGCAGTCCGACAAGGCGCTGCGCAGTACTCCGCTCGCCGCGTCTTGGAGCGGACGGTAATCGGTGAACACCTGGCCGGTCGCACCGAGCACCGGGTCGGTGAAGTTCTGGATGCCGTGCGAGCGGACGCACTGCGCCGCGGTGTGCAGTTTGGCGATCCGATCCGCCGAGGTGTCGGTGGTGGTGCCGATGTCCTTGAGGTTCGGCTTGCTGCATCCGGTCAGCAGGAGCGCGGCGACTGCCGCGGCCACGCAGGCCGATCCGAGTGGACGTGTGTGGGTCATGACAGCTCCTTGCCCGACGATGATTGGGACCAGGAGTACGCGGAAGGCCGTGACACCGGGCTAACAACGAGTCGTTATGCCGGTGTCACACCGCGGCGGGGACACTGCGACCGGAGGTGCCGACGTGAGATTGCTGGTGGTCGAGGACGAGGCCGTGCTGGCGCGGAACCTTGCCGACGGTCTGCGGGACGCGGGATTCGCGGTCGATGTCGCGCTGGACGGCTCCGATGCCCTCGGCAAGGTCGCCGTGACCACGTACGACGTAGTGGTGCTGGACCGGGATCTGCCGGGCGTGCCGGGGGACGACGTCTGCCGGACGCTGGTCGGCAACCGGTCACGCAGCCGCATCCTGATGCTGACCGCGGCCGCGGAGGTGGACGACCGGATCGCCGGCCTGGGGCTCGGGGCGGACGACTACCTGGGGAAGCCGTTCGCGTTCGCCGAGCTGCTCGCCCGGGTGCGCGCCCTGAGCCGGCGCTCGCCGTCACTGGCGCCGGTGGTCAGCCGGCAGGACCTGGAGATCGATCTCGGGCGCAGAACGGTACAGCGGGCCGGCGAGCCGGTACTGCTGACCCGGAAGGAGTTCGGCGTGCTGGAAGCGCTGGTGCTCGCAGACGGGGCAGTGGTGAGTGCCGAGGAACTGCTCGACCAGGTCTGGGACGAGAACCTCGATCCGTTCAGCAACGTGGTCGCGGTGACGCTGGGCCGGCTCCGCCGCAAGCTCGGACGTCCGCCGCTGATCGAGACCGTCGTCGGCACGGGGTACCGGCTGTGACCGCCCGTCGGCAGGGCACGTCGCCGCTGCGGTGGCCGCGGCCGTCCTGGACCTGGCCGGCGCCGGCGCGGATACCGCTGCAGACCCGGCTGACGCTGCTGCTCGCCGTCGTCTTCGTGGTCGGCGGCGCGTTGCTCGTCGTACTCAGCACGTCGCTGGCCAACCAGAGCATCGCGGCCGCGAACGCCGCGTCCGCGCCGGCGGCGGCCGAGCTGCAGCGACAGCTGGGCGACATCCTCAGCCAGGCGGACCAGACGCAGAAGCCGAAGGCCGGATCGACCCCTCCGCCGGACGGCAAGCCGACGGAGGAGCAGCGGAAGCAGTCGGCGGATCTGAAGCAGAAGCTTCTCGCGGCCAACAACGAGTACGCGGCCGCGACCAAGACCGACGCGGTGGCCCAGCTGGTCGGCAAGTCGGCGATCGGCCTCGTGGTCATGGTCCCGCTGGCCGGTCTGCTCGCCTGGTACCTGGCCGGCCGGTCCTTGCGGCCGGTGCGATCCATCACCGCGGCCGCCCGCCGTACCTCGGCGGACCGGTTGTCCGAGCGGCTGGCGCTGTCCGGGCCGAAGGACGAGATCACCGAGCTCGCCGCCACCTTTGACGCGATGATGGATCGGCTGGAACGCGCGTTCGAGGCGCAGCGCAGGTTCGTCGCGGACGCCTCGCACGAGTTGCGTACGCCGATCGCGGTGGCCGCGACCTCGATCGACGTCGTGCTGGCGAAGCCGGACCGGACACCCCAGCAGCTCGAGGCGATGGCTCACGACGTCCGCGGAGCGCTGACCAGGGTGGAGCGACTGGTCGACAGTCTGCTCGCGCTGACTCGCAGCGAGCAGCTCGACCGGGCCCGCGAGCCGGTCGATCTGGCCGTCCTCGCCGAGGACGCCCTGGATGCGCACAGCGCGGAGGTGCGGGCGTGCGGACTGACCGTCGAGGTCGACCTGGCGAAAGCCCGGATCGCCGGCGACCCCGCGCTCCTCGATCGGATGACCGGCAATCTCGTCGACAACGCCATCCGCCACAACGTCAGCGGCGGCCACGTCCGCGTCGTCACCGCGGCGACCGCGGCTGGTGTCAGGCTGACGGTCTCCAACTCCGGCGCTGTCATCCCTGCGACGGCCGTCGAGCAGCTGCGAAGGCCGTTCCACCGGCTCAGCGGCCGGGCCCGGACCGAGGATCACGGTCTGGGCCTCGGCCTGGCCATCGCGGACGCCGTCTGCCGGGCGCACGGCGGAACGCTGACGCTCGAGGCAAATCCCTCGGGTGGACTGGACGTGCGCGCAGACCTGCCTACAGGCTCCGCTGGATGATCTGCCCGAAGGGCGTGGTTCGCGGCAAGGTCCCGAACACGCCACCCCAGTCGTTGGCCAGTCGCGACGCCACGAAGGCGTCCGCGACCGCAGGTGTGGAGTGCCTGACGAGCAACGACGCCTGCAGGCACAGAGCCATCAACGCGGCCAGCCTGCGGGCGCCGGCCTCTGCGTTCTCGACGTCGGCCAGTGACTGCAGTACGTCGTTCACGGCCGCGTCGAGTCTGGCGTCGGCGCCTTGTACGGCGGCCATCTCGGTCAGCCAGGCGTCGAGGGACTCCGGCCGTCGCAGTGCACGCAGTACGTCGAGCGCGTTGACGTTGCCCGATCCTTCCCAGATCGAGTTCAGCGGCGACTCCCGGTAGAGCAGCGGCAGACCGGACTCCTCGACGTACCCGTTCCCGCCCAGGCACTCGAGTGCCTCCGCGACCATGAACGGGGTCCGCTTGCACACCCAGAACTTGGCCAGCGGCAGGGCGATCCTGCGGAACGCCGCTTGCTGAGAGTCCGTGGAGTCGACGGCGGCCGCGAGGCGCATGGCGAGGGCTGTTGCTGCTTCGCTCTCGATCGCGAGGTCGGCCAGGACGTTCTGCATCGCGGGCTTGTCGGCGAGCAAACCGCCGAAGGCATTGCGGTGCCGGGTGTGCCAGATGGCCTCGACGAGGGCTCGGCGTTGGAGGGCGGCCGAGCCGAGTACGCAGTCCAGCCGGGTCGCGGCGACCATCTCGATGATCGTCCGGACCCCGGCGCCCTCGTCGCCCAGCCGGTAGCCGATTGTCCCGTGGAACTCGACCTCCGACGACGCGTTCGAGCGATTGCCGAGCTTGTCCTTCAGCCGCTGCAGAGCGAACGGGTTCCGGTTGCCGTCGGCAAGCACCCGCGGTACGACGAAACAGCTCAGCCCGTCCGGCGCCTGCGCCAGCACCAGGAACACGTCGACCTGCGGTGCCGAGCAGAACCACTTGTGCCCGTTCAGCTGGTACTCGCCGTCGCCCACAGGAGTCGCGGTCGTGAGGTTCGCCCGTACGTCGGACCCGCCCTGCTTCTCGGTCATCCCCATCCCGGCGAGCACACCGCTCTTCGCGGCGACCGGAAGACGGCGTACGTCGTACTCCGTCGACGCCAACTGCGGGACCCACTCCTTCGCGAGGCGCTCGTCCGCCCGCAGTGCCGGCACCGCGGCGTACGTCATCGAGATCGGGCAGCCGTGCCCGGGCTCGACCTGGGACCACAGGTAGAAGCCGGCCGCCCGGGCCAGGTGCGGCGACGGGCGGTCGCTGGTCCACGGCGCGGCCTGTAGCCCGAACCCGACCGCCTGCTCCATCAGCCAGTGCCACGAGGGGTGGAACTCGACCTCGTCGATGCGGTTCCCGTAGCGGTCGTGGGTGCGCAGTACCGGCGGGTTCTGGTTCGCCGGGAGAGCGTGCGCACGGGCCTCCTCGGACCCCGCCAGCTCGCCGATCCGGTGCAGACCGGGATCGTCGACCAGCTCGGCATACGGACGCAGAGCGTCACCGAGAGCCGCATCCTGGGTGAAGAAGTTCACGCCCCGCAGTGGGGGAGCCTGATTCGTTACCGCGAATGGGTCCGCCATGTCAGTACGGTAAGCGGTATGGCACGTATCGGGGCAGGACCCACTGGTGGGAGCTCCCTCTCATTGGCATGGGTTCGCCGGATCCCCGCGACGACCTGGAGTCTGCTGACGCAGACCGTCGGGGTGTGCTTGCGGTACCGCGTCACCGGGCTCGCGGCCGAGGGGGCGTTCTTCGCGATCCTCTCGCTGCCGCCGCTGATCTTCGGACTTGCCGGCTCGCTGGGTTACATCGCGAGCAAGTGGTTCGAGGTCGAGACGATCAACGACATCAAGCAGCAGATCGTCGACCTGGCCGCCCGCGCGCTGACCGACGACTCGATCAAGAGCGTGATCTCGCCGACCCTCGACCAGGTCCTGAACGGCGGCCGGCCGGACGTCATCTCGATCGGTTTCGTGCTGTCGCTGTGGTCCGGCAGCCGCGCGCTGAACGTGTTCGTCGACACGATCACGATCATGTACGGGATGGGCGGCAAACGCGGCATCGTCCGGACCCGCGCGCTGTCCTTCAGCTTGTACTGCGCCGCACTCATCATCGGCGTCATCGTCCTGCCGCTGGTGCTGGCCGGTCCGGACGCGGTCCAGGCGCTCCTGCCGCACCGGCTCGACTTCCTGAACCAGCTGTACTGGCCGGTCGTCACCATCCTGTCCGCAGGCTTCTTGAACACGCTGTACCACCTGTCCGTGCCGATCCGCACCCCGTGGGTCTCAGACCTGCCCGGGTCGTTCCTGGCGCTGTCGATCTGGATCCTGGGCAGCTTCGTACTGCGCTGGGTCCTGCAGAGCACGGTCGGCGGTACGTCGATCTACGGTCCGCTGGCCGCGCCCATCGCCGTACTGATGTGGCTGTACATGACAGCTATCGCGGTACTGATCGGTGCTGCGTTGAACGCTGTGGTGGACCGGCTGTGGCCGCACAAGCAGCATGTCGCCGAAGTGAAGGCCCAGGCTGCCGAGGACGACGAGGTCGAGCCGGTGATGAAGGCGGAGCCTGAGCGGCACCATGAGCAAACGCGGACGCCGCTGAACTCTGACGAGCGTCCGGAGGCGCAGGCGGCGCGCAGGGTCGAGGAGCTTGCTGAGCGACCGCTGAAGTCGGCACCTGCGGCGGCTGCTGCACCTGCTGCTACACCTGCTGCACCTGCTGTGGCGCCCGGGAAGCCGGCGCCTGGGAAGCCTGCTGCCGAGCCGCCTGCTGAGGCTGCTGGTGGGCCTCGTGCAGAGTCTTCTGCAGAGGCTCCGGCTGAGCCTGTGCGGCGGACTGCTTCCGTCGGAAAATCCGGTGCGCAGGGTGACACCGACGACCTAGTCTGACCACATCAGACGGTCCCTGGCTCGGGACCGACCGGACCGGAGGGAGGCAGCCGCCATGAGCTACTACCAGGCCCAACGGCCTGCTGTCTCCGACACTGTCCGTCCGCTGAGCTGAGCTCGCGGCCGGGCCCTCTGAAAGGTTCGCCGCATGTCAGCCACACTCCAGGCCCTGGGACTCGACAGCTCCACGGCCGACTTCCTGCAATCCGTCCCGGAAGAGCTGGTCCCGGGACGCGTCGCCCGGGTCGACAAGGGCCTGGCGACGGTCTTCACCGCGGACGGCCCGGTCCGCGCGAGCTGGTCCGGCGCACTGCTCACCGCGATCGCCTCCGACGCCCAGGCCGGCCCATGTACAGGGGACTGGGTCTTGCTGCGCTCCTGGCCGGACGACCGCATCACGGTGGATTCGGTGCTCCCACGCCGTACTGCGATCGTCCGCGCGGAGGTCGGCGGGTCGTCCCGCGGGCAGGTACTCGCGTCGAACGTCGATGTGATCGCCATCGTCGTCGGACTGGTCCCGGAGCCGAACATCGTGCGTATCGAGCGCTTCATGGCGCTGGCGTGGGAGAGCGGCGCGCGGCCGGTCGTCGTACTCACCAAGTCCGACCTGGTCGGGGACGCCGACTCAGTTGCTGAGGACGTGGCGCTGGCCGCGCCAGGAGCCGAAGTACTGGTGTGCAGTGCGACCACTGGCGCGGGGATGGACGGCGTACGCGGACTGCTGGACGGGAACGCCACAGTGGCGTTGCTGGGTTCCAGTGGGGCGGGCAAGTCGTCGCTGGTGAACGCACTGGCCGGTGTGGAGCTGCTGGACGTCCAGGACATCCGCGAGGACGGCAAGGGGCGTCACACGTCGGTGCGGCGTGAGCTGATCGTGCTGCCGACCGGTGGGGTCGTCATCGACACGCCCGGGCTGCGGGGGATCGGTCTGCAGGAGTCAGGGGAGGGGCTGGCGGCGGCGTTCCCGGACATCACCGCGCTGGCGGAGCAGTGCAAGTTCAAGGACTGCTCACACGTGATGGAGCCTGACTGTGCGGTGCGGGCAGCTCTGGACGACGGTTCGTTGCCGTACCGCCGGTACGACAGCTGGGTGAAGCTGCAGCGGGAGGCGGCATACATGGCACGTCGTGCGGACATCCGGCTCCGCAGCGAGGCGAAGAAGGAGTGGGCCCGCGCCAGCAAGTCCTACCGCCGCGACCACAAGCCACGACCCTGATGAAATGATTGGTTGCGTGAACCGATCAGTGCTGGTGACTGGGGCATCGCGGGGGATCGGAGCGGCGACGGCGCGTGCGTTCGCCGCAGCGGGGGATCAGGTGGCAGTGCATTACAGCGCTTCGGCGGATGCTGCCGCCCAGGTGTTGAAGGAGCTGCCTGGCACGGGGCACGTGATGGTGCAGGCCAACCTGGCTGATCCGGCGGCGATCGAGTCGATGGTCGAGGACGCTGCCCGGGCGCTGGGCGGCATCGACGTACTCGTGAACAACGCCGGGCTCTACGTGCCGCACCGGATCCGCGAGACGACGTACGCCGAGTGGCAGCAAGCGTGGAACGACACCCTCGCGGTCAACCTCGTCGGCCCGTCCAACGTCACCTGGTGCGCGGTCCAGCACATGGGCCGCGGCGGCCGCATCGTCAACGTCTCGTCCCGCGGCGCCTTTCGTGGCGAGCCGAACCAGCCTGCGTACGGCGCATCGAAGGCCGCGATCGTCTCGTTCACCCAGTCCCTCGCCCGCGCGCTCGGCCCGGAAGGCATCGCCGTCACCGCCATCGCTCCCGGCTGGACAGTCACCGATATGGCTGCCGTCAACCTCGCGGGCGAAGGCTACGACCGTCGCCGCCTCGAAAGCCCTCTGGAGCGAGTGGCCGACCCTTCCGAGGTAGCTGCCGCAATCCTTTACCTGGCGTCTCCCGAGGCTGAGTTCGCCACCGGCACTGTCCTCGACTTCAACGGCGGCTCGTACCTCCGCATGTAAACCAGTCGCCGGTCCCCGGTGGACTGGCTAAGGTCCATCTCGTGCATCGCATCATCTGCCCGCCGGCCGCCGCTTAGCGGACGGCTTCCTCGCGCCCGGTCGATCTGACCGCCGGGCTTCTTCGGGCTGTTCGCAGACGCCCCGATCACCAGTTGCGAACATCCGGAGTGTCCGATGCACCGTCTTTCGACCAGACGTGCCTTCGTGTACGTCGTTCTCGCCGGCCTCGCCTGGGGCACCGGCGGCCCCACCGGCGCGCTGTTGTCCCAGTACGCCGGCCTGACGCCGACCGCCACGTCCTTCTGGCGCCTCACCGCAGCCGCCCTCTGGCTGGCCCTGGCCCGCAAAGCCCTCCGCCGCCCCTCGATCCGCTCAGTCATCGCCGCGAACCCGCTCCGCCACGTCCTGAGTGGTATCGGCCTGGCCGTCTGCCAACTCGGCTACTTCGCCGCCATCCCACGAGTAGGCGTAGGAATCGCCACGGTCATAGCCCTAGGCGCCGGCCCCGTCCTCATCACCCTGGCAACCAGAGAACGCCTGACCCCCGCCATCGCGGTCGCCCTGCTCGGCCTCACCCTCCTAACCGCAGACACAGGCTCAGCCAACGCGTTAGGCATAGCCGCAGCCCTACTCTCAGCCGCCGGCTACGCCACCACAACCATCCTCAACCGCAACACCACAGACCCTCTGACCAACGCATTCCTAGGCTTCGCCGTAGGAGCCGTCCTCCTCCTACCGTTCGCCGCCCTCCCCACCACCCCCACAGGCTGGCTCCTAATCACCTACTTCGGCCTAGTCCCCACAGCCCTCGCCTACACCCTCTTCTACAAGGCCCTAACCACCCTCACCCCCGCAACAGCATCAGTAACAGCCCTCGTAGAACCCATAGCAGCCACAGCCCTAGCCATCACCTTCTTCCACGAACACCCCACCCCCGTCTCCACCGCAGGAGCCGCCCTACTCCTCCTAGCCATAACAACCCAACCCCGCCGCTAACCCACGCCGGGCGCCTGACTGACCTGCGAACCTGACCCGGGCGGGTGAGCGACCTACGAACCCGGCCCGGGCGGGTGAGCGACCTACGAACCCGGCCCGGGCGGGTGAGCCACCTGCGTTCCCCGCCCGGGCGAGGAGCGAGCTGCGATCTCACCCCGGCGGGTGAGCGAGGCGAGAACCCAGCCCGGGGCCGGTGAGCGAACTGCGAGCTCAACCCGGGCCGGTGAGCGAACTGCAAACCCGGCCCGGGCAAGTGAGCGAATTGCAAACCCTGCCCGGACCCGTGAGCGAACTGCAAACTCAGCCGACGCCGGCGAGTGAGCTGCAAACGCAACCAGGGCGGTGAGTGAACTGCGAACCCAGCCGACGCCGGTGAACGAACTGCTTAACCCAACCCAAGCAGGTGAGTTAACTGCACACCCGACCACCGCCGCCGAGCGCAGCGAAGGCACAAGGGGGTGCGGGTGGCGAAGCCCCCGCTCCGCGGCGAGCGAAGCGAAGCCGCACAAATGACGAAGGCGAGGCGGTCAGCGCAGAACCTGCGCGACACACCTCGCCTATCGGCTTCGTGGACGATACTGGGATCGAACCAGTGACCTCTTCCGTGTCAGGGAAGCGCGCTACCGCTGCGCCAATCGTCCGGGAATCTCAACAATACTGAGGTTCGAGGTGGAGACGGGATTCGAACCCGTGTACACGGCTTTGCAGGCCGTTGCCTCGCCTCTCGGCCACTCCACCAGTGAGAAAGCTGGGCCGAACCCTCTCCGAGCGGACGACCGGGTTCGAACCGGCGACCTCAACCTTGGCAAGGTTGCGCTCTACCAACTGAGCTACGTCCGCATCACCCCGAGCATTTTCCCTCGGTGCGAGAGCAGAACAGTAGCGCACTTTCCGCCCGGACAAAAACCGGATTCCACCCTGTTGTCATTCGGGTACGGCGAGCGTGAATCGCACCTCATCCGTCACACGAGTCACAGCGATCGTGTCCACTCGCCACGCCGTCCGATCAGGACGCCAACACCTCGAGATCGACGGTTTGCAGGTAGTCGGCATCGCCGCGGAGGTTGATGGTCGCGACACGCCCGTCGACGACCGTGAAAGAGAACACAACGACCGGTTCGCCGCGCTGCATCCACACCAGCCCGGGCATCCCGTCGACGAGCATGAGTTTCGCCGCCTGTGCCCGTCCGTTGAAGGCCCGGGCGACGCGGTCGTGCCCGACGATGCTCGCCGCGATCCCGCGTTCGGATGCGCCGGCGTCGGCCCGTACGACGACTTCCGGATCAAGCACCTCGAGCAGGGCCGAGAAGTCCGCGTTGCGGGCGGCGGCCAGGAATGCGCTGACCACTTCCTGCTGCCGGACGACGTCGACGCTGGACGGTTCCGGCGTACCGCGGACTCTGCGGCGAGCCCGGCTCGCGATCTGCCGCGCGGCCGCCGGCGACTTGCCGATGATCGGCGCGATGTCTTCGAACGGTACGGCGAAGAGGTCGTGCAGTACGAACGCGAGCCGTTCCGCCGGCGACAGTGTCTCGAGTACGACAAGGAGCGCGAGCCCGACCGAGTCCGCCTGGACTGCTTCGAGCTCGGGATCGGGTACGACGCCGTCCGCGAGCACGGGGGAGTGGTCGCTGACCGGCAGCTCGGGCCGGCCGCGGCGGGTGCGCAGCATGTCGAGGCAGATCCGCCCGACGACGGTGGTCAACCAGCCGCCGAGGTTGTCGATGGTGGCGGTGTCGCTGCGGCTGAGCCGGATCCAGGTCTCCTGGACGGCGTCCTCGGCCTCCGGTTCAGAGCCTAGGATCCGGTACGCGACAGCCCGCAGGCGGTCCCGGTTCTGCTCGAACCGTGTCGCGAGCCAGTCGTCCGCGTCCATGTCCATCACCATTCCACGTGTCACACCACCCGGCCCAGCGCCGTCATCCCGATGACGTAGTACCGGGACCACATGTGACATCAGAACGAAGAGGAGCACGCCATGACGGCACCACCGCGCCCGCTGCCCGTACGCAAGCAGGACATGTTGCGCCGCTTCGACCAGGACGTCGACGCCTGGGTGTCAACAGCCTCGCTGGACGGTACGCCGTACCTGATGCCCCTGTCGTTCCTGTGGTCCGACGACACCCTGCTGCTCTCCACCACCGTCACCAACCCCACGGCCCGCAATCTGCAGACCAATCCCAAGGTCCAGCTGACGATCGGCCAAGTCCGCGACGTCATCCACATCACCGGCACCGCCGCCGTCACAGACGCCACCGAAGCCGAGGCCGAGTCCTTCGCCACCAAAGCCGGCTTCGACCCGCGCCCCCTCCCGAACTACCCCTTCTTTCGCGTCACCCCCACGAAAATCCAAGCCTGGCGCGAAGTGAACGAACTCAAAGATCGCGTGCTGATGGACAAGGGCGTCTGGCTCGTCTAACTCACCAAAGGAACGACAACTCAGACAAGCTGACATGCGGCCGCTCGGCCAACCACCTGTCGAGGCAGCCGCGTACGTCTTCCTCTGACCCGGCCAGGCCGAGTACGACGGCGTCCGCAGCTGCAGCTGCATGCTGGTGTGCTTCCGGCGACCCGTGGGAGCACTCCGAGCACATCAGCCGGATCCCGGACCACTCGTCGACCCCAAGCCCCGCTGGGCCGGCGAGGTCGGCCAGGGCTTCCTTGTCGTCGGCGTCGGCCCCGACCACTTGCGCCTGCCAGGTCGACAGGCCCGACTCCTCCAGCCGTGCGAGCTCGTCGAACACCGGCACGTCGTTCCGGTGCCCCTTCGGCTCGCCGTCATGCAGTACCACGTCCCTGAACCGGTGACCGCTGTCCGGTAAGGGCACGTTCGAAATCACTGCATGCGCAGGGCTGCGGCGCCAGCACCACACCACCTCGGTGTCGCCGTACGCCGGAACGACCTGATGTGTCAGGCTCGGCCGGTCCGGATTGAGCCGGATCGGCGTCAGCCCGAAGTGTTGGTCGATCGGCCCTGCGCCAGGCTCGATCGTGTCGATGCCGTACTCCGCCCAGGCCCACCGAGCGGTCGCCCAGTCGCCGAGAGCGGTCGCAGCGATCCCGAGATTCCACGCGGCCGGGTTTGCGCCTCCGAACTCGCGCCGCTCCGCATCGGTGATCAGTTCTGCCGCCCGCCGATTCCGTGCCGCCGAATCCGCCCACTCCTGCCGCGCCTTCGAGTACATCCCCGCCTCGAACCACGCACCGAACGAGCGCGGCAGCACCTCGGTCAGCTCCTTTGCCAGCCGACCCGCTCGTTCGGCGTCCCCGGGTTGTACGGCCTCAGCAAACTCCTGCGCCACCTGACGAGGATCACGCCCGCCGCCGCGCCTGAAGATCTTCATCGCGACATTGTGCCGGGTGGGTTGACCTCGAGCGCGCTCCAGGAAGCAGGCTGGAGGGCATGTTGTCTCGAACTCTTGGGAATGGACGGAGTGTCAGTGCGCTCTGCTTGGGCGCGATGAATTTCGGTACGTCGACGCCGAGCGACACCGCGATCGCGATTCTGGATCGGTTCGTGGAGGCGGGCGGGACGTTCATCGACACGTCGAACAACTACAACCAGTGGCACGGGCACGGCGGTGACAGCGAGGAGCTGCTCGGGCGGTGGATGCGGGAGCGCGGCAACCGCGACGAGTTGTTCATCGCCACGAAGTGCGGTGCGCGGACGACCGTCCCCGGCGATCCCGGTGACGCTCACTGGGAAGGGCTCGGTTCGTCTGCGATCAGCGACGCGGTCAAGGGCAGTCTTGCCAGGCTAGGTGTGGAGCAAATCGATTTGTACTACGCGCACATCGACGACCGCGGTACGCCGCTGGACGAGACCGTCGCCGCCGTCGGCCGCCTGGCCGCGGACGGGCTCGTCGACTCGATCGGCTGCAGCAACACGGCCACGTGGCGCCTCGACCGCGCTCGGCAAACCGCTGCCGCACAGGGCGTCGCGCAGTACTCCGTCATCCAGCAGCACTCCAGCTACCTCTGGCCAAACCCGCCCTCGCTCCAGGGCCAGCGTCGCCACGGCACTCCGCACTACCAACACGCAGGCATCGAGCACTTCGACTACCTGTCAGAGCACCCGGACGTCACGCTGGTGGCCTACCAGCCTCTCCTGGCCGGCTCATACACACGCCCCGACCGACCCTTCGAGCCCCGCTACGCCCACCCCACGGCGTACGCCCGCTACCAAGCCCTCCGCCAAGCCGCCCGCACCCTCGACGCGACACCAAACCAGGTCGTCCTGGCCTGGCTCCTACACCACAACGTCGTCCCCCTCTTCGGCGCATCCTCCCTCAACCAACTCGAAGAGGCACTAGCCGCGACCGAACTCCAACTCGACGCCGACCTGATGGATCAGTTGGACAACGCCTGATCGCGTTCGGGCAGCCTCGGCGCTACTGGTTTAGCAAGCCACCATCCAGCACGCGGCAATCCTTTGGGCGCCGGAGAGGCGGGCCATCGAGGCGACGGTCAGCGAGCCGCCTCGAAACGAGCCGTAAGCGATGATTCCGTCGGTCACGTCGATCGATCGGGGGACCCGGGCAGCAAGGAGGCCCGAGCAGGCAGTCCGTGGGACATTCCTCGAGCCGATCGCGGCGCAGTTCATGCCGGGGACGACTCGCTGAGTCGTCTTCTTGCCCAGATTGAGCGGTGTAGCCGGGCCGAGGCTCGGATACGCAATATACGACTTGCCTCCGATCCTCGCCTTGATGTGGTTGGGGTTGCTGTCGTTGCCGGGATAGAGGAAGTAGACATGCGGGGCTGTCTGCGGCTTTGTAAGGTCGCCCTTTTGTGACAGGTAGACAGTCGCGACGACCGCGGTCGAGCTGGAGAGGTTGATCGCAGACCAGGAGTTGACCGCGATCGCCTCCGTCTTGCTGCCGCTGGATGCTGAGTTGTGCGTCGGCAGGTGGTTCAGAGCGCCTTGAAGGGTATCCGGCGGATTTCCCCAACCGAGGACCGGCATCGCGGTGAGTAGGAGCGGGAGCGTCAGTACGACCGCGAGGACCACCCCTACGATCCAGAACCGCGTCCGACGCGGTTGGTCCCCGGCTGGTGGCGTTCGGGGACCGCCGTCGCGGAACGCGGCGCGGATTGCGCTGAGGTTCGGTGCGTCACTCACGTTCATCAACCCCCTGCTCGGCCGGTTCCTGATGGATCAGCCACTCGCCTGTTCGCCTGCAGACTCGCCCGCTTCGGCGTCGTCCTGAGCTGTGTCTGCGGAGGCCTCGTCGGTTTCGACGCCGTTCCAGCCGTCCACGGCATCGATGACGTCGCTCAGTGAGTAGATCTCGTCGGGCGCGTTGGACTCGAGAGAACCGTCGGGTTCCACCCCGTAGCGCGCCAGGGTGTCGCTGGGTACGTCGACCTGGAACACTTCCTTGCCGACTTGATCGTCGCCGTGACCGATCTGGTCAGGCTCGATGTCGAGCTGTGTGTCGCGCGAGCGGTCGGCGACCCAGTTGTCGTCGTTCTGGCGGCCGTCGACGGTTCGACTCATGTACGGCGCGTGGTAGTCACCCCAGGCGATTGTCTTGTCCTCGGCGACATGGACGCGGTCGTCGGTGTCACTGAGGTACATCGCGTCGATACCCTGCGGTTTGGACTCGGGAGTGTGCTGGTCCAGGTGATGTCCGCCGTCGACCGCCTCGATGAAACCGTCCACGACGGCTTCGCCGAACTCGCCGGCATCGCGCCTGGCGTCGGCCTGGTTGCCGGAGTCGATCAGGCCGGCGAGATGGTCGTACTGGTCGCGGAGTGATCCCGGATCCGGTGTGTCAGTCATCGCCTCGGCCCTTCTGGCTGATCGTCTAGACCTCGACGACGATCGTCGGCGAGGTGTCCTTGGTGAGAACGGTCAACGAGTTGAGCAGTCGCGCGAGTCTGGCCGCCTGGTCGTCGACCACCCGAGTGCTGGACACCGACGAAACGCGCACGATGCTCTTGTCGGGCTGATCGCTGATATCGAGCGCGATCTCCGTGGCCGTGACTCCACCGATATATCCAACGATGTCGGTGACGACGGCGATCTTGTCGGGCCGGTCGACCACGATAAGTACGTCCAGCAAGCGCCCACCGGAGAGCGTCGTGTCCGAGTTCCGAAGACCTTCGCGCGCGCCGGACTCTGCATGTGCGACGACGATCGTCAGCTCGCGGGTTTCGTTCCAGATCACGGCCGGCGCGACGCCGACGACCGGGATCTCGGGAATGACGAGGTCCAGCCGCCGCTGCACCGATGGCTCGACGTTCCACCTGGGACCGGTGGCCTTCGGCTCGAGCTGGGAGGTGGCTTCCTGGCTCGAGTCCATGCCGGCATTCTGCGCTGCGCTGCTTGTGCCTGTTGTGGACGGTGTGGTCAATCCGCCGGTGGCCAGTTGCGCGAGCACATCACGAGGATCTTCGTCGAACAACTCGGCGAACAGTGGAAGCACGTCCGAGTACTCCGTCAGCAGATTCGAGAGCAGCTGCTGATGCCGCTCACGCTCCGCCGCGTACTGGTCCGGGAAGGCGACCGCCCAGGCCGGGATCCCGTACATCTCTCCTACCAGACGGTCGGTGTCTGCCGCAGAGAGTGCCTGCCTCGAACCGATGTCGTTGGCGAGTTCGGCACGCGCGATCGCGAGACCTCGCTGCAGGCTGAACAGGTCGGCCTCCGCCCTGGCTTGGGCTGCCTCGATCTCGAACTGTCGTTCGAGATCCTCGAGCGCTACGACTTGCGCGTCTCGTGTAAAGCGGATGTCGAGGACTTCGAGCACCTGCATCACTCCTCGTTCACCCCCTGGGCGCAGCGTGTCGCGGGCGTCGCGGCCTGCGTGCAGTGTGGCGTGCTCCTCACCATCGACAGCGGCGCGGAGGAGCGCCCTGAAATCAGCCTGCAGGGAGGCGGTCGCAGCAGCAACGTAGGCTGTTGTGTTGAGGCCGTAGGTCCGGACTATCTCCAGGAGCTGAGCAGGATTGGACGCCCAGACCGGTTGCGCGAGGATGTCGGCGACCGCTTCTACGCGGGCGCCGTCGGCAAGCCGGACATCGTTCTCGACTACAGTCACAGCTACCGGCGAGGCCTGAAACAGCAGGTACTGGACGTTGCCGACAGCGGGCAGGGCGCGTCCTCGGTTGAAGAGCATGGACCATACCCCGCCGGTCCGGCCGGGAGTTCGGACGTCCCACGCCTTGCCGTTCAGCAAGACGACCGCGAACGTCGCCTCCGGTACATCGAAGGTTCTCTGGTCCAGCGGGTACGGTCCGGTGACAAGCGTCGTAATGTCCATTGTCGGTTCCTGTTCACGAGCTCACGCGGGGCGCGTTCGGATGGGCACGGCGATGCGTTAGTGATGCGGAAATGCCGTCCGCGACTGATCGTGCGACGTCCTGGCTCTGGCGCGCTTGGCTGTCGCTGTACGACGTCAGCAGCGTCAGACCACGCGACAAGGTGCAGTACAACCTCACGCGCACCGCTGCCTCCGAGAGGTCCTCTGAACGCGTCGAGATCTCCGGGAGCACGAGGAGCTTGCGAGCGATCCGTATCGCTCGGTCCTGCAAGCTGTCGGTCGTCGCCCCGACCTCACCGGCCAACACCTTCGGCAGGACGTCGAGCCACTGTGTGCCAGTGCACGGCGCAGGACACCGCGAGCACCAAATGCGCTCTGGGGGAGTGGCTTCGACAACGTCCCGACGAACCCAGGCCGGTGCTGGTTCATGCTCGTTCACCGGTCGGTCGATGATCAGCCGGGTCCCCTGGAAGTACCCGTTGGCGTTGACAACGAGGGCTTCACCGCAGCGGAGGCCGGCGATTTCACTGGGATCCGTCACACCCATTGCGGCAGCGACCCTGTCCAGACCCTCGCCGGCTGCCAGGCGGTGCGTCAACCGGCTGGGGAACAGATCGAAGACGAGATCGGGCAGGTGGCGCGGTACCTGACTGACCAGGATGTAGGCCTGACCGAGACTTCGTTGTGTGGCAAGGGCTTCGGCTACCGCCGATGCCGCGGATTCGTTCGACGAGCCGAGCACCATGTGCGCTTCCTCCAGCACCGCAACATGACTGGCAGGCGGCGCAGGGTGCCGACGTCGATATGCGATCAGCCCGGCCAGGATGAATGCGAACGCTGTGGACCTCGACGTGTTGTCGTCGTAAGCCCCGAGACTTAGGACGGTCGGAATCGACAGCAGTTCCTCCCAGCGGATGCCTGCGGTCGGGCCGCCGGACAAGATGTCGGCGTTGGCCCCGGTGAGAAGACTCTCGATCCGGCTCGTGAGCGAGAGGCGGAGCGCATTCGCTGTCTCGGTGTGGGTTGTTTCCTTGTGCACCTCCGCCAGAACCTCGGCGTACAGATGTGCGAGTGTTGGCCATCCCTGGCTTTCCCCGCTCGCCGCCCATTTCGAGTACAGGTTCTGGACCGCGTTCCGAAGTACGGCGAGGCCGAGCGGGAAGGTCTCCGACAGGCGTGTAGCGCTGTCGAAGCACTCGACCAGGACGCTCGCGAACGAGGCGGAATCAACACCGTCCGGGACCGCCAGAGGGTTGATCCGAAGCCCGTTGTTCCCGAGATCCATCCGACGGACACGACGTCGCGTTCCCGATGCCGGATCGCCGGTCGGCGCGGAGAGGACCATGTCGGCGTAGTCGTCCTTCAGCGGGTCGACAACCAGGAAGGGAACTCCTAAGTCGTCCCATAGTTGCTGCAGCATTGACCTGACAGTCGTCGACTTGCCGAATCCAGTGAGTCCGGTGACCAGCAGATGCTGCGCCAAGTCCTGCACGGGGAACCGGAATGCTTCGCCGGCATCTGTACGACCCAGCAGGAGCGAGCCGGCGGCCCGTACGTGCGGTGTGTAGGCGTTGCGCGTGATGGACCGACGTGCAACCTGGAGAGGCTGTGCCGAAGAGAGCACCGGTATCGGGACGAGAGTGGACATCGTGCGGGAGTTGACGATGTCGCCGGCCAGCAGTGCTCTGATCCGCTGTTCGGTCGGCGCGGCGATTTCATCCCGATCACCCGGAACGCTCGTGCGAGCGAAGTACTGCCCCTGACAGTCGGCGGTCGCAGCTCCTTGCAGTGCGACTGCGAGCAGAGCTGCCTTGTTCTGCGAGCCTCGTAGCAGCATCTGAACCTGTACCAGCCCGACGGATTCACGCAGTCCCTGGAGGGCCGTGCGTACCTCGGGTGCCGAGTGCCCCTCTCGTTGGGAGATCCGTTCGAGCCGACGCTGCGCCATGGTCAGGTCCGTGCGACTCACACTTGTCTTCCGGAGCCGGACCGTCAACTCGAGAGCTTCGTTGCCCATGGCAAGGCGAGGCGCGATCGCGCTCCAGAACCCGGACAACGCCGGCCAGCGGCCGATCGTCGAGTCGCGACGCCCTGAGCCTTGAACCTGTATCTGCAGTCGCGTGGCTCCTGCTGTGGATGGCTTCACCGTCGGTTCCCAGGGTTCGAGGCCGACATGACGCTGCAATCCTTGGAACGAACGCCGCACCGTGTCGGGATCGATGCTGTCGGATTCGACCGATATGGACGAGTCCATCGTCCCGTTGCCGAAGTGACAGCTGACCTCGACAAGCGAGTCACTTGGCAAGTGCGCGACGCCGTCGGCGATGGCATCCAGTACACCGCCTTGGGCAGAGGCAAGACGCGCGTCGTCCAGAGAACCGATGTCCGGGTACCAGAAGACGTGGGATGTGAGTCGCATCTAGACCGGCCCGATCTCGTCGAGGACTGTCGGTCCTTTCTGCCGCTCGGCGAGAAGTGCCTGGAGAAGCGGCCCGCGGTCGACGGTTGAGGGTGTGCGTGACACGGACATCGGGTCGAGTCGATCGTCGAGGTCACCGCACGTCGAGCATTCGGGTCTGCTCTCGGCCTGCATCCAGATCGATTGAAACGCGAGCTGCCCCCAGGCCGACGACAGCGCTTCGGGGAATAACCAGTAGTTCGGCGCCATGCCCATCAGCAAATAGGTGAGTCGCTGGTCGATAGCTGCCTGCATCAATTGGCTGACCGACATTGACGGGTCATGTTCGAGCAGCCCGAGAGCGAGCTTGCACGCGGCCGAACTCAGGTGATGGATGTCTGCCAACAGTCCTGGCTCGGCTACGAGCCTGCCGGTCCCATAGTCCGTTGTCCGTGCCTCGCCGTTGCTCTCACGCACGCCAGCGGTCGAGCAGTCCCAACATGGACCGCCAGGAATCGAGAGGATCACCTCTCCACCGTGCGCGCCCCTGTAGAGCCCCGGATAGATAGACGGTGTTCCGGACCAGTAGGCGAGTTGGCTGGTCCGCAGTTGTGCGACATTGTCGTCCGTCGCTCCGACAACGAGGTCGCTTCTGCGGATCGCTGAGACAAGTAGGTCCGGATCGAGGTCGCTCAAGGCGGCGCGATGAACGTCCACCCGTGCAGACGCGTTGATCGCCGAGATTCGGCGGTGCAGTGCTGCCACTTTCGACAGACCGATGTCGCTGACCGAGTAGAGCGATCGTCCGAGGTTGCCGGGTTCGACGATATCGGGGTCGATCAGCGTCAGGCTCTCGACGCCGGCACGGACCAGGAGTTCAGCGACGTAGGAGCCGACCGAACCACAGCCTACGACCAGCACCTGCCGGTTCCGGAGATCTGTCGACAGAATGCCTCGCGATCGTGCGAAGAGGTCCCCGGCGGCTCGCATCGTCGTTCCGCCGGGCCGCTCTTTTTTTGGACCGGAGCGTTCCGTGAGGTGATTCCGGAGTGCAAGCCGCAGTCGCTCGGCACCGGGGGCCTGCAGATCCCAACTCAGCGAGAGAGGCCGATCGTCCTCGTCATAGATCAGCGGCGGTGAGGCAGGGTAGTCGAGTGGCAACATGACCGTGACGGAGCCGATACCAGGAAAATCGTACTGTCCACCGAGGTAGATCTGATCGCCGCTAGGCACCAGAACAGGCTCCGCAGTGAACGAGGCTCCGGCTGCCTCGAGCGACTCCGCCACCGGAATGACCTGCGGTTTGTCGGCCACGAGAGTGGCTTCATGAGTGAAGGACCGCTCGGCGCGAAAGAACGAGAAACGTGCCTGTCCCAGGAGGAACTCGTGCCTGGCAGGCGGCGTCGCCACGTCGTGCGTGACGATCGGTGCCACGTAGGCCGTCATCTGCGGATTGCTACGAAGTGTCTCCGTATACTCCCGCAGGTCTTGTGACGAGGGCTGAGGCACATAGTGCGGATGTGAGTGCACCACACCTTTGAAGGTTGCCGGCGTCACCGATTCGATGCGCTCGATCTCCGCGATGATCCACGGACTGTTGTGGTAGACGGACCCGGTGGTCTGGGCGCCAACATCGTGGACGAACGATGTCACGGTCGTGGATTCGGGTGGACCGAACAGTACACCGCCCTGTTCCGGCGGATTCTCGCCGAGGGCCTCGTTGATGCGGTGAACGGCGTAGTCAGTAATCCTGATCGTCATGCCGGCGTCAGAGGTTGTTCGCGGAGAACGGGAAGTCGTATCCGGCCATATGAAAATCCATGCCGTTGGCCCAGAGCACGGACTTGGAGTAGGCCTCTTCCAATGTCGGCTGGCCGTTCGCGCCGCCTTCGCGCAGGCAGATGTGTCCATTCGCATACAGATGCGCGTTGTGTGCGTTGTACTTTCCCTCGATCTCGGGGGAAAGTAGGAGAACGCGATACTCCGAGCCGTTGTTGTATGCCAGCATGCTGAACGGATTGCCGAGCTCGGTAGTTATCGTGTAGGCCCAGCCCTTCACACCTCCGGCCTCGATCCAGCGGGCGTTGGGTGGAAGTTTCTGTGAGGCGACCGTTGCGTCGCTGGGCGCCGAGGCGAAGGTTCCTTGCTGAACCTTGGACGTATGCACCGGGTCGTCGCCAAGCCCCATCTGGATGTGCCCGTTCCGCGTGACACTCACGGTCTTCGCCGGATCGGTCGGGTATGGGTTCTGCTCCCGCTGTGCCTCGATCATGGCACGGCGGATCTCGTTAAGGTCGACTTGCGTGGTCACGGTTTCCCCCCTGTGATCCTTCGAACGTCGTGGCGAGATGCTACCAATGCTTACCCCGGAATTGGCTAGACTCCCAGCCGCATCTTTCTGTGAAACGCGACGATCTCCAGCCGCTGCCGACAATCCTGAAATTCGATCCCGAATCGTTAACCAGGACATGTAACACGTGCCGAGAACGCATTTAAACGGCCGCTCCAAGCACCCGATTGCTACGGTCTCGAAGACCACCGTGGCGGAGGCCTAGGAGCTCATCCACAGCTCGAGCATCCGCAACTGTCCTTCCGGAACCCCGGATGGAAGGCGTGCAGGCACTCGGATGGTTCGCCACCCGCCATAGCGTCGGACTGTTCTCGACTGACTTCGCAGAACGTTGGTTGGTGGCGCGACTTCTGCCGGGACGGAGGCAGTGGAGACCGGGCACGGTGCAGCCAAGCTGCTGTCGCGCGACAGGGGGTCTTCGAGCTGTCGGGCTCCGCCAGCCGTTGAGCGGCCTCCACCATTACTGACCGACCCCAATCTTTGGGGGCGAAGACTCGCGCACAGACATGACCTGCGGACCGGCGGTCCATCGGCGTCGCCGTCCAGGGAGCGAGCGGTCTGGCGGTTCCTGGTGACGTGAGACAGGCCAGACCTCGTTGTGCGAGCGGCGACGACGTCGATGCGCCGGACGGCGGCTGGGTCGTCAGGGTGGACAGTCAATCAAGATGCGCGCGCAGGTCGTGACGGCGGTCTCTCGGCGAGCTGACGGCGGGTTGCCGTTCCACGATCTGCGGGACTCGTACGTGTCGTGGCTGATCACCTCGGGCGTCACGGTTCTCGACGTACAGCGGGTGATGGACGCGAGCGGGCGACGGTGACGCTGATGATCTGCACCCGTGTCCAGGGAGCCTCGCAGGAGCTGGTTCTCGGGCGTCCGCTGCCTTTTCGCTGCCAGATGAGGGGATGAAACGACGAGAGCGGGGACCCGGGCTGAGCCCGGGTCCCCGCTCTGATCTGCACTTACCCAACGTGGGCGATACTGGGTTCGAACCAGTGACCTCTTCGGTGTGAACGAAGCGCGCTACCACTGCGCCAATCGCCCGGATGGTGGTGCTGGTGTTTCTTGTGGGGTGGTGCGGGTGAAACCTTAGCGCATGATTGCAGCGACGATCTAATCGGGCCGGGCTACTCTTGCTGCAGGACGGAGATCCCGTCGCGTTGGAGACGTGATTGTGACTTTCTCGCACGACACCGAGCAGGCGCTCGGGACGCTGGTCCGGCTCGTCAACACCATGCCCGGACCGAACAGCCAGGTCGACTCGCTGGAGACGCTCGAGGAACTGGAGAAGTTCGTCCAGGAGCGGGAGTTCAGCGCGGTCGACACGTTGACGGACAAGGACCTGGCCGAGGTCCGTGATCTGCGGCCGCTGTTCGCGCCGGTGTTCACCACGGATTCCGACGCGTCCGCGGCGACGATGATCAACGCGATCATCGCCCGCGGCACGTCGACTCCGCGGCTGACCAACCACGACGGGCACCCGTGGCACATCCACTATTCCCGCGCCGGCGCGTCGCTGGCGTGCCGGATCACGGTGGAGTGCGGGATCGCGCTTGCCCAGGTGATCTCGGCCGGCGAGCGCGAACGCCTCCGCCGCTGCGAGGCGCCGGATTGCGACGACGCCCTGATCGACCTGTCACGGAACCGCTCCAAGCGGTACTGCGACGCCCGCACCTGCGGCAACCGTTTGCACGTAGCGGCCTACCGCGAGCGCCGTAAGGCCTCGGGGGAGTAGCCGGACCGCCACCACTCACCAAGCTCGCCACAACCGGCCGGCCGCCACCTGGCGACCGGCCGTTCGGCTTGCCGGCGTCAGGTTGGTGAGTGGTGGCGGTCCGGGGCGGATCCCCAGGCCAGCACAACGGCACAACGCCGGCGTCTGCTGGCGGCGGGCGACCGGACCGGGCTGATTGTGATGGCCGGTTACGGGTTGGGGTTTTCGGCGGAGCGTTCGGCGAAGATCTTGGCGACCTGGGCTGTGATCGTGCCCGGGGCGGGGAGGTCGCGGTCGTCAATGCGGTGGATGCCTTGGACGTCGCGGGTGGTCGATGTGAGGAAGATCTCCTCGGCCTTGAACAGCTGCTCCAGCGGTACGTCGCGTTCGGTGCCGCCGAACCATTCGAGGATCAGGCTGCGGGTCACGCCGGCCAGTGCGCCCGACTCCAGCGTCGGCGTGACGAGCTCGCCGTCGTACACGCAGAAGATGTTCGAGCCGGTGCCCTCGGCAAGGTTGCCGATCGTGTTGGCGAAGATCGCCTCGCTGCCGCCGCGCTCCTTCGCGTACGCGAGCGCGCGGACGTTCTCGGCGTACGACGTGGTCTTCAGGCCTGCGACCGCGCTGCGCTCGTTGCGGGTCCACGGGACGGTGACGATCGCGGACGTCGCCGACGGCCGCTTGATTTCCTGGGTCGCGAGCAGGATCGTCGGCCCCGACGTACCGCGATCGGACGACAACGGGGAGACACCGCCCGTGTACGTGACCCGCAGCCGCGCGAACTGCATCCCGGGCTCGACCACGGCCTCGATGCCGGTCTCGATCGCCGCGACGTCGGGAGTCGGCAGACCGAGCCCGACCGCGGAACGGACGAGTCGCTCGAGATGCCGTCGTACTGCGAACGGGCGGCCGTTCTCGACCTTGATCGTCTCGAAGACGCCGTCGCCGGTGGTCAGCCCGTGGTCGAGCGGCGAGACGGTCGCCTCGTCGTCCAGCAAGGCGCCGTTGAGCCAGATACGCATGTGGTGCTCCTTCCGCGCAACACCTTAGTGCGCAGGGGATCCGGTACTGCGAGGTGACCGGCTGATGACGGTACGTCGACCTGCCGGGGCACCCCGATTTTTGAAGTCGGCCCGGGATGGGCTAATGTTCTTTTCGCGCCGGGGGACACTGGAACCCGGTCGCAGCGCGGACGTAGCTCAGTTGGTAGAGCGCAACCTTGCCAAGGTTGAGGTCGCCGGTTCGAACCCGGTCGTCCGCTCGGAGAGGGTTCGGCGGGCCAACTTCTCAGTGCCAGCTTTCTCAAAGCCAGCTTACTCAGTGGTGGAGTGGCCGAGAGGCGAGGCAACGGCCTGCAAAGCCGTGTACACGGGTTCGAATCCCGTCTCCACCTCGAGAACCTCAGGTCAAACTGAGCGTTTCTTCGGACGATTGGCGCAGCGGTAGCGCGCTTCCCTGACACGGAAGAGGTCACTGGTTCGATCCCAGTATCGTCCACGAAGCCGATAGGCGAGGTGTGTCGCGCAGTTCCTGCGCTGACCGCCTCGCCTTCGTCATTTGTGCGGCTTCGCTGCGCTCGCCGCGAGCGGGGGCTCCGCCACCCGCACCCCCTGCGCCTTCGCTGCGCTCGGCGGCGGTGGTCGGGTGTGCAGTTAACTCACCGGCTTGGGTCGGGTTTGTGGGTCGGCTCACCCACGGGGGTGGGTGTGCAGCTCGCTCAGGGGCCCTGGTTGCGTTTGCGATTCGCTCCCCGGCCATGCGGGTTGAGTCGGTGCCGCGGGTCGGCTCACCAGGTGGGTTGAGTTGGCGCCGCGGGGCGGTTCACCCGCTGGGTTGGGTTTGCTGGGCTCGGCTCACCGTCGGGGGCGCTCGCTGGTTTGGGTTGGGTTTGCGGGTCGGCTCGTTCGCCGGGTTGGGTTTGCCTGGTTGGCTCACCCGCTGGGTTGGGTGTGTGGGTCGGCTTGCCGCCGGGTTTGTTGGGGGGGGTTGGCTCACGTGCCGGCCGGGGGCAGCGCCTCCGGATGGACCAGGCCCTGCCGGTGGAGCGACCCTCTGGAGCGGATGGCGTTGCCGGGGCTTTGGCGAGGCGGGTGAGATGGGGACCGGTTGGTGGTTAGTTGGTTTTGGGGGTGGAGAGGAAGCGGGGGCTGCCGTTTTGCGCGGGGGTGGTTGGGGTTAGGCCGGCGGTGAGCATTACGTGGGCTGAGGCGGTGTTGGTGGGGTGGCACTCGCCCCAGAGGGTGGGGATTGCCAGGTCCTGGTGACAGTAGGCGAGGGCCGCGCGGAGGGCCTCGGTGGCGTAGCCGTGGGATCTGTGGGCGGGGTGTACGGCGTAGCCGAAGCTCCAGGTGGCCAGGGGATCGATGCTGGCGCCCAGGCCGATCCAGCCGAGGACTTCGGCGTCGCTGCGGCGGGTGATGATCAGTTGGACGTGGGTGCCGTTGCCGGGGTTGCCGGCGTGGGTGTCGACCCATTCGCGGACGGCTTCGGGGGTCCGGGGGCCGTAGTCGTCCATGAAGCGGGCGACTCGTGGATCGGTCCACAGGGTGCACAGGGCGGTGTAGTCGGATTCGATCGGCCAGCGGAGTGCCAGACGGCTGGTCAGCACGGGAAGGGGCATCGCTTACCTCCTGGTGCCCGGAAGTTACCGGGGGAGCTTGGCCGGCTGCCAACGGTTAATGGTGGTGTTAGATTTGCGTCGAACAGATGTACGGTGCGGATCTAACAATTGGGAGGCATGTCGTGCGTGCGTTGGAGCAGGCTTCGGTGGGTGGGCCGGGGGATATGCGGGTGGTTGAGGTTGGGGTGCCGGTGGCCTCGGTGGGGGAAGTGTTGGTGCGGGTGGGGGCCGCGGGGGTGAACTTTGCGGATGTGATGCAGACGCGGGGGACGTACGACGGTGGGCCGCGGCCGCCTTACCTGGCCGGCTTCGAGGCGGCAGGTGAGGTTGTTGCTGTCGGGAGCGACGTCACCGGCGTGGCGGTGGGCGAGCATGTCATCGGGACCGGGTACGGCGCGTTCGCGGAGTACATGGTGATGAGCGACGTGGTGCCGGTCCCGACTGGTTGGACGGACGAGCAGTCGCTTGGTCTGGTGTTGAACTGGGCGACGGCGCTGGCTGCCCTTCGCCACCTGGGGCAGCTGACGACCGGCGACACGGTGCTGATCCACGCGGCCGCGGGTGGTGTCGGCCAAGCGGCGGTGCGGATTGCCAAGTACTACGGGGCGACGGTGATCGCCACGGCGTCCGCGGCGAAGCATGACGTCGTACGGCGGCTTGGGGCGGACCGCGTGATCGAGCTCGGCGAGCTGGACGCCGAGGTGAGTGGCGGCAGCGTTGATGTCGTACTCGAGTCGGTGGGTGGTGAGACGTTCCGGCGGAGTGTCGAGGTTGCCCGGCGCGTGACGGGGAAGGTCATCGTGATCGGCGCCGCGGCGGGGGAGTCGTCGATCAGCAACTGGGAGTTGAACTTCAAGCATCCGGTGCATGTGATCGGGCACCACCTCACCACGTTCATCCAGCACGCGCCGGACCTGTTCGCCGAGGTGATGGCCGAGCTGCAAAGGCTGATCGACGCGGGCGTGTACCCGCCCGGCAGGCCAACCGTCTACGACCTCGCCGACGGCCCGAAGGTGCTCGCCGAGCTAGAAGCCGGCGTCACCGTGGGCAAACTCGCGCTCAAGCCGTGATCGACTGGGCGACGCGGAAGCCCAGATCCTCGATCGCGAACGTCGGATGAGAGCGGCGGCGAACGGTCGAGCCGACGGAGCGTTCCGGGTCGTCGAACCCGCCGCCGCGGAAGATGCGGTAGGAACCGTAGGCGGAGGGATCGTACAGATCCCAGCACCACTCCCACACGTTCCCGAGCATGTCGTGCAGCCCCCACGCGTTGGCCGCCTTCTGGCCCACACTGTGCACCCGCCCGCCGGAGTTCGCGGAGTACCATGCGATCTCGTCGAGCTCTCCATAGCGGTACGCCGGAACGCCCGCCGTGCAAGCCCATTGCCACTCCGCCTCAGTCGGTAACCGATACCCCGGTGAAGCCCGGTCCCAAGCGACGTCCGAGCCGGAGATCTCATAGGCGACAGGAAGCCCGGCATCGACCGACATCTCGTTGCACAGGGCAACAGCGTCGTACCAGCTGACGCCCGTGAGCGGTACGTCGGACGTCGCCACCGGACAACGCCCGAGACGAAACGCGGTCACGTCGACATGCCACCGACGGCCGACCCGATCGTCGCGGAGGAAGATCAGCCCGGCCGGAATCTCTACCAGATCCATCAGTAGAACCGGCGGAGCTTCGGCCACAGCGCGGACCACGGCTCCGCGGGCGACGCGCACACGAACAGCGTCGCGCCGTCCTCGTCGTTCGAGACGATGGCGTCGATGGTCCCGACCTGCTTGCAGTCCCGGAAGTCCGATGTCGGGTAAACGCCGACGAGTAGGACCGGGCCGGTGTTCGTGTCCGGCGGGCGCTCCCAATCGGCGAAGCTCATGTGGCCGGAGTACGCCGTGGGCAGACCATCTGAAGGTCCGTAGCGCCGCAGCGCGCCCGCTTCCCCGTAGTTGCTGGTGAAGATCGTTGCAGTCGACCGCTCCGTCGGCGGGATCTGCTCCCACGCCGTCGCGACCGACGCAGTGAACGCCGGCCAGCCGATCTGTTCGCCCTGCTCCTTGTTCACCGGGATGACGAAGTCGGCGGCGGACGCGGGCAGCACCGGCAGCGTGAACAGCGCCGAGGTCAACGCCGTCAGCACCAATCCGACGACAGCCTGGACGCGGTGCTTATCGACCCACCGGAGCGTCGGCTCGCAACCGGCCGCGACGAGGACGAGGAGGAGCGGCAGGGCGTAGTACGACTTCCCGCCGGCGATCAGGACGATCACGCAGAGCACGGGATAGGCGAGCGCGACCGAGCGCGCCCATTGGAGCTTCCGCCACAGCCGGAGGAAGCCGGCGATCCAGATCGGGACCAGGAAAGGCGACAGCTGCAGGATCTGCAGCGGGATGAACATGATCCGGTTCTCGGTGCCGTCGTCCTCGCTGATCCCGCCGGCGACGGTGAGCTGCGGCCAGCCGTGCTGGAACTGCCACAGCACGTTCGGCAGCGCGACCACCCCGGCCACGGCGACACCTGCGAGCAGCCACCACGAGCGCAGTACGCTGCGTGGTCCGACGATCAGTACGGACACGAGCAGGGCGCCGACCGGCAGCACCACGAGGTACTTGTTCTCCAAGGCGATGCCGGCCGTCAGTCCGAGCGCGAGCCACCAGCGGCCGTCGCCGGTGCGCAGCAGTTTCACCGCGAACAGCCCGATCAGCATCCAGGCGAGCAAGTCGTACGTCGCTGTGGACACCATGTGCCCGACGCCGAGCACGAACCCGGACACGGAAGCGCAGATCGCGGCCAGCACCTGCCCGCGCCGGGCACTGCCGAACTCGCGGGCGAGCAGCGCGATCACGATGATCGTCGCGACGCTGCTCAGCGTCGACAGCACCCGCAGCCCCATCACGGTGTCACCGAAGATGGCGGTGGAGATGCGCGCGATCAGCGGGGTCAGCGGCGGCTGGTCGATGTACCCCCAGCTGAGGTGCTTGCCGGCGACCATGAAGTACAGCTCGTCGCGGTGGTAGCCGTAGCGACCTGAGAGCGCGGTCAGCACGACACCGACGAGCAACGCCACGCCCACCACGGGCCGCGCAGCGAAGGGATGCACCGGAGGGCGGGTCATGGCCGAATGTTGTCAGGCGGACAGGGTCGCCGCTAGTAATTCCGGAGCGGCGCCGCGATCCAGCCGGAGCACCCGTCCGGCGAGGGTCTCGTCCTCGACGAAACGGACCACGCCGTCGGTCACGGCCTCGAGCGGAACCAACGTCGTCGTCAGCCGGATCAGAGCCGCCTTGGCAGCGCTGTACTCCGGTGAGACGTGCGGCCCGAATCCCAACCCAGCAGTCGATCCCACGTTCACCACTGCGCCGCCGCATGCGTTGTTGACCAGGATCTGTGGTTGGCACGCCATCAGCTCGCCGACCGCGTCGTCGTCGCGCAGGTCGACCTGCACGAACCGCGCGGACGGCCCGATCAGCTCCGCCGTACGCCGGCCGTCCGCGGCGTCGAGGTCCGCGACCACCACCGACGCACCCGCCGCAGCGAGGCGCTGGGCGATCGCGCGGCCGATGCCGACCGCGGCTCCGGTAACTATTGCGACCTTTCCGGTGATGTCCATGCCCGAAGGCTGCCACGGGCCGCCGACAGTCCGGGATGATTGGATATGTCAACCAGACAACGGGCGAGGGGACACGCAGGTGGCACTGCTGTACGAGCGGATCTGCGCTCACGTCCTGGAGCAGCTCCGGCGTGGCGCCCTCCGGCCGGGGGACCGGGTGCCGTCGGAGATGGAGCTGGCGACCCAGTTCGGGGTCAGCCGGATCACCTCCAAGCGTGCCCTGGAGGTACTGCGTGAGGCCGGTCTGGTGGAGCGGATCCGCGGCAAGGGCACGTTCGTCGTACGCCGGCTACCGGATCTCACCGACCTGACCATCCCGCTCCGGCCGACGCCGCGGCGGGAGGCGCGCTCGATCGCGCTGATCGTCCCGGACATGTCCGAGGCGTACGGGCTGGACCTGCTCAACGCGATCGAGGAGCGCTGCGCGGAGTACAACGCCCACCTGGTCGTACGGCGTACCCACGGGCGCCAGTCCGACGAGGAGAAGGCTGTCGACTCGCTCGTAGCCACTGTGGACGGCCTGATCGTGTTCCCGGTGCACGGCGACTTCTACAACGCCAGTCTGCTCCGTCAGGTCCTGGACGGGTTCCCCGTGGTTCTCGTGGACAGACACCTGGCCGGCATCCCCGTAGCCGCCGTACACACGGACAACGTGGCGGCTGCACGCGCACTGACAACCCGCCTGCTCGACCAGGGCCATGAACACATTGCCTTCGTCTCGCCACCGCCAGTGAACACCTCCTCCATCGAGGACCGTCTGGATGGCTTTCGCGCAGCCTTCACCGGCCACGGACATGCGTACGAGCTGACCGACCTCCGCAGCACACTGCCCGGCTCGACGACGCCGGAAAGCGTGCGCGCCGACCTGGACGTCATCCGGGCGTTCCGCGACCGCATGCCGCAGGTGACGGCGTACTTCGCATGTGAGTACAACCTGGCTCGTATGGTCGACCGCGTCCTCGGCGATCGGGTCGTCGCCTGTTTCGACTCGCCCGGCGACTCCATCGGCGGACCGCCGTACCTGCACATCCGCCAGAACCAGACCGAGATGGGACGTCGCGCCGTCGACCTCTTGCTGGCCCAGCTCCGCGGCGAGACGGTGCCGAACCTCTCGCTGGTGCCGTTCGAGATCGTCGAGGCCGCACCTGACTTTCGGCAGTAGGGCGAGCTTCTCGCGACTGTGTAGCGTCTACGGCATGAAGTGGCGGCGCCTGGGGGACGTGGGACTGTGGGCCGCGTTCAGCTTCATGGTGCTCGGAGAGAGCGGCGCACGGCACGATCCGTACTGGTTCCGCGCTGCGTGCATCGCAGTACTGGCGTTCGCCGTCTACAGCCGGCGAAGGTGGCCGCTCGCTGCGTTGGCTGCGGTGGCGTGGGCCGAGATCGTCATCCTGGCGCTCGCCCTCGGTACGACGAACGGCGTGCAGATCGCGCTCGTACCGGCGATCAGCGTGCTGAGCTATCTGGCCGGCCGGCGCGAGACACAGCTCAAGCACTTCGTCATGCTGTGCAGCTGGTCGCTGCTCGGCATGCTGATCCTCGCTCTGACCGTACGCCGGGGCGCCCAGGCCACCGAAGCCGTTCTGACGTGGCTGTTGATGCTCCTGCTCGCTCTGCTGCTCGTCGTACTGCCCTGGCTGATCGGGCGGTACCGCGCCCAGCAGGCGCTGTTGGCAACCGCCGGCTGGGAGCGGGCCGAGCGGATCGAGCGCGAGCAGCAGATGGAGATCGACCAGGAGCGCCTGCGTGAACGGTCGCGGATCGCCGAGGACATGCATGACTCGGTAGGCCACGAGCTCAGCCTGATCGCACTGCGTGCTGCGGCGCTCGAGCTCGACCCGTCGCTGCCCGACGCGCACCGTCAGGCAGCGGGGGAGTTGCGTGAGTCAGCAGCCACCGCCACCGAACGGCTCGGTGAGATCGTCGGCGTACTGCGTGATCAGGGCGCACCGACCATGCCCCACGACGAAACCGTGCGGGCGCTGGTGGAGCGCGCCGCAGCCTCCGGACTGTCGGTCGAGCTGACCGAGGATGTCGACGGTGAGCTGTCGCCGATGGTGGATCGCGCAGTACACCGCGTGGTTCAGGAGTCGCTGACAAACGCGAGCAAGCACGCACCCGGTGCATCCGTGACAGTCAACGTGACCACCAACGACCAGGACGTGCAGGTCGAGGTCAGAGACTCCGGCGCGGCGAGACCGGTGGCTGCACCATCCGGTGGGCGAGGATTGGACGGCCTACGAGAGAGGGTCCGGCTCGCAGGTGGCGCACTGACAGCCGGTCCGCGACCAGATGGCGGCTTCGCAGTCAGTGCGACCATGCCCAGAGCGGGCGGTCGACCGGAGCCACCAACAGCAGCAGTAGAGCGAGCCACGGTACGGCGGAGCGCCCAGCGCGGCCTGATCACTGCCATCGCCGCGCCACTGCTGCTGGGAGCGGTAGTAGGTGCGGTTGCCCTTGGCTACTACCTCGTGGCCGGTTACAGCGCGATCCTGCGGCCAGCGCAGTACGACCGGCTCACCATCGGTCAGCCCGAGCCGGAGGTGGCGAAGGTGCTGCCACGGATGCAAATGATCGACGCACCGTCGGAGGGATACACGCCGCCGGCCGGCTGGAGCTGCCGGTACTACCGCCCGGCCGCTCCGTTCTCCACCAACTACGTCTACCGCCTGTGCTTCGCCGACGGCGCACTGGTCGCGAAAGCGGTCGTGGCGAGCGGATCGGTCGCACCAACCCCGGAGGGGAACGGATGATCAGGGTGATGCTCGCCGACGACGAGGCGATGGTGCGGGCCGGGGTCCGCGCGATCCTCGGTACCGACGACGAGATCGAGGTCGTTGCCGAGGCAGCTGACGGCGTCGAGGCCGTGGAAGCGGTACGGCGGTATCGGCCGGACGTCGCCGTACTGGACATCCGGATGCCGCGGATGGACGGACTCGCTGCCGGCGCAGAGATCCGGAGGACCGTGCCGGAGACCGCGGTCGTCATCCTCACCACGTTCTCGGAGGACGCCTACATCGCCCGTGCGCTCGGCGACGGCGCGAGCGGCTTCCTACTCAAGTCAGGAGACCCCCGCGAGCTCATCGCCGGTCTGAAGGCAGTGGCCGACGGGGCGGCGTACCTGTCACCCAAGGTCGCCCAGCGGGTGATCGCGGAGCTGAGTGCCGGCTCCGGTGGTGGCGCGATGGCCCGGGCGGCGGCAGCGAAGGAGCAGGTCGCCATCCTGAGTCCACGGGAGCTGGACGTGCTCGGACTGGTCGGTGCGGGACTGTCGAACGCAGAGATCGCGGCCCGGCTGTACCTGGTCGAGGGGACGGTGAAGGCCTACGTCAGCGCCGTACTGCTGCGGCTCGGTGTGAAGAACCGGGTCCAGGCCGCGATCGTCGCCCACGAGGCCGGACTGGTCACCTCCTGACCGGTTCGGGTCAGGCCGATGCATGCTCCTCGCCAGTCGGGATACTGGTCACGGAACGCTCCGGGTGGTGACGTGGTGAGGACACCCGGTCATGGGATAGTGGTGCCTCCCGGAGCCCTCACCCTCCGGGGGACCACCCAGCAAGCCTCCAGGGGCCACCCGCCCCCTCACAGAATCGGGGATCCAGGTCGTGACCGACTCGCACAACTCCGGACAGCACAAGGACCGGGAAGCGGCGGCGGCCGAGGTCCGGAGAATGTGGCAGCCGACCCCCTCCTGGACCCAGCCGGACCCTAACGACACCGAGCCGGCCGAGGAGAAGGACGAGCAGCCCGACGCGCTGTCCGAGGACTTCCAAGGCGACTCCTGGTCCACACCGGCCGCCGACCAGCCCGTCGACCAGCCCGCGCCGTGGGCCCAGCCCCAGACCACCCCGCCGCCCGCGCCCCCCACGCCGTCCTGGACGCAGCCGGTTGCTGATTCCGCAGCGGCGTCGTGGACGCAGCCGGAGGAGTACGACGAGGAGCCCGACGTCGAGGCGCACTCGACTGACGCCGCCGATCCGGCAGGCGACAACCCGGACCGGGCCCCGGCCGGCCCGAACAGCCCGGTCTTCGGCGGTTCGTCGTTCCACGGCTCAGGGGCCGGCTTCGGCCCCGAGCAGGGCGCCGCCCCGGCTCAGCCGGGTCAGGGTGGCCAGCCCGCTCAAGGCGGCCCGCAGCGTGGTCAGGGTGGTCAGGGCGGTCAGCCGCTGTCCCCGGCGGCGCAGCACTTCTTCCCGCAGGGCATCCCCGGCCAGCAGCCGCCGCAGCCCCCGCAGAACCTCTCCTTCCGGACGGACGACCTGATCCAGGCGCTGCCGTTGCCGCGGGAAGCTCCGGCCGAGCGTGGTGTCCGCAGCATGCTGAAGCTCCGTCCGGGCAGCTCGGAGCGCTCTGAGCGGATCGCCCGGGCGACCGCCGCGACGGCCTTCCGGCGTCCGGTGACGATCGTCGTGGCCAACCCGAAGGGCGGCTCCGGCAAGACGCCGACCACGCTGTTGCTGTCGGGTGCGCTCGGTCAGGCCCGTGGCGGCGGTGTCGTCGCGTGGGACAACAACGAGCTGCGCGGCAACATGCACCTGCGCACCCACGACACGAACTCCCGGTCCACCGTGACCGACATGCTGCAGGCGATGCCGATGCTGACCCAGCCGGATGCCCGGCTCGGCGACGTCGCGGCGTACCTGCGGCACCAGGTGTCGGGTCAGTACGACGTGCTGACCTCGGCGACCACGACGTACGCGCAGATCGAGGCGAACGACTTCGACCTGATCCACCGGTTGCTGAGCCGGTTCTACAAGGTGCTGGTGATCGACACCGGGAACAACGAAGGCTCCAGCAACTGGCGTGAGGCGATGAAGGCGGCGGATGCCCTCGTCATCCCGATCAAGTGGAAGAGCCTGTCCTGCGCGGCCGCCGTCCAGATGCTCGAGGAGCTCGACAACCAGGGTCCCGAGGCGCAGCGGCTGATCCGCCGCGCGGTGATCGCGGTCTCGAACGGCCCCGGCGACGTCAACAAGGAGGTCGAGAAGCAGCTCCGCCCGTACTTCGAGTCGCGCGCGGCCGCCGTCGTCGACATCCCGACCGACATGCACATCGCCGCCGAAGGCCCGCTGGACCACTCCGCCCTGCAGCCCGCCACCCGGCGCGCTGCGCTGGAGCTGGCCGCCCGGGTGTCGGAGCAGGTGACGATCGCCCTCAACGCTCCGCGCTGAGGACAGCAAGACTCAACTGGCCGAGGCGGTCCGGATCGCCGACAACGTCGTACGACGTGATCCGGTCCGCCTGGCTGGTGAAGGTGATCGCGAGCAGCAGCCGCCCGTGAGGTGCCAGGACCAGTCCGACCTCGCCGTTGACCAGAGCGAGTTCGGCCAGGTCGGAGCGGCGCGACAGCAGGACAGTGCCCTCCGCCACGGCCTGCGCACCGCGCACCTCGGCAGCCATGCCGGGGGACAGCACCGTGGCGTCGACGCGGCGGACGACGTCCGGGTCCAGCACCGCCAGAATCGCGTGGAGGTCACCCGCTCGGGCTGCGTCCAGGAACGCGGACACCACGCGACGCTGCCGGGCTAGCTCGACGGCGGGCACCGACGGCGTGCCCTGCACCTTCTGACGTGCCCGGCTGGCCAGCTTCTTCGTCGTGACCGGGTTCCGCTCGACGATCGGTGCGATCTGCGCGAACGGTACGGCGAACATGTCGTGCAGCACGAACGCGATCCGCTCCGCCGGCTCCAACGTGTCCAGTACGACGAGCAGAGCCCGGCTGACCGAGTCCGCGACGAGCGCCTCGTCCTCAGGTGTACGGCGTACCTCCGGCAACTGCTCCAGCTCGTCGGGATCCTCCGCCGGCGCCTTGCGACCCCGCAGCATGTCCAAGCAGATCCGTGTCACCACCGTGCGCAGCCAACCACCCAGATTGTCGATGCCGTCCGTGCGGTCGAGGCGGATCCAAGCCTCCTGCACGGCGTCCTCGGCCTCACTGCGCGAGCCCAGCAGCCGGTACGCGACCGCCTCCAGCTTGCTGCGCTCGGCTTCGAAAGCCTCGGTCAGCTCGTCCACTTGGTCACCTTTCCGCGCTACTCGCCGTCACCCAGTCTGACGACCCCGAGACGACGAAGGTGACCATGCTGTTGCATCTGGATTCCAGCGCCAATCGCTCCCACGAGTCGGTGACACGGAGGCTGACCGGGCTGTTCGCGGACCGCTGGCGGGCCGAGCACGACTCTGCGGAGTACCGCTATCGCGACCTCGCTGCGGAGCCGGTCCCCCCGATCGACACGGCGTACTGCCAGCTCGGCCGGCGCTCCGAACGGGAGGGCGTCGTACCACTCGACCTGGTCGGTGCTCTTGTCGAGAGCTCCGCAGAGGCCGATGCCTGGGCGCTGACCGAGCCGCTGATCAGGGAGGTACTGGCAAGCAACACCATCCTGATCGGGGCGCCGCTCTACAACTTCTCGCTGCCTGCTGCGCTCAAGGCGTGGGTCGACCGCATCACCTTTCCCGGCGCGCTGGCGCTACGCGACACCGAGGTAGTAGTGATCAGCAGCCGCGGCGGTGCTTACGGCCCGGGGACGCCGCGGGAGGGTTGGGACTACGAGCTGCCGTATCTGCGCGCGTACTTCACCAACTACGGCGTTCTCGACGACAACATCCGCTTCATCAGCGCCGAACTCAATCTGGCCGCGGTCTCCCCGCATCTCGCACATCTGCAACCGCTGGCCGAGCAGTCCCTGGCCGAAGCGATCTCAAGCATCGCGGCGGGTCAGCACGCGGCTGCCGAGCGCTAGACCGCCCAGAGCCCACAGCACCAGGACAGCCGCGCTCAGTGCCGGCGACAGCGGGTCGGTGGTGCCGGTCAGGTAGTTCTGCCCGGCACCACCCGGCAGCAGAGCAGCGACCCAGACCAGTGCGCGCAAGGAGCTCTGGCCGAGCATCAGCGGCACGACCAGGAGCAGCAAGAAGGCAGCGGTCAGCGTTCCTGCCGTACTGCGAACCACCCAGGCGATTCCGGCGACGAACAGACCGGCCAGGGTCACGTAGAAGCCGACCGACAACAGGTCGACGACGAGCCCGCTCGAGCTCCAGTCAGCCCAGGACCCCGCAGCGAGACCCCCGGTCACAGAGGCGATCGCGGCGAGCAGAATCCCGTATGCGAACAGGACCGGCGCCAGTACGACAGCCTTCGCGAGCACGACGTTCCGGCGTACCGGCGTCCATTGCAGGGTCGAGCGGATGCTGCCTGTGGCGTACTCGGACGTGACGGTCAGCAGTGCGAAGGCGGCCACGACTACCTGCACGATCAGGATCACCGAGGCGCCGAACTGACCCACCGGCCGCGATGTGGCGTGGGAGCTGTGGGAGCTGTCGTAGGCGAGGCTGAAGCCGTACTGCGCTCCCAGCAGCGCTGTCAGTAGGACGGCCGAAGCGATGTTCAGCCAGCTCGACCGGACCGTCCACAGCTTCGTCCATTCCGACCGGACCGTGTTCACCGTTTCCCTGCTTCCACTGGTTGAGGCTCTACCTGAACTTGAGGTTTACGCTTGCGCAGCCGATGCCGGACCACCTCGACGATCAGCGTCACGAGCAGCGCGAGGCCGATGCCGAGGACGACGCCCTTGAGCGGGTTGTCCTCGAAGGCCTTGCCGCCGATGTAGCCGACGAGCGTGCAGTACGCGCCCCAGCTGACGGCGGCGAGGGCGGCGTACGGCGTGAAGCTCCGGAGCGGGTAGCGCACCGAGCCCATGGTCAGCGTGACCGCGGTACGGCCGCCGGGCACGTAGCGGGCCACGACGAGGACCAGTCCGCCGCGTTCCTCCAGTGAGCTTCGGGCCCACTGGATCGCCGCATGCCGTTTGGTGCCTGGCTTGACCCGGTCCAGCAGCCGCCCGCCGGCGCCGCGGCCGAGTGCGTACGAGACGTGGTCGCCGATGAAGGCGCCGATCGCGGCGACCACGATCACGGCGTACAGGTTGGGCTCACCGGTCGACGCGGCGAACACGCCGGCCGTGACGACCAGCGTCTCGCTCGGGATCGCCGGGAAGAACCCGTCCAGCGCGGCGAACCCCCACAGCGCCAGGTAGATCCACCACGACGACATGAGCTCGTCGGCGAAGTGCAGGATCGCGTCGCTCATGACGCCACCCCGTACTCGACACTGTCGGCGGTCAGCTCCATGTACGCCTCCTCGAGCGACGCCCGCTCGGTATGGAGCTCGTGCAGCCGTACGCCAAGCTCGTACGCCAGATCGCCGATCCGCTCCGCGGGTACGCCGGTCACGGTCAGCTTGTCGCCGGCGGACTCCACCCGGTCCGCCTCGGCCGCCAGCCGTTCCCGCAGTACTGCGTGGTCCCGCCGATCGGGAACCCGGACGGCGACCGTGCTGCGGGATGCCCCCGCGATCACCTCCGCGACCGGCGCGTCCGCGATCAGCCGGCCCCGTCCGATCACGACCAGCTGGTCGGCAGTCAGCTGCATCTCGCTCATCAGGTGGCTGGACACGAACACCGTCCGGCCCTCGGCCGCGAGCGACCGCATCAGCTCGCGGACCCAGCGGACGCCGTCCGGATCGAGGCCGTTCACGGGCTCGTCGAACATCAGCAGCTCGGGATCCCCGAGCAGCGCGCCGGCGATCCCGAGCCGCTGGCCCATGCCGAGCGAGAACTGTCCGGCGCGCTTGCGGGCGACCGGATCCAGGCCGACGGTCGACAGCACCGCGTCGACACGGCTGACCGGGATGCCGTTGCTGCGCGCCATCGCGATCAGGTGGTTGCGGGCGGTCCGGCGCGGGTGCAGGGCCTTGGCGTCGAGCAGGGCGCCGACCTTCGTCAGCGGGCTCGGCCATTCGGCGTACGGGCGGCCGTCGACGAGCGCGACGCCCGCGGTCGGGGCGTCGAGCCCGAGAATCATCCGCATCGTGGTCGACTTGCCGGCGCCGTTCGGGCCGAGGAAGCCGGTCACCCGGCCGGCGGAGACGGTCAGGTCGAGCGAGTCCACCGCGCGTGTCCCGGCGTAGATCTTGGTGAGTCCTTCGAGGCTGATCACGCTGTCGAACCTACGAATCCGGCCA
The DNA here is from genome assembly GCF_040300265.1 of Kribbella sp. NPDC000426. Classification (NCBI taxonomy): domain Bacteria; kingdom Bacillati; phylum Actinomycetota; class Actinomycetes; order Propionibacteriales; family Kribbellaceae; genus Kribbella; species Kribbella sp. NPDC000426. The sequence continues at coordinate 788,496 of NZ_JBEPDK010000004.1, read as the reverse complement.
CCCCCGGCACATCGGACCAACGGCGGGCCCGACCCCCGACTTTCGTCAGGTACGGCGGGCCTGTGGATACGCCGTCAGGCCGGCGTCGCGGAGTCGATACCATCTGTGCCATGACCGGACCGGCCGGTCAGGAATCTCCCGAGGAGTGAACGTGTCGGAAGTCAAGGTCCATCTGGTCGGCATCGAGGGCGAGGCCGAGCGGAGTGTGACCGAGACGACGACGATCGGGGAGCTGTTCGCCGAGATCTTCGGCCAGGACCGCTCCGCCATCGCCGCCCGGGTCAACGGCGAGCTGCGCGACCTGTCCCGGGTCGTCGCCGACGGCGACGAGATCGAGCCGGTCAAGGCGGCCTCCGAGGACGGCCGCGCGATCATCCGGCACTCGACCGCGCACGTGCTCGCCCAGGCGGTGCAGGACCTGTTCCCGGACGCCAAGCTCGGCATCGGCCCGCCGGTGGAGAACGGGTTCTACTACGACTTCGACGTCGCGACGCCGTTCACGCCGGAGGACCTGACCAAGCTCGAGAAGAAGATGCAGCAGATCATCAAGGAGCGGCAGCGGTTCAGCCGCCGGGTGGTCAGCGACGACGACGCCCGCGCGGAGCTCGCGAGCGAGCCGTACAAGCTCGAGCTGATCGGCATCAAGGGTTCTGCGGCCGACGCCGCGGAGGGCGCGAGCGTCGAGGTCGGCGGCGGCGAGCTGACGATCTACGACAACGTCCGGCGGGACGACAGCGTCGCGTGGAAGGACCTGTGCCGCGGCCCGCACGTCCCGGCCACCGGCTACCTCGGCAACTTCAAGCTGATGCGGACGGCGGCGGCGTACTGGCGGGGCAGCGAGAAGAACCCGCAGCTCCAGCGCATCTACGGCACCGCGTGGGAGTCCCGCGACGAGCTGAAGGCGTACCTGACCAGGCTCGAGGAGGCTGCCAAGCGCGACCACCGCAAGCTCGGCACCGAGCTCGACCTGTTCAGCTTCCCCGACGAGATCGGCTCCGGCCTCGCGGTCTTCCACCCCAAGGGCGGCGTACTGCGGAAGGTGATGGAGGACTACTCCCGCCAGCGGCACGTCGAGGACGACTACGAGTTCGTCTACTCGCCGCACATCACCAAGGCGCAGCTGTTCGAGACCTCCGGCCACCTCGACTGGTACGCCGACGGCATGTATCCGCCCATGCACCTGGACGAGGAGCGTGGCGCGGACGGGCAGATCCGTAAGCAGGGCCAGGACTACTACCTGAAGCCGATGAACTGCCCGATGCACAACCTGATCTTCGCGGCCCGCGGCCGGTCGTACCGGGAGCTGCCGCTGCGGCTGTTCGAGTTCGGCACGGTCTACCGGCTGGAGAAGTCCGGTGTCGTGCACGGCATGACCCGCGCCCGCGGCTTCACCCAGGACGACGCGCACATCTACTGCACCCGTGAGCAGATGCGCGACGAGCTGCGCAACCTGCTGACGTTCGTGCTCGGCCTGCTCGCCGACTACGGTCTGGACGACTTCTACCTCGAGCTGTCGACGAAGAACCCGGACAAGTTCGTCGGCTCCGACGAGGTCTGGGAAGAGGCCACCGCGACGCTGCGGGAAGTTGCCGAGGGCTCCGGTCTCGAGCTGGTCCCGGACCCGGGCGGCGCGGCCTTCTACGGCCCGAAGATCTCGGTCCAGGCCAAGGACGCGATCGGCCGGACCTGGCAGATGTCGACGATCCAGCTGGACTTCAACCTGCCCGAGCGGTTCGAGCTCGAGTACACCGCTCCGGACGGCTCGCGGCAGCGGCCGGTGATGATCCACCGGGCCCTGTTCGGCTCGATCGAGCGGTTCGTCGCCGTACTGACCGAGCACTACGCCGGCGCCTTCCCTCCGTGGCTGGCCCCGGTCCAGGTCATCGGCATCCCGATCACCGACGGGCATGTCGACTACCTGTTCGAGGTCGCCAAGCAGCTGAAGGCACAGGGCATCCGGGTCGAGATCGACGCGTCCGACGACCGGATGCAGAAGAAGATCCGCAACGCGCAGAAGTCCAAGGTGCCGTACATGCTCATTGCCGGCGACGACGACATGGCGGCCGGCTCGGTGTCGTTCCGGTACCGCGACGGCGAGCAGAAGAACGGCGTACCGATCGCGGACGCCGTGGCCGAGATCGTCGAGGCCGTCAAGAAGCGCGTACAGGTATGACCGACGACCGCCCCGCCTCGCCGTACGAGCCCGAGGAGCTGGTGCGGCAGGACGGGGTCGGGGAGCCGGACGCGTTCATGCGGCTGTGGACGCCGCATCGGATGGCCTACATCGAGGGCGAGAACAAGCCGACGAGTTCCGAGGCGGGCTCGGGGTGCCCGTTCTGCCGGCTGCCGAGTCTGCCCGACGCGGACGGACTGATCGTGCACCGCGGCGACGCGGCGTACGCCGTCCTGAACCTGTACCCGTACAACCCCGGTCACCTGATGGTCGTGCCCTACCGGCACGTGGCCGACTACACCGAGCTGACCGACGCCGAGGTCACCGACGTCGCGGAGCTGACCCGGCAGGCGATGCAGGCAGTCCGCACGGTGTCGGGTGCACAAGGTTTCAACATCGGCATGAACCAGGGCGAGATTGCTGGTGCAGGCATCGCTGCGCACCTGCACCAGCACGTCGTCCCGAGGTGGTCCGGCGACATGAACTTCATGCCCGTGATCGCCGGCACCAAGGTCCTCCCACAGCTCCTGGCCGACACCAGGGCCCTACTCGCAAAGTCCTGGCCCTAGTGTTCCGTAAGCGATGTAACTTGACACTAGTCGCCGGCCAGCCGCTCCCCGCTGAACAGCTGCCAGTGGAAGTAGACCGGGTCGCCGAACGTCCCCGCCACCTTGCGGATCAGCTTGATCGTGGTGGCTGCACCGTTGGCGTGCCCTACTGAATACAGGTACGCGGACTTGGTGTCCTTGTCGATGCCGAGCAGCAGTACGCCGCTCCCGCAGGCTGCCGCTACCAGTGATTCGAACCCTTGCCAGGTCGAGCCCCGCACCTGCTTCACCACGCCCGGGATGATCTGACCGCCGGCCAACGGCAACCGCGCCGTGTAGAGCTTGCCCGACGTCAGCGTCATCAGGAACGTGTCGTACGTCGCCGTCTGGCTGATCAGCGTCATCGCCTTCACGCCCTTGTACCCGGACTGCCACCCGGTGATCCGCCGGCTCGGCACACCGTCCTTGTACGTGACGCTGCGGCGATAGAGCGTGCCGTCGGTGTGCAACGAGTACTCCGTGTCCCGCTGCGCCGTGGCCGTGACGTACGTCGACCGGTCCAGACTGCGGTACACCTGCCAGCCCGGCCCGACCCGGGTGACCTTCTTCTGCGAGACCGCCCCGGTGCCGTCCGCTGTCAGGTAGCTGGTGTCGTACATCGTCGACCCCATGATCACCGGCCCCTGATGAGCCATCCCGCCGACCTCGGCCGGCCCGTACCGGACCGTCGCGCTCAGCCGCACCTGCCCGTCCGGATAGATGTCCTTGGCAACGATCCGGTCGTCGACCCGAACGCCTTCGGCCTGGATCGTCTGCATCCGGTGATCCCCGCCGGCAGTCACCGAGCCGAGGTTCAGCAGGCACTCACTCGGCGTGCTGCTCGGCCGTGCCACTGCTGTCCCGGTCGCCAGTGTCGCGGCGACGAGGGCTCCCGCAGAAAGAAGACCCCCGTACTTACCCCATCTGTTCATGACTTCCCCCAGTTCATTCGCCCGCCGGCGGCGGGTCGGTGTACTTGCGCCAACTGAAGTACGCCGGGTCCGTGAAGCTGCCCGGTACCTTGCCGAGTCCCTTGATCACGGTCGCCAAACCGTTGGCGTGCCCAACGGAGTACAGGTAACCGGCGCCGGTGTCCTTGTCGATCGCGAGAACGGTCGAGCCCTGACCGCAGGGCGCCGAGACGAGCGTCTCGAAGACCTGCCAGGTCGACATCCGGATCGGCTTCACCGTCGACTGCATGATGTGCCCGCCCGCCACCGGGAACCGCGCCGTGTACAGCCGGCCGGTGCTGTGCGTCATCAGGAATGTGTCGTACGTCGCCGTCTGGCTGATCAGCGCCAGCCCCTTCACCCCGCGGAAGTTCGACTGCCACCCGTCGTAGTGCCGGTACAGGTGACCGTTGGCGTCGGTCTTGACCGTCCGGCGTTCCATCGTGCCGTCGTTGCGCAGCGACCACTCGGTCGTCCGGCTGCCGTAGGCCGACCGGTCGAGACTGCGATAGTTCTGCCATCCCGGGCCGACGCGGGTGAGCACCTTCTGCGACACGGTTCCGCCGCCGGCGGGCGTGCGGTACGAGAAGTCGTAGAGGACCGATCCCACCACCGTCTGACCGGTGTGCAGCTCCGACCCTTCCCCGAGGCCGTACCGGACAGCTGCGCTGAGTCCTGTCTGGCCGTCGGCGAAGATGTCCTTCCCGACGATCTTGTCGGACTGTTTCGTCACCGGTGCGGTCGCCGAGAACGTCTGCATCCGGTGATCCCCGCCGGCCGTGACCGAGCCGACCGAGATCGTGCACGGCGCCATGATCCTGCTCTGCCCCGCCGTCGCCGTTACGGCCGTGAGCAGTCCCGTGGTGAGCACTCCGGCGGCCATCAATCCGCCGTACTTCCCGAGCGTGCGCAATACCACCACCCCCTGTGATGATCGTTGGTGGTGGGACGCCGGCCTGGACCGGAAAGTTCTCAGTGTCTTCTCAGCGCAGGAACAACGGAAGCATCGGGTCGACAATGTTCGTCAGCGCGTCGAGCGTGACCTCGCGCGGCGGGTTCGTCAGCGCGGACACGCGGACCACGCGCCTGCCCTGCCGGAACACGAGTTCACCCGCCTCGGGCAGGTAGTAGCCCGGCTGGCCGAGCGGCGCGAAGCGGGGCGGCGGGACGCGCTGGGACTCCGGGATCGTCGCCTGGTCGAACGCCTCGACGATCGAGACGGTCGCGTCGAACGTCCCCCAGATGCACGTCAACGCACCCTTCACCCGATAGTCGCGCCGCAGCTGGACCTGCAGCTGCACGAACCGCTCGGCCGCCGAGTTGGACAGCTGGCACGTCTCGTCCGCCTGCCGGGCCGGCCGCAGGTTCTTCGGTACGGCGTCCCGCGCAGCCAGCGCGATCGCGACGGACTTGATCCGGTCGATCCCGGCCGCGGTGGTCCGGTCGATCCCGCCGGCCGGGGCGACCCGGACCGCCCGGTCGCCGACCCGGAAGACCAGCCGCGACTCGCTGATCAGTGCGTCGGGGCCCAGCTCCGGCAGCTGCTCGACGATCCCGGCTCCGTCCATCAGCCGGTTGAGCGAGTCGGGCTGGCTCGGCAGGGCACTGACGCCGATCGTGACCGCGCGCCCCTCGAGCATCAGCGTGCACAGGTCCATGGCCGGCAGGCCGCCGTCGTTCCAGGCGTTCGGCTTCGCGGTGACCGCGATCCGGAGTTTCGCGGTCAGTGTGCGGGTGATCGCCGTACAGACCTGCGGCCCGGGGGCGCCCGCCGTACCGTCCAGGCCCTCGGCCTGCGGGGGAGCGATCACCGTGGGAATCACCGCGGTCGGGGGCCCGGACGGTACTGCGGGCGGACGCGAATCGTTTGCGCGCTGGGCGACCGTGCAGCCACTGGCCGCCGCCAGCACCGAGAGCAGCACCGACAGCGGCACCGCCAGCGTGCCCACGCGCAGACGCATGCCGACCTCCTCACCTGTCACCAGCATGGCGCGGAAAAGCCCGACTCGCAGGTGCAATCGGGTGGCATGTCATCAGACGGTGGTCCGTCTGGACTACGATCGCGTCGCCATGCTTAACAGATTCCGGCAGTTCTGGACCAAGGTGATCACGCCGATCGCCACCCTCCTGCTCAAGCTCGGCGTGACGGCCGACATGGTCACGCTGGTGGGGACCATCGGCGTGTCCGCCGGTGCGCTGATCTTCTTCCCACGCGGCCAGCTCTGGATCGGCGTGCTGGTGATCACGGCCTTCGTGTTCTCCGACCTCATCGACGGCTACATGGCCCGGACCTCGGGGACGTCGTCGAAGTGGGGCTCGTTCCTCGACTCGACGCTGGACCGGATCGCCGACGGCGCGGTCTACGGCGGCCTGGTGATGTACTACGCGAACTCGCGCGCGGGCGACTCGACGCTGATGGCCGCCGTGACGCTGTGGGCGCTGGTGATGGGCGCGGTGACGTCGTACGCGCGGGCCAAGGCGGAGAGCCTCGGGCTGAAGGCGAGCGGCGGTCTGGCCGAGCGGGCCGACCGGCTGGTGTTCACGCTGATCCTGGCGTTCTTCTCCGACCTGTTCAACCTGCCGATCCTGCTGGAGATCGTGATCTGGTACGTCGCCGCTGCGAGCACGATCACCGTCGTCCAGCGGTCGCTCTCGGTGCGTAAGCAGGTCCTGGCCGACCCGGCCAACGCCGGTCTGGACACCCCGCCGCCGGCGGAGCCCAAGAACGACTGATGATGGAGGGTCTCCGGCAGCGGGCCGTCGACGCCGCCTTCGCGCTCGCCTGGACCCTGGTACGACGCCTGCCCGAGCGCACCGTCACGTGGCTGTTCCGGCAGGCCGCCGACCGCACGGTCCGCCGCAACGGCCGCGGCGTACGGCGCTTGCGGGGCAACCTGGCCGTCGTACGGCCGGACGCGACCGAGGTCGAGCTGGACGCGCTCGTGCAGGCCGGAATGCGCTCGTACCTGCGCTACTGGCAAGAGACGTTCCGGCTGCCGGAGTGGTCCGACGAGGAGATCGTCAACAGCGTCCGCACGGTCAACGAGAAGCTCCTCCGCGACGCACACGCGGCCGGCCGCGGCGTGATCTGCGCGCTCCCGCACCTGGCGAACTACGACCACGCGGGCGCCTGGGCCGGCCTGACCGGGATGCCGGTCTCGACCGTGGCCGAGCGCCTGCAGCCCGAGTCGCTCTTCGACCGCTTCATCGAGTACCGCAAGAAGCTCGGCATGGAGGTCCTGCCGCTGACCGGCGGTGACGACGACGTGACCGCCGTACTCGCGGACCGCCTGCGCGCCGGCGGGTTCGTCTGCCTCGTCGCCGACCGCGACCTGTCCGAACGCGGAGTCCCGGTCACGTTCTTCGGCCGCCCGTCCCGGATGCCCGTCGGCCCGGCCGCGCTCAGCCTGAAGACCGGCGCGCCGCTGATCCCGGCCACGCTCCACTACGACGGCCCGGACCTCGTGATCACCTTCCACGACGCGATCGAGCCCGACGGCGGCGCGGCCGCGATGACCCAGCGCTGCGCTGATGCGTTCGCCGTCGGCATCGCCGCTCACCCCCAGGACTGGCACATGCTGCAGAGGATTTTCCTGCAGGGGTGAGAATCATCCTGTGAGGATCGGCGTGGTGTGCCCGTACTCGCTGGGCACGCCCGGCGGAGTGCAGAACCATGTCCGCGATCTCGCCGACGCGTTGCTCTCGCTCGGGCACGAGATCTCGGTGCTGGCGCCGGTGGACGACTTCGACACGGTCCCGCCGTACGTCGTCTCGTCGGGGCGCGCTGTCGGTGTGCCCTACAACGGATCCGTGGCGCGGGTGACGTTCGGCCCGCGGACCGCGGCGCGGGTGAAGGGCTGGCTCGCGGACGGCGACTTCGACGTGGTCCATGTGCACGAGCCGACCACGCCGAGCGCGTCGATCATCGCGCTCTGGTCGGCCGAAGGGCCGTTCGTCGCCACGTTCCACACCTGGCAGGTCCGCTCGCGCGCGATGAGTGTCGCGTCGAGCCTGCTCCGCCCGGCGCTGGAGAAGATCGACGCTCGGATCGCGGTGTCGGAGAACGCCCGCTCGATGATGGTCCAGCACGTCGGCGGCGAGGCGGTCGTGATCCCCAACGGCCTGTACACCGCGCGGTTCAAGGGCAGCCCGCGCGCGGACTGGATGGGCCCGGACGGCACGATCAGCTTCCTCGGCCGGCTGGATGAGCCGCGCAAGGGCCTCGCCGTACTGCTGGACGCCGTACCGCTGCTGCTCGCCGAACGCCCGCGCCTGAAGGTGCTCGTCGCCGGATCGGGTCAGGCCGACGAGGCACGCCGCTCACTGCCGCCGCGCTATCGGGAGAACGTCCTCTTCCTCGGGGCGATCGACGACGAGGCCCGCGCCGACATGCTCGCCGGCTCGGACGTCTACGTCGCACCCCACCTCGGCGGAGAGTCCTTCGGCATCGTGCTGCTCGAGGCGATGGCCGCGGGCGCACCGGTCCTGGCGAGCGACCTGGCCGCCTTCCGCCAGGTCCTGGGCGGTGGCCGCCTGGGGGAGCTGTTCGAGCCAGGCAACTCCGCCGAGCTCGCGGCCGGCATCTTGCGGCTGCTCAGTCGCCCCGACGAGCGCGAGCGCCTCCGCTCGGCAGGTCTCGTCGCCGTACCGCAGTACGACTGGTCGGTGCTGCTCCCGGAGCTCCTGTCCGTCTACGAGCTCGTCGCCCGCCGATAGCGCTCCGCTAGCCGCTCCAGGTACGCCGTGAGCTCTGGCGGGCCCTCGCGTACGACGAAGTCCGCGTCGAGCAGGCTGAGATGAACTGCCAGCGCCTGCACGCTGTCAGCACCGGTCTGCAGCAACGACCACTGCTCGTCGATCGGCTCAACCGCTCCGACAGCCGCCGTCAGCTGCTCAGCAAGCACTGAAGCCGGTACGGCGACCTCCACCGAGGCCCTGTACCGCCACGCTGCGCCCGACACTCCCCGGGACACGTACGCCGCCACATCACCACCGTCCGGCAGCTCCCGCGTCGCGAACCGCGGACCGGTGGGAATCCGCGGCTGCACCCGGTCCACCCGGAACGTCCGCCAGTCGTCCCTCTCCAGGTCGAACGCGACCAGGTACCAGCGGCGGCCCCAGTTGACCAGCCGGTGCGGTTCCACCCGTCGCAGCGTGGCCGAGCCGTCATGCGACAGGTAGTCGAACCGCAGCTGCTCCCGATCCCTGCACAGACCGGCCAGCTGACTCAGCAGCTCCGGGTCGACCACCGGGCCGGGCACGTCTGCCGGGACCTGCACCGTGTAGTTCGCCAGGGTGTTCACCCGGCGGCGCAGACGCGACGGCAGCACCTGCTCCAGCTTGGTCAGCGCCCGTAGCGACATCTCCTCGACACCCGCGAGGCCGGCCGCCTTGCGCAGCCCGATCACGACCGCCACGGCCTCGTCGTCGTCCAGCAGCAACGGCGGCAGTGCGGCCCCGGCGCCGAGCCGATAGCCGCCCACTGAGCCGCGCGTGGCATCCACCGGGTAGCCGAGCGAACGCAGCCGCTCGACGTCGGTGCGCACGGTCCGCGGACTCACCTGCAACTTCTCGGCGAGCTCGGCACCGGTCCAGTCACGGGGCGACTGCAGCAACGTCAGCAACTTCAGCAGCCGGGCGGAGGTCTCGATCATGCTGGAAAGTCTCCCAGATCATTAGGAAGCTAACCCGCCTAATGGACTTCTAGCGTGAAGACATGACGAACAGCACCGAGATCCGACCCTTCCGCATCGAGATCCCGCAGGCCGACCTCGACGACCTGCGCGACCGCCTGGCCCGCACCCGCTGGGCCAACCAGCTGGAGCTCGACTACACCGGCGCCGTCCAGACCGGACCGCTGCCGCCCGAATGGGAGTACGGCGTGCCGCTGTCCTACGTGAAGCGCCTGGCCGAGCAGTGGCTGACGTCGTACGACTGGCGGCAGTGGGAGGAGCGGCTCAACGCGTACCCGCAGTACGTGACCGAGATCGACGGGCAGAACGTGCACTTCTTCCACGTCCGCTCGACCGCGCCGGACGCGATCCCACTGATCCTCACCCACGGCTGGCCGAACACCTCGCTGGAGTACCTCGATCTGATCGAGCCGCTCACCAACCCGAAGGCCGGCGAGCAGGCGTTCCACCTGGTCATCCCGACCGTGCCCGGCTTCGGCTTCTCCGGCCACACCCGTGACCGCGGCTGGAACAGGTACCGGGTGGCTGCCGCCTGGGCCGAGCTGATGCGCCGGCTGGGCTACGAGCGGTACGGCGCCCACGGCAACGACGGTGGCTCGTACGTGTCACCCGAGGTCGGCCGGGTCGACCCGGACCACGTCATCGGCGTACACGTGACGCAGCTGTTCTCGTTCCCGGGCGGTGACCCGGCGGAGCTGGAGAACCTGACGGACGAGGAGCAGGGGTACGTGCAGTTCCTCCAGTACTTCAACGAGAATCTGGGCGCGTACGCGAAGCTGCAGGAGCAGGCGCCGCAGAACGTGGCGCACGGTCTGGCCGACTCACCGACCGGCCAGCTGGCGTGGATCGCCCAGCTCCTCAGCAGCTGCAGCGACGAGCACGTGCTGACCAACGCGACGATCTACTGGTTGACCAACACCGGTGCCTCGTCGGCGCGGTTCTACTTCGAGGACAAGCACGCCGACCACCCGAAGGAGCCGACCACCACGCCGACCGCGCTGGCCAGCTTCGCGTTCGACTTCCGGCCACTGCGGCGGTTCGCCGAGCGGGACCACGCGAACATCGTGTCGTGGCACGAGTTCGACCGCGGCAGCCACTGGGCGACCCAGGACGCCCCGGACCTGCTGGTCCAGGACCTCCGGGAGTTCTTCGGGATGCTCAGCTGAGCTTTGCGGCGGTCGCGTTGATCTCTTCCAGGTCTCCTGGCGTCGGGTGCCAGGGGAGCTGGAGGGGGTCGTCCTTGTAGCGGGGGATCACGTGCAGGTGGGTGTGGAACACCGACTGCCAGGCGTCGGCGCCGATGCAGCTGAGCAAGTTGGCGCCGTCGGCGTCGAGACGCTCGATCACGCGGCCGACCAGCGACTGGGCGAGCAGGGTCGCGGCCGTCAGATCCTCGGCGGACGCCTCCCGCAGATCGGTGGAGTGGGTCCGGGGGATCACCAGCAGGTGGCCGCGGGTCCCCGGGTTGATGTCCATGAACGCGATCGCCCGGTCGTCCGACGCCACCTGGGTCGACGGGATGGTTCCGGCCACGATCCCGCAGAAGATGCAGTTCTCGCTCATCGGCACAGGCTATACACTGCGCGAGCCTTCTAGATTCCACCCGAGGAGCCCGATGCCGGACGAACTTCTGCGCCCGACCATCGACACGGGTGTGGACATGTCCGTGCGCCCGTGGCGGCTGATGTCCCAGGCGTACGTCGCGTTCTTCGGCGGCGTGATCGCCTCGACGGCCGTCGCCTTCCTCAATGCGCGCCGCCTCGGCGTCGACGCGGCCAAGCGCCGCCTGATCCTGCTGACCGGACTCGTCGGCCTGATCGCCGTCGTTGCCGTGTTCGTCCTGCTCGACGGCGACAGCCTGCAGGTCAGCTCACGCGTGGTGGCAGTGCTGTGCTTCCTGGTCCAGCTCCGGCTGCAACGCCCGATGGACCGCGCGTTCCAGCTCCGCGGCACGGACTACGGATCGCTGTGGGTCGTGGGGATCGGCCTCACGATCGCCGGAGCCGTGACGGAAGCGCTGATCCTGCTCCTGGTGACGGTGATCCGGTGAACGAACCGAGCGAAGCGCGTCTGCAGATGGCGGCGCATTGGCTGCGGATCGGCCACCCGCAGCGCACCCTGGACGAGCTCCAGGGACTGACCGGCGAGACAGCCCTCGACTACCGCGCGTACCTCTTCCGCGGCGCCGCCCTGCACGCTCTCGACCGGAACGCCGAGGCCGTGGACGTACTGCGTGACGGCCTGTCGCAGCACGGCCCGTTCCCGGCGTTGCTACACGTGCTGGGCTCGGCCCTGCGCTCCGAAGGACGCCTGCCCGAGGCCGAGGCCGCGTTCCTGCAGGGCCTGAGCCTCGACCCGAACGATCACGACCTCCTGCTCGGCTACGCGCGCGTGTGCCTGACCGCCGGCCAGGCCGACAAGGCAAGTGCGCTCGTCGAGCGTGCCGCGTCCCACGCGCCGGAGAGCGCGGCGGTCTCGGCGGCTCGGGCTCAGGTGGCGTTCGCCCTCGGCAAGGACCGCGACATGCACCGGCACAGCACCGAGGCGCTGGCGCACGATCCGGAGGACCCGAACGCGCGGGCCCTGCACGGTACGGCGTCCATGCTCACCGGCGACTCGCGCTCCGGCTACACCTCACTCGCGTCCGCGGCCGCGTCCCAGCCCGGTGACGCGGACCTGCGCGCAGCGGCCCGCCAGGCGAAGCTGATCAACCATCCGCTGATGCTCCCGCTGCGCCCGTTCTCCCGGGTGAATCCGCTGATCGTCTGGATCTGCGTCGTCGCGGTCATCTACGGCCTCCGCGCCGTCGGTCTCGCGCCGTTGTCCTTCGCGTTCGCCATGATCTGGCTGGCGTTCTGCGTGTACTCGTGGGTGGTCCCACCGCTGGTCCGCCGCTGGATCAACAGGAAATGGGGCTCATGAGCAACGATCGGATCACCGCTCTTCGCAAGGCGGTGGAAGCCAGCCCGGACGACGTGATGCTGCGGCTGCTGCTGGCCGAGTCGCTGGCCACGGCGGGCGAGAACGAGGAGGCCCTCGACCAGTACGTCGTACTCCTCGATCAGCACGGGCTTCCGGACGACCAGTTCGTGCCGGTGGGTGAGCTGGCTGCGGCGAACGGCCGGCTCGCCCTGCTGCGGAACCTGCTCGAAGCGGCCCGCCAGCAGGGTGTCGTCGAAGGCACGGGCCGGCTGCAGCAGCTCGTCGACGGCATGATCTCCGAGCGCAGCGGCGTACGGATCAAGGTCGGTCCCGAGGCCGAGGCGGATCCGCTCGGCACCGACGTGATGAAGGAGACGACGACCTTCGACCAGGTCGGCGGGATGGACGAGATCAAGCGGGTCATCCACCGGATGGTGATCCTCCCGCTGAGCCGCCCGGAGCTCTACGAGAAGTACGGGCGTAAGTCCGGCGGCGGCGTGATGCTCTACGGCCCGCCCGGCTGCGGCAAGACACTGCTCGCCCGGGCGACCGCGGGGGAGTGCGGGCTGCCGTTCATCAACGTCCGGATCGAGGACGTGATGGACCCGTACCTCGGGGTGTCGGAGCGCAACCTGCACGCGGCCTTCGAGCGCGCCCGGGCCAACGGTCCGTGCGTCCTCTTCCTCGACGAGCTGGACGCGCTGGCGTTCGCGCGGCACAAGCACGGCGGGTCCGAGGCGCGGCGGCTGGTCGACGTACTGCTGCAGGAGCTCGACGCGATCGGCTCCGAGAACGACGGCCTGCTCGTGCTGGCCGCGACCAACGCGCCGTGGGACGTGGACGAGGCGATGCTCCGGCCGGGCCGCTTCGACCGCGTGATCTTCGTGCCGCCGCCGGACGAGCCGGCCCGTGCCGACATCCTGACCGTGCTGACGAAGGACGTGCCGGCCGACGGCCTCGACCTGAAGGGGCTCGCCGCGCAGACGCCGATGTTCAGCGGCGCGGACCTGCGCGCGCTGATCGAGCGCGGCGTCGACAAGGTCATCGACGAGGCGCTCACCAGCGGCGGCGAGCCGCCGTTGGACATGCGGCATCTCACCGAGGCGCTGGCCGCGGTGAAGCCGTCGACCCTCGACTGGCTGCACCGCGTCCGCTCGTACATCGAGTTCGCCAACCAGAGCGAGCGGTACGACGACGTGGCGGCGTACCTCAAGTCCCGCGACGTACGCCGCCGCCTGAAGCCCTAACTCATTTCACCTTGGATGCTGCGGAATCGGGCATCGCCTCGTACCGGGAGAACTGGCGGCTGAAGGTGGCCGCGCCGTGCGACAAGGACCGCAGATCGATCGTGTAGCGAGTGATCTCCACCTGCGGTACTTCGGCCTTGACCAGCGTCCTGTCGTCGCCGACCTTGTCCGTGCCGAGCAGCCGTCCGCGCCGCCCGGACAGGTCGCTCATCACCGCGCCGACCAGGTCGTCCGGCACGAGCACCGACACCAGATCCACCGGCTCGAGCAGACTGACATGCGTGGCGGCCGCCGCCTCGCGCAGCGCGAGCCCGCCGGCCATCTGGAAGGCCATGTCCGACGAGTCGACGCTGTGCGCCTTCCCGTCCAGCAGCGTGACCCGGATGTTCACCATCGGGTAGCCCGCGGCCACGCCCTTCTCCATCTGGGCCCGCACACCCTTCTCGACGCTCGGGATGAACTGCCGCGGCACAGCACCACCGACCACCTTGTCGACGAACTCGAAGTCCGAGCCCTCCGGCAGCGGCTCGACTTCGATATCGCAGACGGCGTACTGACCGTGGCCGCCGGACTGCTTCACATGCCGTCCGTGGCCCTTCGCCTTACCGCTGAACGTCTCCCGCAGCGGCACCCGCAACTCGACGGTGTCGACGGTCACGCCGTACCGGCTGGAGAGGGCGTCGAGGACGACGTCCGAGTGCGCCTCGCCCATGCACCACAGCACGATCTGGTGGGTCTCCGGGTTCTGCTCGATCCGGAGCGTCGGGTCCTCGGCCGCCAGCCGCTGCAACCCGACGCCGAGCTTGTCCTCGTCGGTCTTCGCGTGCGCCTGGACGGCGATCGGCAGCAACGGCTCGGGCATGTTCCACGGCCGCAGCAGCAGCGGGTCCGACTTGTCCGACAGCGTGTCACCGGTCTCCGCCCTGGTCAGCCGGCCGATCGCGCACATGTCACCGGCGACCACCTGTCCCGCCGGGCGCTGGGTCTTGCCGAGCGGGAACGACAGCGCACCGATCCGCTCGTCCTCGTCGTGGTCCTCGTGGGAGTTGTGCTCACCGAAGAAGGACGTGAAATGGCCCGACACGTGAACCGTCGCGTCGGGCCTGATGGTGCCGGAGAACACCCGCACCAGGCTGACCCTGCCGACGTACGGGTCCGACGTCGTCTTCACCACCTCGGCGAGCAGCGGGCCGTCGGGGTCGCAGGTGAGTCCCTTGCGGGCGACACCGTGCGGGGTGAACACGTCGGGGATCGTGTGCTCGGGCGGCGACGGGAAGCCACTCGTGATCACCTCGAGCAGCTCGAACGTGCCGATGCCGGAGGCGCTGCAGACCGGGACGACCGGGAAGAACGAGCCGCGGGCGACTGCCCGCTCGAGGTCCTCGATCAGCACCTTCTGGTCGATCTCCTCGCCGCCGAGGTAGCGGTCCATCAGCGATTCGTCCTCGGACTCCTCGATGATCCCCTCGATCAGCGTGCCGCGCAGTTCCTCGATCTCGTCCGCGTACGCCGCATCCGGCGCCGAGGTCGAGCGTTTGCCTTCGGAATAGCCGTAGTACGACTGGGACAGCAGCCCGATCAGCCCGTCACCAGCGGGCAGGTAGAGCGGAAGGACCTTGTCGCCGAACGCGGCCTGCGCGGTGCCGAGCGCGTTCTGGTAGTTGGCCCGGGCGTGGTCGAGCTTGGTGACCACGACCGCCCGCGGCATCCCCACCTGGGCGCACTCCTGCCAGGCGGCCTTGGTCGGCTCGTCGACGCCCTCACTGGCCGAGATCACGAACAGCGCGCAGTCCGCGGCGCGCAGGCCGGCCCGCAGCTCACCGACGAAATCGGCGTACCCGGGGGTGTCGATCAGGTTGACCTTCACGCCGTCGTGCGGCAGCGAGGCGAGCGACAGGCCCACCGAGCGCTGCTGCCGGACCTCGGCGTCGTCGAAGTCGCACACGGTGGTTCCGTCCAGGACGGTGCCGGGTCTGTTCAGGACTCCGGAGGCCACCAGCAGGGCCTCGACGAGGGTGGTCTTGCCGGAGCCCGACGGGCCGACCAGGACCACATTGCGGATGGCGGCCGGGCTGTCCACAGCGGGCGCGGCTCCGGTGCCTTGGGAAGCATTCGTCTTGTCTGCCATGACGTTCCTCCTGGTCCACCCACGATTCCCCTAACCGACACTTCGCACAAGAGTCTTCAGGTCGCGGATTCGTCCCGGAGGTCCCACGCCCGGACCCCCACGCTCGGTAGTGTCGCGGGCATGCGTAGGGCACTCGGGGTCGTCATCACCATGCTGGTCGCCGTGCTGGCACTGGCCGGTTTCGCCGTTCCGGCTTCGGCCGGTACGACGGACGCGGGTGACGAGATCAGGAACTTCAAGATCGACTACACCGTCACCGCCGACGGCGTGCTGAAGGTCAAGGAGACGATCGACTACGTCTTCGGCAGCACCGGTCGGCACGGCATCTACCGGGACCTGGTGACCCGGGAGCCGTACAAGGACGACGACTCGAAGGACCAGGAGTACCAGGTCTCGAACATCGACGTCTCCTCGCCGACGCCCGGGGTCAGCGCCGCGTTCACCGTGGACACGTTCACGGCGAACAAGGACCGCAACGAGAACACCCAGATCAAGATCGGCTCGGCCGACGCGACGGTCCCCGGCACCGAGGCGACGTACGTGATCTCGTACGACGTCCGCGGCGCGCTGCGGCACTTCGCCGACCACAGCGAGCTGTACTGGGACGCGACCGGCAGCGCCTGGTCCGCGGTGATCAACCAGGTCACGGTCAACGTCACCGTCCCGCAGGGCGTGACCCGGGTCGACTGCTTCGCCGGTGAGGCCGGGTCGACGCAGACGTGCCCGCAGAAGTCGCTCGTCGGCCAGCAGGGTGTGTTCGGAGCCTCCCAGCTCGAGCGCGGACAGCAGCTCACGATCGTGGCCGGCATCACCGCGGGCGCCGTACAGAACGACACCCCGATCCTGGTCGACCCGCCGAGCTGGCTGGAGCGCAACGGGCTGTCCTGGCTGTCGCTCATCGGCGCCGGCGTGGTCACCGCGGTCTCGATCGTCCTCGCCGCCGTCTACGCGAAGTTCGGCAACAAGGACCAGCGGTACGCCGGGATGCCGCCCGGCACGTTTCCGCCGGACGGGGTCGTGGCCGAGCCGGTGAAGGACGACCTGAGCAAGGACCAGCTCCCGGTCGCGTTCTCGCCGCCTCGGATCCCGGTCGCCGAGGGCGGACTGCTGATCGACGCCAAAGCCACGACGGTGGAGACGGCGGCGACGCTGATCGACATGGCGGTGCGCGGTGGCGTACGGATCGACAACTCCGGTGAGTCGCAGAAGGCCGTCCTGCTGAACCCGGCGGTCGCGACCGCACCGCACGAGCAGGCGCTGATGTCGGGGCTGTTCCCGACTCTGCAGCCGGGCTCGGAGGTGGTGCTCGAGCGCGGCGCGGTCGGGGACAACACGATGCGGAACGCGCACAACGGGATGATCGCGGCGCTGCGGGAGCAGGTGAAGCAGCGCAACTGGTACCTGCGGATGCCGCGGGCCGGCGGCGGTTCGCCGTTCAAGAGCGGCTTCGGGTGCGCCTGTATGGCGATGATCGGGATCTGGGTGGTCGGCGCCGGACTCTTCGGCACTGTTGCCGGCGCCGTGTCCGGCGGGGGCGGCCGGGCAGTGGTGATCGCGATCCCGGCGATCGCGGTGATCGTTGCCGTCGGCATCTGGATCGGGATCCGTGGCCGCGGGCAACGGAACCCGGCCGGCCGGGCCGTGACCGACCAGCTGGTGGGCTTCGAGAAGTACCTGGCCACGGCCGAGGCGGACCAGTTGCGGTTCGAGGAGGGCGAGGACATCTTCTCGAAGTACTTGCCCTGGGCCATCGCTTTCGGGATCGCGGACCGCTGGCAGAAGGTGTGCGAGCAGCTGGTCGCCGCCGGCCGCATCACACCTGATCCGGTCTGGTACTACGGCCCGTCGTACTACACCTCGGGCTGGACGGCGGGCGCGGTGGGCGCGACCGTCGCCAGCACGTTCGACCCGCCGCCCACCCCGTCCAGCTCGGGCGGGGGAGGCGGCAGTTCGTCAGGCTTCAGCGGCGGGTCCTCCGGCGGCGGAGGCGGCGGCGGGGGCGGCGGCAGCTGGTAAGGCGGCGAGCCCGGGTCAGACCGTTCCGCCGGCGGCCGGGGGAGCGGTCGGGTCGGCGCCGGCCGCGCCGACGACCTCGCGGGCCAGGAAGTCCTCGAGGTGGAACAGGTTGTCGCCGGCGCGGTTGGCCACGTTCACGAGCGTCGTCATCGTGGCGACCTCCTCGACCTGCTCCTTGAGGAACCACTGCATGAACTGCTCGCCGATGTAGTCGCTCTCGTCCCGCGCGGTCCGGGCCAGCGTCTCGATCTGCTTGGTGACGGTGATCTCCTGCGCCAGCGCGAGCTCGAGCGGCTCGAGCGCGGTCTTGAAGTCGGACTCGACCTCGGCCACCGACGGGATCTGCGGCCGGATGTCCTTGTCCAGCAGGTACTGCACCATCATCATCGCGTGATTGCGCTCTTCCAGCGACTGCTTGTAGAAATGCGAAGCCAGCTGGGGCAGATCCTGGTCGTCGTACCAGACAGCCACTGCCACATATTGCTGTGACGCCGTGAATTCGTTCCGGATCTGCTCCTGCAGAAGTTTTTCGTACGTGCTCATGGCGTCAATCTAGTCGGCGCCGTCCCAGTTCGACCACCTCGACGCCGCCACCGGGCAGCCCGATCCGCACCGTCGTACCGTCGACGGTCACGTCGATGCCCTCGGCAAGCGCTTCCGGCCGCAACGCGTCCCGTGTCAGCAGGACGGCGTTCACCAGGACCAGCGGTTCGCCGCGATGCGGTGCTGTCACGTACGGCGTAGCCGAGTGCGCACCGAACGGATTCACGCCGAGCCCGCGATGCACGCCCGCCTCGTCGTACCCGTGCAGGCCGACCACCGCCGAGACCAGCCCGTCCGCGTTCCGCGCCGACGCGGCCACCGCGCCAACTGTTGCCTCAGGCAAAGGTTCGCCGGCGACCGCGAACCCGCCGCTGCGCACCGACGCGCCGTCCGGCCCCTCGACCAGCGCACACCGGATCTCCCACCCGTTGTGCACCACCGACGTGATCTCGATCGCCCAAGGGCCCTCGGAACCGAGCCACGCCTTGTGCCACGAGGACGCCGTCTGCTCGTCCACTCCGAGCCGCCGGATCCGGCCGCGCCCGCTGGCGACACCATCAGCCGAGACGAGCGAGATCAGGTTGTCGACGGCCGGCTCATGATCTGACAGGTCCGGCCCGGCGTGGTTCGCGTACGCCAGCCGGTTGTAGTGCGGGTCGCCCGCGGGTTCGACACCTGACGGCTCGGCCACGGGCGCGTGATCGGCACCGTGGTTGACCAGCTGCACGACCTGGTCGTGGCGGCTCGCATGCACGATCCAACCCGGCTTCGGCATCGCCCGTTGCTGATCCGCGTCGTCGAGCGGAATCGAGTCCTCCGGGTCCGCCCACACCGGGTGCTCCGGCGGCAGGATCAGCCCCACGAACCCCTTCGAAGCCCAGTACGGCGAGCCGGGTCCGGAGTACTGCTGGGTCGTCGGCAGGAACGTGTCGTACCAACCGAGCGTCAGCACGCCGCGCTCGTCCGGCACACCGTGCTGCGCGAAGTGCCGCGCGATCCCCGAGCACAGGCGCCGCGTCTGACCCGGCGTCAGCGGAGTGGAGTCGAGCAAAGCCCCCATCCAGTACGGCGCCGCCGCGGCCATCCGATAGGTCAGCGACCGGCCCTGGTAGAGCGGCGCGCCATCGTTGCCGACGAAGTGGACCGCGTCTTCCAGGAAAAGATTGATCCGCTCGCGGTACAGCTTCAGCCGGTCCTCGTACTGCGCACCCGGGGTCGCGGCGGCCAT
Source organism: Kribbella sp. NPDC000426 (assembly GCF_040300265.1). Classification (NCBI taxonomy): domain Bacteria; kingdom Bacillati; phylum Actinomycetota; class Actinomycetes; order Propionibacteriales; family Kribbellaceae; genus Kribbella; species Kribbella sp. NPDC000426. The sequence continues at coordinate 769,009 of NZ_JBEPDK010000004.1, read as the reverse complement.
CCGCGCCCACAGTCCCGGGTAGAGGTGCATCGCCCAGCCGATGTAGTTGTCGAAGTTCTGCCCGTCGCCGTCGGAGTACCAGCCGTCGCCGACGTACCAGTCCTCGATCCGGTCGAGGCCGCCGTCGATGTCGTCCTGCGAGTACGGCGCACCGACCGACGCCAGGAACTGCTCGCTCACGACCTGGAACAGCCGCCAGTTGTTGTCGTGCGTCGTGGAGCCGATGAACCCGCCGAGCCACTCCGCCACGTGTTCCTGGGCGCGGGTGTCGAGGCGGTCCCAGATCCACTGGCGGGTCTCGTGCAGCGACACCGCGATCGCCGCGGCCTCGACCATCTGCTGCGATCGCTCGGTGAGCCGCAGCCACGACTCGGGGTGGTCCGGATTCGCTCCGTTCGCGACGCCGCGCGCGTACCGCTCGATCAGGTCTTCGCAGCCCTTGCCCTGCACGCCGGCGATCCGGAAGGCGGCCAGCATGAAGGACCGGGCGAAGCCCTCGAGCGCGTCGGACGCCGTACCCGATCGGCTCGGTCGGCCGGGCAGCTCGACGAGCGAGGCGCCGGGGGAGAAGTACGGCACGAGCGAGTCGAGCAGGTGATCCGCCAGCACCTCCCAGTGCTTGCGGCTCCAGCCCGTCTGCCGGGAGAGAACACGATCGGTGTCAGGCAGTACGAGGCGGGTCATGCGAGCCTTCCGAGTTCGGTCGCGCTGATGGCGTGCTGGAGCGGCTGGCCGGTGACGAGGCGTTCGAGTTCGCTGACGGCCATCTCGCCGAGGCGGGCGATCTCGTTGCCGACGGCACCGGCGACGTGCGGGGTGATGAAGACGTTGGGCAGGTCGAGCAGCGGCGAGTCCGGCGGCAGCGGCTCGGGATCGGTGACGTCGAGGACGGCGTCGATCCGGCCGGACACGCACTCGCGCAGCAGGGCCTCGGCGTCGATGATCTTGCCGCGCGCGGTGTTGATCAGCACCGCGCCGTCCTTCAGCAGACCGAGCAGCCGGCCGTCGACCAGGCCGACCGTCTCGGGAATCAGCGGCGCGTGCACGCTGAGGATGTCGCTCCGCCCGAACAGCGCGTCGTTGTCGACCAGCTCCGCACCGAGGGCGGCAGCCTCGTCCGCGGTCAGGTACGGGTCGCTGATCAGCACCTCGAGGTCGAACTCGCGCAGCCGCTCCGCGACCATCTTCCCGATCCGTGACGCTCCGAGCAGGCCGACCGTCGTACCGTAACTGCCCGGCATCCCGTGCGGGTCGGCCTTCCGCCGTTCGACCCGGTACTGCGCCGCGAGCCGGAACGCCCGCTTCCCGGCGAGCACGATCGCGGCGACCGTGAACTCCGCGACCGGCTGGGCGTTCGCGGTGGCCGCCGACGACACCTGGATACCGCGGTCGAACGCGGCCGGGTCGACGATCGCCTTGACCGATCCGGCCGCGTGCAGGATCGCCTGCAGCTTCGGCGCCGCGTCGAGCACCTCCGGACCGATCCGCGGGCAGCCCCAGCCGGTGAGCAGTACGTCGACGTCCGGCAGCGCCGCCCGGATCGCGGGATCGGCGAGGAAGGCCGGGCCCGACAGATCCGAGGAGGTGCCGAGTCCGGGTCCGACCGGGAGCACGGTGGCGATCGCCTCGAGCCGCTGCATGACCCGCGGCACGAGCACACGGGACCTGGCGTCGGCGTGCATCGCCAGCATGACGGTCAGGGCGGAATCAGGTTCGCTGCTCACGAAGACAACCTAGCAAGCGCTTTCCCGCAGTGTCTTGCCATCTCCGATTCTTGGAACATCCTGAATCTTGGCTGTGGCCGGAATTTGTGCCCCGAGTGACAGCGTTGGACTCGGTGAACGGCAGGATAAAGGGGCCCAACCCGCCCTGTTGGCGACTGCGCGAAGGAGAACGACGATGCTGCGACCGGACGACCTCTACGAGATCGTCGACGAGTCGGTGGCGACCGGCCCGGCGGCGACGCCGAAGGTCATGGTGCACTCGCTGGACGGGTTCATGGACGCCGGTCAGGCCGGCCGGGTGACCGCCGACCACCTGCTCGAGGTGCTCGACCACCGGCTGCTCGCGCGGTTCGACGTCGACCTGCTGCACGACTACCGGGCCCGGCGGCCCGAAGTGACGTTCGCCGAGGACCGGTTCACCGACTACACGCCGCCGCATCTGTCGCTGCACCTGGTGACCGACGACGCGGGAGTCGACTTCCTGCTGCTCGAGGGCGCCGAGCCGGACAACCATTGGGACCGGTTCGCCGGTGCGGTCCGGCAGCTCATCGAGCGCTACAACGTCACGTTGACGGTCGGCGTCCACGGCATCCCGATGGGCGTGCCGCACACCCGTCCGCTCGGCCTGACAGCGCACGCGACCCGGCCCGAGCTGGTCACCCGCTCGAACATCTGGGACGGCGAGATGGTGCTGCCCGCGAGCGCCGGCACGATGCTGCAGGTGCGACTGGGCGAGGCCGGCAAGGACGCGATGGGCTTCGCCGTCCACGTCCCGCACTACCTGGCCGAGAACCGCTTCCCGGGCGCCGCGCTGGCCCTGGTGCACGCGATCTCCGCCGCAACAGGCCTGCTCCTCCCTAGCAAGGCCCTGCTCGACGAGGCCGCCGTCACCGGCCGGCTGGTCGACGAGCAGGTCGAGGCCTCCGAGGACGCAAGCCAGGTCGTCAAGGCGCTCGAGACGCAGTACGACGCCGCCGAGGGCTCCCTGTCCCGCAAGAGCCTGCTGGCCGACTCGACCCCGTCCGCCGACGAACTGGGCGCCGAGGTAGAGCAGTTCCTGGCAGAGCTGAACCGCGAGGAGAACGACTAGCCGACTGCGGGTTTGGCGCACCGGCCTGTCAGGATGAGGCATGCCTGAGTCGCTGGAGGATCTGGTCGAGCTGCTCGACCTGGAGATGATCGACGTCGACCTGTTCCGGGGTCGTCAGCCGCAGACCTCGATGCAGCGGGTGTTCGGCGGTCAGGTGCTGGGACAGGCGCTGGCCGCCGCGAGCCGTACGGTCGACCCGGAGCGGATCGTGCACTCGCTCCACGGCTACTTTCTGCGGGCCGGCGACACGTCGGTGCCGATCGTCTACCGCCCGGAGCCGACCCGCGACGGCGGCTCGTTCAGCAGCCGGCGCGTCGTGGCCTCGCAGAACGGTAAGCCGATCTTCTACATGTCGGCGTCGTTCCAGCGCCCGGAGCCCGGCCTCGACCACCAGGACCCGATGCCGGACGACGTCGTACCGCCTGAGGAAGCGCCGCGGTTGGCGACTGTCCTCGAAGCGCGGTCGGGTCGGCCCGCCGCGGACTGGGATCGTGAGTGGGCGGCGCTCGACGTACGCCTCGCCGGGGTCAGCGGCCGCCAGTTCTGGATCCGTGCCGCGGGCAAGCTTCCGGACGATCCCGCATTGCACGCGTGTGTGCTCGCCTACGCCAGCGACCTGACCCTGCTGGGCGCGAGTCTGCTTCCGCACGGCATCGTGATCGGCGACCGTCGCATCCAGCCGGCGTCGCTCGACCACGCGCTCTGGTTCCACCGTCCGTTCCGCGCCGACGAGTGGCTGCTCTACGACCAGTCGTCCCCGTCGGCGTCCGGCGCGCGAGGCTTCGCGACCGGCCGCCTCTACGCGGAGACCGGCGCCCTGATCGCGTCGGTTGCGCAAGAAGGTCTCATCAGGCCCGTCGGCCTGGACTCTGATCTGCTAACGTAGAAACGTGATCAAGCGCGCAGTAGTGACGACGACGCCGAGGTTCGTCCCGGCGCGCTGACATCTGACTGTCTACCGAAGCCCCGGGGCGAGTGCCCCGGGGCTTCGTCGTGTCCGGTGGTCGCTCGCTCCAACTCTCTTGGAGGAATCATGTACGACCACCGCAAGATCGGCCGCGAGCTCGGCCTGTTCGACTCCGACCCGCTGATCGGCGCCGGCCTGCCGTACTGGCTGCCCGCCGGTGCTGCCGTCCGGCGTGCCTTGGAGAACTACATCTCCGAGGTCGAACGAAGAGCCGGCTACCAGCAGGTCTATTCGCCCGTGCTCGCCAAGCGCGAGCTGTACGAGATCTCGGGCCACTGGGCGAAGTACCACGACGACATGTACCCGCCGATGGACATGGGTGCGGAGCAACTGATTCTCCGGCCGAGCATCTGCCCGCACCACGCGCTGATGTACCGCTCCCGCTCGCACAGCTACCGCGAACTCCCGCTCCGGTACTCCGAACTCGGCGGCCAGTATCGCGCCGAACTGTCCGGCGCGATCGGCGGCCTCAGCCGGGTCCGCGCGATGCAACTCAACGACGCACACATCTTCTGCCGCCTCGACCAGGTCGCCTCGGAGGCTGCGTCGGCGCTTGCCCTGATCAACCAGGCGTACGCCGACATGGGAATCAGCGCGTCGCGCTACGTCCTCGCGCTGCCCGCGGAGGACGCGAAGTTCGGCGATCCGTCCAGCAAGTACGTCGGCGACGCCGCCAGCTGGGCCCAAGCCGCCTCACTGCTCCGGGATGTGCTGGAGGCGGCCGAGATCGACTACGTGGAGGCGCCCGGCGACGCGGCGTTCTACGGGCCGAAGATCGACATCCAGATGGAGGATTCGGCCGGCCGCGAGTTCAGCCTGTCGACCGTCCAGATCGACTTCCACCAGCCGGCCGCGTTCGGTCTCGAGTACATCGGTGCCGACGGCAACAAACATCGGCCGGTGATGGTGCACCGGGCGATCGTCGGCAGCATCGAGCGGGCGATGGCGCAGCTGATCGAGGTCCACGGCGGGGCGTTCCCGGCGTGGCTCGCGCCGGTGCAGCTCGTCGTACTGCCGATCTCGGACGACGAGGAGAAGCGCGCCGCCGAGGTGGCCCGCCGGGCGGTGGATCGCGGTCTGCGGGTCGAGATCGCACACGCCGACGAGGGCAGCCTCGGCGCGCGGATCCGGGAGAACCGGTTGGCGCCGTACGCCGCTGTCATCGGCGCGCGCGAGGACGCGGCCGGTCTCCTCGCCGTTCGGCAGCGGGATGGTCAGCAGCTCGAGCCGGCTGAGATCGGGAACGTTCTCGACGACCTGCGGGACCGCTGCCAACCTCCCGCATTCCGGGCTGTCAGCTCGGAGTATGAGAGCGCCGACGCAGGATCCAGGTCGCGACAGGTACCACGATGATCGTCCCGATCAGGGCACTCAGGAGTCCACCCCAGTCGAAGATGTCGTCGTCCCCGATACCGAGGCCGAGCGTGAAGATCACGTAGCCGAGCAGGCCTCCTCTGGTTCGGAGTGTCCTCCAGGTTTCCGGCGGAGTCGAGTGGGTCAGTTCTCCTGCAGCTGCCCGACCAGGTGCGTCACGTCGTGCGACTCGTCGTACAGCGCGAAGTCGATCGTCTTGCCGGTCTGCTGGTAGCCGAACTGCACGCGGGAGGGCAGTAGCAATGGCTTGCGGAAGTCGACGCGGACGGTGAACGCGTCGGGCAGGTGCCCGGCGCGCTGGATGGATGCGAGCGCGGCGGCCTTGGCCCACATCCCGTGAGCGATCTGGCGCGGGAACCCGAACGCCTGAGCGGTCAGTTTGAACAGGTGGATCGGGTTCCGGTCGCCGGACGCACCGGCGTACCGACGGCCGAGGTTGCCGCGCAGGTCCCACCACGCGTCGGCCGGCAGGACCGGGTCGGGCAGCAGGTCCGCGTGGGCACTCGGCGTGCCGGCCGTGCGGCTGAGCAGCGTGGTCAGGTCGCTCCACACCAGCTCGTGGTCGACGAAGACCTCGCTGACGATGTCGAAGACGGTGCCCTTCGGGTGCGGGCGTTCCGGCGTACTGTGCACGCGGATGGCCGGCTCGGCGTGGATCGAGATCGGCTGCTTCTGCGTGATCGTGTTGGACAGATGCACGATCCCCATCGGCTTGTACGGGAACGAGGGGTCGGACATCAGGTCCAGGTGCAGCGGGAACGCGAGCACATGCGGGTACGTCGGCGGCACGGCCGGGCCGGCCTGGAACCCGGTGACATCGCGGTATGCCGTCAGGTGGTCCTGGTCGATCGCGGACCGGGGCAGCTCGAGCGTCAGCCCGTCCTCGTCGGGCTCGTAGTCGGCCCTTCTGAGGGTTGCGCGGACCGTCCGGGCATAGAGCGCGCCGAACTTCGGCGAGTCGTCGTACCGACGGGTCGGCATGTCACGCGCCCAGCATGCTCTGGCCGCAGACCCGGACCACGTTGCCGGTGACGCCGGCCGAGGCCGGATCCGCGAACCACGCGATTGTCTCGGCCACGTCGATCGGCAGCCCGCCCTGCTGCAGCGAGTTGATCCGGCGGCCGACCTCGCGGATCGTGAACGGGATCTTCGCGGTCATCTCGGTCTCGATGAACCCGGGCGCGACCGCGTTGATCCGGATGTTCCGCTCGGCCAGCTTCGGCGCGAGCGCCTGGACCAGACCGATCACGCCGGCCTTGGAGGTCGCGTAGTTCGTCTGGCCGTTGTTGCCGGCGATCCCCGCCATCGACGAGACCCCGATGATCGAGCCGCCGTCGCGGAGCGCGCCGGACTCGACCAGGTGCTCGGTGATCCGCTCCGGGGCGCGGAGATTGACGTCGAGGACGGCATCCCAGGCGTCGGTCCGCATGTTCGCCAGCCGCTTGTCGCGCGTGATGCCGGCGTTGTGGACGACGATGTCGAGGCCGCCGTACTGCTCCTGGGCGTGGGCTGCGATCCGCTGCGGGGCGTCGACCGCGGTGACGTCGAGCAGCAGCTCGGAGCCGCCGAGCCGGGTCATGACCTTCCGCAGCGGGTCCGCGTTCTGCGGTACGTCGACACCGATGATCGTCGCGCCGTCGCGGGCGAGCGTGTCCGCGATCGACGCACCGATCCCGCGGGCCGCGCCGGTCACCAGGGCTGTGCGGCCGGCGAGCGGCTTGGTCGGGTCGTTGCTGACGAGCGGGCCGGTCCCGATCCGGGCGACCTGGCCGTCGACGTACGCCGATTTGGGGGAGAGGAAGAAGCGCAGCGTCGAGTCGAGCTGCTCATGGGCGTCCGGGGCGACGTACACGAGGTTGACCGTGGCGCCGCGCTTCACCTCCTTGCCGAGCGAGCGGGTGAAGCCCTCGAGCGCGCGCTGCGCGACATGCTGCTCGGTGGAGGTCGCGAGCTCCGGCGTCCGGCCGACGACGATCACCCGGCCCGCCGCGGCGAGCTGGCGGATGACGGGGGAGAAGAAGCGCTGCAGGCTGGTCAGGTCCGCGGTCGTGGCGGCGCCGGTCGCGTCGAAGACGAGCGCCTTCGGGCGGATGCCGATCGACGCGACGCCTTCGGTCGCCGTACTGAACGAGGCGCCGATGTCGCGCAGCAGCGCCTGGATCGCCTTCCCGGCGTCGGTCTCCCCGATCGCGCCGAAGACGACCGGCCCGTCGATCACCGGCGACCCCTCGACCCAGCGCTGCAACGGCGTCGGGTCGGGCAGGCCCAGGTTCTTCACCAGGGTCTGCCCGAGCGGTGTCCGGGTGAAGGTCTGGTAGCGGTCGGTCATCTCAGCTCCTACTTCTCGAGGATGGCGACGACGCCCTGGCCGCCTGCGGCGCAGATCGAGATCAGGCCCCGGCCGCCGCCGTTCTCGTCCAGTTGCTTGGCCAGCGCGGCAACGATCCGCCCGCCGGTCGCCGCGAACGGGTGGCCCGCGGCCAGCGAGCTGCCGTTCACGTTCAGCTTGTCGCGATCGATCTCGCCGAGCGGCGCGTCCAGGCCGAGCCGCTCCTTGCAGAAGATCGGATCCTCCCATGCCTTCAGCGTCGACAGCACCTGGGAGGCGAACGCCTCGTGGATCTCGTAGTAGTCGAAGTCCTGCAGGCTGAGGCCGGCTCTGGCCAGCATCCGCGGTACGGCGTACGCGGGGGCCATCAGCAGGCCTTCGGCGCCCTTCACGTAGTCGACCGCGGCGGTCTGCGAGTGGGTCAGGTACGCGAGGGGCCGCAGCCCGTGCTCCTGGGCCCACTCGTCGGTGCTCAGGAGGACGGTCGACGCGCCGTCGGTGAGCGGGGTCGAGTTGCCGGCCGTCATGGTCGCGGTCTCGCCCTTGCCGAAGACAGGCTTGAGTTTGGCCAGCTTCTCAAGGGTCGTGTCGGGGCGGAGGTTCTGGTCCTTCTCGAGACCGAGGTACGGCGTGATCAGGTCGTTCTGGAAGCCGCGGTCGTACGACTTGGCGAGGTTGATGTGGGAGTTGTACGCGAGCTCGTCCTGCGCCTCGCGGGTGATGCCCCACTCGAGCGCGGTCAGTGCGGCGTGATCGCCCATCGACTTGCCGGTGCGCGGCTCCGCGTTGCGCGGGATCTCCGGTACGACGTCCTTCGGGCGGACGCGGGCGAGGACCTTCAGGCGGTCCGGGTACGTCTTCGCGCGGTTGAGGTCGAGCAGCACGTTGCGCAGGTGGTCGTTGACGGCGACCGGCGCGTCGGACGCGGTGTCGACGCCACCGGCGATACCGGCGTCGATCTGGCCGAGCGCGATCTTGTTGCCGACCAGGATCGCGGCCTCGAGCCCGGTGCCGCACGCCTGCTGGATGTCGTACGCCGGGGTGGTGGCGGCGAGCTTGGAACCGAGGACCACCTCGCGGACCATGTTCCAGTCGCGGGCGTGCTTGAGCACCGCGCCGGCGACGACCTCGCCCACCTCCTGGCCGCCGAGGCCGGCCCGGTCGACCAGGCCGTTCAGTGCGGCGGTGAGCATGTCGGAGTTGGAGGCGTGGCGGTACGTCTTGTCCTGCCGGGCGAACGGAATCCGGTTTCCGGCGACGACGGCCACCTTGCGGGTCTCGGTCACGATGTCTCTCCTCTGGACTTTCGTGCGGTGGCGGAAGTTCGCTGGATCTTCAGTGCCTTGCGGCCGACAGCTGTTGCGAGTGTTGCCGTGATGGCAGTCTCTCGCACGGTACCGACATCCGCGTGATGCACCACCGGGTGTCCGGGCTGTCCGCTCGACACGATCAGCCCGACCCTTGCCATATGCAACGATCCGAGTGTCTGCGTGTACAGGTGATTGGCCAGGTAGGCGGTGTCGACCTCGTCGAACACGCCGGTGTGCTGGCCGGCTTTGAGGATCGCCGCGATCCGGTCGAGCGGCGCGGCCATCGCCGTACCGAGCTTCATCATCACGGGCTCGGTGATCTCGCCGAACAGCTCCTCGCCGGTGCGTCGGAGCAGGCTCATCGCGCAGTCGGTGAACGCCGGATAGGTGAGGCAGAAGTCGACGAAGGTCTCGCTGAGCGCCTTGAGCCGGTTGAGCGGTGCTCTCCGTGGATGGTCTTTCTGTTGCAGGCCTTCGTCGAGCTCTTTCAGGTAGTCGACCAGGGTGAGCGCGAAGAGCTCTTCCTTGCCGGCGAAGTGCCGGTAGATGAGTGCCTTGTTGATCCCGACCCGCTTGGCGATATCGTCGATCTGGGCGTCGATCGTGCCGCGCTCGTCGAACAGCTCGCGGGTGGCCCGGATGATGTCGCGCTCCCGGTCGCGACGGCGCTCCGCCGTGGTCCGGCGGCGTCCGATCGCGAGCAGCGCGGAGCTCATGGGATCGATCTTAGCCACAGCGGTACCCCTTGGTGCAAACGACGGTTACACTCGTCGGTAACATCGTACTGCGCCCCTGTTGGAGGATGTTGATGACCATGACCGATCCGAAGCTCGCGGTCTCGGCCGACGTGATGGCGTTGGCCGGCGAACTCGGCGCCGAGCGGTCCCGGCCCGGCTGGAGCTCGTTCTCGCTCGGGCTGAACGACGAGCAGCGCGAGATCCGCGACTGGGCCCACGCGTTCGCCGCGGACGTCATCCGCCCGGCCGCCGCCGAGTGGGACGAGCGCGAGGAGACCCCGTGGCCGGTCATCCAGGAAGCCGCCAAGATCGGCCTGTACGGGCTCGACGCCAACATCAACCTCTTCATCGACCCGTCCGGCCTGCTGATGCCGCTCGTCCACGAGGAACTCTTCTGGGGCGACGCCGGTATCGGGATGTCGCTGAAGGGCACGGGCCTGGCGTCGTCGGCGATCTTCTCCAACGGCACTCCGGAGCAGTGGAGCGAGTGGATGCCGCGCTGCTACGGCACGGCTGACGACGTACGCGTCGCCGCCTTCTGCTCGTCGGAGCCCGGCGCCGGATCCGACGTGTCCGCGATCCGCACACGCGCTGTGTACGACGCTGCGACTGACGAGTGGGTCATCAACGGCCAGAAGGCCTGGGCCACGAACGGCGGCATCGCGGACATCCACGTGGTCGTCGCGACGGTCGACCCGTCGCTCGGCACCAAGGGGCAGGCGGCCTTCGTCGTACCTCGCACCGAGGTCCACGGCCTGGAGCAAGGCACCAAACTCCGCAAACACGGCCTCCGTGCCTCCCACACCGCCGACGTCTTCTTCGACAACGTCCGCATCCCCGCCGCGAACGTCCTAGGCGGCAAGGAAAAACTCGACGAACGCTTGGCCCGCGCCCACGAGGCCCGCGAAGCCACCGCCCGCGGTGAGGCGCCCGCCTCCGCCGGCCGCAACGCCTCGATGGCCACCTTCGAAATGACCCGCCACATCGTCGGCGCCCAAGCCATCGGCATCGCCCGCGCGGCTTATGAGGTCGCGTTGGACTACGCCAAAACCCGCGAACAGTTCGGCCGCCCCATCATCGACAACCAGGGCATCGCCTTCAAACTCGCCGACATGGCCCTCGAGATCGACGCCGCCCGCCTGCTCGTCTGGCGAGCCGCCAACATGTCCGCCGCCCTCATGCGAGGCGAAACCCCCGACTACCGCCACGGCGAAGGCTCCATGGCCAAACTGAAAGCCGGCGAAGTAGCGGTAAAGGTAACCGAAGAAGCCATCCAAATCCTCGGCGGCAACGGCTACACCCGCGAATACCCCGTAGAACGCATGCACCGAGACGCCAAGATCTACACCATCTTCGAAGGCACCTCAGAAATCCAGAGGTTGGTGATCGCGCGCGCGATCAGTGGCATGCGAATCAGGTAGGGAAAGAAGCCCTCGCACGCTACGCAGGCGCTACCTTCGTCGCTCCGCTCCTCAACGCGCCTGCTACGCGTGCACCCACCCACCCCCCGGCTACCGCCGGTGCATCCCTTCCGGCTATCGCCGGGATTTGCGGGCTACCGCCCGCGGTGCGCTCGCTATCGCTCGCGTGCGACTACAGCGTGCTGCCGCCCAACCGCGATCAGCACCCGACCCAGCGAACGGCAGACGGGCCCAGTGCCCGGCCCAGCTATGCATTCGCTCGTCTGCAACACCTGCTCGTGCGCCGCGCTGCGACCGCTTGGGCGCGGACACCGAGCGGTCGCAGCATCGGGGCAGGGACGGCACCCGACTCTGTGAGATACATCAGGTGGTGCTCCCGGTGGAGCGGCGGGACGGACGCGGGTGCAGGGGACTTGAGGAGAACGAGGGACGTCCCCTCAGCACGTCCGCTCCGCCGGCTTGGTGGCGATCAGGACCTCGTGGGTGCAATGGCGGAGGTGGTCTCTAATCTTCAGCGGGTACCCGAGTACGGCGAGGTGGTGCAGCGTTGGTACGACGAGCGCCTGACCTTCCGACTCCAGTAGCGATTCGAGAAGGTCGAAGGCCAGCGTTGGCGGTCCGGGCTCTTCGACGTACACCATGGTGATCTGCAGCCCTCGTTCGATCGCGAATGCATTCAGCCCTCGACGGATCGCGACCGGCTGAGGGCCCGTCGTCGCTGAGATCGGCACAGTCGCGAGCAAGTCGAGGGCGTGGTGTGGCTGCGGCAGGGGCAGCGGTGTGCCCAGCCGAGACCTCTGAGCTGCTCGGCTCCGCTCCATCGCGACTCCACCCACGGCAACTGACCCTGCGACAGGTCAGCCGAACCAGCGCATCTCCTCTGACAACTGCCCGACACCCCAAAGTCCGACACCTTCCGCCCGTCGGACACCCCGACTCTGCGTGCCGACCAAGCCGTAGTTGGAGACAGGATTCAGGACTAGGGTTGGCTGCGTGGGGCTCGATGGGCAGTCGTCGAGTGGGGAGCAGCGGTTCGGCGTGATGTTGCGTCATTACCGGGCTCTCGCGGGCATGTCTCAGGAAGCCCTTGCGCAGCGGGCCGGTCTTAGTCGTCGGGGGATCGCGGACCTCGAGCGTGGCGCGCGGAACTCTCCCTATCCGGACACCGCGCGGCGGTTGGCCGACGCGCTTCAGCTCGGGCCGGAAGATCGGGATGAGTTCATGGCGGCCTGTGGTCGCGATCCGAGAGCGGCACGGTACAGCCTACCGATCGAGCCGTCACCGATCGTCGGTCGGCAACCCGAACTCGCCGACCTGGACGTTCGCGCGCGTACATCGCGGCTCCTCACCTTGACCGGCCCGGGCGGCGTCGGCAAGACCCGGTTGGCTCTCGAGCTCGCGCGCGAGTTGGCGGCCGTTCACCGCGATGGCGCCGTACTCGTGGATCTCGCTCCGGTGGTCGATGGTGCGATCGTATCGGCCACTGTTGCGGCAACCCTTGGTGTCATCCCGCCGACTGTGGAACGGGTTCGAGAGCACCTGCACTCCAAGCAACTGGTTCTGGTGCTGGACAATTGCGAACACCTGGTGAGCCAGTGCGCGCTGCTGGTCGACGAACTGTTGCGTGATGCCGCGGATCTCCGTGTGCTGGCGACCAGTCGTGAACCGTTGCGAATCCCGGGCGAGACGGTCTGGGTCGTGCCGCCGCTGACGATAGGCGACTCAGTCGCCTTCCTGAGCCGACAGGCACAAGCAGCCGGCGCGCCAGCGTTCTCGAGCGACGAAGCAAACGTTGTCAGGCACATCTGCAGACAGCTCGAAGGCTTGCCACTGGCGATCGAACTTGCGGCCGCGCACGTCCCGGCTCTCGGCGTGGCGCAGGTCGCCGAGTTGCTTGCCGATCGGCTTGATTTTCTGGCGCGGGGGGCGCGCAACGCCCCGCCGCGGCACCGAACGCTGCGCGCTGCGCTGGACTGGAGTTTCACGCTGCTGGATCCCACAGAACAGCGGGTGATGACGCGGCTAGCGAGCTTCAAAGGTGGTTGGACGCTCGACGCGGCGTGCGATGTGTGCGTGGACGACGAACTGTCGCGAGGTGTTGTCGTCGTGGCCCTGGAAGGGCTCGTCGAGAAGTCGCTTGTCACCGTTGAGGACACAGGCGGTGGACGACGCTACCGCTTCCTTGAAACGGTTCACGAGTACGCCGCCGTACATCTGGGCGGCGCTGCGGACGCGGACATCATCCGCGATCGGCACGCCGCGTACTTCCTGACGCTCGCTGGGGAAGGGTCAGCGACTCGTCTCGGCATCCCTTATCCGGGCGACATGAAGGGGCTGCGGGGCGAGATCGCCAACCTCCGCGTGGCCCTGCAATGGTTTCTCGAGGGTGAGCGGCTCGAGACGGGCCTGAACATGTGCCAAGTGCTGAGCGGATTCTGGTTGGCGCAGGGTTTCTTGCTGGAAGGCGAGGAGTGGTTCTCGCGCTATCTCGAGCGTGCGGACGAGCTGACTTCGCCCGCGGTGGCAGCCGGCCTGTACTCCTGGGGAAGGATCGCGGAGTACGGCGGCGATCTCGACCGGGCGCTCGGGCTGATCGAACGCAGCCGATCGATGAGTAGCGAGTTCGACGACCGGACTGTGTGGTGCCGGGCCACCTGTGGGGTGGGAGATCTGATGCTGCATCGCAGCAAGTACATCGAGGCGATCGAGCTGTACGAGTCGGCGTTGAGGGCGGCAGACACGGCCGGAGGTCTGGCCGAGAAGGCACAGGCGATGTTGAGCCTGTCGCGCGCGACGCGGTTGATGGGCGATTCGCAGCACGCCGCATTGTTGCTCGAGCAAGCGTTGGCTCTGCAGCGGCAGCGGGGCGATCGGTGGGGCGTCGCGTACGCGCTGAACGAGATGGCGATGCATGCGCGCAGGGACGGCAGGCTCGACGAAGCACTCAGGTTGCTAGAGGAGAGCCACGTGCTGTGGCGTCAGTCAGGAACTCGGATGGGAGAGCGTGCGTCAGTGATGAACCTGGCGCTCGTCTCATTGGAGCTCGGGCGGGTCCGGCGGGCGGCGGAGCTTTCCCGGCAAGGCCTCGAGCTGAGTCAGGAGATCGGCGAGACCGGCTCGGCGGCCTCGGTTCGCTGTCTCGAGATCGCGGCCCAGACCCTGGGCGGTCTTGGCGCGATGGCGACCGCGGTCCAGCTGATCGCGGCGGCGGCCGATCGGCGATCGCAGCTCGACGTGCCACGCCCGCCGATGGAGGAGAGTGAGATCCTCCGGCTGCTCTCGGCGGCTCAGGCGCAGCTCGGGAAACTGGACGAGGCTCCGGTCCTGGACGTCCGGGACGCGATCGAGTTGGCGGTCGACGAACTGATGAAGTACCTCGAGAGCTGAACAGTGCACAGAGTGCGTACACCGCGCACATCGATGGACCGCCGCTCCGGAACTACGTTGTCTTCAAAGAAGGAGGCGCTCATGAACATCGAGTCGCTGAGAACAGCAGTTGTCGGCTGTGGGGGGCACGGAACGAACCTCGCGCAAGCCGTCAGACGGTCGGATCACTTGCAGCTCGTAGCATGTGCGGACATCGACGTCGGCGCCGCGCGCAACGCTGCCGCGCTGACGGATGGTGCGAGCGCGCACGGGTCGGTCGAGGAGTTGCTCGGCATCGCAGACGTCGATGCCGTGCTGATTGCGACGCCGCACGACGCGCTCGCGCCTGCGGCGCTGGCGGCGATCCGCGCCGGCAAGCACGTGATGATCGAGAAGCCGATGGCGCTCAACGAGGAGCAGGCCAAAGAGGTGGAGTTCGCCGCCGCCAGCGCGGGCGTGACCTGCATGGTCGGGTACTCGTTCCGGTACGGGATGGCGGCGTACCTCTCGAAGCTGCTCGGCGAGGGAGCCGTCGGGGACATCCAGGCGATCACAGGTTCCATCGGCACGCCCCCGATGACCGATGACTGGGTTGCACAGGTACGACGTGGTGGCGGTCCGATGTTGTACGTCGGCTGTCACCTCATGGATCTCGCTTTGTGGTTCGTCGGCGAGGAGCCGACCGAGGTGTCGGCAGATGTGTCGTACCGAGGTGGCGATGGGGTCGACGAAAGCTCGGCCGTAACTCTCGGATTCAGCGGCGGTCGGCCGGCGCAGTTCGTGGTCACGCAGCAGGCGTCCGGATTCTTCTACGACCTGCGGATCATCGGCAGCGCAGGCTTCGTCGGACTGTGTGGGCGAACCTTCGGGCAGTTCGAGATCGACGTCCAAAGTGAGGTTCTCGCAGCCTACAAGGAGCCGGCGACCCTTCGCCCGAGGCTGTGGGGTGACCACATCACCACGATGCTGATGCCGGAGCTCGCGGAGTTCGCCGCTGCTGTCGCCGAAGAACGCCCGGCCGCCGTCACGGCAACAGACGGCCGCCGAGTTCTCCGCGTCATCGACGCGGTCGCCCTGAGCGCCCGCACTCGCCAACCAGTGGGTCTGACCCCAACGCTCAGCGCCTACTGACCTTCCGCCCCAATCCATCAACCCTCCAACGCGAGAGGGCTATCCCCGCACGACCTCACGAGAGGAACTTCGTCATGACCTTCAACCGCAAGCTCGCAACCATGACGCTCGCAGCAGCCTTCCTGACTGCCGGTTCGGTGAGCGCCGCGTCGGCAGCAACCACTGCAGCAGTCCCGGGCGACGTCTACACCGCATCGGGCTACGCGTCCCTGGACGGCACGAATTACAAGGTCGTCGCATCCCTGACGCTTCCGGCCGGCAAGTACCTCATCAACGGTGTCGGCAACAGCCTGAACCAACAGGCCGCGTCGGCGGTGGTCAGCTGCAACATGTACGACGATCACAACATGTACCTGACCAGCGGCACCGCGACGCTGCCGGCACCGTCTCTGATCGGAACGTCATCCTACGCATCAACCCCGTTCCTGACGACCGCCAACCTGGCGGCGGGCGGACGCGTCCGAGTCGAGTGCATCGTCGGCAACGCGGTGTCCGGAATCCAGGAGAACCTTCGGCTCACCGCCCTGACAGTCGGCGATATCAACTCCGTGCAATAAGCGTTGGCCTGCCACATCATCGGTCAGACTTGGCCAGGCAATCCACGGGGCACCGCTGTCTGGGCGCTCAACGATTTGACTGCCCGGCAGTGATCCTCGGTCAGTACCTCGCGCAGCCGCTCAAGCGCGAGGCGCGCCGACTCGAGACCCGGCTCGCGGGCCCACGCATGGTCGGCCCCTTGGGTTGCCGCGGCGGCCATGCCCCAAGCCCACGAACCCGCAGTAGCTCGCGAAAGGTCGAACGGGGTCACGAGTTGGCGGGCTCGGAGCGGTCGCTGACTATCTCCCGGTGGTTGTGCCCGCCGTGTCGGCCACCACCTCGTCGTACACCACTCTGCTCGACGCAACTCCAGGTTCGGTGTCTCGTCACCCCGTAGGGGTGATGCCGGGGGGTGGGTCTCGGTATCAGTGTGGGGGGCGTGCGTCCGTCGCGAGCCGCTGGGTCTGGTTCGGTTCTTGTTGATGGGGCGGGCGGCAGGGGGGATCTATGGCTGTGAAGGCTGGGGGTGGGGGAGTGGCGAGGCCGGCGGCGCGGGCGTTTCGGGGGGATTCGGAGCGGGCTGGGACGCTTGGGCGGTTGAGTCGGGCGGATCGGGTTGCGCTGGGGACGGATGCGCGGAGCGTTACGCCGCGGGAGGCGCATGCGGAGTTTCGGCCGGGTGGGGCGCGGGATCCTGTGGGGCTGCTGCTGGAGCAGTCGGAGTCGCGGGTGCCGGCGCTGGTGCCGATTCGGCATGGGCGGATGCTGGTGTCGGCGTTCACGTTCTATCGGGGGGCTGCGCTGCCGATGGCGGCCGACCTGGCCACGACGCCCACGTCGGGGCTGCATGTGCAGCTGTGCGGAGATGCGCACCTGTCCAATTTCGGCGCGTACGCCTCACCGGAGCGAGAGCTGGTCTTCGACGTCAACGACTTCGACGAGACGCTGCCCGGACCGTTCGAATGGGATGTCAAGCGCCTGGCGGCGAGCCTCGCAGTGGCGGGACGGGAGAACGGATTCGGAGGCAAGCGCCGCCGAAAGATCGTCCTCGCAGCGGTGAAGGCGTACCGGAAGGCGATGCGCGGGTTCGCGGAGCAGACGTTCCTGGATGTCTGGTACGCGCACCTGGACATCGAGGAGGCCATCGGGCAGTTCCGGTCCCAGATGAAGGCCAAGGGGTTCAAGGCCACGGAGAAGATGCTGGCCAAGGCCCACACCCACGACAGCACCCAGGCGCTGCGCAAGCTGACCACAGTGGTCGAGGGTCGCCGGCAGATCATCAGTAACCCGCCGATGGTCGTCCCTGTCGAGGAGGTCTTCGCCGACGAGCAGGCCAGCGCGGTGTATGAGCAGATCCGCACCGTGCTGGGCAAATACCGGCGGACGCTGGAGTCCGATCGGCGACGCATGCTCGAGGAGTTCACGCTGGTCCAGGCGGCCCGGAAGGTCGTTGGTGTGGGCAGCGTCGGCACCCGCGCCTGGATCGTGCTGATGGACAGCGGAGACGGCGTCGAACCGGTGTTCCTGCAGGCCAAAGAGGCGCAGACGTCGGTCCTGGCGCAGTACTGCGGGCGGACCCGGTACGCCAACCAGGGCGAGCGCGTGGTCGCCGGACAGCGCCTGATGCAGGCCGAGAGCGACATCTTCCTCGGCTGGACCCATACGCCGGGCCCGGACGGGGTGGACCGCGACTATTACGTTCGCCAACTGAAGGACTGGAAGTTCTCCTTCCCGATCGAGCAGGTGCGTCCCTCGGGCATGGCGGTCTATGCCCGCGTGTGCGGTTGGACCCTGGCCCGCGCTCACGCTCGTTCCGGCGACCGCGTCGCCCTGGCCGCCTACCTCGGCGGCTCGGACGCTTTCGACCAGGCGATCGCCGACTTCGCCGAAACCTACGCCGACCAGAACGAACGCGACTATGTCGCGTTCCAGAGCGCCGTCGACGACGGCAGAGCCGAAGCGACCACCGACATCTGAAACCGAACCTGGATGGTCGCGCCCCGACGGCCGACAAGGAAGGGACGAATGCCATGGCAGAACCCGCCATCGATCCCGATGCTGAACACAGGGCGGCACTCGGCCGCAGGTACTTCGTCCGGTTCGCGGAAGACACCTTGCGGCAACGGCCGTTGTGGATCCGGCTGATCATCGAGTTCCTGGGCACCTTCGTCCTGGTGACCGTGGCAGCCGGTTCGGGGGTGATCAACCATTACGTGGGCAACGAACCGATCAGCAGGACCGCGGCGGTGATCGCGCCCGGCGCGGTTGTGATGGCAATGATCTACGCCTGGGGCCCGCTGTCGGGACTCCATATCAACCCCGCTGTGACCTTCGCCTTCGCCGTCCGGGGAGTGTTTCCCGCCAAATGGGTGCTGCCGTACTGGGCGGTCCAATTCGCCGGGACCCTCTGTGCGGCTGGGTTCCTGCAGTTGATGTTCGGCCACGTCAGCTCGGGCGGGAACTACCCGATCAACACTCCCGGCGGGGAGTGGAAGTCGCTGGTGATGGAAACCGTGCTGACCGCGATCTTGGCCAGCGTCATCCTCAACACGGCGACCGGCGGCCGGAGCATCGGCCACAACGCGGCCATCGCGGTTGGCTCGACGGTCGCGCTGCTCGGCCTGTTCGCCAGCCCGATCAGCGGCGCGTCCATGAACCCGGCCCGCACCCTCGGGCCCGACATCGTCGGCAACGACTACACGGGGTGGTGGATCTATGTCGCCGGCCCGCTGCTCGGGGCCGCGATCGCCGTGGCGATCATCGGAACCGTGCGCGGACTGCCCGACAAGGACGAGCTCGAGGCTGCCGAGGGCGGTGCCCTGCCGATGACTGCCACCCCTACCCGCGACAGCGACTGACCAGACAGGCCCACAGACATGGTGGCGTCCGGTCGGCGTCAGGAGCGTGTGGCGATGACGGTTGAACTGCCTCAGGGCCGGCCCGGCGAGGAAGCCCGCAGCCTGGAGGTGCGCTGGATCTTCCCGGGTCAGCTGGAGACCGCGGTGACCGGGTGGTTCGGGCGGTTCCCGATCGAGACGGAGTCACGCGAGGACTGGTACCTGCTGGATCCGCGGTTGCCGGGGCTTTCCGTGAAGATCCGCGGGGGCAGGGCGCTGGAGGTCAAGACGTACTACGGGAGCCCGGGGAACCTGGAGGTGGCGGGCCGCGCCCGCGGACGCCTGGAGTCCTGGCAGAAGTGGTCCTTTCCCTTCAGCCTGCCCGGCGACGACAGGGGCTGTCCGGCCGGCTGGCAGCCGGTACACAAGTGGCGACGTACCAGCCGTTTCTCACTGGCCGGAGGACAGATCGTGGCGCGCGCCTCGGAGCCTGGTCAGGGGCCGCAGTGCGACGTGGAACTCACCGAGGTCAGCACCATCGGCCAGGATTGGTGGACCCTCGGGTTCGAGGCGAGCGGTCCTGCCGATCTCCTTCGAAGCACCCTCGAGGCCACCGCCCGGCTGGTGTTCGACCGCCACCCGCCCGGCGCTGCCGAACCTGGTCCCGACCAATCCATGTCCTACCAGCAGTGGCTGACCCAGCGCCCCGACCCCAAGACCGAAGCCTGCTGACAGCAAGTGTCCACGTCGGAGCGGTCGGTTCGGGGTGAGGCTCGGTGGCCGAGTGTGACCGCCGTACTCGTGGGCATCTTGTTGACACTCGCGCGGCCGAAGGAGATGCGGCTGGCGCCGGTGTGGGTGCTGCCGGCGGTCGAGATCGTGCTGCTGGCGGTGCTGATCGCACGGGATCCGGGCCGGATCGACAAGCGGTCGTCGTTCCTTCGCGGTGTGTCGATCGTGGTCGTTGCCTTGCTGGTGCTCGACGCGATGGTGGCGACGGTGCGACTCATCGCGGTGCTGATCCGCGGCGGATCGATGACGAACTCGCCCGAGGCACTACTCGCGGCCGGCGGAGTGGTGTGGTTGTCGAACCTGATCGTGTTCGCCTTGCTGTACTGGGAACTGGACGCCGGCGGCGCTGCCAGCCGCGCCCACCGGATGCCGCGGTACCTCGACCTCGCGTTCACGCAGCAGCTCAGCCCGGAGGTCGCGCGACCAGGTTGGCGGCCCGGATTCGGCGACTACCTGTACCTGGCGATGACGACGTCCACCGCGTTCAGCCCGACCGACGTGATGCCCCTCGCCCTGTGGGCCAAGATGGCCATGGGTCTCCAGTCGATGATCTCGCTGGCAGTCGTCGGCCTCGTCGTAGCCCGCGCGGTCAACGTGTTCACCTGAAGCGTTGGTGACCCCAATCATCACTGGCGGATGATTCATCGTTCTGCTCACGAACGGATCGTGGAGGAGGGAGGAGTTGTCACTGTGACCGCGCAGACGGACGAGAGCCCGCACGTCGTCGTACTCGGCGGCGGGCTGGCCGGGGTCGGGTGCGCGCACCGCCTCGGCGACGAGGGGGTCCGGGTCACACTGGTCGACCGCAACGACTATCACCAGTTCCAGCCGTTGCTCTACCAGGTCGCTACGTCGCAACTGCCGGCCGAGGACATCGCCAGGCCGCACCGGACCATTTTCCGCGAGCACCCGACGGTCGAGATCCGAACCGCGGACGTCGCGAAGATCGACGTCGCGAACCGCACTCTGACGCTGTCCGGCGGCGATCGGATCACCGGCACGCACCTGGTCATCGCGGCCGGCGCCCGACCCGAGTACTTCGGGGTGCCGGGCGCGGCCGAGCACGCCTTCCCGCTCTACTCGGTCGCCGACGCAGAGCGGTTGCGGCGGCACCTGCAGTCGACGATCCACACCGGTTCGGAATCAGCGGGGGCCCTCGATGTCGTGGTGGTCGGCGGCGGCCCGACCGGCGTCGAGATCACCGGAGCACTGACCGAACTGATGGCCGCGCTGGTTGCCACGGAACGGATCGCGAAGCCAGGGACGATCACCGTGGTCGACCGCGGCAAGACGCTACTCGGTGCGTTCTCCAAGAAGTCGCACAAGTACGCGCGCAAGCGGCTCACCGAACACGGTGCCGACCCGCGACTGGGGGCGGGAGTCGCCGCGGTGCACGCGGACCGGGTCGAGTTCGACGACGGGTCCACGATCAGCACCCGGACCGTCATCTGGGGCGGCGGTGAGTCGGCCGCGTCGGTGGTGGGCACCGCGACCGGGTTGACCACGGGACGTGGCGGGCGGATCGACGTACGGCGGGATCTCGGTGTGGACGGGCATCCGCACGTCTATGCGATCGGCGACGTCGCGAACATCCCGGCCAAGGACGGCTCGATCCTGCCGCAGCTGGGATCGGTGGCGCAGCAGTCCGGCGGGTGGGCCGCCGACAACATCCTGCGTGAGGTGCACGGGGACAAACCCAAACCGTTCCACTACAAGGACAAGGGCATCATGGCGATGATCGGCCGGAACGCGGCCGTCGCCGAGGTCGGCCGGCACCGGCACCAGGTGGAGGGCCCGGTCGCGTTCGCGGCCTGGCTCGGCGTACACGCGATGCTGCTGAGCGGTGCGCACAGCAAGACCGACGCCTTCGTATCCTGGGCCTGGGACTACTTCGACCGCGACCACGCTGCGACCGTCGAATGGTCCGGCACACCGCGGCGGATCGCCTGGGGTGACGAGTCCGCCGACATCCCGCACATCATCCTGGATCCGGAGCCGGCCTCGCGGAGCTGAACTTGCTCAGTGTCCGATCCAGGGCATCCGCCAGCCGCCCAACCCAGCCGGCACCCGATCGGCGGCGGCCGGGCCCCAGGTCCCCGGTTCGTAGGTGTGGATCGGCGTCGATGCGTCGAGCAACGGCTGCATCACCCGCCACGTCTCCTCGACTGCGTCCTGCCGCGTGAACCGGGTACTCTGGCCGGTCATCGCCGCATGCAGCAGAACCTCGTACGGCGTGGGGCCCTCGCCACCCTCTTCGCCGAACTCCATGTCGAGCTCGATCGGCATGATCCGGGCCGCGTCGGCACGATGCGCGTCCACCTGGATCCTGACTCCGGTGGACGGGTCGAGCCTGATCACCAACTGGTTCGGCTCGGCGATGTGGCCGCTGGGCCCGAAGCCCAGCCGTGGTGGCCGTTTGAACACCAGGCGCAGTTCGGTCTGCGTCACCGGCAGCCGTTTGCCGGTCCGGATGAAGAACGGCACACCGGCCCACCGCCAGTTCTCGATGTCGAGGCGGAGGGCGGCGTACGTCTCGGTGGTCGAGTTCTTCGCGACCCCGTCGATGCCGAGGTAGCCGTCGTACTGGCCACGGACGTAGTGCGCGGGATCGGCATCCTCCACGGCACGGAACAGCGCGGTGGTCGAATCCTTGAGGGTGGTGGGATCGCCGCGCGACGGCGGCTCCATCGCGGCAGCCGCGACGACCTGCATCAAATGGTTGACGACCACGTCGCGCAGCGCGCCGACCGGATCGTAGAAATGGCCGCGGTCCTCGACGCCGAAGTCCTCGGCCATCGTGATCTGGACACACTGGAGGTAGTTGCGGCTCCACAGCGGTTCGAGGACGGCGTTCGCGAACCGCAGGTACAAGATCTCCTCCAGCCCCATCTTCCCCAGGTAGTGGTCGATCCGGTAAAGCTGCGACTCGTCGATGTACTGGTGCAACTGATCGGCCAGGTCCCGGGCGGAACGCCGATCGTGGCCGAACGGCTTCTCGACGACGACCCGGGCACGGGTGGTCAGCCCGGCATCGGCCAGGCCCTGAACCACCCGGCCGAACAGGAACGGCGGGATCTCCAGGTAGAACACCGGTGTCTCGGCGCCCTTGATCGCATCGCCGACGCGTTCGTAGACGGAAGCGTCGGCCAAGTCGCCGCTGACGTACGACAGCCGGGCCGTGAGGTTGTCGAAGACGGCCTTGTCGATGGTGATCCCCGTGCCCTCGATCGACGTCCTGGCGCGCTCGATGAGCTGGTCGAGGGTCCAGTCGTCCGCAGCCACCCCGACGATCGGGCAGCTGAGCAGACCGCGCGCCTCCAGCCGGTAGAGCGAGCGGAACGTCATCACCTTGGCCAGGTCGCCGGTGATGCCGAAGATGACCAGTACGTCCGCGGTCCGCGGGTCCGTTGCCGCCGATGTCATACCTGTGCTGCCTCCGCGTCAGACCGGCCAGTCTTTCCCTGACGATCAGGTCTTACCGACGGCGGTCGACGCGTCGCGCCGTACGGCGGGCTGTCCTTCGCGCCACCCTGCGAGAGCCGAACATGTTCACCTCCACTGTCGTGTTCCGTCGGCCGGCGTCACTGCGTCCCGGCGGCCGACTCCATCTCGTGCAGTTCTTTGGCCTCGCCGAGGTCGAGCAGACCGATGCCGACCAGGTCGATCGGGCTGATGAATCCGTCGGACAGCCGGAACCCACCGGCCCGGGCCACCGCGTCGCGCAGCGGGACCGCCCAGTGGTGCTCGATCAGCAGCAGCGCCGCGGCCGAGTCGTTCGGGATGTCCTCGAGAACGTCCCAGGCCTCCTCGTCGTCGAAGAACTCCAACCCCTCGGCGGCCGCCGCGGCACCAGCCTCGGCCCCCTTCTCCATGCCTTCCTCACCTTCGATGCCGAGGCCGATCAGGGCGCCGATCTTGGTGCCCAGCTCGACGGCTTCGTCCAGCGTGAGGTTGCTGAGGTGGGCGACCTCGATCTCGCCTTCGGCGTCCTTGTGGACGGCGAGCGCGTCGATCACCCGGACGGAATCGCTCTCGCGCAGCCGCTCGAGCTCCTCGATGATCTCGCCATGGAAGTTCGGGTGGTTGAACCCGAGCACTACCAACTGCACCGGTCCGATGGCCATGCCGATTTTCCCTTCGGTGCGGGCGACGGCACTCACCCCGCCGCCGAACCATCCTCATCACGGTCCCAACCGGCAGCATCACCCCCGGCGGATGATTCAGCGTGGGGTGACGATCTGTACCGCTAGTTTGCTCTTACGCGTCTGGTGTCAGTCCGGTCCTGTTCAGGTCCCGTGGAAGGAACGCTCCAACGCCAGAGCGAGCCGCTGCTTCCAGGCCTCGGCGGTACCTTCGATCCAGGGATACTCGTCCAAGAAGTTTCGCCAGTCGACATCCCAGGCGAGCACCGACGCTGGATCGAAGTCCGAGGATTTCAATTCCGGGCCTAGCACCTGCCGGATGAGGGCCCGGGAGACATCGGTCCGCTCGGCCAGCAGCACGGCGTCGTACAGGTCTTTACCCTGCGGGTAGCCGTCCGTCACCAGCCACAGGATCTTCCAGGCGAGGGAGAGCTCGGGGCCGGCCGTCAGCAGCCACGCGTCGCCGATCGGCAGCCGCTCGGGTTCCATCGGAAGTCTCTCGTTGTAGACGAAGTCGAGCTGGACGGAACCGGTCAGCCCCTCATGCTCGTACGGGAAGACCAACCGCCGGCCCGGGACACGCTCGTAGGTCCAGATCTCGTCCCGGGCCACCTCTGCGGCGCGTAGCCCTGGGCCCGGTTCCGCGGCGACGGCGGCGATCACGTCGTCCAGCAGCCTGAGCCCCTCCACGCTGTCGAAGTCGATGGTGTGGGGGAACACGATGAAGTCGAGGTCACCCGGCTCCCGCGCCTGGTCCCCGAACCACTCGCGCAGGGTGACGCTGCCGCGCAGTACGAGCTTGTCGGCCCAGTCGGACGCCGCGATCAGCCGCAGCAGGTGGTCGATCGCCGCCCGCCGCGTCGCCCGCCACCGTGTGGTCAACTCCGGGTCGTCAAAAGTCGGCTGACCGGCTCGATACGCCTTCGCGTGGTGCTTCAGAGCAGGGTCGAAGGTCGCCCGTTGGCTGACAGACGGATCGTCGGGCAACGGCTTGTACGTCGACGGGTAGCCGGCGCTACCCAACGGCGCCGTCCGGGCCGTCTCCTCGTATGCCGAAACCTGTGGCTCGTAGTGCTCGAGCCAGCCATGGTCGAGTTGGAGGTTGCTGTCGTAAGCGACGTATTCCTCCTCGACCTCCAGGATCTCGTACCCGCCCTCGCGCAGCGCGATCACCATCGCTTCGAGCCGCGCCGTCGACGTCGTCCGGCCGACGTGGTGGCACCGCTGGGTGGCGAACCGCTCGTGCCTACCGTCGTCGCGGTGACGCCGGGCGTTCCTCGACAGGCGAGCCTGATGCGGTTCAAGCAGGGAACCAAGCGCGATGAGCGTCCCGGCTGCCGCGTCCGGGAGCAGCAACTTCACGTGATGCTCGAAGTACCGCCCGTCCACCGCGTCGACGTCTTCCACCGGCACTCCCTGGTTCCAGGGCGCGGCCTCGATCTTGATCCGGACCGGGCTGTGGAAACGGTTCTCCTCCTGAACCTTCGCCGTCCACTCGCGACCGAGCCGCTCCATCTGCTCCAGCGTGCCGCTGGCCCGCACAGTCACCATCGGCTGCAGCGGCTGTGCACCACGGTCCAGCACGATGTCGCTGAACTTGAGCCCATGCCGCTCGGCAAACGACGCCGCGCCCCTGAAGAAGGTTTCGAAGGTCAGGTGAACCTCGAAGTCGCCACTGATCGCCTGCACCAGACTCATTCTGTCAGCGAACCGGGCAACCTACAGAGACGGCCGCTACGCCGGTGTGGCGACGTCTATGACTGCCTGGGCGAATGTTGTCGGATCCTCTTGCGGGGGATTGTGTCCGATGCCTGGCAGCTCGCGACGGTCGAAGCCGCCGGTGAACAGCGGCTCGTCGGCACGGGAGTCGTCGGCGCCGAGGCCGTCTGCGAGGGCGTCGAGTGAGATGGTCGGCACGGTGATGGCCGGCGTGGTTGCCAGGATGTTCTCGAGGTCGTCGTACCGCGGGTCGCCGGGGGCCGCACGGCGGCGGTGCTGGTAGGAGTGGATGACGGTGGCAACGAAGTCGGGATTGTGCAGGCTCGGAGCGCTGGCCGCGAAGGCGGCGGCACAGCCCGTCCACAGCGGCGACCATTGCTGCCATAACAATCCACACAGCTCGTCGGTGTAGAGCTCCAGCCCGGCGCGACCGCGTTCGGTGAGGAAGTAGTGGGTGTACCAGGCCGCGCTCTCAGCTTCCGGAGGTTGGGGTTCGTCGGACCTGGCGATGTTCTGGATGTTGTAGCCGCCGACCGTCACCAGGCCGATGACCCGCGCGGGTGCCACCGCTGCTGCGATGCAGGCTGCCCGGCCGCCCCAGTCGAATCCTCCGACGACGGCGCGTTCGACTTCGAGGGCATCGAGCAGCTCGAGGAGGTCGCGGCCGAGTGCCCCCTGCTGTCCCGAGCGCATGATGTCAGGGCTGCGGTACCGGGTTGGCCCGAAGCCCCGGAGGTAGGGCGCCACGACCCGCATCCCTGCTCCGGCGAGAACCGAAGCCACTTGGTCGTAGCAGCGCGCGTCGTACGGAAAGCCGTGAAGGAGTACGGCGGTTGGGCCGTTCGGCGGCCCTGCGGCGTCGTACGCGATATCGAGCGACGGCGTCGAGACGACATGCGATTCATACAGACCACGAGCGTCCATCAAGTTTCTCCCAGTTGCTCTACGTACCTCGCATGCTGGCAGATGTTGTCCGCGCTCTGTTGACCGCCCGTATGCTGGTTCGCCGGTGTTTCGCTGTTCGGGTTGAGGAAGGGCTGCTGTCTGATGCGGATCAAGGTCGAGGCGTCTGATGGGGTGGATGAGGTTCGGCGGAAGGCGTCGGGGGTTCGGCCCGAGGTGAGGCAGATCGCCTGGCAGGGGCAGGAGTTGACGGCGTTTGTGCATTTTGGGCCGAATACGTTTACGGATCTGGAGTGGGGGACCGGGGTTGATGATCCGGGGGTGTTTGCGCCGGATCAGTTGGATTGTTCGCAGTGGGTGGAGGTGTTGGGGGCCGCGGGGTTCAAGAGTGTGATACTGACGGCTAAGCATCACGACGGGTTTTGTCTGTGGCCCAGTCGGTTTGTGGAGCATACGGTTGCCGCTAGCCCCTATCGGGGTGATGTTGTGGCCGAGTTGTCGGCGGCGTGTGCGGCTGCGGGGCTTGGGTTCGGGGTGTATTTGTCGCCGGCGGATCTCTATCAGGAGAAGGCGGACGGCGGGTACTACGGGAACGGCAGTCCGGCGGTGCCGTCGACGATCGGGCCGTTCAGTTATGACGTGGATGACTACAACCGCTATTACCTCAACCAGTTGTACGAGTTGTTGACGCAGTACGGGCCGATTGCCGAAGTCTGGTTGGACGGGGCTAATCCGACTAGCAGCGCGCAGACGTATGACTACGAGGCTTGGTTTGATCTGATTCGGCGGTTGGCTCCGGACGCGACCATTGCGATCGGCGGGCCGGATGTGCGGTGGGTCGGGAACGAGGACGGGTTCGCGCGCGAGACCGAGTGGAGCGTCATACCGTTCGCCAACGGTCGGATGGTTGCTGCTGAGACGGACGTGGATGTCGCCGGGCCTGAGCAGTTGCGGAAGGCCGATGAGCTCCGGTGGTATCCGGCCGAGGTTGACGTGTCGATCCGGCCGGGGTGGTTCTACCACGCGGCTGAGGATGCAGCGGTGAAGTCGGTTGCAGAGCTGCTCGACATCTATCGCAGGTCGGTCGGGCGGAACGCCGTACTGCTGCTGAATGTCCCGCCGGACCGCCGCGGCCTGTTCGCGGCGCCGGACGTCGAGCGGCTGACGGAGTTCGGCCACGCGGTGCGCGAGTACTACGCCACCGATTTGGTGCTGCCGGCAACCATCAACGTGATCGACGTCCGCGAGAACATCGAGAACGGGCAACAGGTCGAGTCGTTCGCCGTAGACGCACTCATCGACGGCTCGTGGACCCAGGTCGCGGAAGGTACGACGGTCGGCCATCGCCGGCTGCTTCCGCTGCAAGAGCCGATCACGCCGACCGACGTACGAGTCCGGGTCCTAGCGGCACGGGCCGACGTGAGCGTCGAGCTGGCCGTCCACTACGACCCAACAATCACCGGCGACGGGCCAGATGGGCCGTGACTTCGGCGTTGATCTCAACGGTTTCGGGCAGTACTTCGAGCGTCCGCCGGAAGACCTCGTCGCGATCGTCAGGCGCGAGCATCACGTACGCCGAGACCGTCGACAGGTGCCCGACGTAGTCGCGGGCGCTCATCGTCAGCCGGCGTTCGATCGTCGCCTGCTGGACATCGGTGAACCACTCCGACTCCAGCAGCTCCGTGCCGGGCCACTGCATCGGGCGATCCTCAGGTGTGCCGTCCGGTGACGGGACGCCGTCGTACCCCAGCCACGGCGCACGTGCCGCTCGCGCGGCCGCGTCAAGTCCCGGGTCGGCCAGCCCGATCGGTACGCCGAACGAGGCGAACACACCACCCGGCCGGACCAGCGCTGCCATCCGCTCCCACCGACCATCGGGGTTGGTCCAATGCAGCGCAGCAGCCGAATACACCAGGTCGTACGACGAATCCAACGGCAGGTCCTCAAAGGCGCCCTGCACAGTCGTGACGCTGCTAGGCAGATGCTTCCGTAGCTCCGAAAGCATCGCCGCATCAGGCTCGGTCGCCGTCACCGCGATCCCGCCCTCGACGAACAGCCGCGTCGCCTTACCCGTCCCCGCCCCGATCTCGAGCGCGGTCCGAATCGGCTCACCGGCGTACGCCGTCACCAACTCAAGAAGCTCCGTCGGATACCCAGGCCGAAACCGCTCGTAAGCCTCCGCCACAGCCCCGAAACTCAACCCACGCACAACCATGCCCGGCATCCTGGCACCTTCCACGACCCACCGCCTGCCAATTAACCACGGATCAGGTGGTCGCCGAGGGAGGTGCGGTGGTAGAGGACTGAGCGGCCGTGGCGGGCTGAGGTTAGGAGGCCGGCGGCTTTTAAAGCCTTTAGGTGTTGGTTGATGGCGGTGGGGGTGACGTTGAGGCGGATGGACAATTCGGTAGTGGAGGCTGGGGTTTCGAGGAGGGTCAGGAGGCGGGCTCGGGCGCGGCCGATGAGGTTTGCGATGGCGTCAGGAGCCGTTGCAGTTGGGGATTGCCAGAGGGTGGCCAGGCCGCGGGCCGGGTAGATGAGGTGGGGTGGTTCGTCGGGGGAGATGGGGGTTGCGGCGCGGCGGCTGAAGAGGGATGGCGTCAGGGTGAGGCCACGGCCGGCGGTCGAGGTTCGGTAGGTGAGGTCGCTGCGGAGACGGATCCGGAGGACGGTGTCGTCCAGGCGGACGTGCGGGTCGATGTCGGCGAACATCGCGGCAAGGCCGGATTGAGCCATGACTCGGCCGCGGTAGACGATGTCGGCCTCGAGGACGGTGCGCATGCGCGTCCAGTACGGCTCGAAGCAGGCGTCCCAGTAGTCGCGCAGCGCGGCCAACAGGCGGCGGAGGACGGCTGCCGGGCGCCCGGCAAGTACCGACGGCAGAGCGGAAGGATGGATCGCGGCGAGGTCCGCGCGCACCACACCCGTCGGCGTGTCCACGAGAGCCGTCAGCTCGTCCTCGATCCGGCCCAGCGGACTGTACGGCCGTGGGGTGAGGAAGTCGGGCGTCCACAGCGCCTCGTTTGTCAGGGCCCACAAAAGATTCAGGTCGAGTGCAGCGCGGGCGGACTCGGTGGCCCGCAGCCAGGGCAGTTGCAGCGGGAAGCGGCCGGGGTCCCGCAGGGTCCGCAGCGACAGCACCAACTCGTGCAGCGGTGAGATCGCGAACCGCACCTCACCGAGGTCGTTGCCCGCAAGCTCGTACTCGATCATGAAGCAATACGCTACATCTCTGGCACCGACGGCGCCCGGATGCGACAACTGTCGCGTGCCCGAACTCCTCCGTGATCCCGTCGAACGCGCGCTGGCCTCCGCCGTCGCCGCGCTGTCGCTGTCCCGCGGCATGTTCTTCGCAGTCAGCGCCCTGTACTTCACCCGCGGGGTCGGCCTGTCCGCGGCCGCCGTCGGACTCGGGCTCACCACCGCCGGAGCGGTCGGCGTCCTCGCGTCGTACGTCGGTGGGCGGCTGAGCGACCGCTACGGCGCCGACCGGCTGCAGCAATGGACGCTGGCCGCGAACGGAGCCGCGTTGCTGGCCTACGCCCTCGCCGGGAACGTCGTCAGCTTCATCCTGATCGCTGCCTGCGTCTCCGCCACACGCGGCCTGCAGAGCACCGCCCAGGTCACCTTGCTCGCCCGCTGGTACGTCGGCCCCGAGCGGGTCACGGTCCGCGCCAGACTCCGGGTGGTCATGAACGTCTTCATCGGCGCCGGTAGCCTGCTCGCGGGACTCGCGCTGATGATCGACACGACGGCGGCGTACCGCCTGACCGTGGTCCTCGTCGGCGCCGTCACCATGCTCGGCACGCTGCCGCTGATCGGCCTCCGCCGCCGGGTCGAAGGGCTGGCCGCACGCATGTCGATCGCCGCTGTGGCGGCCGCTCCGGGCAGATCCCCGTTGCGCGATCGCACGTACGTCGCATCGACCATCCTGAACGCGATACTCGCAATTCAGTTCGGGCTGACGTCGGTCGGGATACCGCTGTGGGTCGCCGACCACACCGAGGCTCCAACGGTCGTCGTGTCCGCCCTGCTCCTGGTCAACACCGTCTACGTCGCCCTCTTCCAAGTCCGCGCCTCCCGCGGCGCACAGACACTCCGCACCGCTGGCCAATCGGTACGACGGGCAGGTGTATTCCTCCTGGTTGCATGCGCCCTGTTCGCAACAGCCGGGTACGTCGGCGCCGCGGCAGCAACCGCCATCCTGCTCCTCGCCGCACTCGCAGCATCGGCTGCCGAGACCCAGGGCGAGGCCGGCGGGTGGACCATGGCCTTCGACCTCGCCGACCCTGCCCGCGCCGGCGCGTACCAAGGCCTCAGCCAAACCGGCTACGCCGTCGCCCAGATGCTCAGCCCCGCCGTCGTCACCACCAGCGCGATCGACCACGGCACAGCAGGCTGGATCGCCCTCGGCGCCCTCTTCGCAGCCACCGGCGCCGCAACCGCCGTACTCGCCAACCACGCCGCCGTACGCAGAAGTCAGCCTCGACCCATCTCCGGAATGCCCGTCAGCCAATAGAGTCGGTTGCGGGCCAGCACGGTGAGGAGTTCCGGATGGACAGCGTGGGTGTTCGCTACATCGTGGACGACGTGGCGGCAGCAGTGTCGTTCTATACCGAGCGGCTCGGCTTCGCCGTCGAGATGGACTATTCGCCGGGGTTCGCCGCGCTGTCGCGTGGCGGCCTGCGGTTGTATCTGAACAACGTCGGCGGCGTCGGCGGCGCGTCCCAGGCGATGCCCGACGGCAGGTCGCCTGAGCCCGGCGGTTGGAACAGGTTCCAGCTCGTTGTGGACGACCTCGCCTCCGAGGTCGCCCGGCTCCGGGCCGAGGGCGCGACCTTCCGCAACGAGATCGTCGTCGGCATCGGCGGCTCGCAGATCCTGCTGGAGGACCCGGCAGGCAATGTGATCGAGCTGTTCCAGCCGCCAACCGACGGAACCTAGGTGCTCATTCGACGGTGTGCTGGACCGGGATGGTCTGGGGGAGATCGGTGAGTTCTAGGGCGGCTCGGAGTGGGGAGTCTGGTGGGACGATGACGCGGAGTTCCTGGCGGCTGTGGTTGAGGCGTTCGGCGAGGCGGAAGAGCATCGCGATGCCGGAGCTGTCGAGGTAGGCGGTCTCGGTCAGGTCGATGGCGATGACGGACTCGTCGACGGACGCGACGCGGCTGATGGCGTCCCTGACCTCGGCGGCGTTGGTGAGGTCGACCTCGCCGGAGATCCGGACGACCTGGACGCCGTTGCTCGTCCACGCGTCGACTTCTGCGTAGGCCGTCACTTCTCGTCCCCGACAGTTACGTGTCGTCGCATGAAGATCGTCGTACCTTCCGGATTGCTGTCGATGTCCACCGAGTCCGAGAGTCCATGGATCAGGGTCAGTCCCAGGCCGCCGCCGCGGTCCGCCGGACGCCGCCACTGACCGCGGTCGCGCACGGTCAGCTCGACCGAGCCGTCCACCAGGCGCGCGTCGACGTGCATGTCGCCCGGCGAGGCGCCGTACGCGTGGCGTACGACGTTGCCGCACGCCTCCCCGCAGGCGATCGCGATCTCGCCGGCGTCCCGCGCGTTGACACCGGACTCGCGGAGCCAGCGCCGCAACGCGTGCCGGACCTGGAACAGCATGCGCGCCTCGGCCGGTACGTCGAGGGTCAGCGGCGTACCGGCCAGCGTGAGCGGCCGGAGCGCGATCAGCGCGATGTCGTCGGCGACCTGGCCGGGCTCCGCGAGGGCGGACAGCAGATGGTCGCAAAGAGCGTCCAGATCGGGCCACTCGGAGCTACCCGCCTCGCCGAGCAGCCGATCGAGGCCGTCCTGGATCGACAGCGAGCGCTTCTCGACCAGCCCGTCGGTGTAGAGCAGCAGGGTCGCTCCGGGCTGCAGCCGGTGCGTGGCCTCGGCGTAGTCCCAGTGCGTCAGTACGCCGAGAGGCGGCGCCAGCCCACCGTCGAGGTACTGCGTGGTCTCGTCGTCGATCAGCAGCGCGGGCGGATGGCCGGCGTTCGTGAATCGCACGGTGCCGGTGTCCGGGTCGTACAGGGCGTACAGCAGGGTGACCATCTCGGCCATGGGCAGCTCGCGGGCCAACTCGTGCAGCCGGCTCATCACCACGACCGGCGACGGATCGTGGATGGCGTAGGCCCTTACCGCCATCCGCAGCTGGGTCATCGCGGCCGCGGCCTGCAGACCGTGACCGGCGACATCGCCGATGACGAGCCCGATCAGGCCGGCGCGCAGCTGGATCACGTCGTACCAGTCGCCGCCGACATGCAGGTCGGCGGTTGCCGGGACGTAGCGGGCAGCGACGACCAGACCGGGGATGTCGGGCATCCGGTTCGGGAGCAGGCTGCGCTGGAGTGTCTCGGCGATCTGATGCTCGCGCCGCGT
Organism: Kribbella sp. NPDC000426; assembly: GCF_040300265.1. NCBI lineage: Bacteria > Bacillati > Actinomycetota > Actinomycetes > Propionibacteriales > Kribbellaceae > Kribbella > Kribbella sp. NPDC000426. The sequence continues at coordinate 736,246 of NZ_JBEPDK010000004.1, read as the reverse complement.
CCTGGCCTCCTCGCGTGACAGCTGTTGCTGGGTCTCGTGCCTCTGGTCGGTCTCGCGGCGCAGCCGGTCGCTGGTTGCTTCGAGCTCGGCGGTGCGCTCCTTGACCCGTTCCTCCAGGTCGGCGGCCGAGGCCATCAGAGCGCGGGCGAACCCGATCCGCTCGGTCACGAGCGCGGCCAGGAAGAACGATGTCAGCGCGACCGTGGCGTTGAACGCCTGAAGAGTCAGCATCTTCTCCAGCAGCGACTTGCCCTCGAACGGGCCGAGGTTGCGCGTCGCCGACCAGGTTGCGATCAATGACGCGGTCAGCGCGGCGGGCGCGGCTCCGCGCAGTTGCAGGCGCCACGAAGCCCAGCCGAGCAGCGGCAGCACCAGGAACAACAGCTGTACGTCGGTGCGGGTCGTCCAGGACACCAGCACGATCGTGAGCACGAGGATGATCCCGGCTTCGAGCCAGCGCGCGACCGGCCAAGGCTCGAGCTCCCAGAACAGGGGGATGCACAGGAGGAACGGAGCGACGGCGAGGACGCCCATCGCGTCGCCGGTCCACCAGACGGCCCACGCGCCGGCCAGTCCATGGGTGCCTTTCGACGTGATGAGCGTGGTGGCGCCGATGGTCGCGCTGATGGTCATGCTCGCGAGCGCACCCAGGAAAACGATCGCCAGCGCATCACGGAGTCGATCCAGCTGACGGCGGAACCCGATCCGCTCGAGCACGATCGCCGCCACGAGCGGTGCCAGCGTGTTGCCTACTGCGGTCAGCAGCGCGGGAACCGGACCGGTGCTGATCGGCAGGTTCACGGCCAGCGCTGCAAGCGCCACGCCCGGCCACATCCGCCTGCCCAGGATCAGGAAGGCCGCCAGCGCGATGCCGCTCGGCGGCCACAACGGCGTGACGTTCTGCTCGACCAGTGACAGGCTCAGCCCCAGGCGCGCGCCGAGGTAGTAGGCCACGCCAACCACGACGACGGCCGCAGTGGTCCGCCCCAGATCCGCCGGCACGCGCAGTCTGAGTGCCCTCGAAGCCCAGGAACCTTCCGTACGCTCAGCCATCGCTCTACGGGGTCACAGGCCGCGAGACTGCCATAGCTCATGGGACGCTGGAAAGCGTGGCTACGTCAAGTCACCATGGGGCCGGCTCACTCGCCGAACAGCATCCGGGCGTCGCCAGGCCTGATCTGCCACCGGAAGTAGACCGGGTCAGCAAAGGTCGCCGGGACCTTGCCGAGGCCCTGGATGACGGTCGCGGTCCCGTTCGCGTGGCCGACGGCGTACGCATAGGCCGAGTGGGTGTCCTTGTCGATGCCGACCAGCATCGTTCCGTACTGCCCGCACTTCTCCGCGACCAGCGCATCGAACGCCTGCCAGGTCGATCCGCGGACCTTCTTCACGACGGGCTTGAGCGGCGACGTCCGGGGGAGCCGGATCGTGTAGAGCGCGCCGCCGCGGGTGTTGGCAAGGAAGGTGTCGTACGTCGCGGTCTGGCTGATCATCGCCATCGTCTTCACCGCGGCGAACCCGGTCGCCGACTGCTTGTTTGCCCACAGCCGCGGATTGTTGCCGTTGTTGTAGTACATCTCCCAGCGTGTCAGTGTCCCGTCGGTGCGCAGCTGGTACTGCGTGGTGAGGTTGGGCGGCTTCGGATAGTCCCAGTACCTCGTCGTCTCGAAGAAGGTCGTGTCGCCCCAGCCGCCGCCGACCCGGTAGTACGTCGGCCTGGTCGGGTCGACCACGCCGTCCAGCGTGAGCAGGTACGACGTGGCGTACATGGTCGAGCCCATCACGGTGTAGCCGGTGACGGACCCGCCGTACCCGGTGACGTCAGGATCGGCCGCCAGCGAACCACTCACCCGGACGGCGCCGGGCGGGAAGACACCGACATCCTCGCCGTTGTCAGTGACCGCGCCAGGCATGATCCGCTTGCCGGCAACCGCGCCAGTGGCGGTCACGGACCCGACGCTGACGTAGCAAGCCGCTGAGGCCGTCGCTGCACCCGTCGGCGCGGCCGTCGCGGCCCCAGGGGTGACGCCCGCTACCAGCAACACGGCAGCCGCCGCGCGCCCCGCTGTACTCAGTCGACCGGACATAGCCAGCCCCTCGGTTCGCCGTACGAAGTGGTCCTTCTGTGTACTCCGATACCGCGCAAGGCAGGAAAGTTATGCCGGGCCTTGAATCGGGTCTGCGTTCGGTGGCGCTGGTTTCGGGTACTAGCCGGTAGTAAGGGAGTTCAGGCGAGGAGGGATACCCGTGACGGCTACGACGCGGCAGGTGGGGGAGCGGGAGGCGCGGGAGGTTGCGGAGGCGGCGCGGGAGAGGGAGTGGACCCGGCCGAGTTTCGCCAAGGGGCTGTATCTGGGTGACTTCGACCTGTCGCTGATCCACCCGCAGCCGCATGCGATCGCGGCCGACGACGCGGTTCGCGGCGAGGAGTTCATCGCGCGGTTGGCGGCGTACTGCGAGACGCTGGACGGTCTGCTGATCGAGCGTGAGGCGAAGATCCCGGACGAGTACGTGCGCGGGCTCGCGGAGCTGGGGACGTTCGGCATCAAGATCCCTGTCGAGTACGGCGGTCTCGGCCTGCCGATGGCGTACTACGGCAAGGCGCTGATGCTGGTCGCGTCGGTGCATCCGAGTGTGAGTGCGCTGGTCTCCGCGCATCAGTCGATCGGTGTGCCGGAGCCGGTGAAGATGTTCGGGACCGACGAGCAGAAGCAGCGGTTCCTGCCTCGCTGCGCCGCCGGTGCGGTGACGGCGTTCCTGCTGACCGAGCCCGACGTAGGCTCGGATCCGGCCCGGCTGGCCTCGACCGCCACCCCGACCGACGACGGTACGGCGTACCTCCTGGACGGCGTGAAGCTCTGGACGACGAACGGCGTCATCGCCGAACTGGTCGTGGTGATGGCACGCGTGCCGGACCACGAAGGCGGACGGGGTGGCATCAGCGCGTTCGTCGTCGAGGCTGACTCGCCAGGCGTCACGGTGGAGAACCGCAATGCCTTCATGGGGTTGCGCGGGATCGAGAACGGCGTGACCCGGTTCCACCAGGTCCGGGTGCCGGCCGAGAACCGGCTGGGACGGGAAGGCGACGGCCTGCGGATCGCGCTGACAACGTTGAACACGGGCCGGTTGTCCATTCCCGCGACGTGTACGGCGGCGGCCAAGTGGTGCCTGAAGATCGCGCGGGAGTGGTCCGCGGAGCGCGTCCAGTGGGGCCGGCCGATCGGCGCGCACGCTGCCGTGGCCGAGAAGATCTCGTTCATCGCCGCGACCACGTTCGGGTTGGAATCGGTGCTCGACCTGTCGGCGAACCTGGCCGACGCAGGTACGAAGGACATCCGGATCGAGGCAGCGCTGGCCAAGCTGTGGGCCAGTGAGATGGCCTGGCGGATCGCCGACGAGCTGGTGCAGATCCGCGGCGGCCGAGGGTACGAGACCGCCGACTCGCTGGCGGCCCGCGGCGAGCGCGCCGTACCGGCGGAGCAGATCCTGCGAGATCTCCGGATCAACCGGATCTTCGAGGGCTCGACCGAGATCATGCATCTGCTGATCGCCCGAGAGGCCGTCGACGCCCACCTGTCCGCGGCCGGCGACCTGGCCTCACCGGACGCCGATCTACAGGCCAAGGCAAAGGCCGCGGTCAACGCCAGCGGGTTCTACGCGAAGTGGTTGCCGAAGCTTGCCGTCGGCAAGGGATCGGATCCCCGCTCGTACGGCGAGTTCGGGCCGCTGGCCAAGCACCTGCGGTACGTCGAGCGCGCGTCCCGCAAGCTCGCGCGTCAGACGTTCTACGGGATGGGCCGGTGGCAGGCGAAGCTGGAGTATCGCCAGGGATTCCTGGCCCGGATCGTGGACATCTGCGCGGAGCTGTTCGCGATGGCCGCGTCCTGCTCGCGGGCCGAGACGCTCCGCTCCCGCAACACCGTCGAGGGCGAGTCGGCGTACGAGCTGGCGGCGGTGTTCTGCGAACAGGCACGGCTGCGGGTCGATCACCTCTTCGAGCAACTGTGGAACAACACCGACGATGCCGATCGGCGACTGGCGCAGCACGTCCTCGACGGGAAACACAGCTGGCTCGAGGCCGGCATTGTTGACCCCTCCGAGGGAACCGGCCCGTGGATCGCCCAATGGCAACCCGGCGAATCAACCGCGGAGAACAAGTCACGCCGCTACCGCTAGCCGATCACGTCGTTGAGTCGTTCGAACGCGGACGGGTCGTCGTCCGGGGCCGGGGTGCCCAGGTGGCGGGCGCGCAGGTCGTTCATCAGGGCCTCGATGAAGGGCGGACCTTGGTCGTGCATGAACTGCTGGCGGGCATGGAGTTCGCCGGCTGCAGGGCGCCACGTGAGCGACCAGTTGCCTAGGGCATCGAGGATGGGGAGGGTCTGGATGCCGGCTTCGGTGAGGCTGTACTGCGCGCGTTGGCCGCGGGCCGCCGTACCGCGGCTGAGGAGGCCGGCTTCGACCAGGCGGACCAGGCGGTCGGCGAGGATGTTCGAGGCGATGCGCTCGGGGGATCCGGTCAGCAGTGCCCGGAAGTAGCGGCGGTCGCTGAAGATGACGTCGCGCAGTACGAGCAACGACCAGCGATCGCCCAGCACCTCGACGGCGGCGTTGATCGGACAGCTTGACGGTGGTTCCACGGCTCCTCCTTGACAGCTTCCCGGCATCGCCATAATAGTGATTGCAGATTGCAAGCACTAGTCGGAAGAGGGGGATGATGGGCCGCTTCGTATATGCGATGAACGTGTCCCTCGACCTGCGGATCGAGCAGGTGCCCGGGGACAACGGCGCGGGCGAGTGGCTGCGCATCGACGAGGAGCTGCACCGCGAGGCCAATGCGCGAACGCGGCAGCTCGCGATGATCGTGCACGGCCGCGTCGTGTACGAGGTGATGGAGGAGTACTGGCCGCGGTCCCGCGAGGACGCGTCGCTGCCCGACTTCATGCGCGAGTACGGCGAGATCTGGACCGCCATGCCGAAGGTGCTCGTCTCGCGGACCCGCCACAGCGCCGACCACAACACCCGGATCGTCGGGGGAGACGACGCGATCGAGCAGCTCGCCGTACTGCGCGCCGAGACCGAAGGCACGATCGCGGTCGGCGGCGCGGATCTCGCCACCCAGCTGCTCCGGGCCGGGCTGCTCGACGAGCTGCTGCTGACCACGCATCCGTCGATCCTCGGCTTCGGCCGGCCGCTGTTCGACCACTACGACCTGCCGATCGACCTCGAACTGCTCGACCAGCAGACGTTCGGATCGGGCGTCACGATGAACCGCTACGCGATCCTGAAGGAGGCCGGCTGATGCTGACCCATGTTGCGGACGGCGTCCGCGTCCACCAGAGCGAGCTGCTCCAGAACAACACGGTCGTCGTACGAGGTGACGCCGGCGTACTGCTCGTCGATCCCGGAATCACCGGCGAGGAGATGGCCTGCCTCGCAAAGGACCTGCAGGGTGAGGCCGTTGTCGCGGGCTTCGCGACGCATCCGGACTGGGATCACGTGCTCTGGTCCGCCGACCTGGGCGACGCGCCGCGGTACGGCACGGTCCGCTGCGCGGCTGAGCTCCAGGAGCTCATGTCGAAGCCTGATTGGAAGGCCGACATCCTCGAGTGGGTGCCGCCGGAGATTGCGGACGAGCTACCCCTCGACCTGTTCGGCCTCGTCACCGGCGTTGGAACCACCCACCTCCCGTGGGACGGCCCGCAAGCCCGCATCATCGAGCACCGCGCGCACGCGGCGGGCCACGCGGCTCTGCTGATCGAGGAGAGCGGCGTTTTAGTTGCCGGAGACATGCTTTCGGACGTCCTGATTCCGATGCTCGACGTGCACGGCGAGCCCGACCCGATCGAGGAGTACCTCGCCGCCCTGCAACTCTTCGACGACATCGCCGCCGACGTCCGGTTCGTCGTACCGGGCCACGGCTCCGTTGCCGACGCCAACGAACTCCGCACCCTAATCGACCAGGATCGCGCCTACGTCCAGTCCTTACGTGACGGCCGGGAGCCCAACGACCCCCGCCTCGGCCCCACCGCCAAGACCGGCTGGGAATGGGTGAACGACGTACACACCAACCTACTCCAAGGCCTCAACCACCGGCGGTGAAAGCGGCGTCGAGTAGGACCGTGAGGTGGCTCGCGACTGCTTCGGGGTCGGTGGTGTGGGGAGAGTGGCCGCTTTCGATCACGATGAGCTGTGAGTTGGGGATCAGGTCGTGAGCGGTGCGCGCGGCCTGTAGCGGCAGGACCGGGTCGTGGCGGCCCCAGACCACGATGGTCGGTGCGATGATCTGTACTGCCTGCTTGCGAAGGTCGTGTCCTGGCTGAGTGAAGCTGTGCCACATCTGCGCGACTGCCTTCCGGCCCGCGGCCGTGCGGGTGGTGGCGATGGCGTCGGCGCGGGCACGTTTGTCGGCGCTGGTGCGGGGGCGCATGTACCACCAGGAGAAGCCTGGGTAGACGAGTCGCACGAACCACGGGCGGCTCATCATCGTGCAGAACACCCTGCTCCCGAGCGACGCTGCCTCGAAGCCGCCGCCGTCGATGATCATCAACCCACGCACGAGGTCCGGGCTTCTGACGGCGAGGCGTGCGCCGACGTTGCCGCCGATCGAGTTCCCGACCAGAACCGCGCCGTCCGGTGCCCAGTTGCTGCAGGATCTCCTCGACCAGGTCGGTGAGATCCGGCTCGCCCGAGGCTGAGCTCCCGGCCGCGGAATCGCCGTGACCGGGCCAGTCGATGCTGATGCTGCGAACGCGCTCCGGGAGCAGAGCGCGCACCTCGTCGTAGTCGCGCCGGCGGTGGCCGCCGCTGGGCAGGAGTACGACGGCCGGGCCCGCGCCCTGGACGTCGTAAGCGATCTCGCCGGCGGCGGTGACGATGGTGTTCATGGCGAGGACCGTAACACACTGACCGACCGGTCGGTCAGTGTGTCGTCGCATAAGCTTCGCGGGTGACCGAAGACGCGCGCGTGCCGGGAGCTCCGCAGACCCGCGAGGCGCTGCTCGATGCCGGCGCCACGCTGGCGGAGCAGCACGGTCTGAGCGGCATCAGCGTGAACATGGTGGTGGCGAGCGCAGGCGTCGCGAAGGGCACGTTCTACGTGCACTTCAAGGACCGGTCGGCCTTCATCGACGCCATGCACGCCCGCTTCCACACCAGCGTCGAAGCCGCCATGACCGAGGCGCTGGCAGATCTGCCCAGAGGCGCCGAGCGCCTCTTCCGGGCATTCGAGGTCTACCTCGACATCTCGCTCAAGAACCGTGGGGCCAAGGCCCTGTCCCTCGAGGTGCGCTCCAGCCCCGAGCAAGACGCGATGACCGCACGGCGGGAGCGGCTCGTCGAAGGCGGTCTCGCCGATCTCGAAGCCATGGGCTGGGAGGACGTCGAAGCCGCGGCCCAGCTGCTTGCCGCGATGACGCGGGAGATCTCGGCCTTGGAGTTCGACGCCGGCCATCCCCTCCCTGCCTCCCGACGAGCCCTCAAGCGAATGCTCGGCCTGTAGTGGTGACTGAGGGGTTCGATGGTTGGCCGAGGGCGGCCTTCGATGTGTTGTTGCGGCTTGAGGGGGAGCCTTCGGCCGAGGTGCGGCGGGAGTGCCGGCGGGAGCGGGAGGAGCTGGTTCGGCGGCCGATGGTCGGGTTGCTGAACGCGGTGGCGGACGCGGATCCGGAGTACGAGGACTTCTCGGTCTGGGGGTACGGCGACGTACTGCTGGACGCGTGGCAGCGGCAGCGGGCGATCGTTCGGCTGGCTCGCAGTGTCGAGCTGGGGGTTCGGTTCGATCTCGACGGGCTCGAGGTCGGCTTGGCCTGGTGGTACGCGCCGTCGGAGCAGATCGAGCGCTACCGGGCCGCGGTAGCGGATCCCGGCTCCGGACCGCAGTTGGTTGCGATCCTGACGGATCTGGAGCGGGACGGTTCGGCGATCTCCGGCGACCTGCTGAAGCGCCCGCTGCGCGGTCATCCCGCCGACCATCCACGCGCCGACCTGCTGCGCCACAGATCCCTCATCGCCACCCGCCCCCTCGGCTGCGACGACTGGATCCACACGTCGGCCGCAGCAGACCACGTACTCGCCGCCTTCCACCAGCTACGCCCGCTGTCGCACTGGCTCGTCAAGAACGTGTCCTAGCGTGGACGAGCGGTAGGGTGCTCGGATGCCTGTTACTCGTGTGCGGCGGCCTCGGCCGGCTGATATGGCGGTGCCGGTGGGGGCTCGGTCCGTGTTTACGGATGGGGCTTGTTCGGGGAATCCGGGGCCGGGTGGGTGGGCCTGGGCGTTGTCGAAGACGGAGTATGCGGCTGGGTCCGAGGCGGTGTCGACGAATCAGCGGATGGAGATCCGCGCGGCGCTCGAGGCTGTGCGGGACAACCCGGGGCCGTTGCTGGTGGTCTCGGATTCGACGTACGTCGTGAACTGTTTCCGCGACCGCTGGCATCAAGGGTGGCTCGAGCGCGGGTGGCTGACGTCGGCCAAGAAGCCGGTCGCCAACCGGGACCTGTGGGAACCGTTGGTGGAGCTGGTGACCGAGCGCGGCGACGTGGCCTTCCGATGGGTGAAAGGCCACTCCGGACACGAGATGAACGACTTCGTCGACCAGCTGGCGGTCGCCGCGTCCCAGTCGGCGGGATAGGGCCTAGCGGGGTTCGGCCAGGGCAGCTCGCCACTCTGGGGCTTCGAACGGGTCGGCGAAGTACTGCGCCGGGTGGCTGCCGCGCCTGGTCAGCCGGCGAGGTCATGAGCCAGAACCTGTTCGAAGGTGGTTAGGTCGCCGGACCGTGATGCGTCGAGGAATGCCCGGACGAAGTGTTCGGAAGCTGCAGGCCCGGGCGCAGGCGGTGGCCCGACAGCGGCCAGGCGTCGGCGGGCTCGGCTGACGACCTGGCGCGCGTTGTCCGAGCGCAGCTGCAGGAAGTCGGAGAGTTGCCCGTACGGGTAGTCGAACGCGTCCCGCAGTACGAACGCGGCCCGCTCTCTGGGCGTGAGGCGCTCCATCATCACCAGCACCGCCTGCGCGATCGTGTCCCGGTCCTCGGCCGTGGTCGCAGGATCGTCGCCGGTGGCCGAGTTCTCGAGCGTCGGTACGGCGCCGGTGGTCTCGCGACGGTAGCGGGCGCTGCGATGCACGTTGATCGCCAGCCGGGTGGTCATCGTCAGCAGCAACGCCTGCGGGTCGGTGACGGCGGAGCGGTCCATGTTCTGCCACCGGACCCAGATCTCCTGGACGACGTCCTCGACCTCGTTCGCACCGCCGAGCACGCGGTAGGCGATCGCCAGCATCCGCGGCCGCATCCTGACGAAGATCGCGACTGCCTCGTCCAGGCGTGCATCGTCGCCGGGGAACCTGAGATTCGCAGCGCTGTAGTGGTTGGACATGAAGACTCCTTCAGCTGTGGGCCGACCGCCACGCGGGGAGGTCGGCAAGGTGGACGTCGTAGCGGTCCTGGTACGGGAGCAGGGACGAGAACTCCTCTTCGCCGCGGCTGATCGCGCCCAGCAGCTCGAAGTAGCTGAACCGCTCGATGCCCGGACTCAGTACGACGAACACGTCGGCGGTCTCGCCGTCGGCTGCACCGAAGACATGAACCAGGCCGGGGGGAACGATGACCAGACCGCCCTTGCCGACGGTGGTCAAGGTGTCGCCCAGCCGGAACAGCATGGTTCCGTCGAGGATGTAGAAGACCTCGTGCGAGAGCCGGTGGTGGTGCGGCGGTGCTCCGTCGGCGCCGACGGTCAGGGTGAGCCGGCTGGCGCTGACCGCGCCGCCGTCGGCCAGTAGTTCGAACGCGCCGTCCGAGAGGGAGGCGCCGGCCGCCTCGCCGGGCTGCACGACAAGGGCTGAGGGGACGACGTCCATGGGCTGACTCCTTCGAGGGAACTGACCTGTCCCTGTCGAGAGTCGATCACGGTGCCCGCTGTCCGCACCCGGGTAGCTCCCTGGTCCATGCAGCCCGGAGTCCCCGGCCTGCCTGGCCGTTAGCCGCTCGCGGCCTCGAAGTCGCTCTGGAAGAGCACGTCCCGCAACTGCCGGCGTGAGGTGATCGAGAGCTTCTCGAAGATCTTGCTCAGGTGCCATTCGACAGTGCGCGGACTGAGGAACAGCCGGTTACCGACCTCGGGATTCGACAGTCCGTCCCGGACGAGCAGCGCGATCTGCCGCTCCTGCGGCGTCAGCGTTTCTCCGGTCGCTGCCGTCGCTGTGCGCTTGCGGACGGTCTCGCCGGACGCGTGCAGTTCTCTACGTGCTCGCTCCGCGAACGCGTCCATGCCGATCGAGGACAACATGGCGTACGCCGACCGCAGTTGCGCCCTCGCGTCCGTACGGCGGCCCTTCCGGCGCAGCCACTCGCCGTACAGCAGGTGGGTGCGGGCCAGATCCGGCCGCAGCCGGGTGCGTCCCAGGTAGTCGATGGCCTCGAGGTAGGCCGCATCGTCGTCGTGCACGAGCGCACGTCCACGTGCCTCGACACCGCGGGCCCATGGTTCGTCGGTGGACCGCGTGCTCTCCTGGAGTCGTGCCAACGCGGCGGCAGCCTCGTCGGTGTGCCCTGTGCGGGTCGCTGCCTCGATCTGCTCGCACAGCGCCCACGACGACACCCACAACTCGGGCGTGTCCTCGCTCGCCAGGCGGGCCAGCGCCAGCGCTTCGTCGTGGCGTCGCAGCGCGTTCAGGATGACCGACTTCGCCCACTGCGCGTACTGCACCGCCGTGCCCTGACCCTCGGCCGTCGCGCCGGCGATCGTGTCGTCGATCAGCCGGAACGCCTCGTCCTCGTGACCGCGGAACGCGGCCAGCGTGAGGGCGCCGTACGGCGCGACGTGGGTGCCGGTTGCTTCTCGTACGGCGTCCGCCTCGGCCCGCAGCGCGTTCGCCTCGGCGAAGTCCCCGGCGAACGCGGCCACCTGCTCGAGGACGTTGACCCCGACGACGAGGACGGCGAGCGCCCCGGTGCTGCGCGCTGCCTCGACCTGCCGGTTCGCGGTCGCCAGGCAAGCCTCGAAGTTCCATGCGGTGGCGGCCGCGGCCGTGCCGAGCCAACCCCAGCGCAACGTCTCGTCGGCCGAGATGTCCGGCTGACCGAACGCGACGGCCGCCTTCTCGAGCACCGGCATGGCCTGCTCGCGTCCCTCGACGAACACCATCGCGAGTCCGTCGAGGAGCAAGTCGGAGCTTCTCGGCTCGCCCTCGGGCGGAGCGGTGGCCCGGGCAGCACGCGAGACCTCGCGGAGTCCGACCGTCCGGGCAAGTCGGCCGGCGAACAGCGCCGCGCTCCACGCGTCGAGATAGGTGTCCCGGGCGAGGCGGGCGTCAAGCGGCTCGAGCGTCTGCGCCGCGCGCAGCAGCAGTCCCGGGGCGTCGCGCCCGCGCTGCTGCGAGAACGCTGCTTCCGCCCGGAGCAGATCGATCTGGGCCCGGCCGAGATCGTCGAGCTGACCCGCCTCGGCTGTTGCGAGCAGCATCGACGCGGTCGTGAAAGCACCGGCCCGGAGACTCGCGTGTGCGCCGGCCATTGCGCGCTGAGTGCGACGAGCGGGGTCGAGAGTCAACGCGACCGCACGCTGCAGGCAGGCCGCGGCGGCTGCGAATCCACCTCTGGCCTGGGCGCGGTCGGCCGACCGCTCCAGCGCGATGGCTACCTCTTCGTCGGGCCCGGTCGCCGCGGCGGCGAGATGCCACGCGCGTCGATCGGGGTCGGCTGTCGCGTCCGTGGCCGCAGCGAGAGCCAGATGTACCGCTCTGCGCTCCACGTCGGACGCGGCGCCGTACAGCGCGGAGCGCACCAACGGGTGCCGGAAGGTGACCCGCTCGCCCAGGGTGAGCAGGCTGGACACCTCCGCCAGGTCGGCCGCGACCCCGAGCTCGTCCGCGGCCCGGCGTACGACGACCGGATCTCCCTCGGGCTCGGCGGCCGCGACGAGCAGCAGTTGCCGGGCCGCCGCAGGCAGTCCTTCTGCCTGGCGCAGGAAGCTCTGCTCGATCCGCACCGGCAGACCCAGGCCGCCGACCAGGCCGAACCCGGCCGCGAGCTGGGTCGCGGTGAGACCGCGCGGCAGTTCGAGCAGCGCCAACGGGTTGCCACGGGTCTCGGCCACGATCCGGTCCCTGATCGGGCCGTCGAGCAGGAACTCGACCGTCGAGCCGAGGAGCGCGCGGGCGTCGCGATCCGGAAGTCCGTCGACCGTGAGCTCGGGCAGGTCGTGAAGCTCCAGGCGTGCCTCGCGAGCACCGAAGACCAGGCCGACCGCCTCGGCGCCCAGCCGGCGGGCCACGAAACCGAGCGTCTGGGCAGTCGCCGTATCGAGCCACTGCGCGTCGTCGACCACTACCAGCACCGCCCGCTCGCCGGCCAGGTCCGAGATCAGACTCAGTACGCCGAGGCCGACCATGAAGCGGTCCGGGGTAGGTCCGGGCGCCAGTCCGAAGATCGTCGCGAGCGCGCGCCGCTGAGGCTCGGGAATCCGGTCCAGACGGGCCAGGAGCGGCGCGCAGAGCTGGTGCAGTGCGGCGAAGGGCAGCTCCATCTCCGACTGGACGCCGACCGCGCGCAGGATCCTTAGCTCGGCCGCGGTCTCCGCGAGGTAGTCCAGCAGCGCGGTCTTGCCGACCCCGGCCTCTCCCCGGACGACGAGGGTGCGGCTCTCACCGGCGCGCAGTCCGGCGACGACACGATCGAGCTCGGCGCGCTCGGATTCGCGTCCGAGCAGTTTCGGCGCCGGGACTCGTGCCGCGGCCGGACCGCGCACCCCGTCTTCTGGACCCAACGTCCGCCGCCCTTCAAGCGGTGAGCACACGACGCCCACTGCGCGATGCGCGGGCGCAGCCGGTCGAACTGGCTCAGCGTAAATCGCGACAGCCCTGTTGCCAACAGACGATCCGCGCATTGCGAGATCGCTGCCCACGGCAACAGAGCTGAGGCGGCGGACTTGGGTCAGCGGAAGGCGGGCGTGCCGTGCAGGGACCGGTGGGTAGCGACGGGGTCGGTGAAGAAGTTGGGGAGTTGGAGGTCGGGGGAGTAGTAGCGGTGGAAGACCGGGGTCTGGGAGCTGGACATGGGCGGGACGATCCAGGTCCAGTCGGCGGGGCACTGGCGTCCGGCTCGTTCCTCGCGCTCCACATGGATGAGGAACCTGCGGGACTCGGTGTGGTGGTCGGTGATCGTGACGCCGTTGAGGTTGAACGAGTGCAGTACTGCGCGGTTGATCTCCACCAGGGCGCGGTCGCGCCACAGCGAGGTCTCGTCGGTGGTGTCGAGGCCCATCCGTTCGGCGACCTGGGGGACCATCGCGTAGCGGTCGGTGTCGCCGAAGTTGCGGGCGCCGATCTCGGTGCCCATGTACCAGCCGTTGAACGGCGCGGCGGGGTACGAGATGCCGCCGATCTCGAGCCGGTTGTTGCTGATCACCGGTACGGCGTGCCAGCGCATACCCAGGTCGGCGAACCACGCCAGCTCCGGGTGCGCCAGCGGGACCTCGTGGACGGCTTCGATCGGCAGCTCGAACATCCGCGGGCCCTCCTCGAACGTCTCCACGACGAGCGGGAGTACGTCGAAGGCGCCGGTACGGTCGGGTTGCCGCCAGCCGCGCCGGATGAGCTCGCTGGTGAACGCGCGGTAGCGGGGATCTCCGAGGACGCGTCCGTCCGGCTGCTCGTACCCGGCGTATCGGATCAGTTGCTCGTTCCAGATCCGCGGCGCCGGGCGGGACGGCGTCTCGGGGGCGAAGACGCTGATCATCGGGCGGATCTTGCCGCCGTTGTGGGCCTCGCGGAGATGGTCGAAGCAGTGCCCGGCGACGCCGCGGGCGTCGGAGACCGTCCTCAGGTCGCGGACCTGGAGGCTGCGCCAGTACAGCCGGCCGATGCAGCGGGCGTTGTTGCGCCAGGCGACCCGGGCGCCGAAGGCCAGCTCCTCGGGGGTGTGCCAGTAGGTCCCGGTGAGGTCGATCTCGCGCATCACCGCGGCGAGGCGTGGCCCCATCCAGCCGGCCTTCGGGTTCTCGGCGTGGAAGAGCTCGAGGAACTCCCTGGCCGCCGCCCGGACCGTCTCGGTGTCGCTGCTGTCGGGACTCGGCGCCGGGCCGGGCCGATTGACCGGGTGGCCGGCGCGGGCCCGGATCCGCCCGGGACCTGGTGACCCTCGCCGTCCGGTCCGTGGAGCCTTGCCCCACGATCTGTCGGGGTTCATGGGGTACCTGGACGGCGGGTCTGCCAGTCGCCCGAGTTGTCGAAGAAGGGATCGTGCTGCACCACCGGCTCGCCCGGGACAGTCTTGTTCCCGAGCTGGTCGACCTCGGTCGCGAACGAGTCCACGATCGACTGCATGTGCGCCTGCGCGGACTTGGCGTACGAACGCACCTGCTCGCCCGCGGTGTCCATGGCCTCGGCGACGATCCGGCGCTCGTGCGCGCGGGCCTGGCCGATCCGCTCCCGGGCGTCGCGGCTGACGTCCTGGACCATCTCTTCGACCACGAGCTGCGCCTGGCTGAACATCTGGACGACCTGTTCGTTGACGCGGTCGCCGGCCTGCTCGTACTGGTCCAGCTCGGCCTGGACCCGCTGCAGCTCCGCCTGTCCGCGCTGGAGCTCGGCCTGGAGACGCTCGTTGCGGGCCCGGGTCTCGCCGAGCTCCCGCTCCGTTTTCTGGACCTGGTCAGCCAGCTGATCGAGGTATCCGTAGACCGTGCCGGCGTCGAGACCCCGCATCTTCCGACGGAACCTCTCCTCCCGGATCGAGCGGGGTGTCTGATAACGCTGCGAGCCTTGGCGGTGGCTGTTGTGCGTCACGGGTTGTCTCCTGACCTGAGAGTGCCGGCGCCGCGGTGTGCTCGCCCGCGGCTGCGTAGTAGAAGTGCTCGTACTTGATGTTTTCGGGCTGCATGCCCGCGGCGGCCAGTTGCTCCAGCGTGTGGGCGACCATCTGCGGGCCGCCGCACACCATCGCGGTCCGCCCGTAGAGGATCTGGCGGGCCGCGACCGTGCCGACCTTCCCGCGGGTGCCGGGATAGGAGGCGTCGTCGGACACGACCTCGGTGTAGTCGAACCAGGCCCGGTCCTGGGCCAGTGCCTTCAGCCGCGGCCGGTCGTACAGATGCCAGGGAAGCCGTACGCCGTGCAGCAGGTGGACCAGCGGTCCGGTTCCGGTGCGCGTCCACTCGTTGTCGACCTGCTCCAGCACGGCGAGCAGGGGCGCGAGACCGGTGCCGCCGGCGACCATCAGCAGCTCCCGCTCGTCGCCGTCCCACCGGGTCAGCCGCTCGCCGATCGGGGCGCCGAGCTTCACGGTGTCGCCGGCCTTCAGGGACCGTACGACGGCCGGACTCACCTGGCCGCCGTCGATCTGCTGCACGTGCAGATCGATCGAGCCGTCGGCACGCGGGGCGTTGGCCGGGCTGAAGTACCGCCACTGCCGGGGCCGTTGCGGTATCTCCATCGACACCGACTGGCCGGGGCGGAACCGGTACGCGTGCCGCGGCTGGACCTTCAGCAGGGTGAGGTCCATCGTCCGCCGCTCGACCGAGACCACGTCGGCGTCCCACCAGTCCGGGCTGGACTCCTCCGACGTCTCGGCCGCCTCGACCATGATCCGCGCAACCACCTGGTACGCCGCGGTCCAGTGCGCGGCGAGGTCCTCGTCCCACTCCGGCCCGAGGAAGTGCTTCAGGGTGGCGCAGAGCGAGGCTCCGACGGCGTTGTAGTGCTCGGCGACGACGGCGTACTTGCGATGGTCACGACCGAGGTGCTGGAGGAAGTTCGCATCGTTCTCGAGCTGGTCGGCATGGCTGACGATCCGGCCGAGTGCGCTGACGAACTTGTCCCGCTGGTTCGACATCGAGAGCGGGAACATCGCCCGCACCTCGGGGTGGGACACGAAGATGTGCGAGTAGAAGTACAGGGCGACCTGATCTCCGTACGCCGACACCCGGTCCCAACTGCTTTGTAGTGCGTAGGCATCCATGGGGCTCGGCTATCCGGCTCGGAACGGCAACTCCTGGGGCGGAACGGACATGTACTCCCGGTCGTCGGCGTAACTCACCGACGAGTACTGCGTTGACAAGAGTGCCCTCCTACTTTTAGTCCCCGAGCCTGTCCACCCCGTGATCTTCCCGATCTACCCCCGGGTTCGCGGCTTGAAACGGCGTGTCGGACTCCAACGTCTCGAAAATCTGGACCCCGGCTTGAGGGTCAATCGCTTGATTTACAAGGCGATTCCGAGACCGTGAAGTTGCTCCTGGCAACCAATATCGCGAGGTGTCCGGAGTTAATCGATTGACTGAGGCAGGCGCCGGCTGATCTGCTGGGAGGCTGGTGCGCCGGAACGGCCGGTGCGGACCGGGAGGAGGAGAGCCGATGTCTGTTCTGTCCTGCAGCTTTGCTCTGAAAGGTTCATCGGTTTGGCTTTCGCACGTTCGTTCAGTTGTGAACACTGCGGCGTAGAGGTCTCCCTCGACGCCCCTGGAACCACCCATCGAAATCACTGCCCGAGTTGCCTGTGGTCGCGTCATCTCGACCGCAACGTGCCGGGTGATCGCAAGGCGGACTGCTCCGGCGGCATGGAGCCGATCGCGGTCACGGTCCGCGGCGAGGGCCGCTGGGTCCTCATCCACAGGTGCACCAACTGCGGGCGCCTGCGGCTCAACAAGACCGCCGGCGACGACAACGTCCTACTGCTGATGCGGCTGGCGGCGTTACCGCTCACGATGCCGTTCATCCCGTTCGCCGCCGAGCCCGAGACTCAGGTCAACGGCGGTACCAACGGCAACGGCAACGGCAACGGCAGTCATCCCGTCGTCCGCAAGCCGAGGGCGCGGAAGGCGAAGACCTGAGCTCAGGCCGGTGCGGCGGGCAGTCTGCGCTTGACGAGGCCCCAGAACGTCTGGGGCCACGTGTAGAGGAACAGCGCGCAGAGGCCGACGTACATGGCCACGGTGAACCAGCCGAGCGCCTCGATCCCGGTGTGGTGGCTGATGACGCTCATCCCGGCGACGATCGACAGCGTCTGCAAGCCGGTGTCGAACGGCGCGGGCAGACCGGCCTGCGTCGCCTGATCGCCGAGGTTACCGAGTGCGTTGACGCCCTGCCCGAATGGCGCGATGCCGATGAACAGGATCGGCATCGCCTGGATCGGGAGCGGGCCGTGGACGAAGAGCCGCTGCAGCACGAGCGGCAGGACCACGATCGTCATGAGCAGGTCGAGCCCGAACATCGCGTACAGGCAGATGACGAACAGCGCCTTGCCCTGGCCCGGGTGCAGGTGCTGGAGCAGCGGCAGGGCGAAGGCTGCCGACACCATCGTCCCGGTCGGCGGCAGCAGCCACGCGGGGGACTGGCCGATGATGCTCAGGTCGTGCTTGATGATCATCAGCAGCGTCAGCCCCACCGCGCAGACGAGGCCGACGACAGTGCCGATGGTCCACAACGTCGCACTCAGACCGAGGGCCAGGCCGTCCGGCAGGAACGTGTGCCCGACCGTGTAGCAGATCAGTCCGGTGGCCAGGAACGCCAGCGAAATGCATGCGTAGAAGGGCGCAACGGTCGGGTTGAGCAGGTCGGCGCGGGCCTGGTCGCTGTGGAAGTACCAGTGGATGCCGCGGGCAACTACCAGTGCGACGAGCTCGAGGAACGCGAGTACGGCGAAGACCTGCCAGACCCGCAACGCGCCGGGGAACTGGTGCGGCAGCGTGATGCCGGCGCCCGGAATGATGGCCGTCCCCATGATCGCGGCGTACCAGTTGGGGCCCAGGTAACGGAACGCCGCCCAGCGGCGATCGGCGGCACTCATCAGATGTCGATCAGTGCAGCGTCGAGCAGACGGGTGAGCTGGGCCGGAGCGCGCCCGGCCTTGGCCAGCACGTTGGTCCCGATCACCACCGCCAGGAGAGCGCTCGCGGCGTCGACGGGATCACGGCCTGGGATCAGCTCGCCGCTGGCCTGACCGCGTTCGATCGCGGCCCGGAACGCCTCTTGGACCAGGTCGAACATCTCCTTCGAGACGTCCGCGACGGCATCGTCGGAGCTGCCGAGCTCGGCGACCGAGTTGACGATCAGGCACCCGAGCTGGTGCTCGCCGACGCCGGCGAGGTTCCGCATCGCCGTCCGCAGTTTGGGACGCACCGGCCCCGGTCCGTCGAGAGTCTCGGCCAGCTCGGCGGCGCGATGGGCGCTGTACCGACGGATGGCCAGCTGGAACAGGTGGTGCTTGCTCTTGAACGTGTTGTACAGACTGCCTTTGCCGATGCCGAGCTCGTCGACCAGGTTCTGCGGGGTCGTCGCACCGAAGCCGCGCTGCCAGAAGACCTCCACCGCCCGGTCGATGGTCTGCTCCGCGTCGAATGTCATGGGTCTCGCCACGCCTTCATCCTAGGGTTCTGTACTCTTAAGTCAAAAATGCGAACCGGGAGGGAACGAGAGTGCGGATCGGTTCACATGTCGCGGTCGCCGGTGGGCTGGTCAAGGTCGGGCTGGGGGAGGCCGCGGCGGTCGGCGCCGAGATCGTCCAGCTGTTCGCGGGCAACCCCCGGAGCTGGACGCCGGCTGCGGTGGACCCGGCGGCCGACGAGGCGTTCCGTACGGCGAGCGCCGAGCGGGACCTCCCGGTCGTCGTCCACGCGCCGCACCTGATCACCTCTGCTCGCCGTCGGACCTGGTGCTGAGCCGCTCGACGGCCGCCCTCGAGCTGACCATGCAGCGCGCGACGTCGCTCGGCGCGACCGCGGTCGTCGTCCACGCGGGGTCGATGGTGACGAACGGACGGCGCGCCGAGGTACTCCGTGGGCTGCGTGATCTCGTCGTACCGATCGCCCACCGGTGGCACGACGTACGGCTGCTGATCGAGCCGACGGCCGGTGCCGGTGAGGCGGCCGCGTCGACGATCGAGAGCAGCGTGGAGTACCTGGACGCTCTGGGCGAGCCGGAGATCGGGCTGTGTCTCGACACCTGCCACCTGCATGCGGCCGGCGAGGATCTGAGCGCCGTCCGGCAGGTGGCGGACAGGGTCGGGTTGATCCACGTGAACGACAGCCGTGATCCCGCCGGGTCGCGCCGCGACCGGCACGAGTCGCTCGGCCGAGGCACGATCGGGCTGGGCGCGCTGGAGCAGGTGCTGGAGGGCCTGGACGGCATCCCGCTGTTGGTCGAGACGCCGACGCACGCGCGCGACGTGGCCCTGCTGAAGGACATGCGTGCGGCGTACCGGTCGTCTGTCGTACCGTGAATCATGCCGTGGTTCCCGGAGTTCTCCACCGCGATCGAGCTGGCCCGTCGTGATGCCCGGGCGCGGGAGCAGGCAGATCCTGTCGCGCAGTACCTGAAGGCTCTGTACGACGACGCGCCGGGCGCGCTGGAGCGGACCTGGCCCGGAGACGTGGTCGTGCACGATCCGCGAGCCGGGGAGATTCGCGGGCATCGTGACCTGCACGCATTCATCCACAGCAACCGCGAGTGGATGGCCGCGCACCACGCCCGGCTGAAGGTGGCCGGCTCGATCACGGTCGACGGGCGGGCGGCGGTCGAGCTGCTCGTCCACGTCGTGCACGAGGGGGAGGAGGTGGCGTGGCCGGTCGCGGTGGTCGCCGAGTCGCTGGACGAGCGCTCGGTCGAGTTCCGGACGTACTGCAGCCAGTGGCCGGTCGACGGACTGCGCCACCTGCGGCCGGCCTTCCTGGAAGCCGGCGCCGTCGAGGCGACCGATGTCGTGGCCCGGCATCTGGACGCGCTGGCCGGTGGTGATGTCGAGTCCATCGTCAAGACCTTCGAGTCGGACGGCTACGTGCAGGAGCCGATGGACAACGTCCACCGCGGCGCGGACGGCCTCCGCGCGTTCTACGCCGACGCCGGGGCAACCGCCGTACAGCCGTGTGCTGTCACTGACGACGGCGTCGGCTGCGCGCTGGAGTACAACGTCGACGGACCGCCGCAGGCAGGTCTCGCGGTTTTCGAACGCGGCACGGACGGCCTCCTCGCTGCAGTCCGGCTGTACGACGACATCAGCCGGTAGGGCGCTTGTTCCATCCGTGGAAGGCGCTGTGGTCACCGCTGTCCCAGGCCTCCCGCAGCCCGGGCTTGCTCAGATCCCAGTCCGGACGAACTTCGCTGCTCGCGGCGCGGAGGTCCTGCCACAGCTCCGCGATCGTCGGCCGGCCCCAGAACCAGTAGCCGTTGTAGATGCTGTGGACAACTAGTCCGGGCTTGAGCACGAGCGTGTAAGGGATCATCGGGTCGTTGTCCGGGTCGGTGTACTCCTGGATGGCGAGATCCCGCTGGACGATCCGTCCCGGGTCGGACAGGAACGGCCATTGGGCACCGACCGAGGCCCGGAACTCCTGCAGTGTGTGGTGTTCGTCGGTCGCGATCGTCACGATCTGCGTGTAGCTGACCGCGATCTTCGGGTAGAACGCCGCAAGCTCCAGATGCTGCTGGTGCTCCTTGGGGCAGTAGTGGCCGCGCGCAAGCGTGAGGATCATCGGATCCTCACGCTGCAGGTCGCTCAGCCTGCGTACTACCTCGTCCTGGTCGGGCAGCTCGTAGTCGGGGAACACTGCGCCGGGCACGATGTCAGCTCGCATGTTCGTCACTGTAGACCCGGCGCATGCGCTCCCGGTTGCTGCTGACCGACTGGTATCAGGGCCGCGAACCCTGGTGCGTCAGACCAGGGAGTGACCCGGGTGCGGGAGACCGGTAGCGCGGAGCATCGTCGGAGCGGAACGCATCCGGGAGGAGAAGAAGACCTATGTGTTTCGCTCACTCGGCAACCGCCAGCGACGCCGTACATGTCCAGGCCGGGGTCGGCCCTGAGGCCGCCGCCAGCTTCGCCCAGTTGGCCGGCGAGGGCGGGCTCGGCACGGTCGACATCGCCGGATCGGGTACGCCGGAGACCGTTGCCGCTCCGCGTGGGGACCGCGTCCTGGACGGGTACGGGCAGGTAATGCACAACCGCTGGAACCGCGACCTGGAGCCGGCCGTGACGGTCCGTCCGGGCGAGGAGATCCAGCTGCTGTGCCGCGACGCTCTCGACATCGGTGATCAGGCGCAGACGTTGACGCCGGACGGATCGATGACGCTCGACCTCGGCAGGATCCATCCGCTCACCGGCCCGGTGCACATCGAGGGCGCCGAGCCGGGGGACATCCTCGAGGTCGAGGTGCTCGACGTCAGCCCGCTGGTCGACTTCGGCTACACGACCGTCAGCCCCGCTCTCGGTCTGTTCGGGACCCTGCGCCCGGACGTCCTCGGCGTCTTCGCCCCGTGGATCGAGGCGGCACAGCTGAGCGATCCCAGTCCCGGCCGGGTGCCGTCGGCGATCCCGGCGGACCAGCCGTTCGGCACCGGCGCGGCGTACGTGCAGCTCTACCGGTTCGAGCGCGGGCAGTCGTCCGGCTACGCCACGTTCGTCGGCTCGGACACCGGGACGCGGGCGCAGATCCCGATCGCGCCGTTCCTCGGGATCATGGGCAACGCGCCGATGCGCAAGGGCATGTACCGCACGTTCCCGCCCAGCTTCAGCGGCGGGATGGGCGGCAACATCGACGTACGCCAGATCACCTCGGGCTCCCGGCTGCAGCTTCCGGTGTACGCCGAGGGCGCGCTGTTCTCGGCCGGCGACGGGCACATGGCGCAGGGCGACGGCGAGATCTCGGGGACCGCCATCGAGACGCTGATGTCGGCGACCCTGCGGTTCCAGGTCATCAAGAACACCGTGATCAGCGCGCCGCGGGCGATCGTGCCGGCGGCGGACCCGACCCAGCGGGCGATGTCCGCCGAGATGGCCGCGCAGGGGTACTACATCACCACCGGCGCCGGTCCGGACCTGATGGAGGACGTGAAGAGCGCCGTCCGCGACATGATCGACTGGCTGGTCACCGACCAGGGCGTGAGCATGCATGAGGCGTACGCGTTGTGCAGCGTGGCCGGCGACCTGAAGATCAGCGAGCTGGTCGACCTCCCGAACTGGCTGGTCTCGATGACCGTCCCCCGCGGAATCTTCGAAGGAGCCGCGTGATGACTGTCGCCGATCTGCTGGTGGCCACGCTCAAGGCGTCCGGGGTCAAGCGCGTGTACGGATTGCCGGGTGACTCCCTCAACGGGCTGACGGACGCGCTGCGTCGCGACGGCGGGCTGAGTTGGCAGCATGTCCGGCACGAGGAGGCTGCCGCGCTGGCAGCGGCAGGAGAAGCTTCGACGACCGGCGAGCTCGCAGTGTGTGCGGCGAGTTGCGGGCCGGGCAACCTGCACCTCATCAACGGTCTGTTCGACGCCCAGCGCAGCCGGGTGCCGGTGCTGGCAATCGCCGCGCACATCCCGTTGGCGGAGGTCGGAAGCGGGTACTTCCAGGAGACCCATCCACAGGACCTGTTCCGCGAGTGCAGCGTGTACGTCGAGCTGGTGAGCACCGCTGACCAGTTCCCGCGGATCCTCCGGGTAGCGATGCGTACGGCGATCGAACGGCGAGGCGTCGCGGTGGTCGTCGTACCCGGCGAGGTGTTCAAGGCGGCGGCACCTGATGGCGCGGTGCATGGCATCCGGGCAACGTCCGCGCGGGTGCTGCCTGCCGAGGCGGAGCTGGTGGCGGCGGCCGGCGTGCTCAACTCGGCCGGCGCGGTCACGATCCTCGCCGGGGCCGGGTGCCAGGGCGCGCACGACGAGGTGGTCGCGATCGCCGAGCGGTTGAAGGCGCCGGTCGTGCATGCCTTACGCGGCAAGGAGTTCGTCGAGTACGACAATCCGTACGACGTGGGCATGACGGGTCTGCTCGGCTTCGTCTCGGGGTATCGCGCGATGGAGCATTGCGATGCGTTGCTGATGCTCGGCACCGATTTCCCGTACCGGCCGTTCTTCCCCGAGAACGCGCGGATCGTGCAGGTCGACGTCCGCGGCGAGCAGATCGGCCGGCGGGTGCCGGTCGACGTACCGCTGGTCGGGACGGTGAAGGACACGGTCGAAGCCCTCCTGCCGCGGCTCGCGGCGCGGGCGGACGTGAAGCATCTGGAGACGATGACCGCGCACTACCAACGGACCCGTCGCCGGTTCGACAAGCTGGCCGAGCCCGGCCGGCGCCGGCGCCCGCTGCACCCCGAGACGGTCGCGGCGGCGGTCGACCGGCTGGCCGACGACGACGCCGTACTCATCCCTGACGTTGGTACGCCGACGCTGTGGGCCGCGAGGTACTTCCGGATGAACGGCCGGCGGCGGCTGATCGGCTCCTTCATCCACGGCACGATGGCCAACGCGCTGCCGCAGGCTCTCGGTGTGCAGTCCGCGTTCCCGGACCGTCAGGTCGTTGCCTTCTCCGGCGACGGCGGGCTGGCGATGCTGATGGGGGAGTTGCTGACGCTGCGCCAGCTGCAGCTTCCGGTGAAGATCGTGATGCTGAACAACGGTGCGCTCAGTTTCGTCGAGCTGGAGATGAAGGCCGACGGCATCGTCAACTACGGAACGGACCTGGACAACCCGGATTTCGCGGCGGTGGCCCGGGCGGTCGGTGTGCACGGCATCCGGGTGGACACCGCCAGAGACCTGGACGGCGCACTGAAGGAGGCGTTCGCGCACCGCGGGCCGGCGTTGGTCGACGTACGGACGTTGCGCCATGAGGTCGCGATCCCGCCGCGGATCGAGTTGAACCAGGCGGCCGGCTTCACCCTGTGGGCGACCCGGAGTGTGCTGAACGGCGACGCCAGCGCGGTGATCGAGGTCGCCCGGACGAACGCGAGGCAGCTCGCGCGGGAGTGACTCAGTCCTGGTCGACCGGGAGGGCGACGGTCACGTGGAGGCCGCCGCCCAGCCGGGCCATCAGGGTGAGCGTGCCGTTGTGGGCCTCGGTGATGCTCTTGACGATCGCGAGGCCCAGACCGACGCCCGGCTGATGGGTCCGGGCGCCGCGCTGGAACGGTTCCGTCAGCGTGGTGACCAGTTGCCGGCTCAGGATCTCGCCGGTGTTCTCGACGGTCAGGACGACCGTGTCGAAGCGGGCCGCGGTGGTGACGGCGATCGTGCCGTGCTCCGGCAGGTTGTGGACGATCGCGTTGTGGATGAGGTTCGTCGCGAGCTGGAGCAGCAGCGTGTGCGAACCCGCGGTCGGCGTGAGCTCGCCGGCGGTCTCGATCGTGATGCCGCGCTTCTCCGCGAACGGGAGCAGGGTCTCGGTGGCTTCTTCGACGATCAGCGAGAGGTCGACCCGTTCCTGGGTGAAGGATCGTTGGTCGGCGCGGCTGAGCAGCAGCAGCGCCTCGGTCAGGTTGATCGCGCGGGTGTTGATCGCACGCAGGCGTTCGTCCAGGTCGCCGCTGTCACGGTCGGGGTCGTTGATGGCGACGTCCAGGAGCGTCTGCGTGATCGCGAGCGGCGTCCGCAGCTCGTGGGAGGCGTTGGCCGCGAACCGCTTCTGTTCGGCGACATGCGCCTCGAGCTGCGCGAGCATCCGGTCGAAACCGTCGGCGAGTTCACGGAACTCGTCGGTCGGTCCCTCGAGCTTGATCCGGTGGGACAGCGAACCGTTCTCGGCCAGACGCGTGGCGTTGGTGATGCGGGTCAGCGGCGCGAGCATGCGGCCCGAGAGGATCCACCCGCCGAGCAGGCCGAAGATCAGCAGCAGGATGAACACCGCGGCAGCCCGCGGCGCGAATACCTCCAGCAGCCGCGACCGGACCGGGAAGACGCTGCTGCCGGCCGTGCCGTCCGGGACGGTCAGCACTGCGCGCTCGGGGACGTACCGCAGGAGGAACAGCCAAACGGCCGCGAGGAGCAGGGTGCCCGCAAGCATGAGGAACGCTGCGTAGCTGAGGGTGAGCTTGAGGCGGACGCTCAACCCGGGCTGCCTATGCATGACCTGCTTCCCCGGTGAGCTCATACATACACCGGACGCTACCGGGCGGCGCATATCGTTCGCATATCCGAAACCGCATACGTTCCGGCAACACCACGGTGCCTTCACTGGAGGCCGGTACAGACGGAGGTAGCGAGATCATCAGAGGGTGGCACTGGGTCGACACGCTCACCGGCGTCGCCTTCCTGACGGTGCTCGCACTGCCGGTGGCCGCGCTGGTGGTGCCTTTGGTGCGCCGCGGACGTCCGTGGCGGATCGCGGTGGCTGAGGTCGGCATCGTCTACGGGACGCTGCCGTGGGTGTGGATGACGCTGATACCGGGCAGCCACGCCGGTGTCGCACCTCGACGCGTGAGCCTCGTACCGCTGCACGACCTGGTCACGATGCCGGGCCCTCAGATCGTCGGCAACCTGTTCGTGTTCGCAGCGCTCGGGTTCCTCGCCCCGTTGCGGTTCGCGGCCTTGGCGTCCGTACCTCGGATCCTGGCGCTCGCGGCGGGCTGCTCGATCGCGATCGAGGTGTCGCAGTACGTCTTCCAGTTGGACCGGGTGTCCTCTGTGGACGACGTACTGCTCAACACCGCCGGCGCCGGACTGGCTGCACTCGCATCACGCCGCTGGTGGCTGGTCAGGGCTGCGGAGCCGGAAGCTGCACAGTCTGTCCGGAGCTGATCGACTCCTCGATCGCGCAGATGAGTTCAGTGACCAGTACGCCGTGATCGATTCCCGGCCCGAGGTCGCCGCCGTCGACGAGCCCTGCCGCGAAGTCCTGGACCATCCACACCGCGGGACCGACCTGGGACCGGCCGATCCGGCCCGCGACCGGCCAGGTCGACCGGTACTTGTCGCTGACGACGGTCAAGCCCTGGTGCGACAGGTCCGCAGTCACTGATCCCTCGGTGCCGACGACCTGGAACCGGAAGTCGACGATCCCGTCCCCGGCATCCGGCAGCGTCCACGCTGACGACAGTGTCGCTGTCGATCCGTCCTCGAAGCTGACCAGCGCATGGACGACGTCCCAGGTGTCGATACCGCGCTTGGCGAGCACGCCACGAGAGCCGACCGCGTTCACCGACACGGCCCGACGGCCGGTGAGGTAGAGGATGAGGTCGACGGTGTGCGGCATCAGGAACCAGGCCGGCGACGACTTCGCGGCCCACGACAGCATGGTGGTCGGCACGAAGTACGAGTTGCTCAGGGTGGCTGACGCCGTGATCGGGTCGCCGATGGAATCCATCGCCGCCTTGGCCTGGACCACGTGCGGGTTCCATCGGTTCTCGAAGCCGACGAGACATCGCACGCCCGAGCGGTGGATCGCTTCGGCGATGGCATGGGCGTCGTCGAGATTCGTGGCGACCGGCTTCTCGATCAGTAGATGCTTGCCGGCCGCGGCCACGTCGACAGCAACCTCACGATGGGCGAAGTCCGGGGTCGCCACGATCACGGCGTCCGGGTCGAGTTTCTCGAGCAGCTCGACATGTGACGAGACGACGGGCAGTCCCGTGGCCGCTCGGGCTTGCGCGGCCACCCGCTCCGAGGGCTCGGCCAGACCGGCGACGGTGACGTCGGGCTGGGTATGGAGTGCCTCGGCGAACAGCCTCCCGCGCAGACCGGCGCCGACGATGCCTATGGTGACCATCAGAACAGTGTGAAGCCGCCGTCGACCTTGACGATAGAGCCGGTCATGAAACTGGACGCCTCGCTCGCCAGGAAGATTGCCACCGGCCCCAACTCCGGCGGCAGCCCGTACCGCTTCATCGCGGCCGGATCGACGCACCACTGTTTGAACTCGGGCTGGTCGACCGGCGACATCTCGGTCAGGAAGTACCCCGGCGCCATCGCGTTCACCCGGATCCCGTGCGGCGCCCACTCGGCCGCCAGCGCCTTGGTCAGCTGGTGTACTGCGGCCTTCGACGACAGGTACGACGCCTGCCAGCGCGGCTGGTTCACGATCTCCGCCGACATCGACCCGACGTTCACGATCGTCCCGCCGCCGCGCTCGGCCATCCGGCGGGCGACCGCACGACTGCAGTACCAGAGGCCGTCGACGTTGACCGAGAACACCTCGTGCCACGCGGTGTCGGGCGTCTCGAACGCGCGACCGGCGACCCCGATCCCGGCGTTGTTCAGCAACACGTCGATCTCGCCGAACTCGCTGCTGACCTGCTCGACCGCGCGCTCCACGTCCTCGACGTCGGACACCTCGAGCTGGACGCCGTACGCCCGGATGCCGAGCGCGGTGAGCTCGGCCGCGGCGGCTTCGGCGGCGGCGAGCGTCCGCGCGGTGACCGCGACCGCGGCGCCGGCGTCGCCGAGCGCCTCGGCCATCGCGCGCCCGAGACCCCGGCTGCCACCGGTGACGAGAGCGACCTTGCCCTCGAGGGAGAACTTCTGCATCGCGTTCATGGTGACCCTTCTGTGGTGCCTCAGTTGGCCGGAGTGGTTGGCCAGAGTGGAGCCAGGCCGGAGGAGAGGAGGGCAAAGCCTTGGTTGGCGGCTTTGACTGCGGTGGGCAGAGCTTTCGGGGCGGGGGTGCCGGACGCGCAGCGGTCGAAGTTCGTCATCGCCAGGGTCCAGTGGACCGAGGTGATCTGTGCGGCGGCCAGCCGGGCGGTGAGTTCGGGGGTCCCGGCGGTCTCGTGCAGGGCCGAGGCCAGTTCGGATTCGGAGTTCTCGTTGAACTGGAGCATGCGCGCCATCAGGGCCGGCGTGGCGCGCAGCAGCCGGTAGAGGTCGATCACCTGCGGGAGATCGGTGAGGCCGGTGAACGGGTCGTGGGCGCGGAGGCGCTCGATGAAGTGGGTGTGCAGCGCGGCCAGCGGTGACTGGCCGGCGGGGCGAGCGCGGACGACACGGGCCGGCTCGTCTTCGTGGTCGGCGAAGCGGTGGACGACGAGGTCCTCCTTGGTCGGGAAGTACGCGAAGAGCGTACGCCGGGACACATCCGCGACCTCCGCGATCCGGGTGATGGACACCTGGTCGAAGCCGTGCTCGACGAACAGCTCGATGGCCGCCGTCGAGATCGCCTCCCGGGTCCGGAGCTTCTTCCGTTCACGCAACGCCATGGCGGGAGCGTAGCACCGAGTGCTAATCTGCACTTAGTCTACTTTTGCACTGGGGAGAGTTTTCATGGACGTACTGATCGCAGGTGCCGGGCCGACCGGGCTGATGCTGGCCTACGAGCTGGCGCTGGCCGGCGTCGACGTGACCGTCGTCGAGCGGCTGGAGACGCGGATCGAGCAGACGAAGGGCGGCTCGCTCCAGGCCCGTACGGCCGAGGTGCTGGACCTGCGCGGACTGCTCGGCCCGATCCAGGCCCGTGAGCTGCCGCGTGAGCAGGTCGGCGGGCACTTCGCCGGGCTGCCGGTGTCGCTCGACGCGTCTGCGTGGAACACCCGGCATCCGTACCCGATCTCAGTGCCGCAGTGGATCGTCGAGGAGGAGCTCGAGAGCGCGGCGATCGCACGAGGAGTTCGAGTGCGTCGTGGCCTCGACGTCAGCGCGGTCTCGCAGGACTCCGACGGGGTGACGGTGACGGCCGGCGGCGAGGTCTTCCGGGCTCGGTATCTCGTGGCGTGCGACGGAGCGCACAGCACCGTCCGCAAGCTGCTCGACGTACCGTTCCCGGGCCGGCCGGGGACGTTCCGCGCGGTGCTGACCGACGTACGGCTGTCGTCGGTGTCCGACGAGGTGCCGGCGACCGCGGGTCACTTCAGCACGATGACCAAGCAGGCCGGTGAGTACTGGGGCATGCTCGTGCCGGTCGGCGAGGGGAAGTACCGGTTCACGTTCGGCCGGGACGGGGTCGCGTCGCCGGACGAGACGGCGCACGCGCTCAACGTTCTGTACGGCGAGGAGACCCGGATCGCCGAGGTGCTGAACTCGTCCGAGTTCGGTGACGCGACGAGGCAGCTGGAGTCGTACCGGTTCGGGCGGATCCTCTTCGCGGGGGATGCCGCGCACATCCACCCGCCGTTCGGCGGGCAAGGGCTGAACCTCGGCGTACAGGACGCGTTCAACCTCGGGTGGAAGCTGGCGGCCGCCGTCCGCGGTACGGCGGACCTGCTCGACACGTACCAGACCGAGCGGCATCCCGTCGCGGCGCGCGTACTGCGTCATACCGCGGCGCAGCGGGTCTTCGCCCTGCCCGGGCCGAGCGAGGACGTCGTCGAGCTGCGGGAGATCTTCACGGACCTGATGCGCCTGCCCGACACCAACCGCTACCTCGCCGGCATGATGTCCGGGCTCGACGCGCCGGACCGGATCCCGGACTTCGAGCTCGTCACCGGTGACGGACCAGTCTGGTTGTCGTCGCTTCTGCACTCGGGCCGCGGTCTGCTGCTCGACTTCGGCGACTGTGACTGGCCGGAGGGTTGGGCCGACCGGGTAGACGTACTGCAGGTCAAACCGGACGGAGAGCACGACGCGCTGCTGATCCGCCCCGACGGACTGCTGTGTTGGTCAGGAGAGGCTGATCTCGTGACCGCGTTGACGACGTGGTTCGGCGTCAGAGCGGGGTGAGGACGCAGAACTCGTTGCCGTCGGGATCGGCCATGACTGTCCAATAGACGTCACCCTGGCCGATGTCGAGCTTGCTGGCACCGAGGGTTTCCAGCCGGGCGACCTCTACCGCCGGGTCGTCGTCCGGGTACGGGCGGAGGTCGAGGTGGATGCGGTCGAGCCCGGTCTTGGGCTCGGACGAGCGGAGGAACTCGAGGTACGGGCCGACACCCTTCGACGAGCGCAGCGACGTGAAGTCGTCGGTCTCTTCGTGCAGGGTCCAGTCCGTCGCCTCGCTCCAGAAGCGGGCCATGAGGTGCGGATCCACGCAGTCGACGACGACCGCGGCGATCGGGCCGGTGTCGCTGTAGATCTCGCGGGGCTCGAGCACGCAGAACTCGTTGCCCTCCGGGTCGGCGAGGACCGTCCACGGCGCGTCGCCCTGGCCGACGTCGGCGGGGGTTGCGCCGAGCCCCTGCAGTCGCGCGACCAGCGCGGCCTGGTGATCCAGGGAGGTGGTGGCCAGGTCGAGGTGGACACGGTTCTTACCCGTCTTGGGCTGCACGCCCGGGATCAGGTCGACGACCACGGCACTGGCGTCGGGATACGTCACTCCCTCGGGCTCGAGGTTGGTTTCTTCGGGCTTGTCGCCGGTGACCTTCCACCCGAGGGCCTCCGCCCAGAACCGCCCCAGCGCGGAGTTGTCCTGAGCCTTGATCACAGCCTGCACGAGTCGCGTCGCCATACCGGGATCCTATGTCTCAGGGCGAGTGATATTTGAGCAGTCCGATCAGCAGCAGGGTGGCAACCACGATCACCGTGAGCATCG
Source organism: Kribbella sp. NPDC000426 (assembly GCF_040300265.1). Lineage (NCBI taxonomy): Bacteria > Bacillati > Actinomycetota > Actinomycetes > Propionibacteriales > Kribbellaceae > Kribbella > Kribbella sp. NPDC000426. The sequence goes on along the minus strand of NZ_JBEPDK010000004.1, from coordinate 706,106 downwards.
CAGGCCGGGGCGGGCGTTCGTTCACCGAGCCTTGGCCGCCAGTGCCAGCGACAGCATCCGGTCGATGACCTCGGTGCGGGACAGGCCGGTGGCGTCCATCATCCGGGGATACCGGCTGTACGACGTCATACCGGGAAGCGTGTTGACCTCGTTCAGTACGACGGTTCCGTCCGCCGTCAGGAACATGTCCACACGCGACAGACCACGGCAGCCCAGTGCGCGGTAGATGGCTTTCGCCGTCTCCTGAACGAGCGCGCGCGACTCGGCCGGGATGTCCGCCGGGACGATCACCGTCGAGTTGTCGGAGCCGCTTTCCGGCGTGCTCTCCTGGTGGATCTTGAAGAAGCCGTGCGAGAGGGCGATCTGGTCGACCTCACCGGCGAGCAGCTCGGGATCGTTGCCGAGGATCGCGCAGCCGATCTCGCTGCCGACGACGGCCTCCTCGATCAGCACCTTCGAGTCGAACTTTCTGGCGGCCTCGACGGCGGCCGGCAGCTCTTCCTTGCTCGCGACCTTGCTGACGCCGAAGGACGAGCCCGAGCGGGCCGGCTTCACGAAGATCGGGTAGATGAACTGGTCGGGATCGATGGCCTGGCTCGCTGTGAACGTCCAGAAGTTCGGCGTCGCGATCCCGGCGCTCGCCGCGACGGTGTACGCGAGGGACTTGTCCATGCACAGCACCGAGCTCTGGATGTCACAACCGACGTACGGAAGGCCGGAGAGCTCGAGCAGTCCCTGGATCGCGCCGTCCTCGCCTTGTTTGCCGTGCAGGACCGGGAAGAGGACGTCGAGGTCGATCGTCTCGTACTTCCCGTCGTCGAGCACGAGCAGCCCAGGGGAGGTGCAGTCCGGTGACAGCATCACCGGGCGGCAGGCGCCGTTCTCCCAATCCGTGGCCGGGCTCTCGCAGAGTTTCCAGGCGCCGTCGGTGGTGATGCCGATGTAGAACGGTTCGTACTTCGTGGGGTCGATGTTCTCCGCGACCTGTTGCGCGGACTTCACCGAGATGGGGTGTTCCTCGGAGCGGCCTCCGAAGATGATGCCGATCTTCATATCCACTGCTGCTTCCTGTTCTCGAATGTCCGGCAGTTGATGATCGAGTTCTCGACCGTGTCGCTGAGGGCGTGATCGGTGTAGTACGCGGTGTGCGGACTGACGATCACGTTCGGCAGTTCCTGGAGTCTGAGCAGTTGTTTGCTGTCGACGGGTTCGTTGCTGCAGTCGGTGTAGAAGATGCCGTCCTCGCCTTCGAGGACGTCCAGCGCGGCGCCGCCGAGCCGTCCGTCCTCGAGCGCGGTGAGCAGCGCCTCGGTGTCGAGCAGCGGGCCGCGGCCGGTGTTGACGACGTACGCTCCGGGCTTCATCTGCTCGATCCGCCGACGGCCGAGCAGATGGCGGGTGTCGTCGGTGAGCGGGGTGTGCAACGTGACGAGGTCGCTGACGCGCAGCAGCTCGTCTAGCGGGACATAGTCGGCCGACGTCGCCGGACGGTTGTCATAGGCAACGGTTCTGCAGCCGAAGCCGCGCAGCCGGTCGATCACGGCCGCACCGATGCGTCCGGTGCCGACGACTCCGACGGTCAGGTCGCGCAGTTCCTTGCCGCGGACATCGTTCAGCCGGTAGTCGTGGATGTCGGTACGGCGGATCATCGACTTCGCGTTGCGAACCGCCATCAACATCAGCATCAGCGTGTAGTCGGCGACGCTGTCGGGGGAGTAGGCAACGTTCTCGACGGTGATGCCGACGCTGTCCGCGTAGTCGACGTCGAGGTGGTTGTAGCCGATGCTCCGCGTCGAGATGTACGCGACGCCGGCCCGGGCGAGGGCCAGCAGCGTCGGGTTGGTGATGGGCGTCTTGTGCCCGACGCTGACACATCGCTTGCCGTGGGCAAGTTCGACGGTGGCCTCGGACACGGGCGCCTCGGTGATCGTCGGGACGACGCCGAGACGCGGAGCGAGCTCCCGGAACAGAGCAGCCTCGTCCGGCCGGCACCCGTAGATCGTCAGGGCGAGGTCCGGGAGGGTCGCAGACGACAACCAGGACGCCAGCGAGTTGTGAGTCATGCCTCCAGTGAAGGAAGCGTTGCGTTGCCAGACTGTATGCGGTTTTTGATATGCCGACGATATCCAGGGCTCGGTTGACTAGGCGGATGATCCCGCTCAGCCTCGATGAGATCGCAACGGTCGTCGGCGGAACGGTCGCCGGTGACGGCTCCGTGAAGGTGACCGCGCCCGCCGTACTCGACGGTCGCGAGGCGGAGCCCGGTGGCTTGTTCGTCGCCTTCGCCGGTGAGCATGCCGACGGCCACGACTACGCCGCGCAGGCCGGCCGGGCCGGTGCGGTGGCTGTCCTCGGCTCACGTCCCACAGCCTTGCCGACGATCGTCGTGGAGGACGCACAGGCGGCCCTTCAAGCCCTCGCTGCTCACGTCGGCGTGCAGCTAAGCGACGGGCTGACTGTTGTGGGCCTGACCGGCTCGCAGGGCAAGACCAGCACCAAGGACCTGCTGACCGCAGTGCTCTCGAGTGTGGGGCCGACGGTCGCGACGATCGGCTCGCTCAACAACGAGCTCGGCGTACCGCTGACGATCCTGCGCGCCGACGCTGCGACTTGCTTCCTTGTCATCGAGATGGGTGCGCGGCGGATGGGCGACATCGCTCACCTCGCAAGCCTGGTCCCGCCTGCGGTGGCTGTCGTGCTCAACGTCGGGCAGGCCCATCTCGGTGAGTTCGGCTCGCGCGGCGCGATCGCCACGGCGAAGGGCGAGTTGGTGCAGGGCCTGGCGCCGGGTGGGACCGCCGTACTGAACGCCGATGATCCGCGGGTCATCGCGATGCGAGCGCTGACGGATGGTCCGGTGCTGACCTTCGGCCGGGCGGAGCACGCCGACGTACGTGTGCTCGACCTGACCCTCGATCGCCTCGGGCGGCCCTCCTTTACCTTGCGGACCGCAGATGCCGTGGCGTCCGTCGTACTGCCGTTGGTGGGCGCGCACCAGGCGTTCAACGCGGCGGCTGCGTCAGCGGCTGGGTTGGCCATCGGGGTACCGATCGAGATGACTGCGGCTGCGTTGGCCACCACTTCCTTGTCGAAGTGGCGGATGGAACTGTGCGAGGTGCCCGGCGGCATCACGCTGCTGAACGACTCCTTCAACGCCAACCCCGACTCGACCCGCGCCGCCCTGGACGCGATGGCGGTGATAGAGGGCGGACGTCGCATCGCCGTGCTCGGCGAGATGCTCGAGCTGGGCGAGGAGAGCGAGTCCGAGCACCGCATCGTCGGCGAGTACGCCGCCACCCGCGCCGACGTCGTCATCGCCGTCGGCGAGGGTGCACGCGCGATCGCGGCCGGCGCGGGGGAGCACGCGGTGGCACTGCCCGACAACAACGCCGCCATCGATTGGCTGCGCCAGACCCTCGCCACGGGCGACGTGGTCCTGGTCAAAGCCTCGCGCGAAGCTCATCTCGAAGAAGTCGCTGAAGCAATCGCCACATCAGCTCGGCTCCGGTAGCGGGCGGAGGAAGCGGGTCGAGACGTCGGTCTGGTCGGCGTAGCCGTGGTGCTGGTAGAAGGCGTGGGCGTCGCGGCGGTGGTTCGCGCTGTTGAGGTCGATGCGGACGCAGCCACGGGCGGTTGCGAAGGATTCCGCAGCGGCCATGAGTTTGGTGGCGATGCCCTGGCGTCGGGCCTGGGTGGACACGACCAGGGCGACGATGCGGGCCCACGAGCCGTCGCGCTGGAAGAACGGGGCGACGTGGACCGCTACCACGCCCAGTACGTTGCCGTCCGTCTCCGCGACGTACGCGGCCAGCGCCGGATTGTCTGCCCAGACCTGGATCCGGTCGGCGGTCTCGCTTGCGCCGTCCTGGGGATAGCCGAGCTGGTCCAGGAGTTCGTTGACGCAGGTCGCGTCGGCAGGAGTTGCGGGTCGGATGTTCATCGGCGGCGCCGTTTCATGTAGAGGTCGAAGGCGCGGTACACCATCGGGCGCAGCGGGAGGTCCCACTCGCCGGCGTACCGGACCGCTTGCCCGCCGGTGCCGACCTTGAACTGGATCAGCCCGACATGGGAGTCCTGCGGATCGAGCGTCGGCGTGATGCCGCGCAGGTCGTACACGTCGCACCCGGCGGCCAGCGAGTCCCGGATCATCGCCCACTGGCACGCGTTCGATCCGCGCACCTCGCGTTTCGACGTCGACGAAGCGCCGTACAGGTACCACGCATGAGCGCCGACGCGGACCAGGATCGTCGCGGCCACCAGCTCACCCTGGTGGTGTGCCAGGTACAACTTGGCCGAGCTCATCGCGGCGAACAGGTTCTCGAAGTACGGCAGCGGCCGCGGTGTGAATCGGTCGCGCTCGGCAGTGTGGACATACAGGTCGTGGAACGCCTTCACCTCGGTGCCGACCGAGACCTCCACTCCCTCCTTCACGGCCTTCTTGATGTTGCGCCGCCACTGCTGGTTCATCCCTCGGAGTACGTCGTCCTCGGTCCGCCCGGCCAGCGGAAGCTCATAGATGTACTGCGGCTGCCCGTCGCCGAACCCGTCCTCCGGACTCTGCGCCAGCCACCCCGCCCCCTCGAGCCATCGCGTCACCGGATCCCCGCCCCGCCCCGTGAGCCGCTTGACCTCCGGATCCGCGATCCCCGACTTGACCTCCGCGGCGCTCCAGACGTCCGTACGCACGGGCGGTCCGAGCCGGATCGCGAATGCTCCCTGCGCCTTCAGGTACTTCGCCAACGGGTCGATCCACTCGTCGAGCGGTCCGTTCCAGTCGATCACGGGCCCCTGCGGCAGGTAGGCCAGCGTGTACCGCTCCAGCCGCGGCACGGGCCGATGCAGCACGAGGCCCGCGCCGACGAGCCGACGCCCGTCGTACCAACCGAGGGACTCGCTGCGCCACTCGGTCTTGACGGCGCCCCACTCCGGGATCTGCAGGAAGCTGACCGACCGCTGCGCTTCGACGAATGCCTGATGATCGCCAGGGCTGATACGAGTGACGGTCAGGGTCACCGCTGCATCCTCGGGTCGTGCGTCGGGTCGGCGTACATCGGCCCGCATCCGTCCGGCCGAAGCTCGTAATGCCACGGCTCGTTGCGGTAGATCTGGCACAGCCCGTAGGCCGCCCCGTGCTCCGCCAGCCACGCCTTCGCCTCGGAGTGCCCGATGTCGACCGCCCCGCCGCGCACATGCTGGGACGTATCCGGCGTCGCGACCCATCGAGCCGCTTCCTCCGCCGAGCCGTACTTCACGATCGCGTCGCGCAACAGCTCGTTCTGGTACTCCGGAGAGCGCCAGCCACTGTTCACATAGAAGGTGACGCCGTCCTCCAAGGCGTCCGAAGCGGCCTTGCGCAGCGCCGTCAGCAGCGCCGGGTCGAGGTTGGCCACGGCCGGGTAGTCGTCGTCGAACACCGTCACCCCGGCCGGGACGGCGCCGTCATCCTTGCCAGGCGCACCAATTGCCGCTCGAGTCATGGTTCCAGTCAAGGCAGCGCGGTGTTGCCGGTACGTATGGGGAATTCGATATACGGACGATACGTTCGACCTCGTAGCATCGGGAGTATGCGGGTGCTGCTGGTCGAGGACGAGCCGGAGATGGCGGGCGCGATCCGCGACGGCCTGCGCCTGGAGGCGATCGCGGCCGATATCGCCGGCGACGGCGACACCGCGCTCGAACTGCTCGGCATCAACAGCTACGACATCGCCGTCCTGGACCGCGACATCCCCGGCCCGTCCGGCGACGAGATCGCGAAACGGATCGTTGCCTCCGGCAGCGGTATGCCGATCCTGATGCTGACCGCGGCCGACCGGCTCGACGACAAGGCGTCCGGGTTCGAGCTCGGCGCCGACGACTACCTGACCAAGCCCTTCGCGCTCCAGGAGCTGGTACTGCGGCTGCGAGCCCTCGACCGCCGCCGCGGCCACAACCGGCCGCCCGTGCGCGAGATCGCCGGCCTGCGGGTGGACCCGTTCCGCCGCGAGGTCTACCGCGACGGCCGGTACGTCGCGCTGACCCGCAAGCAGTTCGCCGTACTCGAGGTCCTCGTCGGGGCCGAAGGCGGTGTCGTCAGCGCCGAAGAGCTGCTCGAGCGGGCCTGGGACGAGAACGCCGACCCGTTCACGAACGCCGTACGGATCACTGTCTCCGCGTTGCGCAAACGCCTCGGCGAACCGTGGATCATCACCACCGTGGCAGGTGTCGGCTATCGCATCGACACGCCCGAGGAAGGCGAGCGTGGCTAGGGAGCCGGGGCTGAGCGTCCGGCTCAAGCTCACGCTCAGCTATGCGGCGGTCATCATGCTCGCCGGCGCCGGGCTGCTCGCGGTCGTCTGGGTGTTCCTGCTGCGCTACGTTCCCGCCCGGATGGCTCCGCGGGCGCCTATGAGCGGTCCGGACCGTGCCGCGCTGCTCGACGCGTTCGTGCCGAAGGCGATCCTGATGCTGACGCTGCTGCTGATCGCCGGTCTGGTCGGCGGCTGGATCCTGGCCGGCAGCATGCTCGCGCCGCTGACCCGGATCACCAACGCCGCACGCCTGGCCACGAACGGATCGCTGTCCCACCGGATCCAGCTGGAGGGTCGCCAGGACGAGTTCCGCGAGCTGTCCGACGCGTTCGACACGATGCTCGAGCGGATCGAGGCACACGACGCCGAACAGCAGCGGTTCGCCGCCAACGCCTCCCACGAACTGCGGACCCCGCTCGCGATCACCCAGACCCTGCTCGACGTGGCCCGCAAGGACCCGAACCGCGATCCCGCCGAGCTCGTCGACCGCCTCGACTTCGTCAACAGCCGGGCGATCGACCTGACCGAAGCCTTGCTGCTGCTCAGCCGCGCCAACCAGCGGACCTTCGCCCGCGGCGACGTCGACCTGTCGCTGGTTGCGGAGGAGGCCGTCGAGACGCTCCTCCCACTCGCGGAAAAGCGCGGTCTGACGGTCGAAACCTCCGGTGACGTGGCCCCGATGGTCGGCTCGCACACCCTGCTGCTGCAGCTGGCCACGAACCTCGTCCACAACGCGATCGTCCACAACCTGCCCGCGGACGGCGCCGTGTGGATCACCACGACCCTGCACCCGAAGACCGTGGTTCTCACGGTCGAGAACACCGGCGAGATCATCCCCGCCCCCGTGGTCTCCACCCTGATCGAGCCGTTCCAGCGCGGCGGCGGACGGATCCGCACCGACCACGCCGGCGTCGGCCTGGGCCTCGCGATCGTCAACAGCATCACCCAGGCGCACGACGGAATCCTGATCCTCGCCGCCCGTCCGTCCGGTGGCCTCCGCGTCACGGTCCAGCTCCCCGCCGTCCGTCGCTGAGAACCGAACCGCAGCTGTCCTCAGTCCCGGGCAGAGTGCTACCTTGTCTCCGGAATGGTTTTCATTATCAATTGGCGATGAGGGACGGGTGCGCTGTGAGGCTGCGTAGTTCTGTTGGATTCCTGGCCTGTGCCGCGGCGCTGGCAGTGCTGGCCGGGTGTAGTTCGTCGGCGGCCGACGAGACCGCCACGGCAAGCTCCAAGACCGGTGTGCAGGTCGTTGCGTCGACCAACGTGTACGGCGACATCGTGAAGCAGATCGCGGGGGACAAGGCCGAGGTGACGTCGATCATCTCCGACCCGGACCAGGACCCGCACTCGTACGAGGCGAACGCGCAGACGCAGCTCTCGCTGTCGAAGGCGAAGGTCGTGATCGAGAACGGCGGCGGCTACGACGACTTCATGGACACGATGCTCAAGTCGGCCGGCAACACCTCGGCGAAGGTCCTGAACGTGGTCGGCATCTCCGGGCACAAGGCGCCCGCCGGCGGCGAACTCAACGAGCACGTCTGGTACGACTTCCCGACCATGGAGAAGCTGGCCGCCCAACTGGCGTCCACCCTGTCCGAGGTCGACTCCGCGAACAGTTCGACGTACGCCGCGAACGCCGCGGCCTTCACCGGCAAGGTGAAGCAACTCGAGGCGACCGAGGCCTCGATCAAGGCGGCGCACACCGGCGACGGTGCCGCGATCACCGAGCCGGTGCCGGTCTATCTGTTGACTGCCTGCGGGCTGGTGAACAAGACGCCGGGCGAGTTCAGCGAGGCGATCGAGGAGGGGACGGACGTTCCGGCGGCGGTGCTGCAGCAGACGCTGACGTTGTTCAGCGCGAAGCAGGTCAAGCTGCTGGCGTACAACGAGCAGACGTCGGGCCCGGAGACGGAGAAGGTGCTCGCGGCAGCGAAGGCGAGCGGCATCGCCGTCGTACCCGTGACCGAGACGCTGCCCGACGGCAAGGACTACCTGGGCTGGATGACTGCCAACCTGGACGCGATCCGTTCGGCTCTGGCCTGATGGACGTCCTGCGGTTCGAGAAGGCATCGTTCGGGTACGGCGGGCGGCGGTTGTGGGGCGGCCTGACGATGAGCCTTCGGGCGGGGGAGTTCCTCGCCATCCTCGGCGCCAACGGATCGGGGAAGACCAGTCTGTTGAAGGCCGTTCTCGGTCTGCATCCGCTGATGTCCGGGTCCGTCGAGGTCGCGGGCGCGCCGCCCCACCGTGGCAGCACCCAGATCGGGTACGTGCCGCAGCACCGGCGGATCGACACGCTGACGCCGCTCCGGGCCCGGGACGTGGTCGGCCAGGGCCTGGACGGGCATCGATGGGGGATCGGCCGACCCGACCCGCGGCGCCGCCGGCGGATCGACGAGCTGCTCGAGTCGGTCGGCGCTGACGCCTTCGCGGACCGTCCGATCGGGCAGCTGTCCGGCGGCGAGCAGCAGCGGGTCCGGATCGCGCAGGCGCTGGTCTCCGACCCGAAGCTGCTGCTCTGCGACGAGCCGTTGTTGTCGCTGGATCTCAACAGCCAGCGCACGATCTCCGGCCTGGTCGACCGCCGGCGCAGTACGCACGACACCGCGATCGTCTTCGTCACCCACGACATCAACCCGGTCCTACCGTACGTCGACCGCGTGCTCTACCTGGCCAACGGGCGCTTCCGGACGGGAACGGTCGACGAGGTGATGACGTCGTCGACCTTGAGCGACCTGTACCAGTCGCCGGTCGAGGTGGTCCGCTCCGGCGGGCGCGTACTGGTGGCCGGCGTCCCCGAGGACACGCATCACACCTCGATCCTGCGGGCCGGGTGAGGTCGGTGCTGACGGCAACTGTCTGGCACGAGATCTTCAACTTCACCAACTACGGTGAACTGCTGGCGCTGGTCCGCAACTCGATCATCGCCGGGGTGGCGCTCGGTATCGTCGGCGGCCTGATCGGCGTGTTCGTGATGATGCGCGACCTGCCGTTCGCGGTCCACGGCATCAGCGAGCTGTCGTTCGCGGGCGCCTCTGGTGCGCTGCTGCTGGGCGTGAACGTCGTCGCCGGCTCGCTGACCGGTTCGATCATCGCCGCGATGCTGATCGGCGTACTCGGAAGTCGTGCTCGTGATCGGAACTCGATCATCGGGGTGCTGATGCCGTTCGGGCTGGGCCTCGGCGTGCTGTTCCTGGCACTGTACAAGGGTCGTGCGGCGAACAAGTTCGGCCTGCTGACCGGGCAGATCGTGGCGGTGGACACGCCGCAGTTGTCCTGGCTGATCGTCACGGGCGTCGTCGTACTGCTCGGGCTGCTGATCGTCTGGCGGCCGTTGATGTTCGCCAGCTCGGACCCGGAGCAGGCGGCGGCTCGAGGTGTCCCGGTGCGGGTCCTGTCGTTGGTGTTCATGGTGCTGCTCGGCCTGGCGGTCGCCATCTCGGTCCAGATCGTGGGCGCCCTGCTCGTCCTGAGCATCGTGGTGACGCCCGCGGCCGCCGCGCTGCGGGTCGCAACCTCTCCGTGGCTGGTCCCGGTACTGAGCGTGATCTTCGCGACCGTTTCCCTGGTCGGAGGAATCCTGCTCGCCCTCGGCGGCAGCCTGCCGATCAGTCCATACGTGACCACGATCTCGTTCCTCATCTACCTGGCCTGCCGCACTGTCCTCGGTTGGAGAGTGGCGGTTCGCACGTAGCTGTTAGAGAGGTGTTAGAAGGGGCCGGTACCGGTTCTCCGGCTGGCTAGGCTCCGAGCGGTGACAGAAACCCGTGAGAACGAGACGGTCGGGCTACCGCCCCCGGTCCGTGGGCGATTCGCCGAGTGGTTGCTGCACGACCGCCCCGCCGGACACGCCGGGCCGCATCGGCCGGCGCCGCACCCCACCCACCGCTGGTGGAAGGTGATGTGCCTGACCGGGGTCGACTACTTCTCCACGCTCGGGTACCAGCCCGCCATCGCGGCCGCCGCGGTCGGGCTGCTGTCACCCGTTGCGACGCTGGTCCTCGTCCTGCTCACCCTGCTCGGCGCCTTGCCGGTCTACCGGCGGGTGGCGGCCGAGAGCCCGCACGGCGAGGGCTCGATCGCGATGCTCGACCGGCTGCTCGGCCGCTGGAAGGGCAAGTTCACGATCCTGGTCCTGCTCGGCTTCATGGCGACCGACTTCATCATCACGATGACGCTGTCGGCCGCCGACGCCACCGCGCACGTCGTCGAGAATCCGTACGTGCCGCACTGGTTCGAGGGCAAGGAGGTGATCATCACGCTCCTGCTGCTGGCGCTGCTCGCGGGCGTGTTCCTGCGCGGTTTCGGAGAGGCGATCGGGATCGCGGTTGTGCTGGTCGTCGTCTACCTCGGGCTGAACGTCGTTGTCGTCGGCAACGCGCTCTGGAACGTGATCACCGCGCCCGAGCTCGTCACGAACTGGCGCGGCATGCTGACCACCGAGCACTCGAACATCTGGGTGATGATCGGTATCTCGCTGGTCGTGTTCCCGAAGCTCGCCCTCGGTCTGTCCGGGTTCGAGACCGGCGTCGCCGTCATGCCGCAGGTCGACGGCGCCGCTGACGACGATCCGGCCCACCCGGCGACCCGGATTCGGAACACCCGCAAGCTGCTCACCACCGCCGCCCTGATCATGAGCGGGTTCCTGATCACCAGCAGCTTCACCACGATCGTGCTGATCCCCGAGAACGAGTTCAAGGACGGCGGTCAGGCGTCCGGCCGGGCGCTGGCCTACCTGGCGCACGAGCACCTCGGCAGCGTCTTCGGGACCGTGTACGACGTGAGCACGATCCTGATCCTCTGGTTCGCCGGCGCCTCGGCGATGGCCGGTCTGCTGAACATCGTCCCGCGGTACCTGCCCCGCTACGGCATGGTCCCGGACTGGGCCCGCGCGACCCGCCCGCTGGTGATCGTGTTCGGCCTGATCGCGTTCGTGATCACGTTGCTGTTCAAGGCCGACGTCGACGCCCAGGGCGGCGCGTACGCGACCGGCGTACTCGTGCTGATCATGTCGGCCTCGATCGCGGTCACGTTGTCGGCACGGCGGAAGGGGGAGAGGGCCAAGACGGTCGGCTTCGCCGTGATCAGCCTGGTGCTGCTGTACACGACGATCGCGAACATCATCGAGCGGCCCGACGGCGTACAGATCGCGTCGTTCTTCATCGTCGCGATCATCCTCACCTCGCTGATCTCGCGGGCCACCCGGTCGACCGAGCTCCGGGCGACCGAGGTGCGGTTCGACGAGGACGCCTGCCGGATGATCTCCGCGGCCGCCGTCGCCGGTGAGCTGCGGATCATCGCGAACGAGCCGGACGATCGCGACGAAGCGGAGTACCAGGAGAAGGAAGCCGAACAGCGCGAGGTGCGCAACCTGCCCGAAGGCCTGCCGATCCTGTTCCTCGAGGTGACGCTGACCGACGCGTCGCAGTTCGAGACCGAGCTCGACGTGCACGGCGACGAGCGGTTCGGCTACCAGATCCTGCGGGTCGAGAGCCCGAGCGTGCCGAACGCGATCGCGGCGCTGATGCTGAAGATCCGCGACGACTGGCATGTCATGCCCCACATCTACTTCGCCTGGGCCGAGGGCAACCCGTTCTACTTTCTCTTCCGCTACCTCATCTCCGGCGAGGGCGACGTACCGCCCGTCACCCGGGAGGTGCTGAGGCGGGCCGAGCCCAAGCGCTCCAACCGCCCCTGGGTCCACGTCGGCTGAACGATCCGGAACCGCATCCGGCAGACGACGGCGTCGGTACGGCGACGCAGCGCATGCGCGAGGATCGCGCCGCGCTGGTTCTGCAGCAACCGTTGCCAGAGATGATCCGGCTCGATCTCGGGGATGAGCACGAACACCGTGTCGACCTCGCAGCGGTTCACGTACTGCACGACCGGAGCGGTCAACGTACGGCGTTGGTCGTAGAGCGCGATCAGCGGAATGCCCGGCTGCCACCGTTGCCAGTCGTCGAGCAGGCGGACGAACGCCCTGGTGTCCTCGGCGTCCGCGGTGTTGACCGCATGGACGGCCACCACGTCATGACCGAGTCCGCGCGCGACCGCCAAGGCCTCACCGGTCAGCTTCCTCACACCGTGCACGGGTACGACGACACGCGACCGGCGCGAGGTCAGCGAATCGGGGACGTGCCCCAACCCGAGCCGATGACCGATCCGGCGGTAGTTGCGGTTGACGGACTCCATCACGAGCACCAGCACGGGCAGTGTGATCGCGATCAGCCAGGCGCCGTCGGCGAACTTCGAGGCGGTGACGACGATCGCCGCGACACCGGTGAGGAGAGCGCCGAATCCGTTCAGCGCCAGCTTGTGCCGCCAGTACGGCGGGCGACTCTGCCACCAGTGGCGGACCATGCCGGCCTGGGACAGGGTGAAGCCGACGAAGACACCGATCGCGAACAGCGGCACCAGCGTGTTCATGTCACCGCGGGCCGCGATCAGCAGCACGGCCGACACCCCGGCGAGGAACAGGATGCCGTACCGGTAGACCTGCCGTTGTCCTCGCAGCTGGAAGACGTGCGGAAGGTAGTTGTCCTTGGCAAGCAGTTGGCCGAGGACGGGCAGCCCGCCGAACGACGTGTTCGCCGCCAGCGCCAGCAGCAGCACGGTCGCGAACTGGACAACGTAGTACCCGAAGCCGTGGCCAAGCGCGCCGTCGGTGAGCTGCGACAGCACGGTCACACCGTCGACCGGCCGGATGTCGAACTTCTCGATCAGAATCGCGAGGCCGATCAGCATCACGCCGAGCAGCCCGCCCAGTGCGAGCTCCGCCCGCTGGGCCCGCACCACGCCGGGCTTGCGGAACGACGGTACGGCGTTGGCGATCGCCTCGACCCCGGTCAGGGCGGCGCAGCCGTTGGCGAACGCCTTGAGAATCGGCAGGAGGCCGATCGCGTGAACCTGACCGGCCTGCTCCGCGTTCCCGGTGGCAACGGCCACCGGTCCTTCGCGGAACAGACCGGCCAGGATCACGGTCGATCACCAGCGACGCCGCGGCCACCAGGCTCGCCCGACGACCCAGGTGGGCCTTCGCGACGCCGTACGAGCCGCCGCCGTTCGGGAAGGCCGCGATCACCTGCCGGTAGGACAGGACCAGCACCATCAGCAGTACGGCGATCGCGATCGTGATCGGGAGCGTCAGGCCCAGCGCCGCCGTTCCGCCCAGGGCGAGGACCAGCACGATGGCCTCCGGACCATAGGCAACGGAGGCCATCGCGTCCAGCGACAATGCCGCCAGGCCTCCCACGACGCCGAGCCGATGCCTATCGTCCGAAGATGTGGTCACCGCACTACCTTCCGGTGCGGCAACCGGCGCGTCAGTACTTCTCACAGAAGCCAAACGCAACTCTCATACGAATCACACAGAGGTGAGCTGCTCCTCCCGCTCGTGCTGCTCCGGCTCACGCTGCGCGTCGGCGTGACCCGGCCACCAGGCGCGGTGGCCGATCAGGGCCGTGAGCGCCGGGGTGAAGAACATCGCCATCACGAAGGCCGCGATCGCGATGCCCGCGGAGATCGCGAAGCCCATCTGCGAGAGGACGTTGTTGCCGGCCAGCATCATCGACGCGAACGTGCCCGCGAGGATCAGGCCGGCGGCGGCGATGGTCGGACCGGTGTGGTGCACGGCCAGGGCCGCGGCCCGCTTCGGGTCGTGTCCCTCGCGTGCCTCCTCGCGCAAGCGGGCGACCATCAGGATGTTGTAGTCGGTGCCGAGGGCAACCACGAACAGGTACATGATCACCGGCAGCGTGAAGATCAGCCCCGAGTTGTGCTGCAGGTGCTGGAACACCAGCACCGACGCACCGAGTGTCGCCCCGAAGCCGAGGAACACCGACGCCATCAGGTACCACGGCGCGACCAGACTGCGTAGCAGCAACGCGAGCACGATCATGATCAGGATCGCCGCGACCGGGAACACGATGCGGTAATCGTGGTTCATCGCGTCCTGGAAGTCGACGAACACCGAGGTCAGTCCGCCGACGACCGCCGTCGTACCGGCCGGTGCGGCCGCGTGCGACGCGTCGCGCAGCGGACCCCGGACCGTGGCGATGGCCTGGTCCGACTCGGGCGCGGACTTCAGCGTGACCTTGAAGTCGGCGACCGTGCTGTCCGGGGACAGCGTGGCCGGCGAGACGTCCCCGACACCGTCGACCTTGGTCAGCACGGTGCGGTAGGTATCGAGCTGGTCCTTGCTCAGCGGGCTCGACGACCGCAGCAGTACGTCGGACGGCTGGGTGACGCCGGCCGGCAGGCTCTTGAGCAGTTCCTTGCTGTACACGGTCGATTCGGAGGTGTCGGCCGTCGAGCCGGAGGTGAGGTCGAACGTCGGGTTGAAGCCGATCGCGAACGCACTCAGCACGATCAGCAGGCCACCCGCAGCGACCGCGAAGGCAGCCGGCCGGCGTCCGAGGCCGCGACCCATGGCGGCGAACTTCGCGCCCTTCGGCTCGACCTTCCAAGCCTTCGACGGCCAGAACACCTTGGTGCCGAGCAGCGAGACGATCGCCGGTACGAGCGTGAGCCCGGCCAGCAGCGCGACCGCGACCGAGATCGCGAGCGCCGGTCCCATCGCACGGAACATGCCGAGCGTCGACAGGGTCAGTGCCATGAACGCGATGATCACCGCTCCGGCCGCGGACGCGATCGCCTCACCGACCCGGGTGACGGCGCTGACCATTGCGGCCTTGGCGTCCTCGCCGGCCCGCAGCCGCTCGCGGTACCGGAACATCAGGAACAGGATGTAGTCGGTGCCGACGCCGAACAGCACCACCAGCAGGATCGAAGTGATCGAGCTGTCGATCTTCAGGTCGAAGGCCTTGCTCACGATCGCGATCAGGCCGTTGACCACCGTGGAGACCGCGCCGATCACCACGATCGGCAGCAGCGCGATCACGGGACTGCGGAAGATCAGCAGCAGGAGCAGCAGGATCAGACCAACCGTGGCGATCCCGATGATCGCCAGGCCCTTGTTCGAGGATTCCTGCGCGTCGAGTGCCTGCGCGGCCGAGCCGGTCACGCCTGCCTTCAGCGAGGTTCCGTGCAGCTTGTCCTGCAGCGCCGTACGGAGTGCTTTGACGGCGTCGTTCTGCCGGGTGTCGCTCGGGTTGGTGATCTTGGTCAGCTCGACCGCGGCGATCTGGATCAGCCGGTTGCCCGTCGGCGGGACCGCCTGGATCCCGGTGACGTCCTTGAGCTTGGCCTGGTTCAGCTGTCCGGCGATCGTCCCGACCGTTGCGGCGTCGGCGGCGCTGATCGGCGCGCCGTCGCTGCGTTCGAACACCACGATGGCCGCGGGCGTGGTGGCGTTCGGGAAGGCCTTCTCCTGCAGTTGTGCTGCCTGGATCGACTCGTAGTGCGACGGCAGGAACGCCGATTGGTCCGTCGTCGCGGTCAGTTTCGGGGCCGTCGCGGCCACCGCGGCGATGATCAGCACCCAGGCGCCGATCGTCCACCACGGCCGCCGTACGACCAGCGACCCCAGTCGTGCGAACATGACAGTTCCTCTCAGAAAGTTTTCGTTACCCCTGACGATGCCGAGCACCCCTGACACCGCCCTGACACGCCACTGCCACGGCATCCGGCCGAGCAGGGCCCGACGAGTGAGACTGTGGTGAAGGAGAGGGGGTAGGTTGCCGATTCCCGGGGTTGAAACGGTGCGGCAGTACCAGCGGGGCTGGTTGCGGCCCGATGTGGTGGCGGGGCTGACGGTCGCGGCGTACTTCGTGCCGCAGGTGATGGCGTACGCCGAGCTCGCCGGGCTGCCCGCTGTGATCGGACTCTGGGTCGCGCTCGGTCCGCTCGTGCTGTACTTCCTGCTCGGGTCGTCGCGGCTGATGTCGCTCGGACCGGAGTCGACGACCGCCCTGTTGACCGCGACGGCGATCGGTCCGTTGGCCGCCGGGGATCCGGCTCGGTACGCGACGTTGGCCGCAGTGCTTGCGCTGCTGGTCGGGGTGATCTGCGTGATCGGGTGGGCGGCGCGGCTGGGATTTCTCGCCGATCTGCTGTCGAAGCCGGTGCTGATCGGCTACCTGACCGGGATCGCGGTGATCATGATGACCGGCCAGCTCGGGCGGCTGACCGGTGCTCCGGTGGAGGGCGATACGCCGCCGGCCGAGGTGCTGTCCGCGATCCGGCTGATCGATCAGTGGCAGCTCGCGCCGATCGTGCTGTCGGTGGTCGCGCTCGTGCTGCTGTTGGCGCTGGCCCGGTGGACTCCGCGGCTTCCGGGACCGCTCATCGTCGTGGCACTCGCGGCGTTCGTGACCTGGGCGGCGGGGCTGGGCGACAAGGGCGTGGCTGTGGTCGGCGCGGTGCCGAGCGGTCTGCCGACGCCGCATGTGCCGTCGATGTCTCTGCACGACGTCGGTCTGCTGGCGTTGCCGGCGGTCGGCGTGGCGCTGGTCGGCTACACGGATACCGTTCTGACCGGTCGTGCCTTCGCCAGTCGCGGCGGCGGGCCGATCGACCCGGGCCGGGAGTTGCTCGTCCTCGGGTTGGCCAACGTCTCCGCGGGCTTCGTGCGCGGCTTCCCGATCAGCAGCAGCGGCAGCCGGACCGCCCTCGCGGCCGCGTCCGGCGCGAAGAGCCAGGTCTACTCGCTGGTCGCCGCGCTGACGATCGTGGCCACTTTGCTCTTCGCCGGCCCGCTCCTGGCCACATTCCCGATCCCGGCCCTCGGCGCGCTGGTCGTGTACGCCGCCATCCGGCTGATCGAAGTCGGCGAGTTCCGCCGGATCGCCGCCTTCCGGCGTACCGAGTTCTTGTTGGCCGTGGCAACAACCGTCGGCGTGATCGCCCTCGACGTCCTGTACGGCGTACTCGTGGCCGTCGCGCTGTCCGTCCTCGACGTACTGCGGCGGGTCGCCCGCCCGCATGACGGCATCCTCGGCTACGTGCCGGGTATCGCCGGTATGCACGACATCGACGACTACCCCGACGCGCGGCCGGTCCCGGGCCTCGTCGTCTACCGGTACGACTCGCCGCTGTTCTTCGCGAACGCCGAGGACTTCCACCGTCGCGCGCTCGCGGCCGTCGACGATGCAGCGACTCCGGTGCGCTGGCTGCTGCTGAACACCGAGGCGAACATCCAGATCGACGTCACCGCGGTCGACGCGCTGGACACGTTGCGCGAGGAGCTCGCCGCGCGCGGAATCGTGCTGGCGCTGGCGAGGGTCAAACAGGACCTCCGCGACGACCTCGAGGCGGCGGGGTTCCTCGATCGTTTAGGTCCCGGACGCGTCTTCTACACCCTCCCGACCGCCGTCGAAGCCTTCCGCGCCGAACAACCCGGCTAGCCTGGTCAGTGAATGCCTGACCTGGGGAGCAAACATGGCTGTGTTGACGAAAGCCGAAGCGCTGGCAATCATCCGGCGCGCATACGGCCCTGATCTCGCCCAATCCATCGAGGACCGCCTGCCGGACCGGATCGACCCGGACGACGACGCGGATGCCGAATTCCTGGCAACCCTCGGCCTGACCCGCGACGGCCTGGCCAACGCAATGGGCGGCGAGCTCTAGAGCAGATCTCCGCAGAATGAGCGGATGGAGCGGTTGACCAGTTGGGGGCGTTCCCAGGGCATGAAGTGGCCGGCGCCCTTGACCCAGAACGGGCCGACCCCTTCCGGGAAGGCCAGCGCGCAGCGTTCCTCGGCGTGCTCGCCGACGGTGACCTGGTCCGCGCCGATCAGCACCAGAGCACGCTGCCGCACCGGGCGGTCGATCAGCTCGGGCGCCGATAACGGCCGGGTGCCCATCAGCACCTCGTAGTCGGCGAACGACGCGCGCAGCCGCGCGGGGTCGCCGTACGGCTCGGTCAGGAACGCCAGGTCGTCATCGTCGAACGCATCGGGCGGACACCAGAGGCGATGCCCGTAGAACTCGCCGATGTACCGCCGCCGACGTTCCGGTGTGTCCAGCTCGGCGACCAGTTCGTCGGCATGCCGGCCCTGGCGCCGCTGGTAGTCGTACACCGCCGGCTTGGCCCGTCCCGGCGGGATCCCGGCTGCCGCGAACGCGTCCGGCAGATCGGGCATCGAGTCATCCAGGATCACCAGCCGGTCCACCCGCTCCGGATGCCGGTTGGCCAGGTCGATCGAGATCATCGCGCCGAGGTCGTGCCCGGCGACGACGGCCCGCTCCCAGCCGAGTACGTCGAGCAGCCCGGTCAGGTCGCCGTTGAACGCGTTGAAGTCGTAGAACTCGTCCGGCGCGAAATCCGAGTCGCCGTACCCCCGCAGGTCCGGCGCGACGACGTCGAACCCGGCCTCGGCCAGCGGGATCAGGTTGTGAGACCAGATCCGGCTCGTGCACGGGAACCCGTGGATGAGCAGCAGTGGTACGCCGCCCGCGCCGCGCCGCCGGACCGCGAGCCGATGCCCGGGACGCACTTCGATCCGCTCTGGCGCCACGACTTCAGCAGGAAGAACCATGCGTTCGGTCTACACGATCACCCGGTCAGACGGCCCTTGACCGGGGTCGGAAGCGGGCAGAGGCTGGCTGATGGACGGAGTGTCTTCGAGGGAGCGTCTTCGAGAGGGAGTGGCCTGATGGCGAAGGTACTGATTCTGACCGGTGATGCCGCGGAGGACCTGGAGGTGTTCTACCCCTACCAGCGTTTGCTCGAGGAGGGGTACGACGTCGACATCGCGGCGCCTGAGGTGAAGAAGCTGCAGTTCGTGGTGCACGACTTCGTGGACGGGTTCGACACGTACACCGAGAAGCCCGGGCACACCTGGCAGGCGGACGTCGCGTTCGCTGACGTGAATCCGGCGGACTACGTTGCCGTCGTCATCCCGGGTGGTCGCGCTCCGGAGTACATCCGCAACGACGCGGACTGCCAGCGGATCGTGAAGCACTTCTACGGCGAGTCGAAGCCCGTCGCGCAGCTGTGCCACGGGCCGCTGATCCCGGCGGCGGCCGGGGTGCTGAACGGCCGGAAGACGTCGGCGTACCCGGCGCTCGCACCGGACATCCGCGCCGGGGGCGCCGAGTGGGTCGACGGTGACGCGGTCGTCGACGGGACCGTGGTCTCGGGTCGCGCGTGGCCGGACCACCCGACCTGGATGCGCGCGTTCATGGCGATCCTGAAGGAGCACGCTCCCGCCTAGTTCGGACGCGTGCAGCCTTTCTGCAGCGTTCGGAGAGGCAGGCTGGACGGAGCCACCGGGAGGAGTGAGCATGCCGGTCGCACCGTTGAAGGAACTCGTCGACGAGGCCTTGGCCAAGGGGTACGCCGTTCCCGCGATCAACATCGTCGACGAGTTGAGCCTGCGGGCCGTCGTCGACGCCGCCGTGGAGCTACGCTCGCCGCTGATCGTGCAGACGTCGGTGAAGACCGTGAAGTCGGTCGGGCGCGACGTCCTCAAGGCGATGTTCGACGCGACCGTCGCGCCCGAGCCGGTGCCGGTCGCCCTGCACCTGGATCACTGCCCGGACCGCGAGGTGATCAGCTCCTGCCTCGCGGCCGGCTGGAACTCGGTGCTGTTCGACGCCTCCGCGCTGCCGGTCGAGGAGAACCAGCGGCAGACCGTCGAGGTCGTCGCCGAGGCGCGCAGGTACGGCGCCCACGTGGAAGGCGAGATCGAGGGCATCACCGGGGTCGAGGACGGCGTCGGCTCCGACACCGAGTCCGAACGCCAGTCCCTGGAGGTCGCCACCCGGTTCGTGCAGACGACCGGGGTCGACGTGTTCGCGCCGGCGATCGGCAACGCGCACGGTATCTACCGCTCGACACCCGAACTCGACTCGCAGCGGATCACCGACCTGGTCGCCGCGACCGGGATCCCGATGGCACTGCACGGCGGATCCGGGCTGACACCGGAGCAGTTCCGGGACCTGATCGGGCGCGGCTGCGCGAAGGTGAACATCTCCACCGCGCTCAAGGTCGCGTACATGAAGTCGTCGCTCGAGCATCTCGAGGAGGCACGCGCGAAGGACAAGTGGGACCCGCCGACGCTGTTCCGGACCATCCACGCCGCGGTGAAGGCGATGACCGTCGAGCACATCGAGATCTTCGGTAGCGGCGGTCACGCATGACCGCGCTCATCTTCGACTGCGACGGCGTGCTCGGCGACACCGAACGCGACGGCCACCTGCCGGCGTTCAACGCGACGTTCGAGCACTTCGCCCTGCCGGTGCGCTGGTCGGTCGAGGACTACGGCCGGCTGTTGAAGATCGGCGGCGGCAAGGAGCGCCTGGCCACGCTGCTCGACGATCCCGACGTGGTGAAGGCAGCCGGGTCGCCGTCGACTGACGAGGAACGTACGCAGGTCGTCGCGGCCTGGCACCGGTACAAGACCAAGACGTTCACCGACCTCATCGCGGCCGGGGTCGTGCCGCCGCGTCCCGGCGTACGGCGAATCATCACCGACGCGCTGCGGGAGGGCTGGACCGTTGCCGTCGCGTCGACCTCCGCCGAGCCATCGGTGCGTGCCGTGCTGACCGGAGCGGTCGGCCCGGAGGTCGCGGCGCGGGTGCCGGTGTTCGCGGGAGACGTCGTACCGCGGAAGAAGCCCGACCCGGCGGTGTACGAGCTGGCTGTGCACCAGCTCGCGCTGGTCCGGGACCACACGCTCGTCGTCGAGGACTCGAGCAACGGTCTGCTCGCCGCGTCCGGGGCCGGGCTGTCCACGGTCGTGACCGTGTCCGGGTACACGCGCGACGAGGACTTCACCGGGGCGGCGCTGGTCGTGTCGAGCCTCGGCGATCCCGGCGGCGAGCAGCTCGAGGTCCTCGCGGATCCCTGGAACATCGGCCCCGTCGGCGCGCTCACGCTGACCGAGCTCGCCGGACTCGCCGGTCGACGGTCGTAAGGAGGAGGGCGAACATGAGTGACAGCTGGAGTGACGTCGACCTGGTGATGACGACGATCATCGACACCTGTCTCACCAACGAGAAGTACTTCGGTGACCTCGACTCGGTCGTCGGCGACGGCGATTTCGGGTACTCGCTGGCCCGCGGCTTCGAGAAGCTCCAGGCGCAGTACGGCGAGCTGGACCGGACCGACATCGGCACGTTCCTGAAGAAGGTCGGGATGCTCGTGACGTCGCGGATCGGCGGCACCTCCGGACCGATCTGGGGAACCGGCTTCCTTCGCGCCGGGATGACGGCCGGCGCGACCACGACCCTCGACGGCGCGGCGGTCGTCGCGATGCTGCGGGCCGCGATCGCCGGAATCATGACGCGCGGCGGCGCCTCATTGGGCGAAAAGACTCTGCTCGACGCACTGGTCCCGATGACTGACGCCATCGAGCAGGCGCTCGCGGACGGGTTGAGCAGTGACGAGATCGTGGACCGCGCCGCAGCGGCCGCCCGGTCGGCCGCCGACGCCACGATCGACCTGGTCGCCATGCGCGGCCGGGCCGCCTACACCGGCGAACGCAGCCGGGGATCGGTCGACGCCGGGGCCACCGCCGTCGCCGTACTGATGGAGCAGATAGCAGCGAATTGGAAGGGGCGGGACGCGGGATGAAGAAGTTCGTGAACGATCCCAAGAACTACGTGCCGGAGATGCTGCAGGGCATCGCGCTGGCGAACCCCGAGACCTTGAAGTACGTCCCGGAGTACAACCTGATCATGCGGACCGACGCGCCGCGCGACGACAAGGTCTCGATCATCCAGGGCTCGGGCTCCGGGCACGAGCCGGCGCACGTGATGACCGTCGGCAAGGGCATGCTCGATGCGGCCTGCCCCGGGGACGTCTTCGCCGCACCGCCGATGGACTACGTGTACGAGACCACCAAGCTGCTCGCGTCGCCGAAGGGTGTGCTGCTGCTGGTGAACAACTACACCGGCGACCGGATGGCGTTCGACATGTCGCAGGAGCTCAGCGCGGCGGACGGGCTGAACGTGAAGACGCTGATCATCGACGACGACGTCGCGGTCAAGGACTCGACGTACACCGTCGGCCGGCGTGGCGTCGCGGGCAACTTCTTCGTGATGAAGGCGGTCGGCGCGGCCTCCGAACAGGGCGCGGACCTGGACGAACTGGTCCGGATCGGCGAGAAGGTCAACTCGGTCACGCGGACGATGGGGATGGCGCTGACCGCGTGTACGCCGCCGGCGAAGGGCTCGCCGCTGTTCGAGCTCGGCCCGGACGAGATGGAGATGGGCGTCGGCATCCACGGCGAGCCGGGCCGCAGCCGTGAGCCGCTCGCGTCGGCGAACGAGATCATCGACCAGATGCTCGAGGCGGTCCGCTCCGACCTGCCGTACGAGTCCGGCGACAACGTCGCGCTGATGATCAACGGCCTCGGCGGTACGCCGATCAGCGAGCTCTACCTGCTCTACGGCCGGGCGCACAAGGTGCTCACCGACCAGGGCATCAACGTCCGGCGCAACTATGTCGGCGAGTACTGCACGTCACTGGACATGGCAGGCGCGTCGGTGACGCTGGTGAAGCTCGACGACGAGATCGACGGCCTGCTGTCAGCGCCTGCGGAGATCGCGATTCGCGTGTTCTGACAGGCCGTAGTCCGCGCGCAACCGGCGTACTTCGGACTGCGTCGACGGCCACAGCGGGGAGGCCGGCGAGAGCAGGGCCAGTTGGTGCTCCCACGCGCTGAGGTCGTTCACGCCGGCGTACGAGCGGGTCCACGCGACGACGAGGTCGACGTCGTGGGTCCGCAGTACGTCGGCGCGCATGCGGTTCTCGAGCCGGTTCCGGGAGGCGACCACGCCGGGGGCGTCGGACTGCGGGAGGAGCGGACCCGCGTACCTGCGCAGCGCCGACGAGAGGAGATGCGAGTCGAGGTCGTCGGCGGTCTCGAGCCAGTCGGCGGCGATGTCGCGGCGGAACCGGTACGGACGGGAGTCGAGGACGTCGGCGCCGAGGAGGGCGCGGAGGCGGGTCATCTCGCCGCGCAGCGAGGAGCGGTGATCTGCCTCGCCGTACAGGGCGTCGGAGAGTTCTTCGGCGGTGAGGCCCTCGGGATGTTCGGCGAGCAGTACGACGATGTCGCTGTGACGGCGGCTGAGCCGGAGGTCGCGGTCGTCGACCCGGATCTCGGCGTCCGGGCGGCCGAGCGCCGAGATGCGGATCCGATGGCCGGTGTCGCCGTTGAGTTTGCGGAGGATGGTCAGCCGGCCGAGCTCGGCCTCGGCCATCCGGGCGGCGGCCCGGACGAGCGCGAGTGACTGCGGTGAACTCGCGTCGGCGCCGCCGGTGATGTCGACGACGCCGAGGACCCGCTGCGTGTCGGGGTC
Source organism: Kribbella sp. NPDC000426 (assembly GCF_040300265.1). Lineage (NCBI taxonomy): Bacteria > Bacillati > Actinomycetota > Actinomycetes > Propionibacteriales > Kribbellaceae > Kribbella > Kribbella sp. NPDC000426. The sequence goes on along the minus strand of NZ_JBEPDK010000004.1, from coordinate 682,605 downwards.
GTAGATCGGGGCCGCGGCGCAGGACCACGGCTGGACGAGAACCGTGAAGTGTTCGGCCGACCGGATCTGGACCGGCGCGGTCACCTCGAGCGACGTACCGAGCGCGTTGGTGCCGACCTGCCGCTCGGCCCACCAGGCGCCCTCGCTGAAGTGGATGCCGTCGGCTGCCCGCAGTACGTCGGGCCGGCCGCACACCCACAGCAGCCGGCCGCCGCTGTCGCCGACGGCCATCACACAGTCGCTGTCGACGGCGGCCCGGCCGAGGACGTCGTACAGCATCGGGAAGACGGCCGAGAGCGGATGTTCGGCCCGGTAGGCGGCCAGTTCGTTGCCCTGGAAGGCAAACGGTGCTGCCGTGTCGGCGCGCAGCCCGGCGGCGACCGAGCGGTCCCACGAGGCCGCGACCAGCCCGCGCACGGGCTGTTTCTCCCCACCCTCGACGAACTCCTCGTGTCGCCGGTGCAGCCAGCGATCGATGGATTCCACCCTTCCAAGACAACTGCCGAAGCCCGCGAAAGTCCAGACCCGCAGCGGCGGGGGTCCGACACGCGGAGTAATCGCGCGGACCGCGCTTGGTTCCTAAACTGGGAGCGCGTGGATGACGGGTCTCCGGGAGGTCGCGGATGGCGGGACTGCCGGGTGGCCGTTATGACCGCACGGCCGCGGCCCGGGTGCTGGCCTCGGTCGCGGGCCCTGCTCCGTTCGATCAGGTGGTTCTCGGCGATGCGCGCCGGCTCGAGCCGGAGGTTGTGCCGCTCGACGGTCAGCTGACCGCGATGCAGTTGGACTACGTGCAGCAGCGGATGCGGCCGTGTCCGCCGGCGTTGGTGGTGAGTGCCGCCTCGAAGGTCAGCTGGCGGGACAGCGGCGGGGTCGCAAACGTCGCTCACTGCGGTCCGCTCGGGCCGATCGTGCCGCTGGTTGCCCGGGAGGCGACGCTGGCGATGTGGCAGGCGCTGGCAGGCTTGGATGCCGGGTTGGATGCCGGGTTGACGGACGACGAGCGCGCGGTGATGGCGGCGACGACGACCGACAAGGATCCGCTGGAGATCCTGCGGGTCGGGATCGACACGACGTCGCGGGCGCTGGTGCAGCACGCGTACCTTGCGGACCAGACGCCGTACCGCAGCGCCGCCGAGTTTGCGCGCGGGTTGCGGGATTCGGGGATCTTCGCGGTGGTGGCGAACACCTGGTTCTGGGGGTTGCAGTCGTCGACGTTCCGGCGCGGGATGATCCCGGCGCGGCTGGTCGCGCAGGACGACGGGACGGTGCGGTACGCCGCGGAGACGGTCGACGTACTGCGGGAGATGAAGCAGACCGCGATCGCGGACGCGCACGAGCAGCAGTACGCGCTGTTGCCGGCGGGGGAGCAGCCGCGGTGTCTGGCCAACATGTCCGTGGACGGGGTGCGGTTGCTGCCCGGGGTGGTGGACACGTTCGTGGAGACGTTCGTTCAGTTGCTCGAGTTGGTGGAGATCAGGGAGACCGGCATGGACACTGCTGACGAGGTTTTCGAAGTACCGGACATGACGTGCTCGCACTGCACGAACACGATCACCGGGGTGCTTGAGTCGCTCGGGGTCCGGGTCGCGGGGATCGATCTGGACACGAAGCAGGTTGTGGCCGCGTTCCCGTCGGACGAGGTGCGCGTGCAGAGCTTCGAGGCGATCCGGGAGCGCGGGTACACCGTCGTACCGCAGTGAGTTACTCGGGGTCGGGCTCTGTGCCGAAGTCGCGGAGGCGCAGGCTGTTGTAGGTGACGAACAGCGACGAGAGGCTCATCGCGGCGGCTGCGATCAGCGGGTTGAGCAGGCCGGCGGCGGCGATCGGCACGGCGGCGACGTTGTAGCCGAACGCCCAGATCAGGTTGCGGTGGATGGTCTGCCGGGTACGCCGGGCCAGCGCGATGGCGTCCGGGATCACTCGGAGGTCTTCGCGCACCAGGATGATGTCGGCCGACTTGAGCGCGATGTCGGTCCCGGTCACGACCGCCAGCCCCAGGTCCGCAGTCGCAAGCGCCGCCGCGTCGTTGATCCCGTCCCCGACCATCGCCACCCGATGACCCTCAGCCCGCAGCCGCTCGATCACCGCCGCCTTGTCAGCAGGCAGCACCCCCGCCCGCACATCCTCGATCCCCAACTCAGCCGCGACCGCCCGGGCCACCACCTCACTGTCGCCAGTCAGCAAGACCGTCCGCAGCCCTTGCCCCCGAAGCGCCTCAACCGCCACCCCTGCGGTAGGTCGCAACCGATCCGCCACCACAAACGAACCAGCGATCCGGCCATCAACCCCCACATAAACAACTGACCCCGCCGCACCACCACCCGCGCCGGCTGCGGCCGAGCCGTAGGCCGGTTGGGTGGTGATGCCTTCTGATTGCAGGAGGGTTGCGTTTCCTGCGGCTACTCGGTGGCCGTCTACTACGCCTGTTGCGCCTTGGCCGGGGTGGACCTTGAAGTTGGTGACTGGTTGGGGGGTGATGCCGTCCGCCTCGGCGCGGCGTTCTACGGCGCGGGCGATGGGGTGTTCGGAGTTGTGTTCGATCGAGACGACGTACCGGAGCAGGTCGGGGTCGATGTGTTCCACGACGAGTTCGCCGGTGGTGAGGGTGCCGGTCTTGTCGAGGACGATGGTGTCGATCACGCCGCTGGCTTCGAGCGCGTCCTGGCCCTTGATCAGGATGCCGAGGGTGGCGCCGCGGCCGATCCCGACCATGAGCGCGGTCGGCGTCGCCAGCCCGAGCGCGCACGGACACGCGATGACGAGAACTGCGATGCCCGTCCCCATCGCCTGCTGGAACGGCGCGCCGGAGACGATCCACCCGGCGGTGACGGCGATCGCGAGCGCGATGACCGCGGGCACGAACCAGACGATGATCCGGTCGACCGTGTGCTGGATGCGAGCCTTCCGCTCCTGCGCCTGCTCGGCGACAGCCGCCATCTGCGCGAGCTGCGTATGCGCACCGACCGCCGTCGCCGTCAGTACCAGCCGCCCGTCCGTGCTGATCGTCCCGCCGATCACGGGATCACCGGGCCGCACGCTCCGCGGCAACGGCTCCCCGGTCACGACGCTCGTGTCGACAGCCGCCGAACCCTCCAGCACGGTCCCGTCGACAGGCACGATCTCGCCCGCCTTGACGACGACAACCTCGCCCTTCACCACCTGTCCTGTCGGTACGTCGACCTCCGCGCCGTCCCGCAGTACCCGGGCCGTCGGCGTGGCCAACCGGCTCAGCGCACCGAACACATCGGCAGCACGCCGCCGCGACCTCGTCTCGAAGTACCGCCCCGCGAGCTGGAACACCGTCATGCCGGCCGCGACGTCGAGGTACAGCGCCCCGGTGTCGAGCGGGATCGACGACAGCCCCGGCCAATGACCACCAGTGCTCGATGCCCCGGGCAACAGCACCGACACCGCCGCCCACCCGAACGAGACCACGATGCCCAGCGACACCAGTGTGTCCATGCTCACCGCACGATGACGCAAGTTCCGGATCGTCGCACGATGGAACGGGTACGCCGCCCAGGTGACAACCGGCAGCGCGACGAGCAGCGAGACGATCTCCCACCCGGGAAAGCGGAGCGACGGTACGGCGGCCAGCACGATCGTTGCGTCCATCAACGGAATCGCCAGCAGGATCGCGACGATCAGCCGGCGGCGGAGCGCGGTCACGCGTTTGATCGTCAGCTGCTCCGCGAGCTCGTCCGCGGACTCGGGATCGCGCACGGTCGCGTCGTACCCGGCCTTGTCGACCGCACTGGCCGCGCGGTCCGCGAGATCCGCTCCGGCGCCGGTGACGATCGCGCGCTCGGTCGCGTAGTTGACGCTGGCCGTGACACCGTCGAGCTTGTTCAGCGCGCGCTCGACGCGGTTGGCGCAGGCCGCGCACGTCATCCCGCCGACCAGCAGTTCGACGGAGGTCGTCTCGGTCCGGGTCAGAGTCACCGCGGCTCCTTCGTCCGGTCCGCAGTCCGGTCAGCGGTTCGTTCGGAGAGGCGTTCGAGCATCGCGTTGTAGGCGTCGTACGAGTCGTCGAGGCCGCTGTCGAGATGGCGATCGATGCGCTTGGCAAGCTTCCCGTCCTGCACCGCCCATTGCAGCGCGAGGACGACGACCACGATCAGCAGCGGGATCTCGCCGCCGGCCCAGGCGATACCGCCGGCGGTGTGCTGCGTGGCAGCGAGGTCGACCTTCCACGGCAGCTCGAGGTGCTGGTAGAACGAGTCGCCGATGATCGCGCCGCCGGACATCAGGATGACGCCGAAGAACGCGTGGAACGGCATCGCGGCGAACAGGAACCCCAGCTTCGCCAGCGACGGCAGTTTCCGCGGCGTCTGGTCGACTCCGATCACGAGTCCGAAGTACAGGCAGCCGACGAGCAGGAAGTGGGCGTTCATCAGTTGGTGGGCCCAATGGAACTTCATCAGGGTGCCGAAGGCGTTGGTGAAGTACAGGCCGTAGTACGAACCGATGTAGATGCCGAAGACAAGCAACGGGTGGTAGAGCGCCTTGAGCGGCCGCGAGTGGAGTACGGCGACGATCCACTCGTGCGGACCTGGCTGCGCGTCCTTGGCCGCGGCCGGGAGAGCTTTGAGCGCGAGGGTCAGCGGTCCGCCGAGGACGAGCGGGATGGGGATCAGCATGCTGAGCGCCATGTGCATCGCCATGTGGACGGCGAAGCTCGGACCGGAGTACTTCCCGAGGCCCGAGCTGGTCACCACGACGATCAGCACCCAGCCGAGGGTCCAGGCGATGGTCCGGCCGACGGGCCACGACTCGCCGCGACGGTGCAGTCTGATGGCGCCGGCGAGATAGGCGGTGACAGCAGCGACGGCGGCGACCACGAAGAGCAGGTTCGGACGCCACTGGCTCACCAGCGTCGCGAAGGCGGGCGGCTTGTTCAGGTCGAAGCCGAAGAAGATCTGGCTGATCGACGTCGGCACGAAGAACTGCGGCGGGGGAATCCGGGTCATCGCGATGCCGCAGGCAACGAAGGCCGCCGTACCGGTGGTGAGCAGGACGGCGCCGAGCGGGAGTTTGCTGCGGGCAACCGAGTACAGGCCGACGGCAACCAGCGCCAGCGCCGCCAACCGGGCCAGCGTGAGCCAGCCGGTGGCCGAGGCGAACGGCGACGAGCCTGCCATCTTGAACCAGAGCAGCACCGCTTCGGTCACGATCAGCAGCACGGCCCCGATCAGAGCGATGCTGCGCCAGTGCGTGCGGTCGAGCGCCCGGTTCCGGCGGCCGGTGGCGAACCTGAGGGTCTGTACGACGGCCAGCCCGAGAAGGACCTGCGCGACGACCGTCTGGTAGACGGCGGAGTCGCCGGCGAAGTCGTGCCGCGGGCCGACGAGGACCTGGCCGACGACGACCGGAGCGAGCGAGCCGGCGAGCGCTGCCCAGAGCGCGATCAGGTAGGCGACCCAGCGAACCGTCACCACGCTTGTGACGAGCACCACGATGGCGGCCAGGCAGGTGATCATCCAGGCCCGCCCGAAGTCGCCGGAGAACATCGCGAACCAGAGCGCGCTCGGGCTGGCGATCCGGCCGAGCGACAGCCCGTTCGAGTCGGCGGAGTCGAACGCGATCAGGAGACCGGAGCTGACCACCCAGACCGTGGCAGCCCGGCGTACGAGGACCGGCTCGAACCACTCGGCGATCTCCAGCTGCCGCCGCGAACCCGATTCGCGCACGGGCCGCGCCTTGCCCGCGACGAGCGCCGAGACCAGCGCGCCGACGGTCACCAGCGAGGAGAGATCGGCCACCGCGCGGACGAAGGTCGCGACGAGCCCGGTCAGCCGACCAGGGTAGTCGCGGGCGATCGGCAGGTAACTGGCCGAGCCCATTCGTGCGGTGGTGACCAGCGATGCGGCCAGAACGAGTACGCCCAGCAGGACGACGTACCCGGTCAGCCACCGCCGGTGGCGCGTCGTACCCACGTCACTCCTGATCGATCGGTTGCCACAACCCCCAACTGGTGAATACGAGCGAGTTGTGGGAACAGTTCCCAGCAGCGGAACTTCTTTGCGACGACTGGAGTTAGAGGGGCGTGGTGACTGGAGCCTGGACGATCGTCCTGACCGCGGTCTTCGCTGCGACAGGTCTGTACGGCGTTTGGCGGCTGAGCACGAGGCGCTGGCAGGGGATCGAGACCGTCGTCGACGTCAGCCATGCCCTGATGAGCCCGGCAATGCTCGTGATGCTGTGGTGGCCGATGGCAGCGACCGGCCAGTGGGCTCAGATGGCGGTCTTCAGCGGGCTCGCGGTCGTCTTCTTCTACCACCTCTCCGGCTTGGAGACCGTCCCCGAGCGGGCCGGCGCGATGGCGCACGCCGGCATGAACCTCGGCATGGTCTGGATGCTGGCCGCGATGCCCCGCCTGATGTCCGGCGAGGCCTGGACGACGATGCTGAGCTGGTCCGCCGTCGGCCTGCTCGTCATCACCGCCGCCTGGTGGCTCGTCCACGCCGCCCGCACCCCCGGCCACCGAACCCTCTGCGGCTGCCACGGCCTCTCCTGCGCCGGCATGGCCACCATGCTCGCCCTGATGACACCGGCCCTGTGACGGTGTGCGTCACTCGTCGGCTAGCTGGCGGAGGGCTTGGAGGAAGGCCTCGGAGAAGGTTGGGAAGGGCTGGATGACGTCGAGGAGGACCGGGATCGGGGTCCTGGCGCGGATGGCCAGGGTTGCCTGCTGGAGCCATTCGCCGGCTTCGGGGCCGACCGCGTAGGCGCCGGTGACGACGGTCCCGTCGGAGACGAGGGTCAGGAACCCGGGCTGCGTGTCGTACGAGCGCAGGTACGTCGCCGTACGCGGCACCCCGGACAATTGGATCGTGGCTGTGTACGGCCCCTCGGCGTCACCCACCGAGGCGGCCTGCGGGTAGCTGTACACGACCCGCGGGACCGCCCGGTAGTCCGCGGTCCGCGGCTTGCCAAGAATGTTGCTCGCGGCAACACGGCCCTGGTATTCGCCGACATGGGTCAGTTGCCACAGGCCCGTAACGTCGCCGATCGCCCACAGGCCGGGACCGGCCGACAGCCGGTCGTCGACCGCGATACCCCGCGGGTTCGCGACGATGCCGACGGTCTCCAGCCCGATGTTGTCGACGCGCGGACGACGACCGGTCGCGACCAGGACGCGGTCGCCCTCGACCTGACTTCCGTCGCTCAGTTCGATCACGTACGTCGCCCCGTCGAGCCGGACGCGTTCCGCGCCGGTACCCACCCGTACGTCGACCTTGTCGGCCGCCAGCGCGACCGCGATCGCCTCGCCGACCGCCCGCGGCTCACGCGGCATGAGGTGCTCGTCGCGCTCGATCAGTGTGACGGTCGAGCCCATCCGAGCCAGCGCCTGACTCATCTCGACACCGGTCGCCCCACCGCCGAGCACGAGCAGCCGGTCGGGTACGTCGACCAGCCCGGTCACGTCCCGGTTCGTCCACACACCGGGCAGCTCACGCAGTCCGGGAACAGGCGGGATCACCGGATCGGCGCCGCACGCGATCACGATGTTGTCGGCGGTGTGCGTCCGATTGTCCACTGCGACGGTGTGCGGCCCCGCGAGCCGGCCGTGGCCGCGCAGTACCTCGAGGCCGACGCTCTTGGCCCACGAGACCCCGCCGGCGTCGTCGTAGTTCGACACCATGAAGTCACGCCACCCGAGGGCGGCGTGTGTGTCGAGCGATCCGGTCACGGCCTCCCGCGCGCCGGGCGCGTCGAGCGCCTCGGCCAGCGCCTCGCCAGGTCGTAGCAGAGTTTTCGACGGGATACAGGCCCAATAGGAACACTCGCCACCGAGCAGTTCGCGCTCGACGATGGCAACCCGCGCACCGCCCTTGGTCAGGGCGGCTGCACAGTGTTCACCCGGAGCGCCGGCTCCGAGGACGATCACGTCGTACTCAGTCATCAGTCTTGGGCTCCCTTCGAACCTGCGGTTCCAGGCTCGCGCGGAGCGCGCAGCGGGCGGGCCAGGGAGTGTCCCTGGTTTCGCCCGACCAGGGACCGGCGCTGTGGCGCGACCCGGTCCGGGGGCCTGATCGTGGAGCCGTGAGCGGCTGGGAGGTCGGATGAGTGAGCCTGCGGTGACCGGCGCGGGGCTGGTCGCGTTGCGAGGGAGGGCCGGCGCTCTGCTGGTCGCCGCAACGGTGCTGGCGTCGATGGTCGGGTTCATCGACGCGTACATGATCAACGTCGCGATCCCGGCGATCGGCCGCGACCTGGAGATCGGTGTGAGCGAGCTCCAATGGGTGCTGACCGGGTACCTCGTCACCGTCGCGTCGCTGCTCCTGCTCGCCGGTGCGCTCGCCGACCACTTCGGCTGGCGCCGGATCCTGGTCGCCGGTCTCATCGTCATGCTGGTCGCGTCGCTGTGCTGCGCCGCAGCCCCGAACGGCGGTGCCCTGATCGCGGCCCGCGTGGTGCAGGGCGCGGGCGGTGCGCTCGTCGTACCGAGCAGTCTCGCCCTGCTGAACGGGACACTCCGGTCGGTCGACCGGGCCAAGGGGATCGGTGTCTGGGCCGGTCTGTCGACGCTCGGTACGACGCTCGGCCCGTACGGCGGCGGCTGGTTGATCGACCACGGCTCGTGGCGGTACGTGTTCCTCCTGAACGTCCCGCTGATCGCGGCCGGGTTGTGGGTACTGCACGGCGTACCCGAGGTCGCGCGTGAGCGGCGTCCCCTGTCGGTCGACGTCGTGGGTGCCCTGTTCACCGTGCTCGGGCTGGGTGGCGTGATCTACGCGCTGACGGCCGGACCGGCGTCGGGCTGGACCAGCGCACCGGTCCTGGTGTCGGCTGTCGTCGGCGTGGTCTGCCTGGTCGCGCTGATTCCGGTGGAGCAGAGGCAGTCGGCGCCGATGCTGCGTACGGCGCTGTTCCGGATCCGCCAGTTCGTTGCGATCAACGCCGCCACGATCCTCTTCTACGGCGCGCTGTCGGCCGCCAGCTACCTGGTTGTCCTGCAGTGCCAGCTGCGGCTCGGGTACAGCGCTACCGAGGCGGGTGCGGCGCTGATTCCGGAGTCGGCCGTGTTCCTGCTGGTCTCGCCGTTCGTCGGCGGTCTGGTGGCACGGGTCGGGACGCGCTGGCCGATGGCCATCGGCATCCTGATCGTGGCCGGCGGGTTCGCCTGGCTGTCTGCGGCGCAACCCGGTCAGAGCTATGTGCAGGCGATCCTGCCCGGCGCGCTGTTGTGGGGTCTCGGTATCGGGTTGACGGTTGCACCGTTGACAGCCGGCGTACTGGCCGCTGTTGACGATGCGGATCTGGGCGAGGCGTCGGCGATCAACGATGCCGCGTCCCGGGTCGGCGGGGTGGTTCTGATCGCGCTCGTCCCCGCGCTGCTGGGCGTGGGCGGCTCGGACGAGCTGGCTGGGCCGTTGGCGAACAGGTACCAGACAGCCATGCTCGTGATGTCGGCCTTGAGTGTCGTCGCCGCGGTGATCACGATGGTGTTCGTCGCCCGCGGTCGCCCGTCCGCCGCTCAGCTTCCGGCGACACCTCGCGTGCACGGTTGCGCCGTACCGGTAACCAACTGATTCGACTGATTCGACTGATTCGACTGAGGAGAGAGCACGATGACCGAGCCAACGGCGAGTCTCGCCGATCAGGTCGTGGTGGTGATGGGCGGCAGTGCGGGCATCGGGCTGGAGACCGCGCGGCTGGCCCGGGCGGCCGGCGCGCGGGTCGTCATCACCGGGCGGGATCGCGAGCGGCTCGAGAAGGCGGCCGTCGAGATCGGTGCCGAGCGGGCGCTGACGCTCGACCTGGACGATTCCGCGGACGTCGAGCGGGTGTTCGGCGAGCTGCCCGAGCAGCTGGACCACATCCTGATGGGCGGGAGCGGTCCGTTCTACGCGCCGCTCGCCGAGCTCGATCTGGGGGAGGCCGAGCGGTTCGTCAACCAGCATCTGGTCGGCTCGTTGCGGATCGCGCGGTTGTGCAGCGGCAGGGTTCGTGCGGGCGGCTCGCTGACGTTCATCAGCGGTACGGGCGCGCGGCGGCCGGGGGTCGGGCTGATGCTCGCGGCCATCGCGACGGCCGCGCAGTCCGCGATCGTCGCGAACCTGGCCGTCGAGATCGCCCCGATCCGGGTCAACACGGTCGCCGCCGGCTTCGTCGACACGCCGCTGTCGGCGCGGCTGCTCGGGAATCAGCTCGAGGAGCGCCGCGCGCAACTGCGGGCCACGCTGCCGATCGGGCGGGTCGTCGGCCCTGTGGACGTGGCGGCGCTGGTCGTGCACCTGATGACGAACACGGCGCTGACCGGCGCGACGTACGACGTCGACGGGGGACAGCAGCTGATCCCGGGCTAGCCGGCTTCGGGGAGTGCGTCGCGGAGTTGGCGGCGAGAGCTGATCGAGAGCTTGTCGAAGATCTTCCGCAGGTGCCATTCGACTGTGCGCGGGCTGAGGAACAGCCGGGTGCCCACCTCGGGGTTGGACAGGCCGTCCCGGACGAGCAGGGCGATCTGGCGTTCCTGCGGGGTGAGCTCGTCGCCTGCGGTCGAGGCGGCTGCGCGTCGGCGTACGGTCTCGCCGGTGGCTTGCAGTTCGCGGCGCGCGCGGTCGGCGAACGCGGTCATGCCGATCTCGGAGAACATCTCGTACGCCGTACGCAGCTCTGTGCGGGCGTCGCCGCGGCGTGTCTGCCGGCGCAGCCATTCGCCGTACAGCAGGTGCGCGCGGGCGAGGTCCGGGCGCAGTTTGGTGCCGTTGAGGTGCTCGATCGCCTCGACGTACGCCTTCTCGTCTTTGTGGACGAGTCCGCGGGCGCGTGCTTCGACGCCGAGTGCCCAGGGCTCGTCGGTGCCGCGTGTCTTCTCCTGCAGGCGGGCGAGCGCGGCGGCGGCCTCCTGCGGGTGTCCGCTGTGTACGGCGGCCTCGATCTGCTCGCTCAGCGCCCAGGACGACACGAACAGCTCGGGTGTGTCCTCGGCGGCGAGAGTTGCCCAGGGCAACGCTTCGTCGTGGTGGCCGAGCCCGTTCAGGACGACGGACCTGGCCCAGCGCGCGTACTGCGCCGCGGTGCCCTGGCCCTCGGCCGTCGTCCGCGCGATGGTGTCGTCGATCAGCGGGAACGCGTCGTCCGGGCGGCCTTGGAACGCGGTCAGCACGAGCGCGCCGTACGGGCCGATGTGGGTGCCGGTGGCCTCGCGTACGGCGTCTGCCTCGGCGCGGAGCGAGGTCGCTTCGGCGAACTCACCCGCCATCGCGAACACCTGCCCGAGCACGTTGACGCCGACGGCGAGTACGGCGAGCGCACCGGCGCGTCGCGCGGTCTCCACCTGCCGGATGGATGCGGCCAGACAGGCTTCGAAGTCCCACGCGGTCGCGGCCGCAGCCGTAGCCAGCCACCCCCAGCGCAGGATCTCCTCGGCCGAGACGTCTCCGTCGCCGAAGGCGACCGCGGCCCGCTTGAGGTACGGCACCGCCTCGTCGCGCCCGGCGGAGAACAACAGCGCGAACCCGTCCAGCATCACATCCGAACTGCGCTCGGACCCGTCGGGGCGCGGGGCCGCCATCGCGGCCTGGGAGACCTCGCGGAGGCCGGTGCCCGCCGCCAACTGGCCCGCGAAGAGCGCTGCGCTCCAGGCGTCGAGGTAGGTGTCACGGGCCAGGCGTACGTCGAGGGGCTCGAGTGTGCGGGCGGCCCGCAGCAGGAGGCCGGGGGCGTCGCGGCCGCGTTGTTGGGCGAAGGCTGCCTCGGCGCGGAGGAGGTCGATCCGCGCGCGCCCGAGGTCGTCGAGTTGGCCCGCCTCCGCTGTCGCCAGCAGCTCCCATGCGGTCCGGAAGGCGCCGGCCTGCACGCTGGCCTGCGCTCCGGCGAGCGCGCGCTCGGTACGGCGTACCGGATCGCGCGTCAGCACGACCGCCCGTTGCAGGAACGCCGCAGCCGCCGCGAACCCGCCGCGTGCCTGCGCCCGGTCCGCAGACCGCTCCAACTCCACAGCGACTGCCTCGTCCGGCCCGGTCGCGGCCGCAGCCAGATGCCAGGCCCGCCGGTCAGGGTCGGTGACGGAATCCGTCGCCCCGGCCAGAGCCAGATGTACGGCGCGACGCTCGGTCGCGGACGCCGATCCGTACAAGGCCGACCGCACCAGCGGATGGCGGAACGTCACCCGTTCGCCGAGGCTCAACAGACCGTCGATCTCGGCGAACGCGGCATCGATCCCGAGCTGGTCGGCGGCCCGCCGTACCAGGACCGGATCGCCGACCGGCTCGGCGGCCGCGACCAGTAGGAGGCGACGCGTCGGTGGCGGCAGCGCATCGGCCTGGCGCAGGAAGCTCTGCTCGATCCGTCCCGGCAACCCCTGGGCGCCCAGCAGGCCGAACCCGGCCGCCAGCTGGGTCGCAGTCAGTCCTCTAGGCAACTGCAGCAACGCCAACGGGTTGCCACCGGTCTCGGCCACAATGCGATCCCGGATCGGGGCGTCCAGCAGGAACTCGACCGCCGACCCCAGCAACGCGCGTGCTTCGTCGTCCGGCAGGCCGTCGACGTCGAGCTCCGGGAGACCGTTGAGCTCCACGCCGACCTCGCGCGCGCCGAACAGCAGACCGACCGCCTCGTTGCCGATCCGGCGGGCGACGAACCCGAGCGTCTGAGCGGTCGCGGTGTCGAGCCATTGCGCGTCGTCGACCACCACCAGCACCGGCTGCTCGGCAGCGAGATCCGAGATCAGGCTGAGTACGGCGAGCCCGACCATGAACCGATCCGGCGCCGGCCCGGGCGCCATGCCGAACACCGTGGCGAGCGCCCGCCGCTGGGGCTCCGGGATCCGCTCCATCCGGTCGAGGAGTGGCATGCACAGCTGGTGCAGAGCCGCGAACACCAGCTCCATCTCGGACTGGACGCCGACCGCACGCAGCTGCCGCAGATCGGGCGCGGATTCGGTGGCGTAGTTCAGCAGCGCGGACTTCCCGACGCCGGCCTCGCCGCGGAGGACGAGAACCTGGCTGCCGCCGTGGCGGATATCGGCGAGTAGCTGGTCGAGTACGGCGCGTTCGGAGCGGCGCCCGAGCAGAGCCGTTGCCTGAGCTCGCCCTGCCTCGGCTCCGCCGCCATGCTCCACCGTCCGTCCGCCCTTCCAGCGGTGAGACCACGACGCACTTTCGGAACGCCGCAGTTGCCGAACCGATCCAGCCTAAGTCCGCGGAGCCTCGCTGACCATCACACAGGCGTCTGGATGAGATCGCTCTCGTGTTGCTCGTGCAGCAGTTGCCGCGCGATCGAGCCGGGTCCTTCCAGCTGGAGCGTGTGTGTCGTGTCCGGGAGGCGGAAGCCCAGGGCGGTGACGCTGTCGAGGCAGCGAGCCGAGCCGAGGATCGCCCAGCCGGTGCGGGTCTCGGGGGACAGGTCGAGGTCTTCGGCGAGGAGGAGGTCGTCGTCGAGCCAGGCGCGGGTCGCCGTACGGAGCGTGCCGCCGACTTCGCCGTACCGTCCGAGGACGAGGGACTCGCGGAGCTGGGCGGTGCAGGTGGTCTCGAGGCGCGCGGTCAGGGTGCGGGTAACGTCGGCGCCGGCGGAGACGACGAACGGCTCGGCGTACCACTGGAGGCTGGCGCCGTCGGTGAGGCGGATGTCGACGTCCCAGCGGGCCGAGCCGCCGCGCATCGCGTACGCGACGGTGCCGGCCGTCTCCACGATCTCGAGCCTGGCGGGACCGGAGACGGCGATCTCGATGCGTACTTCGTCCCCGGCGAGCAGCAGGGCACCCGCGGCCACGAGCGCGACGCGCACCACGCCTGGCGGACCGTGCAGCCGTCGCGGCGACAGGTGGCCGGTCGTCAGCAGGCAGCGGTCACGGACCGGGTCGGCGGTGACGTCAATGCGTGTGGACATGGGTGATCACGCTGCCGTCCTCGCCGACGTGCGAGTGCGGCGCCATCGGGCCGGGGTCGACGGGGGTGTGGTCGCCGGTGCGTACGTGGTTCGTCATGTTGCGGACCCAGTCTTTGAGCCTGGTGACCGAGGCGGGGTCCTTCCGGGAGAGCGCGAGCACGGGTTTGCCGTCGCGGGCGGCCTCGGCGTCCTTGACCATCTGGTCGACGTCCACCTCGACGTACGGCGCGAGGTCGGTCTTGTTGACGACGAGCAGATCGGCCCGGGCGATCCCGGGTCCGCCCTTGCGCGCGACGTCACCGCCGCCGGCGACGTCGAGGACGAAGATCTGGGCGTCGACGAGGGCGGGGGAGAAGGTCGCGGTCAGGTTGTCGCCGCCGGACTCGACGAGTACGACGTCCAGCGGGGCGAAGTCGCGTTCGAGGTCCTCGACCGCGATCAGGTTCGGCGTGACGTCGTCGCGGATCGCGGTGTGCGGGCAGGCGCCGGTCTCGACGGCACGGATCCGGTCCGGGTCGAGTACGCCGGCCGCCCGCAGCAGCCGGGCGTCCTCGTCGGTGTAGATGTCGTTGGTGATCACGCCCAGGCGGAGCTCGTCGGCGAGTTCGCGGCAGATCGTCGCGATCAGCGAGCTCTTACCGGTGCCGACCGGTCCGGCTACGCCCAGCCGGAAGGAGCGGGTCTCGGGCATGTCAGGCATGGAACAACCTCATTCTCTCGGTCGCGTGGTTCTGTGCGTGGATGTCTATGAGTGGGGCCGCGTTGGCGGGGATCTTGTCGACGTCGGTCAGCGGCGCGACCTCGGCGACGAGCTCTTCGATGTCGTCGTGCAACGCGGCAAGCCAGGTCGCGGCCTCGGCGGGGTCCACCGGCAGCAGCTTCAACGAGGCGGACACGACGGTCTGCACATCGTCGTACGCACTAACCCGTGCCACCTGCTCGGGCGACATCCCCGTCACCGCCGCCACCACCCCCAACACAACCGGCCGCGCAATCTCCCGATCAGCCGGCAAATACTCAGTCACCCCCGGCCAAACCCGCCCCACCAACCGCAACAACAACCGCCCCTGCCGCCGAACCACCCCTCGAACCACATGCGAAGAAGTCCGCCCCGCCCAAGCCCCCTCCACCACCCCCAACCCCCACCCAACCCCACCCGCCTCGAGCCGGTCGGCGTCGAGTCGTGGTTTGGGGTTGTGATTTGGCGACCAGGATTCACGACTCGGCGGAGGGGGTGTCGACCAATCTGCACGACTCGGTGGTTCGGGGGCGGTGAGGACGACGTGGCGGGCCAGGACGGCGACCGCGGCGTCTACGCGGGCGACTGTCCGGAGGCGGTCGCGGGCGTACGCCGCCACGTCGGCAAGTTGTTTGCCGTCGGCACCTAGCCCGGCGCGTACGGCGGGCTCGAGGCCGGCCGACTGGGTGTGCCCGCCGGTGGGCAGGCGTCCGTCGGCGAGCATCAGCGCGACCAGTTCCGCCGTACCCATCAGAACATCGCGTACAACTGGGCGAGCGGAAGCACCTCCGCCGGCGACGGCTCCACGAGTTCGCCGTCGACCTCGATGGCGAACGTCTCCGGGTCGATCTCGATGCTCGGCAGCGCGCTGTTGTTCTTCATGTCCGCCTTGCCGACGTCACGAGTCGGCCGTACGCCGAGCAGCCGCCGGCGCAACCCGAGCCGTTCCGCCAGCCCGTCCTCGAGCGCCGCGGGCGACACGAACGTGTACGACAGATCGGCGCCGATCGCGTCGCCGAACGCAGGCCGCATCAGCACCGGCTGCGGCGTCGGGATCGACGCGTTCGGGTCGCCCAGCGCGGCCCACGCGATCGCGCCGCCTTTGATCACCAGGCTCGGGCGGACGCCGAAGTACCGCGGATCCCACAGCGTCAGGTCCGCGAGCTTACCCGGCTCCACCGAGCCGACCTCGTGATCGATGCCGTGGGCAACAGCCGGGTTGATCGTGTACTTCGCGACGTACCGGCGGACGCGCTCGTTGTCGGCCGGGAGATCCCCGGCGAGCGCGCCGCGGCGGTGCTTCATCACGTGCGCGACCTGCCAGGTGCGGGTGATCACCTCACCGATCCGGCCCATCGCCTGCGCGTCCGACGAGGTGACCGAGAGCGCGCCGAGGTCGTGCAGAATGTCCTCGGCCGCGATCGTGGTGGCCCGGATCCGCGACTCGGCGAACGCGAGGTCCTCCGGCACGTCCGGGCTGAGGTGGTGGCAGACCATCAGCATGTCGAGGTGCTCGGCGACCGTGTTCACGGTGTGCGGCAGGGTCGGGTTGGTGGAGCCGGGGATCACGTGCGGGTACGACGCGATCGAGAGAATGTCCGGCGCGTGACCGCCGCCCGCGCCCTCGACGTGGAACGCGTGGATCGACCGGCCCGCGATCGCGCCAAGCGTCGACTCGACGTACCCGGCCTCGTTGAGGCTGTCCGCGTGCAGCGCGACCTGCAGACCCCACTCGTCCGCGGCCCGCAGCGCGGAGTCGATCGCGGCCGGCGTCGAACCCCAGTCCTCGTGCACCTTGTAGCCGGCCGCACCCGCGAGCGCCTGCTCCGCCAGGGCGTCCGCGCTGACCGTGTTGCCCTTGCCGAGCAGGAGAATGTTGAGCGGTACGGCGTCCAGCGCGCGATGCATCTGCTCCAAGTGCCACGCGCCCGGGGTTACCGTCGTCGCCTTCGAACCCTCGCTGGGCCCGGTCCCGCCGCCGACGACCGTGGTGATCCCGGTCGCGAGCGCCTCGTGCAATTGTGAAGGCGACAGCAGGTGCACGTGCGAGTCGATCGCCCCGGCCGTGAGGATGCGCCCCTCGCCGGCGATCACGTCGGTGGACGGTCCGATCCGCAGGTCCGGGTGTACGCCGTCCGCGATGTCCGGATTCCCGGCGCGACCGAGCGCGACGATCCGGCCGTCGCGAATCCCGACGTCGGCGCGAACGATGCCCCACCAGTCCACCACGAGCACGTTGGTGATCACCGTGTCCGGCGCACCCTCGGCCCGCGTCGTCGTACCCTGCGCCATCGACTCCCGGATCGACTTCCCACCCCCGAACACCACCTCCTCCCCACCAACGGTGAAGTCGCGCTCAACCTCCACCCACAGGTCGGTATCCGCCAACCGAACCTGATCCCCGACGGTCGGCCCATACAACGCCGCGTACGCCGCCCGTGAGATCTCAACCACGGTCCACCTCGCCCACGTTGTCGGCGCCGAGGTCGTCGGCACCGGCCGGCTTCAGCTGGATGCCCGGCACCCGGCGTTTGCCTCTCAACGCCATTAGGTCCACCTCGCGGGACGCCCCGGGCTCGAACCGCTGCGACGTCCCGGACGGTACGTCGAGGCGGAACCCCCGCGCCGCCTCGCGGTCGAACGACAGCGCCGCGTTGGCATCCGGCAGGTGCAGGTGCGACCCGATCTGGATCGGCCGGTCGCCGGTGTTCACGATCACCAGGCGCAGGCGTTCGGCGTCGGTGCGATCGGCGTTCAGGCGGATCGTGCCCGGCGCGACACGAACTGCACCAGGTGCGACTGCGATACCAAGTGCATCAGGTGCGACCTCGACACCCAGTGCACCAGGTGCGACCGAGTGGGCTGTGTGCGCCCCCTGTCCTTCCGTGCTAAGTCTATCGGCGTCAGCCATGGGACCTGCCTTCAAATGATCGGGTTGTGGATAGTCACGAGCTTCCGGCCGTCGGGGAACGTGGCCTCGACCTGTACGTCGTGGAGCATTTCGGCCACTCCCGGCATCACCTGGTCGCGGGTGAGCACCAGGCGGCCGCTCTCCATCAGGTCGGAGACGCGAGCGCCTTCGCGCGCCCGCTCGATCACCCACGTGCTCAGCAACGCCACCGCTTCCGGGTGGTTCAGCAGCACCCCCCGGGCCAGCCGGTCGCGGGCGACCATGCCGGCCACGGAGAGCAGCAGCTTCTCAACATCAGCTGGAGTGAAGTTCATGGTGTGAGGTTGCGGGGCCGCCCCGCCGCAGGAACAACCACCGCCGACTCCCTTCAAAGCTCGAGACTGCAAGCAGCCTGTGAGGTCCAGACGAGGTTGGGGAGAATCTTGTACCGAATCGGGGGTGAGATCCTCCCCAACCTGGATCATGGCAGCGCCGGCAGCGCGGGCAGCGCCGGCAGCGCGGGTGGTTGGTTAGGGGTGCGCGGGGAGGACGTGGTCGGATAGCTTGTCTGTGCTTAGGCACAGGGAGCAGACTGCGGCGGCCTGGGTTGCGCAGGCGGTCATGTCGGGGCGTTCGTAGTCCTGGCGGCAGACGTGGCAGGTGAGTACTTCGCCGGACGGGTTGCCGTGTTCGTCGTACATCGGGAGGTCGAGGCCGTCGTCGGGGCGGCGCAGGTAGTACTTGCCGCGGGTGATGACGGCGAGGACGGGCGGCAGGACCAGGGCCAGGCCGATCGCGACCAGCGGTGAGTACGGCTTGATCGTGTCGCCGAGGCCGCCGAAGAAGACCAGGATCGAGACGCCCGCGGCGGCGGCCATCGAGACGAAGCCGACCGGGTTGACGGCGTACAGCATGCCGCGCCGGAACTCGGGGGCCTTGGGTGACAACCCGAGCAGGTACTTGTTGAAGACGATGTCGGAGGCAACGACCACGATCCACGCCATCCCGCAGTTCGCGTAGAAGCCGAGGATGGTGTTGAGGAAGTCGAACATGTTCGCCTCCATCAGCACCAGCGCGATCACCAGGTTGAACCCGAGGAACACCAGCCGACCGGGGTAGTGCCGGGTCAGCCGCGTGTACGAGTTCGTCCAGGCGAGCGACCCGGAGTACGCGTTCGTCACGTTGATCTTCACCTGGCTGATGACCACGAGTACGACGGCCAGCGTCATCGCCAGCCATCCCGGCAGGAAGCCGCGGTAGATCTCCAGGAACTGGTGCACCGGCTGGTTCGCGATCGCCGTACCGCCGTCGACCTGGGCGATGATGTAGACCGCGAGGAACAACCCGATGACCTGCTTCAGCGCACCGAAGATCACCCAGCCCGGGCCGGCCAGCAGTACGGCGGTCCACCAGCGGCGCGAGTTCTCGGGCGTCTTCGGCGGCATGAACCGCAGGTAGTCGATCTGCTCGGCGATCTGCGCGATCAGTGACAGGCACACGCCGGCCGCCAGCAGCATCGACCCGAAGTCCGCATCCGGACCATACGAGAAGAACGTCGACACCGAGGACGGGTGCGACACGACCAGGTAGACGAACGGCAGCACCATCAGGATCAGCCACAGCGGCGTCGTCCACACCTGCAGCGTCGACAGCACCTTCATCCCGTAGATCACCAGCGGGAAGATCACCAGCGTCGACACGGCGTACCCGAGCCACAGTGGCACGTGCAGCCCGAGCTGCAGGCCCTGCGCCATGATCGAGCCTTCGAGCGCGAAGAAGATGAACGTGAACGACGCGAAGATCACGTTCGTCACGACCGAGCCGTAGTACCCGAAGCCGCTGCCGCGGGTGATCAGGTCGAGGTCGATGTTGTACCGCGCGGCGTAGTACGCCAGCGGCAGGCCGGTCGCGAAGATGACCACCGCGAAGATCGCGATACCCCACAGCGCGTTGGTCGTCCCGTACGAGATGCCGATGTTCGCGCCGATCGCGAAGTCGGCCAGGTATGCGATCCCGCCGAGGGCCGAGACGGCGACCACGCCGGTGGACCACTTGCGGTAGCTGCGCGGCGCGAACCGGAGCGTGTAGTCCTCAAGGGTCTCGCGGGTCGCGGTGTTCTGGACGGTAGGGACAGGGCTGCGGTGATCGAGCGAGGGTTCAACAGTCATGGCGGAACTCCTGCGGCACCTTCGGGCGAGCGGTGCTCCGGCGTACCGGCGACGTTGCCGGCGGGGATGCACCCGAATGGAAGGAACCTAGGAACGCCGTGTTACCTGCGTGTTGCCGATCCGCTACGTTCGTGTATTTCCATCTGGAAGTAATCCGCGAGATCGGCCTCGAGCGCCCGCTGGGCGGCGGCGAGGCGGTCGGCGACGGTCGCGCCGACGGGGGAGAGGGCGGTGACGATCCGCCGCTTGTCGTCGGTGTGCACGCGGCGCAGCACGAGTCCGCGCTCGACCAGCTTGTCCACGTGCCGGGTCAGCGAGGCGGCGGGCAGTACGGCGTACTCCGCGAGCTGCGACATCGGCTGGCCGGGCTCATCGTGCAGCGCGGCCATGATCCGCCACTGCTCGATCGTCAGCCCGAACTCGTCGAGCAGCGGCTGCAGACCGAGCTCGATCTCCCGCTCGACCCGCTTCAGCAGCAGGAGCAGGCTTGACGCCATCCGCACCCCTCCTCGATCCAGGTGCTGGGAAATATAGCTGTTCGCTCGAAGTTCCGCCTCCGATTCGATAACACTTGACCGGAGTACGGCGAGAAGGAGGTCCCGGTGCGGCGTTCCGACGTACTGCCGATCGCCTTCGTGGTGCCGCTCCAAGGGCCGACCGGGATCTACGGGCCGTCCTGCCTCGCCTGCGGTCAGCTGGCCGTCGAGCAACTGAACGCGCACAACGGCATCGCTGGGCGTCGGGTCGAGCTGGTTCAGGTCGACGCCGGTCGTCCACCTGAGGTGGTCGCCGAGGAGGTCGGGCGGCTGGTCGATTCCGGGCGGGTCGAGGCGGTGGCCGGCTGGCACATCTCCGCCGTACGCGTGGCGCTGACGCGACGGATCGGCGGGCGGGTCGTGTACGCGTTCGCCGCGATGCACGAGGGCGGCGACGACACGCCCGGCGTGTTCATGCTCGGCGAGCGCCCGGTCAACCAGCTGCTCCCGGCGGCGCAATGGCTCCGTGAGCACCACGGCGCTCGCCGATGGGTTGTCGTCGGCAACGACTACGTCTATCCGCGGGTGACCGGATCCGTTGCCCAAGAGGCCCTGGACATCGTCGAGTCGGCTTATGTTGCCCTCGGCACCTCCGACTTCTCCGACGTGATCAGCGGGCTCAAGGCAACCAAGGCCGATGGCGTGATCATGTTGCTGATGGGACAGGACGCCGTCCACTTCAATCGTCAGTTCGCTCGTGCCGGGCTGAGTGACGAGCTGCTCCGCCTCAGCACCGCGATCGAGGAGAACACCCTGCTCGGCGCTGGGGCTGGCGCGAACCGCGGCGTCTACGCGGCCGCGGCGTACTTCGACGGCCTGTCGACGGTCGAGAGCAACGAGTTCGCCCAGCAGTACTACGCCCGCTTCGGCACTTTCGCCCCCGCCCTGAACGCGGTCGGCGAATCCTGCTACGAGGCGATCCGCTTCCTCGCCCGCCTCGGCGAGGTCACCGGATCCATCGAAACCTCCGCAGCCCTCCCCACCGGCCACTTCTACGACAGCCCCCGCGGCCTCCTCCGCCTCACCGGCAACCTCGTCGACCAAGACGTGTACCTCGCAGCCGCCGACGGCCTGCAGTTCCGCATCGAGGAACAGATCGCCCACACCGGCTGACGCTCAAATCTATGGTTGGAAGTGGTCAGGTGTATTTCTGGCAGGCGGAAAGGCTCTCTTGGACGTGACGAGAACAGCGGTGGTGGTTGGTGGCGGCATTGTCGGGCTGGCGGTGGCGCGTGCTCTGCAGCAGCGTGACCCCGGTACGCCGGTTGTCGTGCTGGAGAAGGAGCCGTCCGTCGCCGCGCATCAGACCGGGAACAACTCGGGTGTCGTCCACTCCGGGCTGTACTACCGGCCCGGCTCGCTCAAGGCGCGGTTCGCCGTGGCCGGCGGGGCGGCGTTGAAGGAGTACTGCGAGGAGAAGGGCATCCCGCTCGACGTACCCGGGAAGCTTGTCGTGGCGACGACCGAGGCCGAGCTGCCGCAGCTCGATCGCCTGTTCGGGATCGGCCAGGAGAACGGCGTACCGGTCCGGCGACTCACCCTCGACGAGGTCGCCGAGCGGGAGCCGCACCTGCGCGTCAAGGGCGCACTGGCCGTCGACTCCACCGGCCGCGTGGACTTCAAGCTGGTCGCCGCGGCCCTGGCCGAGGACATCAAGGCCGCCGGCGGTGAGATCCGCACCGGGATCTCCGTGACCTCGGTCGAGAACGCCGGTTCCGTCGCCCGGGTGCGGACGACCGACGAGGTGATCGAGGCCGATCGGGTCGCCGTCTGCGCCGGTCTGCACAGCGACCGCCTCGCGCGCGCCTCCGGCCTCGAGCCGGGCGTGCGCATCCTGCCGTTCCGCGGCGAGTTCAGCGAGATCGTTCCCCAGCGCGACTTCCTGGTGAAGGGCCTGGTCTACCCGGTGCCCGACCCCGACCTGCCGTTCCTCGGCGTCCACCTGACCCGCGGCATCGACGGCGGCGTCCACGTCGGCCCGAACGCCGTACCCGCGCTGTCCCGCGAGGGCTACAAGTGGTCGAAGATCGCCCCGAAGGACGTCTGGGAAGCCGCGGCGTACCGCGGGACCTGGCGCCTCGCGCGCCGGTACGCACGGACCGGCGCGAAGGAGATCGTGCGCTCGCTGACCGGCCGCGCCCTCGTCCGCGAGGCCCGCCGCATGCTCCCCGAACTCGAGGTGAAGGACGTACGTCGCTCCGGCGCCGGCGTCCGCGCCCAGGCCGTGACCCGCGACGGCAAACTCGTCGACGACTTCCTGTTCCTGCGCGACGGCCGCGCCCTGCACGTCCTCAACGCCCCCTCGCCCGCCGCCACGGCCTGCCTCGTCATCGGCAACCGCATCGCCGAGGAACTGACCGCCGACCGAGCCTGAGCAAACGTCATACCGGGGCAACAGCGAGGCAATGTCGAGCGGTCACGCTGGGTGTCATGGACTCATTGCGTACGACGCTCACGGGCGGGACAGCCTGTGACGTGTGTGGCCGGCTGCCTCATCCCCGGCGGCTGCGATTGACGTTCGCGAAGCTCGTGGCGGTTGCGCCGGTCGAGCTCGCGCTGCATGCGGTGGTGCTTGCCGCGCATCCGCCGTACCTGGTGTCGGTTGCCGTGCTCGCGACGGTGACGACGGCGCTGGTGATCTGGGTGGTCGAGCCGTCCGCGATGCGGCTGCTCCGGCCTTGGCTGCATGCTCCGAAGGCTCGGCCTCGGCAGGAGGCCGGCACATTGTGGCGGATCCGGGTGACGCTTGACGATCGGGCCGGCTCCTTGGAGAACCTCACCCACCGTCTCGCCGAGCTGGACGCGAACATCCTCGGCCTGCACGTTCACCCGGTCGACGACGGCGTACGCGACGAGCTGGTCGTGTCGACGCCGGATGGGGTCACCGCGCCGGATCTGGAAGCGGCCGTCGAGGCGGGTGGCGGCCGCAGTACGCATGTGTGGCCGACGACCGCGCTAGCACTGGTCGACGGACAGACCCAGGCGCTGAGTCTCTCGGCACGCGTCGTCGCGGACCCGGCCGAACTGCCGCACGCGGTCGCCGAGTTGCTCGGCGCTCAGCTGGTCACGGACCGCGCAACCTTGTCGGGACAACTCGCGGGCGACATCCTCAAGGTGCCGTCGCCGTGGACCGGCCTGTTCGCCTTCCACCGCCCCGGCGAACCATTCACCCCGGCCGAGTCCGCCCGCGCCCACCGCCTGGCCGAACTCGCCGAAGCAGCCCTAACGCTGGCACCAGCCTGCGGCCACTGATGTTGCAGGCAACTAGCCGCGGTGCAGGACTGCGATTGCCTCGCGGGCGATCTGCCATTCCTCGTTGGTGGGGATGACCAGGACGGCGACGGGGCTGTCGTCGGTGGAGGCGAAGGTTTCGGCCTTGGCGTTGCGGTTGGCGTCGAGGTGGATGCCGAAGGCGCCGAGGCCGTCGAGGGCGGCGGCGCGGACCTCGGCGGAGTGCTGGCCGACGCCGGCGGTGAAGACGATCGCGTCGACGGTGCCCAGGACGGCGTAGTACGCGCCGATGTACTTCTTGATCCGCTGGCAGTAGATGTCGAACGCCAGTTGAGCCCGCTCGTCGCCGGCCGCCCGTCGTCGGGAGATCTCGCGGAAGTCGTTCGCACCGGCGAGCCCCTTGAGCCCGGACTCCGAGTTGAGGGTGCGGTCGGTCTCCTCGGCGGATCGTCCCGCTACCCGGGCGAGGAGTCCGTGGATCGCCGGATCGACGTCGCCCGACCGGGTGCCCATCACGAGACCCTCCAGCGGAGTGAGTCCCATGGACGTGTCCACCGACTGCCCGCCGCGGATCGCCGCGGCCGAGCAACCGTTGCCCAGGTGCAGCACGATCACGTTGACCTCGTCCGGCGAGCGACCGAGCAGCCGCGCGGCCTCGGCCGAGACGAACGAGTGCGACGTGCCGTGGAACCCGTACCGCCGGATCCCGTAGTCGGCCTGCCACTCGTAAGGCACCGCGTAGGTGAAGGCGTACGGCGGCAGCGTCTGGTGGAACGCGGTGTCGAACACGGCGACATGTGGCAGATCCGGCAGCAGCCGCCGCGCGACCTCGATGCCCTCGAGGTTGGCCGGATTGTGCAGCGGCGCGAGCGGCACCAGGTCCGTCACCGCCGCGATCAGCTCGTCGTCGACCAACGCCGGCGCCGCGAACCGATCGCCGCCGTGCACCACCCGATGCCCGACCGCCACGATGTCCACGTCGGCCAGCGCCGGTCCCTGCGTCTCGAACGCCCGTACGGCGGCCTCGAGCGCGGCCTCGTGGTTCGCGATCGGCTTGTCGTCGTTGAACTCGCCGTCAGGCCCGTGGTGCACGTGGTGGCTGCGTTCCTCGCCGATCTGCTCGACGAGCCCGGTCGCGGCCGCCTCGCCCGACTCTGAGTCGACCAGGCTGTACTTGAGCGAGGACGATCCCGCGTTGATCACCAGCACGTGGTCGCTCACCGCACACCACCCTGCTGAGCCTGGATCGCGGTGATCGCGACCGTGTTGATGATGTCCCTCACCGTCGCCCCTCGGGACAGGTCGTTCACCGGTTTGCGGAGACCCTGCAGGACCGGGCCGACCGCGACCGCGTTGGCCGAGCGCTGCACCGCCTTGTAGGTGTTGTTGCCGGTGTTGAGGTCCGGGAAGATGAAGACCGTCGCGCGGCCGGCGACGGGGGAGTCCGGAAGCTTGGTGCGGGCCACGGCACTGTCGATCGCGGCGTCGTACTGGATCGGTCCCTCGACCGGCAGTTGCGGTATCCGTTCGCGCACGATGTTCGTTGCCTTCGACACCTTTTCGACGTCGGTCCCGGTGCCGGAGCTGCCGGTCGAGTACGACAGCATCGCCACCCGGGCCTCGACCCCGAACGCCACCGCGGTCTCGGCGGACGAGATCGCGATGTCCGCGAGCTGCTCGGCGTTCGGATCCGGGTTGACCGCGCAGTCGCCGTACACGAGGACGCGGTCCTGCAGGCACATGAAGAACACCGACGAGACGACCGACGTGTCCGGCACGGTCTTCACTACCTCGAGCGCCGGCCGGATCGTGTGCGCGGTGGTGTGGACGGCGCCCGAGACCATCCCGTCCGCGAGACCCAGCTGGACCATCATCGTGCCGAAGTACGACACGTCCCGGACCAGCTCGCGCGCCCGGTCGAGGTCGACGCCACGGTGCTGCCGCAGCCGGTGGTACTCCGCCGCGAACCGCTCGGTCAGCTCACTGTGCTCGGGATGTACGACGGTCGCCGCGGACACGTCCACGCCGAGCGACGCGGCCTTCGCGCTGATCGTGGTCGGATCGCCGAGCAGCGTGAGGTCGGCGACGCCGCGTCGCAGCAGTACGTCGGCGGCGCGCAGGATCCGCTCCTCCTCACCCTCCGGCAGCACGATGTGCCGACGGTCGGAGACCGCGCGATCGACCAATTGGTGCTCGAACATCAGCGGCGTCACCGCACTGCTCCGCGCGAGCGCGAGCTGGTCGAGCAGTGCCTGGCCGTCGACGTACTGGTCGAAGAGGGCGAGCGCGGTGTCGATCTTGCGGGGCGCGTCCTTGGTCAAGCGGCCGCGGACCGCGGCGAGCTGGGTCGAGACGGCCTGCGTACCGAGGTCGGTCTCGATGATCGGCAGCGTGACGCCGAGCCCCTCGATCAGCCGTTGCACCTGCGGCGGCAGCTCGAACCCGCCGTTGAGGATGACGGTGGAGATCTGCGGGAAGTTACGGGAGGCGTGGGCCATCAGGACGCCGAGGACGACCTCCGGCCGGTCGCCGGCGGTGACGACGGCGGCGCCTTCGAACAACCGGTCGAGCACGTTCGGCATGGTCATGCCGGCGATCATCAGACCGGTGACCTCGCGGTTCAGCAACTGCGGGTCACCGCTCACCAGCCGGCCGCCGATCGGGGCCATCAGGTCCGCGACCAGCGGCTGACCGAGCAGCGGCTCCTCCGGGATCGCGAACGCCGGCGCGCCGACGCCATCCAGCGCGGCGACGAGCGGTCCGCCCTCGCTGGCGCGGTTGACGATCACCGCGAACAGCGAGCCGTGATTCGCGGCGAGCTCGGCCGCGGCCAGGTCGGCGATCGTGCGTACGTCGTGCGGCGTCCGGGTGAAGCCGTTCAGCACCAGCAGCACCGGGGCGCCGAGGTTGGCGGCGATCTTGGCGTTGAACGAGAACTCGGTCGGGGTGCCGACGTCGGTGTAGTCGCTGCCGACGACAACGACTGCGTCAGCGTGCTCGGCGACCGCGTGGTACCGCTGCACGATCGTGTCCAGGGCGGCGTCCGGGTCGTTGTGTACTTCGTCGTACGTGACCCCGACGCCGTCGTCGTACGAGTGCGTGACCGCGTCCTGTGAGATCAGCAGGTCGAGCACGTAGTCGCGACCGCCGTGGGTCGCGGTGTCCGCGCGGACGATCGGCCGGAACACCGCCACCCGCCCGACCCGACGCGACAGCTGATGGAGCACTCCGAGAGCCACCGTCGACTTCCCGGTCGTGCCCTCGACCGATGCGACGTACACACTGCTGCCCATGGCTGAACCCTACTAACGGGTCAAGGCGTGCAGGTGGTCGATCATCGTATCGACGGCGATCCGCAGCGGCGCGGGATCGCGGCGGACCTGGCTGAGCAGCAGGCCGCCCTGCACGGCGGCCAGCATCGCGACGGCGAGCCCGGCCGGATCCGCGTCCGCGGCGAGTTCGCCACGCTCCTGCATCTGGACGAGACCGTCGCGGATCAGCCCCTCCCACTGCTCGAAGGCGCCGGCCAACTGGATCCGGGCGACCGGGTCGCTCTCGGACAGGTCGCTGGCCAGCGAACCGAGCGGGCAGCCGCCGGAGCACTGCACGTCGGTCAGGATGCCGACCATCAGATCGCGCCAGTTCGTCAGCGAGTCGATGGTGTCGAGGCTGCCCAGGCCGGTGTGCTGGATCTGGAGCACCTGCGCGGTCTGCTGGTCGATGACCGCCGACACGAGCGCGTCCTTGCCGGGGAAGTAGTGGTAGAGCTGCGACGGGCTGACGCCGGCGGCGGCCTGGATGTCCTCGATCGTGGTCCGGGCGACGCCCTGCTCGATCATCAGCCGGGCCGCGGCCCCGACGATCCGGTCCCGGGTCGCCTGGCCCTTTCGCGTCAGCCGTTGTGTCGTCACGCCTCCACCGTAGCGATTTTGGAGTTGATACTCCAATTTGTCCGGCGAACTATTGGAGCAATCACTCCAACAAACAGATGGGGAACGGATATGACGCAGGACTTCGCCGGCCGGACCGCGCTCGTGACCGGCGGCAACAGCGGGATCGGCAGGGCTGTGGCCGATCAGCTCGCCCGGCGTGGCGCGCACGTCGTGATCAGCGGGCGGGACGTCGCGCGCGGTACGAAGGCGGTCGAGGAGATCCGGGCCGACGGCGGTACGGCGGACTTCGTCCAGGCCGATCTGGCCCGGCTCGAGGACGTGCGGTCGCTGGCGAAGCAGGCGATCGAGCTCGGCGGCGGGCACGTCGACGTACTGGTCAACAACGCCGGGATCTTCCCGTTCGGGCCGACGGCCGAGGTGGCCGACAGCGACTTCGACGCGGTGTACGCCGTGAACGTGCGCGCGCCGTTCTACCTGGTCGCCGAGCTCGCCCCGCTGATGGCGGCGCGGGGATCCGGCGCGATCGTGAACGTCACCACGATGGTCGCGTACTTCGGCATGGCCGGGATGGCGGCGTACGGCTCGAGCAAGGCGGCCGTGGAGCTGCTGACCCGAGCCTGGGCGGCCGAGTTCGGCGCGGCCGGTGTCCGGGTGAACGCCGTCAGCCCTGGGCCGACCCGCACGGAGGGCACCGCGGTGATGGGTGAGAACCTCGACGGCCTGGCCGGGACGACCCCGCTGCAGCGCGTCGGCCGCCCGGAAGAGGTTGCCGCCGGCATCGTCTTCCTCGCTTCCGACGAGGCATCGCTGATCCACGGCGCCACCCTCCCCGTCGACGGCGGCCGCCTAGCTGTGTAACTCCCCCCGCGACGAGCAGGTTGGGGAGGATCTTGGCCCGATTCGGGGGCAAGATCCTCCCCAACCTCGGCTACGCCGCCGGCGGGGTGAAGATGCCGAACTGGTTGCCGGACGGGTCGCGGAGGTAGGCGAAGGCGGGGGTGCCGGGGGCGGGATCGGTGTTCTTGCTGATCAGCGTGCCGCCGAGCTCTTCCGCCTGCGCGCAGGTGGCCTCGAGGTCGGTGACGAGGATGTAGAACACGGCGTGGTTGGGCAGTTGGCCGCCGGTGCCGAAGATGCCGCCCATCGGCTGCTGCCCGCCGGCAGCGGTGATGTTGCGGTAGTCCAGGCCGCCCGAGGTCAGGCTGCCGGACGACTCGAACGTCCAGTCGAACAGGCTGCCGTAGAACTTCTGCGCACCGTCCGGGTCGTCGCTCGCGACCTCGAACCAGGCCAGCGTGCCGGCCGCGGGATTCGTCATGGGATCTGTCTCCTTAGTAGAACTTGCTTCGGTAGACCCCACGGTTTCAGCGGTTCGCGACAGCCCTATGTCGGAGTTGGAAAAAGATCTTCGGGACGCAGTGCGACGGCCGGCAGTTTGGTCTCGAAGCCGTCGACGTGCAGGTCACCGGTCGCCTGCGGCCGGTGCGGCGGTGTCGGCGTGCGCTCGGCCTTCGTGATGCGATCCATCCGGAAGACCCGCTCCTCCTGGCGCAGGTGGCACCAGGCGGTGAGGTACGAGCCGTTCGGGCCGACGACCCAGTGCTGTGGCTCGACCTCGCGGACGGTCTCCGCACCGTCGCCGTCGGTGTAGAAGATCCGCAGCACCTGGTTGTCGCGGACGGCACGCCAGATCTGCTCGGCGACGTCGCCGTCCGGATCAGGTGTCGGCCGGACCAGCAGCCGGACCTTCGCGGCCGCGGCGCGCGCCTCCTCGAGGGCCTGCTTCGGCATCGCGGCGACGATCTTCTGCAGCGCGGTCCGGGAGTCCCGGGCGAAGAGAACGCTGTCGCTTCCGCTGAGGGCGACGGCGACGGCCATCGCCTCACGGGCCGTGAAGTTGAGCGGCGGGAGGCTCATCGCCCGATCCACGCTGTACCCGCCCGTGCGACCCTGCTTCGTTGCCAGCGGCACCCCGGCCTGACCGAGCGCACTCAGGTCGCGCTCGATCGTCCGGACACTGACCTCGAAGCGGGCCGCCAGCTGCCGCGCCGTACGTCCTCGCGGTCCAGCTGCCCGTAGTTCCTCGGCGAGGGCGTACAGCCGATCGATCCGGTTCATACGGGCAGGCTAAGGACCGCCATGGACACTTCTCGTGGTTACTGCGGAAGCTCGGTGCCGGTGCCCTCGGCGAACATGTAGGCGGCGTACCAGGCCGGCCAGTTCGCGTCCGCCTCACCGGTGCGCGCCTCGTGCTCGCCGTGCGCGGCGGCCGCGCGCTTCAGGGCCTCCTCGAGGTCCTGGACCGTCATGTACGTCGTCTCCTCGACCCGCCCGGGCAGCCGAGTCGTGACCTCCTGCAGCAGCCAGGTGTTGCCGTCGGGGTCGCTGAACGTCGCGAACGAGCTGTAGCTCGCGCCCTCGTCTGCCCGCCCGTCGACCCGTCCGTCGCCGTCGGTGACCTCGAACTGCGCCCCGGGCGCAGCGGGGTGGAAGACGTCGCTGACCTTGGCACCGTGCGCGAGCAGCTCGGACCGGGCCGCGTCGACGTCGCTGACGACCAGGTAGAGGCCTTGCGCCGTACCGGGGGCGGCGGAGGTGATGTTCGTGCCGAACTGGACCGACGCCGGCGAGCCCGGCGGCGTGAACTGGACGACGCGGAACCCGTTGTCGAACGCGAAGTCGGCGTCGAGCCGCCAGCCGAGCCCGGTGTAGAACTCCTTCGACCGGTCGGTGTCCGCAACCGGGATGACGACGGCCTCGAGCTTCAGGTCGGTGCTGCTCATGTCTTCCTCCAGAGATGTTCTTCGATCTGCTGACGCCTAATCTGCCGTCCCGGGACCACCGTGACACCAGTGAGAATCCCTGGTCATTACCCTGGCACGCCCGTGACTGCCTCTAGAGTGCCTTCGTGTGGACCATCAGTTCGTACTGATCGCCGGTGCGGGACTCGCGATCATGATCGCGGCCTCGGTGTTCGCCCGGCGGACAGGGGTGGCGGCGCCGCTGCTGCTGGTCGCGCTGGGGATCGGCGCGAGCTACCTGCCGAGTACGCCGGCGATCCACATCGAGCCCGAGATCATCCTCGCGGGCGTGCTTCCGCCGCTGCTGTACGCGTCGGCGGTCCAGCTGCCGGTGCTCGACGTACGGCGGAACGTCGCGCTGATCTCGTGGTTGTCGGTCGTGATGGTGATCGTCTCCGCGCTGGCGATCGGGGCGCTGGTGCACGCGTTGTTCCCGAGCATCTCGTTCGCGCTGGCGACCGCGCTCGGCGCCGTGGTGAGCCCGACCGACGCGGTCGCGGCGACCGCGATCGGCCACCGGGTCGGGCTGCCGCCACGGCTGATGACCGTGCTCGAAGGCGAGAGTCTCGTCAACGACGCGTCGGCGCTCGTGGTTCTGCGTACGGCGGTCGCCGCGCTCGCCGTGACGACGCACTTCAACCTCGGTCGCACGGTCCTCGACTTCGCCTGGGCGGTCGTCGGCGCGGTCCTGATCGGGCTGGTCGTCGGCGTACTCACGGCACTGCTGCGCCAGCGGCTGGACGATCCGGTGCTGAACACCACGATCTCGTTCGCCGTACCGTTCCTCGCGTACTTCCCGGCCGAGGAGGTGAACGCTTCCGGTGTCCTCGCTGTGGTGGTGGCCGGCCTGCTGACGGGCGCAGTGGGGAGCCGGCGGTTCAGCGCCCGCGACCGGCAGACGCAGGCGACCACCTGGACGACGATCAGCTTCATTCTGGAGAGCGGCGTCTTCCTCGCGATGGGCTACCAACTGCCGGAGCTCGTCAACGACGCCCGCGCCGAGACGACAGTCGGTGAGATCACTGGGCTGGTGCTGCTGGTGGTCACTCTGCTGGTGGTGCTGCGATTCCTCGGGCTGACGTGGCCGGCCTTGCAGTTCCGCTTCGGCTCGAGCGCGCGCACCGAGCAGACCCGGGCCAAGCTGAGCCAGTTCGAGGAACACCTCGACGCGATGGAGCCGTCGGGGGAGCGGGAGGAGAACCGCCTCGCGTGGGCCCGCAAGCGGCTGGCCCGCGGCCAAGCGGATGCGGATTTCGAGGAGCGGGAGCCGATCACGGCCCGCGGCATGCTGGTACTCGCCTGGGCCGGGATGCGCGGCGTCGTCACGGTCGCCGCCGCCCAGACCATTCCGGCAGGTACGCCGCACCGCGCGACCGTCGTCCTCGCCGCCTTCATCGTCGCGCTGATCACGCTGGTGGGCTTCGGGCTCTCGCTGCCCGCGGTGATCGCGCGGATGCATTTCCGCCCGGAGAGCGCCGAGGAGAAGCGCGACTCCGTGACGGCCCTGATGCGGCAGATCGGCACGGCCGCCATCGACGCGCTCGGCCCGCTGGAGGAGCAGACCGTCGACGGCGAACCGCTCGATCCCGAGGCGGTCAGTGCGCTGAAGGAACGGATCCTGCCCCGGCTGGTGTCCGGGAGCCGGCAGCTCCGGGACACCAAGCCGGACACACGCGAGCAGATGGCCGTCCTGCAGCGGCGGTATCTGGACGCGATGCGGGAGGCCCTCGATGCGGAGCGGAGTATCGGCGTCTACAGTTCGGACACCTACCGCTTCGTCGAGGGCTTCCTCGACACGTTCGAGCAGCGCTTCACCGCCTAACGCAGGTGACGGGTGAAGAACCGCACCATACTGTCGGCCTCGAAACGCGGGACCTCCTTGTGAGCGCCCGCGTTGGCGTGCAGGCTCTTCTCCGCTGAGGCGAACGCGTCGAACAGCGCCAGCCCGGATTCGCGCGGGATGTGCTGGTCGTCCCACTGGAGCGCGAACTCGACCGGCACCTTGATCCGGCGAGCGTGCTCGGCCAGCGTCTCGTCGTACCAGAAGATGCCGAACACTGCCGCCGCGATCCGCGGATCGACGGCCGTCAGCGGTATGCCGATGGCCGTGCCCATGTTGAGGCCGAAGTACCCGAACAGGCCGGCGATCCCGGGGAGCTGCTCGAGCGCGTCGAGGGTTGCCTGCCACTCGGGTACGGCGCGGTCGGCCAGGTGGAGGTTGTACGGGACCACGATCGGGCCGACCGGTTCGCCGACCTCCATCGCGTGCTGCATCGCGACGGTCTCGCGCTCGTCCCGCGCCGTCGGCGGCCGGTGGCCGTGACCGGGCGCGTCGATCGACACGGCGTGGAATCCGGCTGCGGTCAGCAGCCGGGCCCGGCCGACCATCGGGGCGGCCTTGCTGTCGCGCCCGCCGCCGTGGCCGAGCAGGACGCACTGGGCCTCGTCGCCGGTCGTGGGTGACCAGAGCATGCCGTGAACGTCGCCGAGGATGAACTCGCGCTCGAGGACGCCGTTCGTGGTCGCGGTGCTGATGAACTGCAAAGAGGAAGTAGTCATGATCGTGCCTTTCCAGGAATGCCTGCGTTTCGGCGCTCCTGGCGACACCTACTTCGGTCGCCGCTCCGTGACGGTGAGAGGGAGCACCCGTCTCGATACCTCGCGCATGGTGCTCACCTCCTCGTGTGAAGTCACGTTCGCCGGGAACGGTACAGGTCCGGCGGCGCACTTGCCATCGAATTACCAGTCGGCGACGCGTTCCTGGCTGCGGTCCTCCGTGGCGACCAGGACGTCGAGCAGGAACTCCTGCAGATCGGTGCGGATATCGCGGTGCAGGGGGTCGTCCCAGAGGTTGTGCTGCTCGTCTGGGTCGGCGGTCAGGTCGTACAGCTCGCCGGTGCGCTCGCGGGAGGTCGCGTGCTGCACCACGAGCTTCCACTGGTCCCGGCGAAGCATCGTGAGGTGGACCGGCGGATCGTACGGGTGGCCGCTGTTGCGGTACTCGCTCAACGCCCAGCCGCGACCGGTCGCCCGATTAGTAGCCAACGGCATCAGATCTTGCCCCTGGCCGCGCGGTTGCAGTCCCGCGGCGGTCAGGATGGTCGGCGCGAGATCGATCCATTGGACCAGCTCGGAGCAGCGCGTCCTCGGTGCGATCGCGGCCGGCCAGCGGAGGATGAGCGGGACACGGACGGCCTGCTCGTACATCATCGGGCCCTTGAGCATCAGGCTGTGGTCGCCGAGCATCTCGCCGTGGTCGCTGGTGAAGATGACGAGAGTGTCGTCGCGGAGTCCCTCCGCGTCGAGCGCGTCGACGATGCGGCCGACCTCGTCGTCCACGAGCGTGACCATCGCGTAGTACGCGGCCTTGACCTCTTGGAGTTCTTCGGGTGAGTACGACGTGTAGCCGCGCGCGTGTCCGGCGTACGACGCCTTCGACGCCTCGGTCTGGATCGGGGGCTTGCCGGCGAGGTCGTCGGGGATGGGGCGGGTGAGCTGCTTCTCGCGGTAGCGGCGTACGTAGTCGTCGGGGGCGCCGAAGCCGTGGTGAGGGTCGAAGAAGTTCGCGACGAACAGGAAGGGCTTGTCGCGATCGCGGGAGCGGGTGAGGAAGTCGATCGTCTGGGTGCCGATCCACCGGCTGTAATGGAGGTCGGTCGGTAGCGTGTCGTAGTCGACGTCCGCTCCCGCCAGGTCCGGTCGCAGGGTGTGGAGCCAACGGTGATACTCGTTCTCGGACGAGCCCGGGTACGGGTCGTGTGCCCAGCGGAAGACCCTGAAGCCGTCGTCGAGGCGCTTCTCGGACCGGCCGCCGAAGCAGGCGTTCAGGTGGAACTTGCCGACCAGGCCGCAGTCGTATCCGGCGTCGGCCAGGTCCTTGCTGAACAGGCGCTCGTGGTCGGGCAGGCCGACGCCGTTCGCCCACAGGCCGTGGGCATGGACGTACCGGCTGGTCATCAGGCTCGCCCGGGAGGGGGCGCAGACGGGACTCTGCACGTAGCAGTTCTCGAACAGCACGCCGTCGGCGGCGAGGCGGTCGAGGTTGGGCGTCTCGATCTCGTCGTTGCCGTAGGCACCCAGTGCCGAGAACCGTTGCTGGTCGGTGCAGATGAGCAGGACGTTGGGCGGCATGAGGTTGAGTCTATTAAATTCGGACTGTTGACAAAAATACGCCACACCGGCCAGAGTCGGATCCCGTGGGAACTCCGTCGTCCGGTCCGCTGCGCCTCCTCCGGGAGTCGCACGAGGAGCGCGTCCTCACCGCGTTACGCACCCGAGGCCCGCTGACCCGCGCCCAACTGGCCGACCAGACCAACCTGTCTCGCGCGACCCTGTCCTCGATCGTGCAAACCCTGCTCGCGCAGGAGGCGCTCATCGAGCGCGCGGTGGAAGGCGCGAGCCCCGAGGCGGGGTCGGGGGCGAGCGCCGCCGGGGCTGCGGCTGCCGGAGTTCGGGGGCGGGGGCGCCCAGTATCGGTGCTGAGCCTGAACCCGGGTGGCGGGCTGGCGGTGGGGATGGATCTCGGGCATCGGCGGATCCAGGTGACGATCGCGAACGTCGGGCACGAGATCGTCGCCTCGGACGCGATCGCCTGTGCGGAGCGCACGTCCTGGGCACGTCGGGTGCAGCTCGCGATCA
Organism: Kribbella sp. NPDC000426; assembly: GCF_040300265.1. Taxonomy (NCBI): domain Bacteria; kingdom Bacillati; phylum Actinomycetota; class Actinomycetes; order Propionibacteriales; family Kribbellaceae; genus Kribbella; species Kribbella sp. NPDC000426. The sequence continues at coordinate 647,867 of NZ_JBEPDK010000004.1, read as the reverse complement.
CCCTGGTCGAGGATCTGACTACCCGCCGCGAGATCTCGCTGACGTCGCTTGCCGGACTTGGTGTAGGCATCGTCGGTCCAGTCCCATCCGACCGGGGCGCCGTCGTCCACCAGGCTCTCGGCGAGCGTTTCGGCGTACCGGTGTTCGTCGACAACAACACCCGGCTGGCTGCGCTCGCCGAGGCGACGTGGGGTGCGGGGGCCGGCGTGGGGAGCGTGCTCTATCTGCGGCTCTCGTACGGCGTCGGTGGTGGGCTTGTGTTCGGTGGCCGCCTGTTCGCCGGGGCGACGGGAGCGGCGGGCGAGCTGGGGCACATCAGCGTCGACCGCGACGGACCGCGGTGCCCGTGTGGCGGCCGCGGGTGTCTCGAGCTCCACCTGTCGAACCTGCTGGACGAGTACGGCGGCTTCGACAACCTCGTCCCCGATGCGATCACCGACGTCGCAACCCGGACCGGCGAGGTCCTGGCCGCGGCCTGCAACACGGTCAACCCGGAGGTGGTCGTGGTCGGCGGCGAGCTGACCGACGCCGGCGAGCACCTGTTCCATCCACTCCGCCGAGCGCTCCGCGAGTACACCCACACGCAGGTCCACCGCACCCTGCGGGTCACGCAAGCAGAGCTCGGGTACGACGCGGCCGCGCGCGGCGGGATCGCTCTCGTGCTCACCAACCCACCAGAGGAGGCCGAGTGGCGAAGAACATCCTGTTCCTGATGACCGACCAGCATCGCGTCGACACATTAGGGTGCTACGGCAACCAAATCTGCGAGACCCCGAACCTCGACGCTCTCGCCGCCTCCGGCACCCGCTTCACGAACGGGTTCACTCCGACTGCCATCTGTACGCCGGCCCGCGCCACCCTGCAGACCGGCGTACTCCCGTACCGGCACACTCTGCTCGCGAACTACGAACGCAACGTCGGCTACCGCGAAGAACTCGACGACACGTTCCCCGTCTTCTCCCACTACCTGACCGACTACCAGCTGGGCCACGTCGGCAAGTGGCACGTCGGCAAGGACAAAGGCCCGCGTGACTTCGGCTACGAAGGCGAGCACTACCCGGGCTGGGGCAACGCCGTCGATCACCCCGACTATCTCAGGTACCTCGCCGAGCACGGCTACCCGCAGTTCGGCATCCGCAACCCGGTCCGCGGCACCTTCGCCAACGGCGAGCCAGGCAACCTTCTCGCCGGCATCCTCGAGCAGCCCGTCGAGGCGACGTTCGAGTACTTCCTCGCCGAGCGCACCATCGAGCAACTCCGCCGCTTCGCCGCCGACGGCCGCCCCTTCTACCTGACCTGCAACTGGTTCGGCCCGCACCTGCCGTACCTCCTGCCTGAGGACTACTACTTCCGGTACGACGCCGCGCAGGTCGAGCTGCCCGCGTCCGTCGCCGAGACGTTCGCCGGCAAGCCGCGCGTCCAGCAGCACTACTCGTCGCACTGGACGTACGACAGCATCGGCCCGGACCGCTGGCGTGAACTCGTCGCGGCGTACTGGGGTTATGTCACGCTGATCGACGAGCAGATCGGCCGCATCCTCGCGGTCGTCGACGAACTCGGCCTCACCGACGACACCGCCGTCCTGTTCACCGCCGACCACGGCGAGTTCACCGGCGCACATCGCCTGCACGACAAGGGCCCGGCGATGTACGACGACATCTATCGGGTCCCGCTGATCGCCAAGGTCCCCGGTCTACCGGCCAGGGTCGAGGACTCCTTCGCGACTCTGACCGACCTGACTCCGACGTTCCTCGAGCTGGCCGATGTCGAACCGCCTGAGCATTACCAAGGGCGCTCGCTGCTGCCGTTGATGAAGGGGGAGCGGCCGGACGACTGGCCGACCGAGGTGATCGCGGAGTTCCACGGCCACCACTTCCCGTACCCGCAGCGGATGATCCGCACCGACCGCTACAAGCTCGTCGTCAACCCGGCCGACGTCAACGAGCTGTACGACCTCTCGACCGATCCGGACGAGCTCCACAACCGCTACCAACATGCCGAACTCGCCGGCGTACGCCGCGAGCTGACCACCCGCCTGTACGACGTACTCCGGGATCGCGGCGACAACTTCTACCACTGGATGACGTCGATGTTCGAGGTCGGCGGCAAGAGCTACGACACCGCCCTCAGCGCACTCGACCAGGAGGCAACCCGGTGACCTCGAACGCCGAGATCAACGTCCGCCGCGACCGGCGGCACGCCATCGACCCGATGATCTACGGCCATTTCCTGGAGTCCGCCTTCTTCGGCAACATCCAGGGCGGCGTCTTCGACGAGGGCTCGCCGCTGGCGTACGGCGGGGACGACGCCCGCAACGGTCTCCGGACGGACGGGATCAAGCTCTGCCAGGAGCTCGGGCTCCCGGTCGTGCGCTGGCCCGGCGGCAACTTCACGTCGGCGTACCACTGGGAGGACGGGATCGGCCCGCGCGCGGCGCGCCCGCGGCGGCTCGAACTGGCGTGGGGTTCGGAGGAGGACAACCACTTCGGCACCGACGAGTTCCTTGCCTGGTGCAACGAGGTCGGCACCGAGCCGTACCTGGCGCACAGCTGCCGCGATGTCGACGAGGCCGTGCGCTGGGTCGAGTACACGAACTACGGCGGCGACACGGAGTACACCCGCAAGCGCGGCCACGAGCCCTACGGCGTGAAGTACTGGCGACTGGGCAACGAAGTGTACGGCGACTGGCAGATGGGACACCGAACCGCCGAGGCGTACGCCGCCGACGCCGCCGAACACGCCCGTTTCATGCGAGCCGTCGACCCGGGCCTGAAGTTCGTGGCCGTCGGCAACCCGGATCGACACTGGACCAAGACGGTGCTGGATGCCGTCGGCAACCAGATCGACTACCTGTCGTTCCACCTCTACGGCGCGACCACCCAGCTGGTCGACGGCGCGTCGGAGTACGACGAGATCGTTGCCCAGTCGCTGTATTTCGAGCAGCAGATCGTCGAGTACTCCGACCTGGTCGCGGGACTCGCGCGGCGTCCGATCGGGCTTGCACTGGACGAGTGGAACATCCGCCACGTCGAACCCGCGAGCTGGCCCGTCCCGCGGCCTTCGGACGACGGCGGCACCGTGGAGCGTGACGTCGACGGCCTGCCGACGTACCCGGCGCAGCGCGTGAACCGCTGGAGCCCGCGCACCCTCGCCGACGCGCTGTTCTACGCCGGCGTTTTCCACGCGCTGCATCGCGCCGCCGGTCGTGAGGTCCCCGTCACGATGGCCAACACCGTCAACCTGCTCAACGCCAACGGCGTCATCGTCGCGCGTCCCGACGGTGCCGTGCGGGCCGCGACGTACCACGTGTGGGATCTGTACCAGAACCACCTTGGTCCGGTGGCGCTCGCCGCCGACGTACGTTCCTCCGGTCGCCTCGCCGCAGTCCGACAGGGTGATGAGCGCGATCACCGCGGCGACTTCCGGACCCGCCCGGCGACCGTCCCCGACCTCGACGTGTCCGCGACCACCGACGGCCGCGGACTCCAGCTCGCGGTGATCAACCGGCACCGGGACACGCCGATCCGCGCCGACCTGACCCTCGACGGCCGCCGGGACGCCCTACCACCGCGTGCCACGGTGAAGCAGCTCGGCGCCGACGACGTACTAGCTGCCAACACCCTGAGCAACCCGGAGGCTGTCGTACTCCGCGACCTCGGCGTCCTCGACCTGCCCGAGCCGACCTACGAGTTCCCACCCCACAGCATCACGCTGCTGTCGTTCGAACTCAGCGGATGACGAGCCGCATCAGGATGCGTGGGTGGCCGGCGAGGGTTGAGGTGGTGTCCGCGGACTTGGTGAAGCCCGCCTGTTCGAAGTTCTTGCGGATGCCTGCGTAGGCCATCGTCAGGTCGACCTTGCTGTTGCCGTTGTCCAGGGGATAGGCCTCGACGACCGGGGCTCCGTTCGCCCGGGCGAAGTCGACGGCGCCGGCGATCAGGGCGTGGGAGATGCCCTGACCGCGATGCCCCGGACGGACGCGGATGCACCACAGCGACCACACCGGGAGGTCGTCGACGTGCGGGATCTTCCGATTGCGGGCGAAGGACGTCGCCGCGCGCGGTGCGATCGCGGCCCAACCGACCGGCGTGTTCCCGTCGTACGCGAGGACTCCGGGCGCGGGCTTCGCCTTGCAGAGCGCGGCGACGTACTCGGCGCGTTCCTGGCCCTTGAGTGTGTTGTTGAGCTTGGACGGGATGCGGTAGCTGAGACAGAAGCAGACGGTGGAGGTCGGCGACTTGGGGCCGATGACCGCGCGGACGTCCTCGAAGACGTCGGCCGGACGTACGTCGATCATTCGGCCTCCAGCAGCTGGTTGTGGATCATGAACGCAGTCCGGAGCTCCTTGTAACCGACCCGGTCGAACAACACGGTCATCGTCGTACCGTCGTAGTGCTCGACCAGACCGGGGCCGAACGTGCGGTGCTTGACGCGGCTGCCGATCGGGAACGGCTCCTCCTCGGGCGGCGCCGCCGTACGGCCGGCCAGGTCGTTGTCGCAGTTCCCGCACGGCCCTGCGTAGTGCTCGCCGAAGTAGCTCAGCAGCCACTCGCGCCGGCAGCCGCCGTACTCCGCGTAGGTCGACATCATCTCGACCCGGGACCGGGCGACCTCGCGCCGATCGTGCTCGACCGCCGACGCGGCCGCGACGGCCTTGTCGACGTCGGCCCGGCTGGCCAGGTGGAACTGGTGGCCGATGGCAACAACCCGGGCGTCGGTCAACCGACCGAGGGCACGCTCGACGCGGGCGGCGCTGAGATGCGTCGCCGCGGTCAGCTCCGCGATGTTCGCGGGCCGGTGCTCGTCGATCGCGGTCGCGACGGCGACCAGGTCCTCGTCGGTGACGCCACCGGAGGCGAAGAAGCGGTTCAGGCCGAGGTCGGCGTGCCGGAAGAACAGCTCGATGTCGGCCGGTTCGCCGTCGCGGCCCGCGCGGCCGATCTCCTGGTAGTACGCGTCGATCGAGGCCGGCGCCTCGGCATGGCTGACCCACCGGATGTCGGGCTTGTCGATCCCCATCCCGAACGCGATCGTCGCCACGACCACGCGGCAGTCGCCGGCGAGGAACGTGTCCTGGACCTCGCGGCGTTGCTTGGCCGACAGTCCGGCGTGATACGCCTGCGCGGACACGCCCGCGGTGTTGAGGTCGGACGTCAGGTCCTCGGCGTGGCGATGCGTGGCGACGTACACGATGCCCGGGCCGCTGGACGACCTGACGTGGCTGAGCAGGCGGCGGTTCTTGGTGTCGTCGTCGGCGAAGGCGAACACGGCGAGGTTGAGGTTCGGCCGGTCGAAGCCGCCGACGACGACGACAGGGTCGTCCAGCTCGAGGCGATGCGCGATCTGCTTGCGTACGGGCGGGGCAGCCGTCGCGGTCAGCGCGAGCACCGGCGGCCGTCCCATCGCCTTGATCGCGGCCGCCAGCCGGAGGTAGTCGGGCCGGAAGTCCTCGCCCCACTCGCTCACCAGATGCGCCTCGTGCACCGCGAGCAGCCGAGGCCGGGACTTCGCGAGCAGCTCGAGTACGTCGGCATGCGTCAACTGCTCCGGCGACATCAGCACGAATCCCGGCCGCCCGTCCATGAGCAGCTCACGAGCGGCCCGCCCGCCGGCGCGATCGGTCGCATTCAGCTCGGCGACCTCGACGCCGGCCGGATGCTTCGCCAACGCCCGCAACTGATCGCGCTGCAACGCCACCAGTGGACTGACCACCACAGTCACCCCGCCGAGCGCCAGACCCGCGAGCTGATAGATCGCGGTCTTGCCGGTCCCGGTCGCGAGCACGGCCAGCGTGTCCCGCCCGTCCAGCACCGCGCGGACGGCCTCCTCCTGGCCCGGCCGCAACGACTCGTACCCAAGCCACTCGCGAGCGAGCGCGACGATGTCCCTCACGGTCACATCATGCCTGGTTGCGTCTCTGCTGCTGGACCGCCCGCCAGCGCCACAGGTACATGCCGGCCAGTGTGCGCTGCGGCCGCCACGCCTCGCCGAGCTTCTCGACCTCGGCCGGCTTGGGCAGCTCCGGCAGTTCGTACGCCGCCTCGACGGTCCGCCGGATCTCGAGATCCCCGACCGCGAGCACGTCCGGCCGGAGCAGGTGGAAGATCAGGAAGATCTCCGCCGTCCACCGCCCGATCCCTTTGATCGCGGTGAGCTGGGCTACCACCTCGTCGTCGGGCAGCTCCGGCAGCCGCTCCAGCTCGAGCTCACCCGAGATCACGTGTTCCGCGAGCGACCGCAACGAGGCGGTCTTCGCATGCGACAGTCCCACCGCGGTCCGCAGTGCTTCGGATTCGTCGGCCAGCAGCTCTTCCGGTGTCGGGGTGCGTCCGCCGTACCGCCCGACGATCCGCCGGAAGATCGCCTGAGCGGCGACGTTCGAGATGTTCTGCCCGACGATCGCCCGTACCAGCACGCCGTAGTGCTCGGCCGGCAGATCAGGCACGCCGCTCTCCCGGCTCTCCGACAACGGCACGCCAACGGCCTCGACGACGTCATCAATCACCGCGGCAAGCACCGGATCGGCCTGCCGCAGGTAGTCCTCAGGGGTTTCAGCGGGCATGGCGCCGGGTCCGGACTGTCAGGGACACCTGGTCGCCGGTCCAGTCGATCTGCAGCAGGCCTCGTGATTCGGCGTACTCGAGGGTCGCTCGTACTTCGTCCTCCGACGCGAAGGTCCGTTCGGCCAGGGAGGCGACGGTCTGCTCGGTGCCGCCCCAGAGAGCGACCGACACGATGTCGGCGGCGTAGCCGGTGTACTGCTTGACCGCCCGGGACGCCTTCAGAAAGGTGACAGCCTGCGCCGGGAGCTGAACGACGTCCTCAGCCGAGGGCGGGTGCTCGACTGCTCGGTAGCGCATGCCGTCGAAGCTGATCATGCGGAGTGCGAGGTAGAGCGGCAGGAGTTCGCGGCGCGTGGTCGGCTCGGGTACGCCGACCTGGCCCGCGATCTCAGCGACGCTGGGCCAGTCCGGCCGGGTCCTCGTCCCGTGGCGGAGCGGCTGGTCGAGCCAGTTCGCGCCGCGGTGATGGTCGGCGCCCCAGGCGTCGATCTCGTCGGCGCTCAGACCGTCGGGCTTCCCGGACCACTCGATCACGTTCGCGACCTCGATCTCCTGGTACCCGAGCACGGAACCCCAGCCCGGATCGGCCGCCCACACCGGCGGCCGGGTCCGGCGAATCCATCGCGGCGGCTCCACCGCACCAGCGACCGGCCAGAAATCCAGGTGCCAGACGTCAGTGGGCTGAAGGTCCTCCTCGTCGTCCGGCAGGGGAGTCGGCGGCAAGGGCCGGTGTGCCAGCCTGACGCGGTACAGGCCCGGATCGCCGATCTTCAGGTGCTCCTCGCCGGGGCCGTCCATCAGGTCGCTCAAGGCGACGACACCGGTCGGACTCCGGTACGGCATCTCGACGACGTCTGCCCACGCGTCCGGGCCCTCGTCACTCGGCTGGTCGTCGTGCGCCTGCAGTTGTACGACGCACGGGCCGTCCCCGGCCCCGACGTACAGCCATCCGTTCCCCGACCGCCCGAGCGAGCCGACCGGATGCGCCTCGTTCTCGGACGTCTCCTCGTGGTCCATCCAGTCCCGTACATCCCGCACCACGAGGATGCCCGACTCAGGCATGTAATGCTCGTCCCCACGCCTCCCCAGAACACCCATCCCCGAACCGTAGTACAGCCGTCAGTTCAGAGGATTATTCCGACCGCAGCCCCTGCCTCTGCGCGGGCCGGCTTTCCGGAACATAGCTGCCGGTGAGCGCAAACTTCTTTCCGGAAAGCGGAGATCTCAGCTGGCCGATCCCACGCAGGCCCTCTCAGTTGTTCTCAGTTGTTCTCAGTTGTTCACTGTGTAGACGAGTTTCTGGATGCCGTTGGGGTAGGACGCGCTGTCGGTCAGGGTGAGGGCGAGCTTGTCGCGGTCGGAGTCGCTGAAGAGGCGCTTGCCGGCGCCGAGGAGGACCGGGAAGACGAGCAGGTTGTAGCGGTCGATCAGGCCGGCGTCGGAGAGGTTGCGGTTCAGCGTGGCGCTGCCGTTGACGATGATCGGGCCGCCCTCGGTCTCCTTCAGTGCGGCGACGTCGTCGAGTGAGCGCAGGATCGTGGTCTCGCCCCAGTTCGTCACCAGGTCGCTGTCCTGCAGCGTGGTCGACACGACGTACTTCGGCATCGCGTTGTAGCCGGCGAACTCGACCGTCATACCCGGCCAGACCGGCGCGAACGACTGGTAGCTGACCCGGCCGAGCAGCAACGCGGTCGCCTCGTCCTGCTCGGTGCCCTTGAGCTCGTAGGCGGTCTCGTCGAACGGGATGTCCTTGAACGTCCAGCCCGAGTTCCGGTAGCCCGACTCGCCGCCCGGAGCCTCGACGACACCATCGAGAGAGACGAACGCAGTGGTGATGAGGGTACGCATCTGATGCTCCTTGTTCGGTTGGTTATGCCTGTGCGTCGAGCAGGTCCGGGTGGATGCGACAGGTCATTATGTGACGCGCGTCACTTCGCGGCGATGATCCATGCGGCCGAGTCGAACAGGACGCCGTCGCCGGTGTCGTGCGCGGCCAGCACCGCGCGCAGAGCCGCCTCCGCACGCTCGGCCGCCGTCGCGTCGAGCTCTGCGAGAAGCGCCTGCGGCTCCCGGAGCCGGAGGACGTTCGCGTACGCCGCCTCGACGTCCGCGCCGTAGTAGAGCGGTTCATGGACCGCGGTCAAGGTCGCATCCGCGAATCCGGTCGACATCAGGAGGTCGCGGGTCACGTCCTCCGAACCGAGCGTGAACGCCGACTCGTCGCGGTACGTCCCGCCGATGGCTTCCGGGATCACCCGGGCCCACTCGTTCTCGGACCGCGACTGCCAGACCAGCGCCGCCAGCCGGCCGCCCGGCCGCAGCGCACGCCGCAGATTGGTGAACGCGCCGACAAGATCGTCGAAGAACATCACGCCGAACCGGCTGATGATCAGGTCGAACGACTCGAAGTCGTACGTCGCCGCGTCCGCCAGCAGGTAGGTCACATTCGGCAACGGCTGACGGCGAGCCTGTTCCAGCATGCGCTCCGAAACGTCGACACCGAGGACCTCTGCTGCATCGGCCGCGGCATCCCGCGTGGTCTGCCCGCCACCGCAACCGACGTCGAGCACCCGATCCCCGGCGCGTACGCCGCACGCCGCACGGAACAGCGGGCGATAGAACCGCATCTCCGCGTCGTAGTCGAACATTGCCCAAGGCTAAGGGCGGCCGTTCACCTGGGCTGCCTACGCTCCACGGCATGTCGATCAGAACCGTCGATGACCTGATGATCCTGCTCGCCGACTGCGAGGACGCGTGGGACATGCCCGACCGCAGCGGCGATCCGGTCGACATCCTCGACCACGACCGCCAATGTGCCGAGCTGCTGCGCCGCGACTTCCCGGACGACGAGGAGCTGCAGGTCGCCGGACTCGTGCACGACATCGGGCACCTGCTACGTCCGGGCGACGACGCAGGTCACGGCCGGAACGGCGCTGACGCAGTACGGCGTCTGCTGGGGGAGCGGGTCGCGCGGCTCGTGGAGCTCCACGTGGTCGCCAAGCGCTACTTGGTGGCGACGGACCCGGTTCACGCGGAGCGGCTGTCCGCGTCGAGTCGCCGTACGTTGGTCGCCCAGGGCGGCGCGATGTCGGACGAGGAGGCCCGCGCGTTCCGAGACGATCCCGAGTTCGCCGCTGCGTTGGCGTTGCGGCGGGCCGACGATGCCGGGAAGGTCGTCGGGCTCGAGGTCGCGCCGCTCGAGTCCTGGCGAGTGGTCGTCGAGCGGGTCGCGCGCTAGGCAGCGGGCAGGAACACCACGCGGTTGCCGTCCGGGTCCTGCGCGTCGGCGCCGGGCTCTGCGGCGGCGAGGCCGAGGTGGTCGATGGACGACGCGGCGTCAGGCACGAGCCTGACCGCGTCGGCGCCGATCCGGAACGTGTCGTCGGCGACGCGTTCCATGCCGAGATGGGCGCCGTAGAACTCGATCGCCGCGTCGAGGTCGGGCGCGGCCAGGGCGACGTACGACAGACCCTGCACCGGGCCCGCGGTGATCGGCGGGACGCGGAACTCCTCCGAGCGCTGCAGCAGCTCGACGCGGACGCCGTTCGGATCGGACAGGAAGGCGAGCCGGCCCTGCCCGCTGCCGGCGACCCGCGGCGACGAGATCTCGCCGTACCCGAGCGCCATCAGCCGGGCGTAGTCGCCGTCGAGATCATCGGTCATGAAGCCGACGTGATTCAGCCCGTACGTCGCCTCCGGGTCCGGCTCCTCCCGGTGCAGCAGCTCGACCAGACCGGTGGCGACCTGGATATGCACCCGATGAACGCGTGCCGTGGACATGAACAACCGGTCGACCACGGCCGCGCCAAGACCGTCGTAGAACGACAGGCTCGCGTCGAGATCCTGCACCGGGCCGCCGACGTGGTTCAGCTCGTAGATCACCCGACCACTCTAGCAAGCGCTTTCCGGTCGTGTCGCCACTCAGTGTCTTCTCAGTTTCACGCCACGTGGCGTCACCTGACGGCCACGTCCTGGTCACCTCACGTCCGGCGGCGGCCCCTAGGTTCCAGCTGTCTGACCTACGAGAAAGGCCCGGAATGATCAGGAAAAAGGCGTTTGTGGCTGCCTTCGCAGCGGCCTCGGTGATTGCCGCCGCGGGGATGGCCTCGGCCGCCGCCAGCGGGGCGTTCGACACTGCCCGCGGCGACGGCTCGGCCGCCGAGTTGGCGTCGCACCAGCCCCAGCGCGGGCCGAAGAACGTGATCTTCTTCCTCGGTGACGGAATGGGTACCCAGGAGATCACCGCGGCGCGCTACTACCAGGGCGTCCAGAACAAGCTCAACGTCGACCGGGCCCGCTACACCGGCTTCGACACGACCTGGTCGGTGAAGCCGGCCGCCAAGCCGCCGTACAAGCCGGACTACGACCCCGACTCGGCCTCCACCGGCTCGAGCTGGGCGACGGGCAAGAAGACCATCGACGAGCGGATCTCGCAGGGTCCGAGCAGCGCCGACAACGTCCCCGGCACGAACTACCAGACCGTCCTCGAGCTCGCGCAGAAGCGCGGCCTGAAGGTCGGCAACGTCTCCACCGCGGAGATCACCGACGCCACGCCGGCCGTGCTCGCCTCGCACATGTCGCTGCGCGGCTGCCAGGGCCCGGCCGACATGGCCGCCTGCCCGAAGGAGACCAAGGCGGCCGGCGGTCTCGGCTCGATCGCGGAGCAGGAGGTCGACCACAAGATCGACGTACTGCTCGGCGGCGGTCGCGCCCGCTTCGAGCAGACGGTCACCGGCGGTCCGTACGCCGGGAAGACGGTCGTCGACCAGGCCAAGGCCAAGGGTATCGAGTACGTCACCGATGCTGCCGGGCTGAAGGCCGCCAAGGGCAACAAGCCGGTGCTGGGCCTGTTCAACAGCAGCAACATGTCGCTGGAGTGGAGCGGCCCGACCGCTTCCCTCGGCAAGGGCAACGCGGCGCAGTCCTGCAAGGAGAACCAGCGGCCGTCGAACGAGCCGAGCCTGTCGGACATGACGTCGAAGGCGATCAGCCTGCTGGAGAACAAGAAGGGCTTCTTCCTGCAGGTCGAGGGCGCCTCGATCGACAAGCAGGACCACGCCACCAACGCCTGCGGCCAGATCGGTGAGACGGTCAACTTCGACAAGGCGATCGGCGTCGCGCTGAACTACCAGAAGACGCACCCGGACACGCTGGTCGTCGTCACCGCCGACCACGCGCACACCAGCCAGATCGTCGGCGAGGACGCCTCCGGCTCGGGTCTGCCGACCGGCTGGTCGACCAACCTGACCACCAAGGACGGCCAGACGCTGACCCTGACCTACGGCACCGCCGGCTTCGGCGGCGACGGCAAGGCCCCGGTGGCCGTACCGCCGAGCCAGCAGCACACCGGCGCGGTCGTCCCGGTCTGGGCCAACGGCCCGGGCGCCGAGGCGGTTCTCGGCACCAACGACCACACCCACCTGTTCGACGTCCTCCAGGGCAAGTAACACCTGTTTGAAACAAACGCGTGGCCTCCGGACGGAGGCCACGCGTTTGTGTGAAGGACCGGGTCGGAGGGCACCATGAGCCGATGGAATCGATGCACTTCGAGAGCCGGGACCTTGCCAGGACGGAGGAGTTCCTCAACAAGGCCTACACCAAGATGCAGATCGGCGGCCGGACGACGGAGGTCCGGACGCGGATCTCCCGGACGGCTGCCGACTCGATCAGCGTCGACCGGCTCGAGATGGGCTTCGAGCTGAGCTACGACGCCAACCCGCTCGAGAAGATCTGCCTGTGCGAGGTGTCGTCCGGCACCATTACCGACCACGCCACCGACGGCTGGACGGACGAGTTCCGGCCCGGGGACCTGGTCTCGCTGGCGCCGCCGGACCGCCCGTACGCCGGCCGGATCCGGCGGGCGACGTACACGATCACGATGTTCGACCCGGCGCTGCTGACCCGGGTCGCGGGCGCGGGCCGCAAGGATGATTCGCCGGTCCGGCTGCTGTCCCACCGGCCGTACTCGCGTCCGGCGGCGCGCCAGCTCTCCAGGACGATCGCCTACCTGAGTGAGCAACTGTCCAACCCCGCCGTCCAGGCGTCGCCGTTGGTGCGGGCGTCCGTCGCGCAGTTGCTCGCCTCGAGCGTTCTTGCCGCCTTCCCGAACACTGCGGCGGCCGAGCGGGCCGGCGCCGACCCGCGGCCCAGCACGGTCCGGCGGGCGCTGGCGTTCATGGAGTCGAACCTCGACCAGGCCATCACGATCGCCGACATCGCGGCCGCGGCCGGTGTCACCGTCCGGGCTGTGCAGACGGCGTTCCAGCGGCACGTCGGCGCGACGCCGCTCGCCGAGCTCCGCCGGCTCCGGCTGGCCGAGGTCCGTTCGGAGCTGCTGGCCGCGGATCCCGCGGAGCGCACGGTCGCCGAAGTCGCGGTTCGCTGGGGCTTCCATCATCACGGCCGGATGGCGGCGGCGTACCTCGAGCAGTACGGCGAACTGCCGAGCACCACACTCTCCCGCTAGGGCAGCTTGCGGGTGTCGATCAGCTGCTGGGCGACATCACGCAGCTTGGTGTTGGTGTCCTGCGAATAGCGCTTCAGTACGGCGAACGCGCGGTCGCCGTCGATGTCGAAGCGTTCCATCAGGATGCCCATCGCCTGACCGACGAGCTTGCGGGCGTCGATCGCCTGCGCCATCGTCTCCTCGTGCCGCGCGGACGCCAGCGCGACCGACGCGTGCCGGGCGAGGATGTGCGCGACCGCCTGGTCATCGGCCGCGAACGCGTCCGGCTCCGGGCTGTACAGCCCCAGCACCCCGACCGTCCTGCTGGTGGCCAGCGGTACGTCGAGGACGCTGCGGACCCCGAGTGTCGCGACCTTCGCGGCCCACTCCGGCCAGCGATCGTCCGCGAGCGTGTCCCGGATCAGGACCTGCCGCCGCTCCCGCATCGCGGTCACCAGCGGACCGGTCTGGTGGCCGAGCTGGAGGTCGTAGACCTCGGCGACGACCGGGTCGGTGACCGCCGCGATCTCCGGTCGCGACCCGCGGGCGGTCAGCGCGACACCGGCGTACGTGCAGCTGAGCGCCTGCAGGGCGAACTGGACGACGGCGTCGACGGTCTCCTCGACTCCGGTGGCGTCGTGCAACTCGACCGCAAGATGGGCGAACGCCGAGGCGGCGCTCCCCTCGGCCGGGTCGATCAGCGTCATCTCCCTTGTCCTCTGCTGAAACGGCAGAGGGTGGCCCCCCTCCGGACCACCCGGCTGCCGTGGACACATCATGCGGCTGTTCTGCCCGCCTCGATGCCGATCTGCACGAGTTGATGCGAAAGTTGCGTTCCTTGGACAGCCCGGCTTCGCCGTACGGCTAAGTTGGAGGCGTGCAGGTGGCGAAACGCTGGTCATGGGTGGCGGTCGGGGTCCTGCTGGCGGGGGTCTGGGCGGCGTGCTCGGACAACGACCCGAAGCCCGCTGCCGCGCCGAAGACCCAGCCGACGGCCACGAAACCTCAGCCGACGCCGACCGCGACTGCGACCAAGCCGTGGTACGACGACTACGACCCGGCCCGCTTCGCTACCGAGGTACGCCGCTACGCCAAGCAGGCCGGGATCAACCCACAGTTGCTGATGGCAATCTTGTACAACGAGGACTACAAGCCGCACGACCCGAAGTTCGAGCGGCAGTGGGCCGAGGTCGACTCGGACCCGGCGTTCGGGATCGCCAACATGCACAAGCCGGCGTTCGACGAGACCAAACGCGGCCGCGACTTCGCCAAGCGGAAGTGGGAGGAGCTGCCGGACAACCCCGCGCTCGCGATCGAGGCCGCCGCCTGGCATCTGCACGACCTGGCCAAGCGCCTGCCGAGCAAGCGCGCGGACCTCTACACCAAGGACGAATTGCTTGCCCTCGGCTACAACGCCGGTGGCGGCAACATGCGGATCTTCGCCCGCGGCCGCAAGGCCGGCCCGCAGGCCCAGTCCTACCTGGACCGTCTGCACGGCAACTGGGCCAAGTCCGCCGAAGCACTCAAGAGCTGACAGGAGACATCGTGGAATTCGCAAGCCCCGCATTGGCTGTCGCCGATTGGCGCCGGCGCGTGTTTGCGCTCTACCAGTCCGTCCGCGCCGAAAGCGATCCGGCCGCGGGACACGCTGTGTGGCAGGCCGGGCGGGACGACCTGCTCATGAACCACCCCGCGTCACCGGTGCCGGAGGACCAGCGCGCGGCGTACGGCGGAGCGCGGGTGGGGGAGTACCGCCCGGAGTTGCGGTTCGACGCGGTGATCGACACGGATGTGAAACCGGATCGATGGGAGTTCGAGTCGGCCACCGACGGCGTCATCCCGTTCTCGCTGATCGGCGTACTGCACCTGCCGGCGGTCGGGGACCTGGACGTGTGGTGGCTCGAGTCGTACGGCGGCGGCATCTTCGTTCCGCTGAAGGACGCGCTCGCCGGCAGGTCGACGTACGGCGGGGGCCGCTACCTGATCGACACCGTCAAAGGTGCCGACCTGGGCGGGGACCTGAGCGCCGGGCGGCTCGTCGTCGACCTGAACTTCGCCTACAACCCGTCCTGCGCCTACAGCCCCGAATGGACCTGCCCCCTCGCCCCGGCAACCAACAAGCTCGACGTCGAGCTCCCGGTAGGCGAACTGTCCGGCTAAGACCAAAGAAACAAGAGAAATACAAAAGCCAGGAAAGAAAGGAAAGAAGAAGGATATGGAATAGTTGCTGGCTCAGGCGACCGACCGAGGGCTTGTCAGGAACTCTGCAGAAAAGAACAGCTCTGGGGTGGTGGCTCGCTTCGGTGACCGGCGGACACACTGGTCGGCCCGGGTTCGCACAGACGAACCGCGCCCGCTTGCCGAGTCGTGGAGAATGGTTCGGAAAATCTGCCGTGATCCACGACTCGGCGTTCGGGGTCGGAACCGTTTGCCACGACTCGGTGGGGGTTGAGGACGACGCACACGAACCTCCAGCCGACCGCCGAAGGCAGCCACCACCCTTGATCTCTTCTTTCCTTGGGTCCTAGGCAGCGGCCTCGAGGGCCTGGGTGAGGAGGGCGGCGAGGGCCTCGAGCTGGAAGTCGGCGGAGGCGCCTACCTCCTCGTCGGAGCCGTCCAGCGCCTTGGCGGCCAGGCCGGCCTTGGCGTCGATCAGGTCGGCGATGCGGGTGTCGATCGTCTGCGCGGCGATGATCCGCCAGGCGGTGACCGGCTCGTCCTGGCCGATCCGGTGCACCCGGTCGATGGCCTGCGTCTGCTCGGCGTTGGTCCAGGACAGCTCGGCGAGGACGACGTTCGAGGCGACCTGAAGGTTCAGGCCGACGCCCGCGGTCAGCAGGGAGCAGACCGCGATCGACACCTCGGGGTCCTTCACGAACGCGTCGATGTTCTTCTGCCGGGTCCGTGCCGTCTGGTCGCCGCGGATCGACGAGAACTGGATGCCGCGCTCGGCGAACAGCTCCTCGGCGGCGTCCATCACCTCGATGTGCCGGGCGAAGAACACCACCTTGCCGACGTTCTGCGCCAGCTGGGCCGCGTAGTCCGCGGCCAGGCCGGCCTTGGCCTGACCGATCCGGCGGAACAGGCTGAACACGTTCTCGCCGGTCTTCTTGGTCGCCATCTCGGCCCGCTCCCAGCCGGCCACCTGGCGGACCAGGTCGTGGTCGATACCGTCCACGACGATGCCGGAACGGCGGGTCTCGAGTGCGGTGTTGTACCGCGCGACGAGGCGGTCGGCGAGCTCCCGCTCGGCGGCCCGGATCGAGCGGCCGACGGCGCCGTCCAGCTCGACCGGCAGGTCGGCGATCCGGCGGGCCGGGATGTCCGCGGCCACGTCCACCTTGCGGCGGCGGACGATGCCCATGTCGATCACGCTCGCCCGCGCGGCGGCGGAGAAGCCCGGGTCGGCCGGGGTCAGGTCGGTGTCGTCGAGCTTCTCCATCAGCTCGGCGCGCGGAGCCTTCTCGTCGACCCAGCCGAGGTACTCCCAGATCGCGGTGAAGTCCTCGATCGAGTTGATCAGCGGCGTACCGGTCAGGGCCATCAGCAGCGGGCGGACCGTGCGGGTGCGGATCCGGTTCGAGAGCTCGAGCACGTTGCGTGACCGCTGCGACTTCTTGTTCTTGATGAAGTGCGCCTCGTCGACCACCATGCCGCGGAAGCCGAGGTCGCCGAGCCAGCCGACGTGCCGGTCGAGAACCTCGTAGTTCACCACGACGATGTCCGCGAAGCCGTCGATCGTGTCACCGTCGCCGTGGATGACGGTCGGCGTACGGCGCGGGGTCCACAGGTTCGCCTCGCGCGCCCAGTTCGTCTTCACGACGTTCGGGACGACGGCGAGCAGCGGGTAGGCCTCGGCTGCCTGGGCGGCCAGCAGGGCCTGGGCGGTCTTGCCGAGACCCGGCTCGTCGGCCAGCAGGAAGGTCCGGTGCCCGGCTGCGGCGGCGGCGATCACCCCGGCCTGGTGCGGCATCAGCTCGAGACCGCGCAGGCGCAGTGCGTCGATGCCGCCGGACAGCTGGAGCGAGGTCGGGTCGGGCAGCTTCATGCTGGCCGAGGCGCCGGCGTGCTCGAACGATCTCAGCAGCGGGCCGATCAGCTCCCAGCCGGCCAGCCGGCTGGCACGCACGGGGCGCGCGGGCGCGTTGGAGAAGTCCGGGGCCAGGAACGGGTTGGCGAGCTGGCGGGACACCACTGCCTGCGGCACCACCCGGCGGGTCTGGGTATCCGGGGGAGTGACCGGCTGGACCGGCTCCGGCTCCTCCGGGAGCTCCATTCCGGCGTCCTCGAGCATCTGCCGCTTGAGGGCGGCCGCAGCCTCCGAGATCACCGCGTCCTCGGCCAGCAGACCCAGGAGCGTCGGGTCCAGCGCGGCGGTCTTCGCCAGGATCGTCGCGATGCCGTCGAGCCGCCGGAGCTGCTCGGTGCGGTACGCCTCGGTGGCGGACTCCGCGCCGTTCACCCGGGACCGCTCCTCGCGGACCAGCAGGGCGACGACCTGGAACTTCGTCCGGGTCGACGGCTTGCTCGCGCCGCGGGTGACCGCGCCCTCGACCTCGCGCACCGCCTGCGCGAGGACCTGGATCAGACCGTCTGACTCACCGTCGCGGACACGACGCCGTCGACGGGGAGCGGAACGGGTAGCGCCGGGCTGGCGCTGACCTCGTCGGGCCAACTTTCCTCCTGTGTCATGCCACGGCCGGGCCGTGGCGGAACGCCAGACCGCGCCAGGACCCGAACCGCCGGCGAGACGCCACGCAGTGACATGCAGTGGGCCGCCCAGAAGGTCCCCCAGGAACACGGCTCAGAATTCACCGCTCCTGAATGCGCGATCGAGAGTCCACTCTACCCTCTGTCAGCACCAACGACCGCTATTGGGCCCCACCCGATCCGTAATCGAGCCCGCGTTTGCCTCAGGCCCGAATGTCGGAGCGGGATCTGATGTACGCCGGGAGCGCGAGCCAGAAGGTGGCGAACCAGAGGAGGACGGCGGCGACGACGGCGATGGCGGCCGGGCGGGGGAGGACGACGTCCAGCGCGATCAGGACGCCGCCGCAGATGGCGGCGACCAGGAACACCATGCCGCCGCGGGCGAGGCGGTCGGTGATCGTGACGAGGCTGTCGCGCATGCCCTTGCGGTAGAGGAACCGGTGGAAGGCGACCGGTGCGAGGAGGAGCGCGACGGCCAGGGCCGCGGCGATCAGGGTTGCGGCGTACACCGCGTGGGTGAAGCCGTCCGTGGTGTGGAACTGGTTCTGGAACGCGATTCCGAGCAGGAACGCGAACAGGATCTGCGTACCGGTCTGGACGAGGCGTAGCTCCTGCAGCAGCTCGTTCCAGTGCCGGTCGAGCCGCTCTCCGGTGCCCTCACCGTCACGGTTGTAGGTCAGCTCGTCGCGGTTCATGGTGCCCAGCCTTCCGTCGTACCCGTCCTCGCAGTACCCGGGAGGAGCGCGGGCGACACGCTTCGGACGGCGTGGCGGAGGGCTGGATCGGGTACCGGACGGTATGTGAGCAAGAACGAGTGCCTGATCGAGGCGAGCGTCGAGGACGTGTTCGCCGTACTGACCGACGGATGGTCGTACGCCGCCTGGGTGGTCGGGGCGTCCAGGATCCGTGATGTCGAGCCACCGTGGCCGGAGCCAGGCGGCCGGATCCACCACTCGGTGGGGGCGTGGCCGTTCCTGCTGGACGACATGACCACGGTGCTCGAGTACGAGCCGGACCGCCGTCTCCTCCTACAGCTCCGCATCTGGCCTGCCGGCCACGGCGAGGTCGAGTTCGTCGCAACCGAGACTCCGACCGGTTGCCTGCTGACGATGACCGAGCGAGCAACCAGCGGCCCGATCTCCTTGCTTCCGAGCCACGTCGCCGACCTGATGCTCCACCCACGAAACGCCGAAGCCCTCCACCGCCTGAAACTCCTGGCAGAGAAGCGCTCCTGACGTCAGGAACGAAATGCTCCCCCTTAGCCGGGGTTTTGGGACGGGCACAGCAACAGGGTGAGAATCGGCGTTTTGGATGTTGGATCGAACTCGGCGCAGCTGCAGGTTGTTGAAGCGTCGCCTGGGGCGCCGCCGCTTCCGACACACGCTGTGAAGCAGGCAACGCTGCTGGGTGAGGCCATCGAGCCGGACGGCTCGATCTCGCCGGAGGGCGCCGATCGGGTGATCGCCGCCGTACGTGAGGCAGTGGCCGCGGCTCGGACCCTGCAGGTCGACCGATTGTTCGCGTTCGCGACCTCCGCCGTACGGGATGCCACCAACCGTGACGAGATCGCCTACCGGCTGCGCGAGGAAGCAGGCATCCAGCCGAAGTTCCTGACGGGGGAGGACGAGGCGCGGCTGACCTACCTGGCGGTACGGCGCTGGTACGGCTGGTCGGCGGGACGGCTGCTGGTGCTCGACATCGGTGGCGGGTCGATGGAGATCGCCCTCGGCCGCGACGCCCAGCCCGATCTGGCGGTGTCGCTCCCACTCGGCGCCGGACGGCTCACGAGAGCCTTTCTTCCGGACGATCCGCCGACCAAGCGGCAGCTGCGCGAGTTGCGGCAGCATGCGAGGTCGACCTTGCGTGAGGTGTCCGACCGGCTCCGGTGGGAGGGCGATCCGAAGCGCGTCATCGCGAGTTCGAAGACGTTCAAGTAGCTGGCCCGGTTGGCGGGTGCTCCGCCGCAGCGCACCGGCCCGTTCGTACGTCGTCATCTGCGCCGGTCGGAGGTCGCGGGGTGGATTCCGCGGCTGGCCGCCGTACCGACGTCCGAGCGTGCCCGGTTCCGTGGGATCTCCGAGGCCCGCGCCCGGCAGATCCTCGCCGGCGCCATCGTCGCGCACGCGGTCATGACGACGCTCGACATCAGGTCGCTGGACGTCTCGCCGTGGGCCTTGCGCGAGGGCATCATCCTGCATCACCTGGAGACCGTGATGCACCAGGAGCAACCGCTCAGTCTGGACTCCCTCCAACCGATAGAGGTCCTCGAGACCCCGCCGGCCAATGTGACCGCGATACCCCTCAAGTCCCCGTGACGTGCAATTCACCGACGAATGGGTACTGGCCCGCCATGGATGACATGGGTCCGCCGCGCCCAGGGGTCAACGTCGGCCGGGACTCGATCGATCTTGCCCAAGGCATCCTGATGGAGCGCTACCACCTCGGCTCCCGCGCAGCCTCCGCGATGCTGCGCGCGCACGCGGATGCCCGCCGCCTGCCGGTGAGCGAAATCGCCCATTGGCTGGTCGCTACCCGGCTCCTGCTCTGACCGCTGCTGTCAGTGGGGTAGCTTCCGGGTCTCGATGAGCTGTGCGGCGACGTCGCGGAGCTTGGTGTTCGTGGTCTGAGAGTAGCGGCGCAGGACCTCGAAGGCGCGGTCGTCGTCGAGACCGTAGCGCTCCATCAGGATGCCCATCGCCTGGCCGACCAGTTTGCGGGCGTCGACGGCCTGCGCGAGGTTGTCCTCGTGCCGGGCGCTGGCGACGGCTACCGAAGCGTGCCGCGCGAGGATGTGCGCGATCGCTTCTTCGTCGGGACCGAACGCATCCGGGTCAGCGCTGTACAGCCCCAGCACGCCGACTGTGCCGCCGGCGGTGCTCAGCGGCATGTCCAGGACGCTCCGCACGCCGAGCTCGCGGACCTTGGCGGCCCACACCGGCCACCGGTCGTCCAGGACCGTGTCGCGGACCCGGGTGATCGAATGCTCGCGCATCGAGACGGTCAGCGGCCCGCTCCCGCCGTCGACCTGCAGGGCGTAGATCTCGGCCACCAACGGGTCGGTGGTCGCCGGAATCTCCAGCCGCTCGCCGCCGACGATCAGTGCGACGCCGGCATGGGAACAGTTGAGCGCCTGTACGGCGAACTCGACGACGGCCTGGACGGTCTCTTCCACACCGCCGGAGTCGTGCAGATCGAGCGCGAGCTGCGCGAACCGCTCCGCCCCGTTGCCACCTGCCAGATCGATCATGCCCATAGCGTCAAGGTAGCTTGACGTGACCCCATCGTCAAGTTATCTTGACGCCATGGTGAGCGACACGACGAAGCCGTCGGAGTCGGCGGATGGCAGAAGCCTGGAAGAGTTGCTCGACGTACTGCGAGTCAGTGATCAGCGGGAGTTCTATGAGCGCGGGATCGAGCGGCAGCAGGAAGCGGGCCATCCGGTGGCGGTTCTGGTGAAGGCGCTGGGGGAGTTGCCGGGCGTCTCCGGCTTGGAGGCGTTGCGGGCGAGCCGGCGCGTGGTCGAGCTGCTCACCGGGGCCCGGTGGCACATGATGCGTCAAGCCCGCGAGGAAGGCTCCAGCTGGAGCCAGGTCGGTGCGGCCCTGGGCATGAGCAAGCAGGCGGCGTACGACTTCTATCGTCGCAAGCTCGACCAGCAGGACGCGTCGCCCGACCCGGGCATCTCCAGCTCGCCACGCTCACGAGCCGCCCAGGGCGAGAACCCCAGCGACTAAGCACTCGACCAGACGGCGCCGCCTCCGTGCGCCTGCGTTGGCACCGCCTCCGCGCGCCGTGCTGGCGCCGCCTGCGCGCGGTGCGCCGGCGCTGGAGATCGTCCGGTCTTGGATGTCGTGGGCTTCGCGCCGGGCCCAACCCCGGGTGCCAGGACGAGACCCGGCTTTCGAGCTTGGCTGCACTCGGCCTGGCCTTGTGCTGCCCAGCGCGAAGCGCTTCGTACGCCGACCGCCGCGCCACCGGCCGGCTTGTCCGCCGCTCAGGCCGAGGCGGGGGTGCGCCGCCCTTTCCCCGGCGTACGGCGAGGTTGCGGCTGCGGGGTCTGCTCGTCGATGTCCACCGGCCGAGGTTCAGGACAGACGACAGCCTGGCGAACCGGGCCCCCGCCGAGGCGCCGGTACTTCCACCTCTGCTCCTCGTAGTCGTAGTACGTGTCGACACCGCCGACGGTCATGCTCGCCCTCCCACCCCGTTGCGCGCTCAGGTGAGCACGAGTGCCTACCGGTTCCCAACCATCGCCGTACTCAAACCTCATCCAGCGGGTCGCTCCAGAGGTGCTCGAGGTGGGTGATCGCCAACAGCTCCCCGTCGATCGGACCGAAGCGGCTCAAGGCGTCACGGTGCACGGAGCCCACCAGGGCGGCGAGGCCGGCCGGCACGTGGTGCAGGCGGGCGAATTCTTCGATGGAATCGAGTTCCTCGACGATGCGATCCAGACCGAACGTCGCCAGCTGATCGCCCGCGAGCATCCGCGGTAGGACGTCCTCGAGGAAGGCTGACGCAGCAGGCCCCTCAAGCAGGATCTGCCGGAGCCGTGAGGGATCGAGGCCTCCGCTCCGACCAAGCATGAGAACCTCGCCCACGGCGACGACCTGACTGAACCACAGCAGGTTGACCAGCAGCTTGGTCAAGTAGCCGCTGCCGTGCGGGCCGGTGTAGTGCACCTTCCCGGCAAAGGCTCGCACGATCGGCTCGAGCCGTTCGAAGGTCGCGACTTCTCCCGCGGCGTACACAGTCAGCTCACCGCTCGCGGCCGCATCGGGCCCGCCGCCTACGGGAGTCTCCAGGTAATCGATGCGATCGTCGGCCGCGGCCACCGCGAGCTCTGCCCCAAGAGCAGGGGAGGCGCTGGTCAGATCGAGCCAGCTGGAGCCACGCCTGAGACGGCTGAGCAGCCCGTGGTCCCCGAGCATCTCCGCACGAAGCTCCGGACTCCCGGGCAGAACGGTCACAAGCAAGTCAGTCTCTGCCCGCGGTTCACCCCACGCCGCACCAAACGCTCGGACCTGAGACTCAACCTCGGGTCGTACGTCGTGAACACGGATGGCATGCCCGTGGGCAACGAGCTGCCGAGCCACCGCCAGCCCAATCCGCCCGGCCCCGACCAGTGCGATCTCCATGACCGCATTGTCAGTGACCAGGCAGGAACAAGCAGAGCAGGTGGCCGTGGGGGTCGCGCATGACCCGGACGCCGTCGGGCTGCGGTTGGTGTGACTCGACGGTTGCGCCCAGTTGGACGGCGCGCTCGACCTCTCGGTCGAGGTCGTCGACCTGGATGTCCAGGTGGGCCTGCATCTGCTGAACGCCCGGTGCTTGCGGCCAGACCGGAGGAACGTGGTCGGGCTCGAGCTGGAAACTCAGACCTGGCCGCTCTTGCTCCGGCGCACGCAACCGCACCCAGCCCGGCTCGCGGGTCACCTCGACCCAGCCCAGCAGCTCCCGATAGAAGTCGGCCAGCGCCGGCGGATCCGGCGTACCGAGAACTGTGGCAGCGAGGCTTGTGGTCATGTGTTGGGCCTCTCTGGGGTGGGTGGTGGTTGCGACTGGGGGAGGTTGCCGGTTTCGATGACGTGGAGGGCTACTGCGCGGAGGCGTTGGTTGTTGGTTTGGGAATGGCGTTGGAGCGCGGCGAAGGCGCGGACGGCGTCGAGGCCGTAGCGTTCCATCAGGCGGCCGGCGGCCTGGCCGACTTCCTTGCGGGAGTCGATGGCTTGGTGCAGGGACGCCTCCACCTGGGCCGAGGCGATCGCGATCGACGCGTGCAGGGCGAGCAGGCGCGCTGCGTCGCGATCTGCAGCTGGTCCGCGACGGTGATCAACTGGTCGGTCGCAGCCACGGTCCGCGCCTGTTTGCGATGCAGCAACAGCACCGAGGCATGGTCGTAGTGCAGCGCTTCAACCGCAAACTCCAACACCCCTTCCTCCGTGGCCGGCACGCCGCTCTGGTTGTGCAAAATTCCCGAAGTCACCGGCTTGGTCGTTCATCGTCTCCTCCTCGAGTTCCGGTTGCCGGGCGGGCGGCGGTCAAAACCCGGTGAATGGCTCCGGGTACTGGCGGGATCGGGTGAAAGGAGCAACGACCATGCCTGCTGGATCCAGTCCGAAGCGAGAGCGGCAGTACGAGCACATCAAGGCCGGTCTGAAGAAGCGCGGCCGCAGTGAGGATACCGCCGAGGAGATCGCGGCGCGGACGGTGAACAAGGAGCGCGCCCGGTCCGGTGAGGCGAAGGAGGCGAGTCGTACGTCGACGCACGACATCTCGTCCAGCCGGCGCGGTGGGCTTCGGTCGCACAGCGGCTCCCAGGGTCGCACCAAGGAGCAGCTCTACAATGAGGCGAAGCAGAAGAACGTCAAGGGTCGCTCGAAGATGACAAAGGCCGAGCTCGCGAAGGCGGTCGGCCGGTAGCTGGGGGAATCACCCGTGCAGCAGACCGACACCAAGCCACTCACCGACGACGAACTGCAAGGCATCGACGCCTACTGGCGGGCGGCGAACTACCTGTCCGTCGGGCAGATCTATCTCCTCGCCAACCCGCTGTTGCGGGAGCCGCTCCGGCCGGAGCACATCAAGCCCCGGCTGCTCGGCCACTGGGGTACGACGCCCGGGCTCAACCTGATCTACGCGCACTTCAACCGCGTCATCAGGCAGCGGGATCGCGAGGTCCTGTTCGTCACCGGACCAGGCCACGGCGGTCCGGCGCTCGTCGCGAACACCTGGCTCGAGGGCAGCTGGACAGCGGAGTACCCGAACACCACGCAGGACGAGGTCGGCATGGGCCGGCTGTTCAAGCAGTTCTCGTTCCCCGGCGGCGTCCCGAGCCACGTCGCCGCCGACGTCCCGGGCTCGATCAACGAGGGCGGCGAGCTCGGCTACTCGCTCAGCCACGCGTACGGCGCTGCCGCGGACAACCCCGAGCTCGTCGTGGCCTGCGTCGTCGGTGACGGTGAGGCCGAGACCGGTCCGCTCGCGGCGTCCTGGCACTCGAACAAGTTCCTCGACCCGGTGCGCGACGGCGCCGTCCTGCCGATCCTGCACCTGAACGGGTACAAGATCGCGAACCCGGCGGTGCTCGCGCGGATCGGCGACGACGAACTGACCGCGCTGATGCAGGGATACGGGTACGAGCCGTACCTGGTCGAAGGCTCCGAGCCGGCCGAGGTGCACCAGGCGCTGGCCGCGACGCTGGACAGGTGCATGGACCGGATCGACGAGATCCAGCGCGAAGCACGCTCCGTGCCTGCGGGATCCGACCAGCCTCCGCGCCCGGCGTGGCCGATGATCGTGTTCCGTACGCCGAAGGGCTGGACGGGTCCGCAGATCGTCGACGGCGAGCCGGTCGAGAACACCTGGCGGGCGCATCAGGTCCCGCTGTCCGGCGTACGCACCAATGACGACCATCTCCGCCAGCTGGAATCGTGGATGCGCAGCTACCGGCCGGAGGAGCTGTTCGACGACCACGGCCGACCGGTCGCGGCACTCGTCGAGCTCGCGCCCGGTCCGGAGCTGAGGATGGGCTCGAACCCGCACGCCAACGGTGGCGTGCTGAGCCGCGATCTCGAGCTCCCGGCGGTGGACGAGTACGCCGTACCGGTGAAGATCCCGGGTGCGGAGGACGGCGAGCCGACCAAGGTGTTCGGCGCGTTCCTGCGGGATGCCTTCCGCCTCAACAGCAACAACCTGCGGCTGTTCGGCCCCGACGAGACCGAGTCGAACCGGTTGAGCGCGGTGTACGAGGCGACCGGCAAGCAGTGGCAGGCCGACCTGCTCGACACCGACAACCACCTCGCGCGCGAGGGCCGGGTGCTGGAGATCCTCAGCGAGCACACCTGCCAGGGCTGGCTGGAGGGTTACCTGCTGACCGGCCGGCACGGGCTGTTCTCGTCGTACGAAGCGTTCGTCCACATCGTCGACTCGATGGTGAACCAGCACGCGAAGTGGCTGAAGACGATCAACCGGCTGGAGTGGCGCCGGCCGATCCCGTCGCTGAACTACCTGCTCACCTCGCATGTCTGGCGGCAGGACCACAACGGCTTCTCGCATCAGGACCCGGGCTTCATCGACCATGTGGTGAACAAGAAGGCCGAGGTCGTCCGCGTCTATCTGCCGCCGGACACCAACACGCTGCTGTCGACGATGGACCACTGCCTGCGGACCCGCAACTACATAAATGTTGTTGTCGCAGGCAAGCAACCGCAGCCCAACTGGCTCGACTGGGACGAGGCCGCGCTGCACTGTGCGCGCGGCGCCGGCGTGTGGGAGTTCGCCAGCAACGACGAGGGCGAGCCGGATGTCGTGATGGCCTGCGCCGGCGACGTACCGACGATGGAGACGCTCGCCGCGGTCGACCTGCTCCGCGAACACCTGCCCGAGCTGCGGATCCGGGTTGTGAACATCGTCGACCTGATGCGGTTGCAGTCCGAGGGCGAGCATCCGCACGGGCTGCCGGACGCCGAGTTCGACGCGCTGTTCACGACGGACAAGCCGGTGATCTTCGCGTACCACGGCTATCCCTGGCTGATCCACCGGCTCACGTACCGCCGGCGCGGGCACGACAACCTGCACGTCCGCGGCTACCTCGAGGAGGGTACGACGACCACGCCGTTCGACATGGTCGTCCGCAACAACCTCGACCGCTACCACCTCGCGATGGACGTCATCGACCGGGTGCCGTCGCTCGGCAGCCGGGCGGTGTCGACGCGGCAGTACTTCGCCGATCAGCGCGCCCGCCACCACGCGTACGTCACGACATACGGCGAGGACCTGCCGGAGGTGAGGGACTGGCGCTGGACCCCGCGCTAGTCGAGCAGCGCCAGCGCGGCGCGGAGGTCGTCGACGAACAGACCGAGATCGCGCGTGAAGTCCTGCGAGCGAACCACGGCGGAGGGGTGGACGGTCGCGACGGCGGTGCCGCCGTCGGGGAGCTCGACCTTCTCGCCGCGGTGCTGCGTCACCTTGAAACTCGGGCCCAGCAACGACCGTGCGGCGACAGCTCCCATCACCACGACCAGCTCGGGCTTCACGATCTCGAGCTCACGTGCGAGCCACGGGTGGCAGGCGGTGATCTGGCCGGCGGACGGCGTCTTGTGGATCCGCCGCTTGCCCTCGCGTTCGAACCGGAAGTGCTTGACCGCGTTGGTCAGGTAGATGTCCGACCGGTCGATGCCCGCCTCTTCCAGTGCCCGGTCGAGCAAGCGCCCGGCCGGACCGACGAAGACGTGTCCTTCCTTGTCCTCGTGATCGCCGGGCGTCTCGCCGACGAACATCATCCGGGACCGGACCGGCCCTTCACCCGCGACGGCCCGCTCGGCGTCCTCCCACAGCTCACACCCACGGCAGTCCCCGAGCGTGGCGCGGACCTTCCGCATCCCGCCGTCACGCGGCACCCACTTCTCAGCCCCGGCAGCTTGCATAGCCCACCTGTACCCGGGACCCACTAATTCATGACGCCGGCGGGATGAGGGCCGCCCGGATGATGACGAGCGCGAAGAGGATCAGCGTGAGGCCGTGGACCACCGTGCACCACAAGCAGATCGCGTTGATCTGGAACAGCTCGGCCCAGATCAGGTAGCAGACGAACACCACCCCGACGAGTACGGCGGCCAGCCGCAGCCGGGCCGGCCACGGCGACGACGTACGCCACAGCGGCGGCACCGACAACGCCGTCATGCCGACGAAGAAGCCGAGGCCGAGCAGCGCGACCGGGATGCCGAACACCTTCGAGTACTGACTGCTGGTGACCTTCGCGCAGTTCACCACGCCGGTGTCCGGGCACGCGAGCGTCGTACCCGCCGTGAAGTGTTCGTAGGTCAGGTAGCCGGCGACCGCCAGGCCGGCGATCGACACCACCAACGTGGCCCATGGGATCCAGCCCAGTGACGTCTGGGCGGACCGCTGTGCTGTGTCGCTCACGGTCAGCTGCCGCTGCCGAGCTTCGACGCCGCGGCGGTGACGGCGGAGCTGTTGCACACGTTGGCCGGCTGGTTGTTGGTGATCTTGCAGATCGCCGCCGTGTACACGTTGGCCGACGCGATGACGGCCTTGGAGATGTCGTTGTTCGGGTCCTTCAGCGCGTCCGCGACCTGCGACTGGGTCTTGCCGGCCAGCAACTGCGGGCTGTACGTCGCCCCGGATGAGACGAATTTCCCGCCGATGTCGATGAACGGGATCGAGCCCTCGCTGGAGACGTACGGCGGCTTGTTGTAGGTCTCGAACGTCTTCTCGTCATCGGCGGCCGGGGTGTCGAGCGGCTTGTAGCCGTTGCCCTCCTGCTCGTTCGTCGTCGTCTCGACGCCGGTGAACGCCAGGTACTGACTCGTGAACGTCGCGCCGTGGAACGACAGCGTCGGCGTGTTCGGGAACTCGTCGGCGGACGCGGAGTGCGTCGTACCGAGGTTGCTGAAGGTGCCGAACCGGGACAGCGCGACCGTCACCGGCCAGCGCTCCGCGGCGCAGAACGGGCAGAACTCGGCGCCGATGTAG
Organism: Kribbella sp. NPDC000426; assembly: GCF_040300265.1. NCBI lineage: Bacteria > Bacillati > Actinomycetota > Actinomycetes > Propionibacteriales > Kribbellaceae > Kribbella > Kribbella sp. NPDC000426. Next base: position 619,655 of record NZ_JBEPDK010000004.1, on the reverse strand, counting down.
AGCACCTTCGGCTTGCCGTTCGCGGTCAGCGCCGGCGCGGTGATCGCGGACGGCGTCGCCTTCACACCCTCGGTGCCGACGGTAGAGAACGTCGACTCCGGGATCGAGGAGAGTGCGGTGATGAGGGCGGCGTCGGCGGCGCCGGACGGACCGGTCGCCGTCTTCTTGCCGCCGCCGACCAGCCGGATCGCCACCAGCCCGCCGACGATCACGATGACCAGGACGACCGCACCTACCGCGAGCAGAAGGCGCCGCCGGCGCTCCGCCGCCTGCTGGGCGGCGAGCTGCGCTGCGATCCGCTCCCGGGCCGCAGCCTTCTGTTCGACACGCCTTGCCATGACTCTCCTCTGATCGTGCACGGGCTCCGGAAAGACAACTATCCATAGATCCCGGAAGTTCCTGTCCTTCTGTCACCGCGAGATTACAGATTGCCAGAGCTACGGCAGATACGAGGTCAGGGGTCCCGGGCGTCAGGCCGGCATCGGAGCGAGCGGCAACGTGCTGGTCCGGCCGTACCAGTAAAGCCCCATCGCCAAGCAGACCGGCTGTCGGCGGTGCCGTCTAGGGTTCCCGCCATGGATTGGAAGACGTGGCACGAGCGGTACGACGACCCCGAGTCCGAGCTGTCCCGCCGCCTGGAGGCGGTGAAGGAGCAGGTCCGCGCCGCCCTCGACCGCGCACCCGCCGGTCCGCTGCCGGTGGTGAGCCTGTGCGCCGGTCAAGGCAGGGATCTGCTCGAGGTGCTGACGGACCATCCGCGACGGGCGGACGTGCAGGCGAGACTCGTCGAGCTGGATCCCGTCCTGGCCGCGTCTGCTCGGGAGCGCGCCGCGGACTTCGGCCAGGTGGAGGTCGTCACCGGCGACGCATCGCTGACCGATCAGTATGTCGGCCTCGTGCCGGCGGAGCTCGTGCTGCTGTGCGGGATCTTCGGCAACATCACCGCCGACGACATCAGGCGGACCGTCGACGCGAGTCCACAGCTGTGCCGTACCGGCGGAACGGTGATCTGGACCCGCCATCGCGATGACCCGGATCTGGTCCCGTCGATCTGCGACTGGTTCGAGGCGCGGGGCTTCGAACGCGTGTGGCTGTCCGATCGCGACGCCGGCTTCGGCGTGGGCGTGCACCGCCATACCGGCGTGCCCGAGCCCTTGATCACCGGGCAGAGCCTGTTCAGCTTCGTTTCGGGCGGAGTATGACGAGACCGACGAGAAGCAGTGCGGCGAGCGTGAGGTAGCCGGCGTCCAGTACGGTGATGGTCGCGACCGCGGCGACCAGGAGCGGGCCGCCCGCGTCACCGAGCTCGCGACCGAGCTCGGCCGTGCCCATGGTCTGCCCGAGCCGCTCGGGCGGGGTGCTCGCGGCCAGCGCGGCGAACCCGAGCGGCGTGATCACACCTGTGCCCGCACCGATCAATGCGGCCGCGATCAGCAGGAACGCCACGCCGGACAGCGCGGCACAGCCGAAGCCGAGCGCTGCCAGACCGAGGCCGACCGTGATCCCGGTCCGTGTCGTGAGCCGCCCGGCGTCGAGCGCGCGGCCGGTCCGGGGCTGCACGATCGCAGCCGTTGCTGCCAGCAACGAAACGGCTGCTCCGGTGGCAATCGTCCCGAGCCCGTCAGAGGCACCCGTGACCGGCAGGAACCCGACGCCGACCGACAATGCCGCCGTCGCAGCAGCCAGCGCCGTGGTCGGACGGAGAAACGCCGGATCCGTGATCCGCCGGGCGAGATCGACGACCGTCTGCCGCGTCCGCGGCAACGGGGGTACGACGGGCACGGCGACCAGCGCCCACACCGCCACGGCCGCCGCGAGCACCGTCATCACGCCGAACAGGAGCCGGAACCCGCCCAGCCACACCAATCCGCCTCCGAGCAGCGGTCCGGCGGTGTACCCGATGCTCTTGTAGAACCCGTAGCTCCCGAAGGCCCGGCCGTGCTTGCTCGCCGGGTTCAAGCGTGCGACCAGCGTCGAGGCCGCCGGCGAGAACGCCGAGGCGGCCGCCCCTTGGCCCAGCCGCGCCACCCACAGCCAGCCGGGGCTGTCGACCAGCACATAGGTGCCTGAGGCAACAGCGAACCCGGCCAGACCGAGCAGCAGCACCGGCCGCGCTCCGATCCGGTCGGCGATCGTCCCGAACACCGGCTTCAGCAGCACCTCGGCACCGTCGTACAACGCCAGCAGGACACCGAGCGTGAGCAGCGAGGTGACGGCATCGGCCGACGACCCGCCGAGATTCGCCGCCACGGCGTGGGCACCGAAGGCGGTCGTAAACCCGGCCGCGTAGAGCGGCCACATCCGCGTCACAAAGCCAGAGCGTATCCGCAGGGACGGCTTGCCGGATGGTGGGACAGCGGTTATGTTACATAGACGATGTCATATCGGTCAGATCGCATCGGAGGTGTGCGGGATGGATGAGACCGCTCAGCGGCTGCTCGGGTCGGCGACCCGGTTGTCCCGGGACCCGGAGACGGAGATCGACTGGGACGCGCCGATCGGCGACGGCTACGGGATGTCGCCGGAGTGGAGCACGCTCTACGGCACGCCGTACTGGGACGAGCTGACCGAGGCCCAGCAGCGGGAGCTGACCCGGCACGAGTCCGCCTCGGTGGCGACCACCGGGATCTGGTTCGAGCTGATCCTGCAGCAGCTGGTCCTGCGGGACGTCTACGACATGCCGGCCTGGAGCGCCGAGTTCCAGTGGGCGCTGACCGAGATCGCCGACGAGTGCAGGCACTCGATCATGTTCGCCCGGGCGACCGAGCGGATCGTGGAGCCGGCGTACCGGCCGAGGTGGCTGGCGCGTGAGCTCGGGCGGATGTTCAAGACGGTCGCGACGGGCGAGTCGGCGTACGCCGCGATCCTGGTGGCCGAAGAGGTCCTGGACGTGATGCAGCGGGACTGGATGCGGGACCGGCGGGTCGAGCCGTTGGTGCGGACGGTCAACCACATCCATGTGGTGGAGGAATCGCGGCACATGGTGTTCGCCCGCGAGGAGACCCGGGAGCGGCTGGCCGGGCCCGGGCGCGGACGGCGCTGGGTGAGTGCGCTGGTGATCGCGATCGCGGCCGACATGATCGTGTCGAGCATGGTCGGTCCGGCGGTCTATGCGAACGTCGGGCTGGACGTGGACCGGGCGGTCCGCGAGGCGCGGCGGAACGAGCATCACCGGTCGTTGCTGCGGACGAGCTGTGCGAACCTGATGGACTTCCTCGGGTCGCTCGGGCTGCTGACGCCGGCCGCGTCCCGGGTGTATCGGCGGACCGGGCTGCTGTGAGCGCGCCGGTATGAGTTATGCGATCTCTGGGGAGTGCTGCTCCGACGCGAGTTGCGTTGCGGTGTGCCCGATGAACAGCATTCATCCGTCACCGGGCGAGCCTGGTTTCGGGACCGGGGCGAGTCTGTTCATCGATCCGCGGACGTGCATCGACTGCGGGGCGTGTGCCGACATCTGTCCGGTCGATGCGGCTCAACCGGCCGAGCAGGCGGCGCCCGAGGATGTCGAGCGGAACGCGGCGTACTTCGCCGGGGCGGACCCGCTGGACGCGATGGACCTGGACAGCTGGGAGGCGCCGTCGTACCAAGTGTGGGGTGGGGGACCGCGGCGGGTGCTGGTGGTCGGCGCCGGACCTGCCGGGATGTACGCAACCCGTGAACTGTTGCTGCGGACGTCGGCCGAGGTGACGCTCGTCGACCGGCTCGGCGATGTCGGCGGCCTGGTCCGGTACGGCGTCGCGCCGGATCATCCAGGCACCAAGCAGATCATCAGCAGCTTCGAGCGAATCACGCAGCACCGACGAGTGCGGTGGATGCCGGGCAAAGACGCGAGCGATCTCTGGGCCGAACGCGACCGAAATGGATGGCGGAAGACGGGTGCGGCGGGGTCGCTGCCGGAGAGGTTCGACGCGGTGGTGCACGCCGTCGGGGCCGGTGGGAGCCGGCGGCTGGGGATCGGCGGCGAGGACGCCGCCTGCACCGCCGAGGATTTCGTTGCCTGGTACAACGGTCGGCCGGGATCCGCGCTCCCGGTGGAGCTTGCCGGGCCACGCGCAGTGATTGTCGGCAACGGCAATGTCGCGCTCGACGTGGCACGGATCTTGCTGAGCGATGAGGACCGCCTTCGAGGGATGGCGGTGGCGCCGGAGGTCCGGCAGACGCTGGCGGCGAGCGGGATCACGGAAGTCGTACTGCTCGGCCGCCGCGGGCCGGACGAGGCCGCCTACACGCAGCCGGCATTGCAGGAGCTGCTGGCCGCGGCAGGTGATCGCGTCGAGCTGCGGTACCACGCCCGGCCCACCGCCTGGACCGCGGACGGGCTCGCGCTGGACGACGGTACGACGATTGCCGCGGGCAACCTGTTCACCGCGATCGGGTTCGAGGGCACGCCGGTGGACGGCCTGCCGTTCGACCCGGACCGCGGCATCGTGCCGAACGTCCGCGGCGCCGTCGTCGGCCGGCCCGGGCACTACGTGGCGGGCTGGATCAAACGCGGCGCTCGCGGCGGGATCGGCGTGAACAAGGCCTGTGCGCAGGAGACCGTGATGACGCTGGTCAGTTCGTCCAGGGTCCCAGCTTCTCCGGGTTCCTGACCGCCCAGATGTTCGAGATACGGTCGCCGTCCACGTCGAAGGCGATCACGGTCTCGATCACGCCCTCGAACTGGATCACCAGACCGGGCTGCCCGTTGACCAGCCGCTCGACCAGCTCCCGACCGAGCGTGAACACCGGCAGCCTGGCGAAGTACGTCGCGACGTCGGTGCCGCCGTGGACCGGCTCGAGCGCGGCCGTCACGATGCCGCCGCCATCGGCGACCGCGGTGACCTCGGGGTCGAGCAGACTGACGAGCTTGGCGATGTCGGTCGCCTCCCACGCCTGCTTGAACTGCCGGATGAGCTCGGCACGGTGCGCGGAGGGCGCGGTCGGCAGCTGTGCGTCGCGGATCCGCCGCCGGGCCGAGGACGCGAGCTGGCGGCAGGCGGCCGGAGTACGACCGACGATCTCGGCCACCTCCGGGAACGGGTACCGGAAGACGTCGTGCAGGATGAACGCCACTCGCTCGGCCGGCGTCATCGCGTCCAGGACGACGAGGAACGCCATGTTGACGGACTCATCCAGCGTCACCCGGTCGGCCGGATCCGCGGTGCCCGCGGGCTGACCGGTGTGCCACTCCGTGCTCTCCGGAAGCGGCTCGGGGATCCACTCGCCGACGTACCGCTCGCGCCGGGCCCGTGCGGAGCGGAGCAGGTCGAGGCAGATCCGGCTGGCGACCTTGGTCAGCCACGCGGCCGGGTTGTCGATCGCCTGTTGCTCGGCCGGCGTCATCGCGTACCACCGGGCGTAGGTCTCCTGGACCACGTCCTCCGCGTCGGCCAGCGATCCGAGCAGCCGGTAGGCGAGGTTGATCAGCTGCCGCCGCTCGCTCATGATCGCGCTCAGGTCGCTCATGTCGGTCCTCTCCTCGTCCATACCCCGTACGACGGGACAGCCCGGCGAACTGTGAGGTCCGACAGTCCCTGCCAGTCTCTGACAGTCCGGGCCGCTGTCTCGTCGTAGCGATCATGACCACAGACAACGCAGTAGCCGAAGTAGATATCCGTGAGCGTATCGACAGCCTGCTCAACGCGGTCCGCACCGGGGACCTGGACACGTTGCGGACGATCTTCGCCCCGAACGTCGTCTCGTTCGACATCGAGGCGCCGCTCCGGCACCTCGGCGCGGAGAAGAAGATGTCGAACTGGGAGCAGATGTTCACCGTCTTCCAGCTGCCGCTCGAGTACGAGACCCGCGACCTGACCGTGCTCGTCGACGGCAGCCTCGCGGTCGTCTACAGCCTCAACCACATGAACGCCGCCATGACCACGGGCGGCAAGATCGACTATTGGCTGCGCTGGACCTCGGCCTGGCAGAGGATCGACGGCCAGTGGAAGATCGTCCACGACCAGGTGTCGGTCCCGACATACTTCCCGGAGGGCCGGGCGGCGATGGACCTCATGCCCTGAGCCAGGACGGCCACGGCCTGAGTTCGCCGGCTGCTTCGGCCAGCGCGGCGAGCGCACGCCGGGCCGTCGGGTGCGGGGCGAGGAGGAAGCGGAGGCTGTCGGGCAGCTCTCCGCAGGCCTCGGCGAGCGTCCGGCCGAGACTGTAGAGGTCCATCTCGGCGGACACCGGCTCGCAGGCTTCTTGCGCCGGCGAGGCGTAGCCTTCGGTCCCGACCGGATGTCCGGCCGGCTGCTCGCTCCCGATCCGGCGTGCGCTGCCGTAGTCGATCAGCACCGGCCTGCCATCCCGCAGTACGACGTTGTCCGGTTTGACGTCGAGGTGCGCCAGGTCGCGACGGTGCAGATCCATGAGCGCGGGGAGTAGTTGCGCTCCGAGGTTGGCCGTCTCGGGGAGGGGGAGGAGACCGTTGTCCTCGAGTTCGTCGGCGAGCGTGGGGCCGTCGGCGTACTCGACGAGGATGTGGGGGATCGCGGCGTCGGTGCCGTCGGCGAGTAGCCGCGGGAGAGCCGGGTGCAGGTTGCCGGCGAGGGCGGCCGTCTCGCGGCGGAGGGACTTGACCGCGCGAGGGTGGTGGATCTGGTGAGGGCGAGCGGCCTTGAGTACGGCGGGAGCCCAGAGCTGGACCGACCACACCAGCCAGGTCTCGCAGCGATGGCCGACGCCGAGGCGCTCGATCGCGAACGTGCCGCCGGGCAGCTCGCAGCCTTCGGCCCAGTCCCACAGGGCCAGTCCGTCCTGGGTGTCGACAAACATGGCGGGTCTCCGATAGAAGAGGTGAAGCCTGCCGCCGGGATGCGCCCCGGCGGCAGGCTGGTGGTCAGCCGCGCGAGCGGCTGCGGGAACGGCTGCGGCTGCGCGAACGGGACCGGCTCCGGGAGCGTCCGTGGTGCATGACGGGCTTGATACGCATGATGTTCACCTCCTTCCGGCGAGTTCGGGGTCGAGCGTGACGACCCGGTCGGCGATCGCCGCCAGGTCGCGATCGTGGGTGACCATCAGCACCGTGCGGCGCGAGGTCCCGGTGGTGATGGCCCGGATGGCCTGGATCACGGTGCCGGCCGAGACCGGGTCGAGCGAGGCGGTCGGTTCGTCGAGCAGGACCATCGGCGCCGGCGAGACCGCGGCCCGGGCAAGCGCGACCCGACGACGCTGACCGCCGGAGAGCCGTCCGCCGCCTTCGCCGAGCGGAGTGTCGTAGCCCAACGGCAGCCGGTCGGCGAACTCGTCCACCAGCGCGGTCCGGCCGGCTGCGATCACGCCTGCCCGCGTCGCGTTCTGGTTGCCAAAGGCAATGTTCTCGGCGACCGTTGCGTCCAGCAACCAGGGGTCCTGCGGGACGAACGCGAACCGGTCCCGCAGGCTGCGCTGGTCGCAGTCGCGCAGGTCCACGCCGTCGATCAGGATCCGGCCGGCGTCGACGTCGTACAGGCGCAGGAGCAGGTGCAACGTGGTGCTCTTGCCGATCCCGCTCGGGCCGAGCAGACAGACCGTCTCGCCGGCGGTGATCTCGAGGTCGAAGCAGCCCAGGACCGGGCGGCCGGGTTCGTAGCCGAACGACACTCGCTCGAAGCGGACTCCGGAACGCAGCCGGGGCGCGGGGCGGGCGTCGTACCGGTCCTCGACGGCCTCGTCGCAGTCGAGTACGTCGCGGACGCGGACCGCGCTGGCTCCGGCCTTGGCGAGTACCACGGACAGGCGGGTCAGGCCGCGGACCGGGGAGTAGAGGTCGCGGAGGTACGCCAGTACGACGAGGAGCTCGCCGACCGACAGCGCACCGGTGAGGACATGGCGTCCGCCGGCAATCAGGACCAGGGCGGTTCCGATCGCGAGCACGATGTCCGCGATCGGGGTCCAGCGGGCGTCCACATCGATGGCACGGAGCTCGACGTCGAGGACGGCGCGGTTCCGGGTGCCGAAGATCGCGGCGGCGCGGTCGATCCGGCCGAACGCCTGAACGGCGCGGACGTTGCGGAGCAGGTCGGTCGTTGCCCCGGCCAACCGCCCGGACTCGGTGCGGGCCGCGTGTTGCGCCGCGCGGATCCTCCGGCGCTGGCGGACCGCGAGTACGGCGAGCACCGGGGCGACGGCGAGGCCGATGAGGGCCAGCTCGGTGTCGAAGGCAACGAGCAGTGCCAGTACGCCGGCCAGCATCACCGCGTCGGGCAGGAACGAGGTGGTCATCGCGACGACCGCGTCGAGCAGGCGGCCGACGTCGGTGGTGAGGCGGGAAACCAGCTCGCCGCTCCGCATCCGGTCGTGCCAACGCAGCGAGCGCGTCATCGTGCGCTGGAACATGGTCGCCCGCAGCGCGGCGCCGATGCGCTCGGCCGCGCCTTCGACCGTGCGCAGACTCGCCATGTCGAGCAGACCGACGATCGCCGACAGCAACACACTTGCGGCCGCAGCGAGCACGAGCACCACGAGCGGGTTCGCCCCGAGGCTCTCGGCGAACCCGGAGGCGGCGCTCGAGGCGGAGCCGGAACTGGATCCTGAACCGGAGCCTGGCGTGGCGGTGGGCTGCGTGGACGAGGGGCTGAGAGCGTGGTCTACGGCTAAGGCGAGGGGCCAGGGGCGGAGCAGGACCGCGCCGACTCGCAGTACGACCAGGCCGGCCGCGGCGGCGAGAGCAGGCAGCTCTGGCCGTGCGGCAGGCCCGGCGACTGCGAGCGACAGCGGAAGTTTCATGCCGACAACGCTCGCCGCGAGCTGGTCGGCTCCGGTAGTGCACCTTGGTACTAGGACCGTTGTCGGGCTGCCGTCCGGCGGTGGACGCACCCTACGATCCCTGACATGGGGAGACTCCGACGCGCGGACCGCGAACCGATCTCAACGGTCGGTCTCCTGGTGCGCTTCACGGCAGCCGGGTTGATCGTGCTGCTCTCGCTGGCTGCGCTGATCGCGTTCGTCGCGCGACAGGCGGGTGTGGAGCAGGCGACCGAGTCCGCGCGACAGGTGACGTATGTGACCGCGCGCGGAGTCGTCGAGCCGCGCCTGGACCCGGCGGTGATGGCCGGAGAGCCTGCGGCGCTCACGGCGTTCGACCAGGCGATGCGGAGGTACGTGCTGCAGGGGTCGCTCGTCCGGGTGAAGGTATGGAACGCCGACGGGAAGATCGTGTACTCCGACGAGCCGCGGTTGATCGGTCAGCAGTTCCCGCTCGGGCCTGAGGAGCAGGAAGCCTTGCAGCGGCAGGGAAGCAGCGCGTCCGAGGTCAGCGACCTGAGCCGGCCGGAGAACAAGTTCGAGATCCCGTACAAGAAGCTGCTCGAGGTGTACGTCGGGGTGCGCGGCACGAACGGTGAACCGATGCTGTTCGAGGCGTACTTCGAGTACCGGGCCGTCACCGAAGCGGGGCAGGCGGCGTGGCGACGGTTCGCCCCGCCGTCGCTGGGAGCGTTGCTGGTGCTGGAGCTGGTGCAGATCCCGTTCGCGTGGTCGTTGGCCCGTCGGGTGCAGCGGCAGCAGCGCGACCGGGAGCGGTTGCTGCAGCACGCGGTGGACGCGTCGGACGCGGAGCGCCGGCGGATCGCGGGGGAGTTGCACGATGGCGTCGTACAGGAGCTGACGGGGTTGAACTATGCGTTGGACGCGATGCGGCTCGGGCATCCGACGGAGGGGCAGCGGGCGGAGTTGATCGCGGACAGTGCGGTGCGGTTGCGGGGGAGCATCGGGTCGCTGCGGTCGTTGCTGGTCGACATCTACCCGCCGAACCTTGCCGAGGAAGGACTGACGTCGGCGTTGGCCGAGTTGGCTGCCGGGCTGGAGCGCGCGGGGATCGACGTACGGCTGGAGACCGACGGCGCCGAGCAGTTGCCGCCGGCGGTTGCGGCGCTGTTGTTCCGTACGGCGCAGGAGGTCGTGCGGAACGTTGCCGCGCACAGCGGGGCCGCCGAAGTACTGATCAAGGCCGGGCGGAGCGATGGGCGGGGCGTGCTGATCGTGGACGACGACGGGCGCGGGTTCGACGAGTCGCGGCTCGGGGAACGCAGCAGTCACGGGCACCTCGGGCTACGCTCGATCGGCGACCTGCTCGCGGAGTCGGGTGGCACGCTGACGGTCCGGGCCGCGCCCGGTCAGGGGACACGGGTGGAAGCCGAGGTGCCGATGTGACGCGGGTGATCCGGGTGCTGATCGCCGACGACCACGCGATCGTCCGCACCGGCCTGTCGCAGTTGCTGGGTACTGCGGAGGACATCGAGCTGGTGGGGGCCGCGGGCGACGGGGCCGAGGCGGCGACGATGGCGGCGGAGTTGCGGCCGGACGTCGTGCTGATGGATCTGTCGATGCCCGGGACGGACGGGATCTCGGCGACCGAGCGGATCGTGGCGGCGTCGCCCGACGTACATGTGCTCGTGCTGACGTCGTTCAGCGATCAGACGCGGATCCTGGACGCGCTGCAGGCGGGCGCCGAGGGGTATCTGCTGAAGCACAGCGAGCCCGAGGTGATCCTGGCCGGCATCCGGGAGATCGTGTCGGGCGGCTCGCCGCTGGACCCGAAGGCGGCGCGGGTGCTGCTGACCAACCGTCGCTCGCCGGGGCCCGAGACCAAGCTGACCGACCGCGAGCAGGAGGTCCTCGACATGGTCGGCGCCGGCCTCCCCAACAAGACAATCGCCCGCCGCCTGGGAATCAGCGAGCGCACGGTGAAGGCGCACCTCACCAACGTCTACCAACGCCTGGGCGTAACCGACCGCACCCAGGCCGCCCTCTGGTCCCAACGCCAACGCCGAGACACCTAGTACTAGTACCAACGTCCGATACCCGTCGGCCGCCCGCGGCGACACGATAGAGCCATGGACGACCAGGTGGACGAGGCGGAGACCGGGCAGCCTGACGTGCGGGGGCGGCCGGTTGTGCTTCGGGCTGGGCGGGGGGAGCAGGTGAGGGCTCGGCGGTCTGGGCGGTACTTGGGGTGGGTGGGGAGCGGCGTGCTGGGGCTGGCTGCGGCGGCCGGGTTGGTGGCTGGGGGAACGGCGGTCTGGTCGGCGTTTGATCCTGGTACGCCGGCGAGGTCGCCGGCGCCGTTGTGGTTTCCGCCGCCGGAGACGATCACACCGCAGAGCGAGCGGGTCACACCGACGCCGACTGTGGACGACCACGGCGGCGACCGGACCCGTACTCCGAAGTCAGGTAGCACCACCGAGCCGGGCGACGACAAGGGCGGCGCCCGCCCGACCACCGGGGCCAGCGCCGGGAAGCAGACCACCGGGGAGGCGACGTCCGGTAAGCACGGGTCGGACGGGTCTGGGAAGTCGGGCTCGGGGGACGGGTCAGGGCATGGGTGACGTGGCTCGGCCGAGGATGTGCGGGCGCGCTGGGTTGGGCTGGTTGGCGGGGAAGTCGAAGCGGTCGAGGTGCTCGATCGCGAAGCCGGCCGTCTCGATTGCTGCTGCTGTGTCGCGGTGCAGGTGGCATCCGCCGGCGAACAGCGACCACACCGTCGCGTCCGCGAGACGTTGCACCGTTTCCAGGCGGCCGCCGTCTGCGGCTACATGCTCGTAGAACCTCAGCTCGCCGCCCGGGCGCAGCACCCGCCGTGCCTCGGCCAGTGCGACCTGCTGATCCGGCACCGAGCACAGGACCAGCGACATCACCACCACGTCGGCTGACCCGTCGGCAGCCGGCAGCCGCTCCGCCGTACCCTCGACGACCTCGACCGGCACAGGCGCGGCCGCAGCGGATCGAAAAGCCTGAGCGCGCAGATACGGCTCGGGTTCGACCGCGAGGACCTGGACGACCTCAGCCGGGTAGTGCGCGAAGTTGCCTCCGTCACCGGCACCGACCTCGATCACACGGCCAGTTGCACCGGCCAGCAGCCGACGCCGGTGCTCGGCCGCGCCCTCCCGGTCCATCGTGGGACGGACCCGCGCGTACATCCGGGCAAAGATCGGACGCTTCATGCCAACACGATGTCACCCCGGAATGCCAGAGTGTCGGATTGAGCGTGACCCCGATCGTCATCAGGCTGAAGCTACCGACCGGAGGTGTACGGGTGAAGTACGTGCTGATGTTCATCGAGACCGAGGAGTACGCCAAGGAGCTCGAGGCGATGACGCCGGGCGAGCGGGAGACGGCGTACCAGAAGGTGTACCAGTGGTTCGACGACCACCGCGACAAGATCCGCGGCGGGAGCAAACTGCAGGGCGCCGAGACCGCGACGACGGTGCGGTTCGACGGCGGGGTGCCGATGACGACCGACGGGCCGTTCATCGAGGGCAAGGAGGTCGTGTCCGGATTCACCGAGATCGAGGTCGCGGACCTGGACGAGGCGCTGCGGATCGTGAAGACGTGGCCGGCCTGCCCGGTGGTGGAGATCCGTCCGGTGGCAGAGATGTGAGTACCGAGGACGAGTTGGCTCGCGTGGTGCGTGACCACGCGGGCCGGCTGGCCGGTTCGCTGGTGTCGCTGCTGGGAGACTTCTCCGCGGCGGAAGATCTGGTGCAGGACGCGGTCGAGATCGCGCTCAGACGCTGGCCCGTCGAGGGTATCCCGGACCGGCCGGACGCCTGGCTGTTCACGGTCGCCAAGCGGCGCGGTCTCGACGTACTGCGTCGTCAACAGAACTATCGCGCCAAGCTGAGCGAGCTGCAGCGCCAGGACGGCCAGCCGGCGCCGGACGACCGGCTGCGGCTGATCTTCACCTGCTGCCATCCGGCTCTCGCCCGGGAGGCACAGGTCGCGCTCACCCTGCGAGTCGTCTGCGGCCTGACCACCGCACAGATCGCGGCCGCGCTGCTCGCCTCCGAGTCCGCGGTCGCGCAACGCATCACGCGGGCCAAGCGCAAGATCACCGACGCCGGCATCCCGTACCGGATCCCGCGCGACGACGAGCTGCCGGACCGCCTCACCGAAGTACTGACCGTCATCTACCTCCTCTTCAACGAGGGCTACCTCTCCAGTACGGCGGAACGCGCGCACTCCCGCGACCTCGTCGACGACGCCGAATGGCTGACCGCACTGCTCCACGGCCTGCTGCCGAACGAGCCCGAGGTCGCCGGCCTCCTCGCCCTGATCCGCCTCCACCGAGCCCGTACGGCGGCCCGTTTCACGCCGTACGGCGAACTCGTCCTGCTCGAAGACCAGGACCGCACGCTCTGGGACCAGACCGCGATCACCGAAGCAACAACCCTCCTCACCAGGACCGCCCACCGCCACCACGCGCCCGGCCCGTACCAACTGCAGGCCGCCATCGCCGCCTGCCACAGCGAGGCGCCGACCTGGGCCGAGACCGACTGGCCGCAGATCCTCGTCCTGTACGACATGCTCCTCGTGCTCCAGCCGAGTTCGGTGACCTGCCTGCACCGTTCGGTCGCGGTCTCGTTCGTCGAAGGACCGGCAGTAGCCCTGGCCGAGCTCGACCGGCTCGCCCTCGACACCTATCCGTTGTTCCACGCGACCCGAGCGCAGTTTCTCCGCGACCTCGGCCGCGACGCCGAGGCCCGCGTCGCCGACGGGCGTGCGGCGGAGCTGACGGCCAATCCGGCGCAACTCGACCTGTTGCGCGAGCGGCTGGCCCGCTGAGCCACCATGCTTTCTTCATGGGAGCTCAGGGGCGGGGCGAACGGTTGTGGTTTCTCGACTGGTTGCGGGTGCTGGCGGTGTTCGGGGTGTTCGTGTTCCACACCCTGCGGCCGTTCGACGACGGTGACTGGCATGTGAAGAACGCGGAGACGAGCGAGGGGATCTCGATCGGGATCGCGTTCCTGGGTCTGTGGGGTCTGGCGTTCTTCTTCATGATCTCCGGATCGGCGGCCTGGCTGGCGTTGCGGTGGCGGACCGCGGCGCCGTTCCTGAAGGAGCGGTCGATCCGGCTGCTGATCCCGTTCGTGGTCGCTTATGTGCTGCTCTCACCGCTGCAGTACTTCATCGAGGAGCACCACAAGGGCCGGTCGACCCAGTCGTTCTTCGGCGACGTGCGGACGTTCTTCAGCGATCTCGCCGGGGATGCGCCGCTGTGGTTGCGCGACACGTACCACCTCTGGTTCCTCGTCTACCTGATCCAGTTCGCCGTACTCGGGCTGCCGTTGTTCGTCCTGCTGCGCGGCCGGACGGATCCGATCGCCCGGTGGTGTCAGCGCCGCGGCTCGATCCTGCTCCTCGCCGTACCGCTGGTTCCGCTGCATCTGCTGCTGCTCGCGGCGCCCGGTCCGGAGCACGGGTGGGGCGAGTTCGTGTTCTTCTTCGACTTCTTCGTCGTCGGCTACCTGGTGATGTCCGACGAGCGCCTGTTGGCAGCGGTACGCCGGGACGCCGTGCCCGGGCTGATCCTCGGCATCGGCGCCTTCCTCATCGGCGTGTTCACCGGGATCATCGACTTCCTCGACGGCTGGTGGCCGGACCCCGGGTACTCCTGGCAGTACCTCTGGTACTCGCCGCTGATCACGTTCGCCGTCTGGGGCTGGCTGGTTGCCGTGCTCGGCTTCGGCATGCGCGCAGCGGCCTTCCGGCGTACGGTCCCGACGCCGCTCGCCCGCGCCGCGATGCCGTACTTCATCGTCCACCAACCGGTGATCCTCGCGATCGCGTACTTCGTCGTCCGGTGGGACGCCGCCATCTGGACGAAGTACGCCGTGTTGCTGCCGTCCGCCTTCATCGTCTCGGCAGCCTTGGCGTGGTCGCTGTCAGCCCTCCCCGGGGTCCCGCTCCTGTTCGGGGTCAAACGTGTCGAATCCGGGGCGGCCCCGTTCGTCAACAGATCGAAGGCATCCGACTGAAGGAGACTGGAGCAATGGGATCGATCGTCACGAAGATCGAGGTCGAGCGGAAACCGGACGAGGTGTTCGCCTACGTCACGGACCCGGACCATTTCACCGAGTGGCAGGCCAACGTCACCGGCGGGCACCTCGAAGGCGGTGAACCGGTCGTCGGCGCGAAGTGCATGACCCGCCGCAAGATCGGCGGCCGCGAGCGCGACGTGACGTCACGCCTGACCGAGTTCGACCCGCCGCGGGCGTGGGCGGTGCACGGCGACGAGGGCCCGATCCGCTCCACGGTCAGGGTGTCGGTCGAGCCGATCGCCGGCCGGGACGCGAGCACGGTGACGATCGACCTCGACTTCGAGGGGCACGGCATCGGCAGGCTGCTCGTGCCGCTGATGGTCGTTCCGCAGTCCCGCAAGGAGATGGTGCGGAACATGGCCCGGCTGAAAACCAACCTCGAACGCTAGACGCTCCGCAGGACCGAGACGACGACGCCGAGGATCGAGGCGTTGTCGCCGTCGATGACTTCGTAGGCCGGGTTGCGCGGCTCCAGGTACACGTGGCCGTTGCGGCGGCGGTAGACCTTCACCGTGGCCTCCTCGTCGATCATCGCGGCGACGATCTGGCCGGAGTGCGCCTCGGACTGCTGGCGGACCACGACGATGTCGCCGTCGCAGATCGCGGCGTCGACCATCGACTCACCGCGGACGCGCAGCCCGAACACGGTGCCGCGTCCGGTCAGCCCGCGGGGGAGCTGCATGACGTCGTCGACGTGCTCGATGGCGGAGATCGGCGTACCGGCGGCGATGTCACCGACGACCGGGACCGGCACGTTGTCGTCGCTGGTGGTCTGCGTACTCGTCTCCTGCAGGAACATCCGTACGTCGATCGGCCGCGACACCGACGGACTCCGGCGCAGGAAGCCCTTCTCCTCGAGGCTGGCCAGGTGCTTCGACACCGACGACGAGGACCGCAGCCCGACCGCGTCTCCGATCTGCCGGCTGCTCGGCGGGTACCCGTGCCGGGTGACCCAGTCGCGGATCACCACCAGGATCCGCTGCTGCCGCTCCGGGAGGGCGGCGGTGTCGAGGTCGCCGAACAGGTCGAGATCAGTCACCTCAGAACCCTATAGCTCCCGGAGCGAAAACCTGGTGAGCCCGCGCGCTGTTGATGGGAGGGTGCGGGCATGGTGGGTCCTTCTGAAGAGGTGCTGGACGCGTTCGGGCTGTCGGAGCCGGCGGTGTTGCTGCCGGGCGGGCAGGGCGAGACGTGGCGATCGGGTGCTGTCGTCCTGAAACGCGCGGTCTCGGAGAGCGCGTGGCGGGCGGACGTGCTGGCCAAGTTGCCCGAGTCCGGCGAGTTTCGGGTACCGAGGCCGGTGCGGAGCCGGAGTGGTGCATGGATCGCGTTCGGGTGGGAGGGCAGCGAACTGCTGGCGGGTGAGACCGACGTCCGTCGACAGGACGAGGTGCTGACGGCGGCCGACGCGTTCCATGCGGCCGTTGCCGGGTTGCCCAGACCCGATTTCCTCGACGGGCGCAGCGACCCGTGGTCCGACGGCGACCGCATCGCGTGGGCCGAGCAGTCGTACGACGGCAGCCCGCCGTACGCCGAACTGGTCGCTCCGCTCGTCGCAGCGTGGCGCCCGGTGGAGCTGGTTGACCAGGTGGTGCACGGTGACCTGCCGGGGAACGTCATGTTCGCCGACGGGCTGCCGCCGGCGATCATCGACTGGCCGGTGTACTGGCGACCGCCGTCGTGGGCTTCGGCGGTCGCCGTCGCGGACGCGCTGTGCTGGTACGGCGCCGAACCCGCGCTTGCCGCCCGCTGGTCGCACCTGCCGGAGTGGGGCCAGATGCTGATCCGCGCGCTGATCTACCGGATGGCGACCGACGACCTGGCCGGCGGCGCCGCGACGTGGACCGAGGCCCGGCGCTCGGGCTATACGCCGGTCATCGAGCTGACCCTCCGGTTCGCCGGCTGACCGGCGGCCCGGATCGCGAGCGGAATGGTGCCGACGGCAAGTACTCCGAGTCCGGCGCCGATCCAGCCGACCGACGAGTACCCGGCGCCGGCATCCAGCGCGAGCCCGCCCAGCCACGGTCCGACCGTGATGCCGACGTTGAAAGCGGAGATGTTGAACGCCGCGGCCAGCGTCGGAGCGGATCCGGCGACGCTGAAGACCCGCGAGTTCACCGCCGGGTTGGAGGCGAACCCGAAGGTCCCGACCGCGATGATCGCCGGTACGGCGAGCCACGGCGTACCCGTCGCCAGCGCGAGGACCACCGCCGCGACGATGACCCCCGTCAGGCTGAGGGCCAGCGTGGTGAACGGGCGTCGGTCCGCGGTCCGTCCACTCACCGTGATGCCGATCAGCGCGCCGACGCCGTACAGCGCGAGGACCGCGGGCACCCAGGCGTCCGACAACTCGGTGGTGTCGGTGAGCAGGGGAGCGAGGTAGCTGAAGATCACCAGGATGCCGCCGGTCGACAACGCCGTGGTGCCATACGCGAGCCACAGCTGCGGATTCGCCATACTCCGCAGCTCCAGCCGCAGCTCCGGCGTCTGCTCCGCCCGGCCCCGCGGGATCGTGGTGACGATGCCGATGACCGACAGCGCCGACAGCGCGGCGACCGCCCAGAAAGCGGCTCGCCAGCCGAGGTGCTGCCCGAGCAGTGTCCCCGCGGGGAGGCCGACGATCGTGGCGACGGTGAGACCACCGGCCAGGATGCTCATCGCCTTGGCGCGGGCCTCCGGTCCGGCGAGTTCGATCGCGGTCACCGAGGCGACCGCCCAGAACCCGGCGTACACGAACGCACCGGCAACGCGGGTCGCAAGGAGCACGCCGTACGACGACGTCAGCGCGCCGGCGACGTGGGTGAGCGCGAAGACGGCCAGGAACGCGAGCATCGCGGCGCGGCGGGACCAGCGCAGGGTGGTGACGGCCAGGATCGGCGCACCGACGAGCATGCCGACGGCGAACGCCGAGATCAGCAGGCCGGCGGCCGGGATCGACACGTCCAGGTCGGCCGCGATCTCGGGGAGCAGGCCGGCGAGCATCAGCTCGGACGTGCCCTGGGCGAAGATCGCCAGGCCGAGCAGATAGACAGCGCGAGGCATGGATGTCCTCTCGGATTGAGCGGTGGGGGAGGAACTAGAAGCTGCGAAGAGTCGCCTCGACGACGGCCTGCTGGCTCGCGCGGTCGGCGCCGCGGCGACTGGCGACGCGCAGTCCGCCGAGAACGGTGAAGACGTACGTCGCGAGGCCGGTCGCGTCCTGCTCCGGGTCGAGCTCGCCGGCGTCCTGTGCCGCGCGGATCGCGGTCGTCAGGGCCGTCAGCTTGGACTCGTGGTCGCGGTCGAGCAGGTCCACGATCTCGGCGTCCTTCGGACCGAGCTCCACGATCGTGTTGATCACGAAGCAGCCGGCCGGATCGTCGGGCTCCGGCTCGACCGCCGTCCACAGGATCCGCCGGACCCGCTCACGGATCGGGACCGTGGAGTCCTCGATCACCTCGAGCTGGGCGGCGGTGAACTGGTCGACGTACCGCCGCAGGGCGCGGTCGAACAGGTCGCGCTTGCTGGTGAACGTGTTGTAGATGCTGCTCCGGCCGAGGCCGGTCGCCGCACACAGGTCCTGCGTCGACGTCGCTTCGTAGCCGGCCGACCAGAACACGCGCATCGCGGCGTCGATGGCGCGATCCTCGTCGAAGGTCCTCGGTCTCGGCATGGCACCCAGCCTAACACGTTATGGACCGATCGATCCAAAACAGCCCGGCGAACAGGTGAACCACCTGCGCCGATAGCATCCGGGCATCGAGGCGAGTGCCGGATGCTCTTCGACAAGAGCGCGGGTGCTCGCCTTCACTTGGGGGCTCTGATCGTCGATCATCTGGGGAGCACTGTGAGGTTGTTCAGACCTGGGGGGCTGGCACTCGCCGTCGCCCTGGTGGCAGGTATCACCGCTACCACTTCAGCTGTCGCGGAGGAGACCAAGACCGTCTCGTACCGCGGCTACCAAGTAACCGTCCCGGCCAGCTGGCCGGTTGTCGACCTGGCCGCCGATCCGGCCGCCTGCGTCCGGCTCGACCAGCCTGCCGTTTACCTCGGCCGCAGTACGTCGCAGGCCAACTGCCCGGCGCACCTGGTCGGCCGCAGCTCGGGCCTGATCCTCGAGCCGCTGACCACGAACACGCCGTCCAGCGACGGCCTGCTCCGGCGCACGATCACCGACGCCGGCGTCCTGGCGACCGCGTACTACGCACCGGGTGCGGAGAGCGCGGCGAGCGATGTACTCGCGACCGGTCGCGTGGTGACGAAGACGCCGTCCGCGCGGCTCGCCCAGCCGGCCGCGGTCACCCCGTCGGTGGTTGCTACCGGCAACTTCGCGGGCGACGGCTTCGACGCCTGCACCGCGCCGCCGCAGTCCACGATGGACGCATGGCGCCCGAAGTACCAGGGGATCGGCATCTACATCAGCGGCGGTCTGCGTGCCTGCGCGCAGCCGAACCTGACGGCCGACTGGGTCAGCACGAACGCGAGCAAGGGCTGGCAGTTCCTGCTGATCGACGTCGGCTATCAGGCGCCGTGCACGACGTACAAGAGCCGGATGTCGTCGGTCGCCTCGACCGCCCTGGTCCAGGGCCGCAACGCCGCGATCAACGCGGTCGCCGCGGCGCAGGCGCTCGGCTTCGCCCAGCGCAGCGCGATCTACACCGACCTCGAACCCTATGACTCGACCGCGGCGTGCAAGGCAGCGGTGCTCTCCTATGTGAGTGGCTGGACCCAGGAGTTGAACTCGCGGGGCTACGTTGGCGGCGCTTACGTCAACGCGACGCGTGGCGGTCCGGACCTCGTGAGCGGTTACACGAGCACGGCGTACACCCGGCCGGACAACATCTGGATGGCCCAGTGGAACAAGACTCCGGGCACGATGTCGATTCCGGCGACCGACTGGAGCAACCACCAGCGCGTGCATCAGTACGACAGCGTGAGTGAGACCAACGGTGGCGTCACGATGTCGATCGACAAGGACTACCTGAACCTGACCGCTCCGCCGCCGCCGGTTACCAGCTTCACCGTCACCGGTGGGGTCGCGGCCGCGACGCTGCGATGGACGAAGCCGGCCAACGTGACGCTCGGCCAGATCATGGTTCGCAGTGCGGTCGGCTCCACCCCGCCGCCGCTGCCGACGTCAGGTACGGCGGTCTACAACGGCGCGGCCAGCCTGTTCACGCAGACCGGTCTGTCGAACTCGGCCAGCTACGCGTACCGCGTCTGGGTGAAGGACAGCAAGGGCAAGATCGGCCCCGGCGTCGACGTGAAGCTGATCGGATCGAAGGCGACGATCGGCGCCAGCGCGGCCTCGATCATGTACACGCAGGCCGTGACGCTGTCGACGGCGGTCAGTCGGCTGGACGGTGTGAAGCTGGCCGGCGTACCGGTGGTGCTGTACGCGAAGGCGAAGAACGCGAGCAAGTGGTCGACGGTCGGATCGTTCACCACCGACGCCAACGGGATCGCATCGACGGCGCAGAAGCCGGCTGTGTCGACGTACTACATGTGGGGCTACAACGGCGGTGGTGCAGTCCTCGGTACCCGCAGCACCGCTCCGCTGGTCCAGGTGCATCCGGCGCTGTCGGCGTACCTGACGCCGGGCGCGATCAAGCTCGGTACGTCGACCCTGCTGTACGGGTACCTGAACCCGCCGCACGCCGGTACGACGGCGTACCTGCAGCGTCGGTCCGGTACGATGTGGGTGGCGGTGACGACCGGGAAGCTGACGACGAACGGGAAGTACGCGTTCAGCATCAAGCCGACCGCGCGCGGCACCTACACGTACCGCGTGGTGTGGCTGGCCGACGCTGACCACCAGGGCACGCAGACCGCGTCGAAGGTGCTGACCGTGAGCTAGTTGGTGAGGCCGGCCGCCGCACTCTGCGCGAGCTCGATCGCGTGGGTCGCGAGCGGTGAGTGCGTGCGGCCGGCCTGCCACAGCAAGAAGATCTCCCGCGCCGGGAGCTCGGGCGTGAGCTCGTGCAACGTCAGGCTCGGGTCGTCCCGCAGTACGGCGAGACGCGGCGCGAGCGCGGCGCCGAGGCCGGCGCGGACCATTGCGAGCAGTGCCTCGTTGCCCTCGGTGCGGAACACGAACTGCGGTCGGATGCTGCGGGCGCGCAGGAAGTCCTCGACCACCGCCTGATGGCAGATCGGCGGGTGGGCGACCAGCGGCAGGCCGTCGAGGGTCTCGAGCGGGACCGGTCCGGCCGGGAAGTGGTCGGGGCGCGCGACCAGCACGTACGGGTCGTCGAGCAGCTTGAGGTCGTCGATGCCGTCGCCGCCAGGGCCGTCGAAGAACATCAGGTCGAGCCCGGTGAGATCGGGATCGTCGGTCTCTTCCTCGAACAGCCGGATGTCGCAGCCCGGATGCGCGTCCCGCAGTCCACGAATCACCTGCGGCAGCAGCGTGTTCGAGACGGTCTGGAATGTGCCGATGTCGATCCGGCTGTCGCCGGCCCGGAACCGTTCGATCCCGTCGCTGAGCTCGTCAGCGCGACGCAGCAGCTCCCGCGCGTGCTGCAGCAGGACGGCGCCGAGCGGGGTGATCCGCACCGGCTTCGGTCCGCCCGGACGGTCGAACAGCGGACCGCGGGCAGTCTTCTCGAGTACGGCGATCTGCTGGCTGACGCTCGACTGGGTGTATCCGAGCCGGCTCGCCGCCCGGCCGAACGACCCCTCGTCGGCGACGGCAGCCAGCGTCGCCAGATGACGCAACTCGTACATGCCCGCACTCTATCGCCATTGGCGATTGCCTTGATCAGAATCAATCGCTTTTCACGATCACCTCTCGACTCCTACGGTCGTTCGTATGGAGAACATCTACGAAGTCAACGGCATCGAAATCTGCGCGGAGACGTACGGCGATCCGGCCGATCCCGCCGTCCTGCTGATCCACGGCGCCACTGCCTCCATGCTGTGGTGGGACAGCCGGCTGTGCACCGAACTCGCCGCCCGCGGACGGTTCGTGATCCGCTACGACCAGCGCGACACCGGCCGGTCCACGTCGTTCCCGCTCGGGGAACCGGGCTACGCGATGAGCGACCTGGCCGCCGACGCCGTCGGACTCCTCGACGCTCTCGGCATCGACAAGGCGCACGTTGTCGCACAGTCGATGTCCGGCGGTACGGCACTGATCCTCGGCGTCGACCACCCGTCCCGCGTCGCCTCCCTCACCTTCGTCTCGACCAGCACCGGCGATGACGGCCTCCCGCCGCCGTCACCGGACATGCCCCACCTGGACACCCCGGACTACGCCGACCGCGCCGCCGTCGAGGAGTACGTCGTACGCGCGATCGAGGCGGAGGCGGCCGCCCACTTCGACGAGTCGGCCGCCCGGGCCTTGGCGGTGGCGGACATCGCTCGGACGACGGACTACGAGTCGGCGATGACCAACCACTACGCGATGACGTTCGATGCACCGCGCAACGGTTCCTTCCCGGATCTGACGGTGCCCGTGCTCGTCATGCACGGAGATGCCGACCCGTTGTTCCCGTTGCCGCACGGTGAGGCTGTGCGTGACGCCGTACCGGGCGCTCGGCTGGTGGTGCTGGACGGTATGGGGCACGGGCTGTCCGCGCCGTACTGGAAGACCTTCGTGGACGAGGTGGCGGGGCGATGAGGTTCGCGATCTGGCTGCCGCTGTTCGACGAGTTGTCCGACCCGCGTGCGGTCGCGCACCTGGCCGCGGGCGCCGAGGAGGCTGGGTGGGACGGCTCCTTCCTCTGGGACCAGCTGTGGTGGCGTGAACCGGTGCGGCTGGTGTCGGATCCGTGGATCGCGATGAGCGCGATGGCGATGACGACCGAGCGGCTGCGGATTGGCCCGATGGTGTCGCCGATCGCGCGCCGGCGGCCCACGAAATTGTTGCGCGAGACAACGAGCCTCGACCGGTTGTCGGGCGGCCGGCTGACGTTCGGGGTCGGGCTCGGCAGCGATCGCTTCGCGCAGGAGTACTCGAAGACCGGTGAAGAGGTGAACGACCGGGTGCGAGCCGAGCGGATGGACGAGACGCTCGAGATTCTGACGGCCGGGTGGACGGGGGAGCCGGTGCAGCACCACGGCCGGCACTACCTGGTCGACGACGTACAGTTCCTGCCCCGCCCGGTTGCCGGGCGGGTGCCGGTGTGGATCGCCGGATTCCCCGGCAACGCCAAGCCGATCCGTCGAGCAGCGCGGTACGACGGGTTCTTCCCGGTCAACCTGACGTCGCCGGACCAGCTCGCCGAGCCCGTCGCCGTCCTCCGGGAATCGCGCGGCAATCTGGACGAATTCGACATCGCCGTTGCGCTCGAACCGGACGTCGATCCGCGTCCGTACGCCGCCGCCGGCGCCACCTGGTGCCTGATGGACGTCGACCCGACGACGCTCCGGCTGGCCGACGTACGCGCGGTGATCGCCGCCGGTCCGCCTGGCTAGGGGGTGTTCCTGTCCGGTGCATAGGTGTCTAATCGAAGCGTGGCCAGCGTCAGTGGACAGGCTGGGATCACCGAGCGCACCGGAACGACTGCCGTCGGTCTACGACGGCGGCCACTCGGGCAGGTGATCGGCAAACTCTTGTCGACGACCGATCACAAGGTGATCGGCCAGCTGTACCTGATCACCTCGTTCATCTTCTTCCTGATCGGCGGCGTGATGGCGCTGATCATGCGCGCCGAGCTCGCCGAGCCCGGCCTGCAGATCGTGAACGAGGAGACGTACAACCAGCTCTTCACGATGCACGGCACGATCATGCTGCTGCTGTTCGCGACGCCGCTGTTCGTCGGGTTCGCCAACGTGATCATGCCCGTGCAGATCGGTGCGCCGGATGTCGCGTTCCCGCGACTGAACATGTTCAGCTACTGGCTGTTCCTGTTCGGCGGCCTGATCACGCTCGGCGCGTTCCTCACGCCGGGCGGTGCGGCGGACTTCGGCTGGACGGCGTACTCGCCGTTGTCGAACGAGGTCCGCTCGCCGGGGGTCGGCGGCGACCTGTGGATCATGGGCCTGTGGATGGCCGGTCTCGGCACGATCCTGGGTGGCGTCAACTTCGTCACGACGATCGTCACGATGCGGGCGCCGGGGATGACGATGTTCCGGATGCCGATCTTCTGCTGGAACATCCTGGTCACGTCGATCCTGGTGTTGATCGCGTTCCCGATCCTGGCGGCGGCGCTGCTGGTGCTCGAGGCGGACAGAGCCTTGGGAGCCCATGTGTTCGACGCCGCGAACGGCGGCGCGATCCTCTGGCAGCACCTGTTCTGGTTCTTCGGGCATCCCGAGGTCTACATCATCGCCCTGCCATTCTTCGGCATCATCACCGAGATTCTGCCGGTCTTCAGCCGCAAGCCGGTGTTCGGCTACATCGGTCTGGTCGCGGCGACGATGGGCATCGGCGCGCTGTCGATCGCGGTGTGGGCGCACCACATGTTCGTCACCGGTGCCGTGAACCTGCCGTTCTTCTCGTTCATGACGTTCCTGATCGCGGTGCCGACCGGGGTGAAGTTCTTCAACTGGATCGGGACGATGTGGGGCGGTTCGCTGTCGTTCGACACCCCAATGCTGTGGGCGGTCGGCTTCTTGACGACGTTCCTGTTCGGCGGTCTGACCGGGGTCATCCTGGCCTCGCCGGCGCTGGACTACCAGCTGTCCGACTCGTACTTCGTGGTCGCGCACTTCCACTACGTCGTCTTCGGCACGGTGGTGTTCGCGATGTTCGCCGGGTTCTACTACTGGTGGCCGAAGATGACGGGCCGGATGCTCGACGAGCGCTGGGGGAAGCTGCACTTCTGGCTGCTGTTCATCGGCTTCCACACCACGTTCCTGGTGCAGCACTGGCTGGGCGTCGAGGGTATGGCGCGGCGGTACGCCGACTACCAGGCGTCCGACGGCTTCACGACGCTGCATCAGGTGTCGACCGTCGGCGCGTTCATCCTCGGGATCTCGACGCTGCCGTTCTTCTGGAACGTCTACAAGTCGCGGCGGCACCCCCCCGTCGAGGTGGACGATCCGTGGGGCTGGGGCCGGTCGCTGGAGTGGGCGACGAGCTGCCCGCCGCCGCGGCACAACTTCGACACGCTGCCGCGGATCCGCTCGGACTCGCCGGCCTTCGACTTCCACCATCCCGACATCGCGATCTCCGAGTACGACGACAACCGGACCGACGGCAGTCTGCTCGACGCCGGCGAGGACGCCGGGCGCCTCAGGCACCTCGGCTCGACCGACTCCGAGGACTAGTCAGCTCGCCAACCGGTCGATCAGGCGGGTCAGTTGGCGTTCGGTCTGCTGTGGGGACGGGCTGGAGGAGGCCAGCAGGTCCAGAGCCTGGGTGTAGGCCTCGACGTCGTCGCGTTTGTCGAGATACAGCGCGCTGGTCAGGTGCTCCACGTAGACGATGTCGGGCAGATCGCGCTGCGGGAATCTGAGGAGCGAGAACGCCCCGCCGGTCGCGGCGTGACCGCTGCTCGCGAGCGGGATGATCTGGAGCGTCACATTCGGCCGGGTGATCGCTTCGCGGAGCGCGTCGAGCTGGTTGCGCAGTACCTCAGGGCCGCCGATCGGGCGGTGCAGCACCGACTCCTCGATGACTGCCCACAGCTTGAGTGGCGGCTCGCGGTCCAGCACTCGTTGGCGCCTGGTGCGCAGCGCCACGATCCGCTCGATCTCCGCCTCGGTCGGCACGCCGGAGGGCGTCAGCCGCGCGACGGCGCGTGCGTACTCAGCGGTCTGCAGCAGTCCTGGGACGAACTGGATCTCGTACGTCCGGATCAGCTCGGCGGTCGCCTCGAGGCCGAGATACGCGTCGAACCAGTCCGGTGTGACGTCGCCGTAGCGATGCCACCAGCCCGGGTCGTTGGCCTCGCGGGCGAGCGCCAGCAGCCGATCCCGCTCGCGGGCCTCGGTCACGCCGTACAGCGTGAGGAGGTCGGCGACGTCGCGTTCCTTGAAGCCGACCCGGCCGAGCTCGAGCCGACTGATCTTCGACTCCGACGACCGGATCGCCCAGCCGGCGTCCGTCCGGGTCACGCCGGCGCGCTCGCGCAGCTCCCGCAGATGACCGCCCAGCATCATCCGCAGAGCCGTCGGCCCCACCACGTTGCGCCCCGCCATAACCCGAGTCTACATGATTTTCGAACAGGTGTTCCCATGCGATCTCACCGCACGCGGGTGCCCACCAGGAGTGCGTTGCGCAGGTCCGGAAGCACCACTTCGGTCGCCACCAGGCGAGAATCGGTGAAGAACAGCTCCCGCTTCGGGTCGTGCTCCCGGTACGGCGAATCCGCGGGCAGCGCCTCGACCGGCGTCACGTCGTCGAACACGACCCGCCCGCCGATCTTCAGCAGTCCAACGCCTTCATCACCCGCCCCGCCGTCCACGAACAGGAGATCGAACGGCGCCCGCCGCTCCAACTCGACGTACGAATCGCCGTGAATCACCTCGACGCGCTCCTCGTCCGCAAACACCCGCCGTGCCGCGGCAACCCGATCCGCATCCATCTCGACGGTCACCAGCCGGCAGTCCCGAGGCATCACCGAAGCCATCCACGCAGCCCCGACGCCGACCCCCGTCCCCATCTCGCCGATCAACCCGCCCGCACACCCAGCCGCCAGTACAGCGAGAAACCGCCCCACGCCCGGAAGCGAACACGACGGCCCACTCCCATCACGAGACAACGGCATCCCCACCTCAACCGCAGCCCTCCGAGCCCGCTCCACCAGCTCCGGCAACTCATCCATCCGAACCCCCAGCCGTCCTGACGATTGCACCAAACCTCACACCATAGATCGCCCCGCGGCCACCAGCACCCGCCGCTCGTCTGTCACCGGGGAGTACGGCGACATGCTGGTGTCGAGGTACTGACGCGCCCAGCGTGAAAGCTCGTACTACGGACGCGCAGGGCGACCCGGAGTACAGCAGCTGCGGCGACGTACGGCGCCGTGCGCCCGCGACGGCGTCTGTACCGGCCGGCGCCCGATGCGGCGACCTGCTAGCCACGCCGCAGCCGCACATGTCTGCCTACGACGCCAACCGGTGGGCGGCACCGTCTGTGCCCGGGAAGCGCCGTGTACGACGCCTTGTCGGCATCCCGGCATCCCGGCATCCCGGCATCCCGGCAGCCGCGCACGCCGCCGTGCGCCAGCTGGCCTACGGCGATCACGCTTCAGGTGTGGAAGCCCGTACTCCAGAGGGGCGGGCGACCGAAGTACTGCAGGCATGCGACGCACCGGCGTACCACGCCTGCCGTGCGCCTGCGCCTGTGCCGGGGGAGCCCGCCGGGTACGGCGACCTGCTTGGGTCGCGGCGAGCGCGGATGCCGTCGTACGACCGACCCCCAGGCTGGGGTTCTGCGATCACGCGCCTGGTGCCGAGCGTTGTACCGCGGACGGCCGCCAACCAGGAGTGGTGGATGTAGGGCGACGCGCCGGCGTACGACGCCTGCCGTGTGTCTGCGTCTGTGCCGGGGGAGCTCGTCGGGTACGGCGACCTGCTTGCGACGTGGCGAGCGCGGATGCCGCCGTACGACGGACACCGGCTCGCGTACTCCGCGGACACGGCCGTCGTGGAGCCTCGTACTGCGGCCGGGCTGCGGACCGCGAGTTCTAGATGTACGGCGACATACGGGCGTAGGTCAGCGGCCGCGCATGCCGTCATACGACGGATATCCCGGCCGGGGTACGGCGACAACACGCCTGGTGCCGAGCGTTGTACCGCGGCCAACCCGGAGTGTTGGATATGCGGCGACGTACCGGCCTACGACGCCTGCCGTGCGCCTGTGCCGGGGGAGCCCCGCCGGGTACGGCGACCTGCTTGCGACGTGGCGAGCGCGGATGCCGTCGTACGACGGACAGCGGCTGGCGTACTCCGCGGACACGGCCGTCGTGGAGCGTCGTACTGCGGCCGGGCTGCGGACCGCGAGTTCTAGATGCACGGCGACATACGGGCGTAGGTCAGCGGCCGCGCATGCCGTCGTACGACGGATATCCCGGCCGGTGTACGGCGACAACACGCCTGGTGCCGAGCGTCGTCCCGCCAACCCGGAGTGGTGGATGTACGGCGGATCCGCGGGCAATGCCTGGACCGGCGTCACGTCGTCGAACACGACCCGCCGGGCGATCTTCAGCAGTCCGACCTCTTCCACACTCGCCCTGCCGTCCACGAACAGGAGATCGAACGGCGGCCGCCGCGCCAACTCGTCGTACGAGTCGCCGTGTATCACCTCGACCCGGTCCTGATCGGCGAACACCCGTTGAGCCGCCGCGACCCGGACCGGATCCAGCTCGACCCTCACGAGCCGGCAGCCCACAGGAGGTGAGGACGAGCAAGGCGAGGGGATGTCCGTTGCTGTGTCCGTGCTGGGTGCCTGCTGCGGTGAGGCCCCGCGCCTCGTGCCGGGGCTAGTCGCGCAGGTACTCGGCTCGCCAGCGGAGGATGGTGGGGTCGCTCGGGCTGGGGGCCTGGTCGAGTTGGATCAGGTGGAGGTCGGGAGCGGTGAAGGACTGGATCGTGGCGCGGGTGAGGGGCCACGGCGGGCCTTCGACCTCGTCGTCGGGTTGGTCGTCGGGGCGCGCGGCGGCGATGACCAGCAGGGTGCCGCCGGGGGCGACGAGTTCGGTGACCTGCTTGACCGCGTCGGGCTGGAGGTGGATCGGGAGCGCCTGGACCGTGTAGATCTCGACGACCAGGTCGAAGGCGCGATGCCAGTCGGTCGGCGGAGCCAGCAGGTCGGCGACGATGTAGTGCGCCTTGGAGTCCGGGTGGTTGCGGTGAGCTGTCGCGATCGCCGTGGGGGAGATGTCGAACGCGGTCGTGTCGTACCCGCGGTCGACGACCAGCTCGGCGTCCCACCCGGTCCCGGCGCCGACGACCAAGGCTGTCTTGCCGGTGCCGTCGGGCTGCGACTCGTCGACCCAGTCGATCAATTGCTGATGCGCCGTACCGCGGTCCCACGGGACGACGGCTGATCCTTCGGCGGCCGCGGCGTACAGCTGCTCGAACCAGCCGGTCG
Organism: Kribbella sp. NPDC000426; assembly: GCF_040300265.1. Taxonomy (NCBI): domain Bacteria; kingdom Bacillati; phylum Actinomycetota; class Actinomycetes; order Propionibacteriales; family Kribbellaceae; genus Kribbella; species Kribbella sp. NPDC000426. The sequence continues at coordinate 590,912 of NZ_JBEPDK010000004.1, read as the reverse complement.
CGTCGTCGCGGCCGATCGACTCGCGGGCGATCCGCCGGGAGACGACATCGGGATCCTCACTCATCAGCTGGGCCTTCTTCCGCCAGATCTGGACCGGCGTGGATCGCACGCACGGTCTGCACCGTATCAACGTCAGCCGGCCGCTTGTCCTCGCGATAACGAATCACCCGGGCGAACCGCAACGCCATCCCGGCCGGGTAGCGAGGCGACGTCTGCACGCCGTCGAACGCGATCTCGACGACCACCTCCGGACGCAGATAGACAGCCCAGTCGTCCCGCCGTACGGCGAGCTCCTGGAAGCGCTCGGTCTGCCACCGCAGGAGCTCGTCCGTCAGCCCCTTGAACGTCTTCCCGAGCATGACGAACTCGCCCGTCTCCTCGTCGCGCGCGCCGAGATGCAGGTTCGACAACCAGCCGGTCCGTCGCCCATGACCCCACTCCGCCGCGAGGACGAGCAGATCGAGCGTGTGCGTCTGCTTGACCTTCACCCAACCCGACCCGCGCCGGCCGGCCTCGTACGGCACGGTCAACGACTTCACCATCACGCCCTCATGACCGCGCCGCACCGCGTCCGCGAAGAAGGCCTGCCCGGCCTCGGCATCGTCGGTCACGAGCCGCGGCACCCTTCGCTCCTGCGGCACCAGCTTCGAGAGCCACTCATGCCGCTCTGCTCCGTCGAGCCCGAGCAGGTCCTGACCGTCCCGATGCAGGATGTCGAAGAAGTACGGCGTGAGCGGCATCGACTCCGGCCCTGTCGCCGCCCGCGTCGCCGTCCGCGAGCCGGTGACCTGGAACGGCTCCGGCCGACCATCGGGCCGCAGCGCGATCAGCTCGCCGTCGAGCACGACCTGCTCCGCATCGAGGGCGAGCACCGCGCCGACCACCTCGGGCACCCGCGTGGTGATGTCGTCGAGCGTCCGGGTGTAGACGACCACCTCGTCGCCCTTCCGATGCACCTGGATCCGGATCCCGTCGAGCTTCCACTCGAGGGCGGCCGGCGTGCCCGTCTTCGTCAGTGCCTCGGCGACCGTGGTCGCCGACTGCGCCAGCATCGGCTGCACCCCACGCCCGACCTCGAGCCCGAACTGCGCGAGCCCGGCCTCGCCCTCGGTCAGCACGGCGACGGCGACCGGCGCGGCCGCCCCGCGCAACATCGCCGCGGCCCGGATCTTGTCCAACGGGATCCCGGTCGCCCGCGCGACCGCGTCTGCCATCACGCCGTCGAGTGCCCCCTGACGCAACTCGCCGCCCACGAGCTGGCGCAGGAACCACTGCTCGTCCGCCGTCGCCCGCGAGAACAGCGCGTCCACGGCCTCCCGCCGCCGGGCCTGCACGCCGGTGCCCGACATCTCGGCCAGCTCCGCGAACGCGCGGTCGACCTCCTCGACGGTCAGCGCCGGCTCGGCCGCCGGCTCCGGAGCGTCCATGAGTGTCCGCCAGCCGACCCCGGTCCGGCGCTGCCGCAGCTCGCCGGACAGGTACGTCACGACGATCTCGATCTCGGCCGGTTCGGTGGCCTTGGACAACAATCCGGCGATGAACTCCGCCTTCTTCAGCCGCGACCGGGTCCCGGCCAGCGCGGCCGATGTGGTGACCACCTCGGAGAGCAACATGGATCCAGTCTGGCCCATGCCACCGACAGGTTGGATTGCACAACTTTCGAAGTGACGCCGGCATCAAGCTGAGTGAGCGAAACTTAGCACCGAAGGGGGAATGACATGCGAAAGATGATTGCGGCAGCGGCCGGGCTGCTCCTGGCCGGACCTCTCCTCACAACCATGAGCCCGGCCCAGGCGGCTCCGGCCGCCAACAGCTGTTATGTGCAGTCCGGCGGGATCACTACCGGCAACGACTCGGTCGACCGCTACGTCAACTCGACCTCGCCGATCACGGTGAAGCCGGTGGACGTGATGGCCAAGAACCCGTTCGGCAGCCTGCCGATCTCGCTCAGCACGCAGTGGACATGGGACGACGACTTCGGCGACGAGATGTCGCTCGACGGCCACATCGTCAGCGGCGACGCTATGTACCAGGCGCACCAATGGGTCCAGAAGGGCACCGGCGGCAAGGTCGTGAGCAGCAGCCTGGTCAAGATCGGGAGCGGCTGGAGCGCCTTCCGGACCCTGACACAGTCGTGGTCCCTCGAGACCAGCGGCTGGCGGGTGTACGCACTGCGGGGCGACGGCTCGCTGTTCCGCTGGAACCTCAGCCCGCAGAACAACGGCACCGAGGTCTGGCACGCGGCGGGCTCGTACCCCGGCTTCTCGGCCGTCAAGGCGGTCACGCTGCTCAGCCGGACGCCGACGTACGACAGCCTGCTGGCGACGACGTGGGGCGGTGCGCTCTACTCGATCCGCATCCCGCTGAGCTCGCCGATGAAGCCGATCGTGACCCCGCTACGGACCCGGACGTGGGGCAGCTTCGAGCGACTCCTGACCGCCCGCTGCGGCAACTACGGCACACTGCTGCTCGGCATCGACAAGGACACCGGCGCGGGCTACTTGTACGCCGTCGGCCACGCCAACGGGACCGCGACCGTGATCAACTCGCTCGGCAAGGTCCCGGCGACCTTCGACGACCGGATCGACTTCAGCTGGGGCAGCGTCGTCGACGCCCCGCTGAACGGCGACTGACCCTCAGGGCGCCGGCGGAAGGTCGTCGAGGAAGTCCGACGTCGGCGTGAAGAACAGGCCACCCGTGACCGCTGTGGAGAAATCGAGCAGCCGGTCATGGGTGCCCTCGGGTACGCCGATGAACATCCGGTGCAGCATCAGCTCCGTCACCGCCGGGCTCTTGGCGTACCCGATGAAGTACGTGCCGAACTCCTGCGTACCGATCGTGCCGAACGGCATGTTGTCGCGCAGGATCTGCAGCTGGTTTCCGTCCTGGTCCTCGATCACGTTGAGCACGATATGCGCGTTGGCCGCCTTCTTCGCGTCCGGGAACTCGATGTCGTCGAGTTTGGTCCGGCCGACCGCGGCCTCCTGCTGCTCGACCGTGAGCGCGTTCCACGCCTTCAGGTTGTGCAGGTACTTCTGCACGATCACGTAGCTGCCGCCGGCGAAGTCCGGATCCTCGTCGCCGATCAGTACGGCGGCCTGTGCGTCGGCGCCGCCCGGGTTCTCGGTGCCGTCGACGAACCCCAGCAGGTCGCGCATCTCGAAGTACTTGAAGCCGTGTACTTCGTCGACGACCGTGGCGGCGCCGTCGAGGACGGTCATGATCTGCCCGGCCAGCTCGAAGCACTGGTCCTGGTGGGCGGCCCGGATGTGGAAGAGCAGGTCACCGGGTGTCGCCGGAGCGTGGTGGGTCGCGCCCTTGAGCTCGACGAACGGGTGCAGCTCCGCGGGCCGCGGACCGCTGAACAGCCGGTCCCAGACATCGGAGCCGATGCTGGTGACGCAGGAGAGGTTGCCGTTCGGCACGCGGAAGCCGACCGAGCGGACGAGACCGCTCAACCGCTCCAGCAGGTCGCGGGTCCGGTCCTCGCCGCCTTCCTCGACCTGGACGACCAGGAAGATGGCCGAGCCGCTGAGCGGCATCAGTACGGACTGCGGCAGTGCATCCGTCGACCTGGATGTTCCCGGATCAGTAACCATCGTGTTCTTCCCTCTATCTGCCCTGGGTGCTTGCCCGATCTTCTAGAGTCCAGTCATGGACCCGCAACAGCCCGGGCCGTCGCCGCACCACCAACCGCAACCGGGCCCATACTCCCAGCCGGGGCAGTACCCACCGCCCCCGCCCCACCCCGGCCCGTACCCGGAGCAGTGGGGAGCGCCGCCTCCGCACCCGCAGCAGTGGGGCGCCCCGCCGCCCCCGTACCCGGTCCAGTACGCCTACCGTGAGCCCCGGATCATCCCCGCCCCGCCGGGTACGCCGTTCCACCGGCTCGCCCGTACGCCGAAGCACGCGTGGTGGCGCCCGATCGTCGGGACGCTGCTGCTCGGCGCCTTCGTCCTGTTCCTGACCACCGGGGTCGTCGTCGCGTGGACGATCGTGCACCGCGTCGTCGCCGGCCCGTTCCCGACGCCGACCGGCACGGACATCTTCCCGAGCGACACCGAGAACCTGGCCGTCACGTTGGTCATGCTCGGCATCCTGACCCCCTGCGTCGGCCTGGCCGCGTGGGTCGTCCAACGCAGGCCGTTCTGGAGCGTCGCCTCGGTCCTGAACAGGATCCGCTGGCGCTGGCTGCTGCTGTGCTGCGTGCCGGCCCTCGGGTACCTCGCGCTGTCGTACGCGATGGGGCTGCTGGTCGACGCGATCTTCCCGCCGGACGACGCGATCGGGAACGACGGCGGATCGTGGATCGGATTCGGCGCGTTCCTTGTTCCGGCGCTGGTGATCCTGTTCCTGGTGCCGTTCCAGTCGGCGGCCGAGGAGTTCATGTTCCGTGGGTGGCTGATCCAGGCGGTCGGCGCCTACGGCCCGGACAACCGCGACGGGAAGGCCGGCTGGGTGCGGGCGGTCTTCCGGTCGCCGTGGCCGGGGATCGTGATCGGCGGCGCAGCGTTCGTGTCGGCGCACGGGTACACCGGGTGGGCGATGGCCGACGTGTTCCTGTTCGCGATCACCGTGGGCTGGCTGACGGTCCGGACCGGGGGACTGGAGGCCGGGATCGCGCTGCACGCGCTGAACAACCTGCTCGCCTTTCTGTTGCCTGCGGCAACTGGTCAGCTGTCCGGCTGGGACGAGCAGGGCGGCGCGCCGTGGACGCTGCTGGCCTCGGACATCCCGTGCCTGGCGTTCTACGCGTTCGCGATCACCTGGCTGGCCAAGCGGCGGCAGGTCGCGACGGTGAGCTGAACGGCTGAAATACAGACGAGAACTGTCGGTCGGCTCTGGCAGGCTGTGCCGGGTGACGAACGCGAAGATCGAAGCCGTCCTGTTCGACTGGGGCGGCACATTGGCAACCTGGCACGACGTCGACCTGCGGGAGACCTGGCGGGCCGTCGCCGCGGTGCTCGACGAGGCGCAGGCCGACGAGCTCGCAGCCCGGCTGGTGGCCGCCGAGGGGTCGATCTGGCGGCGCTCGCGGGACGAGCATCTCAGCAGCACGCTGGCAGAGGTGTGCACGCTGGCCGAGGTCGTGATGAGCCCGGCGGCCCAGGCGGAGTACGACCGGCAGTGGGACCCGCACACCGAGCTGGAGCCGGACGCGATCGACACCCTGCGGGCGCTCCGTGCGCGCGGGCTGAAGGTGGGCGTGCTGTCGAACACGATCTGGCCGCGGCAGCGGCACGAGGAGATCTTCGTGCGCGACGGCGTACATGAGCTGCTCGACGGCGCGGTCTACACCAGCGAGATCGCGCACACCAAGCCGCACCCGGAGGCGTTCCTGGCGGCGATGCGGGCGGTCGGGGTGTCGGAGCCGGCCAGCTGCCTGTTCGTCGGCGACCGGCTGTTCGACGACGTCTGGGGTGCGCAGAACGTCGGGATGCGGGCCGCGCACCTGCCGCACAGTGCGATCCCGACCGAGCAGATCGGCCACACCGAAGGCACACCGGACGCCACGATCCAGCGCCTCTCGGAGCTGCCCGCGCTGATCGACAGCTGGAACTGACTCCGGAAATACACCCGGACAAACCGAAGGACCCCCGAGCCGGATCGCGGCTCGGGGGTCCTGAGGGGTTTCGGAGTGGGTGTTACGCGGCCAGCGTCGGGTCTGCCATCAGGCGGAGGCGACCCAGCGCCTCGCGCTCGATCTGGCGGACTCGCTCCGCCGAGATGCCGTGCACTGCGCCGATGTCGGCCAGCTTGGCCTGGCGGCCGTCGTGCAGGCCGTAGCGGCGCCGGATCACGTCCGCGGACCGCGGGTCGAGCTGGTCGACCAGACTGAACAGACCCGAGCGGTCGGACGCGTCCGCGACCAGCTGGTCCGGACCCGGCGCGGTCTCGGCCGCGATCAGGTCACCCAGCGAGGTCTCGCCCTCGTCGTCGACCGGGCTGTTCAGGCTGATGTGGTCCCGGCCGATACGGATCAGTTCGGTGACCCGCTCCTCTTCCAGTCCCAGCTCCAGCGCGATCTCTTCGATCTCCGGCTCACGTCCGAGCTTGCGCTCCAGCGTGCGCCGCGCCGACCCGATCTGGTTCAGCTGCTCCACCACGTGCACCGGCAGCCGGACCACCCGGGCCTGCTGCGCGATACCGCGGGTGATGGCCTGCCGCACCCACCAGGTCGCGTACGTCGAGAACTTGAAACCCTTCCGGTAGTCGAACTTCTCCACCGCGCGGATCAGTCCCGTGTTGCCCTCCTGGACCAGGTCCAGCAGCGGCATCTGGGACCGCCCGTACCGGCGGGCGATCGACACCACGAGCCGGAGGTTCGCGGTCACGAACCGCTGCTGCGCGGCGCGGCCGGCATCGGCCAGCCACTCCAGCTCCTCCTCCGTCGCATATTTGGGCGCTCCGCCCTTCTTACGTCCAACCCGCCCCTCGGCCAGCAGTTGCTCCGCAAGGAGTCCTGCCTCGACCGTCTCAGCGAGCTCGACCTCTTCCTCAGCCGTCAGCAAAGGAGTCCGCGCGATCTCTTCGAGGTAGAGACCTACACTGTCCTTGCCGTCGATACCGTCGTCCGTGGACCGGACACGAGCCATGCGAGCCACCGAAACTCCCTTCGTCGTTACATGGAGAGCAACGCTCGAGTAGGGTTCAAGATTCCAGGACGAGTGTGTAAACACCCTGAACGTTCCCTGAGAGTTCCCGGCAGCAATCGCCGCCTGGAAACCGTTGTCCTGTCGGTACCCGCCGCTATTCGGGGCAACCCGCCGATTCGAAGCTGAGAATCGGTACAGAAATCAGTCGTGAAAGTGCCCCCGGATGTGTTGCACAACACACGTCCGGGGGCACTTATTCCCACCACGTCCCACTGCGTCAGCTCAGGCCGAGCGTGTCCAGCTCCCAGGCCAGTGAGAACGCGACCTCGCGCCAGGCGTCGTACCGCCCGCTGCGGCCGCCGTGGCCGGCTTCCATTTCGGTCTTCAGCAGTACGTCGGCGTCGCCGGCCGCCGTCGCGCGGAGTTTCGCCACCCACTTCGCCGGCTCGACGAAGAACACCCGGGTGTCGTTCAGGCTGGTGATCGCCAGGATGCGCGGATAGCGCTGCGCGGCAACGTTTTCGTACGGCGAGTAGGACTTCATGTACTCGTAGACGGCTTTGTCCTCGAGCGGATTACCCCATTCCTCCCACTCGATCACGGTGAGCGGCAGCGACGGGTCGAGGATCGTGGTCAGCGCGTCGACGAACGGGACCTCCGCGACGATTCCGCCGAACGCCTCCGGCGCGAGGTTCGCGACCGCGCCCATCAGCAGACCGCCGGCGCTGCCGCCCTGGGCGACGATCCGTTCCGGCCTGGTCCAGCCGGCCTGCACCAGGTGTTCCGCGGCCGCGATGAAGTCGGTGAACGTGTTCCGCTTGGTGAGCATCTTGCCGTCGTCGTACCAGTGCCGGCCGAGCTCACCGCCGCCGCGCACGTGCGCGATCGCGAACACCACGCCACGGTCGAGCAGCGACAGTCGCGGGATCGAGAACCACGGGTCCATCGACGACTCGTACGAGCCGTAGCCGTACAGCACGACCGGCGCGTTCCCGTCCTTCGCGACGTCCTTGCGCGCGACCATCGAGATCGGCACCCGCGTCCCGTCCGGGGCCGTCGCCCACTCGCGGTACTGCGTGTACGCGGTCAGGTCCACGCCGCCGAGGACAGGCTGCTGCTTCAGCAGCCGACGCTCGCCGGTCGCGACGTCCACGTCGTACGTCGAACCCGGCGTGACCAGGGACGTGTACCCGAACCGGTACCGGGTCTCGTGCCACTCGTCGTTGCGGCCGGGGGAGACCGTGTGGATCGGCTCGTCGAACTCCAGCACCTCGGGCGTGCCGAACGCGCCCCCGGTACGGCGCATGATCGCCAACTCGGTCAGCGCGTCGCGGCGCCGGTACAGGATCACGTGGTCGGCGAACGCGTCCGCGCCGAGCAGCCGGCTGTTCTTGTCGCCTTCGATCAGCGTCGTCCACTCGCCGGGGGAGTCCAGCGAAGCGGAGGCGAGGGAGAAGTTTGTGGCGTCCGCGTTGTGGGTGATCAGCAGCTGGTCGCCGGCGTGCTCGACGTCGTACTCGACGCCCTCGCGCCGCGGCGCGACCACGACGGCCTCGCCGGTCGGGTCGTTGGCGTCGAGCAGCCAGACCTCGCTGGTCAGCTTGCTGCCGAGCGCGATCATGATCGCCTGCTCGTTGCGGGTCAGGTCGACACCGACCCAGAACCGCTCGTCCGGCTCCTCCATGACGAGCACGTCGTCGGTCGCACCGAGTGTGTGTCGCCAGACCTGGTACGGGCGCCAGGCGTCGTCGACCTTGGTGTAGAAGATCGTCGAGCCGTCCGCGGACCAGGCCGAGCCGTAGTGCACCTCGGGCAGCTCGTCGGACAGCAGCTCGCCGGTGGCCAGATCCTTGATCCGCAACGTGAAGCGCTCGTCGCCCTTGAGGTCGACGGAGTACGCGAGCAGACGGCCGTCGGGGGAGACGTCGACGGTGCCGAGCGAGAAGAACTCGGAGTCGCCGGCCACCTCGTTCCCGTCCAGAATCACCTCTTCGCCGGCGATCTCGCCGTCGGTCGCGGGCGGCTGGTCGCCGTCCACCTTGACCCGGCAGTGCAGCGAGTACTGCCGGCCCTCGATCGTGCGCGAGTAGTACCAGTACCCGCCACGTCGCGCCGGGACGCTCAGGTCGGTCTGCAGCGTCCGGTCCGAGATCTCCCGGAAGATTGCCTCACGCAACGATTCCAGATGCGCCGTGCGCGCCTCGGTGTACGCGTTCTCGGCCCGCAGGTACCCCAGTACCTCGCCGTCGCTCTTGTCCCGCAACCACTCGTAGTCGTCGACGAACACGTCGCCGTGATGCACCCGCTCGACCGGCTTGCGGGCAGCAACCGGCGGCGTAACAGCTGAACTCTCGGACATGCCGCGAGACTACCCGCGCGACACTGCGACGGCTAAGCGGATACCGCCGCGCCGACCGCGGCCAGTGCGGCGCCGAGCGCCTGTCGTGACTCGTCGGTGTGATCGAGTACGTCGAAGCCGTGGCGACCGTTCGGCGCCTCGATCACCTCGAGCCGCACACCCGCCGCCCGCGCGGCCTCGATGAACGGCGGCTGCGTCGGCGCGACGTCCGCCAACTCATGTCCCACCACGGTCATCACGATCGGCAGCCCTCGAGCGCCCGCGACCGCGTCGACCGGATGCACACCGCCGATGGTGACAAGCTTGGAGTCGCCCAGCACCGGGTACGTCAGTGCGACACAGCGAAGCCACTCCGGCGGATTCTGCAGGAACGGAGCTGCGAGTGGACTGCCCCCGGAGAAGAACCAGAGCGCGAGCCTGCCGCCGTCGACCCGCGGATGCGTCCGGACGGCCGCGATCGCCTTCGCCAGCGCTGCGTTGGAGCGGTCGTCGTCCGGACGGCCGTCAGGGCTGTGGTCGACGGTAGTGGCGACGCAGCCGCGATCGGCGAGCTGACTGGCGTAGCCCCGGTAGATGTTCCACCCGCTGGGCATCGGTTCGGCGGAGTACGGCACGCCATGGATCAGCAGGACCGCCGGCGCCGGCTCCATGCCGTCCGGAAGGTAGAGCTCGAGGCCTTCGTACGTCGTGTGGGCGACATCCGGGGTGGGCAGGACGAACGCGGGATCAGCCATGCCGTCACCGTAAGCGCGGGCAGGGTTAGAGGTCGTACGTTGCGACGACCGGGGCGTGGTCGCTCCAGCGTTCGGCGTACGTCGGGGCGCGGTGGATGACGCAACTCGTGGCTGCGGACGCCAGCTCGGGGGAGGCGATCTGGTAGTCGATGCGCCAGCCGGCGTCGTTGTCGAACGCCTTGCCGCGCCACGACCACCACGAGTACGGACCGGGTCCGTCGCCGCCGAAGCGGCGGCCGAGGTCGACCCAGCCGGACTCGAACAAGCGGTCCATCCACGCCCGCTCCTCGGGCAGGAAGCCGCTCTTCTTGCGGTTGGCCTTCCAGGCCTTCAGGTCTTCCTCGCGGTGCGCGATGTTGAGGTCGCCGCACATCAGGACGTGCCGGCCGTCGGCGCGCAGTTCGGTCAGGCGGGCCGTGATCGCGTCGAGGAACGCGTACTTCTCCTGCTGCCGCGGCGGCGTCTCGAACTCGCCGGTGAACACATACGTGCTCACCGCGGTCAGCGTCGTTCCGTCGTCCAGTACGACGTCCGCCTCGACCCACCGCCCGGTCCCGGTGAACCGCTCCGGGCCGATCTCGCCGCGCTCGTCCTTGATCGGACGCCTGCTCGCGACCGCGACACCGGCGCGTCCCTTGTGTCCGTCGATCGCGGGCTCGGCGTGCGCGATGTTCCAGTCACCGCCAAGGAGCTCCCGCAGTACGTCGTCGGTCGCCCGCACTTCCTGCATCAGCAACAAGTCCGGGTCCGTGTGGTCCAGCCACGGATGCATCCCGCGCCGGAAGGCGGCCCTGATTCCGTTCACGTTCACCGTGGCAACCGTCAGCACGCGGGAACCTTACCCTCTGTGGTGCCCCGGCTTGACGACCATCAGCACCAGCACGACCAGCCAGAGCAGCGCGAAGATCCCGGACGTCATCGAGAGCAGCTTCGCCTTCGACAGCACCGCACTCCGCTCCTCGGTCGTCCCGCCGACGCCCGCCAGCACACTCGCCTGCGCCGGCCCGATGAGGAACGCGAGCACCAGCGCCGCGGCCAGGGTCAGCACGATCGAGATGATCAGCCACGCCTCGCCCATCATGTCCATGCTGCCGGCCAGCGCGAACCCGAAGACCGGGACCGCGAGGCTCGCCCAGGCGTAGACGTTGGTGATCCGGTGCAGCACCTGCAAGCCACCGGCGTCGGCGTTCTGGCTGTTCTCGGTGTTCTCGGAGGTCAGCGCTCGTTTCGCGATCGACGGGAACATGCTGGTCGCCACGGTGACCGGACCGACGCAGAGGATCGCGGCGAGGATGTGGACCGTCAGGAAGAACTTGTTCATGCCTTCTCACTCGGACGTTGTCGTGAGGATCGCGTCCAGGGACTGCTCGCAGAGGTGTTCGAGGGCTTCCGGCGAGACGGTCGGGTCGTCGATCCATACCAGGAGGGTCTGTTCGACGTAACCCTGCCAGCCGTGGCAGGCGAGCTCGACGACGGGGCTGACCTCGATGCCACGCTCTGCGACCGCGCTGATCACCCACTGGCTGAACACACGGCGCAGATCGGAGTGCAGCGCGCGGATCTCCGGATCGCCGGCAGCCGACATCAACAGCGTGGCGCGGTAGAGCTGCGGAGCTTCGAGTACGGCGCGGACGAACGCGCGGATCCCCGACCGGAGCTGCTCGTCCGGCGGGAGTGACGGGTCGGGGGCGGTCCGCAGCATGACCTCCGCGGCGGCCTCCTCGATGACGGCGTACTGGAACTTCTTCTTCGAGCCGAAGTAGTGGAACAGCAGCGCGGGGGAGACGCCGGCCTCCGCGGCGACCAGCTCGACCGTCAGCTCGCGGTGCGGGTCCGCGAGCAGCACCTGGCGCGCCGCGGCGAGGATCTGCGCCCGCCGCTCGTCGGGGCGCAACCTGGCGGAAGAAGTCTGGCTCATACCGCCAGTCTATTGAGTAAATGGTCAACAAGCACTTACTGTTGAGTATCTGCTCAACAAGCTGGAGGTCCAGATGCGTCCGTTGGCCGGTCAAGTCGTCCTGATCACCGGAGCTTCGCGGGGGATCGGCGCCGCGGTGGCCCGGAAGTTGGCGAGCGAGGGCGCGAAACTCGCGCTGGTCGGCCTGGAGCCGCACGAGCTGAAGAAGGTCGCGCAGGACTGCGGCCCGGAGGCCGGCTGGTGGGAGGCCGACGTCTCCGACACCGACTCGCTGCGGACGGCGGTCGAGGGTGTAGTCGAGCGGTACGGCCGGATCGACGTCGTGATGGCGAACGCCGGTATCGCGGCGCCCGGGTTCGCCCGGAGCATGGACCCGGCGACCTGGGAGCGCGTGCTCGAGGTCGACCTGCTGGGCGTGTGGCGGACGACGCACCTGACGTTGCCGTACCTGCTGGAGAGCAAGGGATACCTGCTGCTCGTGTCGTCCCTCGCCGCGATCGTGCACATCCCCGGTCTGTCGGCGTACACCGCGGCGAAGGCCGGTGTCGAGGCGATGGGCGACACCCTGCGGCCGGAGCTGAGGCACCTGGGCGTGCGGGTCGGCGTCGCGCACATGACCTTCGTCGACACCGACATGGTCCGCGGCGCGGACGAGCACCCGGTGTTCGGGAAGGTCCGGACGGGGATGCCGCTGGCGAGCAAGACGTATCCGCTGGACTTCGCGGTGGACAAGTTCGTCGACGGCATCAGGAAGCGCTCGCGAACTGTGCACGTGCCCGGCTGGATCGGCGCGATGAAGGTCGTCCGGTGGGCCGTTCCGCACTTCATCGAGCTCGGTTCGCGGTTCAGCGTCCCGAAGGCGGACGCGGCGGCGCTGGCGGACGTCCAGGCGCGCGGGGCCGCGGCGTCATCGAGGCCGACCGGCGCCGGCGGGCTGGCCGACTCGGAGAAGGCCGCGCACAAGTGAGCCGCGAGTACGACGTCGTCCTGCTCGGCGCGAGCGGCTTCACCGGCGCGCTCAGCGCGGAGTACCTGGACAAGAACGCCCCGGCGAACCTGCGCCGGGCCGTTGCCGGACGCAACAAAGCCAAGCTGGAACGCTTCGGCAAGGACATCCTGCACGCCGACGTGACGGATCCCGCGTCGCTGCGCGCACTCGCCGAGTCGACCAAGGTCGTCGCAACGACGGTCGGGCCCTACATCCAGTACGGCGAACCGCTGGTGGCCGCCTGTGCCGAAGCGGGCACGGACTACCTCGACCTCACCGGTGAGCCCGAGTTCACCGACCGCATGTACGTGCGCTATCACGAGCTCGCGACCCGGACCGGTGCGCGGATCATCCACGCCTGCGGGTTCGACTCGATCCCGTACGACCTGGGCGTGCAGTACACCGTCGAGCAACTGCCGACCGGCGTGCCGATTCACGTGGACGGGCTGTTGCGAGCGGGCGGGCGGCCGTCCGGCGGCACGTTCCACACCGCGATCACCGCGTTCTCGCGGCCGAAGCAGAACCTCGAGGCGCATCGGGCCCGGAAGCAGGCCGAACCGCGCCCGGAGGGACGGAAGGCACGCGCGGTGGCCGGCCGGATCCACCGTCAGCAGGGGTTCTGGGCGGTGCCGCTGCCGACGATCGATCCGCAGATCGTCGGGTACTCCGCGCGGCTGCTCGATCGCTACGGTCCCGACTTCAGGTACTCGCACTACGCGGCCATGGACCGTCTGCCGATGGTTGCCGCAGGCATCGGTGGGGTCGGTCTGCTGATCGCCGGCGCGCAGATCCCGCCGGTGCGGAAGGCGATGCTGAACCGGCTGCAGCCCGGCGACGGGCCGAGCCCGGAGCGGCGGGCGCGGTCGTGGTTCAACGTCCGGTTCGTCGGCCGCGGCGGCGGCAAGCAGGTGATCACCGAGGTCGCCGGCCGCGATCCCGGGTACGACGAGACCGCGAAGATGCTCGGCGAGAGCGCACTGTGCCTCGCCCTCGACGACCTGCCCGAGACGTCCGGCCAGACCACGACGGCCGCCGCCATGGGTCCTGCCCTGCGCGAGCGACTGGTGAAAGCGGGGATGACCTTTGCCACCCTCGAAGTCGACCACTACTAGCCGCGACGGCACCCGTATCGCCCTCTACGACTACGGCAATCCCGACGCCCCAGCCCTCGTCTGCATCCACGGCTACCCGGACAACGGTGCGCTCTGGGAGCCTGTCGCAGAGCGCCTCACCGCCGACTTCCACGTCGTCACGTACGACGTCCGCGGCGCCGGCAACTCCGATCACCCTCGCCGCACCTCCGCCTACGCCGTGACCCGCCTGCAGGACGACTTCGAGGCAGTCCTCGACCACGCCGCGCCCGGGGAGACTGTCCACCTGCTGGCGCACGACTGGGGGTCGATCCAGGCCTGGCAGTTCGTCACCGACCCTGGCCTGCAGACGCGCATCGCCTCGTTCGTCTCCATCTCCGGGCCGTCGCTGGATCACGCCGGCTACTTCCTGCGCCGCCGCAACCGGGCCGTCGTCCGCCAGCTCGTCCACTCCTGGTACATCTTCTACTTTCACCTCCCGTGGCTCCCCGAGCTCGGCTGGCGCAAAGGCTGGGCGCACCGGACCTTCAACCGCCTCGAGCGGCAGCATCCCGACGACGCCAGGTCGATCGGCGACTACCTGAACGGCATGAAGCTGTACCGCGCCAACGTCCTCCCGCACCTGATCCGCCCGGCGCGACGGAGCACCGACGTACCCGTGCTGGCGGTGTCTCCCGACGCGGACCCCTTCGTGACCACCGCCTTGCAGACCGACATCGCGCGCTGGGCGCCGAACCTGACCGTGAAGGTGGTCAGGGGCGGGCACTGGATGCCCCGGAACGATCCCGGACTTGTGGCCGATCTGGTACGGCAACACACCCGTGAGGTGGCAGGCTTGGAAGCATGAAGACGCTTCTCAACCTGATCTGGCTGGTGCTGGCCGGGTTCTGGCTGGCTGTCGGGTACGCGGTCGCCGGCATCATCTGCTGCGTGCTGATCGTGACGATCCCGTTCGGTATCGCGTCGTTCCGGATCGCCGGGTACACGCTGTGGCCGTTCGGCCGGACCGTGGTCGACAAGCCGGGCGCCGGCGCGGGCGCGCTGCTCGGCAACATCATCTGGATCATCTTCGCCGGCTGGTGGCTGGCGCTGGGGCACCTGACCACTGGGATCGCGTTGTGCCTGACGGTCATCGGCATCCCGCTCGGCATCGCGAACTTCAAGCTGATCCCGGTCTCGCTGCTGCCGCTGGGCAAGGAGATCGTGCCGAGCAACCAGCCGTTCGCCACTCGATGACGCCGCTGTGAGGTCGCTGACGGTCCTCGGCTCCTGCGGCGCGTGGCCCGAGGCCGGACGGGCGTGTGCCGGATTCCTGCTGGAGTACGACGGGTTCCGGGTCGTGCTCGACCTCGGGTACGCCGCGTTGCCCCGCCTCCTCGAGCACTGCCCCCGGGGCGAGGTCGATGCCGTGGTCGTCACGCATCAGCACCCGGACCACTGCGTCGACGTCAGCGGCCTGGCCCGGGTGCGGTACTACGAAGCCCCGGACGCTCCGGCCGTTCCGCTGCACTGCACGCCCGGGACTCTCGACGTACTGCGGGCACTCGAACCCAACCCCGACCCGGCCGATGTCTTTGCCGTGCACGATCTCGCGACGACTACGACCATCGGGCCGTTCGACGTGCTACCGGTGGAACTGCCGCACTACAAGACGAATCTCGGAGTCCGGCTGAGCGCGCCGGGAGTGACGGTCTCGTACACCGGGGACAGCGGGCCGTCGCCCGCACTGCAGCGGTTGGCTGAGGGCGCCGATCTGTTCATCGCGGACGCGACGTACCAAGGCGCGTCGGCCAGCGACTACCTGATGACGGCGGCCGAGGCGGCTCGCGGTGCGCGTGGAGCCCGGCGGTTGATGCTGACGCACTTCTGGCCGGGCTCGGACCGATCTGTGTCGGTGCGAGAGGCACGGGAGGAGTTCGACGGCGAGGTCATCGCCGCCGAGGAGGGCCTCGTCGTCAGCCTGTGACGCCGGCTACTTCTTGGCCGCCTCGACGATCTTGCGGACGTTGGCGATCTCGCCGCAGCCGGAGTCGATCAGGCGTCCCCGTTCCGCCGCGAACGGGTCGCCGAGGTCGCGGCGTACCTGGTCGGAGACGTCGGTGCGGGCCGGGTTGAGGACGTCGCGCTCTTCCTCGTCGAGGTGGTGGGTGAGCGCCTCGGACAGCTCGTGCAGCTTCGAGCTGAACTCCTCGCTGCCGGTGTCCTCGACCTCCATCAGCTCGAGCAGCGCCTCGTTGCCCTCGTCGTGCTCGTGCTCGGAGTGCTCGACCTCGTCGGCGTCGATCGCGTCCTTGCGCCGCAGCGTGGGATAGACCTTCGACTCCTCGGCCTCGGCATGGGCGATCAGGACGGTGGCCAGATCGGCGAGCACTGCCTCGCGGTCGCTCCGGACGTCGCGCAGTTCACGCAGCGCCTCCTCGAACCACCGGTGATCGGCCAGGATGATCTCGACCACGTCGCCACCCGTCGCCGGAAGAATCTTCGGCATCCCGTTGTCTCCTCTCTCGGATGCCTCCTGGTACCCGGATAACCTGCGGACATGCCGACAGCCCTCATCCGTCGTCCGAGCCCGCGCCTGGCCGAAGGCCTCGTCACCCACATCGAACGCACCCCGGTCGAGGTCGGCCTCGCGTTCGAGCAGTGGCAGGCGTACGTCGACGCGCTGCACGAGACCGGCTGGACGACGGTCGAGGTGCCGCCGATCGAGGAGTGCCCGGACAGCGCCTTCGTCGAGGACACGATGGTCGTGTACGACGACCTCGCGGTGATCGCCCGCGCCGGTGCGGACGAGCGGCGCGCGGAGGCCGCGGCGGCCGCGGAAACGGTGGCCGCGCAGGGGTACCGGATCCTGCACATCGCCGATCCGGGCACGCTCGACGGCGGCGACGTCCTGAAGATCGGGCCGACGATCTATGTCGGACACGGCGGACGGACGAACGTGGCGGGCATCGAGCAACTGCGCGAGGCGTTCGCGCCGCTCGGTGGCGACGTACGGGCGGTGCCCGTGCAGAAGGTGCTGCACCTGAAGTCGGCGGTGACGGCGCTGCCGGACGGCACGGTGATCGGGTACGAGCCGCTCGTCGACGACCCGTCGGCGTTCGACAGCTTCCGGGCCGTTCCCGAGGAGGCCGGCGCACACGTCGTACTGCTGGGGGAGGACCGGCTGCTGATGGCGGCGTCGGCGCCGCGGTCCGCGGAGTTGTTCGCGGATCTTGGTTACACGCCGGTTGTCGTGGACATCAGCGAGTTCGAGAAGCTCGAAGGATGCGTCACGTGCTTGTCGGTGCGGCTTCGCCGTTGAGCACCTGACGTGCCGCCGCGGCGAGTTGCAGCTCACGCTTCTTCCCGCGGCCGTCGGCGATCTCGCACGCGTCCAGCAGCGCTGCGCGGTAGACGGCAGTGTCCGGATGTCGCGGAGTCGCGTCGCGGACCACCTGGGTGAGCGCTTCGAGCGCCGCCGAGATGTCGCCGCACGCGAGCAGCGCCCGCCCCAGCGCGGCCCGATCGCGCACGACCTGCGGATCCCCGGCCAGCAGGCTGTCCTCGTCGGCAGCAACGATGTCTGCGAGCAGCTGAGCCTCGGACCGCGGCCCGCCGACCATCAGCCGCGCACCGGTCGTTGCCTCGGTCGCGGCCCGGGTCAGCTCGTGATGCGGCCCGAACACCTGCGTCAACTGCGGAGTCACCAGCTCGAACCAGGCGATCGCGCGCCCGTAGTTAGCCGTCGCCAGCAAGCCTTGGGCCACCCGCAGCCGGACCCGCAACGTGGCCGGGTCGTCTGCCGCGAGCACCTTCTCCCGCTCGGTCAGCGCCGACTGGTAGAACGGCAGCGCCTGACCCGGCTCGTGCTGCTCCCAGAACGCCTCGGCCTGCTTGTACGACGGGTCGGCCTCGAGTTCCGGGTACGTTGCGATGGCCGACACCGGCTCCCGCCGTACGACGGTCTGTGCGGGCAGCGTGATCACCTTCCGGCCGACGTACGAGCGCCCGCCGGTCGGGATGATGCGGAACTTGCCGACCTTCGACACCGGCAGCCACAGCACGGTGTGGTAGAGCGTCCGCACCGACGAGCCGCAGTTCTCGCACACGTCGCGGTGGCCGTAGAACCGGCTGCCCATCGGGCCGGCCGTCTCGGCGGCCCACGCCTCCGACGACGCCGTACACGGCGCACAGAACGGGTAGACCCCCCGCCGTTCCTCATTCATTCGAGACATTATCCGGGACATTCTGGTCGGTTTCGGGTCCGTCGTCCTCATCCGCACCGGTGATCCGCACTTTTGTCAGCGCCGGATCGTCGATCGCGAACGTCCGGACCGGCCCCGGCGGGGTGTCGGCGGTCTCGAAGCGGACCGTGACGCGGCCGCGTCCGGAACCCCAGACCCAGCCGCGGCCGTAGTCGGGGTGGGCGACGTCCTGACCCGGATGGAAGCCGATCAGGTCGCGTGGCCGGGCGGGCAGCTCGACGATCTCGACCGGGTCGTCGGCGTGCTCGTCCTCGGTGAACAGGTCGTCCTGGATCCAGTCGGCCAGTGACGAGACGCCTACGCCGAGCAACCGGATGCCGCCGCCGACCTCGCTCTCCTCGAGCAGCCGGCGGGCGACCCGGGCGATCACCCGCGCGTCGTCGGTCGGCCCGGCGAGTGTCGACGAGCGGGTGTGGGTGGTGAAGTCGTGCATCCGCGTCTTCACCGTCACCGTCCGGCCGGACAGCTGGGCCTTCTGCAGCCGCTCGGAGACGCGCAGGGACATCCGGTCGGCGATCGCGACGAGCAGCGAGCGGTCGATGATGTCGGTCTCGAAGGTGTCCTCGACGCTGACCGACTTGGTCTCCCGGTCGCTCACCACCGGCCGGTCGTCGGCCGCGACCGCGAGCCGGTGCAGGCTGGTGCCATGCGCGGATCCGATCTGCCGGACTAGTTCGTCCTCGTCGAGCTGCTGCAGGTCCGCGACGGTCCGAACGCCGACCATGCTCAGCCGCTGCGCGGTCGCCGGACCCACACCGGGGATCACGGTCACCTGCATCGGCGCCAGGAACTCCGCCTCGGTGCCGGCCGGCACGACCACGACGCCGTCCGGCTTGTCGAGGTCGCTGGCGATCTTCGCGATCAGCTTCGACGTACCCGCGCCGACCGAGGCGGTCAGGCCGCCGCTCACCTTCCGGATCGACTCCTTCAGGTCCCGAGCGATCGCCTCGACGTCGTCGACCGTCAGCCCACTGAGCCCGCTCGCCGCCAGGTCGATGAACGCCTCGTCGAGCGACAGCGGCTCGACCAGCGGCGACAACGCGCGCATCTCGGCCATCACGGCCTGGCTGCTCTGCCGGTACACCTCGAAGCGCGGACTGAGGTACGCCGCGTGCGGGCAGCGCGAGCGCGCCTCCGCGGTCGACATCGCCGAACGCACCCCGTACTTGCGGGCCTCGTACGACGCCGTGGACACGACTCCGCGGACGCCGATACCGCCGACGACCACGGGCTTGCCCCGTAGCGACGGCTTGTCCCGCTGCTCGACGGCCGCGAAGAACGCGTCCAGATCGACATGCAGCACCGACGGATCCCCACGCACCTGTCCAGTGTCCCTGCTGTGACCGACAATTCCGGTTATGACGTTTCCCGAGCAGTGGGACGACGGCACCGATCCGTCCACTCCCGCCCACCAGGTCCATTGGTACGACGACCGTACGGCGATCATCCGCCAGGCGCTGCACACCAACTTCGAAGGCCCGTTCCTGTACCTCCTGCTCGGCGACGAACGAGCCCTCCTGCTCGACACCGGCACCGGCCACGCGCCGCTCCGCCCGCTGATCGAGAAGCTCGCGGGGGAGCGGCAGCTCGTCGTCGCGCACACCCACAGCCACGGCGACCACGTCGGCGGCGACGGCGAGTTCGACCAGGTCGTCGGCAAGTCGGCCGAGGAAGTCGCGCAGTACTTCGGCTTCGCCGACTGGCCGGACGGTGTCGTGCAGTTCGACCTGGGCGGGCGGGTGCTCGACATCGTCGCGATCCCAGGGCACCACGCCTCGCACATCGCGGTGTACGACCGGACGGCCCGGCTCCTGTTCAGCGGCGACTCGCTCTACCCGGGCCGCCTGTACGTCTTCGACTGGCCGGCGTTCCGCGCGAGTGTCGCCCGGCTGGCCGAGTTCGTTGCTGATGGCAAGCCCGTCGACTGGGTACTGGGCGCGCACATCGAGATGACCGCCAGGCCCGGCCAGGACTTCGAGATGGGGTCGGACAAGCACCCCGGCGAACACGAGCTCCAGCTGCGTCCCGACGTACTGACGGAGTTGGCCGAGGCGCTGGCCGGGGCGGGAGCCGAACCCGTCCGGATCGAGCGGAAGGATTTCATCGTGTATCCGGTGTGATTCGTCAGGCGGCAGGTGGGCACTTCAGGCAGACTGAAGCCATGCTGTAACCGGGGAGCCACCAGGGGAGGCGCTGATGGGTGAGGAAGTCGACCGGGTCGAGTTCACCCGGGCGGACCGGACCGCGTTCCGGGGTCAGGTCCATCGCAATCTGGACGCCTTCGCGCGGATGCTGCGCGAAGCCCGGTTCGCGCCGGACCGGCCGATGACCGGGATCGAGATCGAGCTGAACCTGGTCGACGAGAAGTGCGACCCGGCGTTCAAGAACACCGAGGTGCTGAGCGCGATCGAGGACGACGCGTTCCAGACCGAGCTCGGCCAGTTCAACATCGAGATCAACGTACCGCCCGGGCAGATCGACGGACTCGGCCTGGACACGATGGAAGCGAGCATCCGGGACAGCCTGAACGCCGCCGAGGACAAGGCTGCCCGGACCGGCTCGTCGATGGTGGTCGTCGGCATCCTGCCGACGCTGCTGACCGAGCACATCCGCCGCGACGCCCTCAGCACCAACCCGCGGTACGCATTGCTCAACGATCAGATCTTCGCGGCCCGCGGCGAGGACGTGCAGATCTCGATCGACGGCGTCGAACGCCTGCAGGTCACCGCGGACAGCATCGTCCCGGAGGCCGCGTGTACGTCGACGCAGTTCCACCTGCAGGTCACGCCGGAGGCCTTCCCGCGGTACTGGAACGCGGCGCAGGCGATCTCCGGCGTACAGCTCGCCGTCGGCGCGAACTCGCCGTTCCTGTTCGGCAAGGAGCTGTTGCGCGAGACCCGGATCGCGTTGTTCGAACAGGCCGCCGACACGCGCACGCACGAGCTCAAGACGCAGGGCGTGCGGCCGCGGGTGTGGTTCGGTGAACGCTGGATCACCTCGATCTTCGACCTGTTCGAGGAGAACTCGCGCTACTACCCGGCCCTGCTGCCGGTGACGTCGGACGAGGATCCGATCGAGGTGCTCGACCGCGGCGACACCCCGGCGCTTTCGGAGTTGCGGCTGCACAACGGGACGATCTACCGCTGGAACCGCCCGGTGTACGACGTTGTCCGGGAGAAGCCCCATCTGCGCGTCGAGAATCGTGTCCTGCCGGCCGGGCCGACGGTCGTCGACACGATCGCCAACGGCGCGTTCTACTTCGGCCTGGTCCGTGCGCTGGCCGACGACGAACGGCCGATCTGGTCGCAGATGTCGTTCAGCGCGGCCGAGGAGAACTTCCACAACGCCGCCCGCAACGGGATCGACGCGGAGGTGTTCTGGCCGGGTGTCGGGACGGCGCGCGCGACCGAGCTGGTGCTCAGACGCCTTCTGCCGTTGGCGGTTCGCGGTCTGGACGCCTGGGGCGTCGACGTGGCGGTCAGGGACCGGCTGCTCGGCATCATCGAGCAGCGCTGCCTCACCAGCCGCAACGGCGCGTCCTGGCAGGCCGACGAGTTCCATCGCCTGTATACAAAGGGCTCGCACGGTCGCAAGGACGCATTGCGCGGGATGCTCCGCCGGTACCGCGACCACATGCACGAGAACACGCCGGTGCACGAATGGCCGGTGGACTGAACCGGTTCGGGCCCGGGACGCACGCACGACAACGTAGGACAGGGAACGACGGAACCCTGGTCCTTCTGACGGAACCCGTTCGATCTTGCCCAGGGCAACGGGGTGGGCCGGTTCAGGCACGAGTTCGATAACGACCCGGACTACAGGGGTGGCGCGTTGGGTGACAGCCCTGCAAAGGTGTGGCCACCGGAAGGTTAGGCGGGCCCGCCGCGGGTAGTACTCGGGCACCGGCAGCCCTCCGTCACCGCCGCGACACAACAGGTGCAAATGCAGCGGATGCCGACCGCGGTCGGGAGCAGTATCGTTCGAGACGGGTCGACACACACCCGGAGGTGAGGCAGGGCGATGACGACCATCGTCGTGGGTTATGTGCCGAAGGCGGAAGGCCGTGCGGCTCTTCGGCGAGCAGCAGAGGAAGCGACGCTGCGCGACGCGAAGTTGGTAGTGGTGAACTCGCACCGGGGCGGACGCAGCTTCGACAGCGACGAGGCTGCGGCGAGTGATGCCGCTTTGACGGAAGTACGGGAGCAGCTCGATTCCACCGGCGTGCCCTACGAGGTGCGGCAGCTGGTGCGCGGCCTGGACCCGGCGGAGGACCTGGTGGCCGTCGCCGAGCAGGTGCATGCGGAGTTCATCGTGATCGGGCTGCGGCGCCGCTCACCGGTCGGCAAGCTGATCCTCGGCAGCAACGCGCAGCGGGTGCTGCTCGATGCTCCGTGTCCGGTGCTTGCCGTCAAGGCCGAGCCTGAGTTGTCTGATGGGGAGGAGGACTGAGGTGACTTCGACACGCAGCAGGAAATTGTGCCTCGCACAGCAGCCCGACGCCGACGAGATGTTGAGCAGAGATCCGTTCGCCTTACTGGTCGGGATGTTGCTGGACCAGCAGATCCCGATGGAGCGCGCGTTCGCGGGCCCGGTGGCGATCTCGAAGCGGATGCTGGGACCGTTCGACCCGGCCACGGTGGCGCACTACGACCCCGACGCGTTCGTCGAGGTGGTGGCCGGTCCGCCGGCGGTGCACCGGTTCCCGACCGCGATGGCGGCGCGGATCCAGACCCTGGCCAAACACCTGGACGAGCAGTACGGCGGTAACGCCTCGGCCCTGTGGTCCGATGTCAAGTCGGGGGACGATCTGCTGGCCAGACTGTCGGCCCTGCCGGGCTTCGGCGCGCAGAAGGCGAAGATCTTCGTGGCGTTGCTCGGCAAGCAGCTCAAGGTCCGCCCGCGCGGGTGGCGCGAGGCGTCCGAGCCGTACGGCGAGGACGGCGCGTTCAAGTCCGTCGCGGATGTGATCGACGTGGCATCGCTGGTGCGGGTGCGGCAGTTCAAACAGGAGCAGCAGGTGGTGCGGCAGCGGGTGGTCGCACGTCCGCTGCGGCAGACACGTAACGGTTGAGAAACGACGCCGCACGACCCCCCGGAAAAGGCTTCTCCGGGGGGTCGTGCGACGCGTGGCCTTGGTTCGCGGATTACAATGGACTGTTGCCGCCGCCTGACCAGCGAGCAGCCACACAAAGCAGTGCTCACAGACTCAGCAATACCCGAGCTTCATCAGTCGTACCGCCGTACAAACCCTGCGTCAGACGAGAGGTAATTCGTGTCGTCCAGCTCGTCCGAGAATCTTCCCGCCGAGCCGGCCCGGGCCGTGGCCGCCACCGCCCGCAGCACGGCTCCGAGGACCAGCGCCCGAGTGACCGATCCCGCTGCCAAGAAGGCGGCCGCCAAGAAGGCGGCGGTGAAGACCGCCAGTACCAAGGAGGACGGTATCCCCGCGAAGAAGGCCGCTGCCAAGAAGGCTCCGGCGAAGAAGGCAGTGTCCGAGGCGGGTCTGGCGATCGACCCGAAGACCGGGAAGCCGCGCGCTCTCGACGAGGTGGACGAGTCCGACTTCCAGCCGGACGCGGTCAAGGGGCTGGAGAAGGAGCTCACCGAGGACCAGGGCTTCATCGTCTCCGAGGCCGACGAGACCGACGAGCCCGAGCAGCAGGTGATGGTGGCCGGCGCCACCGCCGACCCGGTCAAGGACTACCTGAAGCAGATCGGCAAGGTCCCGCTGCTGAACGCCGAGCAGGAGGTCGAGCTCGCGAAGCGGATCGAGGCCGGCCTGTTCGCCGAGGAGCAGACTGCCGACGAGGCCGCCAAGCTCAAGGAGAAGGTCCGCGACGAGTACGAGTGGATCTCCGAGGACGGCCGCCGCGCCAAGAACCACCTGCTCGAGGCCAACCTGCGCCTGGTGGTGTCGTTGGCCAAGCGCTACACCGGCCGCGGCATGCTGTTCCTGGACCTGATCCAGGAGGGCAACCTCGGTCTGATCCGCGCGGTGGAGAAGTTCGACTACACCAAGGGCTACAAGTTCTCGACGTACGCCACCTGGTGGATCCGGCAGGCGATCACCCGCGCGATGGCCGACCAGGCCCGGACGATCCGGATCCCGGTGCACATGGTCGAGGTCATCAACAAGCTCGCCCGCGTCCAGCGGCAGATGCTGCAGGACCTCGGCCGGGAGCCCACTCCGGAAGAGCTCGCCAAGGAGCTCGACATGACCCCGGAGAAGGTCATCGAGGTGCAGAAGTACGGCCGCGAGCCGATCTCGCTGCACACCCCGCTCGGTGAGGACGGCGACTCCGAGTTCGGCGACCTGATCGAGGACTCCGAGGCGATCGTGCCGGCCGAGGCGGTCTCGTTCACGCTGCTCCAGGAGCAGCTGCACGCCGTCCTCGACACGCTGTCCGAGCGCGAGGCCGGCGTGGTCTCGATGCGGTTCGGTCTGACCGACGGTCAGCCGAAGACGCTCGACGAGATCGGCAAGGTGTACGGCGTGACTCGTGAGCGGATCCGCCAGATCGAGTCCAAGACCATGTCGAAGCTGCGGCACCCGTCGCGTTCGCAGGTCCTGCGGGACTACCTGGACTGATGACGATGGGGCAGGTGCTCGCCGGCGTATGGACGCTGGCGATGCCTGCCCTCGGCCCGGAGTCGGGTCTGCTGGCCGTCGCCGTGTTCACGGCGGCGGCCGTGCTGTTTCTCGCGGTCCAGGTCGCCGTCGCCCGGACCGCGGCCCAGCGTCCGCTCGCATCCCCGCTCCCGGCACTGGTCAGCGCCGCCCGGGCCAACGCGCGCCGCACGGCGTACCTCTCGCTCCGGGATCCCGACCTGCCCGGTCGGCCCCGGCCACGAGCACCGGGACAGTAGCGCTCTTCCTCGCTACCTGTTCCTTCTCACTCGTGGAGTTCTGCTGTGCCTTCTTTCCTGGAGGCACCGGTCGCCGGTGCCTATCACTTGCTCACGTCCCTCGTCTCGACCCTCCAACCGCTGACCGGCGCGTACGCCGCGGTGATCGCGATCGTGCTGTGCACCCTCGTCGTCCGGCTGTGCCTTGTCCCGTTGAGCGTGCGCGCCCATCGCGGGCTGAAGGCACGCGCGGCGATGATGCCGCAGCTGAAGCAGCTGACCGAACGCCATCGCGGCAACCCCGAACGCCTGCAGCGTGAGCTGGCGAAACTGCAGTCGGAGTCCGGTACGACGATGTTCGCGGGATTCCTGCCGACGCTCGCGCAGCTGCCGTTCTTCTGGCTGATGTACACGCTGTTCTCCCGCACGATCGTCGCGGGGGAGTCGAACCAGCTGATCAGCGGCAGCCTGCTCGGTGCGCCGCTCGGTGTGCACTGGCCGATCGTCGCCGGCACACCGGCGTTTCTCGTTCTCGCGGTGTTGCTGGCGGTGGTCGCTTGGTTCTCGGCCCGCCTGCAACTCCGTCAGCTCGACGAGACGGCCACGCCGATGTCCCGCAGACTCGCCCGGTTGCTGCCGTTCGGGACATTGCTCACCGCGGCCTTCGTGCCGCTGGCCGCCGGCCTCTACCTGTTGACGACGACAGCGTGGACAGTCGTCGAACGCACCGTCCTGCAGCGCTGAGGCCGGGCCGGATCGTTGCTCGAGGCTACGGTCTGGAGCGCGGTCCGGCGGTCAGCGCGCCGTGTCCTGCCCGCTGGATCCACGGGGCTGCGGGCGTCCGCCGACGCGGGCGGCCGCGCCGTCCGCAGCGATCGGCTGCCTGCCGGTGGAGCGCGGGGACCCGCCCGCGCTGGGCATCGGTCCCACCCGCCGCTCCATCTCGACGGCATGCTGATAGCGGGCCTCGACCCAGGCCTCCGCCCGCAGGACCTCGGCGAATTGCTCACCGCCGGCCTCGGTGGAGCCCAGCCGCGACATGATCTCCTGCACGCGACCGCCGACGTCCTGTCCGATCTGCCACTCGTTGCGGCCGTCTCGACTGGAGAAGCGGCCGAGGTAGGCATCCACGCCGAAGAGGTTCCGCTCTCGCTGCGCGACTATGCCGTGCAGCTGCTCGCCGGTCGTGTACCTGCCCAGGTCGCCGGCCGCCGTCCCTTCCGGCAGGGCCTCGAGGAGTTGCGGATAGTCACGGACCGCGGACTCGAGGTCCGTGCCCGGGTAGGCGATCATGACCCGGGCGACGCCGTACGCGGGCCGGCCCTGGAGCTTGAGCCGCAGATCGTCCGACAGCGGCCGGAAGTCGTAGTCCTTGGAACTCACCAGGACAGCCTATGTCCTGCCCGGGTCTCCGCCGCAGACTTCGTTGCGGCCTCCAGGATGTTCTGATAGCGTCTTTAATAAAGCCGGTTGCATAACAGGTGAGGCCGATGGACGCTACCCGTGGGGCCGCTCAGGCGGAGCGGTCGGCCAATCAGGTGGCGTGTCTGCGGTTCCTGGCCGAGGCCGACGACGCGCAGACGGTCGGAGCGATCAGCTCGGAGACCGGCCTGTCGCGACCGACGGTGCATGCGGTTCTGGAGGATCTGCTCGAGCTGGGGCTGGTGGTGGCCACCGGGCCGGCGAGCGTGGGGCCGGGGCGGCCGGCGCGGGCCTTCCGGTTCGACCGTGAGGCAGGCCTCGTCGCCGGTGTGGATCTAGGTCCCCGGGGGACTCGGGCGGTCATCTGCGATCTGTCCGGTCGGCGTCTGGCCTATGCCGAGCAGAAGCTCGATGGGAGCGCCGAGGTCTCGCTGATCCAGCGCGCGCTCCAGGCCGCGGCGGACGAGAACTCGATCGAGCTCGAGCGGCTGCGTGCGGTCGGCGTGGCACTTCCCGGTGTGATCGAGGCGAACGGTCACCTGCGGGCCAGCCTCGCGCTGCCCGAACTCGTCGGCTTGCCGATCGCAGACCTTCTGTCGAAGGACCTGGACCGTCCGGTTGCCGTGGACAACGACATCAAGCTGGCCGCACTCGCCGAGCAGCGCGGCGGCGCCGGCCTCGGGTACTCCGATGTCGTCTACCTGCAGATCGGTCGGCGGCTGTCGGTGTCGATCGTCCTGAACGGAGTCATCCGCCAGGGACGCCATCGCCTGGCCGGGGAGCTCGGAGCGCAGCGCGGGATGCGCTGGACGCGAAACGCGCAGCGGGGGCAGTTGATCTGGAGCTCGCATCCGACCGCTGAGGCCGTGCTGACGGCGGCAGCCGGCGGAGACCTCGACGCGCAAGCCGAGATCGAGGACTTCTGTGCGCAGATCGCCGGGCGGATCGCGACCGTGCTGCTGACCGTGGACCCGGAGGTCGTCGTGGTTCGCGGCGGGCTCGCGCGGGACAGCGGCGTCCTGCTGCGGCCGCTCGTCGCCGCGGTCGAGAACGAATTGGTTTTCCCCGAACGTCCACCGTTCGTCGCCTCGGCTCTGGGGCGTGAGGCGGTGGTGCTCGGGGCGGTCGGCAACGCGTTCGACCGGTTCGGCTCGGACATCTACGGCGTCAAGGACTACCCGAGTCCGTGGCATCGCATTCCCCTGAACACCTGAGAGGACCACAAGTGAAGCTCGGAGTCAGCTCGTACTGTTTCCGCTCGCTGATGACCAGCGGCGAGATGGACCTGATCGCGGTCCTGGACTGGGTGGCGGCATCCCCGGCCGGACACATCGAGGTCGCCGCCATGGACGGCGAGTACTACCTGGACAACCCCGACGTCGTCAACGCGACTGCCAAGCACGCCGAGAACATCGGCGTACCGATCGTGAACTACCTGGTCAGCGGCGACCTGCGGACGGCCGACGGCAAGGAGATCGACCGGCTCCGCCGGCAACTGGATGTCGCGCACCGGTTCGGCGCCCGCATCTTCCGGCACGACGTCGCGCCGTGGTCGTGGCGTGAGCAGGACCCGGGCGAGTTCGAGACGACGTTCGCGCAGGTCGTGGAGGGTTGCCGCGCGGTCGCCGACCACGCGGCCGAGCTGGGCATCACCTCGACGATCGAGAACCACGGCTTCTTCATGAACGGCAGCGACCGGCTGGCGCGGCTGGTGCACGCCGTCGACCGCCCGAACTTCCGCGTCACGCTCGACCTCGGCAACGGTCTGTGCGTCGGCGAGGTGCCCGGCAAGACCGCCGCCGGCCTGATCGACGTCGCCGCGTCGATCGGCGTGAAGGACTTCCACATCCGCCGGTCGGCCGGCGACGGCTGGCTGAAGACGCTGGCCGGCGACTACCTGCTCGGCACGATCACCGGCCACGGCGACCTGGACATCGCTGGGCTGCTCGCGCTGGCCGCCACCAAGCCCGACGTACCGGTGAGCCTCGAGTTCGAAGGCCTGGAGTCGACTCCGGCCGCCATCGAGCGCTCGCTCAACAACATCCTCCGACTGGCAGGAGCTGCCTGACATGACGACCCGCATCGCAGTGATCGGGGTTGGCGCGATCGCGACCCAGCACCTGATCTCGTACCAGAAGAACCCGCAGGCCGAGCTGGTGGCCGTGTGCGACATCGACCAGACGCGGGCGAAGGCGCGCGCCGACGAGTTCGGCGTACCGCGGGCCACGGATGTCGTCGACGAGATCCTCAACGATCCCGGCGTCGACGCGGTCAGTATCTGCGTACCGAACCTGCTGCACGCCAAGATCGCCGAGGCGGCGCTGCGGGCCGGCAAGCACGTCCTGGTCGAGAAGCCGATGTCGGTGACCGTGGCCGAGGCCGAGGCGCTGGTCAAGGCGACCGAGGAGACCGGAAAGGCCCTGCAGATCGGCTACGTACGGCGGTTCGCCCCGAACGCCCTGGTGACGAAGCGTTTCCTGGACGAGGGCGAGTTCGGCGACATCTACGCCGCGCGGGCCACCATCATCCGCGCGGCCGGTAACCCCGGCGGCTGGTTCGGCGACGTCAACGTGTCCGGCGGTGGCCCGCTGATCGACCTCGGCGTGCACATCATCGACCTGTGCTGGTACCTGATGGGCATGCCGACGCCGGTCTCGGTGTCCGGTGCGACGTTCTCGCCGCTCGGTGCGCGCGACAACATCCAGCACCTGACCCGGTACCGGGCCGCGTCCGAGACCAAGGTGAACAACGTCGAGGACTACGCGACCGCGCAGATCCGGTTCGAGGGCGGGGCGGTCCTCGACGTGGACACGTCGTACTCGCTGCACGCCCGGAACTCGACGAGCGTGAAGATCCACGGCGACAAGGGCGGCGCCGAGATCGAGCCCGAGCTGCTGATGATCACCGAGCGGCACGACACGCTGCTGCACGTCCAGCCGCAGATCGACTCGCTCGGGTTCGACTTCCAGGTCGGGTTCGCGAACCAGATCGACCACTTCCTGCAGATCTGCCGCGGTGAGATCCCCGCCGACGCGACCGCCGAGCAGGGTCTGGAGATGGCGCGGATGCTGTCGGCGATCTACGAGTCCGCGCGGATCGGCGCCGAGGTGACGATCACTCGCTGACCAGGCGCCGCGGCTGAACCTGGTCAGGGGCGGTCAGGTTCAGCCGCGGTCAGCCGTCCGACGCGGCTAACGCGTGTGGTTGGGGCGTGGGCTCAGGCGGGTGGTTCAGGCGAGCAGGGCGGTCGTGATGGTGTCGGCGTGCTCGTCGAGCCAGGCCTGGCGGTGCCGGATCGTGTCGCCGACCCCTTCGCTCCACATCCGCTGCCAGCCGCCGCCGAGCGTCTCGGCGCGGAACCTCATCATGTGCCAGGCCCGCGCGTCCCGGGCCATTGCGAGCTCCATCAGCCGCCGCCGGTCCGGCTCGGACAGGCCGTAGGCGTCGGCGAGCAGCCGGCACCGCCGCGGCCGGTCGAGACCGCGCAGTTCGGGATCGAGATCGGTGTCCTCGCCGAACGGCGCCCACCACAGCATCAGGTTCACGACCTCGCCGGCCCGGCTCACCGGCCGGACCAGGTCGAAGTCGATCAGCGCGAACGCGCGTCCGTCGCGGAAGATCACGTTCTCCGGTGTCACGTCCTGATGGCCGATCAGCTCCACCGGGTCGTCGACGGGCGGCAGCCCTGCCGGCTCGATGAGCGCCGGCAGGTTCGGCGGGATCCCGAAGCCTTCGATCGCGTCGTGGTACGCGCGCAGCAGCCGCGCGACCGACACCGCCCGCTGCTCGTCGGCGATCCACGGCGGCCGCGGCCGTCCGGCGACCTCGCCCTCGACGTACGTGAGGGTCTGGCGGCCTGCGGAGTCGACGCCGAGGTAGCGCGGTGCTCCGTCGAAGCCGGCCTTCTCGAGGTACAGCAGCACGTCCCGGACCAGCTCGTCCCGCTCGGCCGGCGGACGCCGGACCGTGTCGCCGACGCGGACCAGCCCTTCGGTCACGTCACCGCCGACCAGTGGAATCTCCTCGCCGTCCTCGATCACCGCGGTCCTCCTCGTGATTTGCCGATCCGGCAAAGATGTTTGCGTGTTGTTCTCGGGTCAACGCAGCATCTTCACATGACGACCGAGGAGCTGTCCGAGAATTACTGGAATTCGTTCTACGCCGAGCGCGACCAGATCTGGAGCGGCCGGCCGAACGTCGTCCTGGTGGACGAGGTGTCCGGCCTGACGCCGGGGCGCGCGCTCGACCTCGGCTGCGGCGAAGGCGCGGACGCGATCTGGCTCGCCGGACAAGGCTGGACGGTGACGGCTGTCGACATCTCCTCGGTCGCGCTCGAACGAGCGGCACAGCACGCGAAGGACGCCGGGGTCGACGACCGGATCGACTGGCAGCGGCACGAGCTCGGCCTGTCGTTCCCGGAGGGCTCCTTCGATCTGGTGTCGGTGCAGTTCCTGCATTCGAAGACCGAGCTGCCGCGGGATGCGATTCTGCGCAGTGCGGCGGGTGTGGTCGCGACTCACGGCGTACTGCTGATCGAGGGACACATGGGGTTCCCGCCGGGGGAGCACAACCCGCACCCGGACATCCACTTCCCGACGCCTGACGAGGTGATCGAGAGCCTCGACCTGGCGGACGCTGAGTGGGAGACGCTGGTCAGCCGGGTACACGACCGCGCGCAGGTGATGCGTGACGGTGAGCTGATCAATCGTCGCGACTGCACGGTCAAGCTCCGCCGACGGTAGGCTGTTCACCTGGCAGTCATCCGGGGAGCTGACGCTGAAGGCATGAACACCCCTGACTTGGTTCAAGAGCTCGGCTTTCGTGTCCTCGACGAAGAGGACGACGATCCGGTGCTGCTGCGTGCCGACGGTACGCCGGTCGACACCTGGCGCGAAGGCTATCCGTACGGCGAGCGGCTGCCGCGGGAGATCTACGACCGGGACAAGCGGCTGCTCCAGATCGAGCTGCTGAAGCTCCAGTACTGGGTGAAGCGTTCGAAGCAGCGGCTGGTGATCGTGTTCGAGGGCCGCGACGCCGCGGGCAAGGGCGGGACGATCAAGCGGTTCATGGAGCACCTGAACCCGCGCGGCGCGAGCATCGTCGCCCTCGAGAAGCCGACCGACCGCGAGCAGTCCCAGTGGTACTTCCAGCGGTACGTCGCGCACCTGCCGGCCGCCGGGGAGATGACGCTGTTCGACCGCTCCTGGTACAACCGCGCGTGCGTCGAGCACGTGATGGGGTACTGCGACCAGGAGCAGTACGAGGAGTTCATGCGGCAGGCGCCCGAGTTCGAGCGGATGCTGGTCCGGTCGGGGATCCTGCTCGTCAAGCTGTGGTTCTCGGTGTCGCAGGCGGAGCAGCAGACACGGTTCACGATCCGCCAGATCGACCCGGTGCGGCAGTGGAAGCTCTCGCCGACCGACCTCGCCTCGCTGGACAAGTGGGCGGCGTACACGGAGGCGAAGGAGGCGATGTTCCACTACACCGACACCGACCACGCTCCCTGGACCGTTGTGAAGAGCAACGACAAGAAGCGCGCGCGGCTGGAGGCGATGCGCCACGTCCTCAGCCTCTACGACTACACCGACAAGGACGTGGAGCTGGTCGCCCGCCCCGATCCCAAGATCCTCGGCCCCGCCGCGCAGGTCCTCGAGCACGGCGAAACCGCCAACCGCACCTTCCCCAAGCTGTAGCGAGCTCAGGCGGGCTTGCGGCCCCAGGCGGTGATCATCGGCGCGAGCATGAGATCGAGGTCGCCGCCGGCGAGGTTCGCCAGGTGGGTCTCGATCTCTTCGGGTGTTGCCAGGTTTGCAGCCAGGAGCTCGTCGCGGACGTGGTGGACCGTGGCCGATTCCAGGACCGCGCAAGCCCGCGAGGCGATGGGGAAGTAGGCCTCGGCACGGACGTCTTCGAGGTCTGACTCCCGCAGCAGCCGGGGCAGCGTGCGTCCGTAGGCGAAGTCGGCGCCGCGCTCGGCCATCAGCGCTCGCATCTGGGCGCGCAGCCGGTTCGCGAGCGCTTCGGCCGGGCCGCGTTCGTCGGGGCAGGCGAGTGGCTGCAGGGCCGGGTCGCCGTCCTCGATCACCAGCCATCCACCCGGCCGGAGCGCGTCGATCATGGTTCGCATCGCGGCCGCGCGGTCCTTCAGGTGGACGAGCACGAGCCGGGCATGGACCAGGTCGAACTTCTCCGCCGGCGGCGGATCGCGGAGTACGTCGTGCCGGCGTACCTCGAGCACGCCGCCGGCCGCAGGCTCGGCCCAGGACACATCGATGTCCGTGGCAAGCACCCGGCCACTCGTCCCGACACGCTCGGCCAGGCCACGCGGCACCGAGACGCCGCCGGCGCCGACCTCCCAGCACCGCCATCCTTCGCCGAGCCCCAGGTCGTCGAGGTGACGAAAGGTCCACGGGTCGAAGAGTTCGGCGAGTGCCCCGAATCGTTCGCCGGCCTCGGGACGACGATTGTCGAGCAGATAGCGGTTCACTGCACCAGTATGGCGGGGTGGATATCTTCGATGTAGTCATCACCGGGTGCGGCCCGACCGGTGCGATGCTTGCCGCCGAACTGCGGCTGCACGGCGTCCGCGTACTCGTGGTGGACAAGCAGACCGAGCCCGCATCCATCGTCCGGATCGTCGGACTGCATATTCGCAGTCTCGAGGTGATGGCCATGCGCGGTCTGCTGGATCGCATGCTCGAACGCGGCCGGAAACGTCCGGCCGGTGGTTTCTTCGCCGCGATCGACAAGCCCGCACCGGCGGACCTGGATTCCGCGCACGCCTATCTGCTCGGCATCCCGCAGCCAGTCGTCGTCCAGATCCTCGAGGAACACGCGATTCAGCGGGGAGCCGAGGTACGGCGTGGTTCCGCTGTCGTCGGCTTTGTCCAGGACGACGACGGCGTGACGGTCGAACTGGACAGCGGGGAGCAGGTGCGTTCGCGGTACCTCGTAGGTTGTGACGGCTCACGCAGTACGGTCCGCAAGTTGCTCGGTGTCGGCTTTCCCGGCGTACCCTCGCGCAACGAGACGCTGATGGGCGAGCTGGAGCTGGATGTGTCGTCGGACGAGCTCGCTGCCAAGGTCGGCGAAGTCCGTGAGACCTACAAGACCTTCAGCATCACGCCGTTCGCGGACGGGGTCTATCGCGTCGTCATCCCCGTCGCGGGCGTCAGTGATCGCGGCGAACCGACGCTCGACGATTTCAAGAAGCACCTGAGCGCCCTCGCCGGGACCGACTTCGGCGCGCACTCCCCGCGGTGGTTGTCGCGCTTCGGGGACGCCACTCGGCTGGCCGAGCGTTATCGGATCGGGCGCGTGCTGCTGGCTGGCGATGCCGCGCACATCCATCCGCCGACCGGCGGGCAGGGCCTCAACCTGGGTATTCAGGACGCCTTCAACCTCGGCTGGAAGCTGGCCGCACAGATCCGCGGCTGGGCGCCGGAGACGCTCCTGGACACCTACGAGACCGAACGCCACCCGGTGGCCGCCGCCGTCCTGGACAACACCCGCGCGCAGATGGAACTGCTGTCCGCCGAACCAGGCCCCCAGGCCGTACGTCGATTGCTCACCGAGCTGATGGACTTCGACGACGTGAACCGCCACCTGATCGAAAAGATCACCGCGATCGACCTCCGCTACGACTTTGGCGACGGCCCCGACCTGCTAGGCCGCCGCCAACGCGACATCCAGACCGAGCACGGCAACCTCTACAACGTCCTGCACCAAGGCCGCGGCCTGCTCCTCGATCGCACCGGCCACCTCACCACCGACGGCTGGTCAGACCGAGTCGACCACCTCACCGACCCGACCGCCGCAGTAGACGCCCCCGCTCTCCTCCTACGCCCCGACGGCCACATCGCCTGGCTGGGCAACAACCAGCAAGACCTGAACACCCACCTGACCCGCTGGTTCGGCGCGAGCGAGGACGCTACTGGTTGAGGGGGAGATAGATCGTGAAGGTGGCGCCGTGGGGTTGGGTGTCGGTGGTGGTTACTCGGCCGTTGTGGGCGGCTACCAGGGCGGCGACGATCGAGAGGCCGAGGCCAGAGCCGCCGGTGGTGCGGTTGCGGGCGGTGTCGGCTCGGTAGAAGCGTTCGAAGACTCGGGCCTTCTGTTCGTCGGAGAGACCGGGGCCGGTGTCGCTGACCTCCAGGACGGCTTCGTTGCCTCGGGTGCCGACCGAGACGGTGATCGGCGCATCCACCGGAGTGTAGTTCAGTGCGTTGCTCACCAGGTTGCCCAGCACCTGCCGGAGGCGGGCTTCGTCGCCCTCGACGACGGGAGCTTCCGAGTCCGGAAGGATCGTGAGCGAAAGGCTCCTAGAGGGCTGGATGGCCTGGGCGTTGTGCAGCGCGTCAGCGGCGATCGGGAGTAGGTCGACGGATTCCATCCGAAGCGGGCGCTGCTGATCCAGGCGCGCGAGCAGCAGCAGGTCGTCGACGAGCAGGCCCATCCGCTTGGCCTCGTCCTCGATCCGGCGCATGGTGTCCGAGTCCGTCGTGTCACCACGCTGCCGCGACAACTCCGCGAACCCGCGGATCGACGTCAGCGGCGTACGCAGCTCGTGCGACGCGTCCGCCACGAACCGCCGCATCCGGTCCTCGGACTGCCGGGCAGCCTCTTCCGAACGCCTGGCCGTGTCCTCGGACCGTCGAGCCGCGAACTCCGACGCCGTCCGCTGCGCGAAGGCAGTCTCGATCTGACCGAGCATCTGGTTCAGCGCGAGTGACAACCGCCCGACCTCGGTCCGCGGGTCCCGTTGCGGCACCCGCCGGCTCAGATCCCCGCCCGCGATTGCCACCGCGGTGTGCTCGACGTCCTCGAGTCCGCGCAGACTTCGCCGTACGACGTAGGTCCCGACGCCGGCCAGCAGCACCAGGAGGATCACTCCGGCCGCGACCTGGATCCCGACCAGGCGCTGGATCGTGTGGTCCATCTCCTTGAGGCTCTGGGCGACCATGACGGACCCCTGCTCGTCCTCCGTCGGCACTGCCAGGACCCGCCAGGTGGCACCGCCGGACTGGGCGTCGACGTTGAACGACTTCCCGTTGAGCGCGCGGACCTGGTTCAGGTTGAGCGTCGGCAACTTCGGCAGCGGCTCGGTCTCATCCGGCCGCGCGCCGACCGGTCCGTTGTCGCTGCCGCCCTCGGAGTTGCTGAACTGGACCACGAACTGGCTCGGCAACTGCCGCCGCGCCGGACCCGCGCCCGGTGGCAACGGCCGCCGATCGGACGGCGCGTGGGACAGCGACACGGCGGTCTGCTGCAGCTGCTCGTCGACCCGGTCGATCAGGTACCCGCGCATGATCGTCGTCGCCAGTACGCCGGACGCGCCCAGAGCGACCATCACCAGCGCGAGCAGTACGACGACGATGGTGACGCGCAACGGGTACCGGTCGGCGAACCGCCGGTGGGTCAGTTGCATCAGTTGGGGCCTCGCGGGGTGCGCAGGACGTAGCCGACCCCGCGGACGGTGTGGAGCAGCTTCTGGTCGCCGGTGTCGACCTTGCGGCGCAGGTACGACATGTACGACTCGACCACGCCCGCGTCACCGGCGAAGTCATAGTTCCACACCGCGGAGAGGATCTGGCCCTTCGACATCACCCGCTCCGCGTTCTCCAGCAGGCACCGCAGCAGCTTGAACTCGGTCAGCGACAGCTGCACCGCCTGACCGCCCTTGAACACCTCGTAGCTGTCCTCGTTCAGCTCCAGGTCCGCATAGCGCAGTACGGCGGCCTCGGTTGCGGTCTGCTCGCGGTGACCGGACCGGCGGAGCAGTGCGCGCACCCGTGCCACCAGCTCGTCCAGGCTGAACGGCTTGGTGACGTAGTCGTCGCCTCCGGTCTGCAGGCCCAGCACCTTGTCTTCGACAGCGTCACGGGCGGTGAGGAACAGCACCGGCACGTGCCGGTCCTCACCGCGGAGCCGGCGGACCACCTCGAACCCGTCCAGGCCAGGCATCATCACGTCGAGCACCACCAGGTCGGGCTCCACGTCCCGCGCCTTGCGCAGCGCCTCGGCGCCGTGGGTCGCCGTGGTCACGTCGTACCCGGCGAAACGCAGACTTGCGGACAGGAGCTCAACGATGTTCGGCTCGTCGTCGACCACCAGCAGATGCGGACTCATGCTGACAGTCTGCCGCGAGTTCCCATGTGAACCCTGGAAGGTTCCTGGCAATCAGCTGTGAGTCACTCAGCGTGGCCCGTGCTTGAACCCCCACTTCTGACCGGCCGCGTCGCGGGCGGAACCGTCGTTGATCATCGTCGCGGTCGCGGTGTTGTCCGCCACCACCGCACTCACGTTCACCGTGCTGCCGGTCTTGATCGACGCGATGCCGTCCCGGGCGGAGTTCACCAGCGTGTCCGCGTCGACCTTGTACGTGCGGCTGTAGCCGTCCTCGCTCTTGACCGTGATCGAGTCCTTGCTGACCGCGGTCACCGACCCACGCTGCGTCGCGACGGTCTGGTACCCGCCGCCGTCCTTCGGTACGACGAACTCGCCGTGCAGCGCGCCGCCGAACCCGAACTCACCACGCGGCCCCAAGCCGCCCTTGCCGGGCCGGTCGGGTTGTTGCTGCCCCGGCGTGGACGGCGACGCCGAGGGTGACGGGGTCGGATCCGCGTTGGTCGCCGCCCAAGCGACCCCGCCGGCGGTAGTCGTCGCGGCAACCGCGGCCACGGTACCGATGAGCCGCCATCGCTTCTGCGAAAGCTTCATCCTGCTGCGCCTTCCGTACTGCGTGCCAGGCCGGACACCTGGCACTGGGTCTTCTCACCCTGCCTCAGCGAACTGTGACGGGGCTCCGGTGCGGCTAAGAATCAGCTGGCAGTCAGATAACGAAGAGCACGGCGGCCAGCCAGACGGCCGCGGCCAGCGAGGTGCCGATCAGCTCGATCAGGATCGAGACGCCGGTCTCCCTCAGCGCGTGCTTGGTGGAGGTCCAGGCGGCGGCGTGGGTGCGCAGCCGCTGCAGCTCGGAGACGTAGACGCCGACCGGGAAGCCGATGAACATGCCGATCACCGGGATCACGAAGAACCCGACGATGCCGAGCAGGACCCCGACGATCATCGAGCGGCGCGGTACGCCGGCCTCCCGGAGCCGCCGCTCCGGTACGACGTACTTGACCACCTGACTGGCACCGATCAGGACCACGGTGATCGCGAACACGATCCACCCGGTCGCGCTGTGTTCGACGATCGCCCAGACCAGGATCGCCGCCAGGCTGAGGATGGCCCCGGGCAGGATCGGCACCACGATGCCCACGATCCCGACGAAGATCGCGATCCCGACCAGAACGGTCACACCTGTCTCCACACCCCCACTCTGCCGCAAAAGCAGGGCCTTAGGGTGGAGGCATGTCGTCTCCGCTGCACGAACTGGTCACCGCGCTCGCCGCCCCGTGGGTGGTGCTCTCGCCGCGATCCGGTCAGCTGACCGGCACCGGCGCCGAGGGGGTGTACGCGCGGGACCGGCGGATCCTGTCCCGGCTGAGCGTCACCGTCGACGGCCGGGAGCCGGTCCCGGTCCACGTCGACGAGCGCGACGCGGCCACCCATCAGTACGTCGCGATGGTCGAGGGCCTCGGCGACACCCGGCACGACCCGACCGTGATGCTGTACCGGACCCGGACGGTCGGCGACGACGGCCTGACCGAGCAGATCACGCTGGTGAACCGTTCCCGCGCGGCGATCGAGGGCCGGCTGGATGTTGCCCTAGGCACCGATCTGGCCGGTACGGCGGCGGTCCGCAGCGGCGCCGCGGCGAGCCTGCCGCAGCTCGCCCCGCTGCCGGACGGACCCGGCCGCACGCGCTGGGAGAGCGACGACACGCGCGTCGTCGTCACCGCCGACCCCGGCGTCACGGCGACACCCCGGCTCGAGCCGGGGGAGGAGTTCACGATCACCCTCCGCGTCACCGCCGACTTCCCGAAGTCGACCACCGGCTTCTCGATCGAGCCGCCCGCCGAGCGCACGCCGTACGACGTCACCGTCCACTGCGACGACAAGCGTGTCGAGCGCTGGTTCGACCGCTCACTCGAAGACGTCGCCGCACTCCAGCTGGCCGCCGGTGACGACCGGTACCTCGGTGCCGGCCCGCCCTGGTACCTCACGCTCTTCGGCCGCGACTCGCTGATCTCGTCCGGCATGCTCATCCCGGTCGACCCGGCCCTCGCCGCCGGCACTCTCCGCGCGCTGGCCGCCTGGCAAGGCACGAAGGTCGACGCCGAGTCGGCCGAGCAGCCCGGCAAGATCCCGCACGAGCTGCGCGCCGAGGTGGCCGATCACGGCGGCGGTCTGGTCCTCCCTGCGGCGTACTACGGCACGCACGACGCGACCCAGCTGTGGATCATGACACTGCACAAGGCCTGGCGCTGGGGCATGCCCGCCGACCAGGTTCGCGACCTACTGCCGAACCTGCACCGCGCCCTCACCTGGATGAAGGAGTACGCCGACCCGGACGGCGACGGCTTCCTCGAGTACGTCGACGAGTCCGGCCACGGCCTGGCCAACCAGGGCTGGAAGGACTCCGTCGACGCGGTGCAGTGGCCCGACGGCACGCTCGCCACTGCGCCGATCGCGTTGTGCGAAGTACAGGGCTACGCGTACGCCGCCGCCGTGAAGGGCGCCGAACTGCTCGAGGCGCACGGCGAGTCCGGTGACGAGTGGCGCGAATGGGCGGTCGCACTCCAGGAACGCTTCCGCAAGACGTTCTGGATCGACGGCTACCCGGCGATCGCGCTGGACGGTGCGAAGAACCCGGTCGCCGGCCGCGCTTCGAACATGGGCCACCTGCTCGGCACCGGCCTGCTCGACGCCGACGAGGAGCAGGTCGTGGCGGAGGTCCTCGCCGGCGACGATCTGAACAGCGGCTTCGGGCTGCGAACGTTGTCCACGGCAATGACCCGCTTCAACCCGCTCGGCTATCACACCGGCAGCGTCTGGCCGCACGACACCGCGATGACGGTCCAGGGCCTGTTCGCGACCGGCCAGTCCGACGTTGCGGCGTCGTACGTCGAGGGCCTGATCCGCGCGGCGGACGCGTTCGGCTACCGGCTCCCGGAGTTGTACGGCGGCCGCGGGACGAGCGAGGAGCACACGCCGACGCCGTACCCGCTGTCGTGCCGCCCGCAGGCCTGGGCGGCTGCGTCCGCGGTCGCCGTACTCGTGGCCGCGCTCGGCATCGAGCCGGACGTCCCCGGCGGGACGCTGGTCATCAATCCCGCGGAGTCGATGCCCTGGAATGCCCTTGAGATAAGGGGTTTGCGTGTCGGCACGGACACGTTGTCCGTGCGCCTCGACGGGGCCGAGCTCACGGTGCTCGAGGCGCCTCAGAGCGCGGTGATCAGCGCGAACGCCGACAGCCCGAGGTAGATCGTCGCGACGACCAGGTTTCGCGCGCGTCCCGTCGTACGAGCCGAGCGGAAGCGGCGGCCGATCGCGTCGGCGCCGACCGCGTACGAGAGGTCGAGGACGAGGCCGATCAGCATCGCGCCGACGCCGAGCAGCAGCATCTCGGTGCGGAGCTGATCCGGTCCCGCGCCGCGGGTCGTGAACTGCGGCAGGAACGCGAGGAAGAACAGGGCGGCCTTCGGGTTCAACAGGTTGACGACGACACCGTCGCGGAACACGCGTCCCAGCGACGCGGGCGCGACGCCGTTGAGCTCGGACGCCGAGGCCGTGAGCGTCTTGATGCCGAGGTAGGCGAGATACAGCGCGCCGGTGACGGTGATCGCGGTGAACAGCGTGGGGGAGGCCTGCACCAGTGCGGCCAGGCCGAGGGCTGTGACGATGATGTAGACCAGCGTCCCGGTCTCGACGGCGAGCGCCGACACGACGCCGGCGCGGCGTCCCTGCGTGAGGCTGCGGAGCGAGATGTAGAGGTTGTTCGGCCCCGGCATCCCGACCAGCACGACTGTCGCGCCGGTGAACCCCAGCACCTGACCGATTCCCATACGGACTAGCCTGGCGGCGCGCGAAGCAGTCCACCCGAGCCAATTGGGGGAGAAGTGGACCGTTCTGGAGACCCCTTGGCCCTGGCTCACCTGATCGGCCACCGACTGACGGGTCGCTCCGGCGGCCTGTACCGGCGACTGGCCGACGAGATCGCCGCGCTGATCGGCTCCGACGAGCTCCCGGTCGGCGCGCGGCTGCCGGCCGAACGCCGGTTGGCCGAGTCGCTCGCGATCAGCCGCTCGACGGTGGTCGCGGCGTACGACGAACTCCGCGCCCGCGGCCTGGTCGAAAGCCGCCGCGGCAGCGGTACGACGGTGGCCCGGACCGCCGGACGCGGTCGTTCACGAGCGGACAAGCACATCCCCACGGGGTACGGCGAGTCGCTGTTCCACCGCATCACCGTCGGCCCCGGCGAAGTCATCTCGCTCACGTACGCCGTCGACCCCGGCCTGCCCGAACTCTCGTCGGAGCTCATCGACCTGGCCTCCACCGAGCTGCCCGCGCTCCTCGGCGACGTCGGCTACCACCCGCGCGGTCTCCCGGTCCTGCGGGAACGCATCGCAGACCACTTCACCGACACTGGACTGCCCACCTCGGCCGACGAGATCGTGGTGACGACCGGAGCGCATCAAGCGATCGCACTGGTGACGCAGATGTACCTGCGCAACGGCGCCGCGGTCGCGATCGAGCAGCCCAGTTGGCCCGGCTGCTTCGACGTGTTCGGCGCGGCCGGCGGACGAGTGGTCGGCGTACCGCTGGACGATGCCGGGATCCGGCCGGACCTGCTGGAGGCGGCGTTCGCGGAGCACCAGCCGGCGATGTTGTTCGTGATGCCGACGTTCCACAATCCGACCGGCCGGCTGATGTCGGCGAACCGGCGCCTGCAGGTCGCCCAGCTCGCCGCGCGGTACGGCGTCGTGGTGGTCGAGGACAACGCGTACTCGGCGTGGGATCCGTCCGGGCCGTCGATCCCACCGCCGCTGGCGGCGTACGCGCCGGATGATGCCGAGGTGCTCACGATCGGGTCGGTGTCGAAGGCCGTGTGGGGCGGCCTGCGGATCGGCTGGATCCGGGCGTCGCGCCCGTTGGCCGAGCGGCTGGCCAGGCACAAGGCGCTGGCCGACCTCGGGAGTCCGCTCATCGATCAGGCGCTGACAGCGCGACTACTGCCGCGACTCGGCGAGCTCACGGCGACCAGGGCTCAGATGGCGACGGCGCGGAAGAAGCTGATGGGGGAGCTGCTGACCCGACGACTGCCCGAATGGGAATGGAGCACGCCGGTCGGCGGGTCCGCGCTGTGGATCCGGCTGCCGGACACGGACGCGCGAGTCTTCGCGCAGGTGGCGTTGCGGCACGGTGTCGAGGTGG
This sequence comes from Kribbella sp. NPDC000426, assembly GCF_040300265.1. Lineage (NCBI taxonomy): Bacteria > Bacillati > Actinomycetota > Actinomycetes > Propionibacteriales > Kribbellaceae > Kribbella > Kribbella sp. NPDC000426. The sequence goes on along the minus strand of NZ_JBEPDK010000004.1, from coordinate 549,390 downwards.
TGGCGGGGCAGGCGATGGATCCGTCCGGTTCGCACGACGACTACTTACGGGTGCCGTTCGCCTACTCCGAGCAAGTGCTTGATGATGCGGTCACCCGGTTGGCGCGGGCCTGGCAAGAACTGCGGCGACACGGCCCTGCGCCCGGAGTACCTGTCGTGTAAAGGAAGGATGGCGGTCACCCTTCCGGGTGACCGCCATCGAAGCCTGTATGACTTTGGCGCCGCCGTTGGCGCGTTTGGAAAAGCCTTCGGGGTTTACCGCTCGTCTTCCGCAGCGATCGTCGGCGTGGCTTGGAGCCGGCCGGTCTCGTCGTGGATCGTGATAGCGATGTCGCGCAGCTTCTCCGAGTGCTCGCGGCCGTGGTGGGCGCAGAAGAGTAGCTCCCCACCGCTGGTCAGGGTGACTCGGACGTAGGCCTGCGCACCGCAGCGGTCACAACGATCCGCGGCCGACAGGGCCGAACTCGGGGCGAGTGCTGTAGTCATTGAGGCCTCATCTCATCTAGTTCCGTACTCACCAGATAGCAACATCCTGACATGCGGATCGCTTCCCGGTGGGGACAACGTGTCCGTATGTGAGACGAACCACCTGTCTCCGTATGACGCTTGCTGACGCGGAATCGTTTCGTGGGAGGGGAGATTTCCGGTGAGCCACGGCGGCGGAGTGCTTCTTCTCTCACTGTGCGCCATGGAACCGTCACCGTGTGCTGAGAATCGGAGTGTCGTACGCCACTTCGAATCGAGTCCGGATCGATACCTGTCGCATCACCTATCTCCGGTTCCCGCGCGCATGCCCCGCCTGCCGCGTTTTGGGGGTGCGGCCGCATAGGCTGTGGGCAGTAAGTGTGTGAACCAGTGAAGGAGCCCTGTGGCCGCCCCGACGCCTCGCAGTACCGAGATCGACCCGGCGTACAACGCCCGCCATCTGCTCGTCCTCGAGGGTCTCGAGGCGGTCCGGAAGCGGCCCGGTATGTACATCGGGTCGACCGACAGCCGCGGTCTGATGCACTGCCTGTGGGAGATCATCGACAACGCCGTCGACGAGGCCCTGGCCGGCTTCGGCGAGCAGATCGACGTCGTCCTGCACAAGGACGGCTCGGTCGAGGTGAAGGACCGCGCCCGCGGCATCCCGGTCGACATCGAGCCGAAGACCAAGCTCAGCGGTGTCGAGGTGGTGTTCACCAAGCTGCACGCCGGCGGCAAGTTCGGCGGCGGGTCGTACAACGCGTCCGGCGGTCTGCACGGTGTCGGCGCCTCGGTGGTGAACGCGCTGTCCGCGCGGCTGGACGTCGAGGTCGACCGCGGCGGGACGGTCTGGACGACCTCCTTCCGGCGCGGCGTGGCCGGCGAGTTCGACAGCGAGGGCGCGACCGCGGCGTTCACCCCGGCGAAGGGGCTGCGGAAGGCTGGCCGGGCGAAGAAGGGTGTCACCGGCACCCGGATCCGGTACTGGGCGGACCGGCAGATCTTCACCAAGGACGCGACCTTCAACTACGACGAGCTGGTCACCCGGGCGCGGCAGACGTCGTTCCTGGTGCCGGGCCTGTTGCTGGTGATCCGCGACGAGCGCGGCGACGAGGTCACCGAGGAGCACTTCAAGCACGACGGCGGCATCAGCGAGTTCACCGAGTTCCTGGCCACCGACCAGAAGGTCACCGACGTCGTCCGCCTGACCGGGACGGGTCACTTCACCGAGACCGTGCCGATGCTCGACGACGCCGGCCACATGACGCCGTCCGACGTCGAGCGCGATCTCGACGTCGACATCGCCGTCCGCTGGGGCGACGGGTACGAGACCGAGCTGCGGTCGTTCGTCAACATCGTGGCCACGCCGAAGGGCGGCACCCACGTCAACGGGTTCGAGCGCGCGCTGTCGAAGAGTTTCACGAACGCACTTGACGGCACCCGGCTGCTGAAGAGCGGCGAGGAGATCATCAAGGACGACGTGCTCGAGGGCATGACCGCGGTCGTCACGGTCCGGCTGGCCGAGCCGCAGTTCGACGGCCAGACCAAGGAAGTTCTCGGCACGCCGGCGGCGTCGCGGATCGTGGCGAAGGTCGTGCAGTCGGAGCTCGAGGCGTTCCTGACCTCGACGAAGCGCGAGCACAAGGCGCAGGCTCGGGCGGTGCTGGAGAAGGTTGTCGCCGCGTCGCGGACGCGGGTCGCGGCCCGTCAGCACCGCGAGCTGCAGCGGCGCAAGACCGCGCTGGAGTCGTCGGCGCTGCCGGCGAAGCTGGCCGACTGCCGCAGCAACGACGTCGACCGGTCCGAGCTGTTCATCGTCGAGGGCGATTCGGCCCTCGGTACGGCGAAGCTCGCGCGCAGCTCGGAGTTCCAGGCGCTGCTGCCGATCCGGGGCAAGATCCTCAACGTGCAGAAGGCGTCGGTCGGCGACATGCTGAAGAACGTCGAGTGCGCGTCGATCATCCAGGTCGTCGGCGCCGGCTCCGGCCGGACGTTCGACCTGGAGCAAGCGCGGTACGGGAAGATCATCTTCATGGCCGACGCCGACTCCGACGGCGCCCACATCCGCTGCCTGCTCGCGACGCTGTTCTTCCGGTACATGCGACCGCTGGTCGAGGCGGGCCGCGTCTACACCGCCGTGCCGCCGCTGCACCGGTTCGAGCTGACGAACCCGAAGAAGGGTCAGGACAAGTACCTGTACACCTACAGCGACGCGGAGTACCAGCGGAAGACGGCCGAGCTGATGAAGAAGGGCGTCCGCTGGAAGGAGCCGCCGCAGCGCTACAAGGGTCTCGGTGAGATGGACGCCGACCAGCTGGCGGAGACCACGATGGACCCGCGGCACCGCACGCTGCGCCGGATCACGGTCGACCACGCGGAGGAGGCGGCCAAGGTCTTCGACCTGCTGATGGGCAACGACGTTGCTCCGCGCAAGGAGTTCCTGGTCCAGGGCGCCTACGAGCTGGACGAGAACCGCATCGACGTCTGATCCTTTGCGGTTGCACTTAGGGTTTCTGCGTGATCGACATGGTGAGCGGCGCGCCGCAGGACTCCGAGCTGCTCCGCGCCGCCAACTCGGGCGACGCGGGCGCTCTCGGCCTGCTGCTCGCCAGGCACCGGGCGGCGATGCAGGCGGTCGCGGTGTCGGTCCTCGGTCACAGCCACGACGCCGAGGACGCCGTACAAGAGGCAGTGATGATTGCGCTGCGCCGGGTCGGCGACGTCCGCGACCCGGATGCTGTCGGCCCGTGGCTGAAGATGGTGGTGCGGAACGTCTGTCGTGCCCGCCTCCGCAAGATGTCAGCGGTTCCGATGGCCGAGCCGGCGACGGTCGCGCGGATGGACGTGGTGCCTGATCCCGCCGAGATCCTCGACCGGCACGCGATGCGTGACTGGGTCTGGACGGCGCTCGAGGACCTGACACCGGGGTTGCGGCTGGTGACGCTGTTGCGGTACTTCACCGACGTGGCGTCGTACGAAGAGATCGCGGCGCTCTGCGACCTGCCGGTCGGGACGGTCCGAAGCCGGCTCCATCAGGCCCGCGCGAAGCTGACGGACGCGCTGCTGAACTCGGCAGACGGGGTGTACGAGGACGTTGCCGCGGCGACGGCGCTGCACCGCGAGCTCGCCGAGGACTTCATGGAGTCCGGTCGACGAGGTCAGCTCGCATCCACTCTCGCGGACGGGTGGTCGTCGGAGGCGCAGGTGCTGTGGCCGACCGGCAAGCGTACGGACATCGACTACCTGCGGGAGGCGTTCGACCGGGACGTGTCGGACGGCGTACGCCAAGAGGTCGTGAACGTGGTGGCCAGCCGCGAGGTCGTCATCTGGGAGGCGGCCCTGATCAGCCCTCCTGAGGACCCGACACACTGCCCGCCGAGCGTCGTGTGGGTCCATCAACTGGACAAGAACCTCGTCGGCAAGGTGCGTCTCTACCACCCGCGTAAACGCTGAGAAGAAGTCCGCGTCGCGATCGAACTTTCCCGCACCCTCACCGCGTCCTGCGGGTATGAATGGAAAACACACCGTCGTCGTGGACGGCATCCGGCAGGTCTACGAAGTAGCGGGCACCGGACCGGTCTGCCTCGTGCACTCGGGTGGACCCGGCGTGGATCCGGCCTATCTCCGGATCCCGGAGCTGGAGACCTCGCTGACGATGGTCTACCTGCACCCGGTCGGTTCGGGCGAGAGCGACCTGCTTCCCGACGGCGACTACTCCCTGTCCCGCTACGGCGACTTCGCGGCGGCCGTGCTCGACGACCTCGGCGCGGAGACCGGCTACTTCCTGGGGCACTCGCACGGAGGGTTCGTCGGGCTCCAGTTCGGCCTCGACCACCCGGACCGGCTCCGCGGACTGATCCTGTACGACACCGCGGCCGTCTACGGACCCGAGTTGTTCGCGACGGCGACCGAGGAGATGGCGGCGTTCGTGAAGCGCTGGCCGGATCGCCCGGAAGCGGTCAAGGCCGGACAGGTCTGGGACGCGGCCACAGTGTCGAAGACGCTCGAGATCACCGACGACGAGTCGCATCGGCAGTACCTGAGCGACATCCTGCCCGCGTACTTCGCCGACTACCGGGCGACGATCGCACGGGTCGGTGAGCTGACGCTACGGACGAGGCACGACCCGAACCGGCTGCCGGTCGAGTGGGACGTCCGCGACCGGCTCGGTACGATCACCGTGCCCGCGCTGGTGATCGTCGGCAGCTACGACTTCATCTGTGCGCCGCGGTTCGCGTACGAGATCGACGCCGGGATGCCCGACGTACGGCTGTGTGAGCTGACGAACAGCGGCCACTTCGGGCACCTCGAGCAGACCGACGAGTTCGTCGCCGCCGTACTGGACTTCGTGAAGGAGTCGGCATGACGGTACCGGTCGGTCTGGCCGAGCAGACCGAGATCGCCGCGTACGTCGACTTCGTGGCCGGCGCGCCGTCGTCGGTGCGGGAAACGCTGGGGATCAGCTCGCGGCGCATCGGCGACGTACAGGCGCTGGTGCTTCGCGAGGACCCGAGCGGGTTCTTCAACCGGGCGGGCGGATTCGCCAGCACCGAGTCGGTCACCGTCGAGACGCTGACGGAGGTGTGCGAGTTCTTCCGCGCCGAGGGACTGTCTGCCGGTGGGTTCGCGATCGCGCCCTCGCTGCTGCCCTCGGACTGGTCGGCGACGGCCGCGAAGGTGAACCTGAGCGAGGGCACCCGCTACGTCAAACTGGGCTGCGAGATCGAGACCGCCCTCGCAGGGGCCGACTCCGACTCAGGGCTGCGCGTCGACCTCGTCGAGCCAGACCAGGCGCAGGAGTTCGCGACCGTGATGATGGACACCTTCGGCTTCACCACACCTGCGATGGTCGACCTGACCGCGTCCTGCGTCGGCCGGACGAACTGGCAGCAGTACGCCGCGTGGGACGGTGACGAGATCGTTGCCGTCGGCAGCATCTTCGTCAACGGGGACTGCGCCGATATGTTCGGCGGCGCCACCGTGCCGGGCGCTCGTGGCCGTGGCGCCCAGTCGGCGCTCCTCGCCGCGCGCCTCCGCGGCGCACAGGCAGCCGGCTGTCGCTGGATGGTCGCCGAGACCGGCGCGGAAGCACCGGGGGTGCACAACACGTCGCTGCACAACATGCAACGAGCTGGCTTCGAGCGCCTGTACGACCGGGTCACGTGGGTGTGGCGCGCTGTGTAAGGGTTGGGCCATGGCGCCACGACTGGTCTGTTTCGACCTCGACAACACGTTGATCGATCGGGACGGAGCGTTCGTGGCGTGGGCGCGCTGGTGGGTCGACCGCGCCGGACTCGGTCCGGACGCGGTCGACTGGTTGCTTGCCCACGACAACGGCGGCTTCACGCCACGCAGCGAGCTGTTCGACGGATTCGAGCGGCGCTTCGGCGTTGGCATCTCGGTCGACGACTACGACCGTGAGCATCCGCCGTTCACCTCGGTGGACGCCGAGGTGCTCGACGGGCTGGCGGCTCTGCGTACGGCGGGCTGGCGGGTCGCCGTGGTGACGAACGGGAACGTCGCCCAGCAGTCCGCCAAGCTCGCGCACACCGGCATCGACCGCGCCGTCGACTACTGCTGCATCTCCGGCGCGGTCGGCGTACGGAAGCCCGACGCCCGGATCTTCGAGATTGCCGCGGAGGGCGCCGGCGCGGGGCTCGAGGGCGGGTGGATGGTCGGCGATCATCCGGCGTACGACATCGCAGGGGGTATCAACGCCGGCCTGCGCACGATCCGGATCGGGAGCCACCATGCGGTGGACTCGCCGATCGCGGATCATCACTTCGAGTCGGTGCTCGAAGCCTTCGCTGTGCTGACTACTTGATGGCGTCGGCCAGTGCCTTGCGGCCGCCGACCACCGGGATGTCGATCGAGCTGTGGGACAGATCGAGGGTCAGTCGCGTGCCCGGAGCAGGGCGGACGGTGAAGTCGCGGTCGCTCGACACGATCATCAGGGCCAGCCGGTTCCCGGCCGGTACGACGGTGTCCTTCGGCTGCAGGTCGACGTCCATCCGGTACATCTTGCCGGGCTTGACCGGGGCGTCGATCCAATCGGACACCCGGTTGGCCGGGTCCATCCAGCCGCGGGTGAGGATCGTGCCGTTGCCGGTCGGCGGGTAGCTGACCAGCGCGGCGGTCACATTCGCCTTCGATGCGCTGAAGGCGAGTTGCAGCGGGGCGGACGGCATACCGCTGATACGGACGGGCTTGGTGAGCGGTGCTGTCTGGTACACCAGCCGCACTCCCGAGGACGGCGCGTTCGCCGAGGTGATCGCCGGGATCGACGAGTCGTCGGTGAGAGTCTCCGTGCCTGCCTTGGTCGGTGCGAAGGTCAGTCCACCGCGCTCCGGTGCTCCCGGCGTGAGGTGCAGCCCTGCGTCGCCAGCGGCCGGGTCGGGCCACTCGGCGTACGGCGTCGGGTTGGCGTTGCCGCACTGCAGGCTGACAGTCGCACCGTCAGCGACCTTCTGTCCGTCAGCCGTCGCCACGGCGGAGGCCAGGACCAGGTGGGTCGAGTCGGGGATCTTAGCGATCAGCCGGGTCGTATTGGTGATCGTGCCGTCAGCGTTGGTCTGCGGCACGGTCAACGAGAACCCGATCCGGAACGGCTTCGTATCCGCCACCGCGAGCGTCGCCGTGTTGGACTGCTCTCCGGCCACCGTCGTCAGACGCGGTGGGCATGACGCGGCCTCGCGGACGACCCACGATCGCGGCAGCTGCTCGACCCCGTTCTGTACGCCGTACAGGTAGCGGGTGAACCAGTAGTTGACGAGAACGTCGGGCGGGGCGCCGCCGTGGCCGCCCTGGTGGAAGTAGAACATGTGCGGCACATGCTGCTTCTTCAGAGCCGCATAGAACTGCGCCGCGTTCTTCGTCATCACGTTGAAGTCGTTATTGCCATGGGCAAGCAAGGTCGCGGCCCGGACGTTGCGGACGTCCTTCATGTAGTCGCGTTCCTGCCAGAACTTGTTGCGGTTGCCGGTGGCGCGGTCGATATTGCGCTCGATGTCGTCGATCACCGGCTGGCAGATCGTCCGCGCGCCGGTCTCGTCGAGCCGCGAGTAGACGACGTCGGCCAGTACGTCGAGGTCCTCGCCCTGGAACGCGTTGTTGTTGCCGGACGGGTTGGACGACGAGTGCGGCGCCCGGACCATGCCGTTCGCGCGGTAGTAGTCGTACCAGTCCGAGATCGCCGAGATCGGCACGATCGCCTTCAGCCCGGCCACCCCGGTCGTCGCAACCGCCTCCGGCAGGGTCCCGTTGTACGACGTGCCGATCATGCCGACGTTCCCGGTCGTCCAGCCGGCCACCGCCCGGGTGTTGCCGTCCTTGGTCGTGTACGCACGGGCTCGACCGTTGAGCCAGTCGATCACGGCCTTCGCGGCCAAGGTCTCGTTCGTGCCGCCCGAAGTCGGACAACCGTCCGAATGACCAGTGCCCGGCGATTCCGCGTGGACGACGGCGAAGCCGCGTGGCACCCAGGTCGATTCGTAGACCGTGCTGATCACCGGGCTGGTGTCGAATGCCGACCAGAACGGTGCGCGCGGACGCGACGCCGGCGGGGCGCCGAGCTCGTGGTCGACACCCCAGTTGCTGTAGTCGTCCGCCGTACCCGCGTAGTACGGACTGTCCTCGAAGATGACCGGCACCTTCAGTCCCTGGGTGAGGACCTCCGAGGGTGCGGTGAAGTCGGCGTGGATCCGGTCGGGCGCGCCGTCGTGGTCGCTGTCGAACGGCGCCTGGACCCACACCTCACCGCTGTACCAATCGGCCGGGTTGGTCGAGAAGACAGCCTGGGCGAGGCCGTCGACGAAGGTCGGAACCGCCGGCGCGGCGATCGCCTCCGGTGACGCCTGAGCCGGACTTGCCACTGCTGCTGCCACCAGAGCGGTCGCTGCGGCAGCACTCACCAGAAGTCGGATCCTCATGCGTGGGCCCCTCCCAGCATTCGACGGGCGGATCGAACCTCTGAATCATCCGGTGCTGGTGCCCGAACCGCAACCGCTGACCGCGGGGCGTACGGCGACCACGGTGCCGCCGCGGTCAGGGGATTGCGGCCGGCCGTCGACTGAGACCTCGAAGCCGTCGGGCCCGATCGTGATGTCGATCGTGTGCCCGCGGTAACCGAGACCACTCAGCGTGATGTTGCCAGCGGCAACCAGGTTCGGCGTGATGTGCAGCGAGCCGTCGGGGTTGGGGCGGATACCGGCGAGCCCGGTGAGGATCGCTTCGGCTCCGGTCAGGCCGGCGATGATGTTGATGCGGCGGCCGGAGGCGGGTGCGCCGGGTTTGTCGGAGTAGTGGTCCTGGGGGAAGTACGGGTAGTGCTCGCCCATCCAGAACAGCCGGCGCAGCACGTCCCAGGCGAGCTCGGGACGGCCTTGCTGCCACAGCGTCAGCGCGAGTTGCGGCGCTTCGCCGGTGTAGGCGCCGCCGCCCGACCAGTCGATGTCGGCGGTCTCGTAGTGCAGTTCGTCCTCGGCGCTGACGCTGCTCACGCCGTACTCGCCGAGGAACGCGCCGGGGCGGAGGTGGCTGATCAACGCGTTCGCGATCTCCGGCGGGCAGGAGCTCAGTGCGTCGAACGCCTGGACGGAGTACGCGAGCTCGGTGTGGCCGTCGGGGTAGCGGCTGCGGAACCATCCCGCATCCTCGTCCCACAGTTGCCTGACTACTTCCTCGCGGATCTGCCGTGCGGAGCGTCTGAGCTCGTCGGACGGGAGTGCTGCGCCGGTGAGATCGGAGAGTTCGGCGAGGGTCTCGAGGGTCCAGGCGCGTTCGGCGTTGGGGCTCGCGACGACATGCTCCCAGCCGGATCCGCGCATCTCGAGCAGATTGCTCTGGTCGCCGTAGTCCCGCAGTACGCCGGTCTGGTCGTCCGGCTGGAACCGCTTGTCGAGAGTCATGAGTACGTCGTACAGCCGGCCGATCATCGCCGGATCGAGCCGACGACCTGCCGCGGCCGCGCGAGTGAGAGCGACGAGTGACCAGCCGCTGTACGCGTAGGCGACGCCGAGGCCGGTGCCGTCGGGGGCGATGGCGTACCGGTCGGTGAGGTCGGCGTCGAGGAAGGACTGGATGACGTCGAGGACGCCGTCGCCGAGCATCAGACTCAGCAGGGTCGGCGCGTAGCCGCCGGTGTCCCAGGCGTAGGAACAGAGGGCGCCGCCGTCGAGACCGGAGGTTGCGATGAACGGTTGGGTGACGAAGTCGGGGTGCTCCCACCAGCAGACGAGCCCGCTGGCGAGCGAGCGGCGGTAGTACTGCTCGAGCCCCGGGATGTCGGAGGTGAGCGTCGGGACCTGGCCGAGCGTCCGGGCGATGCGGGACTCCCAGACTCGGGTCGTGTCCTCGGCGTTGGCGGCCTGGACGCGGATCCTGAAGGTCGCCTCGCCGTGGGCATCAAGGACTGCCGTCAGGCCGTCGTGCGACAGAGTGATCGGCTCGCCCCTGCCGGCGGCAGGTGGAACCCAGCCCCACTCGGACAGCGGGACCTCACGGGCGTGGGTCGCGGCCAGCTCCGGGCGGACGGTGAGTTCGTGGGTGTTGGCGGAGCGGTTGCGGATCCGCAGGGTGAGGACATAGCCGGGAGAGCCGTGGCCGGGCGTCAGAATGGACTCGACGCCGAGCGACGTGAGGTCACCGGCGTAGTGGTGGTAGGTGCCCCGGCGGACGATCCGGTCCGGACGCCAGGTGCCGCCGGCCGGGAGCAGACCGCGGTTGCCGGCGCCCGGGCGAGCCAGGTCGACGATCACCTGCCCGTCGACCTCCAGTGAGATCGTCAGCCGGCTGTCGGGCGCGGCCAGCGGGGGAGCGAACCAGCCGCCGACGCCGCACACGGTCCCGGTCAGCTGGCTGACCGTCCCGTTGCCGCTGCCGACCCAGAACTCGGCGGGAGGTGCGGCGCGGCGGAGGTCGAAGGCGAAGTCGTCGAGGGCGTACGGCGGCATGGGCGGCCTTCCTGGCGGCGGCTGGTGGGCGTTGTCAGGTCTTGCCGGGGCGGCTGAGCCTGCGGGCGTGCCGGACCGGTCCCGGCAGGTGATCCCGGCCTGCGTAGGACCGGTCCAACACGGTGCGACGATCGTGGCACGAAGACCGCGGCGGGCGCAATGCCTCGTCCTGAAACCGATTGCAGGCAGGGTGTTGACGGCGTACCGGCGCACTGTTACGTTCCGGTGCAACCAGCCGTTGGACCAGTCCAACGGACCGAACCCGAAGGATGGCCGGATGGCGAAGCTGACGATCCGCGACATCGCCGCGCTCTCCGGGCTGTCGAAGTCCACCGTCTCGCTGGTGCTCAACAACAGCCCGAAGGTGGATCCGGCGACCAGGCGGCACGTCCTCGCGGTGATGCGCCGGCACCGGTATGTGCCGAGTTTCGCCGCCACCGCGCTGGCCAAGGGGAGCACCCGGCTGATCGGCATGGTCGTGCCCGGCCTGTCCTGGCACATGGTTGCCTCGATCAACATCGGGGTGGCCGCGGTGACCGAGCGGAGCGGGTTCGACATCATCCTCTACACGGCGACCAACGACCGCGACTACGGTCCGCTGATCGACCGGATCCTGACCTCGAGCATGGCCTCCGGCCTGCTGGTCGTCAGCCATGAACAACCGCTCGACCCGCTGGTACAGCTGCACGAGGAAGGCCTGCCGGTCGTCCTGGTGAACACCATCGACGCCGACGTCGCACTGCCGTCGGTCACCGCCGACAACTACGACGGCGCGTTGACGGCGATGGATCATCTGCTGCAGCTCGGGCACGACCGGATCGCTTGTGTGCAAGGCCGGATGACGTACCGCTGCTGCCAGGACCGCTACCGCGGCTACCTGGACGCGCTCCGGTCGGCCGGCATCCAGCCGGATCCGGAGCTGACCAAGCCCGGCGACTTCCTGCCCGAACAGATCCGCGCCCGGTCGCACGAGCTGTTCGCGCTGCCGGCCGACGAGCGGCCGACGGCCGTGTTCGCGCACTCCGACGTGACGGCGTACGCCGTGATGACCGCGGCCGCCGAAGCCGGGCTGCGGGTGCCGGAGGACGTGTCGGTGATCGGCTTCGACGACATCGAGTCGGCGGCACAGATCCGGCCGCCGTTGACCACCATCCAGCAACCGTTCATCGACATGGGCAAGCGGGCGGCGGAGCTGCTGCTGTCCGAGATCGGCCCTCGCGACCCCGACGACGAGGAGCCGGGGGAGGCGGGTGCGACGGCCGACGTCGAGCCGCCGGCCGCCGAGCTGCCTCGTCTGGTGATGCCTACCAGCCTGATCGTCCGGGCGAGTTGCGGGCCGGTGCCCGTGACCCGGTCCCCGCGCGGACGCTCGCAGACCACCAAGGCCTGATCTCCGGATCGAGGTCCCGCCCGACCCCCTGACACGCACGGCACCGGCCCAGGCTCTCTCGCCGCCGGGCGATGCTGTTGTGCGCCCTCTGGAAGGAAATCCTCCAGTGTTCAGAAAACTGGCCACCGGTGCGACGCTTGCCCTCATCGGTGCCGTGACTGCCACCGTGGCGATCCAGCCCACCGCCCGAGCCGACGCGGCGCCGTACGAGGTCCTCCCGGCCGATGCCGTCGCCAACTTCACCGAGTTCAAGAGCCTGCCTGCCGATGCGACCCGGCAGGTCGACATCACCGGCAACCCCGACTTCACCAAGGCCCTCGAGATCGCCGTGCCCAACGCGCCGCAGAGCCCCGGCCTCGACGGCGAGTACGAGATCACTCTCGGGGTACCCGCTGCGGCCACGGTCACCGAAGGCGACGCGTTGGTCGCGACGGTCTGGGCCCGAGCGATCACGCCGACCGGCGGCAACGCCCACCTGGTCTTCGAGACCGACGGCTCGCCGTACAAGAAGTCTCTCAACGCTGCCCTGCGCTACGAGACCGCGTGGAAGAAGTTCGAGTTCCCGTTCCGCGCGGCGACGACGTACACCGCGGGGACGAGCACGGCCGCGCACCTGAACCTGTGGCTCGGGTACGGCGCGCAGACGTTCCAGATCGCCGGCGTCTCGGTGCAGGACCTCGGCCCGGGCAATCCGGCCGGCTACCCGCAGGTGACGTACGACGGCCGCGATGCGAACGCCGCCTGGCGTACGGCGGCCAACGCCCGCATCGACCAGTACCGCAAGGGGAACCTGTCGGTGTCGGTCGTCGACACCGACGGGAATCCGGTCAGCGGTGCGACCGTGTCCGCAGTACAGCAGACGAGTGCGTTCAAGTTCGGCGCGGCGTCCGACGGCGCGCGCCTGGTCGGCGATCCGTCCGGCGGAATCAGCGGGACCGACCTGGCGCAGTACCAGTCGAAGTACTCGACGCTCTTCAACCAAGGGGCCCTGGGCAACAATCTGAAGTGGAACCACTGGGAGAACCCGACCGAGCGCGAGACGATCACGCTACCCGCTCTGCAATGGATGCGTGAGCACGGGCTGCGGGTCCGCGGCCACAACCTGATCTGGCCGTCGTGGGGACTGATGCAACCCGACGTCGTGAACCTGCAGAACGACCCGGCCGCACTGCGCGCGCGGATCAACACCCATATCACCGACGAGGCGTCGTCGCTGGCGGGCATCGTCGACGAGTGGGACGTGGTGAACGAGCCGTACTCCGAACACAACGTCCAGGACATTCTCGGCCAGGACGAGATCGCGAACTGGTTCCGGCTCGCGCACGCTGCCGACCCGAACGCCACGCTGGCCCTGAACGACTACGGCCTGGTGGAGAACAACGGCTGGGAGACACGTCACCGCGACCACGTGTACAACCTGGTGCAGTCGCTGAAGTCGTCGGGTGCGCCGATCGACACGGTCGGGTTCGAGAGCCACTTCAACGGGCTCCAGCTCACCTCGCCGGACGACCTGATGACGATCGTCGACCAGTTCGCCGGGCTCGGCGTCAAGGTCGCGGTCACCGAGTTCGACGTCGACACCGACGACCAGCAACTGCAGGCCGACTACACCCGCGACTTCATGACCGCGATGTTCTCGAACCCGAACGTCAACCAGATCAGCAACTTCGGGATCTGGTCGAAGAACATCTACAACCCGCGCGTCGCGCTGTACAACGACGACTGGTCGCCCAAGCCGAACGCTCTGGTCTGGGAGGACCTGATCCAGCATCGGTGGCACACCAGCGTCTCCGGTCAGTCGAACACGGCCGGGACGTTCGGTACGCGGGGCTTCCTCGGGGACTACCTGGTGACAGTCACCGTGAACGGCATCTCCAAGCAGGTGAAGGTCGCCATGCCGACCACCGCCGGCGCTTCGGTCAAGGTGATCACGGACGGCATCGCCACCACGGTCCGTGCCAACCAGCCGAATCCGATCGGTGACGGCGGCTTCGAGAGCGGCACGCGCGGCTGGACGTCACTCGGCACCGGTCCGAGCACCGCCGCGAACGCGCACAGCGGCCACACCGCACTCTCATTGAGCCCTGGCTCCGGCGTCACGCAGAACGTCACCGGCCTGACCCCGGGCACGAGCTACCTCCTGTCTGGCTGGGGACGTCTGAACGGCGGTGGTACCCAGTGCTACGTCGGCGTCCGCGGCGGCGCCACACCCGGTACGCCGACGTTTGAGTACGAGCTGTCGTACGCCGACGAACGCGCATACACGCAGAAGCTGGCCGCCTTCACACCGCCGAGCGGGACGAAGTGGGTGCAAGCCTTCGCCTGGTCGAATCCCAGTGCGAGCTCTCCTGAATGCACTCTGGACGACCTGGCCATCACACCGACCGACGGCACGCCGCCGCCGGCGCAGGGGGCGCCCACAGTGACGCCGTACCTGCCGACGCCGTCTGTGCTGGCGAACGGGTCGCTGGAGAACCAGTCGAACACGACCGGCTGGTACTGCCTCGGGACCTGCACGCTGAAGAACGCGTCGACGACTCCGCACACCGGGTCCGGTGACCTGTCGGCAGCCGGACGAGAGGCCGCGTGGGCCGGTCCGGCGCAAGGAGTGTCAGTCGTGAACGGCGGGCTGTACGACTCCTCGGCGTGGGTGCGGCTGGCGTCCGGCTCGGACACGGCGATGGTCAGTCTGAAGCTGACCACGTCCACCGGCTCGACCACGCTGCGGCTCGGCTCGGCCCCGGTGAGCTCGACCGGGTGGACGCAGATATCGGCCTCGAACACACCGGTCTCCTGGACCGGGACGCTCACGAAGGCCGAGTGGTGGGTCAGTACGACGACCGGTGCCGGCGACCTGCTGGTCGACGATGCCTCGTTCGCCCCACTCGCCAAGGACGCTCCTCGCGGGACCGGTCCTGCGGAGACCGCGTTCAACCCGGTGCAGCCGACCGCGGTGTGCGTCGTACACAACGCCGACTCCTACACGGCGTACTTCGGTTACTCGAACGCCAACAACTACTACATCCCCGTCCCGGTTGGCAGCGACAACGCCTTCAGCCCGGGACCGTCGGATCGCGGCCAGACGGTCTCGTTCCTGCCCTTCCAACGTCCGCGTCGCGTCGCCGTGACCTGGGACGGCAGTCCGCTCACCTGGCGGCTCGGCTCCCTGTCCCAGACCGCGTCGTCGGCCTCGCCGGCCTGCAGCTAAGTCACTGGAGGAATTCCCATGTCATCACCCATCTCACGGCGGACACTGCTCCGGGGCGCGGTCGGCCTGGCCGGCGCGGGCGCACTCGCCGCCTGCTCCTCGGACAACTCGGGCAGCGGGGCCTCAGGTTCGAAGGCCAAGACCACCATCACCTACTGGGACTGGTACGCCAGCCAGGCCGGCTGGGTCGACAACGAGATCAAGCTGTTCCAGCAGACCCATCCGGACATCGCCGTCAAGAAGACAACGCAGGTCAGTGACAAGTACGCCGACCTCGTGTCGCTCGCGTACCGCAGCAACAACCCGCCGGACATCCTGATGGTTCCGAAGAGCCCGCAGCTCAGCCAGCAGGTGTCGCAGGACTGGCTGATGCCGGTCGACAAGTGGGCGACCAAGTCCTGGCAGGCCGGCTTCCCGGAGAACAGCTTCGTCGAGGGAGTAGACGTCTTCGGCGGCAAGGTCTACACCGCGCCGTTCGCGGCCCCGGCGCCGTCGCTGCAGCTCTACATCCACCACGGCGTCTTCAAGGACGCCGGCCTGACCAACGACGACGGCAGCGTGAACCTGCCGAAGACCTGGGACGACGTGACGCATGCGGCCGACGCGATCGCGTCGAAGAGCGGCGGGAAGGTCGCGCCGTTCGGTTTCGGCAACTCGACGAACACGACCCTGGCCTGGTGGCTCGATCTGTTCGTTCGCGGCGCGGGCTCGCCGGGCGGCGCGGCGGTCGGTGGGATCGACGGGATGGACTACCGGGTCGGGCACTGGACCTTCGGCAGCGATCGCAACTACCTCGACGTGATCAACCTGCTGATGGAGTGGAAGAACAAGAACTGGTTCTACCCGAACTCGATGAGCATCTCCGACGAGCAGGCGCGGGCATTCTTCGAGCGTGGGCGGTTCGGGATGACGGTCGGGGGAGTGTGGAACCAGCCGGAGTGGTCGCAGCACAAGTTCACCGACTACAGCCTGGTCACGCTGCCGAGCCCGAGCTCAGCTCCGAAAGCCTTGTTCTATGGGCCTCCCGGAGGACGGTTCGTTGCGGTTTCGTCGAAGACGACGCAGGCCGATGAGGCGTGGGCCTGGTTCGACTGGCTGTACAGCCCGGACGCGGGGAAGCGTTGGGTCGAGCAGGGCCAGGGGTTGTCCGTGTACGCGGAGAACAACGACCCGAAGAGCGTCACGTTCGCGCCGTTCTCGCAGTACGTCGCGATGTCGGGCGCCGCAGTGGTCGGCCCGCAACCGGCCATCCGGAACCCGAAGGTGTCCGCGGTCCAGCTGCCGGCGGTCAAGCCGGACATCAACGACGTGCTGGCCGGCATCTACACGGGGCAGCTGAAGGATCCGCAGGGTGCGCTGACCGAACTCGAGGGCAAGATGAACCAGGCGCTCGGCGACGCGATCAAGAAGGCGCCGGGAGTCAGCGCGAAGGACTTCGCCTTCGCGGACTGGGATCTCACCAAGGCCTACACGACCAAGCCGGGCGCCTGATGGCGATGACCGCCGTACGGCAGGACGTCACTGCCGCCGGGCCGCCGCCACCAGCGGCGGCCCGGCGGCGGGCGCGACGCCGTACCTACCTGTGGTCGTACGTGTATCTGGCACCGATGATGGTGCTCCTGCTGGCGTTCGTGGTGTATCCGATCATCGCGTCGCTCGGCTACACGTTCTACAAGTGGGACGGGATCGGCGACCCGTCGGACTTCGTCGGCGTGGCCAACTTCCGGCAGATCGTCCACGACAGCATCTTCTGGCGCTCCCTCGGCCACACCTTCGTGTACGCCGCGTTCGTCGTGCCGGTCCAGCTCGTACTGGCGTTGGCGCTCGCGCTCGTGCTGAACAACAAGCGGCTGCGGTTCGCGTCGTTCTACCGGACGCTGTTCTTCCTGCCGGTGGTGACATCGGCCGCGGTGATCGGTGTTGTGATCCAGCTGCTGGTGTCGAACTTCGGCGACTCGATCAATACGCTGCTGCTGAACCTGCATCTGATCCATCAGCACATCGACTGGCTGGGGGATCCGCACTTCGCAATGGCGATCATCATCCTGGTCGGCATCTGGCACACGTTCGGCTACAACCTGGTGTACTTCCTGGCCGGGTTGCAGACGATCCCGGACGAGCTCTACGAGGCCGCCCGGCTGGACGGCGCCGGCCGGATCGCGATGTTCCGCTACATCACGATCCCGATGCTGCGGGCCGTCGGCGTGGTGATCGTGATCCTGGCGGTGATCGGGACGTTCCAGATCTTCGACCTGGTCCAGGTGCTGACCAGCGGCGGCCCGTTCTTCGCGACCGAGGTCGTGAACACCTACATCTACCATCTGGCCTTCGGCGGCAGTAACGCCAACGCTGTCCAGCCTGACATCGGCCTGGCGTCGGCGGCGTCGTTCATCTACGGCCTGCTGCTGATCGGGTTCTCCGTCGTACAGGTCGTCGTACTGCGGTCTCTCGCGCGCCGTCGGAGTGCATCATGACGCGGCGGCGGATGGTGACGGTGATGACGCATGTGGCCTTGCTGGTCAGCGGACTTGCGTGGCTGTATCCGCTGTTCTGGGCGCTGGGCTCCTCGCTGAAGAGTGACGACGACTTCTTCACCGACGGGCTGAATCCGATGCCCTCGCATTTCCTCTGGGCGAACTACCTGAACGCCTGGCAGGAGGCCTCGTTCGGCCGGTATTTCATGAACACAATACTGATCACCGTAGGCACGGTAGTGATCACGTTAGTAGTCACTTCCTGCGCGGGATACGTACTTGCGCGTACACGGTTCCCGGGCCGCGGGTTCTGCCTCGGGCTGGTGTCGGCGACGCTGTTCCTGCCGCACGGGTACACGATCATCCCGGTGTTCGACCTGATGCAGCGGGTGCATCTGCTGAACAGCCTGTGGTCGGTGATCATCGTGCAGGCGTCCGGGGGAGTGGTGTTCGGGACGTTCCTGTTCATGGGCTACTTCATGGCCATCGACAAGGAGCTCGAGGACGCCGCGATGGTCGACGGCGCGAACTTCCACCAGACGTTCGCGCGAATCATGCTGCCGCTGTCCGGGCCGATGCTGGCAACGGTCGGCCTGTTCACCGCGATCACCGCCTGGAACAGCTTCTTCAT
The DNA here is from genome assembly GCF_040300265.1 of Kribbella sp. NPDC000426. Classification (NCBI taxonomy): domain Bacteria; kingdom Bacillati; phylum Actinomycetota; class Actinomycetes; order Propionibacteriales; family Kribbellaceae; genus Kribbella; species Kribbella sp. NPDC000426. Next base: position 531,273 of record NZ_JBEPDK010000004.1, on the reverse strand, counting down.
CCCGCTGGTGTTCACGCTCGGCCGGCCCGAGCTGCGCACGCTCGCGATCGGCATGTACGCGTTCATCGGCGAGAACTCGACCGAATGGACGCTGCTGTGTGCCGGCACGGTCATCACGCTCGCCCCGATCATCCTGCTCTTCGTGCTCCTGCAGCGCTTCTTCGTCAACGGTCTGGCCGGTGCGGTCAAGCAATAGGAGGTCCTCCATGCCTGTGCGGACGGCAATCGTCGGAACCGGGAACCGCGCCCAACTCTTCACCGAAGGCCTGGCCAAACGCGACGGGTACGACGTCGTCGCCTTGTGTGACCCGAACTCGGTCCGGATGGCCTTCCACAACCGGATGCTGCTCGCGGCGGGCCGCCGTACTGCGCATCAATGGCCGCCGGGCCGGTTCGAGGAGATGTTGCGGGTCGAGCGGATCGAGCTGCTGATCGTCACCAGCGTCGACGCGACCCACAACCTGTACATCGAGGCGGCGCTGCGGGCCGGCGTACGGGTGATCAGCGAGAAGCCGATGACGACCGATGCGGCGAAGGCGACGAGCATCCTGGCCGCGGTTCGGGAGACCGGCGGGTCGTTGTCGGTGGCGTACAACTACCGGTTCAACCCGGTGCATCGGCGGGTGCGTTCGTTGCTGGCCGAGGGGGCGATCGGGGACATCCACTCGGTGCACTTCGAGTGGATGCTCGACGTGTCGCACGGCGCGGACTACTTCCGCCGCTGGCATCGTGACAAGGCGAACTCCGGTGGATTGATGGTGCACAAGGCCAGTCACCACTTCGACCTGGTGAACTGGTGGCTGGGCGCCGAGCCGCGGATCGTCTACGTACAAGGACAATTGGCGTTCTACGGGCCCGGGCATTCCCACGGGTACGGGCGCCCCTACGACCGTGTCGACGGATCCGCTGCCGCCCTTGACGATCCGTTCGCCCTGCACCTCGCGGACAACGCGACACTTCGCGAGCTCTACCTGGACGCGGAGGGCGAGGACGGCTACTACCGGGACCGAAACGTGTTCGCGCCGGGCGTGACGATCGAGGACGACATGGCCGTGCTGGTGTCGTACGACAGCGGCGCGACGATGACGTACCACCTGACGGCCTACTCACCGTTGGAGGGCTACCGCGTGATGTTCAACGGATCGCGGGGCCGGCTGGAGCTCAATGTCGAAGAGTCGACATTTACCGCCCCGAACCAACGGGTCGAATCCGCGAAGGGCTGGATCCACGGCGACCTGGCCGCACCGACCGCCGGACGTACGTCGATCACGCTGCGGCCGTTGTGGGAGCCGCCGATCGACCACACCGTCGACCACGATCACGCCGGTCACGGCGGCGCCGACGCCCGCGTGCTGGCGGCTCTCTTGGACGACGAACCGACCGAAGGAGCTGACATCGCCGACGCCCGTCAAGCTGCTCTGGCCCTCGTCACCGGCCTGGCAGCCAACCGCTCCTTCGAGACCGGCCTGCCGGTCCACACGTCCGACGTGCTCGCGATCTGATGCCCAGAATAGTGATCAGTCCGAGCATGGCGGTGATCAGTTTTCTGTACTAGCCGAGCGCGGCGCGCAGGATTGCGTGCGCTCCGTTGACGATCGCCTCGCGGTTCGCTTCGTACGTCGGGTCGGTGACCGCGGTCTTGTTGGCCGGGTCGAAGTAGAGAACCGGGACGTGCAGGTGGCCGGCCGGCATCGACGGGTCGAGGAGGTCGCGTTGGAGCGTGTTGCGGTAGGCGACCTCGTTGGAGAGGTAGCCGCCGCCGGTGCCCTCTGACGCGATCGAGCCGGGCGTAGGACCATCGGGTCGGCGTACGGGCTCTGTCTGGCCGGCCGGAATCTCCAATACAGAAGTGTTGACGCGGGTCCGGAACGGCGTGACGTCGGCGTGCGACATCCGGGCCAGCGGAAGGCTCGAGGTGATGAACTCCGGCCCGGGCGGCATGCTGGGGGAGACGACAGGTGCGTTGACCGTGCCGCCGCCCCAGAGGTTGTTGTTGTCGCCGATCGAGCTGACCGAGCGGCGCCGTCCGTTGAAGACCTCCAGGTCGAAGATGCCGACGCGGCCCTGACTCGCGGTCATGACGAGATCCGCGTGCTGCGGACCCGGGCGGTAGTGCGGCGCGAGAGCGTTCTCGACCATGCTCTCGTCAAAGTCGGTGTAGCGGACCGGGAACATCACGGTCTGGATCTCGTACGTCTTGCCGTTCACCGTCCACCGCTGACCGTCGAGGGTGAGTGCGTTGGCGCCTGACGGGTTGCCGATGCGGATGTCGGCGTCCAGCGTGAACGGGTCGAAGCCGGTGACGAGGATCTTCCGCACGCCCGGTGTGAAGCGGGTGCTCGTGATGCCGCGGGACGCGTACTCGAACGACTTGATCAGGCCGGCGCGCTCCGTCGTACCGAGGCCGAAGCGTGGTTGCCATTGGCGGAGGGCGAATGCCATCGAAATCCGCGCCCAGTACAGACCGCGGTCGTCGGTTGCCGGCAGCGCGTCGGCTCCGTGCACAGGATGCTGAGCCCGGTACGTCGCCGTACGCCAGAGGGTTTCGCCCTGGTGCGCACGAGAGCGGCAGCGGCCTGTCGACTGGGGACGTGGCACAGGAGCTCCGTGAACAGCTCGACCTGCCGGTCGAAGCCGGAGCGCCTGAGGATCTCCGCCGGAACAGACGGCCCACCAGCCACCCCTAGATCCAGGCGTTGCTCCTCGACCGTGCCGACGATGGAGTGATCGAGGCACCCGGTCGCGGGACCGCCGCGGAGTGCCGGGGCGGCGTCCGGAGTGGCCGGCATGGCGTGGGCGATCGGAGCGCCGGACAGGACAGCTGTCAGCGCGAGGGCGCCGACGAACAGGGAGCGGTGGAATGAGCTGGGGCGGAGTCTCATACGGGGTGTCTATCAGATTTCCCGGCTGGAGCCGAGAGATTCGAAGACATTGTGGGTACTGCAGACTGTATGCAATCTGCTACCTTCGAGCTGACGGCCTCGCCCCGCCGTCCGTGTGCGAGGAGGACGTCCTTGAACGAGCCGACCACTCCGGTGCCCGCGCATTCGCGCCGTCGCGTCCTCGCAGTCGCTCTGGCCGCCGCAGCCCAGGCCACCTTCGCCACCGCGGCCCTGGCGGGCTGCGCCGACAGCACCACCGGCACTGTCAGCACCAGCGGCGCTGTCGACACCGGTGAGGCAGAGGGCACCCGGCCTCCCGGCACCTCGTTCGGCTCACCTGTGGTTGCCAATGGCAACCAGGCGCTGGAACGGCTGATGGCAGGAAATGCGCGTTTCGTCGCCGCCCAGGATCAGGATCTCGACGAGGGCATCGCACGACGCGTGGCGGTGAGCAAGGGCCAGCACCCGTTCGCCACGATCCTCGGCTGCGTCGACTCCCGCGTGCCGATCGAGCTGGTCTTCGACCAGGGCCTCGGCGACCTCGTCGTCGTACGAAGTGCCGGTGGAGCGCTCGATCAGTCGGTGACCGGCAGCATCGAGTTCGGCATCGCCGAGCTCCACACGCCGCTCCTCGTAGTCCTGGGCCACCAGCGTTGCGGTGCGCTGGACGCCACTATGAAGGCCCTGGACGCCGAGCAACGCACCTCCCACACCAAGGGCCTCGATTACCTCGTCGACACGCTCGCCCCAGCTGTCCGCCAGGTAGTAGGCAAACCCGGCGACCGCCTCACCAACGCCGTACAGGCCAACGTCGCCCTCACCCTCACCAAGCTCCGCCAGTCGTCCGTCATCGGCCCCATGGAGAAGTCCGGCAAACTCAAACTCGCCGCCGCCTACTACGAACTCGACACCGGCAGAGTCGTCCTGCTCTAGCCAGGCGGCGCTTCGAAGATCGGAACGAGATAGGTGACCCAGAGCCAGTGATGGATCAGCACGGCGGCGACGCAGACGACCAACGGAACCCCAGTACGAATCACCCACGGGACCCGGTTCACCAGGAGCGCCATTGCGATCATCACCAGGCCGGTGAGCGTGCCCGCGAGGAAGCCGAGTTTCTCCTCGGCGTGGACCGGCCAGCAGTCGGGATAGGTGCAGGGGCCGCTGCTGCCGGTGTTGTAGCCGGAGGCGCCGAACGCGCTGCCCAGATAGGTCCAGAAGCCGACGGCGGCGCCGCACAGGCCCTGCAGCACGGCGCCGCCCACCGAACCGCGCGCCGACCAGCGGGCCGCCCGGGGCAGGCCGTTGGACAGCAGGATGACGAGCAGGGCGAACAGGAGGTAGTTGACCGAGTGGATGTCGGGAGGAACCGCACCTGCGCGGGCGCGCAGCGGATCGACGTGCGGCAGGCTGAACCACAACGCAAGGCCCGGGAAGACCAGTGGGAGGAGGCCGAGCGTGCCGAGGGCGATGAGCACGCCGTTGGACCAGCGCCACGCCCGGTGGGGTCTTGGGGCTTCGTCGGTCGCACTCACTGCAGCAGTACTACCCCGGCGACGGGTCAGTCGATCTGGGTCAGGCGGCCGTCGTCGACGTCGTACATGAAGCCGCCGACGAGGATGTCGTCGCCGATCAACGGGTGTTCGCGGACGGCGGCGACGTCGCGGCGGAGGGCCTCGAGCTGGTCGGGGATGACCGAGATCGGCAGGTAGCCGGCCGGCTTGCCCGCGGCCTGCTCGACCTTGGCGCGCAGGTCGTCCTCGGACATCGCGGCCATCGCGCAGCGGGTGTGCGGAATGATCATGATCCGGCGTACGCCGAGCAGTTGGACGCCGAGCACCAGCCCGGTCATCGTGATCTCGGTGACCCGCCCGCCGGCGGACCGCAGGACCTTCGCGTCGCCCGGCTTGAGGCCGAGCATCTCCAACGGCGGGATCCGCGAGTCCATACAGGTGACCACGCCGATGCCGGCGTGCGCGATCCCGTCGAATCCGCCGTAGTGGAAGTCGGCGACGTAGTCCGCGTTGGCGGCGAGCAGATCGTCGAACCCCCCGCTCATCCGACCGCGCCTGACACTGGAGTTCCGGTTTGCAGGATCGACATCGCGAACGGTTCCTTTCCACACGAGTCCGGACGGGGAGGGTCTGCGAGCGCGCTGGTGACCGGGACGATCCACGACCGCCCGTCGAGGTGCTGGACGGTCACGGTGGCGGGGCCTTCGGCCACGACCCGCAACGCGTCCAGGGAGAGCTCGCCGGTGAGCTCCCGGACGGCGACCTCGGCCGCTTGACCGCGCTTGCTCCAGGTAGACCGGCCGCGCAGGCCGGTCGTGACAGTCTCGCCGCGATCTGCCGCGGCCAATGCCTCGACCGCTGTCTCGACGGTGAGGTGCCCGTGCATCGTGCCGGCGGGCAGGTACGTCGCGGTCGGAGCGAAGCGGTGTCCGCCGAGATGGTTGGCTTCCCACACGCGGCCCGGTGCCCGTTCGGCGAGCCCTGACACCAGTGGCGACCGAGAATCGCGCAGCACTCGTCACGCTTGCCGTTTGTGCACACAAGCACGACCGGCTCCTCGACGGGCAGAAGCGCGGGCAGTGAAGCGATCACCGCGGCGCGATCACCGCGCGCGACCGCGGCGAGATCGAGGCCACCCAGCTCCGACGGGTCTGCGACGCGTCCACCGAGCAGCCAGCTCCGGCCCGGAATGGTCGAGGCGACGAACACCTGGTGCGACTGCTCGACCCCGTCCGCGTGCCGCCCCGGCGACCGGATCAGCGCGAACCGTAGATCGGCCTTCTTGCACTTGTCGTCGAACGGCCCGCCGAACTCCGCGTCGAGATGGCTCTGGGTCGGTGCCTTCGCACCCCACGGCCCCGGCTGCTCGAGGACGACCCATCCCTTGGCCACGACCGCGGTGCCGGCGAGCGGCTCGCGCAGTACCCGGCAGTACGTCGAACACAGGCCGGGCCGGGCCGGGTTCGGCGAAGCGTCGGGCGCAGGAGTCACACCCTCACGGTACGCGAGGTGAGACAGCTGTCCCTCATGATGATCATCATGTGTGCGTTAGGCCACGTCGACCGAGCAGCAGTACGGCGAGGGCGGCGGCCAGGAACGCGCACACGGCGGCCCCGGCGAAGATTGCGTGAACTTGTGAAACGGCGGCGTCGCGGAGCGCGTCGACGAACGGCCGGCAGTTGCCGGGGGAGGACGGGCACAGCTCGTTCGGCGATTTGATGCCGTCGGCAATGGCGTAGTACCTCCGCAGGCCGATCGCCGTCAGCGCGGAGACGCCGACAAGCATGCCGACCATCCGCGCGACGACCACGAGTGCGCTCACCAGGCCGTGCGTGTCTGCAGGCGTCGCGCCGAGCATGGCCGTGTTCAGCGGCGACAGTGCCAGGCCGAAGCCGAAACCGCAGACGAGCAGTACGACGGTCGCCGGCCAGTGATCGAGCGCCGTACGGCTCCAGAACGCCATGATCACGAACATTGCACCGGACAACCCCAGCCCCGCTCCGGCGATTAGTCCGAGCCCGTAGCGGCGCGTGAGCCACCCACCGGCGACTGCTCCGACCGGCAGGGCGATCAAGAACCGGACCAGCACCAGCGCGGCCGCGAGCTGCCCACCGCCCTGGGTGGTGCGGGCAAACACCGGTACGTCGACTAGTGCCGCGATCAGTGCGCAACCGATGAGGAAGCTGACCACCAGCGAGCCCCAGGCAGGACGTGCACCCAGCAGGCCACGAGGCACGATGGCTGCCGCCGTACGACGCTGCCACAGCGCGAACGCCACCGCGAAGACGGCGGCCGCGACCAGCAGCCACGGGCCGGCCGGCGACATCAGCTCACGCTCGGGGTCCGCCGTCGCGAAGGCCAGCACGACGCCGGCCAACGCGAGGGCAAGCAGCAGCGCCCCGACCAGGTCGACCTGCGCCAGTACGCCGGCAGCTCGACCGCGTCCGCGCCACAGCACCAGGCCGAGCCAGATCAGAGCCAGCACCAGCGTGGCGACACCGATCGGTGTCAGCAGCCGGGAGGTGCCGGTGAAGGGCACGAAAGGAAGGCCGAGCGTCACCCCGGACGCCAGCCGGTCAGGTGCCGTCAGCGTGAGTCCCAGAGCAACACAGGCGAGCAAGCCGACGGCACCGGCAAGCGATGGCCGTCGACGACCTCGGAGGAGCAGCGCGAGCACGACGGCGACGGTCAGGTTGAGCCAGAAGATGTACCGCCAGTCGGCCACCGCGAGTACGGCGGCACCGAGCAGCGGACCGAGCACCGACCCGAGTTCCTGCACCGCGCCGACCACGCCCAACGGCAGTCCACGACGATCAGCCGGCCAGAGATCCGCGACGAGCGCGAGGGTCGCCGGAACGAGGCCACCGCCACCGACCCCCTGAAGAAACCGACCGGTTACCACCAGTGGGAGGTCGTAGGCACCGGCCGTGATCAGCGACCCGACCGCGAACAGCAGCAGTGCGCCGACCAGCACCGGCGTCCGGCCGACCACATCCGCGATCCGCCCGATCAACGGCAGGACGGCGATGTACCCGAGCAGGAAGCCCGAGATGATCGGCGCCGCCCGCTGCAACTCGTCCGCGGACAGCCCAACACCGGCCATCATGTCCGGCAGCGCCAGCACGACGACGTACGTGTCCGCCGCCGCGAACGCGACCGCGATGGACGCCAGTGTGAGCCGCGTCCTCGCCGAGCTGTCGCTCACGGCTTCGTGATCTCTACCTTCTCGCCGTACTTGTCGAGGGTGACGTCGTAGCTGCTGGTGGCGCCGGCGTAGAACGGGCCGGTGATGGTGGCCGAGACGAGTTGCTTGGCGTCCTTGTCGATCTTGAACGTGCTCGGGAAGTCCTGGTCCGCGGGCGCCTTCGGGAAGATGCCTTGCAGGTCCTTGCCCTGGACGGAGCCGGTCACCTCGGTGAGCACCTTGGCGCCCTCGCGGGTCTCGCCCTTGACCTTCGGGTCCTTCAGCGTCGGCAGGACCGCGGTCAGGCCCTTCGCCGGGTCGAGCAGGATCGCCGGGTCAGGAGCGCCGAGCGAGGCCAGTTGCGACGGCGGAAGCTCGATGTAGCTGGGCGTGAACGACAGCTTGGCGTACACCTTGCTGCCGACCGCGACGACCTGGGCGTCGATCGGCGCACCGGCCGACCGCACCGTCAACTTGCCCTTGAACGCCGGCGCGTGTGTGGCGACACCGTCGCCACTGGCCAGCGTCTGCGCGTTGTCCGGCAGATCGCGGCCGGTCAGCACGATGTGCACGCTGGCCGCGTCGTCGATTGTCTTCTTCGCATCGGTGAGCAGCGCGACCGCGTCCCCGCCGGACTGCCCGCCCCCGCCGGTGTCCTTCTTGTCGCTGCACCCCGCGAGCGCAAGTACCACGACCGCGCCGAGCGCGAGCAGTCTCTTCACGGGATCAGCCTGCCAGATCAGCAGCGCACGCAGCGATCGGCTGCGCGACCGGCACGCCGGAGCCGTCCCGGCGCGGGTCGACCGGCGGCAGGTCCACCGGAGCGCCGCTGCTCGCACTGGCCTTCACCGGCGCCGCACCGACGAAGCCGAGCAGCAGCCCGTCCTCGCCCTTCAGCAGCCGCTGGCAGCGCACACCGCCCGTCCCGCGGCCCTTGCCCGGGTACTCGCTGAACGGCGTCACCTTGACCGCACCGACCTCGGTCCCCGGCAGGGCCGACGACGAGCCTGCGATCGTGACGACCTGCGCCTCCCGGCCCGTGTCGACCGCCCCGAAGAACACGACCTTCGCCTTCGCGGCCAACCGCACACCGGCCATACCGCCCGCCGTCCGTCCCTGCGGCCGTACTGCGGACGCCGGGAAGTGCAGCAGTTGCGCGTCGGACGTGATGAAGCACAGCTCCTCGTCGCCCGTGGTCAGCTCGACCGCGCCGATGACCTCGTCGCCTTCCTTCAGCCCGACGATCTCCCACGAGTCACGGTTGCTCAGGTGGTCCGGCACGACCCGCTTCACCACGCCGCCTGTCGTACCCAGAGCGACACCGACCGATTCCGGGTCCATCGTGGTCAGCGCGAGCGCCTTCTCACCCGGCTCCAGCGACACGAACTCCGCGATCGGCGCGCCCCCCTGCAAGTTGGGCGCGGCGGCAGTCGTCGGTACGGCGGGAAGGTCGAGCGACTCCAGCCGGATCAGCCGGCCGGCGCTGGTGACCAGGCCGTACTGTCCGCGGGCGGTGCTCTTGATCGCGGAGACGATCGCGTCGTGCTTCGCGCGCGCCTCACCGCCGCCGAACGGCTCGACCCCGTTCGTCCGGGCCAGCAGCCCGGTCGAGCTCATCAGGATCCAGCAGGGGTCGTCGCTGACCTCGAGTGGCACGGCGGCCGTCTTGGTCGCGCCGGAGGACTCCAGCAGCACCGTCCGGCGCGGGGTGCCGTAGGTCTTGGCGATCTCGGCGAGCTCGTCGGACACCGTCTTCTGCAGTAGCTTCGGGTCCTCGATGATCGCGGTCAGCGCCTCGATCTCGCGCTCCAGCTCGCCCTTCTCGGTCTCCAGCTCGAGCTTGGAGTACTTCGTCAGCCGGCGCAGCGGCATGTCCAGGATGTAGTTCGCCTGGATCTCGGACAGGTCGTAGATCTCGATCAGCCGGGACCGTGCCTCGGCCGAGTCCTCGCTGCTGCGGATGATCTGGATGACCTCGTCGATGTCGAGGATCGCGATCAGCATGCCCTCGACGATGTGCAGCCGGTCCTGCGCCTTCTTCCGGCGGAACTCGCTGCGCCGGCGGACCACGTCGTACCGGTGGTCGAGGTAGACCTCGAGGAGCTGCTTGAGGCCGAGCGTCCGCGGCTGGCCCTCGACCAGGCAGACGTTGTTGACGTGGAACGCGTCCTCGAGCGGGGTCAACTTGTAGAGCTGCTCGAGCAGCGCCTCGGGGACGAACCCGTTCTTGACCTCGATCACCAGCTGGGTGCCGTGGGTCCGGTCGGTCAGGTCCTTGACGTCGGCGATGCCCTGCAGCTTCTTCGCCTGGACCAGCGTCTTGATCTTCTCGATCACCTTCTCCGGGCCGACGGCGTACGGCAGCTCGGTGACCACGATGCCCTTGCGGCGCGGGGTGACGTTCTCGATCCGGGCGGTGGCGCGCATCTTGAAGCTGCCGCGGCCGGTCGCGTACGCGTCCTTGATGCCCTCGAGGCCGACGATCTTGCCGCCGGTGGGCAGGTCCGGGCCGGGCACGAACCGCATCAGGTCGTCGATGTCGGCGGTCGGCGTCTTGATCAGGTGCCGCAGCGCCTGGATCACCTCGACCAGGTTGTGCGGGGCCATGTTGGTCGCCATGCCGACTGCGATCCCGGTGGCGCCGTTGACCAGCAGGTTCGGGAAGGCGGCCGGGAGTACCCCCGGCTCCTGCTCCTGGCCGTCGTAGTTCGGCTTGAAGTCGACGACGTTCTCGTCCAGGCCGGCCGTCATCGCCATCGCCGGCGGCGCCATCCGGCACTCGGTGTACCGCATCGCGGCCGGGCCGTCGTCGAGCGAGCCGAAGTTGCCGTGCGGGTCGATCAGCGGCACCCGCATCGACCAGGACTGGCCGGTCCGGACCAGGGCGTCGTAGATCGCGCCGTCGCCGTGCGGGTGGTACTTACCCATGACCTCACCGACGACGCGGGCGCATTTCACGTGCGAGCGGTCGGGGCGGATGTTGTTCTCCGCCATCGAGAACAGGATCCGCCGCTGCACCGGTTTGAGCCCGTCCCGCGCGTCGGGCAGGGCCCGGGCGTAGATCACCGAGTAGGCGTACTCCAGATAGCTGGTACGCATCTCGTCGGAGACGTCGATGTCGAGGATGCGCTCCTCGAAGTCTTCGGGTTCGGCGGTGCTGGTACGGCGTGCCATGCGGGTCTACGAGCTCCTCGATCAAACCGGTACGACGCCGCGACGGTCCGGCGCCCCACCATTGTCCCTGGTCAACAGCCTTTTCTGTGCTCACGACCCACCCTTGCGCCAATCGTCTCCGCCGTACCGGACTAGTCCATGACTGCGGAGGGCTGTGACCGGCGCAGGATGTACGTGGTCGGGGCCAGAGCGGACCCTACCGCCAGGATCAGACAAAGTCCGCCGATGCCCAGCAGCACGCCCCACGGAACCGTGAACGGCACGTCGGCCAGCCCGGCGTTCATCGCGTGCCGGATCAGGATCCCGACCGTCACCGTGATCGCCGTACCGAGACTCAGCGCAACCGCCCCGACCAGCGACGACTCCCACAGCACCATCCGCCGGATCTGCGCCGGCGTCGCGCCGAGCAGCCGGGAGGTGATGAACTCGTGCCGCCGCTGCAGACTGCCCATCAGCAGCGTGTTGGCGATCGCGATCGCGCTGTACAGCCCGGCCGGACCGAGCAGCAGGACCAGGCCGAGCTGGTTGCCCTTCCGTACGCCGTCCGCCTGGCCGGCCTCCCAGTCCGCGGCCAGCTGCGCATTCGGCAACTGCTTCACGAGGGTCGCGGGATCGACACCCTCCGCGGGCAGCACGAACTGCCGCTCGGGCTCCGCCTTCGGCGCGTGCTGACGGGCGAGTTCGCGCGGGATGAGCAACGACGAGTTCACGCCGAACGCGTCCTTCACGATCGCCACCACCCGCAGCTTCACCGGCGTCCGATCGACGAACACCAGCGGGATCTCGTCGCCGACCTTGTACCCCTCGAACCCCGACATCTCCTTGCCGATAACCACGGTGTTCCCGGTCAGATCCCGGACGTCACCGGCCAGCGGCGTGAGATCCCGGGTCCTGACTGCGACGGCCGGGTCGATTCCTTCGGCATCCTCCAGCTCAGCGTCGTCACGGTCGATCCGCACCAGTTGGATCGGCACTGCGGCGTCAACGGCAGCGACGCCCGGCGGCAGGCCCCCGGGTGCCGACACCGGAGTGCCTCCCGTGACGACGATCGGGGCGCGGACGGCGTCCCGGATGGTGGCCGCGGCGCTGTCCGCCGCGAAACTCAGGCTCAGCACCATCGAGCCCGCGACGGCCGAGATCGCGAGGATCGGGGCCGCCAGCGAGGCGCTGCGGCGCGGCGCCGCCACCACATTGCTCCGCGCCAGCCGCCCGGACACCTCGGTCCACGCGACCAACGGCACCGACCACAGGCGCCCGACGAGCGGCACCACCAGCGGTGCGAGCAGCGTCAGCGCGATCACCATCACCATCGGCGTGAACATCGCCAGCGGTACGGCGCCGTCGCCGGTCGACGGCCGGATCAGCGTCAGCATCGTGATCGCGCCGCCCATGAACAACAGGCCGAAGACGATCCTGACCGGCCCGATCCGCGGCGGTTCGAGCGCAGCCTCCCGCAACGCATCGATCGGGCCGACCCGCCCAGCCCGTCGGGCGGCCGACCGCGCCCCGAGCATCGCCACCAACAGCCCGGCCGCGACAGCAATCGACAGCGGCACCCACGGCGACGCCGGCTCGAGTTTCACCGGCGCGAGCTCGGTGTACGACGCCTTGGCCAGCAGCAGCGGAGTCGCGAGCTGAGCCGCGAGCGCACCGGTGAGTGACGCGGCCAGTGCCACGACCAGTGCCTCGCCGAGCACCATTCGGCGGATCTGGCGCGGAGTCGCACCGATCAGCCGCAGCAGCCCGATCTCCCGCCGCCGCGACGCCACCGCGAACGCGAACGTGCTGGCGATCACGAAGATCGTGATGAACCCGCTGATCGCCCCGACCATGTTCAGCACGACCTGCAGCCCGGAGACGTCGTCGGAGAACGGCACCCGGACCTGTCGAGGCGCAGCGCCGTCGCCGCCCAGCGTGGTCACGGTGATAGCTGAAGCGGCCGGCCCGCGGTACGCGATCGTGGCTGCCGTCGCGGTGGCTGCCAGCCCGAGCAGGAACACTCCGACCGCGAGCGCAACGAACGAACCGGCGTACAACGACCGGTGGCGGCTGACGGTCTGACGGCTCAGGAAGAACATCACCGCTGCTCCAGATCGCTCATAGCCGCGGCAATCTGCGTCGGCGTGGCGCGGTCGAGGTGCCCCGCGAGCAGCCCGTCGGACAGGAACAGCACCCGCTCGGCGTACGCCGCGGCGACCGGGTCGTGGGTGACCATGACGACGGTCTGGCCGGCGCGGTCGGTCGCGTCTCGCAACAGCCCGAGGATCTGCCGGCTGGTGCCGCTGTCCAGAGCGCCGGTCGGCTCGTCGGCGAAGAACACCGACGGCTGAGTGATCAATGCTCGCGCGATCGCCACTCGTTGCTGCTGACCACCGGACAGCTCCGCGGGCCTCCGCTTCGCCTTGCCGTCCAGTCCGACCTGGTCCAGCACCCGGTGTACGTCGTTCCGCGACGGCCTGCGTCCGGTCAACCGGAGCGGCAGTGCGACGTTGTCGTAGACGGTCAGCGACGGCAGCAGGTTGTAGGCCTGGAACACGAACCCCATCTCCGCCCGGCGCAGCTTGGTCAACTCGACCTCGCTCAGCCCACTCAGCGTCACCCCGTTGAGTACGACGGTGCCCGTGGTCGGCTGGTCGAGTCCGGCGGCGCACTGCAGCAGCGTCGACTTGCCGGAGCCGGACGGGCCCATGACAGCGGTGAACGAGCCGCGGGCGAAGTGGTACGTCACTCCGCGCAGTGCGTCGACCGCACCGGCCTTGGAGCGGTACGTCTTGGTGATGCCGTCCAGCAGCAACGCGGGCGGCTCGATCGGCGCGACGGTCGGGTACGAGGGCGCGGTAGCGGTCATGGAACCAGGCAACCGTGGAAGCGGCCACGAAGCCCTGGCCCATGGTGGAGACCTGGAGTAGCGCGCACGCTACCGTCCCGCGGGCTTAGGCCCCTCTAGGGTTGAAACCGTGGAGAGTCCCAAGACGGCGTGGGCAGCGTTGGCGTCGCCGCGCTACCTGATCTCGTCGTGGCCCTGGCGTAGCTACGCCTACCTCTTCACGTCCGTGCCGGTCGGTGCGCTGGCGATCTGCGTACTGGTCGGCCTGGCTGCGCTCAGCGCGGTCCTCAGCCCGATCCTGATCGGCATCCTGATGCTGACGGCGTTCCCGCTGATCGGTGCGGCGATCGGCTGGATGGAGCGCTGGCGGGCCGGACTGATGCTGGTGGACGGCATCAGCACCCCGCACGCGAAGCTGCCGATGGCACTGTCGCTCAAACAGCGGCTGGCTTTCCGCCGGCGCGAGCAGGCATCGATGCGGGCGCTCGGGTACGGCTTCGTGCTCGGCGTCCTGATCTGGCCGCTCAGTGCATTGTTCGCCGGGGTCAGCGCGACGATCCTGCTGACCACCCTGGCCGCTCCGATCATCGCCGACACCGACGAGATGGGGATGGGGCCGTGGACGCTCGACTCGGCCGGGGAAGGGCTCGTCTTCCTGGTCCTGTTCGGGCCGGTGTTCTACGCGTTCAGCTCGTACCTGCTCGGCGTCATCGCCGGTGCCGAGGCCTCGCTCGCGAAGGCGATGCTCGGGCCGCGGCAGGAGGAGCTGCAGCGCAACCTCGCCGAGCTCCGGCGATCGAGGCTCGATCTGGTCGACGCGTTCGAGACCGAGCGGGCACGGATCGAGCGGCACCTGCACGACGGCGTACAACAGCGGCTGGTCGGGCTGACGATGACGCTCGGGCTGGCCGAGCTGGATCTGCCCGACGGCGAGGGGCGGCGGCTGGTGGTGAAGGCGCATTCCGAGGCGGAGGCGGCGCTGGCCGATCTGCGGGCCGCCGTACGTGGGATCCATCCCCGGGTGCTCGTCGATCATGGGCTGGAGGCCGCCGTCCGGGAGGTGGCCGACCGGATGCCACTGGCGGTGACGGTGCAGCTGTCCACGACGCGGTTGCCGCCGCCGATCGAGGCCGCGGCGTACTTCGTGGTGTCCGAGGCGCTCGCCAACGTCGCCAAGCACGCGCAGGCGACCAAGTGCGACGTGTCCGGCTGGGTGGATCGTGAGCGGCTGGTGATCACGATCCAGGACGACGGGATCGGCGGCGCACGTCTCGGTGCGGGGACCGGACTCACCGGGCTGGTGACGCGATTGGACGCCTTGGGCGGCACACTCGACGTCGACAGCCCACCCGGTGGGCCGACCCGACTGAGGATGGAGTGCCCGTGCCGACTCGGCGACTGAGCCGTCGACTGTCCATTGTGCTGGCCGAGGACTCGCTGCTGTTGCGGGAGGGGCTGGCCAGCATTCTGGATCGCGCCGGGCACGACGTACGGGACTCTGTAGGTGACGCGGACACGCTGCTGGCAGTCGTCCGCAAGGAGCCGCCGGACGTCGTGATCACCGACGTACGGATGCCGCCCGGCCACTCCGACGAGGGGCTGCGTGCGGCGGCGGCGATCCGGGCCGAGCTGCCGGCGATCGGGATCCTGGTGCTCTCGCAGTACGTCGCCGACGCGTACCTCTCGTCGTTGCTGGAGACAACGACCGGCGGGATCGGCTACCTGCTGAAGGACCGCGTCGGGCACGTCACGGAGTTCCTCGAGTCGCTGGACCGGGTCGCGGACGGCGGGACCGTGGTCGACCCGGAGGTTGTTCGTCAGCTGCTCGCACGGCGGCGCAACGACGGGCCGCTGGCCGCGCTCACGCCGCGTGAACTCGAGGTGCTCGCGCTGATGGCCGAGGGCCGGGTGAACTCGTCGATCGCGGAGCAACTGGTGGTGAGCGAGGCCGCGGTCCGCAAGCACGTGGGAAACATTTTCGCCAAGCTGCGGTTGGAAGAGGGGCTGGACCGGCGCGTATCCGCGGTGCTGACCTACCTGAGAGGCTGATGATGGACGAAGCGATCCGGAAGATCCTGGCCGACTGCGAGACCTGGGCCGTGGTCGGGCTGTCGAACAACACCAGCCGGGCGGCGTACGGCGTGGCGCGCTTCCTGCAGAGTCACGGCAAGCGGATCGTGCCCGTGCATCCGTCCGCGGAGACCGTGCACGGCGAGCAGGGGTACGCGAAGCTCGCGGACATCCCGTTCCCGGTCGACTGCGTGGACGTCTTCGTGAACTCCGACCTGGCCGGCGACATCGCGGACCAGGCGGTGGGAATCAACGCTAAGGCGGTGTGGTTCCAACTCGACGTAGTTGATCAGGACGCCTACGACCGGACGACCGCGGCGGGACTCACGATGGTGATGAACCACTGCCCGGCGATCGAGTGGGGGCGTCTCGGACCGGCGCTCTGAAAGGTTCTGATGTTCACGATCGACACCTCCACCGGCTTCGGTAAGCGGATCGCACGGCAACTCGACGACGAACGCGTCGTCTGGCTGACCACCGTCGCCCCCTCAGGCACCCCGGCCCCGACGCCGGTGTGGTTCCTCTGGCACGAGAACGAGCTGCTGATCGGCAGCGAGCCGGACAAGGCCAAGCTGCGCAACATCGCCGCCCACCCGCAGGTCAGCCTGAACTTCAACGCGACGCACACCGGGGGAGACGTCGGCGTCATCACCGGCACCGCGGTGATCGAGAGCGCACCGATCGGCGGTGCCGAGCTCGCGGCGTACAACGCGAAGTACGCCGAGGACATCGCCGGTCTCGGGATGACTCCGGATCAGTTCCATGCGTCGTACTCGGTCCTGATCCGGATCACCCCGCGGAAACTGCGCGGTTTCTAGCTGAGGTTTCTAGTTGAGGTAGCCCTCGACGGTGTCGGCCGAGCGGGCCTGCGCGTCGTCGGGGTTCTCACCGAACTCACGGCGGGCACGCCGCTGGCGGAGCAGGTCCCAGCACTGGTCCAGCTCGATCTCGACGGCCTTCAGCCGGGCGTGCTCGTCGGTGTCGCTGATCTCGCCGGCAGCGTGCTTGGACCGAAGATCCTTCTCCTCGGCAACCAGGTCGTTGATGCGGCTGCTGATGGTCTTGTCGTCGCTCATGAGCAAACCGTACGCCCGTCCGGCAGGCGGGACCGGAGCCTGGTTACTTGAAGTCGGCCTCGTCGTAGGTGTTGCCGGCGCCGCTGTCGACCTTTGCCGCCTCGTCGGCGCGGAGCTCGACGCGGCGGATCTTGCCGGAGATGGTCTTCGGCAGCTCGGCGAACTCGAGCCGGCGGATCCGCTTGTACGGCGCCAGGTGCTCGCGGCAGAACGCCAGGATCTCCCCGGCCAGCTCCCGCGACGGCTCGTGCCCCGCCGCGAGGACGACGTACGCCTTCGGCACCGCGAGCCGCACCGGGTCCGGCGACGGTACGACGGCGGCCTCGGCGACCGCCGGGTGCTCGATCAGCACCGACTCCAGCTCGAACGGCGAGATCCGGTAGTCGCTGGCCTTGAACACGTCGTCCGAGCGTCCGACGTACGTGATGTAGCCGTCCTCGTCCCGGCTCGCGACGTCGCCGGTGTGGTAGTACCCGTTCCGCATGACCTCTGCGGTCAGCTCGTCCGCGTCGCGGTAACCGCGCATCAACGGGACCGGCGCGGGCGCCAGCTCGATGCAGATCTCACCGTCGTCGCCGATCACATCGGTCGCCGGATCGATCAGCGCGATGCTGTACCCGGGCAGCGGGCGGCCCATCGAGCCGAGCTTCACCGGCTGACCGGGGGTGTTGCCGATCTGTGCGGTCGTCTCGGTCTGGCCGTACCCGTCCCGGATGGTGATGTCCCAGGCGTTGCGGACCTGCTCGATCACCTCGGGGTTGAGCGGCTCGCCGGCCGAGATGCATTCGCGGATCTGTACGTCGACCGCGGACAGGTCGGCCTGGATCAGCATCCGCCACACGGTCGGCGGGGCGCAGAACGTGGTCACGCCGTACTCCTGGAGCACCTGCAGCATCCGCTCGGCGTTGAAGCGCGTGTAGTTGTACAGGAAGACCGTCGCACCGGCGTTCCACGGCGCGAACACGTTGCTCCACGAGTGCTTCGCCCAGCCGGGTGACGACACGTTGAGGTGTACGTCGCCGGGCTGCAGACCGATCCAGTACATCGTCGACAGGTGGCCCAGCGGGTAGCTGACCTGCGTGTGCTCCACCAGCTTCGGCTGACTCGTCGTACCGGACGTGAAGTAGAGCAGGAGCGAGTCGTCCGCAGCGGTGTCGACCTCGGGGACCGGACCGTCGTAGCTCTCGGTGTCGGCGTAGGACAACCAGCCCTCGGCCGGAGCGCCGACCGCGACGCGGATGCAGTGGTCCGCGATCCCGGCGTACCGGCCGGCGTCGGCACCGCTGGTGACGACAGCGCGGACATTGCCGCGGGAGATGCGGTCGGCGAGGTCGGCGTCGGTGAGCAGGGTGGTCGCGGGGATCATCACCGCCCCGGCGCGGATGCAGCCGAGCATGGTCTCCCAGAGCTCGACCTGGTTGCCGAGCACGATCAGCACGCGATCGCCCGGTTTCAGGCCTGCCTCGGTGAGCCAGCCGGCCACCTGGCGGGACCGTCCGGCCATCTCCGAGTACGTCCGGGAGGTGACCTGGCCGTCCTCCTCGACGATCGTCAGTGCGGCCACCTCGGGCTGCTCGACCGCGAGCGCGTCGAACCAGTCGTGCGCCCAGTTGAACCGCTCCAGCGCGGGCCAACTGAAGTCCCGGTACGCCGTCTCGTAGTCGTCGCGATGCGCCACCAGGAAGTCCCGGGCCTCCCGGAACTCCCGCGTCACCGCCGAGGTGCTCTGCTCCGTCGCCATGTCGCGCACATTACCCATTCAGGGCGAGAACAGCTCCTGTCACAACGAGTGGCGTGAGGATGAGACCGCGCCACAGGAACGACCACCACGAGATGTCGACGCGGGCGGCGTCGCAGCGGGCCCGCCAGAGCAGGGTGGCGAGTGAGCCCCACAGGGTGAGCAGGCACCCGCAGTTGACGCCGATCAGCAGCGCCATCATCCGGTGCGGACTGTTCGAGGCGACCGGCTCCATGGCCAGGTACGCCGGCAGGTTGTCGAAGAGGTTCGCCCCGACCGCGGCGGTGGCGCTCAGGCGGAGGTTCGAGGTGGTGCCGGCGATGTGTCTGAGCAGGTTCTCGAGCCCGTGGTCACTGAGAAACCCGACCACCGTGAACAGCACGATGACGGTGATGACCAGCTTGTAGGGGAGCAGTGACCAACGCAGGACGCTCCGGCGGCGGATGGCGAACAGGACGACGAGGATGAGCGCACCGGCGGTGGCGGGGTAGGCGACCTCGACACCTGAGACGAACGCTGGCCCCATCAGCACGCACACGCCCGCCGAACCCCAGAACAGCACCTTGTCCTCGACCGGCGGCGTGGCCGGTACGGCGTACGTCCGCCGCAGGTCGCGATGGAAGAGGGCGGCGAGGACGACGACCGTGATCAGGATCGACGCGATCGCCGGGCGCCAGCTGACCGAGATGAACGACGTGTCCAACTGGCGGAACTGGTGGAGCGCCAGGAGGTTGGTGAGATTGGACACGGGCAGCAGCAACGACGCCGTACCGGCCAGCCAGACGGTGGTGAACGCGAACAGCTTCGGCGGGATCTGGAGCTGCCGGGCCATCGACAGCACGACCGGCGTCAGAAGCACCGCGCAGGTGTCCAGCGACAGCACGATTGTGAGGCCGGTGGCGAGTGCGACGACCAGCAGCCACAGCCGCCAGACCCGGCCGCGGGCGAGGTGCGCGGCCTCCCGCGCCGCGACGTCGAACACCTTGGCCTGGTCGGCCAGCTCGGCGATGACGGTCACCGCGATCAGGAAGACCAGCACCGGCGCGATCCGCTCGACCAATATTCACGACCTCTCAGGTGACTGTTTGAGTACGCTTGCCGGGTGACTCTATTGATGCCACGACTCCGTCGCGGCGGGTCATGGGGCTGTTGCTCCCGGTCTTCCCTCGTCGCTCCGGTCGCTGCGCTCCCTGCGCTCCTCAGTCCAGACCGGGAGGCCCCATGACCAAGGGCCAGTATGACCACGAGCTGCCGGACGGCTATCCGGCGGAGTACGAGGCCGATGTCGTCCTGCGGGACGGCGCGACCGCGCATCTGCGCCCGATCACGCCCTCGGACGCGGATCTACTGGTGTCGTTCTACGCCCGGGTGTCCGAGCAGTCGAAGTACTACCGGTTCTTCGCGCCGTACCCGCAACTGTCCGAGCGGGACGTGACGAGGTTCACCACGGTCGACTACCACGACCGGCTCGCACTGATCGTCACGGTCGGTGACGAGATGATCGGCGTCGGCCGGTACGAGCGGACCGGACGCCGTACGGCGGAGGTCGCGTTCCTGATCGAGGACGCGCACCAGGGCCGCGGCCTGGGGCAGTTGTTCCTCGAGCACCTGGCGCAGGCGGCCCGGGAGAACGGGATCCACCGGTTCGTCGCCGAGGTGCTGCCGGACAACCGCAAGATGATCACGGTCTTCGCCGAGGCCGGCTACAAGGTCGCCCGCGAGTTCGAGGACGGCGTGATCGTGGTGGAGTTCGACATCGCGCCGACCGACACCTCGTTCGGCGTGATGCAGGCCCGCGAGCAGCGGTCGGAGGCACTCTCGATCGCACGGCTGCTGACGCCCTCGTCGGTCGCTGTGATCGGCGCCAGCCGGCGCGAGGGCACGATCGGCAACGCGCTGCTCCGCAACCTCCGCGACGGCGGGTTCCCGGGCCGGTTGTACGCCGTCAACACCGACACCAAGGCCGACGAGATCGAGGGCGTCCCGGCGTACCCGACGATCCGCGAGGTCGGCGACACGGTCGACCTGGCCGTGGTCGCGGTCAAGGCGGAGATGGTCGCGGATGTGGTCCTGGACTGCGCGGCCAAGGGCGTGCGCGGGCTGGTCGTGGTGTCGAGCGGTTTCGCCGAGATCGGTGACGAAGGGCGGAAGCGGCAGCGGCACCTGGTCGGGCTCGCGCGCTCGTACGGCATGCGCGTCATCGGCCCGAACGCGCTCGGCCTGATCAACACCGCGGCCGGCGTCTCGCTGAACGCGACGCTCTCACCGCTGATGCCGAGCAAGGGCCGGGTCGCGTTCTTCTGCCAGTCCGGCGCGCTCGGAGTGCCGATCCTGGCCGATATGGTCGGTCGTGGCCTCGGCCTGTCGAGCTTCGTCTCGGCCGGCAACCGGGCCGATGTCTCGGGCAACGACCTGATGCAGTTCTGGTACTCCGACGAGGCCACCGAGGTCGTCCTGCTGTACCTCGAATCGCTCGGCAACCCGCGCAAGTTCAGCCGGGTCTCCCGCCGGCTGGCCGGGCGCAAGCCGGTGATCGCGCTGAAGTCCGGCCGGGCCACCCAAGGGGTTCCGGTCGGGCAGATGATCCGGCGCAGCAAGTTGCCGCCAGCAACGATCGAGTCGATGTTCCGGCAGAGCGGGCTGATCGGGGTGGACACCACCGGTGAGCTGTTCGACGTCGCCCAGTTGCTCGCCCACCAGCCGCTGCCGAGGGGCCGCCGGGTCGCGATCGTCTCGAACTCCGACGCGCTGACCCTGCTCGCTCTCGATACGATGGCCAGCTGCGGTCTCGAACAGGCCGGCGACCCGCGCAACCTGAGTGCCGACGCGACCGCTTCGGACTTCGGCGGCGCCCTGGCCGAGGTGTTCGCCGACGATCGCGTGCACTCGGTCGTGGTCATCTACACGCCGCCGGTGCAGGCCCACGGCGGAGAGGTCGCACAGGTCCTGGCGGCCGCCGCCGCCGGATCGGACAAGCCCGTGGTGTCGACGTTCCTCGCCTCGCGCAGCGTGCCCGCCGAGCTCCGCGTCCCCGACGAGGACGGCGGTGCGGCGCGCGGATCGATCCCGTCGTTCCTCAACCCGCAGTACGCCGTGGGTGCGCTCGCGAAGGCGACGCAGTACGCCGAGTGGCGCAAGCGCTCCGACAGCCGGATCCCGGACCTGCCGGAGGTGGACACCGACGGGGGAGAGGACTTCGTCGCGGAGTTCCTCCAGCGGCATCCCGGTGGCGCCGATCTGGACGAGGCGGACCGCCAGCGGTTGCTGAGCTTCTACGGGATCACGGTGCTGCCGGCGTTCCCGGTGCTGAGCGCTGACGAGGCGGTCGACCGGGCCGCGGATCTCGGGTTCGAGGTGATCCTGAAGGCGACCGCGGAGCAGTGGCGGATGCGGCCGGACCTGGCCGACATCTGGCGGCACATCCACGACGAGGAGGACATGCGGGCGGCCTGGGCGGAGATGACCCAGACGTTCGGCGTCGCGTCGGATCCGGGGCGGGCCCAGTTCGTCGTACAGAAGATGGCGCCGCCGGGGGTGCCGGTGGTGATCTCGACGATCGAGGACGTGTCGTTCGGGCCGGTTGTCACGTTCGGGTTGTCCGGGGTGGCGACGGACCTGCTCGGCGACCGGTCGTACCGGATGCCGCCGCTGACCACGCGGGACGCCGCGGAGATGGTGCGCGAGGTGAAGGCGTCGCCGCTGCTGTACGGGTACCGCGGCTCGGACCCGGTCGACATCTCCGCGATCGAGGACCTGCTGCACCGGGTCTCACGGCTCACGCTCGACCTCGAGGAGGTCGTCCGCCTCGACCTGCGCTCGGTCCTGGTCTCCGCCGAGGGCGCCTGCGTCCTCGACACCCGCGTCCGCATCGCTCCGAACGAGAAGCCCCGTCAGGACACCCCGGCCCGCCGCCTGACGTAACCCACCCCTCCCCGCTCTCCCGCGCCCCACCCACCCGCGCCCCGCCCGGCTCGCTCTCGCGCCGCCTCACCACCGCGGGATGGGTTAACCCACGGCGTGGTGGGTTACCGACCCCGGGAACCGGTGGGGAACCCGCAACGGGATGGGTTAACCCATCAAACGGGGCGCGGTTGGGAGGGCTATGGAAGGGGCCGGGTGTAGATGCTGTTCTGGCGGTCG
Organism: Kribbella sp. NPDC000426; assembly: GCF_040300265.1. Classification (NCBI taxonomy): domain Bacteria; kingdom Bacillati; phylum Actinomycetota; class Actinomycetes; order Propionibacteriales; family Kribbellaceae; genus Kribbella; species Kribbella sp. NPDC000426. The sequence continues at coordinate 508,671 of NZ_JBEPDK010000004.1, read as the reverse complement.
AGCAGGCGCGCGTCGACCAGGCGTCGTCGGAGGGCGGCGTGGTCCGGGTGCCAGCGGTTCAGTAGTTCGTTGACCTCGGTCTCGGGGTAGGACCGCCCGACCTCGAACGTCTGGACGAGGTACTCGAGCACGATCCGGAACTTGTCCGGGAACGTCGGGAAGTGGGTGAGCCGACCGTCGCGGATGAACGACCTGAGCACGTTGTCGCGGGCCGGATCCGGGTCGAGCGGCACGCGCTCCGGGCGGCTCTCCCGAACCGCATCCTTGAACGCGGCCTCGTCCGCGGTGAACCCGTCGCGACTCGCCTCGATCAGCCCGCCCTTGGTCAGCCGCCGCAGTGCCTTCACCACGACCGGCGCGGGCAGTCCGGTGCTCCCGGCAACCTGCTCGGGAGTGGAGGCGCCGAGGACGATCGCGGAGTACGTCCGCAATCTCGACGGTTCGGCCAGCAGACCACAGAGCTGATCGGCGTTCATGCATTTCACGCTAACGATGACCGCAACCCGATTATGATCCGCAGCATGCAGCATGGCCCGCACAACGCGATCACCGATGTCCCCGGAGTCCTTGTCGGCCAGGTGGAGCGCGTGGACGCGCCGTACCTGACCGGTACGACGGTCGTCCACGTGCCGACGACCGCTGTCGCCGGTGTCGACGTCCGCGGCGGAGCGCCCGGCACCCGCGAGACCGATCTGCTTTCGCCGGTGAACTCGAACGGCGGCGTGAACGCGATCGTGCTGACCGGGGGGAGCGCGTTCGGTCTCGACACGGCCGGCAGCGTGATGCGCTGGCTGGAGGAGCGCGGCGAGGGCGTCCGCGTCGGCCAGGGCGAGTACGACGTGGTGCCGATCGTGCCGGCCGCGGTGATCTTCGACCTCGCCCGCGGCGGCGACTTCAAAGCCCGGCCGGAGCCGTCCTGGGGCGCGGACGCGATCGCCGCCGCCACCGACGGACCGGTTGCCCTGGGCAACCACGGCGCGGGGGCCGGAGCCCGGGCCCGCTCGTTGAAGGGCGGCGTCGGGTCGGCCAGCGTCCGGCTCGACGACGGTACGACGGTCGGCGCCCTGGTGATCGTCAACGCGGCCGGCTCCACGGTCGACGCCGACGGCAACCTGTACGGCGCCCGCTTCGGGATCGGCGACGAGTTCGGCCACCTGCGGACGCCGGTCGAGCCGCCGCCACCGGCCGCGCCCGGCCGCAACCTGATCCCGGGCCCGTCGATGAACACCGTCATTGCGGTGCTGGCCACCGACGTACCGCTGGACAAGGCGGCGACGAAGCGGATGGCGATGATCGCGCACGACGGGCTGGCACGGGCGATCGATCCGATCCACACGCTCGTCGACGGCGACAGCATCTTCGCCTTGTCGACCCGGGTCGCCGACGACGACCGGCCCCGGCTGAGCGTCACCGATCCGATGGCGCTCGGGCAGCTCGAGACGCTCTACGCGGCCGGTGCGCGCACGCTGTCGCGGGCCATCGTGCACGCGATGCTGAACGCCGAGTCGGTCGAGACGCCAGGCGGCACGATCCCGAGCTACCGCGACGCGTATCCGTCGGCGTTCCGGACCGACTGATGTACGACTGAGGTCGTACGCCGGCCCGCCGAAAGGCGTCGGAAGGTGACGCCAAGACCGGTCTGCGGGCCGACGATCTCGGGCGCCGTTCGCGGAAGGCTCTGGGCTATGAACTTCCAGAGTCCCCAGTCGCAGGTCGTGCTCTCCGGTCACGGCCTGGTCAAGTACTACGGCAGCGTGGTCGGCCTGGCCGGCGTCGACGTCGCCGTCCGGTCCGGCGAAGCGCTCGCGGTCATGGGCCCGAGCGGCAACGGCAAGACCACCCTGCTGCATGTGCTGGCCGGGATCCTCACCCCGGACCAGGGCGAGGTGTGGCTCGCCGGTGAACGAGTGGACCAGCTGAACGACGCCGCGCGGACGGTACTGCGGCGGCGTCGGCTCGGGTTCGTGTTCCAGGACAACCAGCTGCTGGCCGAGTTGCCCGCGGACGAGAACGTCGCGCTCCCGTTGATGGTGGACGGCCTCAGTCGACGGGACGCGATCGGCCGGGCACGGAACATGCTCGCCCAGGTCGGGCTGGCGGCTGAGGTCGGCCGTCGTCCGGGTGAGCTGTCCGGAGGCCAGGCCCAACGAGTTGCGATCGCCCGTGCTCTGGTCGGCGAACCACAGGTGGTGTTCGCCGACGAACCGACCGGCGCGCTGGACGCGGCCACCGGCTCCCAGGTCATCGACCTCTTGGTCGGAGCTGCCACCTACCGTGGCGCGGCGGTCGTGGTTGTCACACATGACAACGCCGTCGCCGCCCGCTGCCATCGAGCCCTGCACATCGTCGACGGCCGCGTCGGCGATGCACCGGGCGTCGGCCCGCTCCCCGGCGGCCCGCTCGGAAGCGGGGTTGTGCGATGAATCCGATGACGGATCTCGGGCTGCGGTTCGTCCGTCGACCGGGGCCTGGCGGACGGGCCGCCAACATGGCCGCGCTCGGTGCGACCGCGGTGGTCGCATTGCTGGTGACCTTCCTGATCGCAGGTTCACTCGGACTGTCGCACCGGTCGGAGCGCATCGGCTGGCGCAGCGGGGACAAGGCCGACCCGGCTACCGCGATCGGGGCGCTGAATCTTGACGACGACCAGCGCGTCGACGGCCATCGGATGACCGTGCTCGACCTGGCGACTCTCAAGCCCAACCAACTCCCGCCGCCACCCGGCCTCGACCACACTCCGAAGCCGGGCGAGGTCTTCGTCTCGCCCGAGGTCGCCAAACACTGGTCCAGCCTGAGCACGAAGTACGGCGTTGCGCAGCCGACGGGTGTGATCAGCGCGAGGGGCCTGTCCTCGCCGGAGGAGTTCATCGTCATCCACGGTGTCCAAACGATCCCGGCCGACGAGCACCCGCAGTACGTGAGTAGTTGGCACGAGAAGGTCTGGGACAGCCGCATGCTCGGTCTGCTGATCGCAGTGGCCTTCGGCATCACTCTCGTGTTGTTCCCGATCCTCAGCCTCGTCGGCCAGGCAGCCGGTGTCGCAGCCAAGCGCCGCGAACACAGACTGGCTGCGCTCCGCCTCGCTGGGGCCACACGAACGCAGGTCCTCTGGCTGAGCGCAGTGGAACAAGCTGTCCTCGCTCTGGCCGGTGCAGTCATCGGACTGGTCGGCTACACGGTCCTGAGCCCGCTCATCGCCCGCATCCCGCTCGGGGGCGGACGCTGGTACGTCGGTGACATCACCGTCAACTGGTGGACAGTCCTCGTCGTACTGGTCGCAGTACCCGTCCTGTCAGTGGTGAGCGCACTGATCGGCCTGGGCCGTGTCAGCATCACCCCGCTGGGCGTTGTCCGCGGTCAGACTCGCAAGGGCGTCAGCGTGCTGCGCATCGGCCTGCTGGTGATCGGTCCGCTGATCCTGGCCTACTACGGGATGCAGGCTGCCCTCCTGCCCTTGCTGATCGGAGTCGGGTTCGCTGCGCTCGCCGTACGCATCATCGGACCGTTCGCGGTGCAGGTGGTCGGCAAGACGATGGCCAACCTGGCAAACGGACCTGTGACGTTGCTGGCTGGCCGGCGGCTTGTCGACGACCCGAAGGGTGCTTTCCGACCGGTGGCGGCGCTGGTGCTGTCCGGCTTCGTCACTGGGTTCATCTCGGTCTTCATGCCGCCTGGTGACGATGACCCGAGCTTCCACGACATGCGGATCGGTGTGGCGCTCCTGCTCTCGCTGGTCTTCCTGACGGTGGCAGCTTCGACAGCAGCCGGCGCGGTTGGTACTGCGCTTGACCAGGCGGCTCCGGCGCGAGCGCTGCGGCGGTCCGGCGTACCGCTGAAGGTGATTGAGCGGTCTGCTCGGGTAGCGGCGGTCGTGCCGGTGATCGGGGTCGGGCTGCCGGTCGTCGGGTTCGGAGCCCTCTGCGGGCTCGCGCTGAGCGGCGGGAAAGTCATCACGGAGGGCAACTCCGGCGTCCTGCTGCTGATCGGGCAGGTTGTGGCCGGGCTGGTCCTCGTCGCGGTCGCGGGCGCCGCCGGTGCGCCGGTGCTGCGGAAGGCGAGTGCGAACTGAGCGTGGTTGTCCACAAGGGTGGAACGCCCGGACTCGCGATCGTGCAAGGATGAGGGCATGCGTGACCTGAATGCACCGGAGCTCGCGGACGCATCCGCGGACCTGCGCGAGTCGATCGATCGGTGCGGCTACTACCCCGACGTGGTGACGGATTCGCTCGAGGTGGCGATCGCCGGCGAGCCGATCCGGGCCTACGTGCTGCAGCACGAGCCGACGTTCGACCGCGACGAGGTCCGGCGGCACATCACGATCCTGGCGCTGACGCCGAGCCGGCTGATCGTCGGCCACACCGACGAGCACGCCGCCGACGAACTGATCCGCGCGCCGTATGCGTCCACCTCGACCGAGGCGATCCCGCTGCACCGCGTGAACGCCGTGGTCGTGAACCGCGTAGTTCCGAATCCGGCCGGCTACGCCTCCGGCAAGTCCGACCCGGCGGTGGCCGGTGCCGGTGAGGTCGTGCTGACGATCGGCTGGGGCATGGTCAACCGGATCGACCTCGAGCCGGCCGTCTGCGCCGACCCGAACTGCGAGGCCGACCACGGTTACACCGGTTCGGTCGCGGCCGACGACATCTCGCTGCGGATCAGCGCCGCGGCCGACGGCCCGGCCGGGATCCAGCAGGTGCTCGAGTTCGCCAAGGCGCTGTCCTTCGCGACCAGCAGATAGACCGGGGATCGACAAGTGATCGTCCCGGTGTCCCCGCAGTACGGCGGCGGATCGCTCGCCGACGTGCTGCCGTCGGTGGCCGGTGCGCTGTCGGTGCCGGGGGAGACGAATGTCCTCGGCCTGCCCGTCGCCTCGCGGTACGCCGTACTCCTGCTCGACGGCCTGGGGTGGAGGCTGCTCCAGCGGTACGCCGAGGCCGCGCCGTACCTGTCGTCGCTGATCCCGGCCGGCCGGAGCCTGACCGCGGGCGTGCCGTCGACGACCGCGGTGAGCCTGACGAGCCTCGGCACAGGGCTGCCGCCCGGCGCGCACGGCATCGTCGGCTACACGTCGATCGTCCCGGAGACCGGCGACCTGCTGAACGCGCTGGCCTGGGATGCCCCGGTCGACCCGCGACGCTGGCAGCCGCACGGCACGGTGTTCGATCGGGCGGCTGCCGCCGGCGTCGCGACTCGCAACGTGAGCAAGGCGCGGTTCGATTCCTCCGGTCTGACGGCCGCAGCGTTCCGGGGGAGTGCCCACCGCGGAGCTGACACCGTCGAGGACCGGCTGGACGCGACCCGGTTCGCGAGTCGAGAAGGGAAGTCGTCGCTGGTCTACGTGTACGACTCGCAGCTCGACTACATCGGCCATCAGCAGGGCTGCGACTCCTGGCAGTGGCAGAAGGAGCTGTCTGCGGCGGACGACTTCGCCTTACAGGTTCGCTCTGCCCTCCCGCGCGACGCGGTCCTGCTTGTCGTCGCTGACCACGGCATGATCGACGTCGCGCCGGAAAATCGCGTGGACGTCGACCTCGAGCCGGCCCTCACCGACGGCGTCCGCGTCGTCGGCGGCGAGTCCCGCTTCCGCCACTTGTACTGCGTGCCCGGCGCCGAGATCGATGTCATCGCGACCTACACCGAACGGCTCGGTGACAAGGCGCTGGTCCTGTCGCGGGCAGACGCGATAGCCCGCGGCTGGTTCGGCCCGGTCGAGGACCGCGTGTCCCCGCGCCTCGGTGACGTCATCGTCGCGTCGTTGGGTCCAGTGGCGCTCGTCGCATCACGCCGGCACGCTCAAGAGGCGAACCTGATCGGATTGCACGGCTCGCTGACCGCCGACGAGATGGAGATCCCGCTGCTCGTCGACGCCGGCCAGTAGCTAGAAGCTCCAGACGTCCCAGTAGAAGCTGGTCTGCGCGGTCTTCGCTTCGCCGTCGCGGGCGATCACGGTGACCTTGTAGCGCCCCGAGCCGGGCGTCAGGACCCCGGTGATCCAGCCGCGTTCGGGGTCGATCGACAGGCCGGGCGGGAGGCCTGCCGCGGAGTAGCTGATGTCGCCCGAGCCGCCGGTGCCCTTCATCAGCAGCGGGACCGCGGGGACGCCGCCGACACCGAGCTGCTCGCCCGGCTCGGTGATCGCGATCGCGCCCTGCGGCTGCGCCGGCGCGGCGCCGACCGCCTCGGCAGCGTCGACGAGACCCTCGCCGTAGAACGAGTTGTTGGCTGTCGGGCCGACGCATTCGCCGGTCGCACCGGGCGGGCAGGCGAGGTCGTTGGCCTGCTGGGCGAGCCGGGCCCGCACCTGGGCGGTCGTGAGTTTGGGGTCGATGCTCCGGAGCAGGGCCGCGACTCCGGCGACGTGCGGCGACGCCATCGACGTACCCTCGAGGATCTTGTAGCCGCCGCCGGGCACCGTCGAGTAGACGTCCTCGCCCGGCGCGGCGAGGTTGATCTTGTTCACGCCGAAGTTCGAGAACTGCGACTTGAGGCTGGTCGGGTCGACGGAGGCGACGACGATCACGTCAGGCAGCTCGGTCGGCAGGCTGATGCAGTCGTTGGTGACGGTCCGCGGCGCGGCGGTCGAATCGTCCGGGCTGGAGTCGTCGCCGGTCTTGTTCGCGAGGTCGTAGTCCTCGTTGCCCGCGGCGGCCACGTTCACGACGCCCTTGCTGTCGGAGTACGCGACGGCGCGGCGGACGGCCTCGGCGATCGCGTCCTGGTCCTTGTCGCTCGGGCACAGGAACAGCCACGGGTCGACGTAGTAGCTGTTGTTGGTCACCGAGACGCCCTTGTCGGCGGCGAACATGAACGCGCAGACCGTGTTCTCGGGGAAGAACAGCTGGTTGCCGGCCTCGGCGATCCGGATCGACGACACCTTCACGCCGGGCGCGACGCCGATCATGCCGACGCCGTTCTTCGCGCCCGCGATCGTGCCGGCGACGTGGGTGCCGTGCTCGCCGACCGGACGCCACGCGCCTGGCCGGGTGTCGACCTTGCCGTACGCGCAGGACGCCGACTTCGACGCGTCGAAGTTCGCCTTCAGATCCGGGTGCTGGTCGTCCACGCCGGTGTCGAGCACGCCGACCGTGACGCTCTTCGAGCCCAGGTTCTTCTGCCAGGCCCGGTCGGCCCCGATCTGCGTCATGTCGGCGCGATCCGTCTCCGGCGCGGTCGTCGCGGTCTCCGGGACCGCGGACGGGATCGCCGGGTTGTCGACATCGGCCGGGAGGTCCGTCGTACGCGTCGCTCCGGCCTTCTGCACACCGTCGACGTCGCGCATCTTCGTGACGAAGTCGGGCGCGGTCGAGTGCGCCACGATCACCCCGATCGTGTCGTACGTCGCGTAGACCGTGCCGCCGTTCTGCGTGACGGCGCCGGTGACCTTTCCGGTCTGGTTCGGTGCGGTGATCACGAAGTACGCACGCAGCCCCGCCTCGGCCCGGACCGGCGTCGCACTGGCCGGCAGAGCGGCGGTTGCGACCGTGAGGAAGGCCGCGAGGATGACAAGCAGAGCTTTGCGCACGATCCATTCAAACCGCACTGGGGCTCAGAACCAAAGCCGCACCCGACGACACACCCCGACGTGCGGTGCGGACCATTGACTTGGCAGGATGATCGCCCGTGGCTGAGCTCCTCTATTTCACCGGGACCATGGACTGTGGCAAGTCGACACTGGCCCTCCAGATGGATCACAACCACAAGGCGCGAGGACGGCTCGGCCGGATCTTCACCAGCCACGACCGCGCCGGGGACTCGGTGCTCTCGTCCCGGCTCGGCCTGTCCGCGGAGGCGGTCGAGGTGCGGCCCGAGTTCGACTTCTGGGAGTACGTCGTCAGCGAGCTCACCCAGGGCGGACGGATCGACTACGCGGTGTGCGACGAGGCGCAGTTCTACAGCGCGCTGCAGATCGAGCAGCTGGCGCGGCTGGTCGACGAGCTGCAGATCGACGTGTTCTGCTTCGGGATCCTGACCGACTTCCGGGCGACCTTGTTCCCGGGCTCGGCCCGGCTGGTCGAGCTCGCCGACCGGATGGAACTGCTCCAGGTCGAGGCGTTGTGCTGGTGCGGTGAACGGGCCACGCACAACGCCCGTACGATCGGTGGGGAGATGGTGACCGAGGGCGAGCAGCTGGTGGTGGGTGACATGGTGACCCGCGACCTCGAGCCGGCCTACGAGGTGCTGTGCCGCCGGCACCACCGCCGCCGACTCACCCAGGCCCGCGCCCGCGCCACCTTGTCCCCAGAGGTCCTGCCGTTCGGAGGAGCTGCTTCATGAGCCCGTTGATCACCGTCGACGACTTGCGCGCGCTGTCGCCCGTGCTGGTGGACGTGACGTGGAACCTCGCCGGTCCGCCCGGCAAGGAGGCGTACGACGCCGGCCACCTGCCCGGCGCGTACTTCGTCGACCTCGACACCGAGCTCGCCGGACCGCCCGGCCCCGGCCGCCACCCGTTGCCCGACGCAACCACCGTCACCGCGACGTTCCGGCGCCTCGGCATCACCTCGGCCGACACCCCGGTCGTCGTGTACGACGCCGCCAACTCCATGTCGGCCGCCCGCGCGTGGTGGATCTTCCGCTACTTCGGGCTGACCGACGTACGCGTCCTCGACGGCGGACTCGCCGCCTGGCGGGCCGCCGGGGGAGAGGTGGCGGTGGAAGCGCCCGCCGACGGCGCCGGCACGTTCACCGCAACTCCCGGCCACCTGCCCGTCCTCGACGCCGACGGTGCCGCCGAGGTCGCCGCGAAGGGCGTACTGCTGGACGCCCGCGCTCCGGAACGCTTCGCCGGTGAGGTCGAGCCCATGGACCCGGTCGCCGGTCACATCCCCGGCGCCACGAACGCTCCGACGACCGCGAACGTCGACGAGACCGGCCGCTTCCTCCCTGCCGCCGACCTCCGCGCCCGCTTCGAGAAGCTCGGCGTCACCACCGACGGCGACACCGCCGTCTACTGCGGCTCCGGCGTTACCGCCGCCCACGAAGCCCTGGCTCTTGAAACCGCCGGTCTAGCGTCGAAGGTCTACATCGGCTCCTGGTCCGAGTGGATCACCGACCCGACCCGCCCGGTGGCCACCGGCTCAGGGGACTAGTACGACGCGTTCGCCGGGCGCAGCCTGCGCGGTCCACGCCTGCTGTACGTCGGCGAGCGGGACCGCACGCGGGTTGATCGCCAGCCTGCCGGACGTGATGAGGGCCGCCAGCTCCGGCAGCTCGCCGAGGATGTCGCGGCCGGAGACCGAGCCCTGGCCGCTGCCGATGATGGTGAGGGCTGCCGCCCGGAGCAGGTACGACGGGAGCGTCAGCTCGCGCGCGGCCATCGAGCCGATCTGGATCCAGGTCAGCGGCTGGGCCCGGTCGGAGCGCGCGTGGAGGATGGCCGACATCGCCTGCTCGGTCGGCTCTCCCCAGAGGTAGTCGAGAACTACGTCGACGTCTGCGGCTGTCTCGGCGACAGCGTCGAGCGTGACCGCTTCATCGGCGCCCAGCGTCGTGAGCAGCTTCAACCGTTCGGAATCCCGGCCGGCGCCGATCACCTTGGCCGCACCCAGGTGTTCGGCGATCTGTACGGCGAGTTGTCCCGCGTTGCCGGTCGCGCCGAGGACGAGCACGGACCCGCCGTGGAAGTTCGCGCGTCGCCGGAGTGCGATCCATGACGACATCGCCGGATTCATCCCGGCCGCGACCGCCACCGGGTCGGTGCCCGCAGGCAGGACGACGGCGCGCCGGCGATCCACGGCCGCCCGCTCCGCCATCGTGCCGACCGCGTTGTCATCGGCAACGAAGTACAGGAGCTCGCCGTCGGCCGTCCGGGCGACGCCGTCGATCCCGGGGACCATCGGCAGCCCGCCCTCCGACGTGTAGTGCGTCCCGTTGGCGGCCGATCGCACGCGCGGATGGAGGCCGGCGGCAACGACGGTCTCGACCGCATCGGGCCCGGCGGGTTCGGGGAACACGTCGTACGTCGGCGGCTGGTCGAACGACCGCACCACGGCTGCGTACATCAAGCACCTCACAAAGTAGTTTGTCTCGCGTACTACTTGGCGACGATAGTTTGCGCCACGTACTACGTCAACTAGACTCCGGCGCATGAACACCGTGGACGCCCTCGTGCAGCTGTCGTTCCAGGTCCAGCGGATCCTCGCCGCGGTGGGCGCCGAGCACGACCTGTCGATCATCCAGATCCGGCTGCTCGGCATCCTCCGCGACCGGGAGCCCGGCATGCTCGAGCTGGGCCGGCACCTCGGGCTCGACAAGTCTTCGATCACCGGGCTGGTCTCACGCGCGGAGAAGCGCGGCCTGGTCCGGCGCACCCCGTCGCCGCACGACGGTCGCGGCGTACTCGTGGCCCTGACGCCGGCCGGTCGCCGCCTGGCCGAACAGGGCGAAATGCAGATCACCCGCCGGATCACGGAGCTGACCAAGGCGCTGAATGCGACCCAGCGCAAGCAGTTCACCCAGCTGGCGTCCGTGCTGGTCAACCCTTGACAGAGAAGCGCTGCTGCTGGAGAGTCAGAAATCGATTTCCCGTCCTTCCAACCGCCCCTGGGAGATAGCGATGATGAAGCGATCGACGTTCCTCCGTGCTGCACTCGGCGCCGGCGTGCTGGCCGCCGTACCGTCCAGAGCGTTCTCCGGCAGCCAGGCCGTGCTGACGAACAAGGTGGCCGATCTGACCGGGCCGGGTCTGACCGACCGGTTCCGGATGGCGGCCACCGATCTCGGCATTCCGGCGCGGACGCCGGACGGGCGGTTGCTGTTCATGTTCGGCGACACGTTCGAGCAGCCGACGGTCGGCGGGGGATGGTGGCGGTCGCCGGTCGCGTTGTGGTCCACGACGACGGACCTGAACGGCGGGGTGCAGTGGTCGGGCGCGGTCGGGGGAGATGCGGCACAGCAGTTGTGGGACTACCCGCACGACAACCCGACGTTCTCGACCGTGCTGCCGTCGGATGTGATCACGATCGGCGGGTCGATGTACCTGCACGCGATGGTGAACAAAGGGCTGGGCAACGTGGTGTGGACCGAGATCTGGCGGTCGGACAACTCGGGTGCGAGCTGGTACCACACCGGCGCGAAGTTCGACCCGAACATCGACGGCGGACTGTTCCAGCTGCTCACCTGGGGGCTCGGGAACGACGGGTACGTGTACGTCTACTCGACCGGTTTCCAGCGTGACAAGCCGATCATCCTGAAGCGTGTCCGCGCCGAGCAGATCGCGAACCCGGCGGCGTACGAGCCCTGGGGGTACCGCGACGGGGTGTGGGCGTGGGGCAACCCGGCGACGCCGATCCTGACCGGGAGCTTCGGCGAGATGAGCCTGCGTCCGCTCGGCGGCAAGTGGGTGCTGACCTGGTTCAACGCCGGCGACTACCGCATCGACGGCATGATCATGGACACACCGACGTCGAACCTCTACACGGCGTACCGCCAGACCCTCATCTACGGCGGCAACTGGGGCTCCGAGGACGACAACCACGTGGCGCAGTTGTACGGCGGGTACGTCATCCCCGGATCCACGTTGTCGGACCTGCATCTGTCGGTGAGCCAGTGGAACACCGCCAACGGCTGGCCGTACCGCGTGATGCAGTTCCGCGTCCGCGGTTTCGGCTAGAGGTCGAGCACCATGGTGTCCGACGTCCCGACCACGCCGACCTTCAGGAACCCGAGCGACTCGTAGAGCGTGCGCGCCGGGTTGTCCGGATCAACACTCAACGACAGCCGCTTGTACGACGCCGCGCGGGCCTGCGCGATCAGCTCCGACAGCACGGCCCGCGCCACGCCCTGCCGCCGATGCGCGGGGGAGACCCCCAGGGTGAGCTCGGGTACGTCGTCCGCGACGTACCCGTACCCCCGCACCAACCGGGCCCAAGCAGCCCCGGCCGGCACGCCGTCCGCCTCGGCGACCACACCGAAGTCCGTCGCGCGTGGCCAGTCGGCGAGATACCGCCAGGCGTTCTCGTCCGCCCGCACCTTCACCTCGTCGTACCAAGGCGTCCCGTCCCAGTTGCACGCCTCGAGCAACATCTCGATCAGAAACGGGAGGTCAGCGGCAGTCGCCGGTCGCAGTTCCATGCCCCCATCCTCGCCTGCGCCGGTTTCACTGCGGGCCGGCTACGCCGATCAGATTGCCCTCGGGGTCGGTGAACTGCCCGACAACGAGCTTCCCCGGCACGCCGTCGGGTCCCAGCACCCGGCGGCCGCCGAGCTGCTCTGCTCGGTCGAGCGCGGCGCCGACGTCGTCCACGCCGACATAGAACAGGACCTTCGCCCGCAGCGACGCGCCGCCGCCGACACCTCCGTTCATCCCGGCGACGGACGCCTCGACGAACCCGTACTCGCCCGCCTCGGACACCTCCGCGGACACGGTGTCGCCGACGGCGTAGGTCCAGCCGAAGAGGTTCCCGTAGTACTCCCGGAGCCGCTGCGGCGAGGTGCCGATGATCTCGAAGTGAACTACCTGGTCAGCCATGTGTTCCTCCTTCTCGCCAGGTACGTCGGTGCCAGTTGCGCGACCTCGACATGTTGCGCAAGCGTTATCGCAAAACAGTTGGTCTAGGCCTTGAGTTAGTAACACGCTTGGTTTAACTTACTCGGGACCTGGCCGGTGTGTGGCTCAGAGCACATCGGCGGCATCCGGAAACCTGAGGAGTTCCGATGACGAGTGTGAGCAGGTGGGGCCGGTACGGGACCGCCCTTGGGGTTGCTGGGCTGTTGCTCGCGGCCGGTTGTGCGAAGGCGACGACGCCGTCCGCGTCCGGAGGCGCGGGTGGTGACGTCGACCAGAACGCGCCGGTGACGATCACGATCGGCGACCGCCCGACGCCGGACAAGCCGAACGACTTGAAGGCCTTCAACCAGAAGGTCAAGGACTTCACGGCGAAGAACCCGAACATCACCGTGAAGACGACCGAGACCAGCTGGCAGGCCCAGACGTTCCAGGCCCAGGTGGCCGGTGGCACGTTGCCGACGGTGATGAGCATCAGCTTCACCGAACCGGCCAACATGATCCCGAACAAGCAGCTCGCCGACATCACCGACGAGCTGAAGACGGTCGACCTGACCAAGGATCTGAACCCGAACGTCCTGAAGATCGTCCAGGACGACAAGGGCCGCATCTACGGTGTCCCGACCGACGTGTTCTCGGTCGGCCTGGCCTACAACCGCAAGCTGTTCACGCAGGCCGGCCTGGATCCGGACAAGCCGCCGACGACCTGGGACGAGGTTCGGCAGGACGCCAAGCAGATCGCGGAGAAGACCGGCAAGGCGGGCTACGCCCAGCTGACCACCAACAACACCGGTGGCTGGATGCTGACCACGATGACCTACAGCATGGGCGGCACGGTCGAGAGCGCGGACGGCAAGAAGAGCACGTTCAACGATACCCCGACCAAGAAGGCGCTGCAGCTGCTGAAGGACATGCGCTGGACCGACAACTCGATGGGCTCGCGATTCCTCTACAACCAGGAGGAGGTCCGGCAGGACTTCGCGGCGGGCAAGATCGGCATGGTCCTGCAGGCGCCGGACGCCTACGACATGAGCGTGAAGCAGTTCGGCATGAAGCCGGCCGACTTCGGCGAGGCCGCACTGCCGCAGGACGGCGGCCCGTACGGCACGCTGACCGGCGGCTCGCTGAAGATGATCAGCCCGAAGGCGACCAAGAACGAGATCGTCGCGGCGCTGAAGTGGATCAAGTTCGACCAGTTCGACAAGTACACCTCCGAAGCGGTCGCCGTGCAGGACGCGAAGACCACGATCGCGGACAAGGGCTTCGTCGGCCGGCCCGGCATCAGCCCGCTGAGCCAGGAGACCTACGACCAGTACAACAAGTGGCGTGAGCCGTACGTGAACGTCCCGGTCAAGCAGTTCCAGGGCTACATCGACTCGACCACGTCGCTCAAGCTGCTGCCCGAGCCGTCGAACAAGGGCCAGGAGGTCTACTCGCTGCTCGACCCGGTGGTCCAGCAGGTGCTGACCAAGAAGGACGCGGACATCGACAAGCTGTTGAGCGACACCGCCTCGAAGATCGACGCACGCCTGGCGCGGTAAGCCCATGTTCCAGCAGAGAACAGATGATAAGTCGAGCCGGAGCGGTGCTCATTCTTGGGCCACCTGGTACCGCTCCGGCGGGCTCAGCAGCATCTTCTTCGGCCTGCCCCTGGTCCTGATCTTCCTGTACTTCTCCTGGGGCCCGATCGTCCGCGGACTGGTGCTCAGCTTCCAGAAGAACAACCTGGTCACGCCCGCGGAGTGGGTCGGCTGGTCGAACTTCAGCTACGTGCTGACCGACCCGCAGCTCCCGCAGGCGGCGCTCAACACGCTGTACTTCGCGTTGCTGGCGCTGATCTTCGGATTCCCGGTGCCGCTGTTCCTCGCCGTCTTCATCAGCGAGCTCCGCAAGACCGGCTGGCTGTACAACGTGCTGTCGTACCTGCCGGCCGTCGTACCGCCGGTGGCCGCGATCCTGCTGTGGACGTTCTTCTACGACCCCAGCGGCGCGGGTGTCTTCAACTCGATCCTCGGCTGGTTCGGGATCGGCCCGTTCGCCTGGCTGAACTCGCAGACCCTGGCGATGCCCGCGATCGTGCTCGAGGCGACCTGGGCCGGCGCGGGCGCCACCTCGATCATCTACCTGGCGGCGCTGACCGGCGTACGCACGGAGTTGTACGAGGCGGCCGAGCTCGACGGCGCCGGGATCTGGAGCCGGGTCTGGCACGTCACGTTGCCGCAGATTCGCGGAATCATCCTGATCATGATGCTGCTGCAGCTGATCGGGACGTTCCAGGTGTTCACCGAGCCGTTCCTGTTCACCGGCGGCGGCCCGAACAACGCCACGATGACGGTGCTGCTGCTGATCTACCGGTACGCGTTCGTCAACGGTGACTTCGGCGCCGCGACGGCGCTCAGCGTGCTGCTCGCCGGAGTGCTCTGCGCACTGTCGGTCGTCTACCACTTCGTCACCCGCCGCTGGAGTACGACATGAGCATGACCGAGCGCGGAATCATCTCCACCGCCGACCGGCAGCGCGGCATCATCCGCTACGGCCTGCCGGCGATCCAGGTGCTGATCTTCATCGCCGTCGCGATCGCCGGCGTCGGGCCGCTGCTGTGGCTGCTGAAGTCCGGTGTCTCCACCAGCCAGGACATCCTCAGCGGCCCGATGCAGATGTGGCCGTCGGGCATCCAGCTGAAGAACATCCCGGACGCCTGGAACCGCGTGCAGATCGGCGCGTATCTGGGCAACACGGCATTCATCGCGATCGGCTCGATGATCGCGACGCTGTTCGTGTGTACGACGGGAGCGTTCGTCCTGAGCATCCTCCGTCCGAAGTGGGGCCCGGTCGTCACCGGCGCCGTGCTCGCGACGCTGTTCCTGCCCGGTGTCATCTCACTGGTGCCGCTCTACATGACCGTCCTGGACATGCCGCTGCTGCACATCAGCCTGCAGAACACCTTCTGGGCGGTCTGGCTCCCGTCGGCGGCCAGCGCGTTCAACGTCCTGATCATGAAGCGGTACTTCGACTCGATCCCGCGCGAGCTGATCGAGGCGGCCCGGATCGACGGCGCGAGCAACCTGCGGCTGTTCACGGCGCTGATCCTGCCGCTGTCCAAGCCGATCGTCGGCGTGGTCGCGCTGCTGACGGTGATCGGCTCGTGGAAGGAGTACCTCTGGCCGCTGCTGGTGTTGCCCGACCCGACCCTGCAGCCGATCTCGGTCGCCCTGCCGCGTGTGCAGAAGACCACAGAGATCTCCCTGCAGATGAGCGCGCTGTTCCTCGCGGTTCTGATACCTGTGGTGCTGTTCTTGTTGTTCCAGAAACAGTTCCTGCGCGGCGTAGGAATGGCGGGAGGAATCAAAGAGTGAGGCCAGAGTGAGTGAACTGAACGGCCGGCGCGTGCTGGTCACGGGGGCCGCCGGCCGGATCGGGCTGGTCACGGTCGAGCGCCTGAACGACCTGGGTGCCAAGGTGACCGCCCTGTCGAACGTCGAGCACCCGGACCTGAAAGCGGACCGGGTGCTGATCGGCGACACCCGTTCCGAGACCGATGTCGCCCGGGCGCTGGAGGGTGCGGAGTACGTCGTCCACCTGGCGGCGCTCCCGCATCCGTCCGCGGGCACGCCGTACGACGTGTACTCGATCAACGTGGTGTCGACGTTCAACGTGCTCGCGCAGGCCGGCGCGCTCGGCATCGACCGGGCGGTGATCGCGAGCAGCATCAACGCGACCGGCGTCCCGTTCAACCCGCACGAGATCCGCCAGCCGTACTTCCCGTGGGACGAGAAGGCCCCGACCGACGTCGCCGACTGGTACTCGCTGTCCAAGCAGAACGACGAGAACACCGCGCGGATGGCGTGGCGCCGGTGGGGCATCGACGTGGTCTCGTTCCGGTTCCCGCATGTGAACTCGCCGGACGTGCTCGAGCGGATGGCGGAGAATGTCCGGGTGAAACCGGGCAGCGGACTGCGGGAGGCGTGGAGCTACCTGGACACCCGGGACTCGGCGTACGCCGTGGAGCTCGGGCTGACCGCGCCGTTGACGGGAGCCCACACGTTCTTCGTCGCCGCCGACACCACCATCGCGCCGTACGCGACCGAGGACCTGCTCGACGCATACGCCGCGGACGTGCCGCGCTCGCGGCGGTTCATCGGCCGCGAGGTGCCGATCGACCTGACCGCCGTCCGGACCGTGCTCGGCTTCCAGGCCAAGCACGAACTAGACCTACCCACCCTTTCTCTGGAGTCCTGAATGGCCCAGCAAACACCGACCACCTTCGACCAGCCGTGGCCCGTCCGCGACGACCTCCGGATCCGCGAGGTGAAGGCGATCGTCACGGCGCCGCAAGGCATCCCGCTGGTGGTCGTGAAGATCGAGACCACCGAACCCGGCCTGTACGGGCTGGGCTGCGCTACGTTCACCCAGCGGTGGAAGGCGGTGCAGACGTTCGTCGACGAGCACTTGTCCCGGCTGCTCGTCGGCCGCTACCCGGGTGACATCGGCGACCTGACCCGCCTGGCCGGGTACTCCGGTTACTGGCGCGGCGGACCGGTCACCAACAACGCGATCTCCGGGATCGACCAGGCGCTGTGGGACATCGCCGGCAAGCGCGCCGGGATGCCGGTGTACGAGCTGCTCGGCGGCAAGGTCCGGGCCGCGGCGGACACGTACATCCATGCCAGCGGCAAGACGATCGAGGACACGATCGAGCACGCGCAGAAGCTGATCGCGCAGGGCTGGCGCCACATCCGGCTGCAGATGTCCACGCCGGGCGGCGGCGGGTACGGCGCTCCGCGGGTGCCGACGCTGTACCCGGACGCGCCGTACCACAACGGCTGGTCGGCGCGGGACTACCTGCGGACGACGCCCGAGCTGTTCGCCGAGGCGCGGCACGCGCTGCCGGACAACATCGAACTGCTGCACGACGTCCATTCGCGGCTGACGCCGAAAGAAGCGGTGCTGCTGGCCCGGTCGCTGGAGCCGCACCGGTTGTTCTTCCTCGAGGACGTGCTCGCGCCGGAGCTGTGGGACCGGCTGCCCGAGGTCCGGGCGGCGTCGCCGGTGCCGCTGGCCGTGGGCGAGCTGACGACGTCGTTCGGCGACGCGGTCCGGTTGATCCGGGACGGCGGTGTCGACTTCATCCGATCGCACGTTTCCGACATCGGCGGTCTGACCCCGGCCCGCAAGCTCGCCGACCTGGCCGAGATCTCCGGCGTCCGGACGGCGTGGCACGGGCCGGGCGACACCTCGCCGATCGGGGCCGCGGCGAACGTCGCGCTCGACGTGAGTTCTGTTGCCTTCGGCATCCAAGAGGGCCACATCTACGACGACGCCGTGCACGAGGTGTTCCCGGGGACACTGCGGATCGAGGACGGCTGGCTGCGGCCGAACGAGGCACCGGGCTGGGGCATCGACATCGATCTCGAGGCGGCGGCTCGTTATCCCGCGCAACTGTCCGGACACGACGAGTGGGCAGCCGGGGTACGACGGATCGACGGAGCGCTCGAAGCGCCGTAGGAAGCCTGACAAGCACTGTAAACACGCACAGTGGGCAGTACGATCGCGGCTACTCGAGGTGAGACGGGGAGGTGGAGATGAACGAATCGGTCGACGGCCTGGCCGACGTGGTTCGCGCGGGCGCGAACCAGTACGACCTGGGCTCGTTCAACGAGGCGGTGATCATCGAGACGATCCGGCTGGCCGGCATCATCAGCCGGACCGAGATCTCCCGCCGGACCGGTCTCACCCAGCAGTCGGTGTCGCGGATCCTGCGCATCCTCCTCCAGCAGGGCCTGCTGGTCGAGGAGGCGCAGGAGCGCGCCGAACGCCTCGGGAAGCCGCGTACGCCGGTGCGGATGCGGTCGAACGCCGCGCATGCGGTCGGCATCCACATCGACCCGGAGCTGCTGACGGTCGCGGTCGTGGACCTCGACGGCCGGATCGTCCGGCGCGAGACCGTCGATCTGGCGGACGGTCTCGAAGCGGGCAAGTTGATCGATCTCACCGCGGCCACGGTCACGGCGGCGTTGAGCATCAGCCAGGTCGATCCTGCGTCGATGCTCGGCGTCGGTGTCGCCGTACCGGGGCCGATCGACACGGACGGTTCCCTGCTCGCGCTTCCGCTGCAGCCTGCTTGGCGCGGGCTGAAGATCCGGAAGCTGCTGCAGGAGCGGCTCAATCACCCGGTGCTGGTGGAGAAGGACGGGACGGCGGCCGCGATCGGCGAGCGCTGGATCGGACGGTCCGCGCGGGCTCGGGACTTCGCGTATCTGTATCTCGGTACGGGCGTCGGCAGCGGGTTGATCCTGAACGGGTCGATCTATCGCGGTGGGTCGGCGAACGCGGGTGAGTTCGGGCAGATCGCGGCGTTGCGGATGGGGGAGTGGGACCCGGTGGACGGGCCGCGGATGGTGCCCGAGTGCAACCCGACGGCGTCGTTGCCTTTGATCGCCGCGGAGTTCGGGTACGTCGAGAGCGATCCGGGCGCGACCGACGAGGCCAAGCGGTACAAGGCGGTGTGCAAGGCAGCAGCGGACGGTGATGCGGCCGCGGTGCAGGCGGTGACGCAGGTGGCGCGGGTCGTCGGGCAGGGCGCGGTCGGGCTGGTGGATCTGCTCGACATCGATCTCGTGGTGCTCGGCGGGCCGGCGTACATGAAGGAGATCTCGGAGATCTTCCTGACCGAGATCGGGCGGGCGGTGAACGCGCATCCGGTGGCTCGGGAGACGCGTCCGGTCGCCGTCGAGGAGTCGATGTTGCAGACCGACGCGGCCGCGGTCGGGGCGGCGTCGACGATCTTCCACGACGCCTTCACCCCTCGCGTGTCGGGCTCCAGCCAGGCACGTAGGCTGCCGAAGTGATCGAAGCCCGCTCGCTGACTCCCGACGTACAACTGCGCATCGCGACCCTCGACGACGCTCCCGCACTGGCCGATGCGCAGGTCCGCAGCCGCGAGCATCTGCGGCCGTGGGAGCCGGTGCGCACCGAGAAGTGGTTCACCACCGCGGGCCAGGTCGAGCGGATGACGTACCAGCTGGAGCGTTACAAGAACGGCCTGGTCGTGCCGTGGGTCCTCGCCTCCGGTGATCGGATCGTCGGTGCGATCACCTTGAGCGACCTCGTCCCGGGCCCCTTCCGCAGCGCCGCCCTCGGCTACTGGCTCGCCGTGGACGCCGTCGGCCGGGGCTTGGCCACGCGAGCCGTGGAAGCTGTCGCCGAGATCGCCGACACAGAACTCAAACTCCACCGCATCGAGGCCAGCACCCTAACCGCCAACACCGCCTCCCAGCGCGTGCTGTCCCGCACCGGCTTCCACCAGATCGGCATGGCCCCCACCTACCTACACATCAACGGCCACTGGCAAGACTGCAACCTCTACCAAAGAATCCTCAACACCCGAGAACCAGGCGCCTAACAGCACGCGAGCCCAGCGCCTAGCGGCGCAGGGCTCGCGGAAGATATTGCAGCAACCGCTCCGAGTGCAGGCAGGTGCCCGGGAGACGCCCGAAAGCCGCTTCGTGAGCTGCCTCGTCCAGTGGCCCGCTCGGCTTCCTGCAGTGCCTCGCACATGCAGGGAAGTTGCTCACGTACCTGCTGCGTGCGGTTCGTGCTCACGTGCCTCGTGCTCACGCACCTGCCGGGCAGTTCTTGCTCGCCCACGTGCTGGGTGCTGTTCGTGCTCACGCACCTGCCGGGCAGTTCCTGCTCGCCCACGTGCTGGGTGCTGTTCGTGCTCACGCACCTGCCGGGCAGTTCCTGCTCGCCCACGTGCTGGGTGCTGTTCCTGCTTACCCACCTGCTGGGCGGGGCTCCAATACATATCCGCGCGCCGGCCGCTACATATCCGCGCGCCGGCCGCCGTTAGGCGGCCGGCGCGCGTGCTTTTCAGTTGGGTGGGAGGCCGATGCCTCGGGCGACCTCTACGTCGTCGTACTTGCCTTCGAGGACGTCTTCGAACTTGACCGGACGCTGGAGGGTGGAGGCGATGTAGACGGCGCGCACGAGGGCGAGTGCGTTGATGCCGTCCTGCACGGTGATGGAGGGCTGCTTGCCGGCGGCGAGCGCGGTGAGGATGTCGGCGTACTGCGCCTTGTGCTCACCCGGATCGCCTACGTCAACCGAAGCCTCGTCCTTCGAACCGTCGACGTTCAGCCGGCTCAAGCGATCGTCTTCCACCTCGGCGCCGCCCTTGGTGCCGTGGACCGACACCCGTGTCCGCCCGCCGGGGTACGCCGCGGTCGTGGCGTGCAGCGTGCCGACCGCGCCGTTCTCGAAGGTGATCGTGGCGACGACGGTGTCCTCGACCTCGATCGCGTGATGTGCCGCGCGCAGCGCCTGGGCCTGGATGCTGACCGGGCGACCCATGAACCACAGCACGAGGTCGGCGGTGTGCACGCCCTGGTTCATGAGCGCGCCGCCGCCGTCCTGCGCCCACGTACCGCGCCAGCCTGCCGACGCGTAGTACTCGTCGCTCCGCCACCAGGCGACCGTCGCGACGCACGACGTCAGCTGCCCGAAGCGGCCGGCGTCGATCGCCTCCTTGATCACCGCGCTGCCGGCGTCGAACCGGTGCTGGCTGATCACCGACAGCTGCACGCCCTGGCCCGCGGCCCGGGTGGCCGCCGCACCGAGGCGGCGGGCGCGGCCGAGGTCGACGTCGATCGGCTTCTCGACGACGACGTGCTTGCCTTCCTTCAGCGCCTGTTCGGCCTGCTCGGCGTGCATGCCGCTCGGCGTGCAGACCGCGACGAGCGAGATGTCCGACGCACTCAGCGCCGCGGTCAGGTCGTCGTACTGCTTCGGCTCCGGCTGACCGGCCTCGGTCAGCTGCGCCAGCACCGCCTCCCGGGCGGCGGCGTCCGGGTCGACCAGCGCGGTGACGATCGCGTCCGGCCGTTCCGCGATGGTCGCCGCGTGGCGCTTGCCGATGATGCCGCAGCCGACGATCGCGACCTGCTGTTGTGTGTCAGCCATCTCGCTCCTACTGGAAGTTCGCGGTCAGAACCTGGTCCGTGCTGACGGTGAAGGTGTACGACGGCGCTGTCGACACCACGGTCCCGTTCACGGTCCAACTCTGGAAAACGCTATCCGATGATGGCGTCGCCGTCACGGTCACCTGCGCGCCGACCTCGTACTTGCCCGGCTCGGACTCGTTCCCGGCGATCTTCACCGTGCCGTTCCCGGCCGCCTGCACCGAGACGCTGCGCTGGACCACGTTGATCACCATCACGTTGTGCAATGTCGCAGTACCGCTGAGCGTAGCGCCGTTGTAGCGGGCCAGGTTCGTCGCCTCGACGTCCCCGCTGACCACCTGGATCGTGTGGCCGTCGGTCCCGAGGTTGTCCGTGCCGAGGTTGAACGCGTCGACCTGGCCGGAGTTGACGACCAGCCCGTCGTGGAACCCGTACGCGAACACGTCGAGCAGTGTCAGCCCACGGGCGCCGTCGACGGTGACGATCTTGGCCGTCTTGCGCATGTACTTGTCGATGACGAGCTCGAAGATGTTGCCCTCGTTCATCCAGTACGGCTGCTGGTACCCGACCCGCGTGACCGCGTTCCCGTTCGACAGCACGCCCTCGACCCGACCGCCGCGGCCGGCCCCGATCGAGATCGCGTGGTCGAAGAACGCACCGGCCACCTTGCGTACGACGACATCGTCGCCGCTGAGGTCGATGCCGTCCCACGCGTTCGGGAACCCGGCGTTGATCACGTAGTTCGCACCCGCCGTACCGCGGATGGCGTACGGATAGGGCACGACACCGTCGGCCGGGTTGTTCTCCGGGTAGAAGACCCGCAACCCACGCACACCGGCCCGGTTCTTGAGCGTGATCAGCGCGGTGTCCGTGTTCCGCTCGAAGGCCTGCAGAACGGTCCCGCCGCTCGCCCCGCCCTGGTCCCGGTTCGGTACGGCGGACGCGCCGCGCAGCTCGACCTTCGCCGGCACGCTCAGATGCGTGCTGATCCGGTACCACCCGGCCGGCAGGTAGACGATGCCGCCGCCCTCGCGTCCGGCGCGATCGAGCACCTTCTGCACGTCCCGCGTGGCGTCGGCGGCCGGCAGGTACCCGACCCCGTGCGGCGCGTCCACGACGTACAGCTTCTGCACCGGCTTCGGCAGCGGCTTCTGGTCGTACGTCGGTGCCGCGCCAGCCATCCTGTGGACGATCCCGGTGACCGCACCGCTGACCTCGGTGCCCGTGATCTTCACGTACCCGGCCGAGTTGTTGGTGATCCCGCCGTCGACGTGACCGCCGGCCAGGGTCAGGCCCCACCGGTCGTCCATCACGTCCACGAGCAGCCCGGTCCCGGTCCGGCGTACGTCGGGCTGGAGGAAGCTGCCGGTGAACTGCGCCCGCTGACCCGCGACGACGTGGATGCCGACCAGGTAGTCGGAGACGCTGATCCGGTAGAACTGGTCCCACTCGAGGTCGCCGAGGACGAGACCGGTGCCGTGCGCCCGCGTCCAGCTGTCGAGTGCCTGCCGCGCCGGCGGGTTGAAGGCCTTCGGCGCCGACGACCAGTACGAGTTGCTGAAGGCAACGTTCTCCCAGGTGCCGACGTCGGCGCCGTTGTAGGCCCGCGCGCCCTCGAACAGCGCCGTACCGGTCACGTTGCGGATCGTGGTCGACTCGTGCACCTGGCCGGAGCTCGGCGCGTTGCCGTGGTCGTTGGGCATCGTGCTGACGCCGATCCCGCGGTACGAGTTGAGCATGGTGACGTCGGAGACGGTCGACATCATGTAGTTCTCGTTGCCGATCCAGGCGCCGCCGGGGATCTCGAACGTGTAGCCGTACGGGACCGGCTTGGTCGCGCTCTGGTTCGGGTAGTACGTCGTGACGCCGAGGACGCCCGCGCTGCCGCCGATCCGGAACAGGCTCGGACCGTCGTCGCCGGACGGCAGATCCGCGATCACCACGGTGCCCGTGCCCAGCTTCTGGCCGTGGTCGCCGCGGAGGCTGCAGAACGCGTGGACCTCGATCGTGTCGGTCACCTTGTACTGACCGGCCGGCAGCCAGACCGTGCCGCCGCCCGCGTCCTGGCAGGCGTAGATCGCCTGCTGGATGGCCTTGGTGGAGTCGCGCCGGCCGGTGCGGTCGGCGCCGTACTGCGTGGCGTCGAAGTCGGCGACGACCCCGTCCTCGGTCGGGTTGCTGGTCTGCACCAGCTTCGGCGTCGGGGTGACAACCGGTGTGAGTCGGAGCTGGAGTTCCTTGACGACGAACGACTCGGCGCCGGTCATCGCGACCCGCACGTACCGGGCGCTCATGGTCGCGAAGCGGGTCCGGCTGAACTGATTGCCGCCCGGCGATCCGATCCGGCCGACGGAGGTGAACTTCGTGCCGTCGTTCGAGACCTGGACGGTGTAGTCGGGGGAGTAGGCCTCGGCCCACTCGACCCGTACGTCGTTGACCGGCCGCGGCTTGCCCAAATCGATTTGCAGCCATGAATCGGCGCCACCGGTCCAGGACGTGTCGTCGTCCCGGTCGTTGACGGCCGCGGCTGCGCCGTTGCTGGCCGTGGCGGTGCCGCTCGGCGCGAAGTTGGTGTCGACGATCGACGCGGTGAAGGCGTCGAGTTTCGTCTGCAGCGTCGTGAGCGCGGCCTTGACCTGTACGTCGGTGACGCCCGGGGTGGATGCGACCGCCTGAGCGTCGTCGATCGCGTCCTGCAGGGCGGCGCGGCTGCCGACCGGGTACTGGCCGTCGCGGGTGCCCTCGCGTGCCGCCTTCTCGGTGCGGGTGGCCTGACCGATCAGGTCCACGAGTCCTTCGGTGACGTCGAGCGTGGTCGCGACCTTGGCGACGCGGACCGCGGCCACCTTGAGGTCGACCGAGCCGTCGCCGTTGTGGATCCGGAAGTCGCCGCCGTTCGAGCGGTTGGTCATCACCGCGTCGGGCAGGGCGAACGTGTACGTCTTCCAGGTTCTGGTGTCGCCGTACCGGATCACCTCGGAGTTCTTGAACTTCTCCGGGATCGTGTCGCCGGGGGAGTCGTAGTGCAGACCGAACTGGCCGTTGCCCTCGTCGAAGTAGTCGATGCTGACCAGGACGAGGCTGCGGTTGTCGTACAGGTAGGTGTCGGCGACGTTCATGTAGAAGAAGCTCGTCCCCGGCGACGGCGCGGTGCGGTCGGTCTGCCAGTAGGCGCGACCGTCCTGTACGCCGGTGATCAGGTGCGACGCGTCGTCGCCGGCCCGCGGGCTGATGCCGTTCTGCACGGGCGTCGCGCCGAGCTGGACCGAGGCGCCCGCCGTACTGATTCGCAGGCTCGCGATCGTGATGTCGGTGCTGCCGCCGAAGACGCGGACGTCGGCGTCGCCGAGGCGGTTCGTGAACGCGATGCCGGTGAGCGAGAAAACGCCGGTCTTCCAGGTGCCGGTATTGGTCAGCTGGATGTCCGTGGCGTCCTGCTGGGGATCGGCCTTGGCGTCGTACTGCAGGTCGAGGGTGCCGGTGCCGCTGTCGAGATAGGTCACCGTCACCAGGACGTCGTCGGTGCCGATCTCGTCCACGTAATCGTGGTCGACGTCGAACTCGAGGTAGCCGGTGCCGGCCGCCTGGTTCGTCTGCCAGTACGTGCGGCCTTGCTCGGTGCCGGTGCGCAGCCCGGCTGGGTCGTCGCCGGCGGCGGGCTGTACGCCGAGAGTCGTGGGGGCCGGGCCGAGATCGGCGCCGACCCCGCTGGGGTACATGGTGGCGGCGTGCGCTGCCGGGACAGCGATCACGCTCGCCAGCAGAACGGCAGGAAGAACCCGCGCAAGCAGGCGTTTGGGCATGTGGAAACCTCCAGGTGGCGGACCGGAGTACACAAGGGAGAGCGGTTGCGCGGATAAGTTAAACCAAGCGTGTTACTTATTCAAGAGCCCGGGGCCCGGGCAGGAAGAGAGCCGGTACCGCGGCGATGACGGTGAACCCGATGGCCCAGGCGAAGCTGTGCGCGTACGCCGTCGACGCCGGGTGTCCGGTGAGCTGACTCTGCAGGACCACGGCCAGCGTCGCGGCGCCGAACGCACCGCCCAGCTGCTGCATGATCCGCGTCGTACTGCTCGCGTGCGGGATCTGCGCCGGCTCGAGATCGCGGAAGGCGCCGACCATCACGGCGAGGTTGACGGCGCTGAGCCCGGCCCCCGCGGATGACGAGCGCGACCGCGAGCAGCCAGTACGACGTACCGTCGAAGGCGAACGGGATGGTGCCGGCAGTGGTCAGCACAATGCCCGCGAGGACGACCGGGCGCGGGCCGATCCGGTCGGTGAGGCCACCGGCGGCTCGCGCGAGAAGGCTGCCGATACCTTGCGGGACGAGCAGGAGGCCCGCTGCGGTAACCGTCTGGCCGCGGGCTTGCTGGTAGAAGAGCGGGAGCAGCAGCATCGCGCCGTACAGGCCGAAGCCGGTGAGGAACAGCAGTCCGGTCGATGCGGCGAAGGACCTCGTGCGGAACAGCGCGAGGTCGATGAGCGGTTCGTCGGTACGCCGTACCGCGAAGATCGTCAGCAGGATCGCACCGAGGACGAGCGGGAGCAGGACGCTCAGGTGGCCGAAGCCGCCGCGATCGCCGACCTGGCTGAGGCCGTAAATGATGCCGGCCAGCGCGGGCGAGATGAGAAGTAAGCCCGGTACGTCGAGAGCCGCGGCGGTGGGCTCGGGGTCGGGCTTGAGGGTGCGTACGGCGAGGACGATCGCGGCGATGCAGATCGGGACGTTGACGTAGAAGATCCAGCGCCAGTCGAGGTGGCCGACGAGGACGCCGCCGATCACGGGGCCGAGGATGGGGCCGACCAGCGCGGGCAGCGTGACGACGGCCATCAGGCGGCCGATGCGTTCGCGGCCGGCGGCGCGCAGGAGCAGCGTCTGCAGGATCGGCAGCATCAGTCCGCCGCCGATGCCCTGGATCACGCGGAACACGATCAGCGAGACGATGTTCCAGGCGGCCCCGCAGAGCATCGATCCGATCAGGAACAGCGCTAGCGCGATGATCCACATCCGTTTGGCGCCGAAGCGGTTCGCGGACCAGCCGGTGATCGGGACTGCCATCGCGAGCGCCAGCAGGTACGCCGTACTGACCCATTGGACCGTGGACACCGAGGTGTGCAGCTCGATGCCGAGGGTGTGGATCGCGACCGTGACGATCGTGCTGTCGAGCAGTGGGGCCAGAGCGCCGAGCACCAGCACGGCGGCGAGTTTGAGGACCGCCCGGTCGAGGCGGTCCGTGGAAGGTGCGGTTGTCATCCGAGGGACTCCTTAGAGACGGTGCGTCTCTTACGGTTTTAGAGTAGGCTCGGATGCATAAGAGACGCAAGGTCTCTTGTTGAGGAGTGGATTTCATGGAGCGTCGCAGGGGTGCGGAGCTCGAGGCCGTCCTGCTCGATGCTGCCTGGGACGAGCTGATGGAGTCCGGGTACGCACGGCTGACGATGGAGGCCGTCGCTGCCCGGGCACACACCGGCAAGCAGGTGCTGTACCGGCGCTGGCGGAACCGGGCCGAGCTGGTGGTCGCGGCGATGCGGCATCGCACCGGCTCGATCGTCGAGAACGTGCCGGACACCGGGAGCCTGCGCGAGGACGTGCTCGGCGTACTGCGACTGATGGCCGAGCGGTTCGCGACGCTCGGGCCTGATGTCGTTCACGGACTGCTGGCCGAGGCGCCGGATCTGGATCCGGAGGTCTACACGCGGATGTCGAGCGTGATGGCGACGATCGTGAAGCGTGCGGCGGAGCGCGGTGAGATCCCGACCGACGACCTGCCCGACCGGGTGCTCACCGCTCCTACCAACCTGCTGCGTCACGAGATGCTGTTCGCCCGCGATCCGCTCCCGGCGTCTGCGCTCACGTCGCTCGTCGACGACGTATTCCTCCCGTTGGTCATCGGAAAGCCTGCACGTTCCGACTGACCCAGTCAGCGACGGGACTTGACGTGGTGGGGAACGGCCGTCATGACACGGCCGAGGTCGTCGGTGAGAGCGGCGACCCGCTCCGCGCGGCCGTCGTCGTCGATGTAGACCATGACTGTGCGGACGTCCGCGTGGCCGGACAACTCCTGCAGATCCTCGGCACTGTGGCCGCGACGTTTCTGGTCGGTGATCGCGGTGGCGCGCAGCGAGTGCGGGCTGACGCTCTCCGGGCGAGGGATCCCCGCGGCTCTGGCGAGCCGGCGAAGCAGGCGGGTGACATCATGTCGGTCGAGCCGATCGCCCGTGGCATCGGTGAGGAGTGCGGCCGGCCCCACACCTGTCCAAGGGGGCCGCGTCAGGCGGTACGCATCGAGAAGTTCGGCCACCGTGATCTCGAGTGGCACGCGGACGGCCTTTCCGCCTTTGCGGGTGACGACGAGCCATGTGCGCCGTCCCTCGTCGTGGCAGTCGGCGTCGTCGGCGCCGCAGAGTTCGGAGACCCGGAGAGCGGCTGTGTACAGCAGGCCGACGATCAAGGCGTCGCGCACGTCCGACGCGGCGCCGAGTAAAGCCGCGACCTGATCAGCGTCCAGGACCCGCGCCGACGTCGCACGGCGGCCGCGGTGGAACTTGGGCCGGTGGTCGTCGTCGGAGATCGGCGACGTGACCAGCAGGCCCCAGCCGGCGGCGTACCGGTACAGACTCGACAACGTCGACAGCCGACGCGAGATCGACGACGATGCGGCGCCTGCCTCCTGCTGGTAAGTGAGCCACATCGTCACCTCGCCACGACTCAGGTCGAGGCCGAAGCGCTCTCGACCAAGCTCCGTGCGAGCCCAGTCCGCCCACAGCAGTAGGTCGTCGGCATAGGCGACCCGGGTGTCTCGGCTCGGCCGCCTGGTCCCGCCGAGCCAGAGCACGACCAGGGCCGTCACTTGCGACGTGAGCGCTTCCATCAGTAGGTCGAGGCGGTCAACCGGATCCGCGCCCGAGTCGTGCAGCGGGCGGCGTCGTCCCAGGGACCGGCGTACGGCGCCTTCGGTCGCGGGATCTGGCTGTGGCAGCTCCGCGACCGTCTCTACAGCGCGAAATTCGAGGGGGACCGCGGCATCTTCCACGGAAATGACCGTAGCGCATAACGGGGATTATGCGCTAGTTCAGTTCGGTTTAGTTGAGGCTAAAGACATTGACGAAAACTAAACGAAAAGCCCTACTTTATGAACGAAATCGGGTAGGGTGATGACTATGCAGACGGAGACGGAGCCCGGAGCGCGGTCCCGGCAAGGGCTGTGCGACTTCCCTGGGGTGAGCTGTGCGAACCCGAAGCAGGTCGATCCCGGGACGCCCGGACGCCCGCCGAAGTACTGCGGCCGGGAGGGCGCGGGCGTCGATGGAAAGCCGGTGGTGCACAACAAGGCCAACGCCTGGGCCGCGAAGAACCGGCTGGCACGGCAGCCGGTTCGCCGGGATATCGCCGGAGCCGGAGCCGGCCCGGCCGGCGCACCGGCGATCGGACCAGTGACCGCGGCCCGAGTGACGCTCGAGCAGTTGATGAAGGGCAACCTGCCGCGCTTGGTCGAGGAACTGGAGGGCTACCTCGCGCAGATCGCGGAGGCGGTCCGGACGTACGGCGACGCGGAGGCGGTCGCGGCTGAGGTCGAGCAACTGCAAGCGGCGTCGCGCGCAGAGCTGGCAGACCTGGAACGGCTCCGAGGTCAGGAAGAGCACCGCCGCCGTATGGCGGAACAGCAAGCGGTGGAAGCCGAGGACGCTCGCGAGGAAGCAGACGAGGCCGCCCGGGATGCGGTCGCGGCGCTCGACGAGGCTCGCCTCGAGATAGCCGTCACCAAGGAAGCAGCGGAACAGGCTCGAAGAGACGCCGAAGCCATCCGGGAGAGCGCCGCTGCCGAGCTTGCGCAGCTCCGGCAAGAGCTCGCCGACGTCCACGAAGCCGCGGCTGGAGAGCTGGAGCGAACCCGCGCCGAGGCTGACCAACGGATACGCGACGTCCGGACAACCGCTGACGAAGCACTCCGCCGGGCGCGCAGCGAGGCCGAAGCTGCGCGAGCCGCTCAGGCTGCGGCCGAGACCGACCGCCAGTCCGCGCAACTGACGATCGGCGAGCTACGCACCGAGCTGCACCAGGAACGTGAACGCCACCGCGCCGAGCTCGAGGCCCTGCGAACCGAACACCGAGTGGACCGCGACCAACTACGCGCCGATCACCAGTCCCGACTGGCTGACGTGAAGAAGGCAGCCGAAGACCGGTTCACAGCCCTGACCGCGGCCCACCACGCCGCCGAACAGGTAACCGAAGCGCTCCGCCACCAACTACGAACCCGCCCCGTGCCTCCACCCGCCGACCCGGAGGAGGCCCCCGTCACCGCACCTGCCGACTAAGCCACCCAAGCCGTCACCGGAAGGCCGTGGCGTTGCGGGTGACCCAGTTGGCGAAGGTTCGAGGTTTGCGGCCCAGGACCTTCTCGACGTCCGGGCTGACTGCTTGCTCGGCGGCGGTCGGGGCGCCGAGTACGTCGAGGGTGGCGTCGACGACCGGTTCGGGCATGAAGGTCAGCATCCCGGTACGTGCCTGGTCCCGGCTCAGCTCGGTGAACTGGACGGGCTCGCCGATGGCCGTCCCGATCACCCCGGCCTGCTGGCGCGGTGAGATCGCGGCCGGCCCGGTCAGGGTGTAGACGGCGCCTGCGTGACCAGGGTCGCGTAGCGCGACCGCGGCGACCTCGGCGATATCGGCCGGGTCGACGGCCGGCAGTGCGACGTCCGCGAACGGCGCCGCCATCGCCCGTTGGGTACGGATGGACTCGGCCCACTGGAACGCGTTGCTGGCGAAGTTGCCCGGTCGGAGGATCGTCCATTCGAGACCGGAACCGGTGACCGCGTCCTCGTGGACGGACGGGTGGCGGTTCGTCGTGACGCCCTGCGAGGACAGGAGTACGACGCGCGGGACGCCCGCGGCTCGCAGTACGTCGACGACGCCTTCGAGGTTGCCGCCGGCCAGGAAGTCGGCGGAGGTCAGCAGGAAGACGGCCTTGGCGCCGTCGAGGATGGGCTTGAGGGTTGCGGGTTTGGTCAGGTCGGCCTGGTGCGCTTCGCCGTGGCGTGAGACAGGTACGACGTCCTCGCCGGCGGCGATCAGGGACTGGACGAGTGGGCGGCCTACGTTGCCGGTTGCTCCGGTGATCACGATCATGCCGAGGACGCTACTGGCCGTCGGATAGTAGGTACCTAGAGGATAGTATCGGGTTTGTGACCGAGACCACTGCCGTTGACCCCGTCCATCCCGTTCAGGCCTGTCCGATCGCGCCGGTCGTCGACCTCGTCTTCAGCCGCTGGACGACCCCGATCCTGTGGACCCTGAACGAGTACGGCCGCCAGCGCTTCGTCGAACTCGAACGCCGCATCGGCGTCATCACCCCGAAGGTCCTGACCCAACGCCTCCGCCAACTGGAACGCGACGGCCTGATCCTCCGCGAGTACCACGCCGAGGTCCCACCCCGCGTCGAGTACGAAATCAGCCCCCTCGGCCGCACCCTCGCCCCCCTCTTCCACGCCCTCGCCGACTGGTCGCCCAACCTCACCCAGGTAGAAGCCGCCCGCCACCACTACGACACCACCGAACCCGCCCACCGCCGCCCCTAACCACCCCGCCCCACCTACTCCCACGAGATGGGTTCACCTACCTCGTGGTGGGTTACCACCCCGGAGCAGCGGCGGGGAACCCGCTACGAGATAGGTGAACCCATCTAGCGGGGTTGGGTCGGAGGGGCGCGGAGGTTCAGGCGACGCCGACGAGCTCGCGGGCGGGGGCGAGGACGTCGACGAGCGTGAAGAAGTGCGGGAGGGCGTCCGCGAGACGCAGGGCGCCGGCTTCGTGGTGTTGCCAGCCGAACTCGAGCTCGCCGTCGACGGCCTGGTCGGACAGCGGTACGGCGTACCGGCTGAGCGTCACGCGGGACGGGCCGGTTTGGGGGTGGTGGTCGCCGCAGCCGCATTCGGCGGGGATGGTGATCGTGGTGAGGGCGTCGGGGGAGTAGGTGCGCAGGCGGAGCGTCGTGCCGCGGGCGGTGAAGCGGGCGATCGTTGCGTCAGGCAACTGGACGAGCAGCTCGACCGGTACGGCGTACGAACCGGGGAGGAGCCGGAGACCACGAGACGCGAGCAGGTCGGCGAGAGCCGGGAGATTCATGCGAAGTTCCTGTGAGTGCTGTGTCGGCGGGCGGGCCACGGAAAGGGGCAGGGCCTCGTGCGCCGGACTCGGCGCGCGTCAGCGACAACAGCAACAACACAGCATCTGCATGCGGACGATCATGGCAGCACCGCGGTCCCAGCGGCAAAACACTGTCCGCAATCTGGGACGACAGTCCGTGATGTGTCAGTCGGCTTTTTTGCCGAACATGATCTCGTCCCAGCTCGGGACGCTCGCGCGCTTGCCTCGGCGGGCCGGCTTCTTCTTCGGCTCGGCCGCGGCTTCCTCGGTGGCAGCAGGCTCGGTGGCGGCAGGCTCCGTGACAGCAGCCTCGGCGGCTGCGGGCTGCGGGGCCTCGACGACCGGGTCGGGCTCGACGTGCGGTGCCGGCTCACGGGCAGGCTCCGGGCGGCGCGCCTCGGCCGTACGCGACGGCTCAGCGGAAGGCGCCGCTGCCGGCTCCGCACGGCGCGGCTCCGAAGGACGAGCCTCCGCAGGACGGGCCTCCGAAGGACGCGGCTGCGCGGGAGCAGGCTCACGCGGCCGACGAGCCTCAACAGGGGGCTCGTCAGGTGCTGCGGGGGAGGCGAACGCCGGCGGGTCAGCGGGACGTTCAACCGCACGAACCGCCGGCCGCGGCGCCGGGGGCTGGTCGACAGGTACGTCGATCAGCGTCGGCTCTTCGTCCGGATTCGGCACCGAGTGCACCCGGCGCGGTCCACGCTCCGGCTCACGGGTGCCGCGCCCGGTCTCACGCGGGAACTCCCGGTCGAACTCACGCGACTCCCGCGGGAAGTCCCGGTTCAGCTCACGCGACTCCCGCACGAAGTCGCGCGTCTCCCGTGCTGCGGGCTCGGTCTCGCGGGAAGCCGGGTGGTTTCGGCGACGGAGGCCGATGGTGTCCTCGAAGCCGGCCTCGTAGCTGTCGGCGCCGTGGTCGGGCGCGAGCAGCGGGTCGATGTCCGCGACCGCGGCCAGCCGGCGCTCGCCGGGCTGCGGCTGGACAGGGGTCGGTAGCACCTGCGCCTGCTCGCCGACCAGCCAGCGCGCTTCGTCGTCGTCCGGTACGGCGTAACGCCCGGGAGCGTCGTACGCGAACATGGCGATCTTCTCGTCCTTCTGCTCCTCGCCGGAGTCGACGCTGTCCTCGGACTCGACGAAGTACGAGACGCGGACGGCCCAGCGACCGTCCTCGCGCCGCCACGCGTCCCACTCGGCCGAGGCCGGGTCGACGTGCCGGGTCCGCAGCCGGTCGGTCACCCAGGCGCCGAGATTCCGGGTGGGTGCGTCCGCGCCGCCACGACGACGGACGGACGCACGCTGCGCGAGGCTGGCGATGTGGTCGCGCTCTGCCAGGACCGGGCCGGCGAACGCCATCACGCGTTCCATCGGCATCTGGGCGATGGCGGCGACCGCCTCGGGACTTTCGCCGGCGCGGATACGAGCCTGGATGTCTCGTGGGCGCAGAGCGCTCTCCATTTGAATCTCCAGCTGGCCGAGTCGGGCACGGTCTCCGCGGAGGGCCGCACGCAACCGGTCGTCGACCGGTACGGCGAACTCCTCACCCGTCTCTGCCATCGCCAGGATGAGCTGTTTCCCATCCTGGCTCAGACCGACGAGCCTCGCCTCGCGCATTGACCTTGTTCTCCTGTGCGGTTCTAGACAGTCTCTCCCGGACGCCGGACCTGACCAAGACCGGCGCGCCGTGCCGCGCGGTCATTGTGGAGGTTACGTCACGAAATCACATCTTGCCTGGTCACCAGGGTCCTCCTGGTCACACCAGTCACATTAGTCACAACACGGTGTGACAGCTAACTCTTGATCAGTTCCCGAAGGCAGAACGGATCGCAAGTGCACGCTTCAGGTCGTCGGCGAGGTCGCCGACGGACCGGCGGATGCCGGCCGCGACCGCCTCGTCCGCGACCAGGTCGGCGGAGCGGTCGAGGACGCGCTGCTCGACGGTGTAGCGCGGGTAGGCGAGCTTGGCGGTGGTCGCGATCACCCAGCCGGACCGGAGCTTCTCGGTGCCGCCGATCTCGGCGAAGTACCGCTCGACGTACGGCGCGGTCAGCTCGAGCTGGGCCGGGTGCCAGAAGCCTTCGCTGGCGGCGTACAGCTCGTAGTTCGCGATGTCTGCGTCGGTCATGATCCGCGCCCAGGCGCGCTCCTTGGCCTCGGCCGTCGGGAGCGCCGAGCGGCAGCGGGCCGCATGCACGATGCCCTCGGACGACGAGTCCCGCTCGAGCTCGGCGTCGATCT
Organism: Kribbella sp. NPDC000426; assembly: GCF_040300265.1. Classification (NCBI taxonomy): domain Bacteria; kingdom Bacillati; phylum Actinomycetota; class Actinomycetes; order Propionibacteriales; family Kribbellaceae; genus Kribbella; species Kribbella sp. NPDC000426. Next base: position 474,824 of record NZ_JBEPDK010000004.1, on the reverse strand, counting down.
CGCTGTCGCCGATCGCGCCCAGACGTGCGAGCTGCAGGAGCACGGTCCACCGCAGGTCCGCGTCCATCAGCAGGCCCTCGGGTACGCCGTCTCCGGTCAGCCAGCCCTGCAGTTGGTCGGCGGCGTCGCTATGCCGCACGTACGACCGGGCGACCGCGAGCTGAACGCTGCTGCCCGCGGGCGCGGTGCGCAGACGCTCGGCCAGTACGTCGGCCAGCCGGCCGCGGTACGGCTCGTACGGCAGGCAGACACCGAGCAGGCTCAGCGTCGCCCACGAGGTCATCGACGACACCGCGATGTCGCTGGTCTCGGTCGGCAGCACCGCGAGCAGCACCTCGAAGGCGAGCTTCGGGTCCAGCTCGACGTCGGCGACCGCGTCCCGGATGCTGTTCAGTACGACGGCCCGCGTCACGCCGCTCTCGATCTTCGGCAGCACCGTCGCGAGGTTGGCCAGGCTGTCGGCGTCGAGGCGGATCTTCGCCCAGCTGTCGTCACCGGCATCGGGGATGATCACCGCGAACGACGGGTCGAGGTCGACCTCCACCTCGTCGCCGTCGACCAGTACGTCGACGGTCGTCCCGCGGCCGTCAGCGTCGTACCCGCCGACGGTCAGCCTGTGCGGTCGTGAAGCCGGGTACGCCGCTGGCGCCTTGCGCTGCAGCTTGATGCCGGTCGCGGTCCGCGACGCGGTGATCGTGTCCACGCCGGGCGTCCGCAGCCAGCCCAGCGCCCAGTCGTCCAGACCGACCGCGCCGGCCTCGGTCCACTTTGCAACCAGGTCGGCGAAGGTGGCGTTGCCGAACTCGTTCGCCGCGATGTGCGCGTTCACGCCGGCCAGGAACACGTCGTCACCGAGGTACGCCGCGAGCTGCTTGAGGACGGCCGCGCCCTTCGCGTACGAGATGCCGTCGAAGTCGTCGAGCGAGGCGAGTGCGTCCTTTACCGCGTCGGCCGCGACCGGGTGCGTCGACGACCGCTGATCGGCCTGCAGGCCCCACCACTTGCGGATGTAGGCGAAGTCGATCCAGTTGTCGGTGTACCGGGTGGCGGCGGTCGAGACCCGGTGCGCCATGTACTCGGCGAACGACTCGTTCAGCCAGAGGTCGTTCCACCACTTCATCGTCACGGTGTCGCCGAACCACTGGTGCGCCATCTCGTGCACGATCGTCCGGGCCCGCTGGCTGCGCTCGCCGTCGGTGACCGCCGAGCGGAACACCATCGAGTCGCGGAACGTCACGCAGCCCGGGTTCTCCATCGCGCCGGCGTTGAACTCCGGCACGAACGCCTGGTGGTACTCGCCGAACGGGTACCGGTAGCCGAACATCCGGTGGTACTCGTCGAAGGACTGCTTGGAGACCTCGAAGATGTCCGCGGCCTCGCGGTCGAGCGCCTCCTTCAGCGACTGCCGCGAGACCACGCTGAGCGCGATGCCGTCGTGGGAGTCGGTGAGCTGGTGGTACGGCCCGGCGACCACGGTGACGAAGTACGTCGACAGCGGCTTGGTCTCGGCGAGCTCCCAGCGGCCGGGGGAGACCTGGGTGGCGGCGCCGTTGCCGAGCACCAGCCACTCCTCGGGCGTGGTCACGGTCATCCGGTACGGCGCCTTGAGGTCGGGCTGGTCGAAGCACGCGAAGATCCGCGGGGCCGCGTCGAGGAACGACATCGCGTACGTGTAGGCGAGCCCGTCGGCGGCATCTACCGCGCGGTGCAGGCCCTCACCGTCGTGCGAATACAGCATCGAGGCGACGACGACGAGCTCGTTCTCCGGCTGCAGGTCGTTCAGCTCGAGTCGTCCGTCGTTCAGGCCGGCCACGTCAACGGCCGTGCCGTTGAGCGTGACCGAGGTCAGCACGTCCGGTTTCACGTCCAGCCAGGTCGACGGACTCGTCGACCTGAACCTGATCGTGGTGGTGGACCCGAACGTCCGGTCTCCCTGGGTGAGGTCGAGATCGACGTCGTACGACTGGACGGAAAGGGCGGCGGCCCGAGTGCGGGCGCCGTCGACGGTGAGACTCGGCATGAGGGCCACTGTATGCCGAGATTAGGCTGAGCACATGAGCGATATGGAGTACCGGCAGCTCGGCGACTCGGGTCTTACCGTCAGTGTGGTCGGACTGGGGTGCAACAACTTCGGCAGGCGGCTCGACGCCGGCCGTACGGACGCCGTCGTGAACGCCGCGGTCGACGCGGGGATCACGTTGTTCGACACGGCGGACATCTACCGCGGCGAGCACGGGTTCAGCGAGGAACTGCTCGGGAAGGCGCTCGGTTCGCGCCGCGACGAGGTCGTGATCGCGACCAAGTTCGGCGGTGACCTGGGCGGCGTGAACGGCCCGGACTGGGGTGTCCGCGGCTCCCGCCGGTACATCCGCAAGGCGGTGGAATCGAGTCTGCAGCGGCTCGGTACCGACTGGATCGATCTCTACCAGCTGCACTTCCCGGACCCGGTGACGCCGATCGAGGAGACCCTGGCGGCGCTGTCCGAGTTGGTTGCTGAGGGCAAGGTCCGCTACATCGGCAGCTCGCAGTTCGCCGGCTGGCAGGTCGTCGACGCCGACTGGACCGCCCGGTCGAACGGCTTCGAGCATTTCATCAGCGCCCAGAACCAGTACTCGCTGCTCGAGCGCGACGTCGAGGACGAGCTGGTCCCGGCGTGCGAGCACATCGGCGTCGGCATCCTGCCGTTCTTCCCGCTCGCCTCCGGTCTGCTCACCGGCAAGTACAAGCGCGGTACGACGGCGCCGGACGGGAGCCGGCTCGCGACGCAGCCCGAGCGGTTGGCGCGGGCGGACTTCGACAAGATCGAGGCGCTCGAGACGTTCGCGGCCGAGCGCGACCTGACGATGATCGACGTCGCGATCGGCGGCCTGGCCGCGCAACCCGCGGTGGCGTCGGTGATCGCGGGCGCCACGAAGCCCGAGCAGATCGCGCAGAACGTCGCGGCCGGCACCTGGGACCCGACCCCCGCCGACCTCGCCGCCCTGGACGAGCTGACGTGACCCTTATCCTCCTGCCGCCGTCCGAGGGCAAGACCGGACGGTCGCGCGGCCGTGCCGTCGACTTCGGCACGCTGTCGTTCCCGGAGCTGAACCCGGTCCGCGAGCTGGTGCTCGAGACACTCGCAAAGGTCTCAGCTTCCGCCGACGCGTTCGACGTACTGGATGTCGGCGCCTCGTTGCAGCACGAGGTCGACCGCAACACCCGCTGGCGCACCGAGCCGTCCGTGCCCGTCTCCGAGCTGTACTCCGGTGTCCTGTACGACGCCCTCGGCTACTCGACCTTGTCTGCGGGCAGCAAGCGTCGCGCCGCCAACCGGCTGCTCGTCATCTCGGCCGCGTGGGGTGCGCTCCGACCGGCCGACCGCGTCCCGCCGTACCGGCTGTCGATGGGTACGACGCTGCCGGGCCACGGGCCGCTCGCGTCGGTATGGCGTGACCCGTTGAGCGCTGCGCTCAAGGAGGTCGACGGCGTGATCGTGGACTGCCGCTCGTCGACGTACGTCGCGGCCTGGCGCCCGTCCGGCGGGCAGGCGGACAAGTGGGTGTCGGTGAACGTCGTCCGCGAACGCGACGGCGTGCGCACGGTCGTCTCGCACATGGCGAAGCACACCCGCGGCCTGGTCGCGCGGCACCTGCTGGAGTCGGGCAAGGACCCGGGTACGCCGAAGTCGCTGCACAAGCTGATCGGTGAACGCTGGAACGCCGAGCTGGACCGCGCATCGTCGGGCTGGACGCTGACCGTCGTCGAACACGACTGACGTTCACTGGACTGTAACTGGTGAGTGGTTTCCTACAGCGCGTGATCGGGGAAGGCTGAGGGCAGCAACGTCAGGGGGGATCCGCCCTAACCCTCGGAGGCCTGACCGATGCGACGTTCGATCACTGCTGCCGTCACCGCACTGGCCGCGACGGCTGCCTTTACCCTCAGCACCGGACCGGCGCTGGCGTCACCGCCGACCCCGCCGTCCGCAAGCACCGCGGCCACCGAGCTGGCGAGCCTGACCGTCAAGACGGAGGGTTCGACGACCGGCTACAGCCGCGACAAGTTCCCGCACTGGATCACGCAGTCCGGCAGCTGCGACACCCGCGAAGAGGTCCTGAAGCGCGACGGGACGGGTGTGAAGGTCGACAGCAGTTGCCAGCCGACCGCCGGCAGCTGGTACAGCGTGTACGACAAGACGACGTTCACCGACTCGTCGGACGTCGACATCGACCACATCGTGCCGTTGGCCGAGGCATGGAAGTCGGGTGCCAGCGGCTGGACGCAGGCCAAGCGTCAGGAGTTCGCGAACAACCTGACGATCTCCCAGCTGATCGCGGTGTCCGCGTCGAGCAACCGCTCGAAGGGCGACCGGGATCCGTCCGAGTGGCAGCCGACGAACACCGCCGTGCACTGCATCTACGCGCGGTACTGGATCTGGGTGAAGTACACCTACAAGCTGTCGCTGCAGTCGGCGGAGAAGACCGCTCTGCAGCAGATGCTCGCGACCTGCTAGTCCTCGAGCAGATGGCGGCGCTGGGCGTGGATGCCGGCCTGGAACCGGGTCCGCGCGCCCAGCGTCTCCATCAGCTCGGCCACGCGCCGGCCGACGGTCCGGCTGCTCAGTGCCAGCTGCCGCGCGATCGCGTCGTCCTTGAACCCGGCCGCCAGCAACGTCATCAGACGCGCGTCCGTCGGGTCGGCCTTCGCCGACGGGACGACCGGCACGGCCTGGTCCCACAGCAGCCAGAACATCTCGATCAACGCGTCGAGCAACGCACACGGATGGACGACGAGCGCGCTGTCGACCAACTGGTCCACGGCCAGCGGCAGCAGCGCGATCTTCCCGTCGAACACCGCCAGCTTCATCGGCACCTGCGGATGCACCCGCGACGTCTCACCGGCATCGGCCGCGCTGAACGCCTCGTCGACGCCGCCCGGGATGTCGAGCGAGTCGGGGGAGTAGATGCCGTGCACGACCACTCCGTCGCCGAGTAGTCCGCGCACCTTCGGATCGGAGTCACCGGGCTGCGAGGCGTACGGCGGCCGGTCGAGGACGAGGAGCTGCTGCCCGGTCCCGTTGAGCAGCTGCGCGAACCGGGCCGCGATCGCCTCTTGACCGACGATCACCTCGACCAGGTTCTCCGGACGGTGCTGCTCCTGCGCCCGCAGCTCGGTCAGCATGACGCGGGCCTCGGCGCGGACGCGGTCGAGCTCAGCGCGCCGTACGGCGACCAACGCGTCGACCGCGACGTCCGGACGGGTCGGGAGCAAGCGGACCGGGTCGTCGGAGGTGGTGGTGAGCAGCCCGAGCTTCTCGAGCCGGCCGACGGTCTCAGTCAGGTCCTGCTCGTCGCGGCCGAGTTGCGCGGCGAGCTCGCGGACGTCGCAACCGGGCGCCGACAGCAGCGCGCGGTAGGCCTCTTCGTCCGGCGGCTCCACCCCAACCGTCTCCAGCATCCGATCAGGCTATCTCGTCCACTGGACCGTCTCGACCGGTTTGGCGACTTCGCGACATGTCCGGGATACGTCAGGCCCCGTCGAGGTGCGGATACCCTCGCGGTGGGGTATGTCTGACGTGCTGGGCGCGCGCGGATCGGACAGGGGACGTCCGGTCAAGCCTCAACGCGCGCGCCCGCCCTTCTCTTCACTCTCAGGTAGCTGCGCCAGATGGTCCGTTGCAACTGCAGGGTCACGACCCCGGCGACGGTCATCCCGGCCAGGTTGATGCCCAGCTGGGCCGCCGAACCACCGATCTGGTGCGGCGCCCACAGCGCGATCGACAGCGCGAGGTCACCGGCGGCGGGGACTGTCGTCACCGAGATGAAGACGCCGACCAGGGCGTTTCCCCGACCGGCGGTCTGCGACAGCACGCCGGCACATCCGGCCAGGACGGCGACCACGGCCGACCACTTGTCCGGCCGCCAGATGAATCCGGTCAGCGGGCGGGCCGCCGTCACGTTGGAAACGTCCACCCAGCCGACGGCCCGGGCCGCGAGCGCGGCGACCACGGTCAGCGCAATCGCGAGCGCGAAGCCCTTCACCAGCAGAGACGCCGATCGGCCGATCAGTCCAGGCTTGCGCAGGAACAGGCCGACCGCGAGCGCGGCCACCACACCGAACTCCGGGCCGACGACCATGGCGCCGACCACCAGGATCGCCGAGTCGGTGATCACTGCGATCGAGGCGATCATCGTCGCCAGCGTCAGGAACGCGTAGTACACCCACGAGCCGCCGGCTTCGTTGTACGCCTGGTCGACCACCGCGTCCCAGATCACCGCGTCGTCCGGCGCGCCGGGCGCTGCTTTCTCCGCGGCGCGGGCGTTGCGCGACGGGGCCGAGTCGACCGAGCTCAGCGCGACCGCGCCGTCGTCGTACAGGCCCTCGGCCTTCAGGAAGCCGAGGATGTCCGAGGTGGCCTCACGGGTCACGTCGCACTCGACCACGTCGCCCTCGGGACGGTGGGCGGCTCCGGGCAGCCGCACGATGCTCGTCACGCGCGGGTCGCCGACGAGCGTGTCCAGAACACGGTCCGTACAGCGCGTCGGGACGATCAGACGAAGGTGCATCACCTGCGACATGGTGTCAGGCCCGGCGGTTGTCCCGGGTCCGGGCCACGCGCCTGACCTCTCAGCCGGCTCTCAGGTGGGATCATGGGACCTTGTGACGCATTGATGCGAGGGAGGCACGATGAGTGAAACCGCTGCCGCGGCGCGCCCCGAACTCAAGCGGGTCATGGGCCCCGGACTTCTGCTCCTGTTCGTCGTCGGCGACATTCTCGGCACCGGCGTCTACGCACTGACCGGCAAGGTGGCGGGGGAGGTCGGCGGGGCGGTGTGGCTGCCGTTCCTGTGCGCGTTCGTCGTTGCGATGCTGACTGCGACCAGTTATCTGGAGCTCGTCACGAAGTACCCGAAGGCCGGTGGCGCCGCGGTCTACACGCACAAGGCGTTCGGGATCCACTTCCTCACGTTCCTGCTGACGTTCGCGGTGATGTGCTCGGGTCTGACCTCGGCGTCGAGTGCGTCGAAGGCGTTCGCGGCGAACTTCTTCTCCGCCGCGCACATCGACCCCGACCGCGGGTCGGTGCTGATGATCACCGCGCTCGCGTTCATGACGCTGATCGCGCTGGTGAACCTGCGCGGTGTCGGTGAGAGCGTGAAGGCGAACGTCGTACTGACGTGTGTCGAGCTGAGCGGTCTGCTGATCGTGATCGGTATCGGCGCGTGGGCGTTGATCGGCGGTGACGGCGACCCGTCCCGGCTGACCGACTTCCATGTGCCCGAGGGCGAGTCGCCGTTCGGCGCCGTGACGGCCGCGACCGCGCTGGCGTTCTTCGCGATGGTCGGGTTCGAGGACTCGGTGAACATGGCCGAGGAGACCAAGGACCCGGTCAGGATCTTCCCGAAGATCATGCTGATCGGCCTGTGCATCACCGGCGTCATCTACGTGCTGGTCGCGATCTCCGCGGTCGCGCTGGTCTCGCCCGACGAGCTCAACAAGGGCGCGACGCCGCTGCTCAAGGTCGTCCAGGCCGGTGCGCCCGGGTTCCCGCTCGAGGTGTTCGCGTGGATCACGATGTTCGCGGTCGCGAACTCCGCCCTGATCAACATGCTGATGGCCAGCCGCCTGCTGTACGGGATGTCGCACGAGCAGGTGCTGCCCGGTCCGCTCGGTCGCGTCCTGCGCAAGCGGCGTACGCCGTACATCGCGATCCTGTTCACGACGCTGCTCGCGTTCGTCCTGATCGGGTACGCCGACCTGGCGGCGCTCGGCGGTACGACGGCGTTCCTGCTGCTGTGCGTGTTCGCGATCGTGAACGTCGCGGTGCTGGTGCTGCGGCGGGACAAGGTCGAGCACAAGCACTTCAACGCACCGACCGCGCTGCCGGTGCTCGGGGTCGTGCTGTGCGTGTACCTGGCCAGCCCGTTGTCCGGGCGGGCGTCGGCCGACTACAAGATCGCCGGCTGGCTGATGCTTGTGGGGGTCGGGCTGTGGGCGATCACGTGGCTGCTGAACAAGTACGTGTTCAAGCGGCACGCCGATTTCGATCCGTCGCATCTCGACCCGCAAGGCCCGGTGAACTGACCGGGGTGCCCAGCACCGCGAGCAGGACCGTCGCGAGGGCCGCGAGCCCGGTGGCGACGGCGATCCAGCCGAGGGCGGGGTAGCCCGCGCCGGCGTCGATCGCCAGGCCGCCGAGCCACGGCCCGACGGTGATGCCGACGTTGAACGCGGAGAAGTTGGTCGCGGTGGCCAACGTCGGCGCGTCGCCGGCCAGGCTGAACACGCGCGCGTTCAGGGCCGGGTTGGCGGCGAACCCGAAGCCGCCCAGCAAGGCGATCACCGCGATCGCCGGCACCGGCTCGGACGCGGAGATCGCGAGCAGCGCCGATAGACCGACCAGCCCGGTGATGCTGATGAACAAGGTGTGGAAAGGAAGCGCGTCGGCGAACCGGCCGCCGCAGTTGATCCCGACGAACGACCCGAGGCCGTAGAGGGCGAGCACGCCGGGGACCGCGACCGGCGGCAGGCCAGTCGCCTGGGTCAGGAGAGGCGCCAGGTAGCTGAAGACGACCAGGATCGTCGCAGTGACCAGCGCAGTGGTGCCGAACGCGAGCCACAGACGCGCGTTGACCAGCACTCTCAGCTCGTCGGCCAGGCGTGGCGCCGTGGCCGGATCGGGCCGATCGGCGGGCACGGTTCTGAGTACGCCGAGCATGGCCAGAACGCACAGCCCGGCGACGGTCCAGAAAGCGGATCGCCATCCGAGCTGCTGGCCCAGGACCGTCCCGAGCGGCAACCCGACGATGGTCGCGACGGTCAGACCACCGGTCACCACACTCATCGCGCGGGCGCGCCGGTCCGCGCTGACCAGCGCCATCACGGTGACCGCGGCCACCGACCAGAACCCGGCGTACACAAAGGCACCGACGACGCGGGTAATCAGTAGGAGCGGGTAGCTCGGTGTCAGGGCGCCCGCCACGTGGGCCAGCACGAAGACCGCGAGGAAGGCGAGCAGCGCCGTACGGCGGGACCAGGTCAGTGTGACGACCGCGAGGACCGGCGCGCCGACCAGCATGCCGACGGCGAAGGCGGAGATCAGCAGGCCGGCCTGCGGGATCGTGATCTGCAGATCGGCCGACAGCTCCGGCAGCAGCCCGGCGAGCATCAGTTCGGACGTGCCCTGCGCGAAGATGCTCAGACCCAGGACATAGACAGCTATCGGCATCGTTCCCCCTCACTCCGACGAGTGCCACTCGGAGTATCTCAGAGATCACTGTCCGCTGTCGCCGCGCCTGTCACGGGCTGAGACTTGGGGGAGTACGGCATGGTGGATACATGAGTTCGCAGACTCCGGCGAAACGCTCCGGGCGGAGTGTGGACACCGCCAAGATCGGCGGTGGGCTGAAGCTGCTCGCGGCGCTGCTCGGTGTGATGTGGCTGAGCGAGGTCATCGACACCGCGACCAACGGCTCACTCGACCAGTACGGGATCATCTCGCGCGAGCCGCGCGGACTGATCGGCATCCTGACCGCGCCGTTCCTGCACCTCGGGTTCGGCCATCTGATCTCGAACACGCTGCCACTGGTCACGCTCGGCGCGATCATCGCGATCAGCGGCGCGACCCGGCTGTTCCAGGTGACCGCGATCGTGACGGTGCTCGGCGGGTTCGGCACCTGGCTGATCTCGCCGCCGAACACGATCACGATCGGCGCGAGCGGGCTGGTGTTCGGGTACGCGTCGTACCTGATCGTGCGGGGGTTGTTCAACCGCCGGCTCGGACAGGTCGTGGTCGGAATCATCGTGATCATGGTGTGGGGCAGCGCCCTGCTCACCAGCCTGCTGCCGCAGGACGGGATCTCCTGGCAGGGCCACCTGTGCGGCGGTATCGCCGGTCTGATCGCGGCGTGGGTGCTCGCCGACGACAGACGACGGGTCAAGTAAGCGTGCCGGGGTCCGTGTTCGAACCGCAGACGACCACGACGACCCGCTCACCGGCGGCCGGCTTGTAGGCGCCGGACGCCAGTGCGGCCCAGGCCACCGCTCCGCCGTGCTCGGTGGCGAGATGGTGTTCGTACCAGAGCTGCTTGCGGGCGGCAACGATCGCGTCGTCGTCGACGAGGACCGACTGCACGTGATGGCTCTGCACTGCCGCGTGGGCAAGGTCGCCCAGGCGACGCGCTCCCAGCGAGTCGGCAGCAACGCCGGCCACCGGGCCGTCGGCCGGTTGGCCGGCCTCGATGGCACGGCGCATGGTCGGGGCCAGGGCGGGCTCCACGCCGATGACCTGGGCGTTGTCGCCGATCGCGGTCGCGATTCCGGCGATCAGGCCGCCGCCACCGACGGCGACCAGGACCGTGTCGAACGGGCCGGCCTGCTCCAGAAGCTCGAGCCCGACCGTGCCCTGGCCGGCGACGACCTCCGGCTGGTCGTAGGCGTGCACCAGCAGCGCGCCCGACTCGTCCTGGGCCGCGAGCGCCGCCTGGTACGCCTCGGCGTACTCGCTGCCGATCTGGACGACGTCCGCGTCGAGCGTCCGCAGCTTGCCGAGCTTCGCGGCCGGGGTCGTCTCCGGGACGAAGATCCGGGCCGGTACGCCGAGTTCCCGGGCCGCGTAGGCCGCCGCGAGCCCGTGGTTGCCGCCCGAGGCGGCGACGATGCCCTGACCGGTCAGCTCGCCGCTGTCCTTGGCGCTGAGCAGCCGGTTGAACGCGCCGCGCGGCTTGAACGAGCCGGTGTGCTGGAGCAGTTCGAGCTTGAACGTGAGGCCGGGCGCGACCTCGATCACCGGCGTACGGCGTACCCGCCCTGCGATCCGCTCCGCCGCCTGCCGCACGTCATCGACACTTACCGTCATGCGTCAACCCTGCCACGATGGGAGGAAGTCGACCGACGGAGGCCATCGAATGGGCACGTACGACGAGAGCTACCGGCGGAGCCTGGACGACCCGCACGGGTTCTGGCTGGAGGCGGCGGAGGCGATCTCCTGGACGCGTCCGCCGACCCGCGCGATCGACGCCACCGATGCCCCGATCTACCGCTGGTACCCCGATGGCCTGCTGAACACGTCGTACAACGCCCTGGACCGCCACGTCGAAGCAGGCAACGGCGACCGGACGGCCCTTGTCTACGACTCGCCTGTCACCGGCACCGGCGCGACCTTCACGTACGCCGAGCTCCGCGACGAGGTCGCCCGATTCGCCGGCGCGCTGGCATCTCTCGGTGTCGGCAAGGGTGACCGGGTCATCGTCTACATGCCGATGGTCCCGGAAGCAGTCGTGGCCATGCTCGCCTGCGCCCGGCTCGGCGCGATCCACTCGGTGGTCTTCGGCGGCTTCGCCCCGCGCGAGCTGGCGGCTCGCATCGACGACGCGACCCCCAAGGTCATCGTCGCGGCTTCCTGCGGGATCGAGCCGACCCGCGTGGTCGAGTACAAACCGATCATCGACCAGGCCCTGGAGATCGCCGAGCACAACCCCGAACACACGATCGTCCTGCAGCGCCCACAGGCCGAGGCCACGCTGGGCGAGCGCGACCTCGACTGGACCGACCTCACCGCGAAGGCCGAGCCGGCCGGTCCGGTGCAGGTCGACGCGACCGATCCGCTCTACATCCTCTACACCTCCGGTACGACGGGAAAGCCGAAAGGTGTCGTCCGCGACAACGGCGGCCACGCCGTCGCGCTCGCCTGGACGATGCGCAACGTCTACGACATCGGCCCGGGCGACGTGTGGTGGACCGCCTCGGATGTCGGCTGGGTCGTCGGCCACTCGTACATCGTCTACGCCCCGCTCCTCGTCGGCGCGACCACCGTCCTGTACGAAGGCAAACCGGTCGGTACGCCGGACGCGGGCGCCTTCTGGCGGGTGATCTCCGAGCACGGCGCGAAGGCCCTGTTCACCGCCCCGACCGCGATCCGCGCGATCAAGAAGGTCGATCCGGAGGCGGCCGAGGTGGCGAAGTACCCGCTGGACCGTTTCCGGACGCTGTTCCTGGCGGGGGAGCGGCTCGACCCGGAGACCTACCACTGGGCCCACGAACATCTCGGCGTACCCGTCGTCGACCACTGGTGGCAGACCGAGACGGGCTGGCCGATCGCGGCCAACCCGCGCGGGCTCGAGCCGCTGCCGACCAAGCCGGGCTCGGCCACCGTGCCGATGCCCGGCTGGAACGTGCAGATCCTGGATGCGTACGGCAAGGAACTGCTGCTGCACGAGGAGGGCTCGATCGCGATCAAGCTGCCGCTGCCGCCGGGCGCGTTGCCGACGCTGTGGGGCGACGACCAGCGCTACATCGACAGCTATCTGAAGGAGTACGACGGCTACTACCTGACCGGTGACGGCGGGTTCATCGACGAGGACGGGTACATCTTCGTGATGGGCCGCACCGACGACGTGATCAACGTGGCCGGGCACCGGCTGTCGACCGGTTCGATCGAGGCCGTCGTCGCGGCCAACGCTGCCGTCGCGGAGTGCGCCGTGATCGGCATACACGATCCGTTGAAGGGGCAGCTGCCGCGGGCGCTCGTCGTACTGAAGGCGGGCGCGTCGGTGGGTGCGGAGACGCTGCGCGACGAGCTGGTGGCCGCCGTACGGCGGGAGATCGGGCCGGTGGCGGCGTTCCGGGACGTGTCGATCGTGGACGCGTTGCCGAAGACCCGGTCGGGCAAGATCCTGCGCCGGACGATGCGCGGGATCGCGGACGGGCGCGACGAGCCGGTGCCGTCGACGATCGAGGATCCGGCCGTGCTGGACGCCTTACGCCCGGTGTTGCGCACCCAGGAAGGCTAGAACCGCCGGACTTGCGACCGACCGGGACTCGTGGAAGTAGGCGTGGCGAGCGCCTTGGATCAGCTCGGCGCGCGCTCCGGGGATGCGGTCCGCGAGTAGCTGGGCGTTGGCAACCGGGCTGAAGATGTCGTCCGTACCGTGCAGGACCAGGGTCGGCGCGGTGATGCTCGGCAGGCCGTCCCAGGCGTCGTGCTTGTTGCTGGCGACCAGGTGCCGGCCCTTGGCGTACGTCGGCATGCTCTGGTCGCCGAGGACGTAGTACGGACCGGGGTTGTCTGCCAGCCAGCGCGATGTGTACATCAGCTCGAGCAGCACGCGATCGGTCCGTGCCGGGTCGGCGAGTGCCTTGCGGATCTCCTGGCTCCGCTCGTATCCGTGGGCGGCGCCGGGCGACGTACAGCCGAGGACGAGTGCGTCGACCCGCTCCGGGTGGTCGATCGCCAGCCATTGCGCGACACGACCGCCCATCGAGGTCCCGTAGATGTCTGCGCTGTCCAGTTCGAGGGCGTCCAGCACGGCCACGACGTCGTTCGCGAAGCCGCGGGTGCTGTACACCTCGTCCGGCTTGTCGCTGGCTCCGGTGCCTCGCCAGTCCAGCGTGATCGTCCGGCGTTGTTCGAAGTCGGAGCGGATCGGATCCCACCAGGTGTGGTTGTTCGACTGACCGGCCAGCAGCACAAGTGGTTGCCCCTCGCCCCGAACCTGATAGGCGATCCGTGTCCCGTCGATCGTTGATGCGAATGGCACAGAGATAGTCTGCGGGTATGCGAGTCGTCATTGCAGGTGGACACGGACAGATCGCGCTGCGGCTGACCAAGCTGCTGAGCGGTGACGGTCACGAGGTCGTCGGGCTGGTGCGCAACCCGGACCACTCCGCGGACATCGCCGCGGCCGGCGGGCAGGCCGCCGTACTCGATCTGGAGAAGGTGGACGCGAGCGCGGTCGCGGAGGTGCTGGCCGGTGCGGACGTCGCGATCTTCTCGGCCGGCGCGGGTCCGGGCAGCGGGAACGCCCGCAAGGACACGGTCGACCGCGGTGCGGCGGCCTTGTTCGCGGACGCGGCGCAGCAGGCCGGCGTACGGCGGCACATCCAGGTCGGCTCGATGGGCGCGGACCAGGCGCCGTCGCTGACCGACGACGAGACGTTCACCGTCTATCTGCGGGCGAAGTGGGCGGCCGAGGAGGACCTGCGCGCGCGGGACCTGGACTGGACCGTGCTGCGACCGGGCAGCCTCACCAACGACCCCGGCACCGGCAACATCCTGCTCGCCGACAAGACCGGCCGCGGCCGGATCAGCCGCGACGACGTCGCGCTGGTGCTGGCCGGCCTCTGCGACACCCCGGCCTCGATCGGCCGGACCCTCGAGCTCATCGCCGGCGACACCCCGGTGGATGAGGCTCTCAACTCCCTCTGAAGTTGCCACAAGCAACAGAATGTGACGGTTCGGCAAGATGGCAGACACACTCCGCCAGGTGACCTTCGAGCGCGTGGCGAACAGCAGCTACGAGGTGCGCAACGCCCGCGGCGGCACGATCCGGGTCGGCTCGGGCGGTGCGGAGACCGACTTCACCCCGGTGGAGCTGCTGCTGGCCGCGATCGGGACCTGCTCGGCGATCGACGTCGACATCGTCGTCAGCCGCCGCGCGGAACCGACCGAGTTCAGCGCGGTCGTGCGCGGGGACAAGATCCGGGACGCCGAGGAGGGCAACCGGATGGAGAACCTCGCGGTCGAGTTCGTCGTGCACTTCCCCGAGGGCGAGGACGGTGACAAGGCCCGCGAGGCGTTGCCGCGCGCGGTCAAGATGTCCCACGACCGGCTCTGCACGGTCAGCCGGACGGTCGAGCTCGGTTCTCCGGTCACGACGACCGTCAACGACTGAGCAGTTCCCGGAGTGTGTCCGCGTAGGCCTTCGGGTGGCTGAGGTTGCCGTTGTGGCCGCCTGGGAAGAGCTGTAGCTGCTGGTCGAGCACTGCGGCGAGCGCCTCTGCGCACTGGTAGTCGAAGACGGTGCGCGGCGTCGTCGTACCCGCTGCTGGGATGACTCGTGCGGTGACTGTCGTGAGGTCGGCGGGGAGGTCGTCCGCGGCGGCGCGGAAGTCGTGGCGGATGAAGTAGTCGAAGTTCGCGATCCGGTTGGCGTCCATCGGGAAGTCGGTGCGGTTCGGTTCGCCGTACGACGGGTCGATGCCGAGTGCGCGGGCGATCTCCGGGACGGTCGCCTGCAGGCCGTTGGCGAGGTAGTGGTCGCGGAGTTCGGTGAGCTCGTCGCGGTGGCGCTTCGGCTCGGCGCCGGCCAGCAGCCACGGCGCGATCGGCTCATGGGCGACCAGCGTCTGCAGTTGGCCAGGATGGTCGGCGGCTACGTGTAGGCCGATGACGGCGCCGAGGCTGCAGCCGAGCATCGCCACGGGCTCGTCGGTCAGGTGCGCGAGCAGACGATGTACGTCGTCAGCGTGGTCGGCAATCGTCGCTGGGTGGTCGAGTCGGCTCCGGGACAGGCCGCGGCGATCGTACGTGAGCACTGTGTACTCGTCTTTGAGGTGTCCGACCAGGTCGACCGTGCGGTCGGCGTCGCCTTCGCCGCTCTGCGAGATCAGCAGCAACGGACCGGTGCCTTCGAGTTGGTAGTGGAGGGCTGCGCCGGGAACTTCCAGGATCGTCATGGTTCGGAGATTACATCTAGGTCGATACATCTATCAAGATGTATCTGAGTTGATGTAGATTTTCGGGGTGTGAACGGTGTGGAGCTCTTCCTGCTCGGACGGGCGCTGATGAAGATCGGCGAGGACGCGTTGCCGGAGCCGCCCGGGGGAGCGGGGAAGTACGCCGGGAGTGCGCGGATGGTGCTGATCGTCGCGAGCGATATCGCCGGGCACCCGGAGAGCGCGGTGGGGGAGATCGCCGCGCGGACCGGTCTGCCGCAGAGCCAGGTGTCGACCGCGATCGCCCGGCTGAAGGAGGCCGGGTCGGTCATCACGACCACCGACCCCGCCGACCGACGGCGCGCCCTGGTCAGCCAGGCTCCCGGCGTCTCGGACCGCCTGGCTCAGGTACGCGCCACCACGATCGAGCCAGCCCTCGCCGAGGCCCTCGGCACCGACGACCCAGCCCGAGTCGCCGAGGTCGCCGCTGCCCTCGACCAACTCGCCCGCGCCCTACTACCCAACCGCCCAGCCAACTAGCGCGGCCGGGGTCGGTCAGGCTGCTAGGAACTCGCTGGCTGGGCGGATTCGCGTCTTGAGGAGGGACTGGGTTCGGTGGCTGTCCAGCTGGACGTCGGACGGTTCGCCTGGGATGGACGGGAGCGCGTCGGGGTTGAGGCCGTCGCGGATCGCGATGAGCTGGCCGAGTTCCAGCCGGCTCAGTGCCTCGGGGCCGGCGACGTGGGTGATGCCAGTGTGGTCGGACGTCAGCAGTTCGAGCAGTGCCGACGCCAGGTCGGTGACGTGGACGGGGCAGCGGATGTTGCCGGTGTAGAACGCTCCGGGCTCGCCCGCGGCCAGTCGTCGTACGCGCTGTTCTTCTTCCGAGTGGCCGTCGGACCCGATGATGAGCGACGTACGCGCGATGACCGCATCCGGGATCATCGCGTGGATCGCCGTCTCCGCGGCTGCCTTCGCGGCGCCGTACGGCGTGACCGGGCACGGCGCCTCGTGCTCGCGGTACGCCGTCTTGCGCGGGCCGAACACCGCATCGGTCGACACGAACACGAGCCGCGCACCATCGGCGGCCAAGGCGACGTTGACCGCGCCGAGCGCAGTCGTTGCCCAGTCGTCCTGCAGGTAGGCGGTGTGGATGATGCCGTCCGGACGCACGCTGCGGATCACGTCGCGGACCTGGTCCCGTCGCCGTACGTCAAGCTGCACTCCGCCTGGCAGAGCCTTCGAGTGGTACGCCGGCACCAAGTCAATCGCTTGTTCCCCGGCGCGGAGCAGGAGTTCACGCCCCAGGAAACCGGTGGCCCCAGTGACGAGCAACCTCACGCCACAACTCTATGACGTTCCAGCCGCCACCCGGCAGTCCGGGTCGCGCGTTTGACCTCGGCGACCGTTCGGATCTTCCGCGGTGTCATCCAGGACTGCGACGGCTTGTGCAGCATCCACCCGTCGCCGATGGTCAGCGCCGCGTGCTGGACCCTCGACGCCGTGTCGCGCCAGACGAACACAGTGCCGGGTACGTCGTCCCGTCCGCCGCGCTCGGTGTGATTCGCGAGCCACTGCTCGAACGGCTCCCGCAGCATCCACACGTTCTCCGCGCCCTCGACTCCGCAGCCGGCCATCACAGTGCCGAAGCAGTTCGGCCCGCTCCCATCCGGAAACGTCCCTGCCAGCTCACGGACTCGCTCAAACTGCCTGGGCCATGTGCGAACCTCCGTGTGCCTGCTGGGCCCGAGGTCCTCACTGACGATGTGCGGCAGCACGTTGCCGGGCTCGGTCAACAGCGACTTCCACCAGACGAACCGGTGCCCGTCCGCCTGCTGCCGGATGCCCGGCCCGACAACACCCGCCCACTTCCGCACCGTCGGAACCGCCCCACGCCCGTAGTCCACCTGCGCGCGCACGAGCGCGGCCCGGGTCGCCTTCGGGACCTCGCCGTACGCTGCCTCGCTCAGCCAGACGGTGCGCGCAGCCCGCCGGTCGATGTTGTAGATCCGGTAGGTGTCGCGATCCTCCGGCGTCGGCTCGCGGTCGTCGGAAGTCAGCTTCCAGGTGGTCGCCTGCTTGTTCGTGACGAAGAACGGCTGCTCGTCCGGCGCGAGCCAGTCCACCCATCGCTCCAGCAGGCCAGGCGAGACGTCGATCCCCAGGACGGTCAGCACCCGGCAACGCTCTCACTCCCGGGTGGACTCGGTCACCGGCTTTTCCGGTCCGCGGTACCGCTGGGTCTGCGAGTAGACCAGGTTGGTCGTCGTACTGCCGAAGTCGGTCAGCTCGTTGACCAGCTCCTCGAGATGCGGCATCGACGCGGCCGCGACCTTCAGCGTGTAGCAGTCGTCCCCGGTGGTCCGCAGGCACTCGAGGATCTCGCGCCGCTCGGCCAGCAGCCGGTGCAGCGGCTCGTGCTTGTTGCCCGGGTACTTCAGCCGTACGACGGCCAGCACCGGGTAGCCGACCTTGGTCAGGTCGACCTCGGCGCGGTAGCCGGTAATGACGCCGATCGCCTCGAGCCGGCGTACCCGCTCGGTGGTCGCCGACGCGCTCAGGCTGACGCGCCGGCCGAGCTCGGTCAGCGAGATCCGCGCGTCCTCCTGCAGCTCGCTGAGGATCGCCCAGTCGGTCGAATCGAGAGTCCCGGTCACCTGACCAATCTACCGGCGATTCCACGGCCCGAGGTGCTGTACGCCGGGAAGAATCTCTTCAGAACGCGGCCGCTGCCTGGATAGCCTGAGGACGTGGAACTTGGAGTGAACGTGCCGAACTTCGGCCCCGGGACGAATCCGGCGCGGCTGCGCGACTGGGCTCGCGTGGTCGAAGGACTCGGATTCGACCTGCTGATGGTGTCCGACCATGTCGTGATCACGCCGGATGTGGCCGAGCAGTATCCGGCCCCGTTCTACGAGCCGTTCACCACGCTGAGCTGGCTGGCCGGCATCACCTCACGGGTGCGGCTCGGGACGACGGTGCTGATCGCGCCGTACCGACATCCGTTGCTGGTGGCAAGGATGGCGGCGAACCTCGACCAGCTCAGCGGCGGCCGCCTCGTGCTCGGTGTCGGTGTCGGCTGGGCGCGGCAGGAGTTCGAAGCACTGGGCGCTGAACATGCGCGGCGCGGACGTGACACCGACGAGCTGCTCGCCGAACTCCGGCGCGCCTGGGCCGACACGGCGGGCTACGGTGGCGGAAACATCCCGATCTGGGTCGGCGGCTCGAGCCCCGCAGCCCTCCGCCGTACCATACGGTTTGGTACGGCGTGGCATCCGCTGCGACAGCGCATCGACCAGCTGCGCGCCGGTCTGGATCAGCTGCGGACGATGGCCGAATCGCTCGACCGGCCGGTTCCCGGGTTCGCGCCGCGCATCCTGTTGCGGCTGACGGACAAGCCCCTGCCTGACGGCGATCGTGTCGCCGGTGAGGGCACGGTGGAGCAGGTGATCGGCGACCTCGAAGTACTGCGGGAGCTCGGCGCGCAGAGCGTCGTACTCGATCCCTATCAGGGCGATCCCGCGGAGACGGAACGGCCCGAAGCGGCCTGGCAGGCGCTCGCGACAACGAGAGACTCTTGGAGACGACGTGACACCTGAAGCAGAAGGATTCCTGCGCCGCGCGATCGCACTGGCCGCGGCCGCGCGCGAGGCGGGCGACCCGCCGTTCGGCTCGCTGCTCGTCGGGCCGGACGGGACGGTGCTGGCCGAGGACCACAACACGACGATCAGCGAAGGCAACATCAGCTTCCACCCGGAGCTGAAGCTCGCCGTCTGGGCCGCACAGCACCTGTCACCCGAGGACGCGGCCGGCACGACCATGTACACCAGCTGCCAGCCGTGCGGGATGTGCACCGGCGCGCTCGCCCGTTCCGGGCTCGGCCGGGTGGTCTACGCGTTGTCCGGCGAGCAGCTCGACGGGTTGAAGTCCACCGGCGGCTTCCCCGCCGTACCGCAGGAAGGACCTGCGCTGTACGACGAGGCGCGCGTGCCGGTAGACGGGTACTACGTGTAGCTCACTTCACGTGCACGAGGCAGAGCGTGTACTTGTCCGAACCGTGCTCGGAGACGTACGAGGCCTCGGCGTTGTACTGGTCGCACTGGCTGTCGTCGGTCGAGTCGTCGATCTTGCCGACGATCTTGTACTCGGCCTCGGATGACGTGCAGTCGACGACCTTCACGTCCGGGCTGGTCGAGGTGCCGTTGTTCACCACGCAGGCGCCGACGTCGGCCTTCGCCTCGGTCGAGTTCAGGTTGGCGAAGACGATCAGCGCGATCAGCGCGACCGGCAGCAGCAGCATCAGGATCGCCGGACGCTGGAACAGCGGCTTGCCCGGGTTCATCGGCCGGCCCGGGCCCGGCTGCGGCTCCGGCAGGCTCTTGAACTTCTGCATCGGGCCGATGTTCATCAGCATCGTGATCGGGTTGATGATCGACGAGCCGACGCCCCACCAGCCCTGCCACAGGCTCTTCGACGTCATGTCGCGAACCGACGCGATCCCGCAGGTCCGGCAGAACGGACCCTGCAGCTTCAGGAACCGCATCAGGATGATCATGCCCTGGTGGCCGCGTACGGTCGCCTCGGCCGCCGGGTACCCACCGCAGAACCGGCAGGTCATCTGGCCCTGCGGAGCGAACGACTGCTGAGCACCCTGCTGCGGGAACGACTGGCCGAACTGCGGCTGGCTCGGGTACTGCCCCTGCGGGAACTGAGCCTGCTGCTGGGGCTGCTGCGGGGCCTGCTGGTACGGCTGGCCGTGGTACTGCTGCTGACCCTGCTGCTGGTCTGGGTACTGACCTGGGTACTGGCCCGGCTGCTGCTGGTCAGGCTGGGTGTACTGCGGGAACTGCTGCGGCGGCGGACCGTAGCCGGCCGGCTGACCTGGGTACGGGTTCTGCGGCGGCTGGGGAGGGGATGTGGTCACGAATGGTTCCTGAGGCTTGGTCGGGACACGCTGAACCATGGCACCTTACTCACACCAATGGTCCATTCGGCCGTTCATATGCCACAGTGCGCGGCATGCTCACCATCGGCCCGCTGACCTCTACCGACCGTGACTCCTGGCAGGAGCTGTTTGCCGGCTACAACGAGTTCTACGGACGCACGATGCCGGACGAGTTCTTCGATCAGGCGTGGACCAGGTTCCAGCTGGACACCGAGATCCACGCGCTCGGCGCCAGGCTGGGCGGCCGGCTCGTCGGGATCGCGCACTTCCTCACGCACGCGAGTACGACGGCACCGGACTCCTGCTACCTGCAGGACCTGTTCACCGCGCCCGAGGCCCGCGGTCAGGGTGCGGCGCGGGCGCTGATCGCGGCGGTCACGGACTGGGCTCGCGAGCGAGGCTGCGGCCGGGTCTACTGGTCGACGCACGAGAGCAACGCGACCGCCCGCCGGCTCTACGACCAGGTCGCCGAGAACCGCGGCTTCATCCTCTATCTGATCCCGCTGTAGCGGTCGGTCAGTTCGCGGCCGAGGCGTGCCAGTTCGGCCTGAACCTCCGGCGGGTCGAGCACCTCGATCGACCCGCCCCAGCCGGCCAGTTCCTGGGCGATCATCAGGGGCGTGGGCGCGCTGATCTTCAGCCGGACCCGGTCGCCGTCCGTCCCGTCGACCTCGCAGTTGCGGCCGAGGCGGTCCTGCATCACCCAGACGTGCCGCTGGTCCATCAGAACAGTTGCCGTCAGCCCCGATCGCCGTACCTCCATCCGCTCGACGATCTCGCCCCAGGCAGTCGACAGGTCGAATCCCTCCGGCCGCTCGAACGTCTCGTCCGTCGCCTGGGCCGCCACCACGCGATCGATGCGGAACGTGCGCTGCCCGCGGTTCGTCCCGGCGATCAGGTACCAGATGTCGTCCTTGTCGACGAGCCCGAGCGGATCGACCATCCGCTCCGAGGTCTGATGCCCGCGGCCCGAGTAGACCAGCCGGACTCGGTTCCGGCGTACGACGGCGTCTTGGAGGCTGCGTACCAGCTCGGGGCGCTCCTTCACGTGGGCACCCCAGCGCGCCGGGTCGATCACGACCGCCTCGGCCGCGGCCTGCGCGTGCTCGCGGAAGGTGCCGGGCAGCGCGCGAACCAGTTTGCGGAGCGCTGCCTTCGCCTCCGGCGCGATCGACGCCGCGGGACCGACGAGGAGGAACAAGGCCTGTGCTTCCGTTGCCGTGAGCCCGCTCAGGTCGGTGCGAGCGCCGCCGACCAGTTGCCAGCCGCCGTTGCGGCCGGGCTGTGGATAAACCGGGATCCCGGCTGTGGACAACGCCTCGAGATCGCGGCGGGCGGTCGCGACCGAGATCTCCAACTCCTGTGCGACGTCGGCCGCGGTCACCCGGCCGCGGGCCTGCATCAGCAACAACACCGCTACCAGTCGATCTGCCCGCACGATCCGATCGTCGCAGACAAACTGCTCATCTCGTGAGCACTACTGTCTTTCTGTCGGACCTGCACGCTAGCCTCAGTTCCGGACGGACACCTTCCGGAATGGTGAGCGATGGCGTACGACGTGAGCCCGACAGCCCGGACCTTGATGGTCCTGGAGCTGATCCAGAACAGCCCCGGCATCACTGCCGACCAGTTGGGAGACAAGCTCGGCGTCTCCGAACGCGCGGCCCGGCGGTATGTCGCGATCCTGCGCGAGGCCGACATACCGATCGAGTCCGTCCGCGGCCCGTACGGCGGTTACCGCGTCGGCCGTGGGCTGCGGCTGCCGCCGCTGATGTTCAGCACCACCGAGGCGCTCGGCCTCGTGATGGCGGTGCTGGAGGGACCGCGCGGCTCCGCGGACCCGGTCGAGAACGCGCTCGGCAAGATCATCCGCGTGCTGCCTGAGCAGATCGCCCGCTCAACCGACGCGATCCGCCGGGTCAGCGCCCGCGGGCCTGACCCGGGCGCCCGGACACCGGAGCCCGAGATCACGGCCGCCCTGGTGTCGTACAGCACCGAATGCCGGCAGGTCCGCATCCACTACCGCCTGCATCAGGCTGAGCGGCCGATGGAGGTCGACCCCTGGGCAGTTGTCGTACGCCGAGGCCGTTGGTATCTGCTGTGCTGGTCCCACGCCAAGGACTCCCAACGTGTCCTCCGCGTCGACAAGGTCACCAAGGTCGAGCCACTCACCCAGGACTTCACGCCGCCACCCGACCTCGACCCACTGGCGGCTGTCGAGGAGCATCTGGCCCTCGGCTGGAAGTACCCGATCGAGGTCGTGATCGACGCCCCGCGCGCCGATGCCGCCTGGTGGATCCCACGCTCGATGGGCCGCCTCGAGCCCATCGACGAGACCCACACCCGCCTCCTGGCCAGCACCGACGAACCCGACTGGTACGCCGCCCAGCTGACGGCGATCCGAGCCCCCTACAAGATCCTCGGCAGCCCTGAAATCCAGGCCGCCTCCCAGGCCCTGGGCCAACGCCTGATCGCCGCGAGCACTCTCGACTGATGCGCCTGAACACCGTGACCTGGGGCTCGGGCCCGCGCACGGCCGTCCTCCTGCACGGCATGCTCGGCAGCGCCACGCAGTACCACCAACTCGGCCCGGCCACTCTCTCGGCGCCGTCGTTCTGGCGCACGCGGTGTCCCAGCTACGTCCAGCTCGCGCCGTGTACGTCGACGTACCTCTCGTCAACTCACCACACGATCCGCCGGCTGACCACCACGAACGCCGTATCCGCTCCGTCCGTGGAGCGGGGCATTGTGTCTGGTATGGATTTCTCGACGACTTCATGGAGGTGCTGGAGGCGTGAACGAGATCGAGTTCGCCGGGGAGATCTGGTACTGGCGCGGGCCGGCGCCCTGGTACTTCATCACGGTGCCGGAGGAGGAGTGCGGGTACTTCGAGGCCGAGTCGGGCTTCGTCAGTTACGGGTGGGGGATGATCCCGGTCGTCGCCGAGATCGGCGGGACCGAGTGGGACACGTCGATGTTTCCGAAGGACGGGCGGTATCTGCTGCCGGTGAAGGCCTCGGTGCGACGGGCCGAGGATCTCGACGACGGTGACGTGCCGACCGTGCGGTTACGGCTGCGGACCTGAAACTGTCGGCGGCCGGGTCTAGCGTTCGGCGTACATCGAGGATGGGGAGGTAGCGAGCATGTCCACGCTGGCTGATCGGCCGAACACGGCCTTGTTGGTGGTCGACGTACAGAACGGTGTCGTCGCCGAGGCGCACGAGCGCGACCAGGTGGTTGCGAATATCAGCACGCTCGTCGGCAAGGCCCGCGCGGGCGGCGTGCCGGTCGTGTGGGTGCAGCACTCGAGCGACAACCTCGTGAAGGACAGCGACGAGTGGCAGTTCGTGCCCGAGCTGTCCCGCGACGGCTCCGAGGCGCTCGTCCACAAGACGTTCCCCGACTCCTTCGAAGCGACCGACCTCGAAGACGTCCTCGCCAGCGCCGGCATCGGCCACCTGATCGTGAGCGGCGCGCAGACCGACGAATGCATCCGCTCCACCATCCACGGCGCCTTCGTCCGCGGGTACGACGTCACCCTGGTCGGGGACGCGCACACGACCGAGAACCTCTCGGAGTACGGCGCTCCGACGCCCGACAAGGTCATCGCCCACACCAATCTGTATTGGCAGTATCACCGGGCACCGGGCCGCACCGCAGCCGTGCAGAACACCGACGAGGTCAGCTTCTAGGTGACGCCGGGGCGACGCTCGCCGCCCCGGCATCGGTGACTCAGCCCGAGACAGCGTCGAGGACGGCGAAGTCCTCGGGGGAGAGGGTGATGCCCGCAGCCATCAGGTTCTCCTCGAGGTGCTGCCGGCTCGACGTGCCCGGAATTACGAGGACGTGCGCGCCCCGGCTGAGCGTCCACGCCAATCGGATCTGCGCGGGCGTCGCGCCGTGCCGATCCGCGACCTCCTGTACGGCAGCCGACTCCGGCACCCCGCCGGCCTCCCGCGACTCCGCGGTCAGCGTGAAGAACGGCACGAACGCGATCCCGAGCTCACCGCACAGACCGAGGATCTCGTCGTTCACCCGCCCGAATCCCACGCTGTACCGGTTCTGCACCGCCACCACCGGCGCAATTTCGCGCGCCTCCTGAAGATGCTCCAACCGCACATTCGACACACCCAGGTGCCGGATCATGCCCTTCGCCTGCAATTCGGCGAGGACGCCGAAATGCTCCGCGATCGACTTCATCCCGTGCAGCCGCAGATTGACCAGATCCAGCACGTCCACCCCGAGCGCCCGCA
This sequence comes from Kribbella sp. NPDC000426, assembly GCF_040300265.1. NCBI lineage: Bacteria > Bacillati > Actinomycetota > Actinomycetes > Propionibacteriales > Kribbellaceae > Kribbella > Kribbella sp. NPDC000426. The sequence goes on along the minus strand of NZ_JBEPDK010000004.1, from coordinate 450,209 downwards.
GATCACGCTCCACCAGGGCCGGCAACTCGTCCGGCCGCGCCAACCCGTCCCTCGTCGGCCCCACCTTCGTCGCCACCACCACCTCCTTCGGGTACGGCGTGAGCGCACGGCGGATCACGTCGTTCGCCCAGTCGAGGCTCTCGAACGACGTCTGTCCCGCGCCGCCGTGACTCGGGTAGAACGCCGCAGTGTCGATGTGGTTCACGCCCAGCTCGACCGCGTGCCGCAGCAGCGCGACAGCCCGCTCCTGCAGATCCGCCTCGTCGCGGAGGGCGCCCGCCAGCCGCTTGGTGCCGAAACCGATCCGCCGTACCGCAACATCCCCGAGCTGCCAGAATTCGCCGGACTTGCTTTCCGCAATTCCTGATGATAGGTTAAATGGTAGAGACGTATTTACCTGTGAATTCTGCATTCGGCCAGGATAAATCCTCGAAGGACATTCGTCCACCTTTCTCGCCATTCTTTCTGCGTTATTCTGCGCAGGTGGGACTCACTGACACACAACAGGCTCTTCTCGACGCCTGGCTGCCGTCGGCCGAGCTCGTCAAGGACCACAGCTGGGGTCTGGTCGGCACGCTCGTCCTCGAGCTCGTCCACAACGGCGAGCGCTACATCGCGAAGGCCGGAGACGCGGCCGACCACCACCTCGTCCGCGAGATACGGGCCCACCGCAACTGGCTGAGCCCATGGACCTCGCGGGGGAGGGCGCCGCAGTTCGTCGATGCCGACGACGAGGCCAAGCTGCTGCTGACGCGGTTCCTCCCCGGGCAGCTGGTCCACGGCACGCCCGCCGAATGGGCTCCCGCGACGTACGACGAAGCGGGTGAGCTGCTGGCGCAGTTCCATCAGCAGTCCGCCGTACCGGACGACGACTACGAGTCCCGCGAGAACCGGCGGACGCTTGCCAACCTCGGCAAACCGCACCGGATCGAGCCCGACCTGACCGAGCGTCTGCAGGCAGAGATCGCCGCCTGGCCGACACCGCTGGCGATTCTCGTGCCGACCCACGGCGACTGGCAGCCGCGCAACTGGCTGACCGACAACGGCATCATCCGCGTCATCGATTTCGGCCGGGCCGACCTCCGCCCGGCGTACACCGATCTCGCCCGGCTCGCCGCCCAGCAGTTCCGCTCGAACCCCGAGCTCGAGTCTGCCTTCCTCAGCGGCTACGGCTCAGACCCACGCGAGCCGGACGTCTGGCATCGTGCCCAACTCCGCGAGGCGATCAACACCTGCATCTGGGCCCACCAAGTCGGCGACGAACCGTTCGAGCAACAGGGCCACCGCATGATCGCGGAGGCCATCAGCTAGCGACAGTCTTGGCCCACTCGTCGATCGACACGACGTCGGCCTGCCGCGGGAACACCTTCTCGGTGAGCACGCGGTGGACCTCGGGGTCGGAGTCGCGACAGCCGTCCTCGAGAACCGTCAGCCGGAAGTCGAGGTCTGCCGCTTGGCGCACCGTGGACAGTACGACGCCGCCGGTGGCCAGCCCGGTGAGGACGAGGCTGTCGATATCGCCCGACCTGAGCACCACGTCGAGGTCGCTGCCCGCGAAGGCACTGACCCGCTTCTTCGTCACCACGATGTCGCCCGGCAGCGGGGCGACGTCCGGGTGGATCGCGACGTTCGGATCGTCCGCCGCCACCCCGACGCCGCCCGAGATCGCGCTGAACGCCTTGTTGCGGGAGCTGATCTCCGGATGGCCGGCGCGGAACCCGACGACCACGTAGATCACCGGGAGCTGCGCCGCGTGTGCGGCGTCGATCGCGCGACGCAGGCCGACGAGATAGTCGGGGCCGCCGGCGATCCGGTCCACGATGACCTGCTGTACGTCCATCACGAGAAGAGCTGTGTTCGCCATATGTGGTGTCCTTTCAAGCTTTGTGGTTAGAGGCGCTCCGACAGCCGGTCGAGCAGTGCCGGCAACTGCTGCAGCTCGCGTCGCTCGGCCTGGCTGAACTCGTCCTCGATGGCCTCGGCCAGTCCTTTGGGCCGAGACGGAGCGGCGGTCCGCCGCGATCTTGCGGCCGCGCGCGGCTCGCGGCTTACCAGTCCGCGTTCCTCGAGGGCGGCGAGGGTGACTGCCATGGCCTGAGGACGCACGCCCTCTTGCTCCGCCAGTGCGCTGGGGGAGGCCGGACCGTCGCTCTCCAGCCGGGCCAGCACATTAATTCATCATAAGTACCTGGCCGCCCGAAACTCCGTTGTCGGCGCTCGCGGAGGCTGGCATCGTCACCCCATGTCCTCAGCACTCGATGCGCTCACGCTCGACCGATATCCGCGGTCGAACGCCTATGACCGCCAGTGGATCGTCGACAACCTCATGGGCCCGCATCCGCTCTGGAGCGCGGAGGGTCTGATGGGGGCGATGACGCTCGAACCCGGGATGCGCGTCCTCGATCTCGGCTGCGGTACGGCGCTGACGTCGATCTTCCTCGCCCGCGAGTACGACGTGGAGGTGTGGGCGACCGACCTCTGGGTCGACCCGACCGAGAACTGGCAACGCATCCAGGATGCGGACGCCGCCGACCGCGTCCACCCGATCCGATCCGACGCCCACCAGCTCCCGTACGCCCACGACTTCTTCGACGCGATCGTCAGCATCGGCGCCTTCAACTACTTCGGCACCGGCGCCGACTACCTCGGCTACGTCACCCAGTTCCTCCGCCCCGGCGGCACGCTCGGCGTCGTCGTACCCGGCATCCGCACGGCGCCGGCCCTCACCCTCCCGCCGTACCTCGAGTCCCGCTGGGGCCCCGACCTCTGCACCTGGCTCCCACCCGACTGGTGGCACCAACTGTGGCAACGCACCAACCTGGTCACAGTCGAAACCGCCGATTTCCTCCCCGACAGCTGGTCCGACTGGCTCCTCTGGCTGAAAACCTGCGCCGAAGTAGGACGCGGCTACAAACCCGACGAACAAATGCTGCAAGCCGACCAGGGGAATTTGCTCGGTCTAACCCGCCTGGTAGCGAAGCTCAATTAGCAGTGTGGTTACTGCCACCGACATATTCGCGCTAGTGAAAGGATCCGTCGTATGCCGAGCACGATGATTGAAGTTCGTCGGGAGTATTCCGAGGCGGAGGAGGTTGCGCTGATCGATGCCGTGCACGATGCGGTGGTCAGCGGGTTTCAGATCCCGCCGCAGGACAACGACGTACGGCTCGTCGTCCACGCGCCGCACCGGTTCGCCTGCTCGCCGCGGTTGACGCAGCCGGAGTACTTCACCCTCATCACCATCGACTGCTTCGCCGGACGTTCACTCGACGCCAAGCGCACGCTCTACACGCACATGATCGCCAACCTGAAGCCCTTCAACATCCCCGAGGACCACGTCACGATCCTCATCCGGGACCACCCCACCCAGAACTGGGGCCTCCGCGGCGGCCACCCCGCCTCCGACCTGGACCTCGGCTTCAACATCAACGTCTGACAGGGATGACGCTGCGCACGACTCGCCACCTGACGTCGGTCTTCCTGCGTCGTCAGGGGAGTGTGCTCCTGCTGTACCGCCGCGGATCCCGCGCGATCGCCGACTCCTGGGTCGGCATCGGCGGGCACGTGGAAGCAGACGAGCTTGACGACCCCGCTCGCGCCGCTCTCCGGGAGCTTCACGAGGAGGTGGGGGTTGCCGCCGATCACCTCGACAACTTCAGCCTTCGGTACGTCGCGATGCGAGACACCGGCTCCGAGGTACGCACGACGTACTACTTCACGGCGGACCTACGCAGCGGCTCACCGATCCCGACCGAATGCACCGAGGGCGATCTCCGATGGTTCGAGCTCACGGTGGACCCGTCGACGCTCGAGATGCCGCCGACGGCTGCAGTCGCGTTCGCGCACTGGTTGGCCGAGGGCCGGCACGATGAACAGCTCCGGTTCATCGTGATCGACGCCGACGGACACGTGACGGGACCGCTCTGATGATCACGCTGCATTTTCATCCCAATTGGCCGCATGGGGATCGGATGGTGATTGAGTCGATGGCGGCGGATGGGTTTTATCGGTCGCAGTTTGTCACCGGAGTTTCCAACGGGGGATTGACGGCTTTCGAAGGCGGTGATCGGTGGCGGTGGGAGAGCCGGTTGTTCGCGCGGGAGTACGACGATCGGCCGGCGGCGGCGCGGCCGGTTTATGGGGTGTGGAATCGGCGGGAGGATGTCTACGGCGGCGGGATCCGGTTCGGGTCGTCGTACTTTCGGTTGAAGCCTGAGGCCGTCGAGCGGTCGACGTTCTGCTTTCCGGATTCTGCGCGGGATCCGCAGCACTTCGGCGACAGGAGTGTGTTGGAGCAGCTGTGCCGGCTGGCGGACGAGTCCGGCAACGACGATCTCGACGAGTACGTCGAAGCGCACGTCCACGGCGACGTACGACTCGACACCGACGGGGAAGCCGTGGTCCTCGACCCGTCGTTCATCGGCACGCAGGTTGAGGACGCCGCTCACAGGCTCGGTTGTCCGGTGGAGTATCACCCGGGGTTCCGTGCCACGGCTGACGACTTCGACCCGTCGTACCGCGGGCAGCACATCGTCGACCTGGCACGCACGCTCGGCGCGGACCTGACGCCTGAGCTACTCGGCCGCTCCGCGCACCAGGGGCAACCCATCAAGCAGGTCTGGCACTGCCTAGCCCGCTTCGGAAGGGTCGGCCGCTAGCTGGTCCCGGCGACGAGTCAGGTACGCCGTCTCGGCAGTGTTGCCGGCCAGCTCGATCGCCCGGTTGTACGCCGCCCGCGCCTGCCTGCTCTGGCCCATCCGCCGCAGCAGATCCGCCCGGGTCGCGTGGTACGCGTGGTACCCGTCCAGCTTCTCCGCGAGCCGATCAACCGTCGACATCGCCACCTCCGGCCCGTCAAGCTCAGCCACAGCGATCGCCCGGTTGAGCTCAACGATCGGGGACGGATCGACGCGGACCAGCTGCCCATACAGCGCAACCACCTGCGACCAGTCCGTGTCCCGCACATCCCGCGCGGAGGTGTGTACGGCGTTGATCGCCGCAAGGATCTGGTACCGCCCCGGGGCGACTCCGGCCGCCAACCGCTCGCGCACCAGCCGGTGTCCCTCCGCCACCATCGCCGCGTCCCAGGAGCCGCGATCCTGCTCGTCCAACGACACCAGCTCGCCACTCGCGGACACCCGCGCCGTACGACGCGCCTCGGTCAGCAGCATCAACGCCAGCAACCCGGCCACTTCACCGTCGTCCGGCATCAGAGCACGAATGAGCCGGGTCAACCGGATCGCCTCCGACGTCAGCTCATGCCGCACCGGATCCGTATCCGGGCCGGTCGCCAGATACCCCTCGTTGAACACGATGAACAACACAGTGAGTACGCCGGACACGCGCCGGGGGAGATCCTCCGCGTCGGGCACCCGATAGGGGATCCGAGCCGCCTTGATCTTCGACTTCGCACGGGTGATCCGCTGGCCCATCGCAGTCTCCTGCACCAGGAACGCCCGCGCGATCTCGGGCACGGTCAGCCCGCCGACCATGCGCAGCGTCAGCGCGACCCGCGTCTCCATCGACAGCGCCGGATGGCAGCAGGTGAAGATCAGCCGGAGGCGTTCGTCGTCGATCACACCGAGAGGCTCGGGCGGTTCGTCGTACGACATCTGAGCCTCCTTGTGTTTGTCGTCGCGCTTGTTCTCACGGCGCAGCCGGTCGATGGCCTTGCGGTTGGCGGTCGTGGTCAGCCACGCGCCAGGGTTCGGAGGTACGCCGGTGTCCGGCCACCGCTCGACGGCGGTCGCGAACGCTTCGGCAGCGGCCTCCTCGGCGACGTCGAGATCGCCGAAACGCTTGGTCAGGGACGCGACCACCCGCGCCCACTCCTCGTGGTGGACCCGCGTGATCGTCTCCCGGACATCGCTCACAGGAACGGCCGCACCTCGAGCCTGCGGTTGCACGCCTTCGACGCCTCGGTCACGAGCTCACGTGCCGCGTCGAGATCGGCGGCCTCCATGATCCACAGACCGGCGATGTACTCCTTGGACTCCAGGTACGGCCCGTCGGTGAAGATTGCCTCCGCACCGCGGTTGTCGACGACAGTGGCCGCGCTCGGCGCCGCGAGACCGCCGGCGAAGACCCAGTTGCCGTCGGCGATGATCCGTTCGTTGAACGCGGTGATCGCGGTCATCTCTTCCGGAGTGGCCGAATTGGTCCGGTCGTCGAGCACAGAAACCAGGAACTGCATCACACATCATCTCCCGTGGTGAATTCTTCGGAAACGGTAGCCGGTCGGCGATTCATCCGTCCGCTCATCTGTCCGCTCACTCGTCCGCGAACGGGCGTACTTCGAGCTTGCGGTTGCAGACCCGCGACGCTTCCGCGGCGAGCTTGAGCGCGACGTCGAGGTCCGGCGCGCGGACGATCCAGAGCCCGCCGAGGTGCTCCTTGGACTCCAGGTACGGCCCGTCGGTGAAGATCGCCCGCTCGCCGCGGTTGTCGACGACGGCGGCGGTCGCGGGGGAGTCGAGGCCGGCGACGAACACGAGGTACCCGTCGGCCCTGAGCCGCTCGTTGAACGCCTCGACCTCGCCCGAATCGTCGGTCGCATCGGCGGTGCTCTCGTCGTCGATCACAGAAATCAGGTACTGCATCTCGCATCAACTCCTCAGCTTTGAGCCTGCTCGGTGGCCAGTTCACCCCTTCCACGAACGCCTGCGCACCGATCCGACAATCTTCGCCCGAGAAACTTTCCACGCCGGGGGAGAGCCGCATCCTTGGTACGTTGCGCGCCATGACCGACCCCATCAGAACCGAGCGGCTCGTACTGCGTGAACCCGAGGCCCGGGATCGTACGGCGGTCATCGAACTCTTCACGTCCCCGGACGTCGGCACGTACATCGGCGGCCCCAGGGACCGCGACGAACTCGAGCGCGCCGTACCCACGTCACCGGAGAAGCGCCACGGCCTGTTCGTGGTCGATCTCGGCGGGCAAATGATCGGCATGGTCACGCTGGACCCTCGCGACCCGAACCGGCCCGGTACGGCATCCACGGAGCTCGGCTACATGTTCCTGCCGACCTCCTGGGGCCATGGGTACGCCGCCGAGGCCTGCGCCGCGGCGCTCACCTGGTTCGCAGCCACCCGTCCGGGCTCGCGCGTGGCCCTGACGACCCAGACCGCGAACGCCCGATCCCTCCGCCTGGCCGAGAAGCTCGGTTTCAGCGAGGTCACGCGCTTCCAGGAATACGGCGCCGAACAGTGGCTGGGGGTGTGGACGGCTCCGCAGTACAGCGGTATTGACTTCTATTGCGACGTCGCGATTCCTGACCCGAGCCGGCTCAACGTCGTACACGAAGACGAATTGGTCCTTGCATTCCATCACACGCGGCCGTTCTGGGAGACCCACATCGTCGTCGTGCCGAAACAGCACATTGCGTCATTCACCACGGTGAATTCGTCCGACGAATTGGTGATGCGGCAGTTGTTCGCGGTCGTCCAATCGATCGCCGCAGAAACCGAGAGAACGACCGGCGCGGCCGCAGTACTGACGAATCTCGGCGAATACCAGGACTCCAAACACCTCCACATTCACGTCCACAGCGGGCCTCGCCGGTAATCCGTGTGCACGGTCGCGAGCGCCGACGGCTATGGTCTGTCTCGTGGCGATGGCAGACGACTCACTGGCGGACGCTCCTGCAGACCCGAGCCAGCCGTGGCTCGAACTCTCTCCGCACTACGAGCGAGCCCGATCCAAGGAGGACTCGCTGGATAGGCTTGTCGAGTGGCCCGCGCAGCGAGATCTGCTGGGGGATGTCGCCGGACGCTCGGTGCTCGACGTCGGGTGCGGCAACGGCGGCAAGCTCGTTGAGTTGGTCGAAGACGGTGCGACCGGCTCCGTAGGCGTTGATCTCAGTGGCAACTTCCTCAGTGACCCGCCGGCTGGCTTGGAATTCATCCGAGGAGATCTCTCCGAACTCGATTCTCTGCCCGGGCTCGCTGGTCGCAGGTTCGACCGAATCTTGTTCCTGCAGTCTTTCGGCTACGCGAAAGATCCGGTGCGCACTCTGCGGGCGGCGCGCGCAATGCTGGCCGACGACGGATTCATCCTGCTGACCAGGACGCAGCCAATCCGATACGCCGTCGAACGAACCGAACAGAACGGGACATCGCTCGGCGAAGAGTATTTCTCCACGGCGCCGTTCTCCTACCTCAGCGGCTGGAACGACCAAATTACGCTCACCAAGCGTGCCTACACAATCTCCGACCTGCTCAACGAGTTCAGCGCGGCCGGCCTATGGATCGAAACCGCGCTCGAGCCCCAACTACCCGAAGACGCCCGCCGCCGCTACCCACACAAGCAGGCCTGGATGAACAAGCATCTCGGCATCCTGATCTTCAAACTCCGCCCGCTTCCTGGCCATTAGCACCAAACGAGTTCATCTAGATGGGTATGTCCGGAAAGCAGTTTGACTATTCGGTCGCATATGCGCCGTGCAGCCACCGGGGGAGTTCTGTCAGTGTGGTCCCGTCGAGGCCTCGTACGTCGGGTGTGGGTGGGTATTCCGGCGCCCTCGCACACCAGCGCTGGATGGTATCCACCTCGACATCCGCCGGCTGAGCCAACGCCTCCGCGAAATCGATCAGACCAGTGACGCGTCCTTCATCGACCATCACGTTGGACCCGTGCAGATCACCATGTACGAGAACGGGCTCATCGGCGGCGAACAACCGCAGCCGCTCCCGAACCCAGTCGGCAACGTCGGCAAGCATGGGGGAGTCATGCCCGGGTAGCCGCCGAGCAGCCTCGACCCGTTGGAGCGCCGCACTCACCACCGCCGCGCATGCGGAACCTCAGTGCCCGCCAGCAGGCTGACAATTCTGGCCTCATGACGATACGAGTCACGAAACCGCCCAGTACTCACACGTACGACGTATTCATCACCAACCAACACGCGACTGACCCAGCCGACCTTCGCAACCGCCCAGTAACCCGCCAGCCCAGCAGCCGCCAACATCCTCACCAAACCGGATCGACAGCCACCGCGCAGTCGCACACCAGCAAACCCCACACCACACCGTTCCCACAGCAGGAGAGCCCTCCGAAACCCGCTAGTTGACATAATGTCCATTATCGGCACTTAAGACAGATCCCACAGAAGACCTTCCTGCCCACCAAGCAGACGGTCACCTCAGCGAACTCGAGCAGCACCTCGGTGCCATCGTCGTGGCACGAGCCCACGGATGAGCGTGGCCGACCAGGAGGTGACCCAGTTGCTCGGCCATGTGGTGGTCCAGGTCGACGGGCCGGCGCGTCCACGGGTACGTACCGGCGTACTCCTGGAAACGGCGCGGGACGCGGCACCGGCGAACAGGGCCCTCGATGGGTCTTCCGCAGTTACTCCCCCGGACGACACATCCACGGCTCCAGCCTGTGGGAGAGGTGTGCGGGTGCGTCGATAAGCCGTGGAGTGGTCTCGGTTTGATCGAGACAATGGTCCAAAGGAGGGTGCGACTCGATGAGCGCGCAGTTCTACTCGGACGCGAGACTGTACGACCGGTTGTTTCCCGGAGGCGAACGCGCCGTCGACTTCTACAGGGCCGAGGCGGATCGGCAAGGTGGTTCTGTCTTGGAACTCGGGTGTGGGACCGGGCAGAAACTGATCCCGATCGCGTCCGACGGGCATCCGTGCACCGGCCTGGAGCTCTCGCCGGACATGCTTGCCGAAGCTCGGCGCAAGGCGGTCGAGAGCGGCGTGGGGCTGGAACTGGTGCAGGCCGACATGCGCGAGTTCGACCTGGGCCGAACTTTCGACCTGGTGTTCATCGCCGCTAATTCACTGCTCCATCTGCATGAGGCTGAGGACTTGGTGGACTGCTTTCGGTCAGTGCGAAGGCACCTGGCACCCGGAGCGCGGCTCATCTTCGACGTGTTCAACCCGAGCGTGCACATGCTTGCCCAGGCGGACGGCGTTCGACGCCGACGCGACGCGTTGTCGTTCGTGGATCCGGATCGTGGCGTTGTTCATGTCGATGTCGCGGAGACCTACGACGCGGCTGCGGAGGTGACTCGCGGGCGGTGGTACTTCTCGACCGATGCCGAGACCGACTTCCTTGTCGCGCCGCTTGAGATGAGGAGCATCTTCCCCCAGGAGTTGCCGCTGCTGCTGTCGCTCGGCGGTCTCCGGGTTGTCGAACGCTTCGGCGACTGGTCCCGTGCCCCACTCACCACAGATGCGGCGCTCCAACTCTGTGTCTGCGAACCGGACTGTGCCGGAGGTAGTTATGACGAGCTATAACACGCTTGCTGAGGTGTACGAGTGGCTCATCTCGGATGCAAAGCTGGCCCCGGCCGAGTTCGCTGCGTCGTTCGACGACGTACTCAGTCTCCTGCCGTCGAACGCTCACGTCCTCGATTGTTCGTGCGGAACCGGACAGCTGGCGGTCGGCCTCGCCGGTCGTGGCATGCAGGTGGTCGCAACTGACGCCAGCGAAGCGATGGTTCGTCGGACTGCAGAGTTGTCTGAGGAGTACGGGGCATCCGTTCGGGCGGTGCGGGCGAACTGGGACGAGTTGCCTGACCATTTCGAGGACGACACGTTCGACATGGTGTTCTGCGTTGGCAACTCGCTGCACCACGCCGAGGGCGCGACAGGCAGAGTTGCTGCTCTGGAGTCGATGTCACGGCTTCTGCACCCTGGCGGGCACTTGGTGCTCACCTCCCGCACCTGGGAACTCGTGAGGTCTCGAGGTTCCCGGCTCGACATCAGCGACCGTCTTGTCCGCCGGAACGGTCGCGATGCCGTCGTGGTCTACCGCTGGGAGATTGCGTCACAGTGGGAGGAGGAGCACCACATCGAGATTGCGATCGCGCAAGTTGACGCGGCTGGGTCGGTTCTTGTCCGCTCGGAACTGCTGTCGTGCTGGCCCTACCGGTACGACGAACTCGCAGCCGAGTTGCACCAGGTCGGACTCCGGACGGAGCGGAGCACGTACGACCCTGAGGCCGAGAACTACACGGTGGTGGCGAGAAAGGGGTAGCCACCCGCCGCTCCCAGTTGGCTAATGGGATGCCTCGAGCGTGAAGAAGAGGAAGCCGATGAAGCGGGTTGGGTCGTAGTCGCTTGGGGGCAGGAGTTCGGGTGGCGTGTCTGGTGATACCGGTGGCTCGGTGATTGCGGAGATCCTGAAGCCTGCGGCGGTGAACGACTCCGACATTGCGCTCAGCGAGCGGTACCAGATCGTGAGTGTTGCGGAGACGCCGTCGAAGTCGTACTCCTCTTTGTTCGCCACGGTCGCGAAGTAGTCGACCTCGGGGTACAGCACCGGCGGGATAACTGGGTGGTTGACCACCACGACCAACCGGCCGCCAGGCCTCAGTACCCGGCGCAGCTCGGTCAGCGGGCCCGACCAGTCCTCGAGGTAGTGTAGGACGAGCACGGCCAACGCGTCGTCGAAGGCCTCGTTGTCGTACGGAAGCGGCCGGGTCAGGTCGGCAACAGTCAGGTCGGCGTCGTCTCCGAGCCGCTCGCGGGCGAGCCGGATCATCGCAGGGCTCGCGTCGAGCCCGGCCACGTTCGCTCCTCGCTCCTTCAGGTCGGCGAAGAGCGGCCCTGAACCGCAGCCGACGTCCAGGATCCGGCGCCCGGCGACGTCACCCAGCAGGTCCAGCACCGCCGGCCGGGCGTACCACCGGTTGAAGAGGCCGTTCTCGTTTTCGCGCGCATACGCCTCGGCGAACCCGTCGTAGTGATCCGGTTGCTGCTCGGCGGTCTCAGGGGTCATGCCGAGCCAGTCTGCCAGACCCGATGCACTGCCGAGAGGTTGTCGGCCAAATCTGGGTTGAGGGATCTACGGCCGGTGTACGAAGCCGACGTACGGTGCGTCGGCTGGGCCTGGGCGGGAGGTTCCGTCTTGGGTCCAGCCGTGGTGGGTGTAGAAGCGGATGGCTCGGGTGTTGCGTTGCCAGACGTCTACTTCGCCGGTGGCGTTGGACTGGCGGGTGATCGAGATGAAGCGGGTCATGAGGGCGCTACCGACGCCGGTTGACCAGTGGCTGGGGTCGACGAAGATTCCTACGAGGCGGATGCGTTTCTCGTCGGGCGCGTTGGTGGGAAAGACTCCGTTGGCGTCCAGGGTGATTACACCGGCGATGTCGTCGGCCGGGACAGCGACCAGGACGGTGAGTCGGTCGTCGGCCACCATCTTGCGCCACGACTCGCGGTATCTCTGGTCAGGAACCGCCGCGACCTCGTGGCCGCCGGCGCCGTAGTACACAGCCCGCGACCGAGCATGCAACTCCGCAAGCGCGTCTCCGTCGCCCGGGGCAGCGTCTCGGATGTGGATCACCTGATACCGGCCACGTTGATGAGTACGGCGTGGCCGTGGGGCTGGAACCTCGTGTCGGGGGCCAGCTCACCGGTTCCGATCTCGAACTGGAGTCCTGCCAGTGTCCCCTCACTGAGGATCCGGCGTTGGCGGATGTACGTCGCGCTCTCAGCGAACGATCCGATCAGCGAGAACACGGCCGCTCGTACCTGCCCAACGCCTGCCGGCTCGCCGCGCCATTCGAGATCGAGGACAAAGGTGTGCTGGTCGTCGGTCGACGTGGTTCGCACAGCAAGTCGGCCGTCGTCCTGACACCAGCGTTCGACATGCGGCAGGAGATGATCCTCGGGCTGCTCGGCCACCCAGAGCGGTTCCTGGAAGGCCGCGAGGAGATCACTCACGCCAGGGACCAACCGTTCGGCGTCCCCGACGCCGCGTCCGATGTCGTCGCCTTCCCATCGCATATAAGGACGGTACTTCTCCCCCGTCACCCGGCCCACCAACTAGTACCCGCGGGTGCCGTCGAGCTGCTCGCGCAGGAGGTCCAGGTGGCCGAGGTGACGGGCTGTTTCCTCGATCAGATGCGTCAGGATCCACCGCAGCGACACCGGGGTGTACTGCGGCGGCGTGAATTCCTGCATCGTGTCGAGGGGCAATCGAGCGACGATGCGTCTGGACTGCGCGCACGCTGCTTCGTAGTCGTTCAGGAGGTCGCCGATTGCACGACCGCCGGTGGACCAACCTCCGTGCTCGTCACGCTCGAAAGGTTGGTCAGCAAGCGAAGGAAAGCTCCCGGCGAACCAATCGTGCTCGGTCTGACGCAGATGCGAGACGACGCCGGCGACCGTCATCCGCGGAGACGTCTCCAGCAAGGCGCGCTCGGCCAGGTCGCTCGGCAGACCGTCCACCTTTCGACGAACGGTTGCCCGCTGCCAATCAAGGAACCCGGTCAGAACCCCACGCTCGTCGGCGGCTCCGTCAGGAAAGACGCGCTCCACCCTCAGCACGCCTCGAGAACGAAGAAGATGAAGCTGATGAACCTGGTGACGTCCTTCAGATGATCAGGGATGACGTCGCTCGGCGTGTCCGGTGCGATAGGCGGCTCGCTGATCGTGCAGATCCGGAAGCCTGCCGCGGTGAAGGCCTCGGACATGGCGTGCATCGGTCGGTGCCAGTTGGTGTAGACGACGGTACGGCCGGCGTGCTCCGCGTCGTACGAGAACGCCGCGACATCGAAGTACTCCGCGTCGGGATTCAGCGCCGTGTAGACGATCGGGTGGTTGACCGACATGATCAGGCGGCCGCCGGGCTTCAGCACCCGGCGGAGTTCCGCGAGCGGCTTGGACCAGTCCTCCAGGTAGTGCAGGACCAGTGACGCGACCACGTCGTCGAAGGCAGCGTCGGCGTACGGGAGCGGGTCGGCCAGGTCGCCGACGGTCAGGTCGGCGTCCTCGCCGAGGCGTCGACGGGCCAGGTGGAGCATCTCCGCGCTCCGGTCGAAGCCGGACACGATCGCGCCCATGTCGCGCAGGGCCGCTGAGAGCGGACCGGCGCCGCAGCCGACGTCGAGGATGCGACGGCCCGCCACGTCACCGGCGAGGTCCACCATCGCCGGCCGTTCGTAGTGGCCGTTGAGCAGGTTGGTCTCATTGTCGGCGGCGTACGCCTCGGCGAAGTCGTCGTAATCCATCGTCGGCATGCACGAGACCTTACGAGTTCAGGAGGGCACGCGTTCCTTCTGCAGAAGCTGCCGGGACGACGCGAACCCGAGCCGCTCGTACACCGGCACAGCCTTGCGGCCGGAGTGGACCGTCACATGGCCGGCTCCGAGCGCCAACGCGTGATCGGCCGCGGCCTGGACCAGCGCCGATCCGACCCGATTGCCGCGGCACTCAGGTACGACGTACACGCTCTGGATGTCGGCCGAACGTCGGCTCGTCGCACCCGGCCTGGGAACCCGCGCAACGATCGCCAGCCACGCCATCCCGACCAACTCGGACTCGTCCAGCCGCGCCACGAACGCGAAATGTGAGTCGTTGTCGGTCCACCAGGACGCAAGATCGGCGGCGAACGCCTCGACGGACTGCCCGTCGCGCTGCTCAGGAGCGGCGTTCAGCCAGAGTAACCGAGCCAGTTGTGCCACATCGGCCTGACCTGCGAGGCAAATATCCACCTGGCCAATACTCCCCCAGCTCCCCCGCCGCCGGAAAACAATTTCCAGCTCAGCTCATCAGCTTCTGCAGCCGCTCGGCGCTGGTCGTGTCGGCCGGCAGGAACGTCTCGATGGCCAGGCTCGCGGCCGTCACTTCCAGCGGAGCACCGATGGTCGCGATCAACGTGAAGAGGCGGACCGGTCCCAGGCGGGTCTTGAGGTCGAGCGTGACCATCGGCTGCTGGGCCGCGGCCGTCGGCGGGGCGTCAGGCAGGTACGGCTCGACCTCGTCCAGCAGCTCGGCGAGCGCCTCGTCGGCGGTCTCGCGGCTGCGGCGTTTGAGCTGGTGGATGAGCGGGAGACTGCAGGCGGCTGTCATCGACGAGATGCTCGGCAGACCGCCCGAGTGCACCGACAGCCGGAGCATGTTCATCGGCGGCGTCAGCAACGAGGGGTCCACACCGGTCCACAGCAACGACGCCGCAGCATTCGCGTCGATCAGGTTCCACAGGCCGTCGACGATGAGCGCCGGGTTCGGCATATGCGCCGCTAGCAACCGTCCCAGAGACTCGCGCAACGGCAGCATCGCATCGGAGTTGTACGGCTGGTCCAGATAGATCGGCGCGAACCCGCCCGCCAGCAGCAACCGGTTGCGTTCGGCGATCGGCAGGTCGAGATGGTTCGAAAGATGGACCAACAGCTGACGGCTCGGCTGCGCACGACCCGTCTCCACGAAGCTCAGATGCTTCGTCGACACCTCGGCCTCCAGCGCCAACTCCAGCTGACTCAGCCGCCGGTGCACCCGCCAGAACCGCAGCAGCTCACCGGCGGTCTGTGGCTCGTCCAGGACGGTCATAACACCATCAGGGTACGGCGGAACCCGACCGCCCAGCCATTACCCGCGAGGTAACTGCACCAAGGAGGTAATTGAACCTCTCCCCCGGCGCCCCGGATCGTTGACGCCATGAAGCCCACCTACACAGCAGTTGCCACCTCGTCAGGCCGCGAGTCCCGCGCCGTCACCGCCGACGGACAGCTGGACATTCAGCTGGCTTTCCCCAAGGAGATGGGCGGAACCGGCGACGGCATCAACCCCGAACAGCTCTTCGCCGCCGGCTGGTCAGCCTGTTTCTCGACGGTCCTCGGCCTTATCGCCAAGGACTGGGACCTGGACGCGAAGGACGTCGCCGTGACCGCCGAGGTGAGCCTCGTACCCGCGGACGGCAAGTTCGACCTGGCCGCCGTACTGCGGGTCGAGCTGCCCGATCACCTTCACGGCGAGACCGGCGAGAAGTTGCTTGAGGCAACACACGCGACCTGCCCGTACTCCCGCGCCGTCCAGGGCAACATCTCGGTGGAGATCGTCACCGAGTGACGCCGTGCTCCGCGAGGAGCGTCTCCAGCAGGTCGTGGCCCTGGGTGAAGTCCCACAGCTCGGCGCGGAGGCCGGCGGTTCGGGCGCCGGTGATGTTGCGAGGGGTGTCGTCGATGAAGAGGATCGTGTCGGGGTCGGCGCCGATCCGTTGAGCGGCCCGGGTGAAGAACTCCGGGTCGGGTTTCGCGACACCGAGGTCGTACGAGTAGCAGCTCACGTCGAACAGGTCGTCGTACCCGAGGGCCGTCCGCATGTGCGCGCCGCGGTAGCACTCCTGGTTGGTGCCGAGGTGTACGCCGTACCCGCTGCGTTTCAGCGCTTGCACGATCTCGAGCGACTCCTCGACGAGCACGATGTTCTTCCAGACTGCGTCGTACACCTCGGTCGCCGGCGTGCGCACGCCGTACCGCACCAACGACGCCTCGAGCACCGGCAGGTAGTCACCTTCACCCGCGAGCATCGGCAGCTCGTCGGACCAGGTCTCATGCAGGAAGTCCCGCGCCCGCTCCCCCACATACGGCTCCATCGCCGCATACCAGCCCCCCGGCAGATCTTGCAGCACCCCGTCGGCATCGAACAGCACGTGCCGGACCCCGGACTCACCCATGCGAGCGATTCTGCACGAGTTTCAGCTGGTGAGCGTCCGGGTCTCGAAACCACGCGAACCGCAGCCGGTTGTCCGGGGAGTCGACCGGCGGTACGACGGGAGTCGCGCCGGCGGCCAGTGCACGCGCGTAGAAGTCGTCGACGTCCTCGCACCAGAAGACCACCTCGGTGGACGGCGTGCCGGATGCAGCCACCCCGAGGTTGACGAGGTCATTGGCGACCTCGGCGGAGGTGAGGCCTATCCGGACACCGGCGGCATCGAGCTCGACGTGCTGGATCGGGCCGGTCGCCGGTGCGCGGAAGGCTTCGGTCAGGCCGAGGCGGGTGTAGAAGGCCAGGCAGGCGTCCACGTCGGCGCAGAACAGGTTGACCTGGAGTTGGGCGATCACACCGGCGAGCTTAGGACCAGGACCGGTTCGAGGGCTTCGTCGGACGGAGTTTCCTCAGGCAGCGCCTCGGAGTCGGCCGGGTCCTGTTGCTGTACGTCGCCGTAGATGGCGGCGACGTACAGCTTCGGGATCAGGCACATCAGGACGGGTCTTGCAGGATGCCGAGGACGTTGCCGTCCGGGTCGGTCAGCGTGGCGACCAGCCGGCCCCCGCCGACGTCCTTCGGGGCGTCCTTCAGGGTGCCGCCGGCGGCGGTGATCTCGGCGATCTTGGCCTCGATGTCAGTGACGTGCCAGTACGCCGTCGGCGAGGTCATGTCGCTGTTCGGCACCAGGCCGATCTGCTGGCCCTCGGCCTCGAACCCGACGTAGTACGGCGAGTCGGCCATCGGCTCGAGACCGAGCAGCGCGGCGTACACCGGCTTGGCCTTCTCGAGGTCGGTGACCGGGTGCAGGATCGTCTTGACGCCTTGCGTGGAAGTCATGTCAGCATCTCCAAACTCGGGTTTCGCTTACTGACTGTCACGCTAGTCGCCCCCGGACCCGGGGTGCTTCTTGATTCCTGACCGGTTACCCGACGTACTCCGCGAGGTGCTTGCCGGTCAGCGTCTTCGGCTTCTTCACGAGGTCCGCCGGGGTGCCTTCGAAGACGATCTTGCCGCCGTCGTGACCGGCGCCGGGACCGAGGTCGATGATCCAGTCGGCGTGCGCCATGACGGCCTGGTGGTGCTCGATGACGATCACGGACTTGCCGCCGTTGACGAGGCGGTCGAGCAGGCCGAGGAGCTGCTCGACGTCCGCAAGATGCAGGCCCGTGGTCGGCTCGTCGAGGACGTAGATCCCGCCCTTCTCGCCCATGTGCGTCGCCAGCTTCAGCCGCTGCCGCTCGCCGCCGGAGAGAGTGGTCAGCGGCTGCCCGAGCGACACGTATCCGAGCCCGACGTCCGCCAGCCGCTCGAGGATCTTCTCCGCGGCCGGCGTGCGAGCGTCGCCCTCAGCGAAGTACCCCAGGGCCTCCGACACCGGCATCGCGAGCACCTCCGCGATGTTCTTCCCGCCGAACGTGTACTCCAGCACCGCAGCCTGGAACCGCCGCCCCTCGCACTCCTCACACGGCGACTCGACCGTCGCCATCACGCCGAGCTCGGTGTAGATCACGCCCGCGCCCTTACACGCCGGACACGCACCCTCCGAGTTCGCGCTGAACAGCGCCGGCTTCACCCCGTTGGCCTTCGCGAACGCCTTCCGGATCGGCTCGAGCAGCCCGGTGTACGTCGCGGGGTTGCTCCGCCGGGACCCTCGGATCGCGCCCTGATCGATCGCGACCACGCCTTCACGATCGGCGATCGACCCTCGGATCAACGAGCTCTTCCCGGAGCCGGCCACGCCGGTCACGACGACCAGCACGCCGAGCGGTACGTCGACGTCGACGTTCTGCAGGTTGTTCAACGACGCGCCACGCACCTCCAGCGCGCCCGACGCCGACCGCACCGACGACTTCACCGAAGCCTTGTCGTCCAGGTGCCGTCCCGTCAGCGTCCCGCTCGTCCGCAGCTTGTCGAGCGTCCCCTCGAACACCACCTCGCCACCGCCGGACCCGGCGCCCGGGCCGAGGTCGATGACGTGGTCGGCGATCGCGATCGTCTCGGGCTTGTGCTCCACGACCAGGACGGTGTTGCCCTTGTCGCGCAACTGGAGCAGCAGGTCGTTCATCCGCTGGATGTCGTGCGGGTGCAGCCCGATCGTCGGCTCGTCGAACACGTACGTCACGTCGGTCAGCGACGACCCGAGGTGACGGATCATCTTGGTCCGCTGCGCCTCACCGCCGGACAGCGTGCCCGCGGGCCGCTCGAGCGACAGGTACCCCAGCCCGATGTCCACGAAGGAGTCGAGCGCCTCACCCAGCGCCTTGAGCAACGGCGCGACCGAAGGCTCCTTCAACGCGCGGATCCAGTCGGCCAGGTCGGTGATCTGCATCGCGCACAGGTCCGCGATGTTCTTGCCCTTGATCTTCGACGACCGCGCCTCGGCGCCCAGCCGGGTCCCGTTGCAGTCGGGACAGGTCGTGAACGTCACCGCCCGCTCGACGAACGCGCGGATGTGCGGCTGCATCGCGTCGACGTCCTTGGACAGGAACGAGCGCTGGATCGCCGGGATGAGACCGTTGTAGGTGAGGTTGATGCCGTCGACCTTGATCTTGGTCGGCTCGCGGTAGAGCAGGTCGTGCAGTTCCTTCTTGGTGTACTTCTTGATCGGCTTGTCCGGGTTGAAGAACCCGGAGCCGCGGAAGATCCGCCCGTACCAGCCCTCCATGCTGTAGCCGGGGATGGTCAGCGCGCCCTCGTTCAGCGACTTGTTCTCGTCGTACAGCGCGGTCAGGTCGAAGTCGGTGACCGAGCCCATGCCCTCGCAGCGCGGGCACATGCCGCCGGCGTACACCTGCTCGCGGACGACCTTCTTCTCACCGGCGCCCTTGTCTGCGGTCATCGAGCCGGTCGCGGTCCGCTTCGGCACGTTGAACGAGTAGGCCGTGGGCGGTCCGACGTGCGGTTTCGCGATCCGGCTGAACAGGATCCGGAGCATCGCGTTCGCGTCGGTCGCCGTACCGACCGTGGAGCGCGGGTTGGCGCCCATCCGCTCCTGGTCGACGAGGATCGCGGTGGTCAGGCCGTCGAGTACGTCGACCTCGGGGCGGGCCAGCGTCGGCATGAAGCCCTGCACGAACGCGCTGTAGGTCTCGTTGATCAGCCGCTGCGACTCGGCCGCGATCGTCCCGAACACCAGCGAGCTCTTGCCCGAGCCGGACACGCCGGTGAACGCGGTCAGCCGGCGCTTCGGGATCTCGACGCTGACGTCCTTCAGGTTGTTCACCCGCGCCCCGGTGACCCGGATCATGTCGTGGCTGTCGGCAACGTGCTCGTCGGAGCTCATGTCGGTATCTCCCCCAGGGTCGGTTCAGGAAGCTTGGTTGATCCGGATGTGGTTGCCGGCCGGGTCGCGGAACGCGCAGTCGCGGACGCCGTACGGCTGGTCCATCGGCTCCTGGATCACCTCGGCGTCGGTCGCCTGCAGGCGCTCGAACAGCCCGTCGAGGTCGTCGGACTGCAGCACCAGCGTCGCGTACGTGCCCTTCGCCATCATCTCGGCGATGGTACGGCGCTCGTCCTCGGTCAGCCCGGGGTCGACGGCCGGCGGCGTCAGCACGATCGAGGTGTCCGGCTGCCCGGGCGGGCCGACGGTGATCCAGCGCATCCCCTCGTACCCGACGTCGAGGCGGACCTCGAAGCCGAGCAGATCGCGGTAGAAGGCGACGGACGCCTCGGGATCGGTGTGCGGCAGGAAGCTGGCGTGAATCTTGATCTCCATGGCGTCAAACTAACTGCCGGAGGTCGGGGATGCTTCTCGATTCCTGATCGGTCGCGTCACCTGTTTCGCGACACACGACGGGATGCCGAGGGTGGCGTCGCCGGCGCGGTCCTTGTAGACGCTCGGCGGCATCCCGACCAGCTCGGTGAAGCGGGTGCTGAACGTGCCCAGCGACTGGCAGCCGACCGCGAAGCACACGTCGGTGACGCTCATCCCGCCGCGCCGCAGCAGCATCATCGCCCGCTCGATCCGCCGCGTCATCAGATACCCGTACGGCGACTCTCCGTAAGCACGCTTGAACTCGCGGCTCAGATGCCCCGACGACATGTGCGCACCCCGCGCGAGCGCGTCGACGTCCAGCGGCTGCGCGTACTCCCGGTCGATCCGGTCCTTCACCCGCCGCAGCCGCGCCAGATCCGCCAGGCGCTGCTCGTCCGTCGTCCCGTTACTCACGGTGCAGATCCTGCCAGGTCAGGCAACCGAAGTCACCCGCCCCGCCCAGCGCGTCGTTCCACGCCCCGGGGCTAGCGGCCGGTGGTGCCGTCGAGTTGTTCGCGGATGATGTCTGCGTGGCCGGCGTGGCGGGAGGTTTCACCGATGACGGCGAGGACGGCCCAGCGGAGGTTGTGGGTCTTGCCGTTGCGGGTCACGGGAGACTCCGGGTCGCCGAGTTTGGCGATGATCTCGTTGGAGGCGGCGCAGGCGGCCTTGTACTCGGCCCGCAACATCGTGAGGGACACGCCGGGATCGACCTGCATGGAACGCTTGCCGCGCGTCGCCTTGCCGCCGCCCACGACCTCCTCGATCCACAGGGACTCGACGAAGGTCAGATGCTGGATCAGGCCGGCCACGTTCGTCCCGGACCCGACCGTACTGCGGCGTGCGTCCGCCTCGCTCAGACCTGCCAGCTTCTTCAGTACGCCGGCCCGCAGCCCGTCGAGCGTCTCCACCAGTTGTTCGAGCTCGGTCATGGCTTGCACGGTCCGATCGTTGCCACGAGTCCATGATGGTCCGACTTCGGCACCTGGAACCACCCGGTGTCGTCCGAGCACCAGCCTGGTTTCACGAACAGCTGATCGATGCGGACGAACAGCGCCGACCAGCGGCCGATCTGCGACGGCCGGCCCCACCCGTTCAGCATCGCGTCCTTCAGCGGACCGGCCAGCACCCGGTAGTCCCGGCCGCGGTCAGTCGTGTTCATGTCGCCGGAGATCACCACCGGGTGGTCGTCGCGGGCCGCTCGCTGTGCGATCTGCTCGATCAGCCGGTGATGGTTCGCGACGGTGGTCTCGTACGGAATCGTGTCGGCCGGCGTGTTGTACGACGACCCGCCGGACTTGTACCACGCCTTCGGCACATGGACCGCGAGCAGATCGAAGTCACCCGACGGCGCGTGGACCCGGAGCATGTACCCCGGCAGATCCGGTCCGGGCTCTTCGAGCACCGTCATCGGCCAGCGGCTGAAGACCCCGACCGCCGGCCCGTTCCAGTACGCGACGTGCTCCGGATACGCCTCGGACAACCGCTCGGTCAGCGGCTGCCCGATCTCCGAGATCACGAGTACGTCGGCCTTCTGCGCGATCAGGTCGTCCGCGCCCTCGAGTTCGCCGGCGCCGATGTTCGCCGCGGCGAACCGGATGCCGCGACTCGGGTCGACCGTCCCCGAGCCGTGCGGGACCCACGGCCCGACCGTACCGACGATCCCGACCAGAAGCGTCGACACCGCGAACGACACCGCAACCGCCAGGACTGTACGGTGTCGGCGCGCGAGCACACCCACCAGCAACGCGACCACGGCCACGACCACCGCCAGCATCGGCAGCAGGATCGACAGCACGTCCGTCACCACGCCGAGCCGGTCCCGCAGCAAGAACCATGCCCACGGCAACAATCCGGCGATCACGATCCCGGCGTACCGCCCCGTCCGAGACGGAGCACCCCCTACCCCTACCTCAGTCCCCTCCACCCCACCAGGCTATGCCACGTCCCGAAACTAGCGGGCCCAGTTCAGGTAGGCGACATTGGCAAGGAGCCAGCCGAAGCCGATGGCCTGCTGGCCGTCGCGTTCCGGAGTCGGTTGGTAGCGGTTGTAGAGGGCCAGGCATCGGGCGTGGACCTGCGGGTCGAACTGGTTCGCCTGCATCCAGCGCGGCGCCTGCGCCGCGACCGACGGCCCGCCGAGCGTGGCGCCACCGACTGTGGTGTGGATGACCGGCAGCCCGTCGGCGTCGGTGGCCATGACGTTCTGCGTGAACGTCCGGGCGATCCGCGCCATGTCGTGCCCGGTGAACGCGAGCCGCGCCCGAAACGCCCGGACGGCGAACTCGACGTCGATCGCGCCGTGGCTGATGTCCTCGAACTGGCGGGCCGGGCCGCCGGACGGTGTGAAGATCGACACGTCGGTCTCGGGGTCGCCGGTCTTCACGAACCCGTCGTAGATGCGGCCGCCCGTCGGCCAGTAGTGCCACAGGTAGGCGTCGCCGGCGTCAACGGTGAACTGCCCGGTCAGCATCCGGCCCATCGCGGCAACCTTCTGCCGGTACTCGCGGTCGCCTGTCGCGAGGGCGAGTTCGACCAGGGTCTGGCCGAGACCGACCGATTGGTTGAGCGGCTGCTCGCATCCGTCGTACGCGAGCGGCTGGGTCTTCGGCCAGATCAGGTAGCCGCCGTCGCGGTACTCCCAGTCGTGGACCGCGACCGCCTCCCGGCAGGCGGTGAGGTATTCGATCGCCTTGCGCAGGTAGCGCCGGCGCAGGGTCGGCGAGCTCAGCACGATCCGGGCGAAGCTAGCGATTGGATACGTAATCATGCCGGTGTGGACGGCGAAGATCACCGGCTCGCAGTGCATCGGGTACGAGCCTAGCCGGGGTACGTCGCCGGCGCGCGGGACCGCTCGACGGTCGAGCGCGGTCAACTGGAGAGGTCCCGGGGCGGCCGCGTAGATGCGGCTGACTGCGTAGTCGGGGCTGGCCGGGTCGAGGCACAGATCGGTGTGCGTGACCGTCCGGTTGTTGAAGGTGTTGACGAGCTGGACCGTGAACGTGTCGGGGCGCGTCCCCGCGGTGACGGTGATCGTGGTGTCTTCGGCGTACGAGAGGGCTTCGCGGAGGTCGAGCAGCGGCTGACCGTTGCCGTCGGCAAGGGTTGCGTAGCCGGTGGTGTACGGGTGGTCGGCGCGCCAGGCGGGTAGCGACAGGCCGCGGTAGTCCTGCACGCCGCGTTCGCTGTCGCGGACCGAGAGCACCTGGTCGATGTTGTCGATCAGCCGGTCGAGGTAATGCGTGTCGCGGTATTTCTCGTACATCCGGACCAGCCCGAGCAGCACGTACGACTGGCTCCACGCGAGCATCCCGGAGCGGCCGTCGCGATTGGTGTTGTCGTTCGGCTGGTCGGGCTGGCCGGGGCCGCCTTGCTGGAACAGGCGGTCCCAGTCGTCGAAGGTCTTGCGGGCGGTGTAGTCGATCTCGTCGGCGTACGCCGGGACCGCGGTCAGGCTGGTCGCGGCGACAGCACCGGCTGCTGTCAGGCGGAGAACAGCACGACGGGACGGGCGGATATCAGGCATGGCGGGCGGCCTCCAGCTGATGATGGGCGGTCAGCAGGGGACCTACATTGTCCCGCAGGGAATCGATTTACGGCAGGTCGAGCGTGAGTGGTAAATCATTGAGGAAGTCGACGGCGTCGAACATCGCACCGGCCGACGCCACCCCTCGAACGCGGCCGGCCCCGTCCAGGATCCGCCGTACGGCGCCGACCGCGAGCGGTGCCGAGATCGCGTAGATGTCCTGCCCGCTCGCCGTTGCCCGCCGCTCCTCACCGTCGGTGCGGACCCGGACGTCGACGACGAACGTCTGGTCCGAGCGGCCGGCGTCGTCGACAGCGACCGGCGCCGGAGTGTCCGCGTCCGCGAGATCGCCGGCGGCCTCGACCGTCATGTAAGTGCGGACCTCGGGTACGGCGAGGTGGCTCGGGATCGTGACGACATCGGCCATCGTGAACTCGGGGATGACGCGCCGCCGGCCGAGCGGCTCCGGGAACGTCCAGTCCGCCAGGGCAGGCTTGTCGTCGTGGTACTGCAAAGCGCCGTCGGTGAAGCGGAGCCGGCGACCGTTGCGCCGGTCGTGCGAGACCTGACCGGCGGCGCGCGTACCCGGGGTCGGGTGCCAACTGGTCAGTCCGTACGCGACGTGTACCTCGTCGGCGCTCGTCCGCTCCCCCAGCGCCGCGGTCGTCAGCAGGTCGCCGAGGCCGCCGAAGAACGCCATCGCCGGCACGACCGGGGTGTCGCTGTGCCTGGCGTACGTCGCCACGTTCGCCTCGATCTCGGCGGCCACGTCGACGTACGGGATCCCGGCGCGGATGGCTGCGTCGATCATCGGGTCCGCGGTCGCGGCGAACGGGCCGGCGCAGTTGATCACCGCGGCGGCGTTCTTCAGCGCTTGGTCGAGGGCGTGCGGATCGTCGACGGCGGCCGGGCGGATTTCCAGGTCCCAGAGGGCTTGGAGTGCACTGGAGTTCCGGCCGGACGCGATGACCGGAAGACCTTGGCGCAGCAGCTCCTCGACGACGAAACGGCCGGTGTGACCCGTTGCTCCATAAACCACGACAGCGTTCATACGTCGAGTCTCGCCGTACCGGAGGTGAGGGCGAGAGAGTCCGGAACGACACTGTTCGTACACTTTCGGACATGCACACTGTCGCGCTGGCGACCGCCGGGCACCTGCTGCACTTCGAGCTCGGCATCGCGTACGAGATCTTCGGCAACCCGCCGCTCGGGTCCGACGAGTGGTACGACGTACGCCTGTGCGGACCGGGATCGATCCGCGTCGGCCCGTTCACCGTGGAGCCCGACGACGACCTGGACTTCCTCGCGCAGGCAGACACCGTGATTGTCCCCGCCCTGGCTGATGTCGACGAACCCCTGCCGCTTGAGCTGGTTGATGCGGTCCGGTCCGCCTACGAGGCGGGTGCACGAATCGCGTCGCTCTGCACCGGTGCGTTTGTCCTCGGCGCGGCCGGTCTGCTCGACGGCCGGCGTGCGACCACACACTGGGGACACGCGGGCGCCCTCAGCGCCAGGTATCCGGAGGCGACCGTCGACCCCGACGTCCTCTACACCGACAACGGCAACATCCTCACCGCGGCCGGCAAAGCAGCCGCGGTCGACCTGTGCCTCCACCTCATCCACCTCGACCATGGCGCGACAGTCGCGAACACGGTTGCCCGGCGTCTCGTCGTACCGCCGCATCGCGCCGGCGGCCAGGCGCAGTTCGTCTCGACGCCCGTCCCGGTGAGCGGCGATCACACGCTCGCGGAGCTGCTCGCGTGGGCGCAGGAGCGGCTGGACCAGCCGTTGACCGTCACCGACCTGGCCCGACGCGCGAACACCAGCCCGCGCCACCTCGGCCGGCAGTTCCGCGCGGTCACCGGCCAGACGCCGCTCCAATGGCTGCTGACGCAGCGCGTCCGCCGCGCCCAACAGTTGCTCGAGGCCACCAACCACAGCATCGAGTCGGTAGCCGCCGCCACCGGCCTGGGCACCGCCACCACCCTTCGCCGCCAGTTCAAGCGCGTGGTCGGCATCCCGCCCAACACCTACAGAACCTCCTTCCGCAGCCCGTAAGGTGACCGCCATGGACAGCTATCCACGGCGGATGCACACCGCGCTGGATGCGGCAGATTCGCGAGGCTTGGCGGAGTTTTACCGGGTCCTGCTCGGGCTGCGGTACCGGCCTGGGGACGAGGCGCCGGTGGACGGCTCCGAAGATGACGCCAGCTGGCTGGTGCTCGTCGACGAGGACGGGAACCGGCAACTCGCCGTACAGCAGGTTGACCAGTTGACGCCGTCCACGTGGCCGTCGACCGAGGTGCCGATGCAGTTGCACATCGACTACGCCGTACCGTCGGTCGAGGAGCTCCACCGGCATCGCGAGCGGGCCGAGCAGCTCGGCGCGCGGTTGCTGTACGACCGCGAGGCGGAGGAGAACGAGCCGCTCTACGTCATGGCCGATCCGGCCGGCCATCCGTTCTGTCTTCTGGTCGGACACGTCTGACTCGTCATGGACCGGGCATTGGCGGAGTTGCGGGAGTTGATCGTTGGCGCGGTTGGGCGTGAGGACGCGATCGATGGGTTGCTGTTGTCGGTTGTCGACGCGCCGACTCCGCCGACGGCCGGGCTCGCGTCGCCGACGTTCGCGCTGGTCGCGCAGGGGCGGAAGCGGTTGGCGCTCGGCGACCAGGTCTTCGAGTACGGCGCCGGCGACTACGTGATCGTTTCCGTGGATCTGCCGGTGACAGGGCACTTCGTCGAGGCCTCGAAGGACGCGCCATGTCTCGGCGCCGGGCTCGAGTTGCGACCGGAGTCCATCGCCTCGCTCCTCCTCGACGCGAGCGAGAAGCCCGGCGGCGCGGTCCGCGGTCTCACCGTCGATCACGCACCGGCCGAACTGGTCGACGCGATGATCCGCTTGCTCCGCCTGGTCCACCAACCTGACGACGCGCCCGTACTCGCGCCACTCGTACAGCGCGAGATCCTCTGGCGTCTGCTGCGCAGCCCGCAAGGCGCCGCGGTCCGCGAGATCGGGCTCGCCGACAGCAGCCTGTCGCACGTCGCGCGTGTCATCGGCTGGATCCGCAAGCACTACACCGAGCCGTTCCGGGTCGAGGACCTGGCCGCGATGGCCGGCATGAGTACGTCGGCCTTCCACCGCCACTTCCGCACCGTCACCGAGCTGACCCCGATCCAGTTCCAGAAGAAGATCCGGCTGCATGAGGCCCGGCTCCGCGTGGTCGGCCTGGGCGAGGACGTCACGAGCGCCGGGTACGCCGTGGGCTATGACAGCCCGTCCCAGTTCAGCCGCGAGTACCGCCGCGAGTTCGGTACGCCGCCTAGCCGCGATCGAGCAGGATCAGGCAAGCTGACGCCAGAATTGATCTAACCGAATCCCAGTCCCAGCACGTCTACTGGTGTGGTACTTGTTCCTGAGCCAGTAGGAGTTGTGCA
Source organism: Kribbella sp. NPDC000426 (assembly GCF_040300265.1). Classification (NCBI taxonomy): domain Bacteria; kingdom Bacillati; phylum Actinomycetota; class Actinomycetes; order Propionibacteriales; family Kribbellaceae; genus Kribbella; species Kribbella sp. NPDC000426. Next base: position 423,046 of record NZ_JBEPDK010000004.1, on the reverse strand, counting down.
CGATTATGCAAATAGCTGTGATCACCGGCGGAAGTTCCGGTATCGGCCAGGCCGCCGCGTTCGAGCTCGCGAAGCGCGGCACAGCCGTCGTCGTCACGTACCGCGGCAGCCGCGAACGCGGCCTCGACACGGTCGAGCGGATCGAGAAGGACGGCGGTACTGCGGTCGCGCTGCCGCTGGACGTGTCCCAGCCGGCGACGTTCGGGGAGTTCAGGGCCGCGCTGACCGACGTACTCGCGAAGTGGGACCGGACGACGTTCGACTTCCTGGTCAGCAATGCCGGAGTCGGGCAGCCGCCCGTGATGTTCGAGGAGACGACCGAGGAACTGTTCGACCAGATGGTCAACGTCCACCTGAAGGGCCCGTACTTCCTGACCCAGACGCTTCTCCCGTTGATCGCCGACAACGGCTCGATCGTCTACACGACCAGCACGTCGGCGCTCCAGTCGGCTCGACCGTCGCCCGGATACTCGGTCTACGCGAGCGTGAAGGGGGCGCAGATCGTCCTCACCCGGTACCTCGCCAAGGAGCTGAGTGTCCGCGGGATCCGGGTCAACGCCGTGGCTCCTGGCGTGACCCGGACCCGGCTCGGCGGTGACGCGTTCTCCGAGCATCCCGAGTGGATTCCCCCGATCGCGGAACGGACCGCGCTCGGCCGGATCGGCGAGTCCGAGGATCTCGGCAAGGTCATCGCATTCCTCGGCTCGCCCGACTCGGCCTGGATCACCGCCCAGACCGTCGAGGCTTCGGGCGGCTACGAGCTCTGATCCCAGGCGTCTCCCCAGCTGATGCCACGGGCGACGCGGTAGGCGTTGTCCGACTTGGGCACGATGAGCTGTCGTGCGCTGCCGGCCGACGTACAGAGCTCGAGAACGACGCGGCCTTTCGGTCTGGCCGGCCTGCGAATCACGCGCGCCGGCGCAGGCCGGACCGTGTGACGCGTCGCGACGAGGTAGCTGAATCTCTCTTCCTCGTAGTTGCGGGTGCCGTCCTTCAGCACGCGATGGAGTTCGGTGCGGGGCAGACGGGCGGCGAAACGGCACCAGTCGGTCGGGCACTCGCCTTGATGCGGACAGGGAGCCGCGATCGTGAAGCCGTGGCCGATCAGCTGGTCACGGGCTTCGAGCGTACGGCGGTGGCCGTGAGGTGTGCCCGGTTCGACGAGGACGATCGTCTTCGCGGACCGGGATGCCGCGTGGATCACGATGCGCCGGGTCTCGGCGGACAGCTCGTTGAGTACGTAGCCGATCGTGACCAGGTCCACCGGGTCGGGCCTGCTCCAGCGGTTCAGGTCTGCGATCGTCCAGCGCCAGCGGTTGCCTGCGGCAAGCTGTTGGCCGAGGCGGACGGCAGCCGGTTGGCGTTCGACGATCTCGGTGCTGAGTTCCGGCCAGAGTGACGCGGCGGCCCAGGCGGCTGCGCCGGTTCCGCCGCCGAGGTCGAGGTGGGTGGTGAAGGATGCGTCGACGTGACGCGCGGCCGCGGAGAGTGCCGCGTACAGGGCGCGCGAGGTCGCCGGCATGCGGATGACGGCGTACGCGAGGGCGTCGAGGTGATCGCGCATCCCGGGAGCGGAGTCGTCGACCTGCTCGGTGCGGTAGCGGTGCGAGAGCGCGTCGACCCGGCGTCGCAGCTCGTGGTGCGGAACGCCATCGAGAGCACGTGCGAGGGCAGCATGAAGTTGGGTGTCCATATCGGACATGGAGGACATGCGGAAGCTCCGGTTCGATCGGCACGGAGTGCGCGCTGGTGAACTCAGCGCGCACGTGATCCGCGGCCAGACGCCGCGACGCACCAATCGGTCCGGAGAGAAGCTGTCTGCGACCTATCAGCAGGCAGCGGAGGAGGGAATGGCGCGGAACCGGATAACCTTGCAAGCCATCACGCACCTCCTAGGATTCAGCCCGACCGTAGCAGAGCCGCTCTCATCGCGCGGCCTATTTATCGGCCCTCCGACGTGCACAGGCAGACCTTGTTGCCCTGCGGGTCCGCGAGCACTGTGAACGCCGGCGCCTCGTCGTCGTACACGACCGTGCCGCCCGCGGCGAGACCTGCCTTGATGCGATCCGGGACGACCTCCGGCGGCAGCCAGAGATCCAGGTGGAACCGCTGCCTCGGCGCCGAATGCGGTGAGGTGCCCTGGAACCAGAGGGCCGGAACGCGCCTCGTCGGGTCCAAGATGTCGTTGCCTTTGAACGAGTCCGTGCTCCCGGTCAGCACCGCCGCCCAGAACGGCCCGATCTCGGCCAGGTCAGCCGTGTCCAGCGCGATCTCCAACTGCGCCACCGCGCTCGGATCTGCCGTCAGACCGTGCTCCGCGGCGATCGCGCTGATCCGCTCCGCCACCCCTTCGTCCCGGCTCGAGACGTCGACGTACGTCGCTCCGAGGCGCAGCTCAGGCACGTGGTCGGCGTCCGAGCAGGCCTCACCGACCGCCTGCACGAACCGCGCACCCTCGGCCAACGAGGCGGTCACGAACCTCGCCTGCTGCGCCTGCACCATCTTCCGCCAATCCGTGTTCTTCACCCCCGCAGTATCGCCAGGTCGCGCTCGGCGTACATCCGGTGGTGCCACTCCTCGCTCAGGATGCAGCCGAGGCACCGGCTCACCTTGAAGCTCTGGGACTCCGGATACCCCGGCTCGGTCACCGGCACCGTCATCTCGTCCAACTGCTCATCGGTCAGCCCGGCGAACACCTCACGCACGGTCCCCATCCGGTCGGCCCGCAACGCGAGCACCTCGTCGAGCGACGGCCGGACGCCGCGATCGCGCGGAACAACCGGTACGTCGGTCATCTCGTCGTGGGGCAGATCGAGCGGGTCCCACGGCGCCGGATCGCCCAGGAACGCACGACGTACCCAGGCATCGGTCGCGAAGACCAGGTGCCGCTGCGTCTCGATGAACGACCACTCGCCGTCGACCGATGCGTGCAGCGACTCCGCCGGCATCGCCCGAGCCCGCTCGACGGTCTCGGCCCACAGCCGCTCGAGCAGCTCCCACGCCTCCCGATAGCCGTCCGCGTCAGTCGGACTCATCTTCGCCCGATCGGGATGCCGCCGGTTGAGCTCGGCGTCGACCAGCGGTACGACGTCCACGCCCCAGACCCGCAGATTGTGGATGTCCCCGTCGATCGACACATCCACCACCCGGGCGTTACGGATCGTCACCCCGGTCAGGTCGACGTTGTCGAACACCGCGTCCCGCAATCGCACGTCCTCGAACCGTGCCGCACTCAGATCCTGCTGCTTGAACTCGGCCACCGACCCACCTTCGCGCGCGGCCGCCCGGGGTGACAAGGCGTCCGGTGTTACCGGGTCCGTGATAAACCTGCTGGCGGTTGTCGGCGCCACGACACCTTTTGATCGGAACGGAGCGGCATGTACCGCAGGCTCGTGCTCAAGTTGTCGGGGCAGGCGATCGCCGGCCCGGACGAGTTCGGTTTCAACAGTGATCGGCTCACGCACCTGGCCAACGAGGTGATCGCGTTGCGTGCCACCGGCGTACAAGTCGCCGTCGTGGTCGGCGGCGGGAACGTGTTCCGCGGGAACCGCGCCGACGACTGGGGCATCGACCGCGTCGAGGCCGACAACATCGGCATGCTCGGCACGGTCATCAACGCGGTCCTACTCCGCGGCCGGCTGGCCGCGCTCGGGGCACACGGCGTACGGCTGATGACGGCGATCCCGATCGAGAACCTGGCCGAGCCGTACATCCGGCTGCGCGCACTGCGGCACCTGGAGAAGGGCTCGATCGTCCTGCTTGCCTGCGGTAACGGGCAGCCGTTCACGACGACCGACTACCCGTCGGTCCAGCGGGCCGTCGAGCTCGAGGCCGACGCCCTGCTCGTCGCGAAGAACGGCACCGACGGCGTGTACGACGCCGACCCGAACAAGCACGCCGACGCCAAACGCTTCGACCACCTCACCTACACCGAGGTCATCGACCGCGGCCTCGGCGTCATGGACCAGTCCGCGTTCATCCTCGCCCGCGACCACCACCTGCCGCTGCACGTCTTCGACATCGACCGCACCGGCGCGGCCTCGTCCATCGTCAACGGCACCCAGGTCGGCACCCTCATCAAGTAGTGGAGGTTGTAGGGGTGCGCTAAATGGTTTGTGGTGGTTCACGCTGGGTTGGTGTACTCGGGGCGTACGAGCAGGTGCCTAGTAAGGAGTCCGTCATGCGATCTCGCTTCATGTCTGTTGCTGATCGGACTGTCACCTGTTCAAAGGACATGAAGCTGCGTGGAAGTACTGAATCTCGGGATCCTGGCGCATGTTGACGCCGGAAAGACCAGCCTGACCGAGCGGCTGCTGTACGCCGCCGGAGTCATCGACGAGGTCGGTAGCGTCGACGACGGGAACACCCAGACCGACTCTCTCGTGCTGGAGCGCCAGCGCGGGATCACGATCAAGTCCGCGGTCGTCTCGTTCGCGATCGGCGACCTGACGGTCAACCTGATCGACACCCCGGGCCACCCGGACTTCATCGCCGAGGTGGAGCGTGCGCTGAGCGTGCTCGACGGCGCGGTCCTGGTGATCTCGGCCGTCGAGGGTGTGCAGGCGCAGACCCGTGTCCTGATGCGGACCCTGCAACGGCTGCGCATCCCGACGCTGATCTTCGTCAACAAGCTCGACCGGCCGGGTGCGCAGTACGACGGTGTGCTCGGTCAGATCGCGACGAAGCTGACGCCGGCGATCGTGCCGATGGGCGAGGCGACCCACCTCGGTACGCCCGAGGCGACGTTCAAGCCGATCGTGCAGGAGACCGCTCTGCTGGAGGTCCTGACCGAGCGCGACGACGACCTCCTCGAGCGGTACGTCGAGGGCGAACCGCTCGCACTCGACGAGGCCTTCACGGCTCAGATCCACCGGGCCAGGGTGCACCCGGTGTACTTCGGATCCGCGATCACCGGCGCCGGCACGGAAGCCCTCAGTGACGGCATCCGCGACCTGCTCCCCCGCGCGCGCACTACCGACGGCCTACTCGACGGCAGGGTCTTCAAGGTCGAGCGCGGACCGGCCGGCGAGAAGATCGCCTATGTACGGATCTTCGACGGTACGGCGCACGTCCGCGACCGGATCCGTTTCGGCGACCACGACGCGAAGATCACCGCGCTGGAGGTGTACGGCGCTGCCCACATAGCGGGCGCCGGCCGGATCGCGAAGCTCTGGGGCCTCGCCGAGGTCCGCATCGGCGACCGGATCGGCGATCTCCGGAACCTTTCCGGCACCGAGCGCCCAGAAGCTTCCGGAAAGGCTGCCTTCTTCGCGCCGCCGACGCTGGAGACGGTGATCTCAGCGCGGAAGCCGTCGGACAAGGGCAACCTCCGCGTCGCGCTGACCCAGCTCGCCGAGCAGGACCCGCTGATCAACCTGCGTCAGGACGACTTGCGCCAGGAGACCTACGTGTCGCTGTACGGCGAGGTACAGAAGGAGGTCATCGAGACGACGCTGGCGACCGAGTTCGGGATCGAGGTCGACTTCCGCGAGACGACCACGATCTGCGTCGAGCGGCTGGTCGGCACCGGTGCGGCGGTCGAGTTCAAGAAGAAGGACCTGAACCCGTTCCTCGCCACGATCGGTCTGCGGGTCGAGCCGGCACCGATCAACGCCGGCGTGAGTTTCGAACTCGAGGTCGAGCTCGGCTCGATGCCGTACGCGTTCATCAAGGCCGTCGAGGAGACCGTCCGCGAGACGCTGCAGCAAGGCGTCCACGGCTGGCAGATCCCCGACGCGCACGTCGTGATGACGCACTCCGGCTACTCCGCCCGCCAGAGCCACGCCCACGCGGTGTTCGACAAGAGCATGTCCAGCACGGCCGGCGATTTCCGCAACCTCACCCCGCTCGTGCTGATGACGGCGCTGCGGCAGGCAGGTACGACGGTGCTCGAACCGATGCACCACTTCCAGCTGGAGATCCCGACCGACACCACGCGCGCCGTCCTCGCGACCCTCGCCCGCCTCCGGGCGATTCCTCAAGTACCTGCACTCGCCGCCGAAACCTCAACCCTGGAAGGAGAAATCCCCGCCGCCGCCGTGTACGAGCTCGAGCAGCAACTCCCCGCCCTCACCCGCGGCGAAGGCGTACTGGAGTCCGCGTTCGAGCGCTACCAACCCGTCACCGGCCCGATCCCGGAGCGGCCGCGCACCGACCACGACCCGCTCAACCGCCGCGATTACCTCCTGCACGTTCAGCGGCGGGTATAGATGCCGTGCACAACGGTCGCGCCGAGGTCGTCGTCCTCGACGATCTCGGCGGCCAGGCCGTGCTCGACCATCACGGCCTGCGCGACCGGAGCCTGGCGTTCGCTCATCTCGACGAAGAAGTGACCGCCGGGCACCAGCCAGTCCGTTGCCTCGGCAGCCACCCGCCGGAACGTCGCCAGCCCGTCGGGTCCGCCGTCCAGCGTGACGTGCGGTTCGTACAGCCGCGCCTCGGGCGGCAGCAGGCGGATCTCGTCCGTCGGCACATACGGAACGTTCGACAGCAGTACGTCGACCTGCCCGCGCAGCCGATCCGGTAACGCCGTGAACAGATCGCCCTCGTACACAGTCCCGCCGTGCGCGAGCAGGTTCCGGCTCGCGCACTCGACTGCGGCCGGCTCGATGTCGGCGGCGTACAACGTCACCTCGCGCTGGGCCGCGACGGCCGCGCCGAGAGCGCCCGTGCCGCAGGCGAGGTCAACCACGACCGCCCCAGGAACGGTGACTCCCAACGCCTCCGCCACCAAGAACTCGGTACGCCGACGCGGAATGAACACGCCGGTGTCGACGGCGATCCGCAGCCCGCAGAACGACGCCCAGCCCACGACGTACTCCAACGGCAACCCGGCCACCCGCTGGTCGACCATGGCGGCAAGCTCGGCCTCGTCCCGCGCGGACTCGGCGATCAGTGCCGCCTCGTCCTCGGCGAACACCGAACCCGCCGCACGCAGCCGCTCAACAACAGTGGTCACAAGGCAGATTATCCGAAGGCGTTCACTCCGGTGAGCTCCGCCGACACCGTCCACAACCGCGCTGCCGAGACCGGGTCGATCGCATACGGCCGTACGCCGGGAGCGTCGTCGGTCGACACCTCCGCGATCTCGCAGTCCTCGCAGAACACGCCGCCGAGACCGTCCAGCTGCGGCGAGGTCGCGGCCCACACCTGGGTCGCAGCACCCTGCTCCGGCGTCTTGAACCCGACGACCGGATTGCCGTCCTCGTCGAGCCAGCCGTAGCCGGCCATCTCCTCGCGGGTCAGGTGCCGCTGGAGCGGAGTCATGATGCCGCCCGGGTGCAACGCGAACGCCCGGACGCCGGAATCCTTGCCAAGGGCATCGAGCTGGACCGCGAACAGCACGTTGGCCGTCTTCGCCTGCCCGTACGCCTGCCACTTGTCGTACCCGTTCCGGAACTCCAGGTCGTCCCACCGGATGTCCGACCGGCGGTGCCCGGTCGACGACACCGACACGACCCGTGCGCCGCCGTCGGCCACCAGCGCCGGCCACAGCCGGTTCACCAACGCGAAGTGCCCCAGGTGATTGGTCGCGAACTGCGCCTCCCACCCCGGCCCGACCCGCGTCTCCGGCGAGGCCATGATCGCCGCGTTGTCGATCATGATGTCGACCGGCCGGCCCGAGGCGAGGAACCGGTCCGCGAACGCCTTCACGCTGTCGAGGTCACCGAGGTCCAGCTCGTCGATCTCCACACCGTCCACACCGGCGAGCGCCTCGCGCGCCGCATCCGGCCGCCGGGCCGGTACGACGACCTTCGCACCGGCGCGCGTCAGCGCCTTCGTGGTCGCGAGACCGAGACCGGAGTACCCGCCGGTGACGATCGCGAGCTTGCCGGTGAGGTCGATCCCCGCGAGGACCTCGTCCGCGGTGCTGTCGTGCCCGAACCCCGAGCCGATCTTGTGCTGTTCACCCATGATCAGCAGCCTACGAATTTGAGTGCGCTCAAAGTCAAGCCCCGAGGTGGGGATCCTGCCGCAGCGACTCCGCCAGCCGCTGCAGCGCCGGGTTCGGATTGTCCGGACTCCAGCACGCGTGCAACGTCACCGAATGCGCATCGGCCGCATCCAGTTCCCGGTACCGCACGCCCTCGACCCCCATCGCCATGATCGACCGCGGGATCAGCGCACACCCCAGTCCGGCCCGCACCAGCGCGAGCATCGTCGGCACCTGCGAGGCGAGCTGGCTGACGGCGTACCGATCCATCCCGATCATCGCGGCACAGATGTCGTGCAGGTACTGCGAACCCTCCGGGCTGTAGCCGATGTAGTCGTCGGTCGCATCCACCAGCGAGACCGTCCCGTCCCCGTCGGCCAGCGGATGGGACGCCGGTACAGCGAGCACGAGGTCCTCGGAGTGCACGAGCATCGACTCGAACCGCTCCGGGATCGGCGGCCGCACGAGGCCGAGGTCGATCTCCAGATTCGCCAGCGCCTCGAACTGGGCCGGGCTCACCAGCTCGGTCAGCTCCGCGGTCACCCCGGGCGTGCGTTTGCCGACCATGGTCAGGAAGTCCGCGAGTACGGCGTACGCGCCGATCGCCGTGAACGCGAGGCGCAGCGTGCCGGTCGTTCCGTCGGCCGCGCGGCGAGTCGCCTCCGGAGCGACTTCGAGCAGGGCCAGGACCCGGCGGGCGTGCTCGAGGAACACGCCACCCGCCGCCGTCAGCCGGACGCCGCGGCCGGTGCGGTCGAACAGGCGGACGTCCAGCGTCCGCTCCAGGCCCTGGATCTGGCGAGTGAGCGGCGGCTGGGTCAGATTCAGGCGCTCGGCAGCGCGGCCGTAGTGGAGTTCCTCGGCGACCGCGACGAATCCGCGGAGCTGCTGCAGGGACAGATCCATGCTCACACGGTATCGGTTCATCCAGAAATGGGCTTGGACCTGCATAGCGGAACGCGCTTACCGTCGGTTCCATGCCGAAACTCGCCGCTCTCTTCTCGCCCGAACGTGCCGCCGATGTCGTCGACGCCGGCACCCGACAGCTGCTCGAGGACCGCTTCGACGTGGTCTGGGCGACCTCGGATCACGCCGCCGGCCCCGGGTCCGCGGCGAAACCGCCGGCGCTCGACCCCGCCGCCGTACCCGAGCTGGCCAAGGGCGCCGACGTGCTCCTCACCAGCTGGGGTACGCCGCATCTCGGCAAGGAGCTGTGGTCGGACGGGAACGGCCCGAAGGTCGTCGCGCACGCGGCCGGCACGGTCAAGAACCTGATCGACCCGGTCATCCTCGACCAGGGCGTCGCGGTGTTCTCGGCCGGTCCGCGGATCGCCTGGTCGGTCGGCGAGTACTGCCTCGCGTCAATGCTCACGCTGGCACGCCGCCTGCCGCGCTTCGACGGCGCGGTCCGTGCGGGCGGGTGGAAGCAGACGGAGTACCGCGGTCACGAGCTGGCGGGCGCGAAGGTCGGCATCATCGGCGCGAGCAGTACGGCGCGGGCGCTGATCACCCTGCTCAAGCCCTTCGGCTGCGACCTGGCCGTCTACGACCCGTACCTCAGCGCCGAGCGCGCCGCCGAACTCGGCGTCCGGAGCACCACCCTCGAGGACGCAGCCGCTGCACGGTTCCTCAGCATCCATGTCCCGAACGTTCCCGAGACCAAGGGCATGATCACCCGCGCGCTGATCGAGGGGCTGCCAGACGGCGCGGTCGTCGTGAACTCGTCCCGGGGACCAGCCGTCGACCAGCAGGCGATGCTCCAGCAGGCGCTGGACGGGCGGATCTACGCGGCGCTCGACGTCTACGACCCCGAGCCGCCGCAGTTCGACAAGACCGTGCTGAACGCGGAGAACCTGCTGCTGACACCGCACATCGCCGGAGACACCGCCGAAGGGCACCTCGCGCTCGCGGGCTACGTGCTGACGGACACACTTCGATGGCTCGACGACGGCACGCGCGGACCGAGCTTCGTCGATCCCGCCTCGTGGTCGATCGCCGCGTGAGAGGAGATCTCATGTCCCGCATCACCCAGGTCGAGGTCTTCCCGGTCGCCGTACCGTTCGCGCGCCGGTTCGTGCTCGGCAGCGGCGCTGTCGGCTCCCCGGACGCGGCGCCCGACCAGGCCGGCGCGGTGCTCTTCGTGAAGCTCACCACCGAGGACGGTGTCGTCGGTTGGGGCGAGCAGCGCGCGCTGCCGAGTTGGAGCTACGAGACCGCCGAGACGATGGCGGTCGTGATCCGGCGGCATCTCACGCCGATCCTGCTCGAGCTCACGCCGTTCGACGTCGAGCTGTTCCACCAGCGCGCCGCCAAGAGGCTCAGTCCGGCGGTGTCGAACGGGTTCCCGTTCGCGCGGGCCGCGATCGACGTGGCGATGCACGACGCGGCCGGCAAGCTGGCCGGCGTACCCGTGCATGCCTTGCTCGGCGGCAAGATCCACGACGAGATCCCGCTCTGCTCGGCGATCGGCGTCGGCGACCAGGACGCCGTCCGCGAACATGCGATCCAGTCGTCGGACTATGCGGCGTACAAGGTCAAGATCGGCGGCGACCTCGACGCGGACACCGCCGCCATCGAGACCGTCGCGGAGGTTGCCGACGGCAAGCCGCTGTGGCTCGACGCCAACCAGTCCTACCGTCCCAGCGCGCTCCGGCAACTGCGCGACCGGACCGCGGGCATCCACACGATTCATTGCATCGAGCAACCGGTACCCAGCACGGACACGCTGGCGATGGCCCGGCTGCGCGAGCTGATCGACCTCCCGATCGCGATCGACGAAGGAAGCTTCTCGGCCCACGACCTCGCCCGTGCCATCCGTCTGGACGCCGCCGACCTGGTTGTGGTCAAGGTCTGCAAGTCGGGCGGACTGCGCAACGCACTCAAGACCGCCCAGACCGCCCTGGCCGGCGGTCTCGAGATCCTGGCCAGCGGTCTGACCGACTGCGGAGTCGCGTTCGCCGCCGCGCTGCACGTGTTCAGTCAGCTCGAGCTCGCCCTGCCCGCCGAGCTCAACGGGCCGGAGCTGCTGACCGATCTGTACGTCGAGGGGCTGAGCATCACCAAGGCCGTCGCAACGGTCCCCACCGCCCCTGGACTGGGCGTTCAGGTCGACGAGGAGCGAATCCGCGCCGAGTCGATCGACCTGCTCTACCGGTGAGGAGAACCATGGAAACACAGCTGTCCCGCCGCGGCTTCCTCGGAATGACCGGCTTCGCCGGCCTGGGGATCGCCGCGGCCGGAACCCTGGCCGGGTGCTCGTCCGGGCCGCCGTCCGGCGCCGCCACCTGGTCCATGTGGTCCAGCAGCGCCGCCGAGAAGAAGGTCTGGGAGGACTTCGGCAAGTACGTCGAGCAGCAGCTCAAGGTCAAGTCGGTCGCCAGCCTGACACCGTCGGGCGGCTACCCGACCAAGCTCGACCTCCAGCTGGTCAGCGGTACGGCCAGCCTGGTGACCGCGCTCAACGGCACCCTGATCCCGACGTACGCCGCCCGCGGCGCGCACCGGCCGCTCGACGACCTGATCGCCGCCGACCCCGACTTCTCGCTCGACGACTTCTACGACACGAGCCGGCGGATCGGGAGCTTCAACGGCAAGACGTACGCGATCGGCTTCGACATCGCGCCGACCGTCATGTACTACAACAAGGACCTCCTGAAGAAACAGGGCATCCCGCTGCCGTCCCGGACCGAGCCGATGTCCTGGGCAACATTCCGCGACCTGTGCAAGCAGCTCACGAAACCCGGCCAGCAGTACGGCTTCACCTGCGCGCCGGCCATCGACGACCTGGTGTCCTGGATCTACTGCGCCGGCGGCAACGTGATGAGCGACGACGCCAGCCGCAGCACGCTCGGTGATCCGGAGGCGATGGAGGCGCTGCAGTACGTCATCGACCTGTTCGTCAAGGACAGGGTCACCCCGCCGATCAAGAACCTGGTCACCGAGAGCTCGCTGTCGAACTTCATGCAGGGCAACGTCGCGTTCATGCAGAACGGCCCGTGGCAGGTCGTCAACGCGCGCAAGGCGAAGTTCGACTGGGACATCATCCCGTTCCCGGCGGGCGCGGCCGGGAGCAAGCCGCGGGTCTCCGGCTCCAGCTTCGCGATTCCATCGGGGGTGCGCGAGGGTGCCGCGCTCGACCTCGCGTGGAAGCTGATCAAGACCCTGACCAGCACCGGGGCGCTCGACATCTACGCCAAGGCCGGCCGCAACAACCCGGCCCGGCTCAGCGCCGGCAGCGCGTTCCAGCCGCCGCCCGACAACCTCGGCATCGTGCAGGAGATCCTGGCCGGCAAGCTCGCCGGCGGTCACGCCTTCGACGTCACCACGAACTGGAACCAGGTCAAGCAGCTGCTCGGCCAGGACCTGCCGCGGACGTTCCTCGGCCAGGTCAGCGTCCCGGACGCGATCAACGGGCTCACGCCGCGCCTCGACATCCTGATGCGCCAGCACCTCGACACCGTCCGCCAAGCCACCGCCAGGAAGGGGTGATCACCATGGCTCTTTCGACAACAGACGTAGCTCCAGCGGTCACCGCCCCCACACCGTCCCAGCAGACGTCCAGACCGACTCCGCGCTGGCGCAGCCGCGAGGCGCTCACCGCCTGGCTGTTCATCCTGCCCAGCCTGATCGGCTTCCTGATCTTCACCGCCGGACCGGTCGTTGCCGCAGGCGTCATCTCGCTGCTGAACTGGAACCTGTTCAGCGCACCCACCTGGGCCGGTCTGCACAACTTCGCCCGGCTCGGCCCCGACCCGACGTTCTGGTCCGCGCTCGGCAACACGGCGTACTTCACGCTGGTCAGTGTGCCGCTGACGATCGTCGTCAGCCTGGCCCTGGCGCTGCTGCTCAACCAGGGCGTCCGCCGGGTGGCCGTCTTCCGGTCGCTCCTGCTGTTGCCGTACGCAACCATCACGGTCGCGGTGGCGTTCGTCTGGATCTGGCTCTACATCCCGCACGACGGTCTGGTGAACGCCGTGCTCGGCTGGTTCGGCATCAGCGGGCCGGCGTGGCTGATCTCCGACAACTGGGCGATGCCCGCGCTGATCCTGATGAGCGTCTGGAAGAGCTTCGGTTTCGGCATGGTCGTGTTCCTCGCCGGTCTGCAGGCGATCCCGCAACAGCTCTACGAAGCCGGCCGCGTCGACGGTACGTCGCCGTGGGCCAGCTTCCGCCACATCACGCTGCCGATGCTCTCCCCCGCCCTGTTCTTCGTCATCGTCACGTCGGTGATCGGCTCGTTCCAGGTCTTCGACCAGGCGCTGATCATGACCAACGGCGGTCCGGGCACGCGCACCACCACGCTGGTCATGTACATCTACCGGACCGGCTTCGAGAACTACGACCAGGGGTACGCCGCGGCCCAGTCGCTGGTGCTGTTCGCGTTCATCGTGGTGATCACCGCCGGTCAGTTCCTCTTCCAGCGGAGGCTGGTGCACTATGACAACTGAAGCCATGCCCTTGGTCCACGACAAGCACTTGCAGCGCAAGCTGATCGTGTTCGGGTGCTTCCTGGTCACCGCGCTGACGCTGATCCCGGTCGTGATGATGGTCCTGGTCGCGTTCCAGTCCGACGCCGAGTCGATGGCGGCCAAGCCGTCGTTCTGGCCGAGCAGCTGGCACCCGGAGAACCTGACGCGCGCGTTCGACCTGGTCCCGCTCGGCAAGTACCTGCTGAACACGATCTACTTCGCGGCCGGTACGACGATCCTCGAGACGGTCACCGCCGCGCTCGCGGCGTACGCGTTCGCCCGGCTGAACTTCCCCGGCCGGAGCTGGCTGTTCGGGATCTACCTGGCCACGCTGATGATCCCGTCGCAGGTGACGCTGATCCCGCAGTTCGTACTGGTCGCGAAGCTGCACGGGATCGACACCTGGCCCGGGATGATCCTGCCGCACGCGTTCACCGCGATCGGGGTGTTCCTGCTGCGGCAGTTCTTCCTCGGCATCCCGCGGGACTACGAGGAGGCCGCCCGGCTGGACGGCGCGAACCGCTGGCAGGCGTTCGTCCGGGTGATCGTGCCGCTCGCGGTCCCGGCGATCGCGACGCTGGCCGTGTTCAAGTTCATCGGCCAGTGGAACAACCTGCTCTGGCCGCTCGTCATCTCCAACAGCGACGCGACGCGGACGGCGTCGGTCGGCCTGCAGGTCTTCCAGGACACCAACGGCACCCAGTGGAACTTGTTGCTGATGGCAGCGACCGTCACCACGATCCCGTTGATCATCCTGTTCTTCCTCACCCAACGCTGGTTCGTCCGAGGCATCACCATGAGTGGTCTAGGAGGCCGCTGAACAATGACCTACCTCTGGTCCGTCTTCACCAAACCCTGGGCCGGCCTTCCCGGCGACGAGCTCGGCCGGCTCGTCGCCGGGATCGGGTTCGGCGGCGCCGAGATCCCGGTCCGCGACACGGCGTACGTCACCGCGGCGAACGCCGGCGCCGAGCTGCCGAAGTTCACCGCGCAGTTGCGGGCCGAAGGCATCGAACCGATCAGCGTCGCCAGTGACCTGTCCGAGCCGGTGTTCGCGGCCTGCGCCGAGGCCGGGGTGCCGATGATCCGGATCATGGCCGAGCTCGGCCCCGACGGGTACGCCGCCTCCGTCCAACGCAACCGGGTGCTGCTCGAGCAGGCCGCCGTACTCACCGAGCAGTACGACGTGCAGATCGGCGTGCAGCCGCATCACGGGCGGTTCGTGTCGTCGACGCTCGGCGTACTGCAACTGCTCGAAGGACTGCCCGATCGGTACAAGCTCGTTTGGGATGCGGCGCATGACGCACTGGCCGGTGACCATCCCGCGGTGACGCTCGAGCTCGGCGCGGACCGGCTCGGGATCGTGAACCTGAAGAACGTCCACTACCTGCACACCGACGGTGGCTGGAAGACGAACTTCGTCGAGGCCGAGGACGGACTCGCCGACTGGCCGGCCGTCTTCGCGGCGCTCCAGCACATCGGCTACACCGGCCCGGTCTGCCTGACAGGTCAGTATTCCGACCCCGCGGTGCCGGTCGAGCGGCGGCTCGAAAAGGATCTGCGGTTCGCTGTCACATCCGCCGCGCAGCATCCGTCAGGAGAGTGAAACCAACACAAACAAAGGCACCCACCCCTCGCTCCGCTCGGGGCGGGACGGGTTGCACGAACCTGATGGAGAACCTCCCATGCAAGCACGGATGACTAACCCGGCGGAGATCCTGCCCGATGCCACCAAGGGCATTCAGAACATCTACAAGGCGATCGGCCAGTCCGGGACGGACGGCAAGATCCTGGAGCTCGTGCACCTGCGGGCCAGCCAGATCAACGGCTGCTCCCCGTGCGTGTTCGGCGGGATCAAGTCGGCGCTGAAGAACGGTGAGACCGACGAGCGGCTGCACCAGGTCGCGGCGTGGCGGGACTCCGACCTGTTCACCGACGCCGAGCGCGCCGCGCTCGAGATGGCCGAGGCCGCGACCCGGCTGGCCGACAACCCGACCTCGGTCAGCGACCAGATCTGGGCCGCGGCGAGCGAGCACTTCGGCGAGAAGGAACTGTCCGCGATCGTGCTGATGATCGCGCTCACCAACATGTTCAACCGGATCAACACCACCGTGCGCCAGCCCGCCGGCGCCACCTGGTAGTCGCTAACGTGGGCCCCGGATGTCGAGAAGGCGTCCGGGGCTCCGACGTACCGGGTGAATGGAGGCGAGCGATGAAATACATGCTGCTGATCTACGGGAACGACGAAACGTGGAACACCCTGCACGCCAACGGCATCGACGAGGTGATGGAACAGCACCGCAAGCTGACCGCGGAGCTGCAGGCGAGCGGTGAGTTCGTCGACGGCCTCGGCCTGACCACGACGAATGCGCGGGTGGTCAGGGTGGTCGACGGGACGGCGGCGGTCACGGACGGACCGTTCACCGAGGCCAAGGAAGTGCTGGCCGGGTACTACGTCGTCGACTGCGCCGGCCTCGAACGGGCCGCCGAGATCGCCGCTCGGCTGCCGGAAGCGCCGTACTCACCGATCGAGATCCGGGAACTGATCGATCCGATACCCGACTAGATCACGCTGCCGGGTGCGGTCGGCAGGGAAGCGGGTCGAACAACTTGCCGGCCTCAGCTGGGCGTCGACACCTGAGACCGGCGAGTCGCTGACTCAGACCGTTGACGTCCGGACAAGCCCGCTGGACGCGAGGATGACCCCACCTGAGGCAGGCTGGTCACCCATGCCCCGGCCACCTTGGACGAAAACAGTGCTACCCGGCGCAGGCGCCGTGGCACCCTCGCCGAGTCGCAGCGTGGTCGTCATTCCGTTGCTCAATCTGAGCATCGCCACGCGTCGCGGACGCACCGGGCTGCTCGACGAGGTCACCTCGTGGATGCCGGTACAGACCGCCGGTTGGATCGCGGCTCGGCCGAGCCCTGCATTGCCGTGACTCCTCACATCACGGCATTGCTCGGCGAGCCTTCTCATCGCTGACACACTTCCCCCTTCTCATCGTGAACTGCCCCCGAGTGGCGGTGGACGCGGTCGTGCGACCGCACACTCCCCGTCCTCCCCGCACCCGGAAACGACGCGGAAGTGATCAGGCAACCCTTGCTGAGAGTGACGACGTTTTCAAGGGATCGTGATCGGAATCCCGCGTATCGAAACTTATGTCCACGCCTCGTTCCGTAAGTACGCGGCGGTCGTCAGCGTCCGGTGCTGGTGCGCTCGACGACGCTGTGGGGAATCATCACCCTGCGTGCCGGCGCATCCTTGTCGGCCATCCGCTCGGCGAGCAGATCCAGGGCCGCCGCGACGAACTCCCGCCGGTCGAAATCGATCGTGGTCAGCGGCGGGATCATGAACTGGCTCTCGAGGATGTTGTCGAATCCGGCGACCAGCGTCTGCTGCGGTACGGCGATGCCCGCGCCCCACAGCGCGGCCAGTGCGCCCGAGGCGAGCGAGTCCGTGAAGCAGAAGAACGCGTCCGGCAGTTCATGGTCGGCCAGGTACTTCCCGACCACAGTCGCCGCGCCCTCGGGCCGCCAGCGGTCGAGGCTGATCTCGAGCGCCGGATCGTTCGGTATGCCGGCTTCCTCGAGCGCCTGGTGATATCCGGCGGTCCGCAGCCGCGATGCCGCCGTACCGGGGTTTTCGGCCGAGCCCCCGAGGACGCCGGCGCCGGATGATCCGCGCGGGACCTCCGGCGTACCGACGACGGCGATCCGGCGGCAGCCGCGGGACAGCAGGTGCTTGGTCATGTCCCGCGCGGCCGCGACGTTGTCGATCGCGACCTGGCTCACGACGTCCTGGTCGACGTCACCGATCAGCACGACCGGCGGCAGCGGGCCGGCCGACATCACCGCGCTGTCGTCGAGGTTGACCGGGTTCAGGATCAGGCCGTCGACGAGATACGCGCGGGCCTTCGAGAGCAGCTCGAACTCCCGCTTCGGCTCGGCCGCGGTCTGCTCGATCTGCACACCCCAGCCCCGCTCGTGGGCCAGCTCGACGACCAGGTGGACGATCTCGGCGGAGTACGGCCGGAGCAGGTCGGGCAGCGCGAGCGCGATCATGCCCGAGCGGCCGTTGCGCAGGCCGCGGGCGCTCATGTTCGGCACGTAGTCGAGCTCGGCCAGCGCGCTCTCCACCCGGGCCCGCGTCTCGGGCCGCACGAAGACCACGCCGTTGATCACGTTCGACACCGTCTTCGGCGACACCCCGGCCAGCTTCGCGACATCTTTGACGGTGGGACGCATGCCGCCCATTGTCACACCTGGCACACGTTGTCACGCAGCGTGGATCGAGATGCAGGTCTAGCGCGTGATCAGGGCGCCGCCGTTCACGTGCAGGACCTGGGCGGTGAGGTGGCGGGCGGCGGGTGAGGCGAGGAAGTGGATCGTGCCGGCAATGTCCGCCACTTGGCCTTCACGCTTGGTCAACGTTGCCTCGAGCAACGTCTCGCGGCGCTGGTCGGTGAGGCGGCCCTGGAAGAACTCGGTGTCCCCGGTGAAACCCGGCGCGACGACGTTCGAGGTGATCCCACGCGGGCCGAGCTCGGCGGCGATGTCGGCGTTCCACAGTGCGAGCGCGGCCTTGGCAGCGCCGTACGAGCCAGGTCCACGGGCGCCGGCGATCGAGCCGAGGTGGACGACCGCCGTGGTGAGTCGCGGGGCAAGCGCCGTGGTGGTGAGGACGGCGCTGATCAGGTTCGCCTCGAGGTTGGCGAGCCAGTTCGCCTTCAACTGCTCGAGATCCCCGTCCGGCCGCCCGAAGTCGGTATTGCCGCCCGCGTTGTTCACGAGTACGTCGACCCGCACCGGCAACTCGTCGACCAAGCGCTCGATCTGCGCCGGATCCGTCGCGTCGCACACCACTCCCCTGGCCCCGAGATCCGCCGCCGTCTTGGCCAGTACGTCGGCACGCCGACCGGTGATCACCACCTCGTCGCCGTCCGCCCGGAACCGCTCCGCGGTCGCCCGCCCGATCCCGGTCGCCCCGCCGGTCACCACGATCGTCCTCATGCCACACCTCACGTTTAGGTCTAAATGTTTAGGTCTAAACGTACCATGGGTCTCGTGGCCGACAACTATCCGCTCGATTCCCCGAGTCCGTATCCCGCGGCGGAGATCGCGCGCGCCTGGCAGCGGGAACGCCCCGGTACGCCGACGGACTCGATCGAGATCGTCACCCCGTTGTGGAGGCTGGCCAAGTTGTTCGCGGACGATCGGCGACGGGTGCTCGCCGACGCCGGCGTCGATCCGGCGACGCTCGATCTGCTGAGCGTGCTGCGGCGCGCGGGTTCGCCGTACGAGCTGACCACCCGCGAACTGTCCCGCCGCACCCTCGTCACCGCCGGGGCGATCTCCCAGCGCGTCGCCCGCGCCGAGGACAGCGGACTCGTCACCCGCCGCAGCGCCGACGACGGGACCCGTGCCGTACTGGTCGCCCTCTCCCCCACCGGCCACGACCTCATCGAACAAACCGTCGACCAGGTCCTCACCCGCGAATCCGAGCTCGTCGCGTCCCTCTCCCCCACTGCCCGCACCCAGCTCGCCGCCCAGCTCCAAGCCCTCCTCGACGACGTGACGAAGCTGGCAACCAGTTGAACCTTCCTGTCGGTGTTGAAGGTTTCCGCAAGACCTCTGCGGCGGACGACGACTGAAGTTCTTACAGGCGGTTCAATGACACCATTGAAGGATGTTTCCTGCTGACAGTCATGACGTCATCCAGGTGCGAGGCGCTCGGGAGAACAATCTCGGCGGGGTCTCGCTCGACATTCCCAAACGACGGCTCACCGTCTTCACCGGAGTCTCCGGGTCCGGCAAGTCGTCACTCGTCTTCGACACCATCGCGGCCGAGTCGCAGCGGCTCATCAACGAGACCTACACCGCGTTCGTACAGAACTTCATGCCGAGCCTCGGCCGCCCGGACGTGGACGCCCTGCGCAACCTGTCCGCCGCGATCATCGTCGACCAGGAGCGGATCGGCGCCAACGCTCGCTCCACCGTCGGCACCGCGACGGATGCGCACACCATGCTGCGGGTGCTGTTCAGCCGCGCGGGTACGCCGTACGCCGGGCCGCCGTCCGTGTTCAGCTTCAACCGCGCCGAGGGGATGTGCCCGGTGTGCGAGGGGCTCGGCCGGTCCACCGAGTTCAACCTCGACGAACTCGTCGACCGCGACAAGAGTCTGAATCAAGGGCCGATCAAGGCGCCCGGCTACACGGTCGACAGTTGGCACTGGCAACTGATCGCGAACTCCGGGCTCTTCGATCCCGATCTGCCGCTGAAGGACTACCCGGCCGAGGCGTGGCAGCAGTTCCTTCATCAGGAGCCGGTGAAGGTGAAGATCGGCAAGAGCAATCTGACCTTCGAAGGGCTGATCACCAAGCTCAAGAGGCAGTACCTCGCGAAGGACCCGCAGTCGATGCAGAGCCAGGCGCGCGTTCGCCGAACGCGCGATCCGGCAACAGATCTGCGCCGGGTGCAACGGCGTACGGCTGAACGAAGCAGCCCGGAGCGTCACGGTCGACGGGCGCACGATCGGTGAGTGTTCGGCGATGCAGATCAGCGACCTCGCCGAGTTCATTGCCGGGGTCAACCATCCCGGCGTCGGGCCGATGCTCGAGGGGCTCCGGCACGCACTCGACTCGTTCGTGACGATCGGACTCGGGTATCTCAGTCTCGATCGCGAGTCGTCGACGCTGTCCGGCGGCGAGGCGCAGCGGGTGAAGCTGGTGCGTCATCTCGGCTCGAGCCTGAGCGATGTCACCTACGTTTTCGACGAGCCGACGGTCGGTCTGCACCCGCACGACATCCAGCAGATGAACGACCTGCTGCTGCAGTTGCGGGACAAGGGCAACACGGTGCTGGTGGTCGAGCACAAGCCCGAGACGATCCGGATCGCGGATCACGTCGTCGATCTGGGTCCGGGCGCGGGTCTGGCCGGCGGACGGCTCTGTTACGCGGGCGAGGTCGCCGGGCTGAAGGCGTCAGGCACGCTCACCGGGCAGTACCTCGACCATCACGTCAGCGTGCGTGACGACGTACGGCGGCCGACCGGGAAGCTGTCGATCTCGAACGCCACCTTGCACAACCTGCGCGATGTCAGCGTGGACATTCCGCTCGGCGTACTCACGGTGGTCACCGGGGTGGCCGGGTCCGGGAAGAGTTCGCTGATCCACGGGTCGCTGGCCGGGCGAGACGGCGTGATCATCGCGGGTCAGGAACCGATCCGCGGATCGAAACGCAGCAACCCGGCGACATACACAGGACTGCTCGATCCGATCCGGGCCGAGTTCGCGAAGGCGAACAAGGTGAAGCCGGGGCTGTTCAGCGCGAACTCGGTCGGGGCGTGCCCGACGTGCAAGGGCATCGGGCTGGTCTACACCGACCTCGCGATGATGGCCGAGGTCGCGTCGGTGTGCGAGGACTGCAACGGCGCGCGGTTCACGGCCGAGGTGCTTGGATACCGGCTGCGCGGCAAGAACATCAGCGAAGTACTGCGGATGACCGTCGCCGAGGCGCGGGAGTTCTTCGGACGCGGTACGGCGCGATCGATCCTGGACCGGCTGGCGACCGTCGGACTCGGGTACGTCGGCCTCGGGCAACCGCTGACGACTCTGTCCGGCGGGGAACGCCAACGGCTCAAGCTCGCGATCAACATGGGCCGGACAGGGTCGATCTACATCCTCGACGAGCCGACGAGCGGACTCCACCTGGCCGACGTGGACCAATTGCTCGGCATGCTCGACACGTTGGTTGACCAAGGCAACACGGTGATCGTCATCGAGCATCACCAGGCGGTGATGGCGCATGCCGACTGGCTCATCGACATCGGCCCCGGTGCCGGCCACGCGGGCGGCCAGGTCGTCTTCACCGGCACGCCGGCCGACCTCGTCGAAAGCAGTCCGACCCTCACGGCGGAACACCTCCGCGAGTACATAACAGCCGCCTAGCTACTGGGCCGCTCGGGTGGCGAGGGATTCGATCAGGTCGCGCCAGGCGGTGAGGTCCTCCTCGGTGGCGTCTGTCTGGGTCAGCACCAGGCGGGCGCCGCCGTTGCCGTCGCGCAGGGCCCACGTGACGACGCCTCCGGTCGAGCTGTAGCTGAGGAGTACCGGCTCGTCGAGCTCGGCGACCGGGCCGGCGTCGATGCCCTTGGCCACGAAGCCGTCCGGCGGCGGGCTCCCGACGGTCGCGGTCCGCCCGCCGGACAGCAGCTTCCACACGACGTCTTTCGGCTGCGTCAGTTGGCGCTCGAACCGCAGTAGGCCGTCGTCGGAGACTGCTCCCTGATCGAGACCGAATGCTTTGATGAAGTATTCGTGGAGTTCGCGGTAGTCGCGTTCCGGGACGGTGTCGCCCAGCACGCGGTCGAGTGCGTCCAGACACAGGGTCCAGCCGCCGGCGAAGCTGGCCGAGCCGGCGCGGTCGTCGTACGTGGCCGTCAACTGGAGGGTGCAGCCGGCCGCGGTGGGCTCGAGTTCCCAGCGGAGTACCTCTACTCCCCAGGTGTACTCGATCAGGTGCGGCGGTTCGTACGCGCGGATGACGCCGCTGCTCTGCTCGTCGACGGGCGCGCCTGGATCCTGTTCGAACGTGAACCTGACCGGCCCGTCGAGCCTCAGATCCAGCTCGACCGCAGCCGGGAACCACCCGGCCAGCTGGGTCGGGTCGGTGATCGCTCGCCAGACCTTCTCTGCCGGGTGCCGCAGATCTCGCCGCATCCGCAGGACGGTCCGGCCGTTCTCAGAGCTCAGCGTCTCGGTCATGGATCTATATATACCCGATCCGGCATATACGATCAACCGGCGAAGCGAGCCAGGTCCTCCAGTTCGGCGGACAGGTCCGGCCGGCCGTCGAACACGTCGACCGACAGGTCGGCATGCGTCCAGGAGCCGATGGCCCGGCCGGCTTCGATGACGGCTGGGCGGAGCATGCCGCCGCCGGGGAAGATCGCGGCGGGCAGCTGCTGGAAGCGGCTCTGGTAGCCAAGGAGGTACGCGTCGAACTCCCCCAGCATCCGGACCTCACGACAGCCAGGCAGGTCCTCGACCGCAGCCAACTCCACAGATTCCATGTCGAAGTACGTCGTGGCGACCGCCTCCACGGCGCGACGAGCGGCAGGAACCGGCAGGCCGGACCACGTCGCGAAATCGCGGGCGGTCGCGGGGCCGTAGGCAGCCAGGTAGCGAGAGGCCAGCTCCTCCACGTCGCCCGACAGCTCGAGAGGCTTCCCGAGCCAGTCCCGTACGGCGACCCAGGTCTCCCCTGGTCCGTAGCAGACCCGGCCGAGCAGCCCGGCGTACCGGATCAGCGCGTAGACAGCCTGCCCCTTCGGCTCGGCGATCAGCCCGGCCGCAACCAGTACGTCGGCCAGCTCGGCGCGGTTGCACGAACCGTTCGCCAGCAGATGCTCCTCGAGCAGATCAGCCGCTGCCGAGCGGATGCGTTCGGGCAGGCCGAGCTCGCCGTACCGGCGTTCGGTGTCCTTGATCAGCTTCGGACCGAGCAGGCCCAGCAGCGGACCGGCGTCCTCGACGGCGACGAGTTGGAGGGTGCCGCGCATGAACCAGCCGCGGACGACCGAGCGGTCGACCTGCTGGGCGCGGGTGACATCGGCGAGCGTGGTCGCGGTCGATCGGGCCCGTACGGCGTACGCGGCGCCACGCCAGGTCTGCGCCTGCAGGCCCCCCGTCCGGCGTACGACGTCGGCCACCCCTCCGGGGCCGGCCTCGTTCACCGGACGCGCCAAACAGTTCGCCTGCATCCTGGCCGCCAGTAACCAGTCCACAGACCTCTGCGCCACTCCAGCATGACACCACGAACCGGACGAGTCCGCATCCCGAAATACGAAACCGCCCCGGCTCACACCGGGGCGGCACTGCACACAACTGCAAAAGCGCAGGTCAGAGCGCCGGCTGGACCAGATCGGCGAACGCCGCCTGGCCGGT
The DNA here is from genome assembly GCF_040300265.1 of Kribbella sp. NPDC000426. Lineage (NCBI taxonomy): Bacteria > Bacillati > Actinomycetota > Actinomycetes > Propionibacteriales > Kribbellaceae > Kribbella > Kribbella sp. NPDC000426. Next base: position 399,701 of record NZ_JBEPDK010000004.1, on the reverse strand, counting down.
GACGTTCGGGTGGTACGACTCGCTGATCGGGTTCGACAGGCCGTTGATCCACTCCGGGTTGCCGCACACGGAGTGACCGATGAACTTCGACGTCGGGTTGACGAACGTGAACCCGGCCGCGCTCGCCGCGGCCGAGAGCTTCGAGTTCAGCAGGTCGGCGGTTGCGTTCAGCCGGGTCATCTCGTCGGGGCTGAAGAACGTGCCGGCGTTGCAGTCGGTGCCGTTGAACAGGCGCGGGTACCCGACGACCACGACCTGCGCCGACGCGGCACGGCTCCGGATCGAGGAGTACAGCGTGTTCAGGCGGCCGGGCAGCGTGTTGTTGATGATCGTCTGCGCCCCGGCCACCGCGCTGGTGCAGTCGCCGAGCCATGACGGCTTCGCGCACTCGGTGATGACGGAGGAGAAGCCGGCGTCGTTTCCGCCGACCTGGACGGAGACGATGCTGGTCGAGCCGGTCACCGACGGCAGCTGGTTCGCCGTGACATCGGCGACCTTGGCGCCGGAGCAGGCCACGAACGTCAGGTTGGCACCGATCCGGCCGGCGTCGATGTACGCGTACGCCCTGGTCGACCGCTGGCAGGACCCGCTGCTGGAGATATAGGTGCGGGTCCCGACACCGGAGGCGTACGAGTCACCGAGTGCGACGTAGTTCGGAGCCGCCGCGTGCGCGACTCCCGGGCTGAGAAGCATCGCGGCGCCGAGGGCCGCGGCGGACAGCAGACTGGCGAAGGACTTCATGGGCGGACCGCCTTTGTCAGCGAAGGGTGGCGACTGAAGTACTCAACGTCACCTTCGCTGACTGGCGAGTAACACACAAGGTCCTGGTAACAAATTCACCGTAGATTCCCGGTGCCGGTCAGCTTCTAGCCGTTCCAGGAGGACAGCCCCGGTCCGGTCGGCAGCGGATAGCACCCGTCCTCGAGCTGTACGCCGGCCGGCAGCAGACCGCTCTCCACGTAGATCGTGTTCGGCAGCGCGGCAAGCACATGGATGTGCGCGCCACCGCCGTGCGACGCGTACGGCACCCCGAACCCGGCCGCCATCAACCCGATCTCCAGACAGTCGGTCAGTCCGCCGGCCCGACGCAGATCAGGTTGTACGACGCCGACGCCACCCCGCGCGATCAAGTCCCGGAAGGCTGCCTGCCCGTACCGGTTCTCCCCCGTTGCGATCGGGATGTCCAGCTTCTCGGCCAGTCGGACATGGGCGTCGGTGTCGGCCGCCGGCAGCGGCTCCTCGAACCACCGGCAGTCGAGCTCCTCGTACACCCGGCCGCGTCGCAGCGCCTCGGAGTACCCGAAGGCCTGGTTCGCGTCCACCATCAGCGGCGCGTCCGGCCCGATGATGTTGCGGACCGCCTTGATCCGCTGCACGTCCTCGGTCAGCGGCCCGCCGCCGACCTTCATCTTCACGCCGCGGAAACCCTGCTCCATCGCCTTCGCCGACACACTCTCCAACCCCGGGACGTCCAGCTCCAGCCAGCCGACCATCGCGTACGTCGGGATCGCGGTCCGCTGCGCCCCGAGTAGCTTCCACACCGGGACATCCAGCGACTTGCCGAGCAGGTCCCACAACGCCAGGTCGATCGCCGAGATGCCGTACGACGACAGCCCGGCGGTGCCCTGGTAATCGGTCAGCGTCTGCAGCTTCTGCCGGATGCCCCGGATCAGCGTGGGGTCCTCCCCCACGATCGCCGGCGCCAGCTGCTCCTCGACCAGCTTCCCGAGCACGGCGGGTGAGCTCTCGACCCGGCCGAAGTACGTCGTACTGACGCCGCTCACACCCTCGTCGGTATCGATCCGCACGCGGGTGTGGCCGTTGCGGTCGAGCAACTGGATCGCGTCGCGGACCGCGTGCGCCTTCGGTTCGGAGGTGACTTCGACGCTGATATCGGTGATCTTCATCCGGTCATCCCTTGCCTGCGAGTACGTCTTCGACTTTCTGCTTGACGCTGCCCAGCGCCGCTTCGGCGGTCTTCTTGCCGCTCCAGACGTCGTCGAGCACCGGCCGGTAGATGGTCCGGGCGCGCTCGATGTAGCGGCTGAAGTTCTCGTTGACCGCGCTGCCGAGCGCCTGCGTCACCAGCGCAAGATTCGACGGCGCGTTGTCGTCGGGCACGAACAACGACGACGAACTCTTCGCCACCGGCATGAACCCGCGCGACTGCGCGAGCAGCTTCGCAGACTCCGCGCCGACCGCGTACTTCAGGAAGCTCCACGCAGTGTCGGGGTCCTTCGACGCCTTCGGGATCGCAAGCACGGTGAGCGTGTTGACCGTGGTCCGGCTGACCTTCATCGGGGTCGGGAAGATGTCCCACTTCACCTTCGCGTTCTTACGCAGGTACGGGACGCCGCTGGTGAGCCCGAGCAGCATCGCGACCTTGCCGGTACCGAGCTGGGCCAACGCCCAGTTCGGCGTCTGCTTGCCGGCCGTCACGGTGGCGAAGTCCGGGTGCACCTTGTGCACGAGCGACAGGTCGGCGACCCACTGGATCGCCTCGGTGCCCTGCGGCTCGGCCAGCGTGAACCGGGTCGCGTCCTTGGAGTAGATGCCGTCGCCGCCGTTGCTGGTCGGGAAGACAGTCTCGAGCGAGCTGTCGGGGAAGACCAACGCACCCCAGCGCTCACCGTTGGGCTTGGTGAGCTTCTTGGCTGCCTCGAGGAAGTCGTCCCAGGTCCAGCCGCTCTTCGCCCAGTCCTTCGGCGGCAGCTCGACCCCGGCCTCGGCGAACGCGTCGGTGTTGCAGTAGAGGATGCCGGGGTTGGTCATGATCGGCCAGGCGGCGTGCGCGCCGTCGGGCTGCTTGGCGAAGTTGTACGCGACCGGGAAGTAGTCGTCCGGCTTGATCCCGTCCTTCTCCAGGTACGGGCGCAGGTCGAGCAGCGAGCCCTCCGCGTAGTACCCGCGGACGTAGTCGTCGTTGATCCGGATCGCGGTCGGCGCCGCGCCGGACGACAGCACGGTCCGGAGCTTGGTGTCGTAGTCGTCGCCAGGGATCGACTGGATGTCGAGGGTCTTGCCGGCCTGCTTGGCCCAGTTCTGCGCCATCGTGTACATCGGGGTACCGCTCTCGGTGTCCCAGGTCATCCAGGAGGCGTTACCGCCGCCGCCTCCTCCCCCGCTGCCGTTGCTGCCGCACGCGGCGAGCGGGATTCCGGCGGCGAGCGCGCCGCCGCCGATGCCGAGGGCCCGGAGTACCGACCGACGGGAGATCTCTGATGCGGGCATGGTCGTTCCTGTTCTCTTCAAGTTAATTGGTCCGCAGTTTGGCGACCGCGTCGTCGTCCAGCTCGATGCCCAGACCGGGCAGGTCCCACGGCGTGATCTCGCCGTTCACCGGGACGAGCGGGTTCTTCCAGATCGGTACGTCGTCGAGGATCGGGTTGTGCTCGATGTTGTACTCCTGCGGGTAGACGCACGACGGCGTACTGACCCACAGGTGCGCGTGTGCCGACGTACCGATCGTCTGTTGCGTGTTGTGCACCGTGATCGGCTTGGTGAAGGTGTCGGCGAGCACCGCGATCTTCTTGAACTCGGTGATGCCGCCGCACTTGATCACGTCGGGCTGCAGGATGTCGACCTTGCCGTCCAGGATCAGGTCCCGGAACTGCCAGGTGGTGTACTCCTGCTCCCCGGCCGCGATCGGGATGTCGACCGCGTCGGCCAGCCGTCCGTACGCCGCGTAGTCGTGGGCGGCGAGCGGTTCCTCGAAGTGCCACACGCCGAGGTCCTCCAGCGCGTGGGCCAGCTTGATCGCGGTGTGTTCGTAGTACGCGTTGTTGACGTCGACCAGGATCGGGAAGTCGTCCCCGACCAGCTTGCGCACCGCGGTCACGGTGGCGATGGTCTGGTCGAAGCCGTCGTCGTGCATCCACGGCGTCGACGAGTGGATCTTGTAGCCGTGGAAGCCCTTCTCCTGGAAGGACTGCGCGCGCTCGGCCTCCTGCTCCGGTGTCATGCTGCGCGACATCGAGCTCGCGTAGACCTTCGCGCTCTGCCGGTACTTGCCGCCGAGGAGCTGGTACGTCGGCAGCCCGGCCGCCTTGCCGAGCAGGTCCCACAGCGCGATGTCGATACCCGCGATCGCGTTCAGCTGCGCGCCGCCGGGGCCGAGCTTGTACGGCTTGGTGTAGAGCCGGCGCCACAGCCGCTCGATGTCGGTCGCCTCCTCGCCGACGAGCAGCGGCGCGAGCGCCTGCTCCACGACGCTGTGCGAGACGTGGGCGTTCATCGGGCTGACCTCGCCGACACCGACCAGGCCCTCGTCGGTGTGCACCTTCACGATGTGCAGCTTGTCGAGCAGGATGATCGACTCGATGTTCGTGATCCGCATACTTATCCTTTCAGGCCGGACATCGTGATGCCCTGGACGAAGTACTTCTGGGCCAGCAGGAACAGCAGCAGCGGCGGCAGGATCGTCAGCGTCGCGGCGGCCATCATGAGGTTGGTCTGGGTGAAGTACTCACCCTTGAACAGCGCGAGCGCGATCGGCATGGTCTGCAACCGCGTCGAGTTGAGGAAGATCAGCGGCCCGAAGAGGTCGTTCCACGAGCCCATGAAGGTCAGTGCGCCGACTGCGGCCAGGGCCGGCTTGACCTGCGGCAGCATGATCCGCCAGAAGGTGCCGAAGATCGACGCGCCGTCGAGCTTGGCGGCCTCCTCCAGCTCGATCGGTACGCCGCGGAACGCCTGCCGGAGCAGGAACGTGCCGAACACCGGCGTCAGCACGTTCGGGACCCAGAGCGGGTAGTGGGTGTCGATCCAGCCCATCTGCCGGAACAGCATGTACTGCGGAACCAGGTAGACGATTCCCGGGATCATTGCCGTCGACAACAACAGCGCGAAGGCGAGGTTCTTGAAGGCGAAGTTCAGCCGGGCGAAGCCGTACCCGGCCAGCGACGCGAACAGCAGCAGGAAGCCGACGTTGAGCGCCGCGAGCTTGCAGCTGTTCAGGAAGAACGGCAGCAGGCCGTGGCCGGCTTGGGAGTAGTTGCCCCACTGGAACTCCGACGGGAAGAACGTCGGCGGCGACTGCAGTACTTCGTTCTCGGGCTTGAGCGACGCGCTGATCATCCAGAGCAGCGGCATCGCGAACACCACCGCGAAGAACAGCAGGACGACGATCAGCACGACGCGGCGCGGGATGTGCCGCGGGGGCCGGTTGAAGACGCGCACAGCTTCAGTTGTCATAGTGCACCCACCGCTTCTCCATCCGCCACTGGATCGCGGTGACGACGCCGACGATGACGAACAGCACCCAGCCCATCGCGGAGGCATAGCCCAGCCGGCCGTGCCCGAAGGCGGCCTCGTAGATCTGGAAGATGAACACCGAGGTGGCGTTGTTCGGCCCGCCGGACGTCATCACGTAGATGATCCCGAACACCTGGAACGAGGTGATGAACTGCGTGATCGTGAGGAAGAACAGGCTCGGCGTCAGCAGCGGGAAGACCACCGACCAGAACCGCCGCCAGGCCGACGCCCCGTCCACGGTCGCGGCTTCGATCAGCGACTGGTCGATGCTCTGCAACCCCGCCAGCAGGATCACCATCGGGTAGCCGACGCCCTGCCAGAGCGCGACGATCATCACCGCGATCAGCGCTGTCTTGGTGTCGGACAGCCAGGCCGGTCCGTGGATGCCGATCGTCTTCAGCGTGGAGTTGAACAGGCCGTTGTCCGGGTTGTACAGCCAGAACCAGACGAAGCCGATCGCGACGACGTTGGTCACCGCGGGCGAGTAGTACAGCGTCCGGAAGATCCCGATGCCCTTGACCTTCTGGTTGCACAGAACCGCGAGTCCGAGCCCGATGAAGATCGTCAGCACGACGACCACCAGCGTGAAGATCACGGTGTTCTTCAGCGACGGCCAGAACGTGTCGTCGGCGGTGAACAGCTCCTTGTAGTTGCCCAGGCCGAGGAACTTCGGGGAGTTCAGCCCGGTCCAGTTCGTCAGCGACACCACCAGGGAGGCTGCAACCGGCAGGAGCTGGAAGAACAGCACGCCGAAGATCACCGGGCCGACGAACAGCCAGCCGGCCAGGTTCTGCCGCTTCGGCTTCACCTTCGAGCGTTTGCGCGCCGCGGCCGGACCGTCGACCGCCGGCGGTGACACAGTGGGCAGTACGGCGTTCGCCATCGCCTCACACCTCGATTCCGATGTACTTCTCCTCGAGGAACTCGAGGATCCCCTCGGAGCTGCCTTCCCGGCCGAGACCGGACTGCTTGGTCCCGCCGAACGGCGCGGCCGGGTCGCTGAGCACGCCCCGGTTGACCGCGACCATCCCGGAGTCGATCCGCTGCGCGACCGTGAGCGCCTGCGCGGGATCGCCGTACACGTAGGAGATCAGGCCGTAGATCGTGTCGTTGGCCATCGCGACGGCCTCGTCGACGTCGCTGAAACCAACGATCGCGGTGACCGGTCCGAAGATCTCGGTCTGGTTGATCTCGCTGCCGTGCTTGACGTCGGTCAGGACCGTCGGCGGGTAGAACGCGCCGCCTTCCGGCGGCTCGCCGCCCAGGGTCAGATTGGCGCCCTCGGCAACCGCTCGGTCGACCAGCCCGGCGACCTTGTCGCGTTCGTCCGGTGACACCAGCGCGCCGAGCTCGTTCGAGTGGTCGGCGCCCGGACCCATCGTGATCGCCTTCATCGCCGCGGTGATACGGGTGCTGAACTCGTCGACCAGCGAGTCGTGGACGTAGAACCGGTTGGCGGCCGTACAGGCCGAGCCGCCGTTGCGCATCTTCGCGACCATCGCGCCCTCGACCGCGGCCCCGACGTCGGCGCCGGGCAGGACGACGAACGGCGCGTTGCCGCCGAGTTCCATCGACGAGCTGACGACCTGGTCGGCCGCTTCGTGCAGCAGCACGCGTCCGACCTCGGTGGAGCCGGTGAACGACAGCTTGCGCACCGCGGGATGGTGCAGCATCGCGCTCACCGCGGGGCCCGCCGGCACCGGCGTCACCAGGTTCACCACGCCGGCCGGTACGCCGACACGTCGCAGGACGTCGACGACGTACGCCGCGGTGAGCGGGGTCTGGCTGGCCGGCTTCAGTACGACGGAGCAGCCGGCCGCCAGGGCGGGCGCGATCTTGCGGGTCGCCATCGCGGCCGGGAAGTTCCAGGGCGTGACGAGGATCGAGACGCCGATCGGGTCCCGGCGTACGACGATGGTCTTGTCGCCGGAGGGTGAGAGGCGGAAGTCGCCGCCGATCCGGACCGCCTCCTCGGCGAACCAGCGGAAGAACTCCGTCGCGTACGCCGCCTCGCCGATCGCGTCGGCGTAGGCCTTGCCGTTCTCGGCGGTGATGAGCGCGGCGAGCTGCTCACGTTCCTCGGTCAGTACGTCGAAGGTCGCGCGGAGCAGCTCGGAGCGCTGCCGCGGCGGGGTCGCCGACCACCCCGCCAGGGCGTCGGCGGCCGCGTCGACCGCCGCGAGGCAGTCGGCCTCGGTCGCCGCGGCGAACTGGGCCAGCTCGGACCCGTCGGCGGGGTCGTGGACGGGGAAGCGCCGGCCGTCGGCGGCCGGGCGCCACTGTCCGTCGATGAACAGATCGTGCGGAGAAGTCATCTGGTGGCTCCGGGTATCAGAACTGGTTCAGAACGGGTCGGTTCGGTCGCCGGCGTAGGCGGCTCGGGTGATCTCGAGCAGCGCGTCGACATCGAGCGGGCGGGGGTTGTTGTCGATCAGCCGGGCCGACTGCAGGCCCAGTTCGGCGACGTACTCGAGCTGGTCCTCGGCGAGGCCGAGTTCCTTCAAGGTCGGCGGGATGCCGATCCGGTCCAGCAGTGCGTCGACGGCCTCGATCCCGGCCAGTGCCTGCTGCTGGGTGTTACCGGCTTTCGGTACGCCGAAGAGCTTGGCGATCTCGGCGAACTCGTCGACGCGGGCGGGAGCGTTGTAGCGCATGACGTACGGCAGGAGTACGCCGACACCGACGCCGTGCGCGGTATGAGTGAGTGCGCCGAGCGGGTACTGCAGTGCGTGGGCGGCGGCAGTGCCGGCGACTCCCAACGCGTATCCGCCGGCGTTCGCGGCGAGCATCACCGCGGATCGCGCCTCCTGGTCGTCCGGGTGCTCGAAGGCGATCGGGAGCGCGGTCGCGAGGAGCCCGAGACCCCAGCGGGCGTAGGAGTCGCTGATGACGTTCTTGCCGATGAACACACGGCCCTCGGCGAGTGCCGACGGCGGGCGCTGGACGGCGGTGAACGACTCGACCAGGTGCGAGACAGCGTCCGCTCCAGCGCTCGCCGTGAGGCTGGGCGGGCAGGAGTAGGTCAGCTCGGGGTCGCAGATCGCCACCGACGGGATGAGGTACGGCGAGGATATGCCGGCCTTGAGTTCACGCCGGCTGTCGCTCAGCACGCAGACCGGCGTGACCTCCGAGCCAGTGCCACCGGTGGTCGGTACGGCGATGATCGGGAGCACGGCGCTCGGTACGGCGTTCTCCCCGTAGTACTGGTCGATCGGGCCGCCGTGGGTGAGCATCAGCGCGACGGCCTTCGCGAGGTCCATGCAGCTGCCGCCGCCGACCCCGATGACCACGTCGATACCGGCGTACTCCATCGCGTCGAAGCAGGCGTCGATGTCGGACATCGGCAGCTCCGGGGACGTCTCGCTCCAGACGTGAACGCCGAGACCGTTGTCCTCGAGATCGGCGAGCAGTTGCGCGAACTCGGGTGAAGTGGCCAGTCGCTGGTCGGTGCAGACGAGGGCTGAGCTGCCGTACTCCGCGGCGTAGCGACCGAGCAGAGCGCGCTGGCCGGCGCCGAAGACAACCGTGCGCGGTGCTCGTTGTACGCCAAAGGCAGGGGCGTTGAGGGGCATAGTCGTTGTCCTTGTCTGGTCGTGGGGGCGGTGTCAGTCGGCCAGCACGGCCTCACGCCGGGCGGTGTCTCGCGTGTCGAGAGCGGTCAGCTCGCGCCACAGGTCGTCGGCGATCTCGATGCCATCGGCAACCGACTCGCGGTACCGCGCGCGGGCTCCGTCACCGGGCACCGCCACGGGTGCGGCGGGGTCGGCCCGGCGGCTGTGGCGGACCTGATCCAGGTACTCGGTCGCGGAGTGGCGACCGCCGCTCATCAGGATGAACAGGTCGCCCTTGTTGCTGAGGTGGTCGTCGTCGAGCGTGCCGCCGACCGCGGTGCCGTACGCCGCGCCGGTGAGGAAGGTCACCATCGCGCCCAGGCCGAGCCCGAGACCGTACCCCTTCGCTCCCCCGAACGGCGCGATCGATCCGTCCTTGGCCGCCACCGGGTCGATCGTCTCGTTGCCGCCGGCATCCAACGCCCAGCCCGGCTCCAGCGGTACGCCGCGCAACGCGTGGTCGTGCACCTTGCCCATCGAGATCTGCGAGGTGGCCATGTCCAGCACCAGCGGCGGCCGGGCCGGGACCGCGAGCGCCAGCGGGTTGGTGCCGAGCATCGCCTCGGTGCCGCCCCACGGGTGCACGAGCGCCTCGCTCGTCGTGATGCCGAGGCAGACCAGGCCGCGATCGGCCATCCGGCCCGCGTAGTACCCGAGCATGCCGAGGTGGTTGTTGTTCGTGATCGAGCAGACCGCCACGCCGTACTGCTCGGCGGCCGGGATGATCGCTTCCAGCGCGCGGACCGCGACCACGGGGCCGAGTCCTTGCTGACCGTCGACTGACAGGTAGCAGGGGCTCGTCCACGTGTGGCAGCCGGTGCTGGTCGGGCTCGCAGTACCGTTCGCCAGCCGCCGCAGCAGCCTCGGCAGGCGCAGCAGCCCGTGTGACGGCATCCCCTTCGCCTCGGCGACGACCAGGAGCTCGGCCTGCTGGGCCGCGGCGTCGGTCGGCACACCGGCGCTGATCAGTAGTCGTTCGGCCAGTGCTTGGGCCGTGAGCAGATCTGTGTGCATGTCGACCATCCCAGGGTGGAGTCGCTGCATTCGTATTCATCGCTCGATTTCTTGGGAGGCTAGATCAGATCGGATACGATTCGCAATGGTTGGTGAATACGAATCCACGATTTTCTGCCGACGGATGGACAAGACATGAGCCAGCGCACCACGGAGCGTTCCGGACGGCCCCGGATGAGTGACGTCGTCTACGAGCGACTGCAGGAGTTCCTGCTAGATGGCCAGATCCAGCCGGGCGAACGGATCCGCGTCGACGAACTGAGCCGCCGGCTCGGGGTCTCCCAGACCCCGGTCCGGGAGTCGCTGAACCGGCTCGAGGCCGAGGACCTGGTCACCAAAACACATCTGATCGGATATTCCGCGACGCCGAAGCTGACGCCGCAGCGGTTCGAGGATCTGTTCGAGGCCCGGTTCCTGATCGAGCCGTACTGTTCAGGCCTCGCGGCCGGCCGGCACCGCGGTGACGAGGTCGAGCAGCTCGCGCAGATCGCGGCCGAGATGCGCGGCCGCTACCAGGCCGGCACGATGTCGTACGGCGCCTTCGCCCGCGCGGACGCCGACTTCCACGAAGCCGTCATCGCGGCGACCGGCAACAGCTACTTCGGCGAGATCTTCGCCAAGCTCCACTGCCACCTGCAGCTGTTCCGCCTGCTCCGCGACTCCAGGGTCACCGAGGACGCCATGGACGAGCACGACCTGATCGTCACCGCCATCCGCCGCCGCGACACCCAAGCCGCAGACGCCGCCATGCACGCCCACCTAACAGCCTCCCGCACCCGCCTCCGCTCCGCCTTCGAAGCGGCCCCGGCCGATCAGCGTTCGGGGCCGGGGACTGAGAGGGGGGCGAAGCCGTAGGGGAGTTCGAGGCGGTGGGCCTGCATGAGGTTGGCGTTGCCGAGGAGGTCGCGGGTTTTGCCGTCGGCGACTATGCGGCCGCCGTCCATCAGCAGACTGCGCTCGCAGAGTTGGAGGGCGTACGGGAGGTCGTGCGTGATCATCAGCAGCGTGACGTCCAGGCCCGCGAGGATGTCCGCCAGCTCACGACGAGCGGCGGGGTCGAGGTTGCTGGACGGTTCGTCGAGGACCAGGACCTCGGGGCGCATCGCCAGCACGGTGGCGACGGCGACGCGACGGCGCTGGCCGAAGGACAGGTGATGCGGAGCCAGGTCCGCATGGTCCTGCATCCCGACCTGGACCAGCGCCTCCTGCACTCGGTCGTCGAGCTCGGAGCCGCGCAGGCCCAGGTTGGCGGGCCCGAAGGCGACGTCGTCGCGGACGGTCGGCATGAACAGCTGATCGTCCGGGTCCTGGAAGACCAGTCCGACATTCCGGCGGATCTCGCCGAGGTGCTCCCGGTGCAGGCCGGTCCCACCGATCTGGATGCGGCCGCTTCCGGTGCCGCCGGCAACCGAGCCGAGAATGCCGTTCAGATGCAGGACCAGCGTCGTCTTGCCGGCGCCGTTCGGACCGAGCAGCGCCACCCGCTCGCCGCGCTCGACCGTGAAGTCGACGCCGAACAGTGCCTGCCGCCCGTCGGGATAGGCAAAGACAAGCCGCTCAACCTGAATCGCAGGCCCACTCACCATTCCACCACCCCATCGCCGGCGCGAAGCGCCCGGCTACTCATGCGACGACCAGTCGCGCCGCGACTGCTACTGCCACCGCGGCCAACGAGATCGTCAGTCCCTCGACCCACTGCGCCCGTGACGCGCCCCCGGCGCTCAGCAGCGGCATCCGCCCCGTGTATCCGCGCGACCGCATCGCCAGATGCACCCGCTCCCCGCGCTCGAAGCTGCGCACGAACAGCGCCCCCACTCCCCCGGCCACCGCCTTCAGATGACCGACCCGGCCGCCCGTATACCCGCGCGACTCGCGAGCCACCCGCATCCGATGCAGATCGTCCGACACGACGCTCAGGTAGCGGACCATGAACGACAAGATCGCCACGAGCGTCGCCGGCAACCGCAGCCGCTCCAACCCGGCGAGCAGCTCGCGAGGCGCTGTCGTTGCCGACAGCAAGATCGCGGCGATCACCCCGAGCGTCCCCTTCGCCAGCACGTTCCACGCGCCGAGCACACCCGACTGGGACAGCTCGACACCGAGCACCGACACCTGCGGACCGGTCGCCACGAACGGCAACAGCAGGGCGAACACGATGAACGGCGTCTCCACCGCGAGCCGCCTCGAGACCACGGGAGCCGGCAGCTTGGCCACGGCAACAGCAGCCACGAGCATTCCGGCGTACACGCCGAAGGCCCAGAAGACGGCGGCCGGTGTCGACACGACTGCGAGCACGAAGACGAACAGTGCAACCAGCTTCACCTGCGCCGGGATGCGGTGGACCGGACTGTCCACCGCGACGAGGAGACCGTCGCCACTCACGATGCCTTGTTCGTGCGTAGTGAGGCGAGTTTCGCAATCGCCAGGCCGACGACGATCGTCACGAGTACGCCGATGATCCCCGCCAGCGCACCGGACACCTGCGCATTGCCGATCCCCTGGACGCCGTAGTCGGCCAGCGGGCTGCCCCCGACGGCCGAGTCCTTCGCGGCGCCGTCGAACCCGAGCTTCGCCCCCACGAACTCCAGCCCGTCCGGGTGCGCGCTCGCGAACAGGCTCAGCCCGCCCGCAACCACGAGCGTGACCGCGACGCCGATCCCGAGCGACCGCCCGGCCGGCTTCGCGGCGATGGGCTTGTCCGGGGACACCGTCGAGGTGTTGCCGTCGGCGTCGACCAGCACGAGGTCCTGCTGGAGGTGCCGGGCGGCGTACACGAGGTCCGGCCGGGTCGCGACGACCGCGCTCAGCACGGCCGCGGTGATCACCGCCTCGCCGATCCCGACCAGGATGTGCCAACCGACCATCGCCGTCGCGAGCTTGCCGAGCGGGATGTCGACCGCCCCGCCGATCGCGTACAGCCCGGTGAACGCCAGCGCCGCGACCGGCACCGACACCAGCGCGCCGACAGTCGCCGCCGGTACGACGCTGCCCACCCGGCGCGGCATCACCTTCAACAGCGCCCGCGTCAGGACGTACCCGACCAGGACCGTGATCAGCCCCATCAGCGTGATGTTCGTGCCCAGCGCGGTCAGACCGCCGTCGGCGAACAGCAACCCCTGCACGAGCAGCACCGTCGCCATCACCAGGACAGCGGTCCACGGCCCGACCAGCGCGGCGGCGAGCGCACCGCCCAGCAGGTGACCGCTCGTGCCGGCGCCGACCGGGAAGTTCACCATCTGCACCGCGAACACGAACGCCGCGGTCAGACCGGCCAGCGCCGGACCGGTCTCACGAAGCTCCCGGTTCGCCCGCTGCAGGCTGAAACCGACCGCCCCGGCCGCGATCAGGCCGGTGGCGACGGACGTGGGCGCGTTGAAGAAGCCATCAGGAACATGCACACGCACATTCTTGATCCAGTTGCGACTGATTCGCAACAAGCAGGGTCCTACAAAGCTTTGAGTGCTTCCCCGATCGCACGGTGGAAGGTCGGGTACGCGAAGATCATCTGTCGCAGCGAGCGAACGGGTACGGCGGCGTGTACGGCGACCGCGAGCGCGCTGAGCACCTCACCGCCGGTCGGCCCCGCGCTGGTCGCGCCGACCAGGACCCCGCGGTCGGCGTCCATCACGACCTTGATGAACCCTTCGTTGCCGGCCTTGTGGATCCAGCCGCGCGTCGACGCCGGGATCGGGGTCGATCCGGTCCGCACGTCGAGCCCCGCGTCCCGGGCCTGCTGCTCGGTCATCCCGACCGCGCCGATCTCCGGGTCGGTGAACGTCACCCGCGGCATCGCGTGGTAGCTCGCGGTCGGCGCGTCCGGCTCCTGCAGGATGTCGCGAACCGCGATGTCGGCCTGGTACATGGCGTTGTGGGTGAACACGCCGACGCCGGTGACGTCGCCGATCGCCCACACCTTGTCACCGGCCCGGACGTGCTCGTCGACCTCGATCCGGCGGGCCTTCGGGTCGAGACCGACTGTCTCCAGCCCGAGGCCGGCCGTCGCGATCCGGCGGCCTGTTGCCACCAGCAACTTCTCGCCGGTGGCCGACGCCCCGTTCTCGAGCGTGACTGTGAACGCGTCCCCGGCGTACGCGACCTGCTTGGCGTGCGCGCCGAGCGTGAACGTCACGCCGTCGCGCTGCAGCGCCTCGCGCGCCAGCACCCCGGACTCCGGCTCCTCCATCGCCAGCACCTCGTCGGCGCCCTCGATCACGGTCACGTTCACCCCGAAGCGGGCGAACACCTGGGCCAGTTCCATCCCGATCGCGCCGCCGCCGAGGACCAGCAGCGACGCCGGCAGTTCCTCGACCTCGATCGCCTCGCGGTTCGTCCAGTACGGCGTACCGGCGAGGCCGTCGATCGGCGGGACCGACGGGATCGTGCCGGTCGCGATCACGATGCCGCGGGTCGCCTCGAACTCGCGGTCGCCGGCCCGGACCGTGGCCGGTCCGGTGATCGTCGCGCGGTCCTTGATCACGGTGGCGCCCTTGTTCACCAGCCGGTCGACCGCGACCTGGTCGTTCCAGGTGTCGGTGGCCTCCTCGCGGATGCGCTTGGCCACCGGGGTCCAGTCCGGTTGCACGGTCGCCGTACCGGCCATGCCGTCGACGCGCCGGGTCTCGGCGACCAGGTTCGCCGCGCGGATCATCATCTTGCTCGGGATGCACCCGTAGTACGGGCACTCGCCGCCCACCAGCCGCGACTCGATACCGACCACCCGCAGGCCGGCCTGCGCCAATCGCCCGGCCGTCTCCTCGCCGCCGACCCCGAGCCCCACCACGACGACATCAACCTGTTCACCCATGCGGACAATCTTGCAGAGCGACCGGACCCGGCCAAGTCTTCCCCCGGCGCGTCATCACCGCGTAAGCGGCAGTTCACCGCCGGGCACTAGCGTCCTGTCCTCGTCGAAGTGAGGACAAGGTTGTTCGATTTCTCTGGTTTCGGCAGCATCAACATCGAGACCGTCATCGCCCTCGTCACGCTGATCGGTACCGCGATCGTGTGGCTGCTCGACCGGTACGTGTGGCGCCGTAAGCGGCTGGTCTACCGGGTCCAGGTGGACGCGCAGATCGGCGTACACCCCCGGCAGAACCGCGCCAAGGAAATGGTCGACATCGAGGTCGTCCACCAGGGCAAGACGGTCCACGACCCGAGCATCGTGCTGCTGCGGGTGGACAACACCGGCACCGACATCGAGGCCAAGGACATGCAGGGCGCGGTGAAGTTCACATTCCCCGGCCGCAAGATCGTCCGGATGAAGGTCGTCGAGTCACATCCGCCGGACATCGGCGAGCTGCTCGAGGCCGGGATGAAACCGTCCGAGTACGTCGACACCGACGCGGTCACGGTCCCGAAGCTGGCGATCAACCGCGGCGACCACTTCAAGTTCCTGCTCGTGCTGTCGGGCAAGGGCAAGGACGTCACGCACTCCGGGTACCTGGCCGGCGGGGCCAACGGCGGCGTCTACCACGAGCCCCGCCCGCGCGGCCCGGGCAGGCGGACGTTGATCTTCGGCGCGACGACGCTGGTGCTGGTCGGCGCCCTGGTCGCGTTCTTCCTCGTCGACGTACTGCAGCCGCCGCGGAACTGCGCGTCGGGCGAGCTGCGGGTGATCGGGTCCACGGCGGTCGAGCCGACCATGACCGAGCTGCGCAGCGCGTACGTCGCGGAGTGCTCCAACGCGGACATCACAATCGCCGCCAACGGCAGTCGCAGCGGTGTCAGCGACCTGAGCGCGCTCGGTGCCAAGGACGGGAGCGCGGCGAGCAAGGTGATCGCGATGTCCGACGGGCCGGCGGTGGACGCGCCCGGCCTGAGCGGCGAGGCGGTCGCGGTCGTCGTGTTCGCGGTCGTCGTCAACCGGGCCGCGGACGTGAGCGGCCTGACCACGGCCCAGTTGCGCGACATCTACAACGGCAAGGTCACCAACTGGTCGCAGGTCGGCGGCCGCAACCTGCCGATCCGGATGGTCAGCCGCGTCGGGCCGGCGTCCGGCTCCCGGCTGGTGTTCCGCGAGAAGGTGCTCGGCGGCGACCAGGAGCTCGGCATCACATCGGACGACTGCCGGCGCGACGACGACGCCGCGACCACGACGTACCACCGGTGCGAGGTCGGTACGACGGAGGAGCTGCTGACCCGGGTGAACGAGATCGACGGCGCGATCGGGTACGCCGAACTCGGTAGCGCCCGCAAGTACCCGCAGCTCACGCCGGTGACGATCGACGGCGTCGTACCGGACACCTCCAAGGTGGCCGACCGCTCGTACAAGTTCTGGGAGGTCGAGCACGCCTACACCTACAAGGCGCCGGCCGCGAAGTCGCTGACGGCCGCGTTCCTCGACTACCTGCGCTCGACGCAGGCGCGTCCGGTGCTCGATCGAGGCGACCTGGTCCCGTGCAGCGACCTCCCTGCGGGGTTCTGTGGATAATGCCAGCGGGCCCGGGCGATTCGGCAGATAATTTCAGCCATGTACGTTATCGCGCACCTCAGTGACCCCCATCTCGACGGCTCCGAAGCGGCGCGGTCGCGACTGCAGAAGCTGACGTCGTACCTGCGCGAGTTCCGACGGCCGGTCGACGTCGTGCTGGTCAGCGGTGACCTCGCTGATCACGGGCTCGAGTCGGAGTACGCCGAGCTGGCCGCGGAGCTGAAGCTGGACGTGCCCGTTCTGATGCTGCCGGGCAACCACGACGTCAGCGCGCCTTTGCGGGTCGGCCTTGCGGACTTCGTCGAGTCTGCCGGCGACGGGCATCCCGTGCACCAGCTGCGCGACGTCGGCGGCGCGCGGTTCGTCCTGCTCGACACGTCGGTGCCGGGTGAGGACCACGGGCTGCTATCGGCGGAGTCGCTCGCCTGGCTCGACGGCGTACTGGCCGAGCCCGTCGACGGGCCGTTGTTCGTCGCCTTCCACCACCCGCCGTTCCCGCTGAACCACCCGGTCCTCGACCAGTGGCTGCTCCGCTCGGGTCCCGAGCTCGAGGCGGTCCTCCGGGGCAAGCCGATCACCGCGATCCTTGCCGGGCACGTGCACAACGGTCTCGCGACTACGTTCGCCGGGCTGCCGTTCCTGGTCGCGCCGGGCGTCCGCTCCACGCCGCCGCTCCCCTTCGAGCCGCCGGCGCCTGGCGGCGGTCTCGTCGACAACACGACGGCGCACCCCGGTCTGGCGCTCCACATCTACAACCCGGGTGCCCCGCTCCAGACCCTCTTCCGCCACCCGGCCTGACCAGTACTGTGCTGACATGTACGTGATCGCGCACCTCAGTGACCCGCATCTCGACGGCTCGGACGAGGCGCGATCACGGCTGCGGCTGGTCGCGTCGTACGTCCGTGCGTCGTCGGTCGACGTCGTGCTGGTCAGCGGGGATCTGGCCGATCACGGACTCGAGGCGGAGTACGCCGACCTGGCCCGCGAGCTGGCTTTCGACGTACCGGTGCTGGTCCTTCCGGGCAACCACGATGTCAGCGCGCCGCTCCGGGCCGGGCTCGCATCGCTGGTCGACTCACCCGGGGAGGGGCACCCGATCCATCAGGTGCGCGAGGTCGGGGGTGTCCGCTTCGTGCTGGTCGACAGCACGGTTCCGGGTGCGGGCCACGGTCTGTTGTCGAAGGACTCGCTGGTCTGGCTGGACGGCGTACTGCGGGAGCCGTTCGACGGACCCGTGTTCGTCGCGATGCATCATCCGCCGCTCGCGCTGCATCACCCGGTCATGGACCAATGGATGCTCGAAGAGCAGGACGCGCTGGCCGAGGTCCTGACCGGCAAGCCGATCACAGCGATCCTGACCGGCCACGTGCACAACGCGATCGTCACGTCGTTCGCCGGCCACACTGTCCGCGGCGCGCCCGGCATCCGCTCCACCGTGCCCCTGCCCTTCGAGCCGTCCACCGGCCAGGCCACCGTCGTCGACCCCACCGCCCACCCCGGGCTGGCCTTCCACGCACACACACCGGGTGAGCCGCTCCAGACGATCTACAGGTACCCGCGATGACCCCCAACGAACCAGCGGGTGAGCCCGCTGCCGCATCGGGCGCTGCGGCCGGATTCGCGGTCTATCCGATTGCCCGCGTCGAGTCGAGCCTGCGGGATCGATCCGACGCTCCACGTCAGGGCGACGAGGGCGCGCCGGAAGCGTGGATCGTCTTCGACGCGTCGGTCCGGGACGCGCTCGCTGATGTGAAGGCCGGCGACGAGGTCATCCTCATCACCTGGTTCGACCGCGCCGACCGCGCCGTACAGAAGGTCCACCCGCGCAGCGACACCACCCGCCCGCCGACCGGTGTCTTCAGCACCCGCTCCCCCGACCGCCCCAACCCCCTCGGCCTCCACCGCGTGACCGTCCTTGCCGTCGACGACCTCCGCCTCCACGTCAACAACCTCGAAGCCCTCAACGGCACCCCGATCGTCGACGTCAAACCCGTGCTGGGCGGAATCGACGAACGCTGAGAGTTACCGAGCCGTCCTGGTCCCGGGATCCGCAACAGGGCTGAGTGGGTAGGCGACGCCGGTCTCCCGCTCGGACAGCTCCCAGAGACGTGCTTGGGCGTCCGTGTCGTAGGACCGCTCGCTGGATCGGACCTGAATCGGATGCCCTGTCCACTCGTTGCGCCCCTCGGGTCCGAAGTACTCACCACCGATCGCGGCCGGATCCACGGCGGCACGGAGCGTGGCCAGGGCGGCCGTCGACGAATCCTGCAACAGCCACGAGGTGAGCAGCCGCAGCCGGGGCTTTGTCACGATCCGGATGTGGAGCTGGTCGCCGCCGAATGCGGTACGAGCGTTGCCGGGATGGGCGGCTACGGCGATCGTCGAGGCTCCGTCTGCCGTAAGACGCCGCTGGAGTTCATACGTGAAGAGCAGATTGGCCAGTTTGGACTGGAAGTACGCCTGGTGCGAGCGGTACCCGTTGGCGAAATGGGGGTCGTCGAAGTTCATCACGCCACTCCTGTGACCGACGCTGCTGACCGTCACCACTCGCGACCCGGGGGTCTCCAGCAGTCGTTCCAGCATCAGGCCGGTGAATGCGAACGCGCCGAGGTGGTTGGTCGCCAAGGTCCTCTCGAACCCGTCCTCGGTGAGTTCGTAGCGGCGAATCAACGCCCCGGCGTTGTTGATCAGCAGGTCCAAACGGCGATGGTCCCGCTTGAGCTGATCGGCGGCCCGGCGGACCGAGGCCTGCGAGGACAGATCCAGCTCCAATGTGTGCAGCGACACCGCCGGAGTTTCCGCAAGGATCCGCTCCCCGGTCTCGCCGGCCTTCCGGAGGTCGCGGCAGGCCAGCACGACCTCCGCGTTGCGGCGGGCGAAGACCCGTGCCGTTTCGAACCCGAGTCCCGAGTTCGCGCCGGTGACGACAACGGTACGACCGCTCTGGTCGGGGACTTCCTGCTCGGTCCAGCGGGTCGCCATCGCGTCCTCCAGGTTCTGCGGGATAATCGGGACGACTGTCCCGGATACGACTAAACGGGATGCCAGTCCCGCTTGTCAAGAGAGGTGCCGCCGTGACCCGACCCCAGCGACCGATGCGGGCCGACGCCCAGCGCAATCGTGCGCACGTACTCCGCACCGCGGCCGACGCGTTTGCCGTCGAGGGACTCTCCGTGCCGGTGCACGAGATCGCGAAGCGCGCGGGAGTCGGCACCGGCACGGTCAGTCGGCATTTCCCGACCAAGGAGGCCCTGTACGCCGCGGTCCTCCTCGACCGGATGGGCGAGCTCAGCGGCTACGCGGACACTCTCGCCGCCGAGCACGATCCCGGTACGGCATTCTTCGCCCTCTTCACACGCCTGATCCAGGAAGGCGCCACACATCGGGGTCTGGCCGAGGCGTTGGCGGGCAGCGGATTCGACATCGAGGCCGCGGCATCGGCGGCCGGCTGCAATGTCTCCGACCGGCTGCGCAGGCTCCTGACCGAGGCGCAGGCCGCAGGCGCGGTCGATCCAGCTGTCACTTTCGCCGACCTCAAGGCCCTCACGGCCGGGTGCCTTGCATACGACGGCCCCGACCCCGATCGGGTCATCGAAGTCATCTGCCGCGGCCTCCGCCCGGTATCCGGTTGATCGATCGCGCTACCACCAAATGCCGGTTGACTGGTAGCTGCCGATCTCTTACATTCTCTTCTCATAGGGGATGTTCACGACGATGACGCTGTAGAGCTACCGCCATCGCCCAAGACGACGGTGAATCCGATCGAGGGGGCAGCGTGCGAGAACAGTTCGGAAGCAAGTCGGCGATCATCACGCTCATCGCCCTCACCCTGGCGGTCTTCAGCTATGTGACGACCGAGTCACTGCCGATCGGCCTGCTCCCCCTGGTCGCAGCTGACCTCGGGACCACCGAGTCGGCGGTCGGGCTCCTCGTCACCGGGTACGGCCTGATCATCGTGGCGGTGTCTCTGCCACTCACCAGGCTGACGCGCAGACTGCCTCGCCGGCGGTTGCTGTGCATCCTGCTCGCCGTTTTCGTCGTCGCGACCTGCCTGTCGGCGGCGGCCTGGAACTACTGGCTGCTCATGGGCGCCAGGATGGTGACGGCGCTGAGCCAGGCGCTGTTCTGGTGTGTTGTCACGCCGGCCGCCGCCGGTTTGTTCCGGGCCGAGGTGCGTGGCCGGGCCGTGTCGATCCTGTACGCCGGGGTCTCCGTTGCCGCGCTGGCCGGCATCCCGGGCGGCACGTGGCTCGGGCAGCAGACCAACTGGCGGATGGCGTTCGTCCTACTCACCGGGCCAGGCGTACTCGCACTGATTGCGGTCGCGGCCCTGCTGCCCAACACACCCGCCGGGCAAAGTGCAGCGGACCGAGGCGTCGCGCCCGACCGCAGCCGATACCTGTCCATCGTGGCCACCACAGCCATCGCGGTCACCGGCGGCTTCACCGCCTTCACCTACATCAGCCCGTTCCTGACCGGCTTCAGCGGCTTCGCCGCGTCGTCGCTCGGTCCACTCCTACTGGTACGCGGCATCGCGGGCCTGGCCGCCGTAGTCGTAGTCGGCTTCCTGGTAGACCGCTATGGCTGGCTCACGATGACGGCGCTCATCGGCCTGCAGGTCGTTGCGCTCGCCGGACAGTACGCGCTCGGCGCCTCGCAGGTCGCGGCCGTCATCACGATCGCCCTGTCCGGCTTCACGCTGGCCGGCCTGCCCGCCGTCCTCGGATCACGGGTGCTCCGGCACGCTCCGGGCGCGTCGGACATGGCGAGCGCCGGCACCTCCACCGCGTTCAACACCGGCATCACTGCTGGGGCGTTGTTCGGCAGCCTGCTGCTGGCCGGTCCGGGCGTACGGAGCACAGCACTCGCCGGGGCGCTGCTCAGCCTGCTCGCGTTGGCCGTGGTGCTGGCCGAACCGTTCGTCTCCAGCCAGCGGCAGGTCGCGGCGAGCGTCCGGCAACCAGCCCACTGCAACCTCCGTCAGCCAGTTAGGTGGTAGCTTGAGTCGCATGCAGCCCGATCTGTCCGAGCTGCCGCTTGTCGGTGGACACCCGGCGCTCGATCTGGTCAACACGCTCGAACGCGGAGTACCGCTCGGCGGCGAGCCGCCGTACGACTACCTGACCGACACGTCGGCGCTGCTGCGCTGGACTGTCAGGGTGGGGCTGATCAGCGACGCGGAGGCCACGCGAGTCGGCCGGGCTTGGCGTGCGGACACCGCCACCGCACAGGCCGGGCTGGCCGCCGTACGGGACATTCGGGAGGAACTGCACCCCGCGCTGCTCGCGACGATCCCGCCGGAGCGGGGCAACGCGAACAGCCCCGGCCGGGCCGAATCGATCGCTGCCGGCGCCGCCCTGGTCGAACTCCATGGACGATGGTCGGCGGCGACCGCCCGAGCGGCGCTCGTACTCGACAAAGGCGAACCGCCGAAGGTGCGGCTCGCCTACGGCACGGTGCCGGCGATGCTGATACCCGACCGGATGGCCGAGGCGACAGTCGACGTACTTCTGACAGCCGACCTGACCCGGGTACGGCGATGTCCTGTGGACGAAGGCGGTTGCGGTTGGCTGTTCCTCGACCAGAGCCGCAACGGTTCCCGCCGCTGGTGCCGCATGGCCGATTGCGGTTCCACGGCCAAGGCCCGGCGACTCACCGAGCGCCGCCGCGCTGACCGCCGTAAGGGACCAGCAGCGGGGTCGGGTGGACAATCGCCTCAGCGGGGACAGTCCTAGCGGAAGGACGGCGAGATGAGTACTGAAGAGGTGGCGCCGGAGAGTCAGGGCGTCTCGGTGCAGGACCTGGCCACGGTTGAGCTGGGGCCGGAGCTTCCCGGGATGGAGGGACGCCGCCTCCGGATGCGCATGGTCACGATCGCCCCAGGAGGCGTCTTCGGCCCGCTCCACGACCACGTGGGCCGACCGGGAACCGTCTACGTCCTCGAGGGCACCATCACCGACCACCGCAACGGAACCACGACCGACTACGGCCCAGGCCTCGGCTGGCCCGAGGACCGCAACACCCTCCACTGGCTCGAGAACAGAGGCACCGTCCCCGCGGTGGAGATCTCCGTCGACATAGTCAGCGAATAGAAACAGGCGTCGGCGGGAGCACCCGCCGACGCCCGATCTGCTTGATCAGAAGTTGATCATGTGGCCTTCGAGGCCGTGGAAGACCTCTTGGAGGGCCTCGCTGAGGGTTGGGTGGGCGTGGACGTTGCGGGCCAGTTCCTTGGTGGTGAGGTCCCACTTCTGGGCCAGGGTCAGCTCGGGCAGGAGCTCGGTGACCTCGGGGCCGATCAGGTGGGCGCCGAGCAGTTCGCCGTACTTCGCGTCGCTGATCACCTTGACGAAACCGGTCGGGTCGCCGAGGCCGTGGGCCTTGCCGTTCGCGGTGAACGGGAACTTGGCGACCTTGACGTCGAAGCCCTCCAGCCGGGCTTCTTCCTCGGTCCACCCGAAGCTGGCGATCTGCGGCTGGCAGAACGTCGCCCGCGGGATCATCTTGTAGTCGAGCTCCATCGTCTCGTGCCCGGCGATGGTCTCGGCCGCGATCACGCCCATCGCCTCGGCCGCGTGGGCCAGCATCAGCTTCGCGGTCACGTCGCCGATCGCGAAGATGTTCGGCACGTTGGTCCGGCAGAAGCCGTCGATGCCGATCGCGCCGCGCTCGGTCAGCTGGACGCCGATCTTGTCCAGGCCGTAGCCGTCGACCCGCGGCTGGAACCCGATCGCCTGCAGGACCTTGTCGGCCTCGAGCGTCTGCTGCGCGCCGTCCTTACCGGTGACGGTGACCTTGACCTTGTCCCCGGAGTCGTCGATCGAGTCGACCCGGGTGCCGGTCAGGATGTCGACGCCGAGCTTCTTGTACGCCTTGGCCAGCTCCTTGGACACCTCGATGTCCTCGAGCGGGACGACCCGGTCGAGGAACTCGACGATCGTCACCTTCACGCCGTAGTTCGCCAGCACGTAGGCGAACTCGACGCCGATCGCGCCGGCGCCGGCGATCACGATCGAGCCCGGCAGCTCCTCGGTGAGGATCTGCTCCTCGTACGTCACCACGCGCTCGCTCAGCTGGGTGCCCGGCAGCAGCTTGGTGGTCGCACCGGTGGCCAGGATGCAGTTGTCGAACGTGACCGTCTCCGACGAGCCGTCGTTCAGCGTCACGTCGAGGGTGTTGGCGTCGGTGAACGAGCCCCAGCCGTCGAACTCGGTGATGTTGTTCTTCTTCATCAGGAAGTGGACGCCCTTGACCCGGCCGTCCGCGACCTTGCGGCTGCGCTGCACCGCGGTCGGGAAGTCGAAGGTGACCTCGCCGCTGATACCGAAGGTCTTCGCCTCCGTCCGGAAGATGTGCGAGAGCTCGGCGTTCCGCAGCAGCGCCTTGGACGGGATACAGCCGACGTTCAGGCAGACACCGCCCCAGTACTTCTTCTCGATGATGGCGGTCTTGAGGCCGAGCTGGGCTGCGCGGATCGCCGCAACGTACCCACCCGGACCAGCGCCGAGGACAACAACGTCAAAGTGCGAGGCCATGGAGTGAACTTTAATAGGTCACCCCAGCACGGTCCGTGTCCCGGGTACTCTAGGGGTGCGCGTGAGGCTGCACGGGGAACATTCGTCATGGGGGACCGATGGATCTGGGGAGACGTCGGGGGCTGCGATTCGCGGCTTTCGGGACACTGCTGGCGGTGGTCGCACTGCCGGCGTACGCCGATGACCCGACACCTCCGCCGCCCGCCTCCGTGACCGATGTCAACCGGTCCCTGGAGCAGCTCCAGGCCGAGGCCGCCGCCGTCCAGGCCGACTTCGCCAAGGCGACGATCGCCTATACGAAGGCCCTCAAGGACGCCCAGACCGCCGAGGCGGCCGCGAAGAAGGCGGAAGCCAGCGCCACTGTTTCCAAGGGCAAGGCGGACGAGGAGCGCCGCCAGCTCGGCCTGCTGACCGCCCAGGCGTACCAGTTGGGCATCCCGACCGTGATGGGCACGGAGTCGATGCTCTGGTCGCTCGCGCCGGTCGCGGAGAACCTCCAGGAGATCGCCGATCGGCAGACCGCGATCACCCAGCTCGGCAGCACCCAGGTCGCGCAGTACCGGACGGCCATGGAAGCCGAGTCCGAGTCGAACCGGCTGAAGGCGGAAGCAACCACCAAACGGCAGGCCGCGAACGACGCTGCCGCCAAAGCTCAGGACCTCAGCAAGCAGGTGCAGCAGAAGGCAGCAGACGCCTCAGCCGCTATGGCTGACCAGACTGCCGACCTCGATGTGGCCTCCGCGCTCTCCAAGCAGCTGCAGCTGGTCCGTAACGCGCAGGCGCTCGCGCGCTGGCAGACGTACCTGACCGAGCTGACGTCCGCCAAGATCACTCCCCCGGCAGCCGCCGCACTCAAGAACCCCGCCAAGCTCCCCGCGGGCCTCGCGCCGCTGACCCGCCGTGGCACTCCGGTCCCGGGTGTCGCCTCCGCGGCGGTCGCCGGGCGCACCGTACGGGTGATGTCCGCCGAGACCATCCGCGCGGTCAACCAGGCCTTCAGCCTCGTCGGCAAGCCGTACGGCGTGGCCGCGACCGGCCCGGACAAGTACGGATGTCTCGGCGCGGCCCGGGCCGCCTGGCAGCCGTACACCACCCTCCCGAACCTGGTCGGCAAGGTGTACCCCGACTACCAGGCCGTGCCCAACGCCCAGATCCAGCCGGGCGACCTGCTCGTGATGGGCAGCAAGTCCCTCGGGCTCGTCCACATCGGCGTCGCGCTCGACAACGGCGAGATGATCGCCGCCGACGAGGCCAAGGGCGCGGTCGTCGTCACCACCGTCCCCGACAATCTGTACGCCGCTCTCCGTCCGACCCTCGGTGCGCCGGCCAAGCCTCAGGTCGCCCCGGTCGGCGGGTCCGACGCCTACGCGTTCCGCTGCGGCAACACCGCCACGTCGTACAACGTCGGCTCCGGCGCCTGGACCTGGCCGCTGCCGGACGGCACCTACGAGATCGGTACGCCGTTCGGCCAGTCCGGGTCGATGTGGTCCACCGGACTCCACACCGGCCAGGACTTCCCCGCCCCGATCGGTACGACGGTCCGCGCCGTCACCTCCGGTGTGGTCCGGGTCGAGCACCCCGCCTGGGCCGGCAACCTGGTCCGCATCGACCACGGCAACGGGCTCGAGACGCTGTATGCGCACCTGAGCCGGATCGACGTGTCCGACGGGCAGCAGGTGACGGCAGGACAGCAGATCGGCGCCGTCGGCGACGAAGGGAACGCCACCGGCCCGCACCTGCACTTCGAGGTCCGGCTCGGCGGCGATCCGGTCAACCCGATGCCGTT
This sequence comes from Kribbella sp. NPDC000426, assembly GCF_040300265.1. Taxonomy (NCBI): domain Bacteria; kingdom Bacillati; phylum Actinomycetota; class Actinomycetes; order Propionibacteriales; family Kribbellaceae; genus Kribbella; species Kribbella sp. NPDC000426. The sequence continues at coordinate 374,072 of NZ_JBEPDK010000004.1, read as the reverse complement.
CCTGGCAACCGGTTCGGCCAGCACCGGCTGGGGTGGCTACAGCAACGGCATGATCCCGGCCAGCAAGCTGTGCGGGATCGGCGGCGGGCACATGCTCCGCTGCGACGCCGCCGCGGCGTACCTGCAACTGTCCGGTGCCTACCGCGCGCAGTTCGGCAAGTCACTGTGCATCACCGACTCCTACCGCTCGTACGCCTCCCAGGTGGACCTGTACGCGCGCAAGCCGTCGCTGGCCGCCCTCCCCGGCACCTCCAACCACGGCTGGGGTGTGGCCGTCGACCTCTGCGGCGGGATCGACAAGTACAGCACCGCCCAGTACCAATGGATGAAGGCGCACGCCCCGACGTACGGCTGGATCCACCCGGCCTGGGCCGAGCAGGGCGGCAACCGCGAGGAACCGTGGCACTGGGAGTTCGGCAACCCGGCCAGTTCGTAGCTGCCCGGTAGGCTGAGGTTGTGGCCGAGCATGAGAGTCCCGACCGCACCGATCACAACATCACGTTGGATGCTGCGGACGACCGATGGGAGTGGCGGCGGAGGATTCGCGAGAATCCGCGCAAGCTGCTGTTCTACCGGATCGGCGTAGGCGTCCTCGGCGGCCTGCTGATCATCGCCGCACCGCTGACCGGCTGGCTGCCGGGGCCGGGCGGGATTCCGCTCTTCATCGCCGGTCTCGCCGTACTGGCCAGCGAGTTCGAGTGGGCCCAGCGGCTGCTGTACCGGGTCAAGGACTGGGTGAAGGCACTCACCGCCTGGACCGGCAAGCAGCCCGCCTGGCTGAAGGCGCTCGGGACGCTCGCGCTGTTCGTCTGCGTGCTCGTTGCGATCTGGCTCTACATGGCCGTGCTCGGTGTCCCGGGCTGGCTGCCCGACTCGTGGGAGTCATTCCTGTACAAGCTTCCCCTGCTTCCCTGAGTAATCAGGTAGCTCGATCAGCTCGCTCATCTTCTGGGCCATCTTGATCATCTGGTTGTTGAAGAACGGGATGTCGAGGATCCGGTTCCGCGCGGTCAGCCCGAACCGGGTGGCCGGCGCCATGAACGACCCCGCGCGGCTGCCGTCCTGGGTGGTCGAGACGGACTTCCGCAGCCGCGCCTCGTAGCGGCCGAACGCAGCACGGAAGTCGTCGCCGGCCTCGGCCAGCTCCCCCGCCAGCACGTAGGCGCCGACGACCGCCGTCCCCGTCCCGAGGGCTCCGAAGGTCGCGCCGTACCCCGCGTCGCCGAGCAGCACGATCCGGTCGGTGGACCAGCGATCCACGCTCACCCGGCTGATCGAGTCGAAGTACAACTCCGTTGCCGCCGGCAACCCCTTCAGCAGCTCCGGCACGTGCCAGCCCAGACCGGTGTACCCCGCGCGCAGGATCGCCTTCTGCTGGTCGAGATCGCGCCGGTCGTAGGTCAGCTCCTTCGACTTGAACACGAACAGCGTCTGCGCCAGCCCCGGATCGCGACGATCCGCGCCGACGCTCGCCAGCTTTCCCGGCACGTTGTACATCAACGTGTCCCCGCTGATCCCCAGCGTGTTCGGCACCTCCCAGCCGCCGACGTAGTAGTTCAGGTGCCGCTCGACCACCCGCTCCTTCGGCCACGCCAGCCGCCGTACGACGGAGTGCATGCCGTCCGCCCCGATCACCAGGTCGTACGTGTCCTCGATGCCGCTCTCGAAGCGCACATCCACACCGGCCGCGTGCTCCTGCAGACTCGCGATCGAATCCCCGAAGCGGTACGTCGCCTGCGCCCGGCTGTGCTCGTACAGCACCCGCGACAGGTCTGCCCGCAGTACCTCCAGCTCCCCGCCGGCGAACTCGGCCGGCAGCCGCATGAGCTGACGGCCGGATGCGTCCACGAACCGCATCGCGTTGCCACCGGTCTGCAGCGAGCGCAGATCCGACAGCACGCCCATCCGCTCCAAGACCGTTGTGAATACCTCGCCGCGGAAGTCCACGGCGTACCCGCCCTGCCGCAGCGCCGGGGCGATCTCGACCACCGTCACGTCGTGCCCCGCCCGCCCGAGCCAGAGCGCCACCGACGGCCCCGCCACGCTCGCACCCGATACCAGAACCTTCATCGTGAACCTCCTGAACTGAAATTGTGTCTGCCGGACACAGTAAAGTGTATGGTAGACACAGTTCAAGTCGGTTTCAGTTCGAGAGGGATCGAAGGATGTCTGAGCTGCTCTGGAGCAAGCCCTCGCCGCCGAGCCGCGGCCCGAAGCCGGCGGTGACGCTGGCCGGGATCGCCGAGGCGGGCATCCGGATCGCCGACGCGGAGGGCCTCGACGCGGTCTCGATGCAGCGGATCGCCGGCGAGCTGCCGGTGACGAAGATGGCGCTCTACCGGTACGTCCCCGGCAAGACCGAGCTGATCGCGGTAATGAGCGACCTGGCCATGGGTCCCCCGCCGGACCGCCCCGACCTACCGTGGCGCGAGGCGCTCTACACCTGGACCATGGACCTGTACGACGGCTTCATGCGGCACCCGTGGCTGTTGCTGTCGACCGTCGGCCGCCGCCTGCTCGGCCCGAACGAGCTCACCTGGATGGAGCGCGGCATCGGGGCGCTGACCGGTACTGGCCTGACCGGGGGCGAGCAGATGGACTCGATCCTGGTGATCACCAGCCACGTCCGCAACATCGCCCAGCAGTCGACGACGTTCCCCGGTCACACCACCGGTCTCACCGAGGAAGACATGCAGGAGACGCTGACTCAGATCCTCACCACCGAGGCCGAGCGCTTCCCGCACCTGACCATGGCCATGCGTACGGCGGCCGGCAGCGAGAACCAGGGGCTGGAGTTCGGTCTGCAGCGGATCCTGGACGGTCTCGAGCTCCTGATCAGCGGTAGGAAAGTGCCGACTTCACCGCATTGAAACGTTGCCGATAGGCCGACGCGGACAACCCGTAGTGCGACTTGAAGCGACGGGCGAAGTAGTTCTGGTCCGGCCAGCCGACCGATTCCCCGATCCGGCTGATCGGCAGGTCGGTGTGCAGCAGCCGGTCGGCCGCGAGCTCGACGCGGTGACGCGACAGGTACGCCATCGGCGGCAGGCCGGTCACCGACTTGAACAATCGGACCAGATACCCCGGCGCGAGGTGCAGCTCGCCGGCCAGATCCGTCAACGTCCAGTGCCTCGCCGGATCTGCCTCCATCAACCGCATCGCATCCAGTACGGCGGGGTGGGTGTGCTCGCTCCGGTCGTCACGGTCCGTCACAGTCCGGGCGACGCAGCTCAAGTACAACGACAGCCAGCCGATGATCTGGCCGCGGTTGCGACTGAGCGGCTGGTCCCGCAGCCGGCGCAGTCCGTCGAGGTGCCCGACGGCCTCTTGCACGGTCTCCGGATCGAGGTGTGTGGAGAGCATTCCGCGGCGCTGCGCGGAGAACGGCCCGGTCCACAACAGGTAACCCAGTAAGGGATCCTCGCGCGCCCAGGCCAGTTCGCGGCGGACCAGATCGGCCGAGAAACAACAGTTGTAGACCTCGAGCGCGTCGCAGTCGACGTACTCGTGCCAGACGCCCGGGCGGAGCAGGATCGCGTCGCCGGGCCGGAGTTGCTGCCGGCCGGCGAGGCTGTGGTGGACGCCCTCACCGCCCGTGACGAGCAGCAGTTCGAAGAAGCTGTGCGTGTGCAGCGGATGGGACTTTTCGTGCACGTGCGGACCGGCGTGCACCACCGTCCCTTCGACGAAGTGCAGCACCGTTCCACGGGTCCTCACGGGCTCGTCGGTCATGGTTCACGATACGAGCCAAGGTGCAGATCGTGCTAGACCGAGTGCACTTCGGGCTACTCGCGGACGACTGCCGGGCACAGGATCGGGGAACAGGCGAAACGTCCCGCCGACAATCAACCGAAGAAGCACCCCGCTCTGTCAGCGCACCCAATGAATCGTTTCACTCGCGACTTGGAGCCTCATGTCGAACCTCGCCGCACCCACCGCCCTTCGCTTCGAGCATCGACCCGCTTCCCCGGGATCCGGCACCGCCGTCGGGATCGGTACCGCGACGCCCCGGATCTCCTGGCAGGTCCCGGCCGCGGACGCCGGCTACGCGCAGACGGCGTACGAGCTCGAGATCAGCACCGGTACGACCCAAGCGTTCACGGTGCAGTCGCCCGACCAGGTCCTGGTTCCGTGGCCGGCTGAACCACTCGGCTCGCGCGAGTCCGCGCAGGTCCGGGTCCGCGTCCGCGGTAACGACGACTGGAGTGAGTGGAGTGAGCCGGCGACCGTCGAGGCCGGTCTGCTCTCCGCCGACGACTGGACCGCGCGGTTCGTCAGCCCGCGGGAGAACCCGCACGGCTCCCCCGCTCCCCTGATCGCGGGTGCCACGAACCTTCCGGAAGGCATCGTCAAGGCCCGCCTGTACGCGACGGCGTACGGGATCTACATCCCCGAGCTCAACGGGCAGCGTGTCGGCACCGAGGAGCTCGCGCCCGGCTGGACGGCGTACCAGTACCGCCTGCGCTACCAGACGTACGACGTGACCGAGCTTGTCCGACCTGGTGAGAACAAGCTCGAGTTCCTCGTCGGCAACGCGTGGTACCGCGGCCGGATCGGCTTCATGCACCAGAAGCAGCTGTACGGCGAGCGGCTCGCCGTCCTCGCGCAGCTCGAGGTGACCACCGAGGACGGCCAGGTCCACACCTTCGCCAGCGACGGCTCCTGGACCTCCCGCGAGAGCAACGTGCTCGCCGACGACCTGTACGACGGCCAGACCACCGACCTCCGCAAGCAGCCCGGCGAGCCGACGCCGGTCGACGTACTTGACGCGGACCTGAACCTGCTCGTCGCTCCCGACGGCCCGCCGGTGCGGATCACCGACGTCCTGCCCGCGCTCGAGATCACTACCTCGCCGTCCGGCAAGACGCTCGTCGACTTCGGGCAGAACCTGGTGGGTCGCATCCGGCTCAAGGTCCGCGGCGGCGCCGAGGGCGACGAGATCGTCGTACGCCACGCAGAGGTCCTCGAGAACGGCGAGCTCGGCGTCCGGCCGCTCCGCACCGCCAAGGCCACCGACGTCTACTACCTGGCCGGACCCGACGAGGTCGTGCTCGACTCCCCGCTCACCTTCCACGGCTTCCGGTACGCCGAAGTCACGGGCGTGGACGCGCTCGCGAAGGAGGACCTCGAGGCGATCGTCGTCGGCACCGACCTGCAGCGGACCGGCTGGTTCGACTCGTCCAACGAGTTGCTCAACCAGTTCCACCAGAACGTCGTCTGGGGCATGCGCGGCAACTTCGTCGACGTACCCACCGACTGCCCGCAGCGCGACGAGCGCCTCGGGTGGACCGGCGACATCCAGGTCTTCTCCCCCAGCGCAAGCTTCCTGTTCGACACCGCCGGCTTCCTGACGAACTGGCTCGCCGACCTGGCGGCCGAACAGCAGAAGGACGGCTCGGTGCCGTACGTCGTGCCGGACGTGCTGCGGCACGAAGGTCCGGCCACGGCCGCATGGGGTGACGCGGCAACGATCGTGCCCTGGGTGATCTACGAGCGCAGCGGCGACGCCGGACTCCTCGCTCGGCAGCTGCCCAGCATGCGGGCGTGGGTCGACAAGATGGCCGACCTGGCCGGCAGCGACCTGCTCTGGTCCGGCGGGTTCCAGTTCGGTGACTGGCTGGACCCGACCGCTCCGCCGGAGAACGCGTTCGCCGCGAAGGCGGACCCGGACGTCGTCGCGACCGCGCACCTGGCCCGCTCGGCAGAGGTGGTCGGGAAGACGGCGGAGATCCTCGGCCACGCCGACCTGGCCCAGGAATACACCGACCTGGCCGCCCGCGTACGGCACGCGTTCGCGACCGAGTACGCGACCGACGGCGGCCGGGTATTGAGCGACGCGGCAACTACTTACGCGCTGGCACTGCAGTGGGCGTTGCTGCCGACCGAGACCCAGCGGCAGCGCGCCGGCGAGCGCCTCGCCGACCTGGTGCGGACGGCGGGCTTCCGGATCAGTACCGGATTCGTCGGTACGCCGCTGATGGCCGACGCACTGGCCGATTCCGGACATCCTGACCTCGCCTACCGCCTTCTGCTACAGACAGGCTGCCCCTCTTGGCTGTACGCAGTGACGATGGGAGCCACGACGGTCTGGGAGCGCTGGGACAGCATGCTGCCCGACGGCAGCATCAACCCCGGTGAGATGACGTCGTTCAACCACTACGCCCTCGGTGCGGTCGCCGACTGGATGCACCGGCGGGTCGCGGGCCTGGCGGCGGCCGAGCCCGGGTACCGCACGATCGACGTACGGCCGCTCTTCACCGAGCAGCTCACGAACGCATCCGCCAAGCACCTCACGCCGTACGGCGAGGCGTCGGTCGCGTGGACCCGCGCCGACGGGCAGGTCACGCTGTCGGTGACCGTTCCGGTCGGGTCCCACGCCAAGGTCGACGTACCGGGGCAGGGTCTCGTCGAGGTCGGACACGGTACGCACGAGTGGACCGCCGCCGACCCGTACGCCGAACTGCCCGCGCTCGCCGCGGATGCGACGATCCGGCAACTGATGGACCACGAGCCGACCTGGTCCGCACTCGCGACCGCGGCCGCCGAGACCGGGATCGTCACCGACGACGCCCAACTCGCCGCCCGCCTCGGGCGGTACCTCGACCAGCCGGCCGCCGGCCTGGTCGAGGCGATCAGCCCACGTGGCTTCACCCCGAGCGCCGAGGCCCTCCAGGCCAAACTCGACGCCCTGCTCAACAACTGATCCCAGTCACCCGACCGCCCCGCTGCTTTGAACAACATCCTTTTGGAGGTCACGATGAAGTTCCGCCCAGGAACTAGTGGACTGGCGCTTCTCGCCGTCGGTTCGCTGGTGCTCACCGCGTGCAGCGCGGGCAGTCTCGGATCCAGTAGTGACTCGGGCAGCAAGGGCTCGGTCGAGATCACGTACCTGATCGGCAACCAGGACCAGGACGTCAAAGAGGCGAACCAGCTGATCAAGGACTTCACCGCGAAGAACCCTGGTATCACGATCAAGACCGAGACCCGCCCGGCCGGCACCGAGGGCGACAACATCGTCAAGACCCGGCTGTCCACCGGCGACATGCCCGACGTCTTCGGCTACAACACCGGGTCGCTGTTCCAGGCGATCGCGCCGCAGAAGAACCTGGTCTCGATCAGCGACCAGCCGTACATCGGCAACCTCGACGACAACTTCAAGAAGACCGTGACCGCCGACGGCCAGGTGTACGGCGTACCCGTCGGCGGGTTCATGGGCGGCGCCGTGCTCTACAGCATCCCGGTCTACCAGAAGCTCGGCCTGAAGGTGCCGAAGACCTGGGCCGAGTTCATGGCCAACAACGCCAAGATCAAGGCCCAGGACCCCGGTGTCGCCCCGGTGATCCAGACGTACGGCGAGACCTGGACGTCGCAGCTGTTCGTCCTCGGCGACTTCCACAACGTCTCCGCCGTCGACCCGTCGTTCGCCGACGACTACACCGCGAACAAGGCGAAGTACGCGACCAACCCGGCCGCGCTGAAGGGCTTCGAGCACACCGAGGCCGTCCACGACGCCGGGTACGAGAACAAGGACTTCGCCTCGGCCAAGTTGCCGGACGGGTTGAAGATGCTTGCCACCGGCAAGGGTGCGCACTACCCGAACCTGTCCGGCGTGGTCGCGAACATGGTCGCCACCTATCCGGACGCGGCCAAGACCGTCGGCCTGTTCGCGTTGCCTGGTGACGACGCGAGCAAGAACGGCCTGACACTGTGGACGCCGGGCGGGCTGTACATCCCGAAGACCACGACCGGCGACAAACTGGACGCGGCGAAGAAGTTCCTCGCCTTCGTCGCCAGCCCGGACGGCTGCGCCTCGCAGACCGCTGCCGGCGCGCCGACCGGGCCGTACGCCGTCAAGGGCTGCACGCTCGGCGACGACGTACCGCAGGCGATCAAGGACATGCAGCCGTACCTCGACAAGCCGGGGTCGTCCAGCCTGGCGCTGGAGTTCCTCTCGCCGGTCAAGGGCCCGTCGCTCGAGCAGATCACCGTCGAGGTGGGCTCGGGGATCCGCAAGGCGAAGGACGGCGCCGCGCGGTACGACGAGGACGTGAAGAAGCAGGCGCAACAACTCGGTCTGGCAGGTTGGTGAGGTCCGTGACTGTGTCGATCACACAGGAGCGCACCAAGACCGCCCCGGTCACCTCGACGACCGGGGCCAAGGTCTACCGTCCGTACTCGAACTGGTTCTACCTGCCGACCGCCGTCATCTACGGCGTGCTGTTCCTGGTCCCGACGTTCGCCTCGCTCTACTTCAGCCTGACCCGGTGGAGCCTGTTCGAGTCGAAGTTCATCGGGCTGGACAACTTCAAGCTGTTCTTCCAGGAGCCGGCGCTGGTCAAGGGCTTCACCAACACGCTCATCTACGCCGTCATCACGTCCGGGTCGAAGGTGGTGCTCGGGCTGCTGCTCGCGGTGCTGCTGACGTCGCAGATCGTTGCCCGCGGCTACCTCCGGTCGGTGGTGTTCTTCCCGGTGCTGGTCTCCACGATCGGCGTCGGGCTGACCTTCACCGTGCTGATGAACCCGGAGAAAGGCCTGATCAACGAGTCGCTCGGGCTGCTCGGGATCAACGGTCCCGGCTGGCTGACCGATCCGAAGTGGGCGCTGCTCTCGGTGGCCGCCGTCGATGTGTGGAAGGGCGTCGGTCTCGCGACGCTCATCTACATCGCGGGGATCGTCTCGATCCCGCGTGAGTACATCGAGGCCGCCCGGGTCGACGGCGCGACGTCGTGGCAGCAGTTCTGGCGGATCGTCCTGCCGCTGTCCCGGCCGGCCACCGTGACCGTCATCATCTTGTCGCTGATCGGCGGGCTGCGGTCCTTCGACCTGATCTGGGCGATGACCCGCGGCGGCCCGGGGTTCACCTCGGACGTCATCGCATCGGTGATCTACAAGCAGTACCAGGCCGGGTTCTACGGCCTGTCAACCGCGGGCAACGTGGTGCTGTTCATCACCGTCACCGCGATCATCCTGCCGTTGTCGTGGTTCCTGAACCGCAAGGAGGTGGACCTGTGAGCACGGCCGAACTCGTCAACCACCGCCCGGCGCGGAAGTGGATCCTCAGCACGGTTGCCATCGTGGTCTCGCTCGTGGTGTTCGTCATCCCGTTCGCGTTCATCGTGCTGACCGCGGTGAAGGACCGGACCCAGTCGGCCGACCTCAGCTTCTCCTGGCCGCACCAGTTCCGGTTCGTGCAGAACTTCATCGAGGTGGTCGAGGCCCGCGACTACATGCTGGTGATCGCGTTCATCAACAGCACGATCCTGACCGTGGCCAGCGTCACCGGGATGGTGGTGCTCGCGGCCATGGCCGGGTTCGTGCTGCAGCGGCGGAAGAGCCGCTGGAACGGGTTCATCAACTTCCTGGTGCTGGCCGGCCTGATCATCCCGCCGGCCGTCGTACCGACGATCTGGGTGCTGCAGAAGATCGGGCTGTTCAAGACGATGCCGGGGCTGATCCTGATCGAGATCGCCTACGGGTTGTCGTTCTGCATCCTGTTGTTCCGCGCGTTCGTCGCGACGATCCCGCGGGAGCTGGACGAGGCGGCGATCATCGACGGCGCCGGCCCGTTGCGGCTGTTCTTCCAGGTCGTGTTCCCGCTGCTGAGATCGGTGATCGTGACCGTCGTGGTGGTGCAGTCGGTCAACGTGTTCAACGACTTCGTGAACCCGTTGTACTTCCTGCCCGGTGACCAGAACGCGACGGTGCAGCTGACCTTGTACAACTTCTCCAGTCAGTTCACCACGCAGTACAACCTGCTGTTCATGGACATCCTGCTGATCACGATCCCGCCGCTGATCATGTTCTTGTTCTTCAACCGCCAGATCGTGGCCGGCCTGACCTCCGGGGCGATCAAGGGGTAACCGGTTTGCGGACGATGTGCGCCGCCTGCGCCTTGTCCTTCTCGCCGGGCATCGCCGCGCGCGTCAGGGTCGCCACCTCGGCGAACCCGGCGCCGGCGAGCAGCCCGGCGACGTCCGCGGTGTCGTAGCTGTAGACCTCGAGGTCGAGGTCGTGACCGTAGGCATTGCTCAGATGCCGTCTGCCGCCACCCACCTTGAAGCCGTGCACCAGGTGGCCGCCGGGCCGCAGCACGCGGTACAGCTCGGCGAACACCGCCGGCAGGTCCTCGCGTGGAGTGTGAACAAGCGAGTACCACGCGAGTGCCCCGGCGAGCTCGCCGTCCTTCAGATCGAGGTCGAACAGCGAGCCGACCTCGAACCGCAGATCCGGATACTCGCGGCGGGCGACCTCGATCATTCCCGGCGTCAGATCGATCCCGAACACGTCCAGCCCACGCCCGGCGAGGTACGTCGTGATCCGCCCGGTCCCGCATCCGAGATCACCGACCGGCCCGCCGTCGACCAACCGGGCGAAGTAGTCGAGCGCACCCTGCTCGAACGGATCGGCGTGGTGGTAGTCCCGCAGGATCGCGTGGTAGTCGGCGGCGGCAGTGTTGTATGACCGCTGGATGTCGTTCACGCGAGGACTCTAGGGAGCCCCTCCGACAGTTTCTGGTAGTCCGCGAGCGAGTTGTAGGCATGCGCCGACAACCGGATGAACTTGCGGTCCTCGAAGCCGGTGAACGTGATCTCGGCCTTCAGTTCGCGCGAGATCCGCATCTTCAGCGCGTCGCCGCCGGACAGGTCGACCGACGACGGCAGCTCGACCAGGCGCATCGTCGTCGGCGGGTGCACGACCTCCGCGATCCCCGTGCCGAGCGACTTCGCCAGGATCCGCGCGCCCTCCTCGACCAGCGTGGTCAGCTGCGGACGCCGGGTCGGCCAGTCCAGGTCGGCCAGCACCCGCAGCGACTCAGGCGCCGCGATCCACGGCACGTAGTCGTAGGTGCCCTGCATGTCGAAGCGCTCCGGCATCCGCTCGTCGTACTCCGACCAGGACACGATCAGCGGCATCGTTGCCGTGCGCCACCGTTCCGCGACCACCAGCCCGGCGGTCGCCCGCGGCGCTGCCGGCCACTTGTGGAAGTTGCCGGTCCAGAAGTCGGCGCCCGCGGCCGCCGGGGCGTCGATCAGCGCCGGGGCGTGCGCGCCGTCCACCACGATCGGTACGCCGTGCGCGTGGGCCGCCTGGACCAAGGCGTCGACCGGGAGCACCTTCGCCGTACCGGAGGTGATCTGGTCGACGATCAGCACGGAGGCGTTGTCGAGATGCTCGGCGATCAGCGAGACCACGGTCGCGTCGTCGGCCTCGAGCGGGATGTGGACGATGACGATCTCGGCCTGATGAGCCTTGGCCGCGCGCTCGGCGGCGTACCGGACGGCGCCGTACGTGTGGTCGGTCAGGACGATCCGGCTACCGGCCGGGATCGGCAGCGTGGCGAGCGCGACGGTGACGCCGGCGCTCGCGTTCGGGACCAGGGCGAACCCGGCGGGATCGGTTTCCAGGAACGCGGCCAGCGCGAGGCGGCTCGCGGTCAGCCGGTCGGCGACCGTCCGGAACCAGACCATCGGGTTCGCGTCCATCTCGGTACGCAACGCGGCCATCAGGTCCTGGGTCCGGCGCGGGACAGCGCCGTACGAGCCGTGGTTGAGGTGGAGGACGCCTGGGTCGAGGGTCCACAGGTCGGGGCGGGGGGTGAATACCGTCACCACCCAAACGGTACATACTTCCAGTCGTGTACCCCTACCTCGACCACGACGGCCCGATCGCGATGGCTCATCGAGGCGGCGCGAAACACCCCGACAACATCGGCTACGAGAACTCGCTGCACGCGTTCCAGAACGCCGTCGATCTCGGGTACACCTACCTCGAGACCGACCTGCACGCGACCAGCGACGGCGTCGTGATCGCGTTCCACGACGACAAGCTCGACCGGGTCACCGACCGGACCGGCGTGATCGCGGAGCTGCCCTGGTCCGAGGTCAGCAAGGCGAAGATCAACGGTCACGAACCGATCCCCCGGCTGGACGAGCTGCTCGAGCACTTCCCGGACATCCGGTTCAACCTCGACATCAAGGCGGAGGGCGGGCTCGAGCCGGCCGCGGCGGTGCTGCAGGCCGCGAACGCGGTCGAGCGGGTCTGCGTCTCGTCGTTCTCCCAGTCCCGGGTACGCCGGATCCGCAAGCTGCTCGGTCCGCGGCTGTGCACCGGGTACGGCGAGTTCGAGATCGTGCTGATCCGGTTCCTGCCGTTCGCGCTGCCGTCGGCCGGCGCCTGCCTGCAGATCCCGCAGTCGTACGGGCCGCTGCGGGTTCTCACGCCGGGGTTGATCAAACGAGCGCATGCCAGGGGCAAGCAAGTGCACGTCTGGACCGTCGATGATCCCGCCGAGATGCGGCGGATGCTCGACGCCGGAGTCGACGGCCTGATCACCGACCGGACCGATCTGCTCAAGGAGGTCCTGGTCGAACGGGGCCAATGGCACTGAGTGTTATCCGGAGTGTTATCCGCAGTGTTATCCGAGGGTGGCCCGGATCGTCCCGCGAACCTGACACACTTCCGCGCATGGGACTTCTCTCCGCCCCGGCCGCGGTGGACAAGCGTGAGTACTGGGGGTTCAGCCTCTACGACTGGGCGAACTCCGGCTATGTCACCACGGTCGGCACCGTCCTGTTCGCGCCGTACCTGACCTCGGTCGCCGAGCAGGCGGCCTGCGGGTACTCCGGGACGACGGACCACCCGTGCCGCACGAACCTCGACGTACTCGGTCTCGGCATCTCCCCCGGATCGCTGGCGTTCTACGTCGTGACCGTGGCGACGCTGGTGTCGGCGCTGTTCCTGCCGGTGGTGGGCGCGATCGCGGACCGGATGGCCCGCAAGAAGCTGCTGATGTGCGCGTTCGCCTGGGCCGGGGCGCTGGCGGCCTGCTGCATGGTGTTCGTCGGCGGCGGCCGCTGGGCGCTCGGTGCGTTGCTGCTGTTCATCGGCAACCTGTGCCTGGGCTCGTCGCTGGTCGTGTACGACTCGATCCTGATCGACATCGCCCCGCCGGACCAGCGTGACGCGGTCTCGTCCCGCGCCTGGGCCTTCGGGTACGCCGGCGGGTTCATCCTGCTGCTGGTCAACCTGGCTGTCGTCACAGCGCACGACGCGCTCGGGATGAGCCAGGGCACCGCCGTACGACTCAGTCTGCTCAGCGCGGGCCTGTGGTGGGGGTTGTTCACGTTCTTCCCGTTCCTGCGGCTACGGGACCGTCCGCCGGCGAGCGTCGTACCGGTCCGCAGCGGGAACCTGGTGCGGCAGAGCTTCGGCCAGCTGGCGGCGACGCTGAAGCACCTGCGCAGCTACCCGATGACGATGCTGTTCCTGATCGCGTACCTGTTCTTCAACGACGGCATCCAGACGGTCATCTCGGTGTCCTCGACGTACGGCGAGAAGCAGCTCGGGTTCGAGACGCAGGTGCTGATCGCGACGATCCTGATGGTGCAGTTCGTGGCGTTCTTCGGCGCGATCGTGTTCGGGCGGGTCGCCGCCCGGTACGGCGCTCATCGCACGATCACCGGCGGGCTGGTGATCTGGATGCTGATCGTGATCGCCGGGTTCCTGTTGCCGGCGCACCAGATCGTGCCGTTCCTGGCGATGGGTGCGGCGATCGGCATCGTGCTGGGCGGGACGCAGGCGCTGTCCCGGTCCGCGTTCAGCCAGCTGATCCCGAAGGGCCGCGAGGCGGAGTACTTCTCGCTCTACCAGGCCGGCGAGCGCGGTACGTCGTGGCTGGGCACGCTGGTGTTCGGCCTGGTCCACCAGATCACCGGGTCCTACCGCCCGGCGATCGTGGCGCTCGGGCTGTTCTTCGTGATCGGGCTGGTGCTGCTGGTCCGCGTCGACATGCGCCGCGGCATCACCGAGGCGGGCAACGCCCAGCCAAGCATCGTCTGACGGCGGATCCGCACCACTCACCAACCTCGCCAGTTCCCGGCCGCACCGGCTCGGCTGCCCGTCGGGGCCGGCCGCGGCGAGGGCTTACTGAGTGCTGCAGGTCCGCACCTACCCAGGGACCACTGAGGCGACCAAGGCTCGCACTTGGTGTGTGGTCGGCCGGACGCCGGTGCGGTCGGCGAACAGCAGGTGGGCGGAGCCGATCAAGGTGAGGCCGAGGGAGCCCAGGTCCGCGTCGGCGGGGATCCGGCCGAGGGTCTGCTCCGCGCCCAGGTAGTCGAGGATGATGTGCCCGGCGTCGGTCAGGATCGGTACGCCGGTCGGCACGGCCTCCCGCAGCCGGGCCCGCAGGCCGTCCCGCGAGATCGTCAGACTGACGATCGCCACCGCGACCGAGCCGAACAGGTCGGTCAGCATCGTCGTCAGGTTATCGACGACGGTCCCCTGTCCGACGGCGTTCCGCAGTACCACGGCCTGGTCGTCGAGGCGGCGGATCCGGTCCAGGACGAGCTCGGCGAGGAAGCCGTCGAAGTCGGTGAAGTGCTTGTGCAGCACCCCCTTCGCACACCCCGCCTCAGCCGTCACCGCACGGCTGGTCAGCGCCTCGGGCCCCTCCCGCAACAACACCCGCTCCGCCGCGTCGAACAACTGCTCCCGCGCATCCCGCATCGCGACACCGGTCGGCACAAATCACTCCCTTGACACAAATGGGCACCCGCCCACTACCGTGGGCACATGCCCACTCTACCGCCAGAACCATCCCAGGAGCAGTCGCAGAAGCCGTCGCAGAAGCAGCCTCAGAAGCAGCCGCTGGCGCAGCCGCAGGCGCAGAAGCTGGCGCAGCCGCAGGAGCAGCCGCAGGCGCAGGAGCTGGCGCAGGAGCTGGCGCAGCCGCAGGAGCAGGAGCAGCCGCAGCCGCAGGAGCAGGAGCTGGCGCAGAACCAGCCGCAGGAGCAGCCGCTGGCCCAGGAGCTGGCGCAGGCGCAGGACCAGCCGCGGGAGCAGGACCAGGCGCGGGAGCAGGCGCAGAACCAGGCGCGGGCGGCTGACGCCGCTGCCGTGAGCGGGAGGCTCGGCGGGCCCGATGCGCACGGTGGGAGTGACCGGCCCGGGGCGTCTGGGGGCGGCGACCCGCATCGGCGGCGGGAGATGGCTGAGTCATTTGGCGCTGATCCCGGGCTGTACGACCGAGCTCGGCCCCGGTACCCGGACTCCTTGATTGACGCGGTTGTTGCGTCGGCGCCTGGGGTTGCGGTGCTGGATGTCGGGTGTGGGACCGGGATCGCCGCGCGGCAGTTTCAGGCGGCCGGTTGTCGGGTGCTCGGTGTCGAGGTGGACGAGCGGATGGCCGCGTTCGCCCGCAGCACCGGCGTCGAGGTCGAGGTGTCCGCGTTCGAGACCTGGGATCCGGCCGGCCGGACCTTCGACGCGCTCGTTGCCGGCATGACCTGGCACTGGATCGACCCGGCCGCCGGCGCCGCGAAGGCAGCTGCGGTGCTCAAGCCGGGCGGCCGGTTCGCGGTCTTCTGGTACGTGCTGCAGCCGCCGCCCGACCTGGGCGCCGCGTTCGCCGCCGTACACCGCGAGGTTCTCCCCGACAGCCCGGTCGACTCACGGGTCGCCGCCTCGCCGCTCGGGGCGTACGAGCACTTCCTCGACCGTGCCGCCGACAGCCTCACCACGACGGGCGCCTTCACCGACCTCGAGCGTCCGACGTACCCGTGGAGCCGCTCATACACCCGCGACGAGTGGCTAGACCAACTCCGTACGAGCGGCATCGCCAAACCCCTCGCCGACCTAGGCAAGCTCGACGAGATGCTCGAGCGAACCGGAGCCGCCATCGACGCCGCCGGGGGCAGCTTCACCCTCGACTCCACCGCCGTAGCCCTCACCGCCACCCGCGCATAAACGTGCGCCCGGCCGGGGTGCTGGCCGGGCGCACGGCTTGCGGGGGATCCTCAGCGCGAGGAAGGCGTCGAGCTCGGGTTGCGGAAGCCGCCGCCGAAGCCGCCGAGGGAGCCTTGGCGGACCGAGTTCGCGGTGATGGTGCCGTTCGCGGACTGGCCGGTGACGACGACCTGCTCGCCGGCCTTCAGGTCGGCGGCGGTGCCCTTCGAGGTGATCTCGTACGTCGTGTCGCCGTTGAGCTTCACGGTGACGTTGCCGGTCTGCGTCTTCACGACCAGCTCCGAGCTGTTGGCCGAGACGACCGTACCGATCGTGCCGCCGCCGCCCGGGAACTGCCGCTGGCCCTGACCGTTCTGACCACCGCCTCCCCCGCCGTTCTGCCCGCGGAAGCCGCCGTACCCGCCGGCACCACGCCCGGCTTGCGGCTGGTTGGACGAGCTGTTCGACGCGAACGCCGCATGCAGCCCGGCGCCACCGGCGAGCCCGACCGCGAGCACGACGACCCCGGCCAGGATCGCCGTCGCCAGCGGCAGCGCGAGAGTCTTCTTCGGCTTGAGTGCCGCGTCGACCTCCTCGTCGGACCCGATCTGGGCGAACTCATCGGGCGTCTGGTTACTCATCAAACATGCCTCTCACTCGTGACGTAGTGCGTCGATGGGACGGAGTCCGGCGGCTCGGTGCGCCGGCATGCTGCCGAAGAACAGGCCGACCGCCGCGGACACGCCGAGCGCGAGTCCGATCGACGACGGCACCAGCGCCGGCTGCACACCGGCCAACTGGAAGCGGGTGACGATCAATGCGACCCCGACGCCGACCGCGCCGCCGAGCAGGCTGAGCAGGGTCGCCTCGATCAGGAACTGCCCGAGGATCGTCCGCCGGCGGGCGCCGAGGGCCTTCCGGATCCCGATCTCCCGGGTCCGCTCGGTGACCGTGACCAGCATGATGTTCGTGACGCCGATCCCGCCGACGACCAGGCTGATCGCGGCGACCGTCGCCAGCAGCGCGGTGAACGTCGCGGCGGTATCCTGACTTGTCTGCAGGATCTGCGCGGAGTTCGTGATCCGGAACGGCGACGTCTGGTCCGCCGGCACCTGGTGGCGAGCGGTCAGCAGCTGCGTGACCTCGGCCTGTGCGGTGTCGACCCGATCGGTGGCCTTGGCCTGTACGACGATCTGGTTGAGCGCGCCGTACCCGGCCTGCGTCGCACGGAGCGTGCTGATCGGCACGATCGCCGTCGCGTTCGGGTCGTTGAACCCGGTGCTGTCCTTGCTGGCCAGCACGCCGCGGACGACGAAGTCCACGGCGCCGAGCTTGATCGTCTGGCCGACGGCGCTCGCCGGCCGGGTGAACAGCTCGGTCGCGGTCGTCTGCCCGAGCAGGATGACCCGCTGCGAGGTGTCGACGTCCTCCTGGGTGAAGGACGCCCCGATCCCGACCGGTGTGTTCGTGGCCGGCATGTACGCCGGAGTCGTGCCGATCACCTGGTTGACCGTGTAGCTGGTGTCGCCGTTGGTCGCCGTACTGCCGCTGCTGGTCATCACCGGGGCGACCGAGGACACGTCCGGCGCGAGCCGGGTGTCAGCCAGCGCGGCCGCATCGGCAAGGGTCAGGCTGTACTGCTGGGACGCCGGTCCCGCCTGGCCGCGCTGGAAGCCGCCACCGCCGCCGGTCGTGGAGACCGTCAGCAGGTTGGTGCCCATCGCCTCCAGCCGGGCCTGCACGGCCTTGCCCGACCCGTTGCCGACAGCAACCAGGACGATGACCGCGCCGACCCCGATCGACACGCCGAGGACGGTCAGCAGGGATCTGAGTTTGTTCGCCGTGAGGCCGCGGAGCGCGGCGCCCATCAGGTCGCGGGGTGACATCAGCGCGTCACCTCGTCGGAGACGATCCGGCCGTCGGCGACCTGCACCAGTCGCCGGGCCCGGGCGGCCACGTCGTGCTCGTGGGTGATCACGATGATCGTCCGGCCGTCGTCGTGCAGGCCGTCGAACATGCCCAGCACCTCTTCGGTCGAGTGCGCGTCCAGGTTTCCGGTCGGCTCGTCGGCGAGCAGGATCCGCGGGCCGGTGGCGAGCGCCCGGGCAATCGCGACCCGCTGCTGCTGACCGCCGGACAGCTGGTTCGGCCGGTGGCCGGTGCGGTCCGCGAGACCCACAAGCTCCAGCGCGCGGTTGGCCCGGCGTCGGCGCTCGGCCCTGCGCAGGTGGGCGTAGGTCAGCGGCAGTTCGACGTTCGCGAGCGCGCTGGTCCGCGGGATCAGGTTGAACGACTGGAAGATGAACCCGATCTTGCGGCCGCGGACGAGCGCCTGCTGGTCCTCGCTCAGCCGGGCGACGTTGCTGCCGTCCAGCCAGTACTCGCCGCGCGACGGTACGTCGAGGCAGCCGAGGATGTTCATCAACGTGGACTTGCCGGATCCGGACGAGCCCATCACCGCGACGTACTCGCCCGCGTCGACCCGCAGCGACACACCCCGAAGGGCATGTACCGCGGTCTCGCCGTGGCCGTACGTCTTGGTGACGTCCCGGATGTCGATCAGGGCGTCAGCGGCCACGGAAGCCACCGCCACCGGCCCCGCCAGCACCGCCGCCACCACCACCGAAGCCGGCCGGGAACTGCCCGGTGCCTACGCCCTGCCCCTGCCGGCCCTGGCCGTTCTGGGCGCCGGTGTTGCCGATGGCGCCCTGCAGCAACTCGATCTGGTCGCCCTCGTTCAGCCCGGACGTGATCTGGGTGAAGCTGTCACCCCGTACGCCGATCTTGACCTCCCGCGTCCCGCTGCCGTCGGCCATCGTCACCGTGTACGTCGTACCGCTGGTCGCGATCGCCGTGCTCGGGACGTAGAGGGCGTTGGCGGCCTTGGCGGTCTGGACCGTGACGTTCGCGGTCTGGCCGATCCGGGCGTTCGCGGGGAGCTTGGCGAGGCTGAAGGTGGCCGAGTACGAGACGACGCCGTTGGTCGTGGTCGGGGTCGGCGAGACCGATGCCAGCGACGCGGTGAGCGTCGTACCGGGCTCGGCGTTCAGGGTCACGGTCGCGGACTGGCCGGCCTTGATCTTGATCGCGTCCGCCTCGGCGAACGCGGCGATGACCTGCAGAGCCTTGAGGTCGGCCATGTCGACGAAGCCGGTGCCGGACGTCGACGACGTGGTCGAGCTTGACCCTGTACCTGAGGTTGAGCCTTGCCCACCGCTGCCGCCGCTCCCCGATGCACTGCCTGAACCCGAGCTCGACCCGCCGGTGACCGAGCCGACCGCGCCGTTGATCGCGGTGATCGTGCCGGCGATCGGCGCCTTCAGCGTGGTCGCGTCGACCGCGGCCTGGGCGGCCTCGACGTTCTGGTCGGCCTGCTCCTTGTCCGCCTTGGCCTTGGCCAGGCTCGCCTCGGCGTTGCTCACGGCAACTTGCGGGCTCTGACCCTGACCTTGAGCTTGAGACTGGGACTGCTGCTGTTGCTGTTGACCGTTCGTCGCGGTCGGCGTCGGCGACGGTGAGGCGGAAGCCTCCTCGGCCGCCTCGAGCGCGTCCTGCGCGTCGCTCAGGGTCTCGTCGGCCGCGCTGACCGAGTTCTCGGCGGCGATCTGGTTCTGCTGGGCGATCACGAGCTGGCGGTTGGCGTCCGACGGGTCGATCTTCGCGATCGCGGCGCCTTTGGCCACGACCTGACCGACCTTCACCAGGACCTGTGTGACGGTGCCGGAGGTCTCGAACTGCGGGGATGCCGTCTGGGAGCTCTGCAGGGTGCCACTGGAGCTGACGCTGGCGGTCACCTCACCGCGCTGGACCGCCACCGTCGGCCGGGTCGCGCTGGCGGCCGGCGGATCCTTCTTGAAGAACAGGAAGTAGGCGGTGACGGCGATGACGAGCACGATGGCGACCAGCGCCACGTTCACGAAACTGAGGCCACGGATCTTGTGGCGGGGTAGCACCATGGATGCAGACGTTAAGGACAGATGCTGAGGAGGAGATCCTCGATTCCTGGCAACAGGCTGTGAACCGGATATCGATTTGGTGCGTCGTACGTCGGGCGGTTCGCGACACACCGTGATCTGTGAACACCCGGCGACAGCCCGTCACGTCGGCACAATCACGGGCCGTCAGGTGCGTACATACGGCTCGGACATGCCAAAATGGGAATGATCCGGGCCGGCCGACCGTTGGCACGGATGACGATCTCGGAGGTTTGACATGTCTAATCGCGTACTGCGTGGTTCGGGGCTGGGTGGGGTCAGCTTCGAGGATGACCGTGGTGTTGAGTTCGCTCCCCGCCAGATGATCACGTACGACTGCCCCCGCGGCCACGTGGTCGAGGTCACCATGGCGCACGACGCCGAGGTGCCCGCGGTCTGGGAGTGCCCCCACTGCGGCAGCGAGGCTGCCCGGTCCACCGGCGAGAAGCCGGAGCCGAAGCAGGAGAAGCCGGCCCGTACGCACTGGGACATGCTGCGCGAGCGCCGGAGCATCTCGGAACTCGAGGAGCTGCTGGCCGAGCGGGTCGAGTTGCTCCGCAAGGGCGAGATCGGCCCCGCGCACCTGCACCGGACCAAGCGCACGGCCTGACCCCATGTGAGAACCCTCACCGCAACGGCGCGGTGAGGGTTTCTTTCTGCCTCGATTTGCCTAAAGCCTTTAGGTAATTCCATAATGAGTTATGGCACGAGCAGGATTGACCGGCGAGCGGCTGGCTCACGCGGGCGCCGAGCTGGCCGACGAGGTCGGCTTCGACCAGGTCACCGTGTCCGCGCTCGCGCGTCAGTTCGGCGTACAGGTCGCGAGTCTGTACTCGCATGTCCGGAGCTCCGCCGACCTCAAAGCGCGCATCGCCACCGTCGCCCTGACCGAGCTGGCCGACCAGGCCGCCACCGCCGTGGCGGGCCGGGCCGGTCGCGATGCGCTGGCCGCCCTGGCGGACGTCTACCGCAACTACGCCCACAAGCACCCGGGCCGCTACACCGCGACCCGCTTCGTGCCCGGCAGCCCAACTCCTGAACACGTCGACAGCGGGCGCCGGCACTCGGAGCTCACCCGGGCCGTCCTTCGCGGATACGACCTCGGCGAGCCCGCCCAGACCGACGCAGTACGCCTGCTCGGCAGCACCATCCACGGCTACATCCAACTCGAGTCGGCCGGCACGTTCGGCTTTACCGAGCCAAGCTCCGACGACAGTTGGCCGCGCATCATCGACGCACTGGACACCCTCCTTCGCAGCTGGAGCTGACCTTGATCACCACCCCCGTCACCACGGACCTGCTCCGCGGTGGATACGAGCTCGAACCCACCGGCCGCGGCCTGATGCCCCACCGGTTGCCCGCCTGGGCGCGCACGCAGTACAACGACGCCCAGATGTCGATGGTCGAGACCCAGCCCTCCGGCGTCCGGCTGGTCTTCCGTACGTCGGCGACCGTCATCGAGCTCGACACACTGCCGACCAAGCGCGACTACACCGGCGCTCCCCCGCGGCCCGACGGCGTGTACGACGTACTCGTCGACGGCCGGCTCCATACGCAGCTCACGGCCGCCGGCGGTGACGTGATCACGATCGACCTGACGACCGGCACCGCCGAGACCCGTCCGGGCCAGCCGCAGACGCTGACTGTCAGCGGTCTGCCGGCCGCGGCGAAGACCGTCGAGATCTGGCTGCCGCACGACGAGACCACCGAACTCGTTGCCCTGCGCACCGATGCCCCGGTCGAGCCGGTCCCGGCCGCGGGTCGCGTCTGGCTGCACCACGGCAGCTCGATCAGCCACGGCTCGAACGCGACCCACCCGACCGGCACCTGGCCGGCCCTCGCCGCGGCCCAGGCCGGGGTGGAGCTGGTCAACCTGGGCTTCGGCGGCAGCGCGTTCCTGCAGCCGTTCATCGCCCGGACGATCCGCGACACGCCCGCCGACCTGATCAGCGTCAAGCTCGGCATCAACATCGTGAACACCGACGGCCTCCGGCTCCGGTCGTTCACACCGGCCGTCCACGGCTTCCTCGACACCATCCGCGACGGGCACCCCGACACGCCGCTCCTGGTCGTCTCCCCCATCCTCTGCCCGATCCACGAGGACACGCCCGGCCCCACCGGTTGGGACCTGTCGGCGCTCGCCACCGGTGAACTGCGCTTCGTTGCCACCGGCAACCCCAAGGAGATCCCGGCCGGCAAGCTGACGCTGTCGGTCATCCGCGCCGAGCTCGCCCGCATCGTCGCCCAGCGCGCCGCCTCCGACCCCAACCTTCACTACCTCGACGGGCGGACGCTGTACGGCGAGGCCGACAACGCCGCGCACCCGTTGGCCGACGACCTCCACCCGGGCGCCGAGACCCACGAGTCGATGGCCGCGCGGTTCACCGAGCACGTGTTCAAGGACATGTTCAGCGACGTGTTCAGGGGCTGACCGTGGCGATCGCCTGCACGGCACGGACTCGGCCGTCGATCAGGGCCTCGGTCAGATGCTTCACCCGCTCGCGGAAGGTCGGGACGAAGGCGTGCAGGCCGAGCGGGCTCGGTGGTTGAGACTGGATCATCCGCATCATCGCGCCGACCTGGTCGGTGAGATCCGCCCAGTGGGTGACGGTGAAGCCTGCTGCCTCGATCTCGTTCCGTACGACGCTCGGCGGGACGAGGAAGCTGTGCTCCGGGCTGTCCGCCCACGGCAGCGGGTAGTCGAGCTCGCCGCCGTCCCCGGCCATGATGTCCCAGAGCGCGAGCCGGCCGCCGTCCCGCAGTACCCGTCCGGCCTCTTGGTAGAGCCGGTCCTTGCGTGCCACGTTCATCTGCACGTGCTGGCTGAACACGACGTCGACGGACGCATCGTCCAGCGGCAGCGAGGTCACATCTCCCTGCCGTACGACGATCTTGTCGTCGAGGCCAACGAGCCGGTTGAGCCAGTCCGCGGTCTCGCAGTACTCGTCGGACAGGTCCACGGCGGTCACCGCGCACCCGAAGCGGTCGGCGAGGTACCGCGCCGTACCGCCGATCCCCGACCCGTCGTCGAGCACCTCGCTCTCCGCGGTCAACTCGAGCAGATCCACGAGCTGCACCGTCGCAAGCCGGCCACCGGTGTGGTAGTCCTCCACCAGCGCCAGGTCCGCCGGCTTCAGCCCGTCCAAGTCCTTGCCAGCAGCAACAAGAGCCTGCTCGATCCCGTCGCGTACCTTGCCGGTCACATATTGCGCCGGAACAGTTGAGTCGTTCATACCATTGCCTCCCTGAGTGATCGCTGCGGCAACAGAGCCCGCAGGACGAACGCGACGGTTGTCGCGATCACCCCACCGGCCAGCACCGGCCAGAAGTTTTCGAAGTACAGCCGCGACGCCAGGTGCTCGGTGCCTTCGGCAACCAGCCGGAGCAGCAGAACGTTGCCGGCGAAGACGAGTGCGAGGGCAAGCGGCCATTTGAGGCCGCTCGCCACCGCATAGGTGTTGAACAGGCCGAAGACCAGTCCGACGAGCACCACTGTCAAGAGCAGTTGCAGGCCCGAGCCCTGGAACTCGAGGACCGGTCGTGCGGCCAGTGACGCGAGGTAGATCCCGATGCCGTTGACAACGATCTTGATCGTGGTTCGCATGTCAGGGCGCTTCCTCGACGCCGTGCCGGGCGGCGAAGCGGGTGATTGCCTCGGCGAGGAGGGCCGGCCGTTCGCTGGTGGTGAGGTGGCCGCCGGGGAAGGTGATGATCTCGGCTTCGGGGACGCGTTCGCGGGTCGCGTCGACCTGGCGGTGTTCGTACGGGTCTTCGACGCTTCCGCCGATGGCGATGGGCACCGAGCCTTTCAGCTCGCGGGCGATCGCGGCGAGGTCCCAGCGGCCGGAGTTGCGGCGATGCTCCTTCACGAAGCCCGCGCCCTCGTGCAGGAACCTCGCGCCATCACGCCGTACCAGCGCCGACCACACCTCGGCCATCTCAGCCTCGCTCGGCTCGTTGCCGGCGGAGTACAGACGCGCCTGCTTGAAGCCCTGCGCGAGCACGACCGGCGACTTCTGCGAGCCCTTGGCGATGAACGCCCCGAGCGGCGACCGCAGCAACGGCGTACCCCGCAACGGGTGCGAGTGAGCGTCGGCGTACAGGCCGCCGTTGATCATGAACACCGCAGTAATCACAGGCCCGCCCGGCCGTTCCAGTTGCCGGCGCAACAACTCGAGCAACGCCAGCGAGGTGTAGTCGAACGTGACCACGACGGTACGTCGCACGTCGTGGTGCCGCCACCAGGCCCCGATCAGATCGGCGCGCTCGACGGTCGAGTACGGATAGCCCTTCGGCTTGTCGGAGTCGCCTTGCCCCACCGGTTCGACGTACAAGCGCGGACCGAGACCGGCCGGCAGGAGCCGATCGACCTGCGCCCAGCCGTACGAGCCTTCGGGGAATCCGGGCAGCATCGTCAGCCACACCGCGTCCGGACTCACCGCCCCGGTCGTCCGGCCGAAGACCTTCACCAGGCCGCTCCCCCGCTCCCCCTCCGCATCGGTCAGCAGGCGAGCGGACGCCGCGTCGTACCAGCGACGCTCACCTCCGCCGAACCACTCGTCCGCCGTCAGCAATGCCTGCTTCTTCCGCCCCACTTCCGTCGCTGTCTTCCCATCCATCGGATGCCTCCCAGGTTTTGTGGACACTGTCCACATTACATGTTTTGTGGACAGTGTCCACATTGGTACTCTGATCGGGTGAACCCGGCCGACCCAGCAGCAGCCGCCCCGCCCCGGCGACGGCGCCCCCGCGGCGACGTGCGCGCCGGTCTGGTCGCGGCCGGGGTCGAGCTGGCTCGCGCCGGCGGGCCCGACGCCGTCGTACTGCGGGAGGCGACCCGCGCGGTCGGCGTCGTACCGAACGCTGCCTACCGGCATTTCGCGGACCGCGACGAGCTGCTGGCCGAGGTCTGCGCCGCCGCCATGCTCGAGCTGGCCGACCGGATGACGGCCGAGATCGCCCGCGTTCGCGGCAAACGCGGCAACCCCGCGGCCGCCCAGCGACGCCTCGGCGCGATCGGCACCGCCTACATGCGCTTTGCGCACGACGAGCCGGGCCTGTTCGCGGCGGCGTACGCGCTCCCGCAGCAGCACGCGTACGGAGTCGCGGGAGAGGCTGACCGTACGCCGCTGAGCCTGTTGCGCGCCGCCCTGGACGAGCTGGTCGAAGCCGGCGTCCTGACGCCAGAGCGCCGCGAGGGCATCGAGTACCCGATCTGGGCCACGGTCCACGGGACAGCGACCCTCACGACCCACGGGCCGCTGCGCGACCTCAGCGAGTCGCAGCTTCGTCAGGTCGAGGCGCTGACCCTGGCGTTCATCGGCAACAGCCTCACGCAGTAGCCGGCTGGTTGGCCGCTGTTTGGTCGGCCGCGGTCGTGAGGCCCGGCTGCAGGCGTCGTACGACTTCCAGGTGGTCGGCGGTCCAGAGCATGCGGATCGCGGTCGGCGTTGCACGCCCGTCTGCGTCGTACAGGTCGCGCTGAACCGCCTCCAGCAGGCGGTGCTTCGTCTCGTGGTCGTACGCCAGCGGCTCGGGGAGCCGGCCTTCTACGTCGATGGCCGCGGCGAGCGTCGTGTACCAGTCGAGCAGGCGGTCCGCCAACGCGAGCAGGGCCGATTGAGCGGCAGCGCGGTCGTCAGAGGGCGGCTGGCCGTCGGCGCTCCGCTCCCACAACTCCAGTACGGCGTCCGCGGCCAGGCGCACCGCGACGACTCCGGTGACGAGTGCTGTCATCTCGCTGAGCGGGATCGGCTTCGGGCCGCGTTCGGCGAGGTACGTGCGGAAGGCGTCGTCGAGTCGACGGGCCGCTGCGGCGGCTCGGCGGCTGTCTTGTGGGGTGGTGGGGCGGGATCCCGGTACGCAGCAGGAGACGGCATAGCTGACGGCGCCGACGAGGTAGTTCACACTGTCGACGTACGCCTCCGACAGGGCTTTGCCGACGGCCGCGGAGGCTCCTCGAGGCCAGAACAAGAGTCCGACGAGGACGCTGACGGCGCAGCCGAGTGCGATGTCCTCGATGCGGAACAGGATCAGCGACCAGCCCTCAGGGGCGGCGATGTTGAACAGGATCACCAGCGTCACGGTGAAGGCTGCCTGCCCCGCCGCGAACGAGACCGCGGCCGGGACGATGCCGGCGAACAGGACCGCGAGCGGCAGCAGGATCCACAACGCGATCCGGTTCTCGCCGATCAGGGCCAGGAGGCCTGCACCGAGGACGGACCCGACGACTGTGCCGCCGATCGCGCGGTAGGCGTTCTGGCCGGTGTTGAGCGCGTTCGAGCGGAGGACGGACAGTGCTCCGAGGATGACCCAGAAGCCGTGCGCGACGCCGGTGAAGTTGGCGACGCCGACCGCGATCGCGAGGCCGACGGCGCCGCGGATGCTGTTGTGCAGCCAGACCGAGTGCGGTTCGAGGTGCGCGGCGGCGCGTTCGGCGGCGCTGGCGAACGGCGCGGTCAGCGACTTCGGCTCGCGGCCGAGCAGCCGGTCGGTCCAGCCGCGCTGGTCCGCGACGCGAGCGGTCTCGACATTCTGCCCGACCAGCAGGACGCCGAACGCGATCTCCTGGGCTCGGAATGAGACGTTGAGGGCGCCGAAGAAGCTGGCCATGCCCTCGTTCTGTGCGGCCGGGAGGCGAGTGACCGCGCCCTTCTCGAGGGCGGTGACGGCGTCGCGGAGCTCAGCTATCGCCGCGGTCAGTTTGTCGGGTGCGAGGGACGGGTTTTCCAGTAGCTCGGCGCTGAGGTCGAGCACGGTCGCCGCGGCGAAGTGGACCGCTGACGAGTCCGGGTCGTCGGCGGCTCCGCGGGCCGCGACCGGGCCGGACTCGTTCAGGATCGTGGTCAGCCAGGTGAGCTCGTCGACGAGGCGGACGAGCGCTCTGGAGCCGGTGGAGAGGCCGGTTGGTCGGTAGGGCGTCGCGGTGAACGTACGGCGGAGCTCGTGGATGAGGGCGGTCGTCTGTTCGGTCCGCATCGTGCAGACCTCGACGGTGTCGCTGGCCTCCGCACGCAATTGCATAGCGACTGCCCGACATACGCGCGCCGCCGGCAGACCGAGCGGGTCGGCAGCGGGGCGCGGCCACAGAAGCAGTACGGCGAGGACACTGGCCAACCCTGCGATCGCGACCCCGGCTAGGCGGTCCGGCAGCATCGAGACCGGCGTCGGTGTCGCCACCGACAGGATGAACGCCAGGAGCATCGAAGTACTCGCGCCGGCCAGCACGGAGCTGACCACACCGGCGAACAGTACGGCGAAGGCGACGACGACCGTGCCGACGATCGCGGACCAGACGGACTGGCCGGCCAACGTACCGAGCGACACGAGCACAAGCCACGCAATCGCCAGCTGAACCTGGGCCCGCAACCGCTGAATCGTGCTTCCTGTGAAGTCGACCAGCAACAACATCGCAAACGCCCCGAACGCCGCAAACGTCGCAACAACAGGCGCCCGCAAAACCTCCGCGCAAACCGCAAACAACGCAGGCATAACCAACGCCGTCCGCCCCGCCCGCCGAGTAGCAGCCAACCCGGAGTCCCGCCCCCGCAACCACCCCACCAGCCGCCCGGTCCAAGTCACCCCGCCAGTGTGCGCCAAGGGACCGCCAGGGTCACGCCACGACCCACATCCGCGCGATGACGGTCCCCGGTATGCTCACATGCGTAGCACTGTGCCGTCGCGGATTCGAAGGAGGCATGCCGTGAGCGCTGACATGGTTGCTCCGGCGTGGATGCACGCACAGATCACTGCCGAGCAGTACGACACGTGGTCCCCCGAGCAGTGTGCTGGTATCGAGATCGTGGACGGGATGGTCCTTGTGACCCCGAGCGCCTCCAAGCGTCACAATCGACTCGCGCGCATCCTCGCGAACGCGCTGGACCTTGCCGCGGGTCCGGACTGGAATGCCGACACGGATTTCGACGTCCGATTGCAGAACGTGCCGCTGACGAATCGCCGGCCGGACGTGGTGGTCTACCGGGCAGACACGATCGACGTCTCCCCCACCCGGCCCGAGCATGTGCTCCTCATCGTCGAGGTCGTCTCGCCAGGCTCGGAGACGACCGACAGGGTCGTGAAGGTAGACCAGTACGCGAAGGCCGGGATCGCGTTCTACTGGCGAGTCGAGCAAGCGGCCACCGGGGTCCCTCTCGTCTACACCTACGTGCTGGACCCGGCCACCCAGGCCTACCGGGACGCGGAGGTCTTCACCGGAAACGTGAAGGCCACCGCACCCTTCCCGGTCACGGTGGATCTCAGCACGCTCTGACCGAGTGGTCTGACGCAATCAGGCTGCACACCCGCGGCGCGGGGCGTGCAACCCGTCGACCGGTCGTGGAAGCGTCGCCGGTGTCGCGCCGGCTGCTCACCACCCTGCACGTAGCGGAACGCGTTGACCACGATCACCGGCCACGCTGGATCCCAACTGCGTGCCGCGGCGGCCCAGGGCACTCGACCCGCGGGCGGCAGCCCGCAAACAGCGCGGGCGGGGGCTACTGCTTTTCCGGGTCTATTACTTCGCCCTGGATCACGTCGTCGGACGACGACGGGCGCGGTGGGGCTGAGCCTTGGCCGGGGATGAAGCCGGTTAGGCCGGTGGGGCCTAGTTGGGTGGTGAGGCGGCGGGTGAAGAACGATGTCATGGCTCGGCGGGCCAGGGGGCGGGTGAACGGGAGGACGAAGAAGAAGCCGAAGATGTCGGTGACGAAGCCGGGGGTCAGCAGCAGGGTGCCGCCGACCAGGACCAGGGCGGCGTCGGAGAGTTCGCGGCCGGGCATCTTGCCGGTCTGGAAAGCGGACTGGAGTGCGTTCCAGGCGCGGCGGCCCTCGCGTTTGATGATCCAGGCCCCGAGGGCGCTCTCGACCAGCAGCAGGGCGACGGTCGGCCAGCCGCCGATCACCTGGCCGATCTGGATGATCACGTAGATCTCCAGGATCGGCACGACCAGCAGCGCGAGCGCGATGAACCAAGGCATGTCTCAACCCTCCGAGCGATTCACCCCAGTGTTACAGGTCAGGCCGGGACCTTCTCGCGAGTCCGGGTGGAATCAGGGGCGGGTGGGGGTTCCGGGTCGTCGCCGCGCCGGCGCCGGGCGATCAGCGCCAGCACCAGGCCGACCAGCCCGAGCCCGGTGAGGATCCACTCGGGCCAGCTGCCCAGCGTCGTCGCGAGGGTGTGCCCGTCGCGCACCGGCACGGTAGCAACGTACACGTCGGAGACGAACTGCCCGGACTTGTGCTCGACCGTCCCGTCCGGGCGGATCACGCCGGAGATGCCGCTGGTGGACGCGATCAGTACGGTCCGGCCGGTCTCGATCGCGCGCATCCGGGTGATCGCGAACTGCTGCTCGGGCTGACCGGTCCCGCCGTACGTCGCGTTGTTGGTCTGCACGATCAGGACCTGCGCTCCGCCCTTCACCACGTCCTGGATCACGTTGTCGTACGCGAGCTCGAAGCAGATGACATCGCCGTACGTGACCCCGTTGATCGGCATCACCCCGGGACCGACGCCGGGCACGGTCTGCGCGCCGATCATCTCCAGCCGCTTGATGTACGGCAGCAGCTGGTTGCGGAACGGGATGTACTCACCGAACGGCACCGGGTGCCGCTTCGCATACCGCTGCCCCGGCCCGGTGACCGGATCCCACACGATGCCGGTGGTCTGCCGCTCGTTCGGCCCAGGTCCCTCGGTGACGGCACCGACGAGGATCGGTACGCCGACCGCGTGCACCGCCTCTTCGATGTCGGCCCGGGTCTCGTCGTCCTTGTACGGGTCGATGTCGGTCGAGTTCTCCGGCCAGATCACGAGGTCCGGCTTCATCTCGGTGCCGGCCTGGACCCGCTTCTCCAGGTCGAGCGTCGCGTTCATGTGGTTCTTGGTGACGGTACGAGCGCGGCCGAGGAACTCCAGCCCCTTGCCGGGGACGTTGCCCTGCACCATCGCGGCCTTCACAGTCTTCCCGTCACCCGCGATCGACAGGTGGATCAGCGAGCTGCCGAACACGATCGCCAGACCGGCGACGAGCGCCACGGCCCGCAGGCGCAACCCGCTCGCCCGGCGGAGTACGGCGTACACGAGGACGCCGACGAACGCGACGACGAAGCTCAGCCCCGGGATGCCGACGTACGCCGCCAGCTTGCCCAGCGACGCGTCCGAGAAGGCCCACGCGAGCCGTCCCCAGGGGAACCCGCCGAACGGCACCGACGCGGTCGCGAACTCGGTCGCGACCCACAGCGCCGGGATCCACAGCATCCACAGCTTCAGCTTGAGCACCTGGGTCGCGAACAACCCGAAGACGGCATAGAACAGCCCCTCGAGCACGGCGAGGGCGATCGCGGCGTCGCCGCCGATCACACTCAGCCACGGGACCAGGACCGCGTAGTAGGTGATGCCGAAACCGGCGCCGACGAGGAAGCCGGCCTTCATCGATATCCCGTCGAGGGCGGCGAGCAGCAGCGGTACGGCGACGATCGTCAGCCAGGGGTGGTCATGCGGTTCGAACGCGAACCCGAGCAGCGCGCCGGCGGCGACGGCCAGCACCACCCGGGGCAGGAGCCTCCCCAGAGCCTTCAACCGGTCCACGCGGTAACCCCTTGTCCTCACTCACCGGCGGGCGCCGGTCGCACGACGGTACAACGTCCCGGACACGCAAATGTATCCGGTCAGTAGCCATCCGGCGGCCATAGCGGAAAGTGAAGGGGTCGTCACGTTCCGGGAGGTGAATAGAGGAAAGAGGCCCAGCGTGCCTTCGGACCAACCGTCGATGCGCTGGCTGCGAACCGTCCGGCTGTTGTCTACTGGCCGCCGAGCCTCTTCCACCTCTGCCCCGCGGGGGGCTAACCACCGGCAATCTCAGCCCCCGTCGACTCAAGCCTGGCTCTGACCTGGTCAGCGTCGCGGGATCATCGGTGGCCGAACTTCTTGTGACCGTTGAACAAACGGGATATGACGACTCCCAAAACGATGCTCGCTGGCGGCGACGGTGTCAACCTCTCCCCCGGCTCCTTGAGCCCGTTGTAACACTATCGCCTGCCCCACAAGGGAAAACGAGGATCCCTCATCTGGGTCACGTTACAGAGCGGTATCAGCACTCCACGTGATCGTTACCCAGGGCAACCAATCGTCACCCAACCGGTACGACGACCGTTCCCTTTGCGCGCGTGATCACAAGCGGCTCGGCCAGCACCTCGGCCGCCGACTCCGACTTGTCGGGGCGGCCGCGGCAGACGACGTACGCGCTGAACTCGAGGTCGCGGCTGCGGTTCCCGACCCGGGTGATCGTTGCCTTCACCTCCACAACGTCACCGGCCCGCAGCGGCTGCAGGAACTGCACGTCGGAGTACGACGCGAACAGCCCCTCGTCGCCGTCGGCCTGGATGCAGACCTCGGTCGCGACGTCGCCGAACAGCGCCAGCACGTACGCGCCGTCGACCAGGTTCCCGGCGTAGTGGGCGTGGCTGTAGGGGACGTACCGCCGATGCGTGGCGGTCAGCCCGATGGTTGCCTTGGACACCTAAGCGCTCCTCTTCGCCGGAACCTTCGCCGGGACCTTCTTCGTCACCAGGGCATCGACCAGGTAGCTGGCCACCTCGCCCGGCGTCGTACCGCGGCCGAACACCCGGTCGACGCCGAGCTCACCCGCCATCTGCTCGGTGAAACGGGGGCCTCCGGCAACCAATACGGGCCGGGCGTCCTCGGCGTACGCCTCCCGGAAGGCGGCCGACATCTCCTTGGTGTTGAGCACGTGCGCCTCGCGCTGGGTCACCACCTGGGAGACGAGGATCGCGTCGGCCTTGTCGGCCTTCGCCCGGCGGACCAGCTCGGGTACGGCGACCTGGGCGCCGAGGTTCACGACCTTCAGCTCGCGGTAGTACTCCAGGCCCTTCTCGCCGGCGAACCCCTTGATGTTGAGGATCGCGTCGATACCGACCGTGTGCGCGTCGGTGCCGATGCAGGCGCCGACCACGGTCAGCCGGCGGCGCAGGCCCTTGCGGATCGCGAGGTTGACCTCCTTCGGCGACAGCAGCGGGTAGTCGCGCTCGATCACCTCGACCTTGGAGGTGTCGACCAGGTGGTTCACCGGCCCGTAGACGACGAAGAACGTGAAGTCGTCGCCGATCGGCTTGGAGTGCACGACCAGCGCCGGATCCATGCCCATCTTGTTCGCGAGCTGGACCGCGGCGCCCTCGGCCCGCTTGTCGTGCGGGACCGGCAGCGTGAACGACAGCTGCACCATGCCGTCACCGGTCGTGTCGCCGTAAGGCCGGATGATGCTCACTGGACGCCCTCCTCGAGCAGCTCGATGGCCGGGTTGTAGTACTCCGGCGACTTCCGGGCGACACCGTCCAGCCCGCGACCGGCGTCCTGGGGACGCTTCATCAACCCGAAGGTGCCGTCGCCGATCGCGTTCAGCAGACCGTCGTCGACGATCTCCTCCAGCAGCTCCACCGACTCCCCCAGCACCTGCCGCGCGCGCTGGGCGATGAACCCGTTCGGCTCCGGCCGGAAGTCCTCGTGAAGGTTGCCTGCGGCACCCAACACGTAGCGGACGTTCTGCAGCGCCAGGTCGCGGTCGGAGATCCACGGCGTCACGACCGCCTCGGTCATCATCCCGACCAGCAGGATGCCCTGGCCGGTCATCGCGCCGACCAGGTTGAAGAACCCGTCCAGCAGGTACCCGCGGAACACGTCGCCGGTCATGTGCCGGGTCGGCGGCATCCACTTCAGCGGCGCGTTCGGGAACAGCTGCCGGGCCAGCATCGCGTGCGCCAGCTCCATCCGGAACGAGTCCGGCAGGTCCGGGTTGATCTCGAACGCGTGCCCGAGCCCGAGCTGCCAGTCCTCGAGACCGGCCTCCTTGGCGAAATACTCGTTCAGGAGCTGCGAGACCGTCACCGTGTGCGCGGCCTCGACGGCGTCGGCCGTGGTCAGGTAGTTGTCCTCGCCGGTGTTGATGATGATCCCGGCCCGGGCGTGGATCTGCCGGCTGAAGCGCTGGTCGACGAAGGTCCGGATCGGGTTGATGTCGCGGAAGAGGATCCCGTACATCGAGTCGTTCAGCATCATGTCGAGCCGCTCGAGCCCGGCCAGCGTCGCGATCTCCGGCATGCACAGGCCCGACGCATAGTTCGTCAGCCGCACGTACCGCCCCAACTCGCGAGAGGACTCGTCCAGCGCCGCACGCATCAGGCGGAAGTTCTCCTGCGTCGCGTACGTGCCGGCGAAGCCTTCGCGGGTCGCGCCCTCCGGGACGTAGTCGAGCAGCGACTGCCCGGTCGACCGGATCACCGCGATGATGTCGGCACCCTCCCGCGCGGCCGCCTGCGCCTGCGGGATGTCCTCGTAGATGTCGCCGGTGGCGACGATCAGGTAGATCCACGGCCGCTGCTTCGGGTCACCGTGCCGCTTGACCAGCCGGTCCCGCTCCCGCCGCCGGCCGTCGATCCGCTTCATCCCGGCAGCCGCCGCCTTGCGGGCAGCCGATCGCGCTCTCGCCAGGTCGCGTCCCTCAGGCATCCGGAACGTCACCGAACCCGACGCCGCCTTCTGCGCGAGCACGGCCAGGTCCTCGGCCTCACCGCGAATCAGCGCGTCCCAGACCGGCAGCGCGAGCCCGTGCTCGAGCCCGACGTCGGCGCGGACCGTGTCGGCTAGCCGGTTCACCCACGGGATGCCCTCGGTGTCCGCACCGGTCAGCCCGGCAAGCCGCAGTACCGCTCGCTCGACCGACACCGTGGTGTGCTGCCGGGCCAGGTTGACGATCGGCTTCCCGGCCTTGCGGGCCAGACTGCGCGCCTTCCGGACGGTGACCGGATCCAGGTCGAGCTTCTTCGGCATCACAATCCCTCGGCTTCATAGATGACACGACCACCGACGACCGTCCGTACGCAGGCCGGCGTCGCTTCACTCAGATCAGGCAGCACCGGTACGCCGGCCCGCGGGTCCGTGGACCAAGCAGCGACCCGCTCGTCCGGCGTCTGTACGACCAGGGCGGCGTCGGTCTGCCAGATCGCGTACGTCGCCGCCGAGCCCGGCGCGAGCACACCGGCGTCGTCGATCCCCGCCGCCCGCCAGCCGCCACGGGTGTGCGCCTGGAACGCCGCCCGGACCGTGATCCGCTCCGGCTTCTCGTGGTGGAACGCGGCCGCGCGAACGGCCTCCCAGCCCCCGAGCTCGGTCACCGGCGCGTCCGATCCGAACGCGAGTACGACGCCTGCGCGGGCCAGCGAGCCGAACGGGTTCATGCCCTGCCAGCGGTCACCGACGCGCTCGGCGTACATGCCGTCCGGGCCGCCCCACAGGCCGTCGAACATCGGCTGCACGCTGGCCACGACGCCGCAGCGGGCCAGGACGGCGATCGTTGCCTCGTCCACCATTTCGACGTGCTCGAGCCGGTGCCGGGCTGCGACGAGGGCCTGGATGCCGACCTTCTCGGCGGCGAGTTCGAAGCCGCGGGCGATGTTGTCGAGCGCCTGGTCGCCGATGCAGTGGAAGCCGGCCTGGACGTTCCGCTCGGTGCACGCGATCACGTGCTCGGCGATCTGCTCCGCGGTCAGGTAGGCGTGACCGCGGTGATCCGCGCGATCGGCGTACGGCGTCCGCAGCGCCGCTGTCCGCGAGCCGAGCGCGCCATCCGCGTTCAGGTCGCCTGCGAGACCGGCCAGTCCGTAGGTGCCGATGTGCTCGAAGACGCCGGGCTCGCCCCAGTAGAGCGTTGCGGACAGGCCAAGCTCCTCGGCCACTTCGCGGACGATCGGCAGCTCCCACAAGGGGCCGATATGCGGCGCGGCCATCTCGTGGAAGGCGCCGATCCCCTTGCTCGCCATGTGCTGCAACGCAGCACGGATCTCCTGCCGGCGCTGCTCCGGCCCGACCAGCTCGCTCAACGCGTCCCGCACGGCGTGGTGCGCGTCGCGCTCGACGCGACCGCTCGCGTCGTAGCCGTCGAGGCCGCCGGTCCCTTCGATGTCGGCGCCGCGCGCCGACGAGAGCAGGGCCGACGAGATCACTCCGGAATGGCCGTCGACGCGAGACAGGTAGACCCGCCGGCCGCCGGCGGCGCGATCGAGCTCCTCAGCGGTCGGCGGACGGCCCTCCGGCCACTTGGTCTCGTCCCAACCTGCGCCGTCGATCACAGCGTCCTCGGGGAGCTCGCCTGCGAACGCCGCCAGGCGGTCCAGCGCCTCGGTCAACGACGTCGTACCGGCCAGATCGAGACCGGTCAGCACGGCTCCGGTGCCTGCCGTGTGGACGTGGGCGTCGACGAACGCCGGCGTGACCAGCTTGCCATCGAGGTCGATCACCTCGTCGGCACCATCGGCGTACGAACTCGCGCCGGTGTCGTCGCCCAGCCACGTCACAACTCCGTCGTCGAAGGCGATCGCGGTGGCGTGGGGGTCGGCGGGCGAATAGACGGAGCCGTTCGTCAGAAGTGTGCGCACGAACTAATCCTCCGCCAGCCTGCTCTCGAACAGGCCACGGACACCCGGCTCGGACCGCAACAGCTCCAACGCGAAGTCCGCATGCCCGGGCACGTACCCGTTGCCGACCAGCATCGTCACGTCCGCCGCCAGCCCTTCCGCGCCGAGCGCCGCGGCCGAGAACGACGTCGCCATCGAGAAGAAGATCACCGTGCCCCCGGCGGCGGTCGACAGTACGGCGCCGTGCTCACAGCCGGGTACGTCGACGCAGACGACGGTGATGTCCGCGGGTCCCCCGGCCTCGGCGACGGCGTTCGCGAGCGCGACCGGGTCGCGGGCGTCGGCCAGCGCGACGACATCGGCGATCCCGGCCTCGGTCAGCTTGTCCTGCTCGGCCTGGAACGGCACGATCCCGATCGTCCGCGCGGCGCCGGCCGAGCGCGCCGCGGCCAGCGACAGCGACCCGGACTTACCGGCGCCGCCAATTACTGACACGACAGGCTTTATGCCTTTGTCGACATACGAACGGGCCACGCGAGCGGTCAGCGCGGGTGCGCCGCAGACGTCCATCACGGCCAGCGAGAGCTCGGGCTTCAGGTCGTCGGGCAGCTTCGCGACGATCGACCGCGCGAACAGGATCGCGTGCCCCTGGGCCGGGACCTGCTCGCTGTTGCCGTCCCAGTCCTTCAGCTCGTCGGTGATCTGCAGCGGAGTTAGTGTCAGTGAAACTAGTGTCGCGACGCGGTCGCCGGGTTTGACGCCCAGCGGCGAATCCGGCCCGGCCTCGTCGACCACGCCGACGAGCATGCCGCCGGAGCCGGTGACCGGGTTCTGCATCTTGCCGCGGGTCTTCACGATGTCCAGGACTGCCCGGCGGATCGCCGTACCGTCGCCGCCGTGGGCCTCGGCCAGCTGGCGGTACGACGCGGCGTCGAGGTTGAGCCGCTCGACCGCGATGCGGACCTCGTCGGGCCAGATCCCGGGACGTGCGTCGAGTTTCTCCGCCGCCTGCGGCAACACGCCCGACGGCGCGAGTACACGATGCAGTCCTACCGGGCTCGACGACACAGGTCCTCCTCGTAGCGGTCAGGCAAAATACTACTCAGATCACGCCTTGACGAGAATTCTTGCGGCGTACTGTTGGATCTGAGGGAAGTTCTATCGCTATCCTCACATGAGACCGCAACACCACCGAAGTCCTGCGGAGGGACCCGTGACCGACCTGATCACCCCGGAGCTGGCTCGTTCGGAGCCCGGTGACGGCCAGCCGTACGCGTACCGGCGGGCCGAGCTGGTGGAGCCGGACTGGACCCGGCTGCCCGGCTGGAAGGACGTCACGGCCGAGGAATGGCGCTCGGTGCAGTGGCAGCGGTCGCACTGCGTGAAGAACGTGAAGCAGCTGCGCGACGTGATGGGCGACCTGCTCGAGGACCGGTTCTACGACGACCTCACCCGGGACCAGGCCGAGCGCGCGACGATGTCGATGCTGCTGCCGCCGCAGATGCTCAACACGATTGTGCCGTCCGGTGCTGTCAACAATTCAGGCGACTACACCGAGGCCTTCTACGCGGACCCGGTCCGCCGCTACATGCTGCCGGTGTTCAGTGACCGTCGTTCCGACTGGCCGTCGCACCCGCACGCAACCCGGGACTCGTTGCACGAGCACGAGATGTGGGCCACGGAGGGGTTGACCCACAGGTACCCGACCAAGGTCCTTGCGGAGATCCTGCCGACGTGCCCGCAGTACTGCGGGCACTGCACCCGCATGGACCTGGTCGGGAACTCGACGCCGGTCATCGACAAGCTCAAGTTCGTCGCCAAGCCGCAGACCCGGCTCGACGACATGCTCGACTACCTGCGCCGTACGCCGGGTGTCCGCGACGTCGTCGTCTCCGGCGGCGATGTGGCGAACATGCCATGGCCGCGGCTCGAGTCGTTCTTGATGAGCCTTCTGGAGATCGAGAACATCCGCGACATCCGGCTCGCGACCAAGGCGCTGATGGGGATGCCGCAGCACTGGCTCTCGTCCGACGTCCTGGCCGGCGTCGAACGCGTCGCGTCGGTGGCGCGCAACCGCGGCGTGATGATCGCGATGCACACGCATGTGAACGCGGCTCAGTCCGTGACGCCGCTGGTCGCCGAGGCCTCGAAGGCGATGCTAGAGGCCGGTTTGCGCGACGTCCGCAACCAGGGCGTGCTGATGCGCGGCGTCAACGACTCGGTGCACCAGCTGCTCGACCTGTGCTTCGCCCTGCTCGACGGCGCGAACATCACGCCGTACTACTTCTACATGTGCGACATGATCCCGTTCTCCGAGCACTGGCGGGTGTCGGTCCGCGACGCGCAGCACCTGCAGCACGGCATCCTCGGGTACCTGCCCGGCTTCGCGACTCCGCGCATCGTCTGCGACGTCCCGTACGTCGGCAAGCGGTGGGTGCACCAGCTCTCGGAGTACGACGAGGTCCGCGGCATCTCGTACTGGAAGAAGAACTACCGCACCGGCATCGAGCAGCAGGACCCCGAGGCGCTGAACCGCACCTACGAGTACTACGACCCGATCGACACGCTCCCCGCCGAGGGCCAGGCCTGGTGGACCCAGCACGCCGGCACCACCCTCGCCGAAGCCGAACAACGAGCGGCCGCGTCCCGCGCCGCCGCCGAGGCCCAGAAGTCCCTGGACCTCTCCTAATCCCGTCTTCGGTGCCACCAATGCAGGGGGTGGCACCGGAGGCGTCACCCCGTTGTCCGGCCCGGGGACCCGCGGTGCGCCGCTCGAGCGCTAGCATCACGGGTCGTTTGTCGGGCGGTCTGTCTGGGGCAGGCCGCGATCTCGGGAGTTCTTGTGCGGGTGATCCGCAGGATTGTCGGCGTGCTGCTGGCTTTGGTCGGGTTGATCGTCGCGGTGGTCGGCGGGGTGGCGGCGTTCTGGTTGGTCGGGCCGGATGACACGGTCCATTCCGGGGATCAGCATCTGGCGAGCAAGGGGCTGGCGATCGCGAGTACGCCGGATCTGCTGGATCGGCACGGGCCGGTGCTGCACGTCGACGTACGGTCGGCGAAGGGGCAGCCGGTGTTCGTCGGAGTGGCGCGGGACTTCGACGTCAGCAGTTACCTGAAGGGCACGGCGCACACGAAGCTCGTGCAGATCCAGTACCCGATCTCGCTGACGACCCAGGACGAGAAGGGTACGGCGGGACCGCTGGCGGCGCCCGACACGCTCGACTGGTGGGTTACCAAGGCGAACGGCGCCGGCACCCAGTCCATCGCCTGGCCGATCGAGGACGGCCCGTACGACGTGGTGATCATGAACGCCGACGGGAAGACCGCGCCCGACGCCCAGGTCAACCTCGGCATCGAGATCCCCAAGGCGTTCGTCACCGCGCTGGGCATCTTCATCGCCGGCGTCGTTCTGCTTGCCCTCGGCATCCTCCTGGTCCTGCTCCGCCGCCGACCCGCCAAGCCCGGGCCCACGGGCGGCTCCTACGGGCAGCAGCAGTACGAACCAGCCGTCCACCTGCCACCGCAGTACGGCGCGCCGGGTCCGCAGCAACCGCAGTACCCACAGCCCCAGTACCCGCAACCGCAGCAGCCGCCGGTACGGCGTTCGGCTGGGCGGCGGCTGGTGGTTGGTGGGCTGGCGCTCGGACTGCTGAGCGGGTGTTCCGCGATCCCTGAGCAGGACACGGTCACGACGCTGACCCGGCCGGCGATCACCGACGACGCGGCCGCAGCGGTGATCAAGCACTACAACGCCGTCAACAACAAGGCGAACAGCACCCGCGACGACAAGCTGATCGCGACGGTTGAAGGCGGCAACCTCGTCCGCGAGAGCCAGGCCGGGTACACGATCGACACCTACGCCAAGGCGAAGCCGATCGGCGCGTTCACCTACACCAACCCGGTCATCGGCGCGCCGCAGATCAGCGGCTACCCGATCAGCTTCGTCAGCACCTCCGGGATCTCCGACAACAAGGAGTACCGCCACGTCGGCGTCTGGGAGCGCGCCACCGCCGGCAGTCCCTGGATGCTCACCTTCGCCGCCGGCGTGAAGACCACGGTCAAGCTCCCCGATCTGACCGGCCTGCGCCGAGCGACCAAGGCGGACGACAACCGGCTCGCGGCCGCCCCTCAGGCCGCCGCGACCAGCCTCGCGACGTACCTGACCGGCGGAGCCAAGTCCCCGCGCGCGGCCGCGTTCCAGCCGAACGCCGACATCACCCGTCTGCTCGCCGGCATCATGAGCAACCGCGCCGAGAAGGCGAAGCAGCGCGGATCCACCCGGAGCATCACCGACACCTTCACGGCGCCGCCGCAGTCCCCCGCGTTCGTCACCAAGTCGGGCACGGCGGTGGTCTTCGTCTCGCTAACCCACGAGTACACGCTGATGCCCGGCGTCAACTGGCAGTTCTGGTGGTCGGGCATGCCCGAGAACGCGTTCAGCCCGGCGACGGCGAAGTACCAGAGCGGCCTCACCTCGACGACGATCCACGATGCGGTCCTGCTGATCCCGCCGAAGGGCAAGGGCAAGATCCAGGTCGCGTCGTTCGAGAGCCAGCTGATCGAGGCCGGAGGCTACTGAGGGACCGCCATTTCGGTCAGCTCGGGAAAGGACTTGATCGTGGGTCCGGGCCAGTGCGGAGCCGAGTTGGCATGCTCGAGCGTGCGGATCGCGCGCATACCCAGGGAGGCGGCGGCCGGCAGTTCGTTGTCGTTGCCGTCGCCAACGAAGATGCACTCGGTCGGATCCACGCCGAGCGCATTGCACGCCGTCAGGTAGATAGCCGGCTCGGGCTTGGCGGCGCCGACCTCCGCGGAGAAGGCGGTCGCGTCGAAGTACGGCGCCAGCGGGCTGCTCGGCCACTGCAGCTGCGTCTCGGCGGTGATGTTGCTTACCAGCCCGATCCGCCAGCCCGCCGCCTTGAACGCGGCCAACGTGCTCAACGTCGTCGCCGGAGCTGCACCGAGCAGGCGCTGGGCGAGCGCACGGCGGAGACTCGTTGCCTCCTCGACCTGTTCGTCCGTCGGGTTACCTCCGCAGCGTTCCGCGATCACCCGGAGCGTGTTCGGCAGATCGCCGTATGCCCCGATGAAGCGCTCGTACGACGCCGCGTCGAACGCCTGCTGGAAGGCCAGCGCGTCGACGCCGAGCGCTGCGCCCATCCGGGCGTTGACCAGGTCCCGTTCGGCGTCTCCGCCCGGAACCAGCGTGCTGAACAGATCGCTGAGCAGGGCCTTCACAGGGCGGGCGGCCGGCGCTCGTACGGCGTGCTCAGCACGATCGTCGTCGTGGTGGACACGTTGGCCCGGGCCCGGATCACGGCCAGCAGGTTCTCCAGCGCGGCCGGCGAGGCGACCCGGACGACCAGGATGTAGCTGGAGTCGCCCGCGACCGAGTAGCAGGACTCGATCTCCGGCACCTCTCGGAGCCGCTCGGGCGAGTCGTCCGGCTGGGACGGGTCGATCGGCCGGATCGAGATCAGCGCCGTCAGCGGCAGATCGAGCGCGGTGTGGTCGACGGTGGCGGCGTACCCCTGGATGATGCCGCGCTGCTCGAGCCGCTTCACCCGCTGGTGCACGGCCGACGTGGACAGGCCGGTCGCCTTGCCCAGGTCGGTGAAGCTCATCCTGCCGTCGGTCGCGAGCAGCCCGACGATCTTTCGGTCCAGGTCCTCCATCCTGGAGACCCTACTGCCGGGACCGCCGGGCATGAAAGCATCTCTCCATGGCTGAGACACCCCAGCGCTTGATGCTGCTCGACACCGCGTCGCTGTACTTCCGTGCGTTCTTCGGCGTGCCGGACACGATGAAGGCCGCCGACGGTACGCCGACCAACGCGATCCGCGGGCTGCTCGACTTCATCGCGCGCCTCGCCGAGAACCACCGGCCGACCCACCTGGTCGCCTGCTGGGACGACAACTGGCGTCCGTCCTGGCGGGTGGCGCTGATTCCGTCGTACAAGGCGCAGCGGGTCGAGTTCGTGACGCCGAAGGGCGAGCAGGTCGAGGACGTGCCGGACCGGCTCGAGGTCCAGGTGCCCTACATCCGCGCCTGCCTCGAGGCGATCGGCATCGCCGTCGTCGGCGCGCCGGACCACGAGGCGGACGACGTGATCGGCACGCTGTCCCACCAGGCCACGATGCCCGTCGACGTGGTGACCGGCGACCGCGACCTGTTCCAGCTGATCGACGACAGCCGCGGCATCCGGATCGTCTATACGGCGGCACGCGGTGTCGGGCGGGCGGACGTGTACGACGAGAAGGCACTGCTGGCGAAGTACGAGATCCCGGCCCAGCGGTACGCCGACTTCGCGACGCTGCGCGGGGACGCGTCGGACGGGCTGCCCGGCGTGAAGGGCATCGGCGAGAAGACGGCCGCCGCGCTCGTCACGGCGTACGGCGATCTGGACGCGATCCGCGCGGCCGCGGCCGACCCGAGCACGCCGATGGCGCCTGGGGTGAAGAAGAAGATCCTGGCGGACAGCGACTATCTGGACGTCGCGCCGAAGGTGGTCGCGGTCGCGAAGGACGCGCCGGTCGGGACGTACGACGCGCGGATTCCGCACGAGATCAAAGATCCGGAGCGGTGGCTCGATCTCGTCGAGCTGCTCGAGCTCGGCGGCAGCGCGCAACGGGTGATGACCGCCCTCGACCTGGGACCGAAGGCGTGAGCCGCACGCGGGAGCTGGCCGAGGGGTTCCGGGACGAGATCGTCGCGCTTCGGCGGGCGCTGCATCAGGTGCCGGAGTACGACCTCGACCTGCCGAAGTCGCAGCAGTTGATCCTGGACGCGCTGGCCGGCCTGCCGTTGGAGATCACGCTCGGCAAGGAGCTGTCCTCGGTGACCGCCGTACTGCGGGGCGGCGCCGGGCCTGGGCCGGTCGTGCTCCTGCGTGGGGATATGGATGCGCTGCCGGTGACCGAGCGGACCGACGTCCCCTACGTCTCCCAGCATCCCGGGATGATGCACGCGTGTGGTCATGACCTGCATGTCGCGGGGCTGGTCGGGGCCGCGAAGGTGCTGTCCGCGCTTCAGGCGGAGCTGCCGGGTGACGTGGTGTTCATGTTCCAGCCCGGCGAGGAGACCTCTGGCGGGGCGCCGATCATGATCCGCGAAGGGGTTCTCGACGCGGCCGGCCGGCGGGCGGATGCGGCGTACGGGCTGCATGTCGGGTCGGCGTCGCAGCCGCT
Organism: Kribbella sp. NPDC000426; assembly: GCF_040300265.1. Lineage (NCBI taxonomy): Bacteria > Bacillati > Actinomycetota > Actinomycetes > Propionibacteriales > Kribbellaceae > Kribbella > Kribbella sp. NPDC000426. The sequence continues at coordinate 331,762 of NZ_JBEPDK010000004.1, read as the reverse complement.
GGGGATGTGGAGCAGCAAGCCGGGGTCGTTCATGGCTGCGGCGGATCAGCTGCATGTGCGGGTGATCGGCTCGGGGACGCACGGGTCGACGCCGTACCGCGGGAAGGACCCGATCCCGGTGCTGTGCGAGATCGTCGGGGCGCTGCAGACGATGATCACGCGGCAGTTCGACGTGTTCGACCCGGTCGTGCTCACGGTCGGGCGGATCGCGGGTGGGACGAAGGAGAACATCATCCCGGACGACGCGCTGTTCGACGCGACGGTCCGGACGTTCTCCGCCGAGACCCGCGCGAAAGTGCAACTAGTGTCAACGCAACTAGTCGAGTCGATGGCCGCGGCGCACGGGTTGAAGGCCGAGGTCGAGTACACGATCGGCTACCCGGTGACGGTCAACAACACCGCGGAGTTCGAGTTCGCCCGCGACACGATCGTCGACCTCTTCGGCGCCGACCGCTTCCGCGAACGCGCCAACCCGCGCTGCGGCGCCGAGGACTTCTCCTACGTCCTCGAGGAGATCCCCGGCGTCTACCTCAATCTCAGCGCCTGCCGCTCCACCGACCCGGACGCCGCCCCCGACAACCACTCCCCCTTGGCCGACTTCGACGACGCGATCCTCCCCGACGGCGCCGCCCTCCTCGCCGAACTCGCAATCCGCCGGATGGCACGTTAGAGCGAGACAGGAGGTTGGTTGGGGAGCGAGAGCGGCCCCCAGGCGATGGCGGCTGGGTCCTTGAATCTCGCACCGGCGAGGCTGGCGCTCAGCCGCTCGGCGGAGCGCGACTGAGGCCGGAATGCCAGCACTTCAAATGTCGTTCGGCGGGCCGAGAAGTCTGCGCTATCGAAGGTCGGCGACGCGCCTTCGATACGGAGAAAGCCTATCGAGACAGCATCGCCCGAAAACACCGCGTTATCGAATGATGCGCGCCGAGAAGCTTTTAGAATCAATCCATCGAACGACGTCGCCTGTGCCCTGAACTTCGTTTCATGGAAGAACACCTTTTCGGAATTGACGACCACGTGATTGAACGAAGCTCGGCTGCCATCAAAAATCGCCTGAGCGAACGACACATACTCGCCTTTGAAAACAGAGCGGTTGAACGAGGTTCGACAATGGAACTCGGTCTCACTAAACGATGTGCGTACCGAGAAGGTCGCATTGAAAGACACATATTCGCAGGCAAACCTGGTCCGGTCAAATGAAATCCGACGACTGACAGAAAAGGTCGCGCGATCGAACGACGCATTTCCAGCCTCGCACGAGAACACAGCGTCATCGAAGACGACCACCTCCGCCATGAACTTGGAGTCATCGAAAGATGTCCGTCTACTGGCGAAGTCGACGCTGCCGAATGTCACGCGATCACCGTCGAACGTCGCTTCGCCAAACGAAATCTCTTCGCCCGCGAACGTCGAACGATCAAAGCACGTACGCCGTTCGAAGCTGGCACTCTCGAATGAGATGCGCCCGTTGAACACCGAGCCCAGAAACGATGTCTCCTGGGCCGCGAATACTGCACCCTTGAAGGATGTGTCACCGTCGAACCGAACTCCCACGAAAGATGTTCGGTCACCGCCAAAAGTGGCGGCTTCGAATGAAGCGTCGAACAAGACAGCGCGCTCAAAATCGAGATTCAGGTCGCTCCACCTGATGCTGGCGGTCGAACGGAGGTGCTGCGCAATTACACTGACAATCGCACGGCGCACCTGCACCTCCGCCAGCCCGGACTTCGGGGCATATCTTGGCATCGACGGACGTCGACGATAACGCGGCAACCTGCTCGGAACACATTGACCATCGGGCGTCGGCTCGTCATCCAAGGGGAGCCGGAGGTAACCACACAGGACATCCACGCATTGCTGACGCTGGTCCTGCCATTCGTCAGCCAGGGCAGCAAGTGCATAGACGCCGGCGAGCCGCTGTGGCGCATGTTCCCCGCCTAGCTGAGAAGCCGCTGCAACGAAGCGCTCGTTCAGCAGCCGGAGATCTCGCTCAAGATGCCGTTGCCTTCTGTAGTTGACGACCAGCGCGATCGCTCCTCCGATCGCAGCCACGATAGCGAGAGCGAGCTTAAAGACGTCATCACGACGGCCCAACCCAGGCTCACGCGAAGACGTTCTCTCACGGTGTTTGCAGGCCGTGCTGGCACTCGGGGCGGGCTTTTCTCAGTTGCACTTGGATGCGGTTGCTCGGCCATCACACCCTCCTGCGCATGACCTGCTGTTCGCAGAGCCTGCGACACCCGGATTGAGCTCCCCGCACGTGGCTCCTAACTGACGGAGTGCTGGGCACAAACTCGTGATACGTAGGCGAGATAATTGGCCACGCCGATCGCCAGGCGGTGGCCGTCGCTCGGGTCGGCGTGCGGGCCCGCGGTACTCGGCGTACCCGCAGTTTCACGACCGACTGGTCGAGGCGGCTCAGACGGACCCGGATCCGGATCGTCAGGAGGATGCCGACCTGATCCTGGAGTCCTTCGACTAGGGAGAATTCCCGATGTCGCGGCGGGGCGCGGGCCAGCAGAATCGCCGTCATGCCCTTTGTCGATGTGCCCGGTGGATACCTGTACTACGAACAGCACGGCGCCGGCCCGGACGTCGTGCTGCTGAACGGCGGACTGGCTGACACGCGGATGTGGACCTCGACGGTCGCGTGGCTGGCGGACGTCGCTCGCGTGACGGTGTGGGACTGCCGGGACCGCGGTCTGTCCTCGGTGTCGTCGTCGGAGTACGACGAGCTTGGCGACCTGGCCGCAGTACTGGACGCCGCCGGGGTCTCGCGGGCGATCCTGGTCGGGGTGTCCGACGGAGCGCGGCAAGCGCTTGCGTTCGCCCATCGGTATCCGTTGCGGGCGGCTCGGGTCTGTGCGGTCGCGGGTTCGTTCGGGGAGTTCCCGTCGCCGACGCCGGCCGAGGCAGGGGCACGAGTGGTGATGCGGGCGCACTTCGCCCAACAGGCCAAGATCCTCGAGACCGGCGACATCGCCACCGCGGCGGCCAACGACATCACCGCCTGGTGCCCCGCCGTCGACCTCGACGCCCACCGCCTCCTGGTCGGCCTCGCGATCGCCAACTCGCGCATCATGCTGATGCCCGAGGACAACGCCCGCGAACTCGATCCGCCGATCAAGCACCGCTTCGCGGAACTCGACGTACCGGTCTCCGTGCTGGTCGGTGAGCACGACTTCCAAGGCACCCAACTCTGGGCCCAACGCCTGGCGACCGAAGCCCCGGAGACCTCGCTGACCGTCCTCCCGAACGCTGACCACATGCCGATGCTCTCCGCACCCGACGCCTTCCGCGCCTACCTGCTCGACGCCCTCGCCACGACTACCCCAGAGCCTGCGCCAACCACGACATGAACGCGCCGTAGTCCGCCGACACCGACATGACGATCTCGGCGCCGTCGTCGCTCCGGCTCATGCGTGCGATCTCGTCGAGCGCGACCCGCTCCCGGACGAATCGCACGCCGGGCCAGAGCATCGCGGCCGCCAGCGTCAGCGCGTCGTGCTGCATGGTGCCTGGGTACTTCGCCATCCAGCGATCGCAGTGTTCGCGGAGGACGCGCTCGAACGGACGGGCGTCCGGCTGAGCCCATCGCTGGTAGAGCGGGGAGTCCTTGGTGAGCTCGATCGCCGGGTTGAACGTCACGTCCGACACCACGAACGTCGGCAGCCACGGCTCGAGCGACGGCACCATCCGGATCGCCGCCTCCGGGTCCACCCGGAAGTTGTGCTCCGCCCGCGACGGATCCCGGTAGTTGATCGCGCCGCCCATCTGCGTCACGACCAACTGCGACACCAACTCAGGCTGCTCGGTCTGCAGCATGGCGAGGTTGGACAACGGTCCCATCCCCACCCACCGCACACGCCCGTCTGCCGCCGCGCAAACCTCAGCCACCGCCCCGACAACATCGGTCCCCTGCCGCGGCACGTCCGCAGGACACAGTCCGTCGATCACCCACATCCGGCTGTTCCCCAGGTCGGACCCCGCCACCACACGAACGTCCGTCCGCCCCACCAGATCCAGCAAATACCGCGCAAACCGAGCCCGCTCCCCGCCGTACTCGTCACTGGTAACCACCAACCGCAACTCCGGCACCAACCGTGCCGCCACCACCAACGCCACAGTGTCATCCGGATCCCCACCAACATCGGTATCAATAATCATCGAAGCCCCCGCAATCGCCGGTACCCCGACCCCCGGCGGCGGCCCGCCCCGAATCAACGGCCCCGCAAGCTCCTCAAACTCCTCAAAGCTCACGCCCGTCCCGGCCAACGCCTCCCACTCGCCCCCGGGATCCACCTCCCCGCCGCCCATTGCCACCTCCGCCACCTCGCATCGAAATGAACACATTGTCTACGAACACCCGTTTGTCGTTGTCGTTCCCGCACCGCTCGTACGCGGCCCAGATGGCTTCCCGCTCCCGCTCCGGCACCCGTCCGCGGTCCAGTGTCTTCTGCAGCTCATCAGCCTGCTGCTTATCGCCTCGATGGACGAACGAGTCGAGGAACTCGGCCAGTCGGGGGTCCGGCGACCGATCGCCGATCCAAGCGCGGATCTCGCTCCGGAATCGTGTGGACCAGTCATCCAGCCAGGACCGATAGTTGCCCCCGGCATCGCGCAGCCCGGCGACATCCCGGGCCAGGTCGGCGACCGCCATCAGATTCACTACCTTGACTCCCTCGCGGACTCGAAGATCGCGCAATCGCGGCGACACCCGTCCCCTGCTCAGGCCTTCCAGAAGCACCGGGTGGCGGCGTTGTCCGGACTGCTCGGGACCGCGAGCACCGAGGCGCACCGGGCTCGACATCGGACCGTCGAGCAACTCCTCGATGCTGTTGAGGGCCAGCTGATGTGCGAACGTCTTCGACTCGTCGGCAGGCAGCTCGTAGAACGGCCGTCCTTCCCGGGTCTCCGCCGCAGGCAGGTGCACCTCGTATCCCTTCTTGCTGCCGGGATGCGGGTCGTACGGCGATTCGCCGAGGAAGGCATAGCGCCCGGTGAACGCTGTCTCCGGATAGACGGCCGAGAGCAACTCCTGCACGGTGCCCTTGAAGCTCGTGTCGAAGACCGTCACCCGACTCCCCGGTTGGCCAACTGGGACCCGATTCGCCTGCATGTAGTCGCTGAGCTGCCGGAACCCACCGACCGTGTCCGCGGGATCCACGCGCGGCGCCACCCGCCGGAACCCGTCCACCTGCGGGAACCGGAGCCCCTGGTGATGCTCGAGATCCTGCAAGGCGTTCTCAATGAGCGCGCGTGACAGCACCAGATTCGATCCGTGCCGGCGGAAGAACTGTCCGTCGAGCCGCAGCATCGCCAGCGCCAGGTGATGCCCGTCGCGGCCGAGCGCCACAATCCTGTCGGCTCTTCGCTCGGCGACGTCGGCGCGCAGATCGGCGAGCATGTCGTCCGCGATCCTTACCATCAGCGGTGCGGGAAACTCGTAGGCGACGAGGTACGCGTCTCGCAGCGTCATCTTGTCCGCCGACTCGGTGACATTCAGCTTCGCTGCAACGCGCAGCGCAGCTCGGGTGCTGCGCTCCCGTACATAGTCCGCGTGGTTGGGCATGCATCAAGTACCGCATAGTTCGCGGTGACGCCGCGGAAGTTATCCACAGGCATGACGACGGACGGGGACGCCTGGTCGGCGTCCCCGTCCGTCGGTCAGCGGGCCATTGGGCGGGCGGCTGGGGTGGGGGTTGGGAGGGCGGCGGCTTCTTCGTCGATGTCTACTACGGCGCCGCTGAACTGGGCGTTGTAGAGGCGGGCGTAGGCGCCGTCGAGGGCGAGGAGTTCGTTGTGGTTGCCCTGTTCGACGATGGCGCCGTTCTCCATGACCAGGATCAGGTCGGCGTCGCGGATGGTGGACAGGCGGTGGGCGATGACGAAGCTGGTCCGGTCCGAGCGCAGGGCGGCCATGGCGCGTTGGACCAGGACCTCCGTGCGGGTGTCGACCGAGCTGGTGGCCTCGTCGAGGATGAGCAACTGCGGGTCGGCCAGGAACGCTCGCGCGATGGTGAGCAGCTGCTTCTCACCGGCGCTGACGTTGCTGCCTTCCTCGTCGATCACCGTGTCGTAGCCGTCGGGCAGGCTGTGCACGAAGCGGTCGACGTACGTCGCCTTCGCCGCCGCGAGCATGTCCTCCTCGGTGGCCTTCAGGTTGCCGTACAGGAGGTTGTCGCGGATCGTGCCGCCGAACAGCCAGGTGTCCTGCAGCACCATCCCGATCCGCGAGCGCAGGTCGTGCCTGGTCAGCTCGGTGATGTCGACACCGTCGAGTGTGATCTTGCCGCCGTTGAGCTCGTAGAACCGCATGATCAGGTTCACCAGCGTCGTCTTGCCGGCACCGGTCGGACCGACGATCGCGACCGTCTGCCCGGGCTCCGCGACCAGGCTCAGGTCCGTGATCAGCGGCTTGTCCGGGTCGTACGAGAACGACACGTGCTCGAACTCGACCCGTCCGCGCGCGTCCGTGACCTTCTCCGGCGTCGCGTCGTCCGGGATCTGCTCCTCCGCGTCCAGTACTTCGAACACCCGCTCCGCGGACGCCACACCCGACTGCAGCAGGTTGGCCATCGAGGCGACCTGCGTCAGCGGCTGGGTGAACTGCCGCGAGTACTGGATGAACGCCTGCACGTCGCCCAGCGACATCGTGCCGGACGCGACCCGCAGACCGCCGAGGACCGCGATCACCACGTAGTTCAGGTTCCCGACGAACATCATCACCGGCATGATCAGCCCGGAGATGAACTGCGCCCCGAACGCCGCCTGGTACAGCTCGTCGTTCTTCTTCGCGAACTCGGCCTCGATCTCCTTCTGCCGGCCGAACACCTTCACCAGCTCGTGCCCGGTGAACGCCTCCTCGATCTGCCCGTTCAGCGCGCCGGTGTGCCGCCACTGGGCGATGAACCGGACCTGCGAGCGCTTGGCGATCGTCGCGGTCAGGATCATCGTGATCGGGATCGTGACGAGCGCGATCAGCGCCAGCGTCGGCGAGATCACGAACATCAGCGTGATGACGCCGATCACCGTCAGCAGCGACGTGAGCAGCTGGCTCAATGTCTGCTGCAGGCTGGTCGAGATGTTGTCGATGTCGTTCGTCACCCGGCTGAGCAGCTCACCGCGCGGCGCGCCGTCGAAGTAGCTCAGCGGCAACCGGTTCAGCTTCGCCTCGACGTCGGAGCGCAGCGACAGGATCGTCCGCTGTACGACGCCGTTCAGGATGTAGCCCTGCGCCCAGGAGAGGAAGAACGCACCGACGTACAGCGCCAGGACCAGCAGCAGAACGTTGCGCAGGGCGTCGAAGTCGATGCCGACGCCCGGGACCAGGTCGATCCCCTGCAGCAGGTCTGCGAGCCGGCCGTTGCCGGAGGCCCGGGTCTGTTCGATCACCTGCGCCTTGGTCATACCGCTTGGCAGATGCTTGCCGATGGCACCGGCGAAGATGATGTCGGTCGCACGGCCGAGGATCTTCGGGCCGAGCACCGACAGACCGACGCTGCAGACCGCCAGCAGGATCACGCCGGACACCTGCAGCCGGTGCGGGCGCAACCGCCCGAGGAGCCGCTTCGCCGACGGCAGGAAGTTCATGGACTTGTCGCCGGGGATACCTCCGGGCGGACCGAACCCGCGACCGGTGGTCGGCCGCTCAGTCGCCTTCACCGTCTTGGCCGCGTCCTGCACCTTGCCGCCGTCCTGGACCTTGCCGTTGGGTGACTGGCCGTTCGGGGACGGCGTGTTCTGCTCGCTCATGCCGCCTCCTCCGCGGAACGCTGGGACTCGACGATCTCGACGTACGTCGGACACGTCTCGAGCAACTCGTCATGCGTACCCTTGCCGACGATCGCCCCGTCCTCGATCACCACGATCTGGTCGGCGTCGATGATCGTCGACACGCGCTGCGCGACGACCACCACACAGGCCTCCCGCGTCACCGGCCGCAGCGCCGCCCGCAACCGGGCGTCGGTCGACAGGTCGAGCGCCGAGAACGAGTCGTCGAACAGGTAGATCTCCGGCTTCCGGACCAAGGCCCGCGCGATCGCGAGCCGCTGCCGCTGACCGCCCGACACGTTCGTGCCGCCCTGCGCGATCGGCGCCTCCAGCCCCTCGGCCATCGCCTCGACGAAGTCCTTGCCCTGGGCAATCTCCAGGGCTTCCCAGAGCTCCTCGTCGGTGGCGTCCGGGTTGCCGTACCGCAGGTTGCTGGCGACCGTCCCGGAGAACAGGTACGGACGCTGCGGCACCAGCCCGATCCGCTCCCAGAGCGCCTCGGGCTCGATCTCGCGTACGTCGATGCCGTCGACCAGCACCCGTCCCTCGGTCGCGTCGAACAAGCGCGGTACCAGCGAGAGCAGCGTCGTCTTGCCGGCGCCCGTGCTTCCGATGATCGCGGTCGTCTGCCCCGGCGACGCGACGAGGTTGATGTCGTGCAGCACCGGCTCGGCCGCGCCCGGGTACTTGAACGAGGCATGCTCGAACACGAGCTGCCCGCGGCCGGTGAAGGACTTGATCGGCGAGACCGGCGGCCGCACCGACGAGTCCGTGTCGAGTACTTCGGAGATCCGGTCCGCGCAGACCGATGCGCGCGGCACCATGATCATCACGAACACGCCCATCATCACCGAGAACAGGATCTGGATCAGGTAGCTCAGGAATGCGGTCAGCGCACCGACCTCCAACGTCCCGTTCTCGATCCGGGAGGCGCCGAACCACAGAACTGCCACGCTCGACACGTTCAGGATCAGCATCACGGTCGGGAAGATCAGCGCCATCAGCCGGCCGGCCTTGATCGCCGTGTCGGTCAGGTTCTGGTTGGCCTCGCCGAAACGCTCGACCTCGTGCGGTTCGCGGACGAATGCGCGGACCACCCGGATACCGGAGATCTGCTCACGCAGTACCCGGTTCACCCCGTCGATGTTCTTCTGCATCTTCCGGAACTGCGGGACCATGCGGCTCGCGATGAAGCCGACGCAACCGGCCAGCAGCGGTACGGCGACCACGACCAGCCACGACAGCCCGACGTCCTGCCGGATCGCCATGATCACACCGCCGACCATCGTGATCGGCGCCGCGACCAGCATCGTCGTGGTCATCACGACCAGCATCTGGATCTGCTGTACGTCGTTGGTACTGCGGGAGATGAGCGTCGGCGCACCGAACTGGTTCACCTCGCGGGCGGAGAACTCACCGACCCGGTGGAAGACGGCCGCCCGGACGTCGCGTCCGAACAAGGCGGCTGTTTTCGCGCCGAAGTACACCGCGGTGATCGTGCAGATGATCTGCACCAGGCTGACCGCGAGCATCCAGCCCCCGGTGCTCATGATGTAGCCGGTGTCGCCCTTGGCCACGCCGTTGTCGATGATGTCGGCGTTCAGGGTCGGCAGGTAGAGAGAGGCGATGGTCCCGATCAACTGCAGGACCACCACCAAGGACAGGTTTCCCGCGTACGGACGCAAATGCGTACGCAGAACGCGAATTAACATCAATCATCCCCAGAGTCGTGATGGCGGGCACCGCCGAGCGCGTACTCGACGATGTCCTCGGTGGCCGGTGGCTGACCGGTGTGGTGCTTGGGTGTGTCGTGCTTGAGGAGGCCGTCGAACGCGAAGTCGACGATCTCCTCGGCGGTCAGCACATGGCCGCCGGAAATCAGTGGGTGGGTGGCCGAGAAGGTCAGCAGCCCGAGATGACGGACCACGTCCTCGGGCGGCAGCCGCAGCTGGTCCGCGTCCGGCCGGAGCAGGTCCGCGAACGCCAGGTTCGCCAGGTCCGAGTGCCGCTGCCGGCGGGCCTCGTCCATCGGGGTCGCGTGCCGGAACTCCGGTGGCCGGCGGATCCGCAACGCGAACATCAGCTTGAACACCCCGCGCAGCCGCTTCTGGCCGATCTCGACCGCGGCGACGGTCCGCTGCCGCAGCGGCAGTGAGCGGTCGACCCGCTCGATCGCCCGGACCAGGTCCGAGGTGTCGAACACGGTCGCCATCGCGGCCTCGATCAGCGCGTCCTTGCTGCCGAACGCCCGGAAGATCGTCCCCTCGGCGATGCCGGCCGCCTCGGCGATCTGCTTGGTGCTGACGTCGGCCCCGAACTCCTCCAGCAACGGCAGGGCGGCCTCGACGATGGCCGCGCGTCGCTCGTCGGGTGGCAGTGGGGTCGCTCGTGGTGTCACGGATCAAAGGTAACTGAGTGAGTACTCACTCACAACTACATTCATGCCTCCGGTGCAGACCGGTTCACGACCAGCGCGGACACGCCGTCCAGCAGCCGTTCCAGACCATATTCGAACGCATGATCGACATCATAAGGGGCGTCGAACTCACTCCCGACCGCGGTGCCGACCCGTGCCGACAGCGGGAACTTCGCCAGGTCGCTGATCTGATCCAGGTGCGGGACGTGGGCCAGCCACCACTCCTTGTCCGTCATACCGGACCGGAGGATCACCTGGCGCGCTTCGACGGCCGTCCGTACGGCGCCGTGCACGTAGCCGTTGACGAGCGCGACGGTCGCGTCCATCTCGACGTCGGTCAGCCCGATCCCCTCGACCGCGGTGAGCTCCCACTCGTACTTCGCCATCACGTTGGGACCGAGCGGCGGACGGTTGATCGCGACCTGGAGCATCCACGGGTGCCGGAGATACAGTTCGCGGTTCTCGCGGGCGACCTCGTCGAGCTTGGCCCGCCACTCCCCCGGTACGTCGCGGCGCGGCAGCTCGCCGTACACGGTGTCGAGCATGACGTCGAGCAGCTCACCCTTGCCCGGGAAGTACCGGTAGAGCGTCATCGCGCCGACGCCGAGCTCGTCGGCGACCCGGCGCATCGACATCGCGGTCAGCCCTTCGGCGTCGGCCACCCGGAGAGCGGCCGTGACGATCTGGTCGACGGTCAGCGCCGGCTTCGGTCCGCGGGTCGGTTGCGGGCGGCGTCGCCAGAGCAGCTCGAGGCTCTTCGCCGGGTCGCCGCTGCCGCTGTACTCCTGATTCATGTGTGCGTCGCTCTTCCCGGATCGGCTATACTCCGTACAGTGTACGCAGTTGACCTCGAGTTTAGTAGAGGTTCTAGCGTCAGATTTTGTCGGTGGGGCAGGGAATCATCGACGGTCCCGATCGATCGACGCACCGGAGTCCAGCTGTGAGTATGGAAATGACCGCGTGGAACTCGCTGTACCACGCGATGCACGCGCAGGACGACAAACGTCCGTTCTCGAAGGCGACCCTGCGGCGGATCCTCGTGTTCGCGCGCCCGCACCGCACGCAGCTCATCTGGTTCCTCGTGATGAGCGTCGGCGCCGCGGTGCTCGCGGTCGCGACGCCGGTGCTGGCCGGCGAGGTGGTCAACGCGATCGTCGGCGGCAAAGCCTTCAGCGTCGTACTGCGGTTCGCGGTGCTGATCGCGGTGATCGCGATCGCGGAGGCCGGGCTGAGCATGCTGACGCGGTGGCTGTCGGCGCAGATCGGTGAGGGACTGATCCTCGATCTGCGGACAGCGGTGTTCGACCACATCCAGCGGATGCCGATCGCGTTCTTCACCCGCACCCGGACAGGCGCGCTGGTCTCCCGGCTCAACAACGACGTCATCGGGGCGCAGCGGGCGTTCAGCGACACGTTGTCCGGTGTGGTCGGCAACCTGGTGATGCTCGTGCTGACCCTGGTCGTGATGCTGCGCGAGTCGTGGCAGATCACTCTGCTCGCGCTCGTGATCCTGCCGATCTTCGTCATTCCGGCACGGCGGGTCGGGCACCGCTTGGCGTCGCTCGAGCGGGAGGCTGCGAACTACAACGCCACGATGAGCACGCAGATGACCGAGCGGTTCTCGGCGCCGGGTGCGACGTTGGTGAAGCTGTTCGGGCGGCCGGCGCGGGAGTCGCAGGAGTTCGCTATCCGCGCCCGGCGCGTGCGCGACATCGGCGTACGGACTGCGATGGTGCAGTGGATCTTCGTGACCGCGTTGACGTTGGTGTCCGCGCTTGCGCTGGCCGTCGTCTACGGGCTGGGTGGGTTCTACGCGCTGCGGGATCAGCTCGACGCGGGCGCGGTCGTGTCGATGGCGCTGCTGCTGACGCGGCTGTATGCGCCGCTGACCGCGCTCGCGAGCGCGCGGCTGGAAGTGATGACGGCGCTGGTGAGCTTCGAGCGGGTCTTCGAGGTGCTCGATCTCGAACCGCTCATCAAGGACAAGCCGGACGCGGGGCGGGTTCCTGACGGGCCGGTGGCGGTCGAGTTCGCGGGGGTGAGCTTTGCGTATCCGTCGGCGGACAAGGTCTCGCTGGCTTCGCTCGAGGAGGTCGCGAAGCTGGATACCCGCGGCGGGGTCGAGGTGTTGCACGACGTCTCGTTCCGGGCCGAGCCGGGGCAGATGGTCGCCCTTGTCGGATCGTCCGGTGCGGGCAAGTCGACGATCGCGCAGCTGATTCCGCGGTTGTACGACGTGGACTCGGGTGCGGTGAAGCTGGCAGGCACCGACGTGCGGGATGTATCGGCGGAGTCGTTGCGGGCGACGCTCGGCATGGTGACGCAGGACGGTCACCTCTTCCACGATTCGATCCGGGAGAACCTGCTGCTCGCCCGGCCCGAGGCCTCCGAGGAGGACCTGTGGGATTCGCTCGAGCGGGCTCGGTTGGGTGAGCTGATCCGGTCGCTGCCCGACCAGCTCGACACGGTTGTGGGTGAGCGCGGGTATCGGTTGTCGGGTGGTGAGCGGCAGCGGTTGACGATCGCGCGGTTGCTGCTCGCGCAGCCGCGGGTGGTCATCCTCGACGAGGCGACCGCCGCCCTGGACTCGACGAACGAGGCGGCCGTGCAGGCCGCGTTGACGGAGGCGCTCGAGGGTCGTACTGCGGTAGTGATCGCGCACCGGTTGTCGACGATCCGCGCCGCCGACCAGATCCTCGTGATCGAGGCCGGCCGGATCGTGGAGCGCGGCCGGCATGCGGAGTTGCTCGCAGCCGGCGGGCGGTACGAGGAGCTCTATCGCACACAGTTCGAGCAACCCGGTGCGGACACGGCTGTGGTGGTTGTCTAGATGGTTGCCCGAGGCATCGGTATCGGGTTGTTGGGTGGATAGCGAGATATAGCGCGTCAGCGGGCAAACATCCCGCCAGTGGGCCGGGATGGTATCGGCGTACGGACGGTTGAGCAGGAGGTTGTCGGGTTGGTGGGTACGGGGCAAGAGCTGGCTGGGTGTGCCGTGGTGTTCCGGCCGGCGGATCCACCACGCACGAGCCGGGTGGCCTTCTGGGATCCATCAGGCGGTGAACTGCCCCTGGGCATCGGTGATCAGGTCGTACTGCGCCTGGTCGGCGAGGCCGCTGTGCAGCCTGGTGCGAGCGCCGGGCTGCGGACGGTGCGGGCGATCGAGCTGCCGGTTGCGGAGGCGGTTCCGATCCTTGGGCGGATGCGGCGGGCGCCGGGGGCTCATCCGTCGGCCGCGTTCTGGGGTGGAGCCTCGCTGGTGGCGCTGCAGCTGGTTGCTCGCGGCAAGCTCCTTCCGGGCGTCTCCCCCGGCGGGTACGACGCCTGGCGCGTCGGCCCGCTCGACCCCGACGACATCACCCGCATCCTCACCCTCGCCGAGGCGATGCCCCTCTCAGCCCGAGCACTCCCCCTCACAACCACCTCCAACCCATCCGACCCCCGCACCACATCTGACACGGCTGAGTCGGGAGCCGGTTCTGCCGGGGTGGGGTCCGTTGGTGATGTGCGGTTGGCGGTTGGTGAGGAGTTGTTGCGGGAGTTTTTGGATGCTGTGGCTGATGGGATGCCTCGGTCGCCTGCGGCCGGGAAAGCGCATCAGACGAACCTGTTCACCAGCCAGGCGCCTCAGCGGGTCGAGCGGTTGCGGGGGTGGGCGGATGAGGTTTCGGCGGGGCTCGACAGCGGGGTGCGGATCTCGTTGCGGATCGAGTTGGACGACTCGCTCGCGTTCAGCGCCGTCGTCCAGCTCCACAGCCTGAAGGACCCGACGCTCGTGCGGGACGCGGATGACGTGTGGGCCGAGGACGTCGCCGGGTTCGGGCCGCGGGCTCGGATCGACGCGACGCTCGCGATCCGCCGGGCCGCGCGGGCCTGGCCGGCGCTGCAGCGGCTGCTGGATTCCGCCGTACCGAACCGGATGGAACTGTCGGATGAAGAGGTCGCCGAGCTGCTCGCCGGGTCGGCGCAGCGGTTGACGGCGGCCGGGGTGGATCTGCACTGGCCTCGCAGTCTGGGACGCCAACTCACTGCCCGCGCCGCGATCACCTCCGCGGACGGACCGCCGAGCGACCTCCCCGGATTCTTCGGCGGCGACAAGACACTCGACTTCAGCTGGCAGGTCGCGGTCGGCGACGACCCGCTGACCGAGGCCGAGTTCGACCAGCTCGCCGAAGCCACCCGCCCGGTGGTCCGGCTGCGCGACCAGTGGATGCTGATCGATCCCGAGCTCGCCCGCAAAGCCCGCGAACGGATCCTCAAACCGGTCACCCCGATCGACGCCCTCGGCGCCGCACTCACCGGCACCACCGAGATCGACGGCCGCCAGATCACCGTCACCCCGACCAAGTGGCTCGACGATCTGCGCGCGCACATCGCCGACCCCGACCGGGCCGACGAGCCCATCGAAGCACCCGCCGCGCTGCAGGCGACGCTGCGCGACTATCAACTGCGCGGCCTCCGCTGGCTTGCGAGGATGACCTCGCTCGGCCTCGGCGGCTGCCTCGCCGACGACATGGGTCTCGGTAAGACGATCACACTCATCTCCCTCCACCTCCACCGGCAGGAGTCCACCGACACCGCCGGCCCGACTCTCGTCGTCTGCCCCGCCTCACTCCTCGGCAACTGGGAGCGCGAGGTCCAACGCTTCGCCCCCGGCACACCGGTACGCCGGTTCCACGGCACCGCCCGCTCACTCGACGACGCACACGACGGCTTCGTTCTCACGACGTACGGCACCCTGCGCCGCGACGCCGCACGACTGGCCGACCATCGATGGGGCCTGGTCGTCGCCGACGAGGCGCAACACGTCAAGAACCCCTCGTCCGGCACGGCGAAGGCACTGCGCACCGTGCCAGGACAAGCACGGGTCGCCCTGACCGGTACGCCGGTCGAGAACAATCTGTCCGAGTTGTGGGCGATCCTCGACTGGACGACGCCAGGGTTGCTCGGCCGACTCGGGACGTTCCGCAACCAGTGGGCCGCGCCGATCGAGGCCGACAAGGACGAGGAGGTCGCCGCCCGGCTCGCGAAGCTGGTGCGCCCGTTCCTGCTCAGACGCAAGAAGTCCGACCCGGGCATCGCGCCGGAGCTCCCGCCGAAGACCGAGACCGATCAGCCCGTCTCGCTCACCCGCGAGCAGGTCGTGTTGTACGAGGCAACTGTCCGCGAGCTGATGGCCGAGGTCCGCGCGAGCAACCAGATGGCGCGACGCGGACTGATCGTCAAGCTGCTCACCGGCCTCAAGCAGATCTGCAACCACCCCGCGCAGTACCTCAAGGAGAGCGACAGCGCCCGCCTCAGCGGCCGATCCGGCAAGCTCGAACTGCTCGACGAGCTCCTCGAGACCATAGTCGCCGAGGACGGCGCCGTCCTCGTCTTCACGCAGTACGTCGCGATGGCGCGCCTGCTCGAGCGCCACCTCGACGAACGCGGCGTCCCGACCCAGCTCCTCCACGGCGGCACGCCGGTCGCGCAACGCGAGGCGATGGTCGATCGGTTCCAGGCCGGAGAGGTCACGGTCTTCCTGCTCTCGCTCAAGGCCGCCGGCACTGGCCTCAACCTGACCCGCGCCGATCACGTCGTCCACTACGACCGCTGGTGGAATCCCGCGGTCGAAGACCAAGCGACGGACCGCGCATACCGGATCGGACAGACCCGCCCGGTGCAGGTTCACCGATTGATTGCCGAAGGCACCATCGAGGACCGGATCGCCGCGATGCTCGCCGCCAAACGCGAGCTGGCCGAGGCCGTTCTCACCGGTGGCGAGGCCGCGTTGACCGAGCTGTCCGACACGGAGCTCGCCGATCTCGTCGAGCTGCGGGGAGGTCTGCGATGAACGAGGCACAGGGGTTCCCGGCATTCGCGCGGCAGCAGCGCAGTACGCGCGGGCGGTCGTGGTGGGCGCGTGCCTGGGTGCAGGCGATGGAGGACACCTCGCTCGACTCCGACCAGTTGCGTAAGGGCCGTCGGTACGCGAACTCGGGGCAGGTCGGGACGATCACGATCAGCCCGGGCCGGATCTCCGCCACGGTGTACGCCCCCGAAGACACGTACGAGGCGGTCGTCCGGGTCGACGAGTTGAGCGCCGAGGACTGGCGACGGTTCGGTGAGCAGGTCGCGGCGCGGGCCGGCCACATCGCGGCGTTGCTGGACGGCGAGATGCCGCACGACCTGGTCGAGGCCGCGGCCGACGCAGGAGTCACGCTCTTGCCGGGCATCGGCGACCTCGACCCTAGCTGCACCTGTGACGCCTGGGAGCTGCCCTGCCAGCACGCCGCCGCTCTCTGCTACCAGGTCGCGTGGCTCCTCGACGCCGACCCGTTCGTCCTGCTCCTGCTTCGCGGCCGGACCCGCGAGAGCCTCCTCGACGGACTCCAAGCCTCAGCTCCGACCGAGCCCGGGATCTCAGTGGCTGAGGTCCTCGCCAGCACCTCCAAGGAGTTGCCGGACGCGCCCGACCTGCCGAAGAAGGTCAGCCTCGACGAGCTGGCAGTGACGGCGATCGAGCCGCCGGACGGCATCGGCCCGGCCGTCCTCCAACTCCTCGTCCTCGATGCGGCTCGCCGGGCAAGAGCCCTCCTCAACGCGCTCCTTCATGGGATCCCGGAGCCGCAGCCACTGGACGAATGGCAGGACACCATCCGCCTCGCAGCCGACTTCCCCGAGCTCGCCACACCGTTGACCCAGGCAACCGGCAAGGACCTTGCCCTCGGCATCCAAGCCTGGCGGTACGGCGGCGCGCCCGGCCTCGACGTACTCGAACACACCTGGACGCCCGACCCCGTCGACCTCAACCGGGCCCGCACCGAGCTGCAATCGGCGGATGTTCGGGCCAAGGAGATCGTCGCGGACAACCGCCTGACCATCGGCACAGATACCCAGGTCAGGCTCGATCGCAACGGCCGCTGGCACCCGTACCGGCTGGTCGAGGACGTCTGGACGCCGGTCGCTCCCCCATCCAGGGATCCGCTGGTCGCCGACTGGTAAATCCGGTGCAGCGACACGGTCCGCCCGGCTAGGGTGGCCGCGACTTCGAAGGAGGAGGTGAGGTTGATGACTGCGACGTTCCGGGCTGCCGCACGCCCAGTCACTCAACCTCATCCGACAACCTTCGAAAGGGACCACCGTTGTCCATCACCTGGAACACCCGTGTCGAGACGCCGGCCGACGTCGAACTGATCCGCGACATCACCCGGCAGGCGTTCGGCCGCCAGTACGAGGTCGACTTCCTCGACGCTCATCGCGCCGACCCGGTCGCCTGGCTTCCCGGTCTCACCGCAGTCGCGACCACGCCCGAAGACGAGCCGATCGCCTACGCGGCCCTCACCCGATGCCACATCGACGACCAGCCGATCCTCTCGCTCGGGCCTGTCGCCGTACTTCCGGAGTACCAGCAGCAGGGCGCTGGCGGTGCAGCCGTCCGGGCCGCGCTCGCCACCGCGCGTGATCGCGGCGAAGGCACAGTCGTCGTGCTCGGCCACGACAACTACTACCCCCGCTTCGGATTCCGCCAGGCAACCGAGTTCGGCATCCACCACCCGCAGTACGACGGCCCGAACCTGATGGCCCTCGCCCTCGGCTCCGACGCCGTACCGGCCGGGGACCTCACGTACCCCGTCACCGTCTGAAACCGGGGTCGCCGGAGGCGTGTTTCAGCCTCCGGCGACCCCTGCGGTCGTCGGCCTTGAACGTTCCACTGCGAGTACGGCGGGCGGTCGTAAAAGGTTCACGCAAACTCGCCGAATCGCTTGCGCACCCACCTTGTATACATGAAACAGTCGACAGAACCGCCTACTCAGGAGCCCGCGATGACTCGTCGACTTCCGCTTGCGCTGAACCGTTTCACCTGGAGTAACCGCCGCCGGAAAGCGGCCGGGATCGGCGCTGCCGTCATCGCGCTGGCCCTGGTCGGGACGGCTTGCTCGCCCGTCGAGCCGGCCGGGAACGACAGCAGCAGCGGTACGCAGGCGCCGTCCGGGCAGGACGTGTTCGGCGAGCCGGCCGACGCGTCGCAGGTCAAGCAGGGCGGGACGCTGACTGTTGCCCTGTCGGCCGACCCGGACAAGCTCGACCCCGCACTGTCGCGCAGCCTCTACTCGCGGTACGTCTTCCACACGATGTGCGAGAAGCTGTACGACCTCGGCTCCGACGCCAAGATCGTGCCGCAGCTCGCCACCGCGCTGCCGACGATCTCCGCCGACGGCCTCAGCCTGACGATCCCGTTGAAGCAGGGTGTGAAGTTCGCCGACGGCGGCACGTTCGACTCGAACGCGGTGAAGATCTCGCTGAACCGCGACCTCACGGTGGCCGGCTCCGCGCGCAAGAGCGAGCTCGGCCCGGTCACCTCGATCGAGACGCCGGACCCGAAGACGGTCGTGATCAAGCTGTCGAAGCCGTTCGCCCCGCTCACCGCCGCGCTGGCCGACCGGGCCGGCATGGTGCTCAGCCCGGCCGCGGTCGCGAAGCTCGGTGCGAACTTCTCCAACGCGCCGGTCTGCGTCGGCCCGTTCAAGTTCGCCAGCCGCGTCGCCCAGAACTCGATCAAGGTCGTCAAGGACCCGATGTACTACGACGCCGCGAAGGTGCACCTGGATGCGATCGAGTACCGGATCATCACCGACTCGAGCATCCGCTCGGCGAACCTGAAGTCCGGGGACGCCCAGGTGGCCGACTCGTTGTCGACGCAGGACACCCCAGCGCTGCAGAAGGACAGCAGTGTGAGCGTCCTGCAGTCGCAATCGCTCGGGTACCAGGGCCTGACGATCAACATCGGCAACTCGAACGGCGTCGGGAACCCGCTCAAGTCGCTCGGTACGCCGCTCGCCAAGGACCCGCGGGTCCGTCAGGCGCTGGCGTTGTCGATCGACCGGGACGCGTTGGTCAAGTCGCTCTTCGGCGGCCTCAACACGGTTGCCTGCTCACCGGTATCGCCGAAGAGCGAGTTCACCTCGGACGCGGCGCAGGTCTGCCCGGCGCACGATCCGGCGAAGGCGAAGCAGTTGCTGGCCGACGCCGGCGTGAGCACGCCGTACAAGGTCGAGATGGTGACGTCGAACAACCCGGACAGCCTGCGGCTGGCGCAGGCGTTGCAGGGGATGGTGAAGGAGGGCGGATTCGACCTGGTCATCAAGCCTGTCGAGTACGCCGCGCTGCTCGACCAGCAGGACCGCGGTGACTTCGAGCTGCTGCAGCTCGGTTGGTCCGGCCGGGTCGACCCCGATGCCAACATCTTCAACTTCGTCGGCACCACCGGCAGCCAGAACGTCTCCGGCTACAGCAGTCCCGACCTCGACAAGCTGCTCACCGACGCGCGGCAGTCCACCGACCAGGCGCAGCGCGTCAAGCTGTACGGCGACGTGGTCACCAAGCTCCAGCAGGACGACCCGATCATCTACATGTACCGCCAGCGCAACCTGACCGGCGTCTCCAAGAAGCTGCTCGGCATCCAGGTCTACCCGGACGGCGTGATCCGCACAGCCTTCGCTGGATTCGCCAAGTGAGGCGATACCTCCTCAACCGGCTGTGGCAGAGCGCGGTGACGCTCGTGCTCGCGACGATCGTGGTGTTCGTCGGAGTACGGGCGTTGCCGGGCGATCCGGCGCTGGCCCTGGCCGGGGAGGACCGCGATCCGGAGTCGCTGCGGGCGATCCGGCAGCAGTACGGGCTGGATCAGTCGTGGCTGGTGCAGTTCTGGCAGTTCGTCAGTCACGCCGCCCGGGGCGACCTGGGCGAGTCGATCCGGACCGGCGCTCCGGTTCGCTCGATGATCTTCAGTGCGTTGCCGGTGACGGTCGAGTTGTCGGTGCTCGCGATCCTGATCGCCGGCGTCATCGGCGTCGGCGCGGGCGTGGTGGCCGCAGTACGGCGGGGTGGGCCGGCCGAGTGGGCCGCGAACGGCCTTGCTCTGCTCGGGTTGTCGGTGCCGCACTTCTGGCTCGGGCTGATGGCGATCCTGTACCTGTCCGTTGCCCTCGGCCTCTTTCCCGCCTCGGGCTTCGTCCCGTTCTTCACCAACCCGGTGGACAACCTGCACCACCTGATCCTGCCCGCGCTGATTCTCGGCACCGGCCTGGCCGCCGTCATCATGCGCCAGACCAGGTCGTCGATGCTCGACGCGTTGAGTGCCGACTACATCCGTACGGCGGAGGCCAAAGGACTGCCGCCCAAGGCCGTGATCGGAAAGCATGCCCTGCGCAACAGTCTGATCGTCGTCGTCACGATCGTCGGCCTCCAGCTCGGCGCGCTGATCTCCGGTGCCGTGGTCACCGAACGGATCTTCGCGCTGCCCGGGTTCGGCAAGCTGACGGTCGACGCCGTCTTCCAGCGCGACTACCCGGTCATCCAGGCGGTCGTCCTCGTCACTGCGACGGCGTACATCGTGATCAACCTGCTCGTCGATCTCCTGTACTCCGTCATCGACCCGCGGATCCGCGTCCGAGGTGAGG
Source organism: Kribbella sp. NPDC000426 (assembly GCF_040300265.1). Lineage (NCBI taxonomy): Bacteria > Bacillati > Actinomycetota > Actinomycetes > Propionibacteriales > Kribbellaceae > Kribbella > Kribbella sp. NPDC000426. Next base: position 311,128 of record NZ_JBEPDK010000004.1, on the reverse strand, counting down.
CATGATGGCAGTCGCCGAAGCAATCGCTCCGCCGCGCAGCAACAGCCGCCGGGTGGTACGCCGGGTGTTCCGCAACCCGCTCGCCCTGACCGGACTCGCAGTACTCGCGATCGCCGTGATCCTCGCCGTGTTCGCGAACGTGCTGGCGCCGCACGAACCCACCCAGACCAACCTCGGCAACGCGTTCGCCCCGCCTGCGACGGCCGGGTATCTGCTGGGCACCGACGACCTCGGCCGGGACGTGCTCTCGCGGATCATGTTCGGCCTGCGCGCGTCGCTCCACGTCGGGATCCTCGCGGTCGCGTTCTCGCTGGTGATCGGCGTACCGCTCGGGCTGATCGCCGGCTACTTCCGCACCGTCGACGCGCTGATCTCGCGGCTCACGGATCTGGTCCTCGCGTTCCCGTTCCTGATCCTCGCCGTAGGGCTGGCCGCGATCCGCGGCGCGAGCCTCGGCAACGCCGCGATCGCGATCGGTATCGCGCAGATCCCCGGCATGATCCGGATCGTCCGCTCGGAGACGCTGCGGCTGAAGTCGCTGGACTTCGTCGCCGCGTCGATCGTCGAGGGCGCCAGCGACGCGTGGGTGCTCGGCCGCCACATCCTGCCGAACGCCGGCTCGGCGGTCATCGTCCAGGCGACCGTCGGCATCCCGGCCGCGATCCTGGGCGAGGCCGTGCTGTCGTTCCTCGGCCTCGGCATCCAGCCGCCGGCGCCGAGCCTCGGCACGATGCTGGCCGACGCGCAGCAGTTCGCGTCCCGGGCGCCCTGGGCCGCGGTCATGCCGGGGGTCGCGATCATGCTGCTGACGCTGGCGTTCAACATCGTCGGCGACAGCCTCCGCGACGCCCTCGACCCGAAGGCGAGCCGCCGATGAGACCCGTCCTGTCCGTCAAAGACCTCTCCGTCACGTTCCGGACCGAGGACGGCCGGCTGTCGGCGGTCGACAACGTCAGCTTCGAGGTCGGGGACGGCGAGGTGCTCGCGGTGGTCGGTGAATCCGGCTGCGGCAAGAGCGTCACCGCGATGAGCATCGCCGGTCTGCTCCCCCGCACCGCGACCGTCGACGGCTCGGTCCAGCTCGACGGCACCGAGCTGATCGGCGCGGACAAGCGCACGCTCCGTTCGATCCGCGGCCGCGAGGTCGCGTACATCTTCCAGGAGCCGATGACCTCGCTGAACCCGGTCTTCACCGTCGGCCACCAGATCAGCGAAGTACTGCGGACCCACGTCGGCCTCAACCGCCAGGCAGCGCAGGCCCGCGCGATCGAGCTGCTCAAGCTCGTCGGCATCCCGTCCGCGGAACGCCGGATCAGCGACTACCCGCACCAGCTCTCCGGCGGCATGCGCCAGCGGGTGATGATCGCGATGGCCGTCGCCTGCGACCCCAAGGTCCTCATCGCCGACGAGCCCACGACGGCGCTCGACGTCACGATCCAGGCCGGCATCCTCGACGTACTGCGGGGGCTGCGCGAACGCCTCGGTACCAGCATCGTCCTGATCACACACGACCTCGGTGTCGTCGCTGACCTCGCCGACCGGGTCGCGGTCATGTACGCCGGGCGCGTGGTCGAGACCGCCGAGGTACACGAGATCTTCGCCAAGCCGCAGCACCCGTACACGGTCGGACTGCTCGGTGCGTCCCCTGCTGCCGGACGCCATGCCGGAACGCATCGACTGAGCGAGATCCCCGGCCTGGTGCCGGTCCTGTCCGAGCAGCCGGACGCCTGCACGTTCGCCGACCGCTGCTCCCGGGCCGACGAGTCCTGTACGTCGTCCCAGCCCGAGCTCACCGCCGGCGTCCATCGCGTCGCGTGCTGGCACCCGGTCCGAGAAGCCGTGGAGGTCTGATGGAATCCCTCGCGCTCGAGGTTGAGGACCTCGTCATGCACTTCGGTCCGGTGCGCGCCGTCGACGGCGTCACGCTCCGGATCAAGCAGGGCTCCGTGGTCGCGTTGGTCGGCGAGAGCGGCAGCGGCAAGTCGACCGTCGGACGCTGCATAGTCCGGTTGCTCGAGCCCACCGACGGAACGGTCCGCCTGGCTGGAGTCGATGTCACGCACCTGTCCCGCCGTCAGCTCCGCCCGCACCGTCGCGACGTGTCGATCGTCTTCCAGGACCCGGCCGGATCGCTCGATCCCCGGTTCACCGTCGGCGACATCGTGGGTGAGCCGCTGCGGTTGATGCGGCGCAAGGACATCCCCGCCAAGGTGAACGAGGCACTGCGCCGTGTCGGTCTGCGTCCGGAGGTTGCCCAGCGTGCGCCACACGAACTGTCGGGTGGTCAGCGACAGCGAGTCAGCATCGCGCGCGCACTGATCTCCGAGCCACGACTACTCGTCGCAGACGAGCCGACCAGTGCCTTGGACGTGTCGGTGCAGGCCTCCGTGCTCAACCTGCTCGCCGATCTCCAGCGGGACCTCGGGTTCGCCTGCTTGTTCATCACGCACGACCTGTCCGCGGTCGAGTACCTCGCCGACGAGGTCGCGGTGATGTACCTCGGACAGCTGGTCGAGCACGGGCCGCGCGCCCGCATCTTCGCTAACCCGTCCCATCCGTACACGCAGGCGCTGCTGTCCGCGGCGCCCGTACCCGATCCAGCCGAGCAGCGTGCCCGGCGGCCCGTTCTGCTCGGCGACGACCTGCCGTCGGCGATCGATCCGCCGCCCGGGTGCCGCTTCCACACCAGATGCCCGGTCGCCGTGGACACATGCCGGACAGTCGTGCCGCAGACGCGCACGATCGGCGAGGCTGGACACCAGGTGGCTTGTCACCTCGTCAACGACGATGGCACCGGACCCGACGTACGACCAACAGAAGGAGTTGCCCGATGACGTTCACCACCCGGCCGACGCTGCGCGGCACGTTCGGGATGGTTTCGTCCACGCACTGGCTGGCGTCGCAGTCGGCCATGCGGATCCTCGAGCTCGGCGGCAACGCGTTCGACGCGGGCGCCGCGGCCGGATTCGTGCTGCACGTGGTCGAGCCGCACCTCAACGGGCCCGGCGGTGAGGTGCCGGCGATCATCGCGACCGCCGACGAGCCCACCCCGCGCGTCCTGTGCGGGCAGGGTGTCGCCCCGGCCGGCGCGACGATCGAGCATTACCGGTCGCTCGGCCTCACGCTGGTTCCCGGCTCGGGTCCGCTGGCGGCAACGGTGCCGGGTGCCGTCGATGCTTGGCTGCTGCTCCTTCGCGATCACGGCACCCTGCCGCTGCGCGTCGTACTGGAGTCAGCAATCGAGTACGCACGCAACGGTCATCCGCTGGTGCCGCGGGTCGCCGACACGATCAGCACGGTGCAGGAGTTGTTCGAGAACCACTGGCAGACGTCGGCCGCGCTCTGGCTCAAGGACGGCCGGCCTGTGAGCGGACGGTTCCGCAACGAGGCGTACGCCGCGACACTCGAGCGGCTCGTCGTCGAAGGCGAGGCTGCTGGCGCGGACCGGCAGGCGCAGATCGAGCAGGCGCGGAAGAGCTGGCGGCAAGGGTTCGTCGCCGAGGCGGTCGACAAGTTCTCGCGGCTACCGCACCGCGACTCCAGCGGCGAGGACCACGCCGGCCTGATCACGGGCGACGACATGGCCGGGTTCGAGGCGACGTGGGAGGACCCGGCGACGTACGACTGGAACGGGTACACGGTCGCCAAGACCGGTCCGTGGGGCCAGGGCCCGGGTCTGCTGCAGTCCCTCGCCGTACTGTCGGCACTCGGCGAGGTCGACCTGGACAGCGCGGAGGGTGTGCACACGACGGTCGAGGTGATGAAGCTGTCGTATGCCGACCGCGAGGCCTGGTACGGCGATGGCGCCGACGTGCCGCTGGACACGCTCCTCTCGCCCGGGTACGCCGCCGAGCGGGCCAAGCTGATCGGGTCGGACGCATCCCTCGACCTCCGGCCGGGCAGTCCGGACGGGCGCGAGCCGCGGCTGCCGGCATTTGTCCTGGGCAACGAAGCCGGCCACGCGACCGTTGATGCCACGACCGGCGAGCCGACGGTGTCGTCCGGTGGCGTGACGCGCGGCGACACCTGCCACGTCGACGTGATCGACAAGTGGGGCAACCTGATCTCGGCCACGCCGAGCGGTGGCTGGCTGCAGTCCTCGCCGACGATCCCGGAGCTCGGGTTCTGCCTCGGCAGCCGGGCGCAGATGTTCTGGCTCGAGGAGGGCCTGCCGGCTTCGCTCGCGCCGGGCAAGCGGCCGCGCACGACGCTCACGCCGACGCTCGTACTCCGTGACGGTGACCCGCTGATGGCCTGTGGATCACCGGGTGGCGACCAGCAGGACCAGTGGCAGTTGCTGTTCCTGCTCCGGCACCTCGGCGCCGGCATGGATCTGCAGGAGGCGATCGACGCACCGGCCTGGCACACGACCGGCTTCCCGTCGTCGTTCTACCCGCGCGCGACCGAGCCCGGCGGCCTCGTGATGGAGACCCGGGTCGGCAAGGACATCCGCGCCGAGCTGGTACGACGCGGGCACGTCGTCACCGACTCGGATGCGTGGAGCCTCGGCCGGCTGTGCGCCGTACGGAAGGAAGCCGACGGAGTGCTCGCCGCGGCGGCCAACCCGCGCGGGATGCAGGGCTACGCGGTCGGACGCTGACCGAACGCCGCCTTCGCGGCCGCCTCCACATGCAGGCGGGCGGCCGTGGTGGCGGCTGCGGCGTCGCGCGCTTCGATGGCGTCGACGAGTCGGACATGCTCCTCGGACGAGTGCGGTGCGCGCTGGGCGGCGCCGACCCGGAACACCCAGTGGACGTGGTAGTACATCGCCGACGAGATCGAGTGCAGCCAGCGGTTCTCGCTGACCTCGATCACCGCGCGGTGGAACGCGCTGTTGAGCTCGGCGACCCGGTCGAAGTCCTGGGCCGCGGTGGCCTTGCCTGCGTCGTCGATCAGCCTGCGCAAGCCGGCGATCCCGTCCGCGGTCGCGCGCTCTGCGGCGAGACCGGCGGCGAGCGTTTCGAGCTGCTCACGGACGGCGAACAGGTCACGCACTGCCGTCTCGTCGAGGGTCGCGACGACGGCTCCCCGGCGCGGGAGGATCTGGACGAATCCCTCGGCCTCGACCACCCGCAGCGCCTCGCGGACCGGGTTCCGCGACACACCGAAGTCGTCCGCGAGCCGGGTCTCGGTCAGCCGCTCCCCCTGGCGGTAGTCGCCGTCGATGATGCGCCGGCGCAGTTCCGCGAGCACCTGTTCGCGCAGAGCGACATGATCGGCACCGATCGTACGGACGACCTGGTCTCGCCCGGCCTCCCCGTCCAGTTGCTCCACCCGTGGCTCCTCTCCCCGTCGCCTCTCCCCGTTTGACCTGCGCGCCACGGTAGCCGATCGACCGACCCGCAGCACGTGATCCCACTATCGGGTTAGGTTGGCGGCTTGAGCATCCGACTGATTGCCCTGACCGATCCCGACGTTCGGCCCTCCAGCCGGCGGGTCGCGTGGCTGGCTGCGGAGGACGACGGTTCGCCGGTCGGGTCCGCGTTCCTCCGGCTCGACAGCCGACTCAACTACTCACATCTGGGCGAGTTCGAGCTCACCGTGCATCCGGCCGAGCGGCGGCGCGGTGTCGGGTCGCAGCTGCTCGACGCGGTAGTCGCCGGAGCGCGGGACAACGAGGTCGAGACGCTCCTCACCGACGTGAACGTCGATTCCGTCGGCGATCGATTCCTCGAGAACCACGGGTTCGAGATCGGGCTGACGCTGATCTTCACCCGGCTCGACCTGTCCAACGCGGTTCCCGACGTACCGGCGGTGCCCGGGTACCGGTTGATCTCGTGGGAGGGCGTCGTACCGGATGAGCTGGTGCGGTCGTTCACCGATGCGCGCACCGGGATGGACGATGCGCCGACGGGGACGATCTCAGTCGGCGCCGACGTGTGGGACGTCGAGCGGACCCGGCATGCCGCCCAGGTGATCGCCCAACGCGGCGACCACCTCTCCGTCGTCGCGGCCCTCGACGAGACCGGGCAGATCGTCGGCTTCACCGAGGTCGTCGTACCGGGCGACGGTAAGGGCGACGGGCAGCACTACGGCACCGCAGTACTCCCCGCGCACCGCGGTCGCGGTCTGGCGCTCTGGATGAAGGCCGCCCAGATCCACGGGACCCGCCACCGCTTTCCCGACCTCGACGGCCTCCTCACCGACACCGTCGACACCAACACGCCCATGCGCCGGACCAACCACCACCTCGGCTACCGCCCAGGCTACGAAGTCAACCGCCGCAAGCTGGACCTCTAGCTACTGGCCGAGGATGCGCTGAACGGCCGCGGTAGTGATCGGGTGGTAGCCGGGCCGGGCCTTGGCGAAGACTTCAGCGGCGAAGGCCCTGTCGGTGCCGGCCAGGGCCTGGTAGACAGGGAGGACCAGCTTCATCCGGCCGACCTTGGTGAGGAACTCCGCCATTTCGGCGTACGCCGCCTCGTAGCTGCTCGCGGCGACGATCTGGTACCAGCGGCGGGCAATCTCGCCGTTCGCCGTACCGGTGAGACCGAACGCTCGGTCCAACTGCTGCAGCAGAAGCGGGCTCAGTACGTCGGGAGCCGCGTCCAGGAAGCGCAGCCACTCCTGCGTCGTCCACTGCCCGGCGCCCTGCGGCAGCTCACCCGTCTTCAGCCAGTTGTCACGCGCCTCGTCGACCATCTGGAACCGCGGCGACACCGCACGCGCCGCGAACGCCGGAATGCCCGGCTCGTACAGCCAGGCCGCGAGCTCGTCGTCGGTCACCGCATCCGGGTGCTCCGCGAGCAGGTGCTCCTGCAGGTGCTCGACGAAGTTGTCGGTGTTGATGCTCCGGAACGCGAACCGGTCGAAGTACCCGCGCAGGAACGGATCGAAGACCTCGCGCGAGAACCGCTCCTCCAGCCAGGACAGGAACCACGACCCCTTCAGCGGCCCGGTCGACGTCTTCCCGTGGTACTCCGAGCGGTGGTGCAGCCCGGGCAGCTCGACGGCCAGCTCGGCCGGAGTCAGCGGGTCGAGCTTCACGACGGTCGCGTGCTGCTTGATCGCCGTCTCCATCAGCGCGAACTCGGTCCCGTAGACAGCCTCGACGATCCGGTTCTCGACGTACGACGTGAAGCCCTCGTTCAGCCAGATGTCGTCCCAGCTGTCCTGCGTGACCAGGTTGCCCGACCAGCTGTGCGCGAGCTCGTGCGCGATCACGCTGACCAGCGACTTGTCCCCGATCACCACGGTCGGCGTCGCGAACGTCATCCGCGGGTTCTCCATACCGCCGTACGGGAACGACGGCGGCAGCACGAGCAGGTCGTACCGGCCCCAGCGGTACGGGCCGAACAGCTCCTCGGTGACCCGCATCATCTCTTCGGTGTCGGAGAACTCGGTCGCCGCCTGCCGCACCGTCGCCGGCTCCGCCCAAACACCGGACCGTTCGCCGAGCGGCTCGAACACCAGGTCGCCGGCCGCGATCGCCAGCAGGTACGACGGGATCGGCTCGGGCATCACCACGTCGTACGAGCCGGTCCGGCGCGACGTCGTGCCGTTGTCCGCACTCATCAGCACCATCAGCTCCGGCGGCGCGGTCACATGAGCCGCGTAGCTGAACCGGACGCTCGGGGTGTCCTGCACCGGGACCCAGCTGCGCGCGTGGATCGCCTGCGACTGGCTGAACATGAACGGCAGCACGCCGCCCGCCGTCATCGCGGGCTCCAGCCACTGCAGACCGGTCGCGGTCGGCGCGGTCCGGTAGCTCACCCTGACCCGCGGGTGCCTCGCCGTACGGATCGTCAGCGCGGCGCCGAGCTCCTTGTCCGGGACGGCCAGGCTGTACTCAAGGGGCTCCCAGCCATCTGCTGCCTGGCCCTCGACCGCCAGCACGGTGAGGTCGCGGGTGTCCAGGACCAGGCGGTCACCGCTGTCGGACTCTGTACCGGTCCAGGCGAGCGTGTGCGTGGCACTACCGGCCAGCACCTTCTCGTCGAAGTCGAGCACGAGGTCGAGCTCGAGATGGGTGGTCCGAACCAGGGCAGGCTCGGCGTAGGAGTGGCGATCGTGCGTCACGGAAGCTCCCCGAGTGAGGCGTCCGGGGAACAGTACCCAGGTCCCAGCCAGATCGGACGTCCGATCTGAGCCAGCCGCACCACCGTGCCAAAACCCGGGTTCGGTCCTGACACCGATGGCAGACTATGACCATGCCGAGCCACGGGATCACCGAGCGTAGTCCGGAGCTGGTGCTGCAACGGCGGCCGTTCGGATCCTGGCTGCTCGGCCCGGCCGACCAGAGCCCGAAACGGCTCCGGATCCGGCTGCACGTCCTGCTGACCGTGTTCTCGATCGGCACTCATCTGATCGGCGCGCTGGTCACGTTCGTGCTCGCGGTCTTCGTGCTCCCCGGCCCGTCGCTGATCGACCAGCTCCAGCTGATCGACGCGATCATCATCCCGCTGTACTTCGTGTTCGCGATGGCGGTCTGCTACGTCTGGAGCGACCGGCTCGTCCGACGGGTCACGCGCTGGATCGACCTGGAACGGCCTGCCACCCGGGCCGAGCAGATCGCCACGCTGCAACTGCCGCTGCGGCTCACGCTGATCGAGGCGCTGCTCTGGCTGGGCGCCGCCGTTCTCTTCACCGGGATGACGCTGGTCCTGCAGCCCGAGAACGCGCTCCGGGTCGCACTGACGGTGATCGACGGAACCATCATCACCGCCACGGTCTCGTATCTGCTGACCGAGTTCACGCTCCGCCCGGTCGCCGCCCGGGCGCTCGTCGACTCCCCGCCGCCGCGACGTCTGCTGGCAGCCGGCTTGAAGGCGCGGACGGTGTTCTTCTGGGCGGTCGGGTCCGGCGTACCGGTGGCCGGGCTGATGCTGGCCGCCGTCCTCACCCTGATCGAAGGCGATGTCACCACGACGCGGCTGTCCGTCGTGATCCTTGCCCTGGGCATCGTGGCCCTCGGCAACGGTTACCTGCTGACCATGCTGTCGGCGCGGTCGGTGGTGGCGCCGGTCCGCTCGGTGCGGGACGCGCTCAGTCTGATCGGCGAAGGCCGGCTCGACGTGAGCATCCCGGTCTTCGACGGCACCGAGCTGGGTTCGCTGCAGGCCGGGTTCAACCGGATGGCCGAAGGATTGCGCGACCGCGAGCGGATCCGCGACGTCTTCGGCCGGTACGTCGGACCCGGCGTCGTGCAGGAGGCGCTGAGCAGCGACCGGCTCGGCGGCGAGGAGCGGTACGTCGCGGTGCTGTTCGTCGACCTGGTCGGCTCGACCGAGCTCGCGCTGGACCGGCCGCCGACCGAGGTCGTCCAGCTGCTCAACCGGTTCTTCGCGATCGTGGTCGACGAGGTGGACCGGCAGGGCGGGTTCGTGAACAAGTTCGCCGGTGACGCGGCGCTGGCGATCTTCGGGGCGCCGGCCGAGCTCGCGGATCCGGCCGGCAGTGCGTTGTGCGCAGGCCGGGAGCTGGCCCGTCGGCTCGACGAGGAGTTGCCGGAGGCAACCGCCGGGATCGGCGTGACGGCCGGGATCGTGGTGGCCGGCACGGTCGGCGACGTACGGCGGCACGAGTACACCGTGATCGGCGACCCGGTGAACGAGGCAGCGCGGCTGAGCGAGCTCGCGAAATCCGCTCCCGGGCGGTTGATGGCGTCGATGGCCGCCGTCGACGAGTCGGCCCCGGAGGAGGCGGCCCGCTGGCAGCCCGCCTCCGAGGTCACCGTCCGCGGCCGCTCGTCCCCCACCGTCCTCGCCGTCCCCCACCGACTTTGAGCGCCTACCAACCATTTCGCCGGCGGCCGCGTGGTCGGCAGGTGCTCAAAGCGGCGCTTGCGTGATGAGCTGGTGGAGGAGTGTGGCGCCGTACAGCATCGCTTTGGTCTGGCGGTCGTGGGCGGCGCGGCGCTCGGCGATCGCGGTGCGCAACGCGTCGGTGCTGCCGGTGCGGCGCAGACCGTCGAGGACCGGCCTGATCTGCTCGAAGTAGTACCGGCCTTGCCGGAGCATGTGGATGATCCGAGCGTCGCGGACCTGCTCGGGGCCGTAGCGACGGTACTTCGTGCCCGGCTCTCGCATCGGCGCGAGCAGGCCGGCGGCTTCCCAGACCCTGAGTGCCGACGTGCGAATGCCGAGGCGGTGCGCCAACTCTCCGACGAGCAGGGACGGCCCGGTGAGTTCGTCGACGTCCTCGGCGGCGAGGGCGGCGAGAGCATCACTCGCGGCGTCGGTCGCCAGTCGCTGCTCGTGGAGTGCGGCGTGGGCTGCGTCGACCAGCCGGTAGGCGAGCGCCTCGTCACCCTCGTGGACGGCGCGCATGATCTCGGTGGCGGTCTCAGCGCCGAAGCCCGGCGCGAGCGCGCGGTACGTCAACAGCGCCGAAACGTGCTCCGGACCGTACTGCCGGTATCCGGTGTCCGACCGCGGCGCCGGCGGCAGAACGCCCGCCGCCTCGTAGTTGCGGACGAGCTGGGTCGACACCCCGGCGCGGCGGGCCAGGTCGACCGGGCGCAGTCGCTTACCGGCCACCGGCGACGTCAACCGTCGAGCCGGTCATGTACGACGCACGGTCCGAGGCGAGGAACGCGATCAGCTCGGCAACCTCCTCTGCCTTACCGGGACGGCCGAGCGGAGGCGTCGTCCCGAGTCGATCCAGCCGGCCGGCCTCATGGATGTCGGTCTCGATCAGGCCGGGACGTACGCCCAGCACCCGGATGCCTTCCCTCGCGACCTCGTTGCCCAGGCCCGTGGTGAGCGCGTCGACGGCTGCCTTGCTCGCGGCGTAATCGACGTACTCGCCTGCCGATCCGAGCACGGCCGCGCGCGACGACACGTTCACGATCACGCCGCCGCTCCCGCCGTACGCCGTGGACATCCGACGTACCGCGGCACCGGCGACCAGGAACGCGCTGATCGAGTTGATCCGGAACACCCGGTCGAGCCGCTCGGCGTCGTACTCCGCGACGCGACCGCCGGGTGAGACGACGCCGGCGTTGTTGATCACGGCACCGATCGGACCGAGCTCGGCGGTCACCGTGTCGAAGAGCCGCTCGATCTGATCCGGCTCGACGACATCAGCCTGTACGGCGATCGCGCGACGGCCGAGCTCCTCACACGCCTTCACCACGCGGGCTGCCTCGTCGGCCTGCGTCCGGTAGTTGACGCCGACATCCCAGCCGTCCTGTGCGAGCGCTATTGATGCGGCAGCGCCGATCCCGCGACTCCCACCCGTGACCAGCACTACCCCACGTCCGACAGTCATGGGTCCTACTCTGTCACGCGGGCGGCACCGTCAACTGAAGCTGGGTCTCGGTGTCGTTGAAACCGACCGAGCGGTAGATCCGGATCGCGAGGTAGTCCGGATCGGCGACCATCACCAGCGTCCGCGCGCCGCCCTCGGTCAGACCGTACGTCGACACGTGGTGGACGAGCGTGCCGGCCAGACCGCGACCGCGGTCCTCGGGTGAGGTCTGCACATTCTGGAACCGCGCGACGCCCTTGCCGTCGAACATCAGACCCATCGAGCTCTGCAGCCGGTCGCCCTCGAACGCACCGAACCACTTGCCGTGTCCGGCATCGACCAGCTCGCGCTTGGCCGCCAGCTTGCGCCGGGTGAAGTCTTCGTACGCGGCGTCGACCGTCATGTCCGCGGTGGCGAGGCTCTGCTGGTAGAGCTGCTCCCAGTCGTCGTCACCGTCCAGGAAGCGGTACGTCGCCTCGGTGTTCGGGCGCGGCGGCGGAACGACCCGATCGGCGGTCATCACGACGCTCCGGTCGATCTCCAGCCCGGCGGCCGTCACCTCGTCCTCGGCCCCGATGTCGCCGTCCACGCTGTCGATGCCGATGGCAACGTGTTTGGCGGCCGGGAACTCACGGCGGAAGTCGTCCAGGCGGATCCTGGCGTCGTCCGGCGCGAACGGCGTGCGGTAGAGCAGGAAGTTTCCCCACCAGAATCCCGGGTTCGCCGGGGTCTCGACGACGACGTACTCACCGGTGTCGCGGAAGGTGCTTCCGCTCAGCTCCAGCAGCAACAGGTCGGTGCGATAGCCGAGGCTCGTGATCTCCACCCCACCATCCTCGCCGTCGCGTCAATCGAGTTCTCTTGACATGCAGCCATTCGGCTGCCTATCTTTTTCATGCACCCAAATGGCTGCATGATCAGCGGAGGCGTGATGGACGACGAGGTGTTCCGTGCGCTGGCCGATCCGAGCCGGCGGCAGCTGCTCGACATGCTGAACGCTCGCAACGGCCAGACCCTGCGCGAGCTCTGCGCCGGCCTGGAGATGGCGCGGCAGTCGGTCAGCAAGCACCTCACGATCCTCGAGACCGCGAACCTCGTCACCACCGTGTGGCGCGGGCGCGAGAAGCTGCACTACCTCAACGCCGAGCCGATCAACGCGATCGCCGACCGCTGGATCACCCAGTACGACCGTCGGCGGGCGCAGATGTTCGCCGATCTCAAGACGGCTTTGGAGGCCGAACCGACCATGAGCGACAACGACTTCGTCTACACGACCTACATCAAGACCACGCCAGAGCGGCTCTGGCAGGCGCTCACCGAGCCGAAGTTCACCGAGCAGTACTGGAACCTGTCCCACCAGACCGACTGGAAGCCCGGCTCGGAGATCGTCTGGCACATGGGCGAGGTGTCGATGACCGGCCCGGGGCAGGTCGTGGTCGAGCACACGCCGTACACCCGGTTGTCCTACACGTGGCACCACATCACGCCCGAGTTCGCGAAGGCGGTCGAGCTGCCGGCCGATGTGTACGAGCAGACCAGCCGCGAGCCGCTGTCGACGGCGACGTTCGAGCTCGAGCCGATGGACGACAAGGTGAAGCTGACCGTGATCCACAGCGGGTTCGAGCCGGGCAGTGTGCTGCGGACCATGATCCAGGACGGGTGGCCGGCGGTGCTGGCCGACCTGAAATCCTTCCTGGAACTGTCCCCTGTGCACTAGGAGCGCTCGTGCCCCGGCCGAACATCGTGATCATCTACACCGACGACCTCGGCTGGGGCGACCTCGGCTGCTACGGCAGTCCCGAGATCCGTACGCCGCACCTCGACGACCTCGCCGCCCGCGGGGTGCGGATGACCGACTGGTACTCGAATTCGCCGGTCTGCTCGCCGTCCCGCGCTTCACTGCTGACGGGTCGGCATCCGGCGCACGCCGGGGTTGAGTCGATCCTTGGCGCTTCTCGCGGGACGCACGGGCTGCCGCCGCAGAGCACGCTCGCTTCGATGTTGTCGGCGGCGGGTTGGCGTACTGCGGTCTTCGGCAAGTGGCACCTGGGGGTGGCGGCGGAGTCTGCCCCGCTGCGGTTCGGGTTCGACCATCACTTCGGGTTCCGCGCCGGGTGCGTCGACTACTACTCGCACATCATGTACTGGGGTGTGCGGAACCCGCTGCACGATCTCTGGTCCGACGATGACGAGGTGTGGCAGAACGGCGAGTACCTCACCGACCTGATCACCTCGCGGGCCGTCGATTTCATCGAGGACGTCAGCGAGCCGTTCCTCTGCTACGTCGCGTACAACGCGCCGCATTACCCGATGCATGCGCCGGCGGACGCGATGGCGCAGTACGCGCATCTGCCGTGGGACAAGCAGGTGATGGCGGCGATGATCAGCCGGGTCGACGACGGTGTCGGACGCATCGTCGACGTACTGCGGAGGACCGGGCGGCTGGACGACACGATCATCTTCTTCTCGTCGGACAACGGGCCGTCCGCGGAGGAACGCAACTGGCTCGGCGGCGAGGAGATCGCGTACCCGGGCGGCTCCACCGGCGGCCTCCGCGGCCACAAGGGCTCGGTCTACGAGGGCGGCATCCGCGTCCCGGGCATCTGGTCGTGGCCCTCGACACTCCCGTCCGGCGTGACCAACGCCGTACCCGCGCAGATGATCGACGTCACCCCCACGCTCCTGTCGGCCGCCGGCCTCACTTATACCGACGTCGACGGCACCGACATCCTCCCGGTCCTCACCGGCTCCCCCGGCTTCGAACGAACGCTCACCTGGGAGTACGCCACCCAACGCGCCATCCGCCGCGGCCCGTGGAAGCTCGTAATAGACCCAGCCGACCACCTGGGCGGCCCTCAACACCCAGGCCACGAGCTCTACAACCTCACCGACGACCCAGCCGAAACCACCGACCTCGCCCCAAGCCAACCCGAGCTCCTCGCACAACTACAAGCCGCAGACCGCACCTGGTCCACCACCCTGAACACTTGGCAGCACGCCCCAAGCAGGTAGCCGGGGTTAGGGGCGTTTGTGGATGACCAGGGGGAGGACGGCTACTGCGCCGGCTTCGCGGAGTTTGGCGGTGGCTACGGTGACGGGCCATTGGGAGGACGTGGCGTCTACCAGGAGGAGGACTGTGCGGTTGGTGATGTCTTGGGCTGTTGCCGCGTCGACCTGGAGGCCGTCTCGCCAGACTCTTGCTTCTTCGGCCGACGAGAGGTCGTCGGTGTAGCCGGTGCGGTCGACTGTCAGCTCGGCTCGGTCGAGGCGGCCCACGGTGGCTACGTGGTCGGCGATGGCGGAGGTGAGCTCCGGGTGACCGCCGGCGGCCAGCGGTACGACGACCTCGGGGCGCCCGGACCACGAACCGCGCCACCGCGACAGCGCGGCCACCGCCCCCGCCTTAAGCGCCTCCAACGCGTCCGGCGTCGGTGAACCGCCGAACGCACCATGCAGGACCTCGCGCCACTCGGGGGCGTCGGCGTAAACGATGATGCGGCCGGGCTCGGCCGACAGCCCGGGCGGGATCTTCCCGCGGGCGCCGAACGCACCGCCGGGCCACATCTTGCGCGGCTCGAGCACGTGGACCTCGCCGCGGAGCAGCCGGACGATCGCCGCCACCGTCTCCGGATCGGGTCGCGACTCCAGCGGGGCCGGCAACTCCCCCAGACAGACCGAGCACCGCCCGCACGGCTCCGCCGACGGATCGTCCAGCGACTCCTGGAGAAGTTGCATCAAGCAACGATCACCGCGGGTGTACGCGCGCATGATGTCGGCCTCGCGCCGGCGCACCGACACGATCCCGTCGTAATGCTCCGCGTCGAAGCTCCAGTCCGCGCCGGTCCGCACCCAGCCACGCTCGACCCGGTCGACCGCGCCGTCCACGGCCAGTTGCTTCAACATCAACTCGACCCGCGTACGCCGCAAGCCGGTCTCTGCCTCCAGCGCGGGCGCAGTCGCCGGCTCGTCCGGACCGTACCCCTCCAGCGCTCGCAGCAGCCGCTGCACGTTCTCCGGCACCGGGATCGTGGCCGTCGCGAAGTAGTCCCATACGCCTGAGTCCGCATCCGACGGCAGCAGCGCCACCACCGCATGATCGATCCCGCGCCCGGCCCGACCGACCTGCTGGTAGTACGACACCGGCGACGGCGGCGACCCCACGTGCACCACGAATCCGAGGTCGGGCTTGTCGTACCCCATCCCCAGCGCGGACGTCGCGATCAGCGCCTTCAGCTGATTCGCCCGCAGCGCGTCCTCGAGGCTCTCCCGCTCCCCCGCCTCCAACTGACCCGTGTACGCCGCGACCGGTACGTCGCGGCCGTGAACCTCCTGAATCACCGACGCCAGCCGCTGCGCATCCGCGACAGTCAACGCGTAGACGATCCCGGACCCCGGAAGCTTCGGCAGCTGATCGACCACCCACGCGAACCGGTCGAGCGGAGACAGCTTGTCCACAACGGCAAGCTGCAGACTCGCCCGCGCCAGCGGCCCACGCAGTACGAGCGTCGACTCCCCCAACTGCTTCGCGACATCCTCGGTCACCCGCGAGTTGGCCGTCGCCGTCGTCGCGAGCACCGGCGTCTTCGGGTTGAGCTGCTGCAGTACGTCGGACACCCGGCGATAGTCCGGCCGGAAGTCGTGCCCCCAGTCCGACACCGCGTGCGCCTCGTCGATCACCAGCAGGCCGACCTGCCCGGCCAGCCCGTCGAGCACCCGCCGCCCGAACCCCGGGTTTGCCAACCGCTCCGGCGACACCAACAGCACGTCGATCGCGCCCGAGCGCAGGTCGTGCTCGATACCTGACCAGGCGTCGATGTTGTTCGAGTTCAGCGTCGCGGCCCGCAATCCGGCCCGGCTCGCGGCGGCGACCTGGTCGCGCATCAACGACAGCAGCGGCGAAACCACCAGGGTCGGCCCGGCGCCCTCCGACCGTCTGATCGCGGTCGCCGCCCAGTACACAGCTGACTTGCCCCACCCGGTAGCCTGCACGACGAGCACTCGCGCCGCCGGCTCACACAGCGCGGCAACCGCGGTCTCCTGATCCGCGCGCAGACGCGCTCCATCTCCGGCGATCGCGCGGATCACATCACCGGCGACCTTCGCCCGCGCCTCGGTCAGGCCGGCCGAGCTGGTCGCCGGGTCGGTCGTCGGCTCGGGGTTCGCGTTGGTCTCAGCCATGCCGGAAACCCTAGACGCCCGCACCCCCAGTCCGCTGGCCGCGACCCCCGAGCTGTGGATAACCTCAGGCGCACTTGCCCGGATGACACGGCTCACCCGCGTTGTCCATCAGCCGCCTCGGCCCCGGACCCTTCGCCGCCAGGGCGTCGTACGGATTGGCCAGCGCACACCGATCCAGCGACAGGCAGCCGCAGCCGACACAGTCCTTGAAGTCGTCGCGGAGCTGCTCGAGATGCAGGATCCGCCGGTCGAGCTCGGCCTGCCAGCACTCCGAGATCCGTTCCCAGTCGGCCCGCGTCGGCGTCCGGTTCTCCGGCAGCAGCTTCAGGATCGCGGCAACCTCGGCCAGCGGTACGCCGACCCGCTGCGCGATCCGCACCAACGCGACCCGGCGCAACGTGTCCCGCTTGTACCGGCGCTGGTTCCCCGACGTACGGCGACTCAGGATCAAGCCCTGGCGTTCGTAGAAGTGCAGTGCGGATATCGCGACGCCGCTGCGTTGCGACAGCTGCCCGACCGTCAGTTCACCAGGCTCGATGTCCATCGCCCATCCCTCCAACCTCAACTTAAATCGAGGCTAGCGGACAGGGTCAGGCAGTAACGAGTCGGCGTCCTATGCTCGCGGACATCAGCGCGGCTGCCGCGCAGAGCCCGCCGGCCAGGTACCAGGCCAGGTTGTAGCTGCCCTGCGCGTCCCGGATCCAACCGGCGCCGGTCGCGGCCAGGGCGGCCCCGACCTGGTGCGACGCGAATACCCAGCCGAACACGATCGGCCCGTCCTGCCCGAACCACTCACGGCACAGCGCGACGGTCGGCGGCACAGTCGCCACCCAGTCCAGCCCGTAGAAGATGATGAACACCCACGTGCTCGGAGCAGCCGTCGGTCCGAGCAGCGACGGCAGCACCAGCAGTGAGAGTCCACGCAGCGAGTAGTAGGCGATCAGCAGGAACCGCGGGTCCCACCGGTCAGTCAGATAGCCCGAGAAGATCGTCCCACCGACGTCGAACAGACCCACCAGCGCCAGCAACGACGCAGCGGTTGTCGCAGGCATGCCATGGTCGTGCGCTGCGGTCACGAAGTGCGTGCCGACCAGACCGTTCGTCGAAGCGCCGCAGATCGCGAACCCACCTGCGAGCAGCCAGAAGGCGGGCCGCCGTACGGCCATCCCCAGCGCGCGTAGCGCCCGCACCGCGCTGCTCCCGGTCGTCTCGACCCGCTGTCCCGCGGTACTCCCCTCAGGAGCGCCGTACGCGCGCAGCCCGACGTCGCTCGGGTAGTCACGAAGGAACAGCAGCACCAGCGGTACGACGGCCAACGCCGCAGCGGCTGCTACCAGTGCGGGGACCCGCCAGCCGTACTGCGACGCCAGGGATGCGATCAGCGGCAGAAAGATCAGCTGACCGGTCGCGCCGGCCGCAGTGAGGATCCCGGTGACCAGACCACGGCGATGGACGAACCAGCGCCCGGTGATCGTCGCCACGAACGTCATCGACATCGATCCGGTGCCGACGCCGACCAAGAGACCCCAGCAGAGCAGCAGCTGCCACGAGGACGTCATGAACACAGTCAGACCGCTGCCCAGCGCGATCAGCACCAGCGCACCGCTGACGACCTTGCGGAGACCCAGACGGTCCATCAGGGCGGCGGCGAACGGCGAGATGCCGCCGAACAGCAGCAGGTTGATCGACACTGCCGAGGAGATGGTCGCGTGCGACCACCCGAACTCCTCGTGCAGCGGATCGAGCAGCACACTGGGCACCGAACGGAACCCGGCCGCACCGATCAGGGTCACGAACCCCACCACAGCGACTGCCCAGGCCAGGTGCACCCGGGGAGCCTTCTTCGTCTCGAGAGTCTGCGTCACCCGACAAGGGTGCCGGTTCGACCGTCATCGAACTAGTGGCCAGATGGACAACATGTGTCAAAATGTGGCCATGTCCAAACGGAGCCCACGTCACCTGACCTCCGTCGGTCCGCACGTGGTCGCCGTCCTCGCGCTCGAGCCGGTGGTCGGGTTCGACCTGACCATCCCGCCGACCGTCCTGGGCGCGGCGACCAAGTCCGACGGCACGCAGCTGTACGACGTCCGCATCTGCGGTCTTGGCGGCCCGGTTCGGGCCGGAGCCGGATTTAACCTCGTCCCGGACCACGGACCCGAGGCGCTGGCCGAGGCCGACACCGTGATCGTCCCCGGCACCTACATCCACCAGCCGCGGTACGACGGCACGCTGCCCGACGACCTGGCCGCCGCGCTCGCGACCATCCGCCCCGGGACCCGGATCGCCTCGATCTGCACGGGCGCCTTCGTCCTCGGCGCGGCCGGCTACCTCGACGGCCGGCCCGCAACGACGCACTGGGAGCGGGCCGAGCTGTTCCGCAGTGTCTACCCGCAGGTGAAGCTCGACGAGGACAAGCTGTTCATCGACGACGGCGACATCCTCACCTCGGCCGGCCTCGCCGCCGGCGTCGACCTCTGCCTGCATCTGATCCGCCGGGACTTCGGCAGCGAGGTCGCGAACCGGGCCGCCCGGCACTGCGTCGTACCGCCGTGGCGTGACGGCGGACAGTCGCAGTACATCGAGCGGGCCATTCCCGAAGAGGGCAGTGAGGGTACGTCGCCGACGCGGGCCTGGGCGCTCGCGCGACTCGGTGAGGAGATCAGCCTGGCCTCGATGGCAGCCAACGCGCAGATGAGCGTGCGTACCTTCAGCCGGCGCTTCAAGGCCGAGACAGGGCAGTCGCCTGGCACCTGGCTGCTGCAGCAACGCGTGCGGCACGCCTGCAACCTGCTGGAGACGACCGATCTGTCCGTCGACCGCGTCGCCCACGAGGCAGGGCTGGGGACCGCCGCGTCGCTGCGCCACCACCTTCGCTCCGAGCTCGGCGTGTCGCCGCTCGCCTACCGCAAGACCTTCCGGGCGGGCTGAACCTCAGAGCTGCACGAGGCTGTGCGGCTGGTTGTTCATCGACTCGCCGCCGTCCGCGGTGACCACGACGATGTCCTCGATCCGCGCGCCCCACCGGCCCGGCTGGTAGATGCCAGGCTCGACGCTGAACGCCATCCCCGCCTCGAGCGGCAGGTCGTTGCCCGCCACGATGTACGGCTCCTCGTGGACGTCGAGCCCGATCCCGTGCCCGGTCCGGTGGATGAAGTACTCGCCGAAGCCCGCCGCCGCGATCACGTCCCGCGCGGCCGCGTCGATCGACTCCGCCGTCGCACCCGGCCGAACGGCATCCACAGCGGCCTGCTGAGCCTGCTGCAGTACGGCGTACGTCGCGGCCACGTCCGCATCCCGCGGCGCGCCGACGGAGTACGTGCGGGTCGAGTCGGAGTTGTAGCCCTCGGCAACGGGTCCGCCGATGTCGACGACCACCACGTCGCCGGACTCGATGACCCGCTCGGACAGCGCGTGGTGCGGGCTGGCGCCGTTCGGGCCGCTGGCGACGATCACGAAGTCCGCCTCGGTGTGGCCCTCCTCGACGATCGCGGCGGCGATGTCGGCGCCGACCTCGGCCTCCGTCCGCCCCGGCCGCAGCCACTCGCCGACCCGCGCGTGCACACGGTCGATCGCCGCGCCCGCCTTCCGCAGCGCCTCGATCTCGGCCGCGTCCTTGCGCATCCGCAGTTCCCGGACGATCGGCCCGGCCAGCACCTGCTCGGCCTTCGGCAACGCGTCCCGGATCGCCAGCACGTGCAGCGCCGGCGTGAAGTCGCTGACCGCGACCCGTTCGACGCCACCGAGCCGCTCGGCCGCCAGGTTGTACGCATCGACACCGTCCACCCAGGTGATGACGTCGACGCCGAGCTCCTCCAAGCCGGTGAACCCCGGTGCCTCGAGCTTCGGTACGACGAGAGCCGGCGCGCCGTCCGCCGGGATCAGCAGCGCGGTCAGCCGCTCGAACGAACCACCGGGCTGACCGATCAGGTACCGCAGGTCCGAGCCCGGTGCGATCACCAGACCGGTGCCGGCCGCGGCCGCACGGGCGCGGTCGAGGCGGGAACGAAGGACGGCGAAGTCGGGAATCGGAGGGAGTGCTGAGCGACGGGCCATGGGTCGACTCTAAAACTGTCGGGAGCGATTGCTAAAACCTCTCTCATGACTCTGCACCATGTGGCCTTCGGCGACGGCGTTCCGGTTCTGGCGTTACACGGCTGGACTCCGGACCACCGCCTGATGAC
Organism: Kribbella sp. NPDC000426; assembly: GCF_040300265.1. Classification (NCBI taxonomy): domain Bacteria; kingdom Bacillati; phylum Actinomycetota; class Actinomycetes; order Propionibacteriales; family Kribbellaceae; genus Kribbella; species Kribbella sp. NPDC000426. The sequence goes on along the minus strand of NZ_JBEPDK010000004.1, from coordinate 290,579 downwards.
CGGCTGCCTCGAACCGATCTTCAGTCAGCTGACCGGATACCGGCGGCTCTATCCCGACCTGCCCGCGATGGGTCAGAGCCCGGCCGGCGACATCGACAGCTCCGACGGGATCATGGCCGCGGTGCGGGAGTTCATCGACGAGCAGATCGGCGACGAGCCGTTCATCCTGATGGGCGAGTCGTACGGCGGATACCTGTCCCGCGGCCTGGTCGCCGAGCGCCCCGAGCAGATCCTCGGCATGGGTTTGATCTGCCCGACCGGCACGCTGTGGCACAAGGACCGGAAGCTGCCCGAGCACGCCGTACTGCGGACCGAGCCCGGCGTGCTCGAATCGCTGACCGAGGGCGAGGACTTCACCGAGCTCGCGGTGGTGCAGACCGCCGCGGCGCTGGCCGCGTACCGTGCCGATGTCGCGCCGGGCATCGCGATCGCGGACCTGGCCGCGATGGATCGGATCCAGGAGAAGTGGGCGTTGTCGACGGCGCCGGAGAGCGGTCCGGTCTACACCCGGCCGACGCTGGTGTTGTGCGGGCGGCAGGACGCGGTCACCGGGTATGAGGACTGGTACGGGCTGCTCCCGCACTACCCGCGCGCGACGTTCGCCGTGCTCGACATCGCCGGGCACAACCTGCAGATCGAGCAGCCGGAGTTGATGGGCGCGCTGGTGCGGGAGTGGTTGCAAAGAGTCAGCTAGGGACTCCCACCTGTGGCTACCAGCGGGTAATGTCGGCGGCATGGTGACTGGGAAGCGTCCGTTCGGGTGGCCGTTGCTTGTCGCGCTGACCAACGGGCGCACCGGGATCTCCGACGAACGGTTGACCGCGGCCGTGCGGGACAAGGTGATCCTGGTGACGGGTTCGTCGTACGGGATCGGTGAGGCGACTGCACGACGGCTGGCTGCTGCTGGAGCGACGGTGTTGCTCGTGGCGCGGACCGAGGAGCAGTTGCAGGTCGTGGCCGACGAGATCCGGGCCGGCGGCGGGTCGGCGTACGTGTATCCGGCGAACCTCGCGGATCCGGCGGCCGTCGAAGAGTTGGTGCGGACCGTGCTGGCCGAGCACGGGCGGGTCGACGTGCTGGTGAGCAATGCGGGTAAGTCGATCCGGCGGTCGGTCGCGGACACGTACCAGCGGTTCCACGACATCGAGCGGACCAACGCGATCAACTACCTCGGCCCGGCGAAGCTCGTGCTCGAGCTGCTCCCGTCGATGCGCGAGCGCCGGTCGGGTCACATCGTGAACGTGTCGACGGCGGGTGTGCGGACGCCGCCGATGGCGCGGTGGTCGGCGTACCTGGCGTCGAAGAGTGCCTTCGACGTGTGGCTGCGATGTGTGGCGCAGGAGGTTCGCGGGGACGGTGTGACGACATCGACCGTCTACATGGGGCTGGTGCATACGCGGATGAGTGAGCCGACGCCGTTGCTGAACAAGATGCCCGGGCTGACGCCGGAGCAGGCCGCCGATCAAGTGTGTACGGCGGTGGCGGAGCGGCCGCACAACATCACGCCGCCGTTCGTCCGGCCGGCCGATGCCGTGGGCAACTTGTTGCGGGTGCCGACGGACCGGCTGCTCGAGCAGTACTACCGGCGTACCGGAGGCGGGAAGAAGCGATGAGGACGATCCGTCCGATCGGGCCGATCCGGCCGCCGGAGTGGCTGGTCCAGAGCGCCGCCGAGGTGGGTGAGTTGTCGGTCGCGCTGATCCGGTCCGGGGTCTGGCGGTCGGCCGGGCCGACGCAGCTCGTACGGATCGAGCGCGCGCTGCGGGCCTGGGGGCAGTCGATGGCTGCGCTCGGGGTAATCGCGGCGATCCGGTATCCGGATCGTGCGGCGGTGATCTCGGGCGATCAGCAGCTCACGTACGCCGAGCTGGATCGCCGGTGTGAGCGCATCGCGGCCGGCCTGCACGCGCAGTACGGCATCGTTGCCGGCAGCAAGGTCGCGGTCCTGTGCCGGAACCACGCCGGCTTCCTGGAGGCAACGCTCGCCGCGTCCCGGATCGGCGCCGACGTTCTCTTTGTCAACACGGAGTTCGCTCCGCCCCAACTGCGCGCCGTCCTGGAACGGCACCGCCCGGACCTGCTCGTCCACGACGCGGAGTTCACGCCCCCGGAAGGCGTCCCGGCCGTCGTCACGAGCCCCGCCGGCGGCGCGGTGGCTCTCGACGACCTGGCGGATAGCCGCGCTGTGGGTGCGCCGACGCCGGACAGCCCTGGGCACATCACGATTCTTACGTCGGGGACGACGGGTGCGCCGAAGGCGGCGCCGCGGGTGCCTACTGCGGTGGGGCTCGCGGGGTTGACGGCCAGTGCGCTCAGCCGGTTCGGGGTGCGGTCGGGTGAGCCGGTGGTTATCGGGCCGCCGTTGTTCCACGGGCTCGGGTTGCTGACGTCGATGCTGGCGTTGTTCCTCGGGGCGCCGTTGGTGTTGCGGCCGCGGTTCGACGCCGCGACGATGCTCGAGGACGTGCAGACGACCCAGGCAGGCGCGGTGGTCGCGGTGCCGGTGATGTTGCGGCGGTTGCTCGAGCTGAGCCCGACGGCGATCGCGGAGTACGACCTGCGTTCGCTGCGGGCCGTGATCTCCGGTGCGTCGCAGCTCGGTGTGCCGCTGGCCGAGCGGTTCATCGAGCAGTTCGGGCCGGTGCTGTGCGATGCGTACGGGTCGAGCGAGGTCGGCATCGCCACGATCGCGAACTCCGCCGACCTGCTCGACGCGCCCGGCACGGTCGGTCGCCCGTGCCTCGGCAGCTCGATCCGGATCCTCGACGACCAGGACCACGAAGTACCGACCGGGACGACCGGGCGGATCTTCGCCGGTGGCGGGCTCGTGTTCGGCGGGTACTCCGACGGCTCGAGCAAGACTGTTGTCGACGGGCGGATGAGCACCGGCGATCTCGGCCACCTCGACGCCGCCGGCCGGCTGTTCGTCGACGGCCGCGAGGACGACATGATCGTCTCCGGCGGCGAGAACGTGTATCCGGTCGAGGTCGAGGAGTGCCTCGCGGCGCATCCCGCGGTCGCCGAGGCGGCCGTCACCGGCGTACCCGACGACGACTTCGGTCAACGCCTCGTCGCGTACGTCGTACTGCGTGAGCCGGCGACCGAGGACGAGCTGATCGAGCACGTGAAGGCGAACCTGGCCCGCTACAAGACCCCGCGCCAGGTCGTCATCCTCGACGAGTTCCCGCGCAACGCCACCGGCAAGGTCCTGCGTAGCAAACTCAGCCCGCCGTGAACAGGCTGTAGAACCGCGCCATCCGCTCGAGCGCGCGGCTCTCGTCCCCGAACGACACAGCGACCGTCTCGGCCCCGGCCTGGGCGAGCTCATGAGCCATCGCGACAACGGGCGCCGGATCGCGGTCGGACCAGTCGAGCCGAGTGCCGACCTTCACCTGCCGATCCCCAAAGGATCGCAGCCGCGCGACCGCCGCGCTGAACCCGGCGCCGTCCAGCCCGAGCCCCTGCCACTCGTCGCCGAACCGAGCCGCCCGCCGCAGGGCCGGCGTCGTCGTACCGCCGATCATGATCGGCAGCGGCGCCCGGAGCCTCGGCTCGAACACGCCGCCCCGGTCGCGCCCCTCGAACAGGTCGCGCAAGATCTCCAGCGACGAGTCCGTACGCCGACCGCGCTCCTCGAACGGGACGCCGACCGCCGCGAACTCCTCGCGAGCCCAACCGGCCCCAAGCCCGAGTACGACGCGCTCGCCAGACAACCGGTGCAGCGTCGCAGCCTGCTTGGCGACCACGAACGCGCTCCGCATCGGCAGCACCAGGACGGACGTCCCGAACCGGATCCGGGTCGTGCGGGCGGCGAGGTACCCGATGGTCACGAGTGGCTCGTACACGCCGCCGTACGTCGAGCCGAACTCGCCCGGCGGGAGCAGGTGATCCGGCAACCACGCCGTACCGTAGCCGAGCTCCTCGGCTACCGCGGCCAGCTCGACGAGGCGCTCGGGCGGCATCGCTGCCGACTCGTCCGGGAGGACCACCTGCAGCTCAACCATGCGCTTGACCTTAACCGCTTGTCCTGCGGCGGCTGCGATTGATGGGAGAGTGGGTGCCGTGAAGATTCTCGTCGGATACGTACCAACGCCCGAAGGTGAGGCGGCGCTGGCCGCTGCGGCGACCGAGGCCGAACTGCGCGGCGCCTCGGTCCTGCTGCTGAACACCAGCCGCGGCGGCTCCTACATCGACGCCCGCTACGCCAACGCCGACGAGATGGCTGCCGCCGAGGCCCGGCTGCGTGAGCAGGGCGTCGACGTGGCGATCCAGCAGGCCGTCACCGAAGGCGACGTCGCCGGCGCTCTCCTGAAGGCCGCCGCCGCGGAGGACGTCGGGCTCATCGTCCTCGGTCTGCGCCGCCGCTCCCCCGTCGGCAAACTCATCCTTGGCAGCACCGCCCAACGCGTCCTCCTCGAGTCCCCCGTCCCCGTCCTCGCCGTCAAGGTCCCGTCACCGCACGACTGATAGCGGATCCCCAGGCCCTCACAATTCGCGCCTGCGGCGCGGCGCAGACGGGCGGCTGGGGATGCCGGCCGGTTGTGATGGCCTGGGGATCCGGTAATCCGGATGAGTGGCTGGGAGCGGACGCCTAAACTGGACTGGTTATGCCTGATGCCCGGACCGAGTCCCCGAGTCCATCCCCCATTCCCTCCCAGGAACCAACCGCCGCCAGGCGGCCCCGTCGCCGGCGCAAGCCGAGGCCGACGGGCAACGCTGGTACCCCGCCCAAGGCGGGCGAAGCCGCATCCCCGGACGGCGGCCCGCGTCGCATGTCCTCCGGCTCGCCGGTTGAAGACCAGGTGAGTCTGGCGGATGCGGTTGCGCGGCTGGACGGGCTGACGGCGTACGACCGGGAGCAGCTCGGGAAGCGGCTGGAGCGGGTTCGGACCACCAAGGAAGCCCGGAAGCGTGAGCAGGCGCTGCAGGGCGTGCTTGGTGCGATCGAGCAGGCTGAGCGCCGGGTCGAGGTGCGGCGGAATGCCGTACCGCAGATCACCTATCCCGAAGAGCTGCCGGTCAGTCAGCTGAAGGACGAGATCGTGTCGGCGATCCGCGACAACCAGGTCGTGGTCGTCGCGGGCGAGACCGGTTCGGGTAAGACCACCCAGATCCCGAAGATCTGTCTCGAACTCGGGCGCGGCATCCACGGCATGATCGGCCACACCCAGCCCCGCCGGCTCGCCGCGCGCACGGTCGCCGAGCGGATCGCCGAAGAGCTCGGCACCGAGCTCGGCGAGACGATCGGTTTCGCCGTCCGGTTCACCGACAAGGTCAGCGAGCGGTCGCTGGTCAAGCTGATGACCGACGGCATCCTGCTGAACGAGCTCCAGCGCGACCGCGACCTGACCCGGTACGACACGCTGATCATCGACGAGGCGCACGAGCGCAGCCTGAACATCGACTTCATCCTCGGCTACCTCAAGCGACTCCTCCCCCGCCGCCCCGACCTCAAGGTCATCATCACCTCGGCGACCATCGACCCGGAACGGTTCGCCGCGCACTTCGCGGACGCCGAGGGCAACCCGGCGCCGATCGTCGAGGTGTCCGGCCGGACGTACCCGGTCGAGGTGCGGTACCGCCCGGTCAACGACCCCGACGACCCGGCGACGATCGACCGCGATCAGACGCAGGCGATCCTGGACGCCGTCGACGAGCTCGAGTACGAGGCCGACGGCGACATCCTGGTGTTCCTCAGCGGCGAGCGGGAGATCCGCGACACCGCCGACGCGCTGAACGACAAGTTCCGCGGCGAACGACGGACCACGGAGATCCTGCCGCTGTACGCCCGGCTCTCGAACGCCGAGCAGCACCGCGTGTTCCAGTCGCACGCCAACCGCCGGATCGTGCTCGCGACCAACGTCGCCGAGACCTCGCTGACGGTCCCCGGCATCAAGTACGTGATCGACCCCGGTACGGCGCGTATCTCGCGGTACAGCCATCGCACCAAGGTCCAGCACCTCCCGATCGAGCCGGTCTCGCAGGCGAGCGCCAACCAGCGCAAGGGCCGCAGCGGCCGGACCAGCGACGGCATCTGCATCCGGCTGTACTCCGAGGAGGACTTCGAGAACCGGCCGGAGTTCACCGACCCGGAGATCCTGCGCACCAACCTCGCGTCGGTCATCCTGCAGATGACGGCGATCGGGCTCGGCGACATCGCGGCGTTCCCGTTCATCGACGAGCCGGACAAGCGCAGCATCACCGACGGCCTGCAGCTCCTGACCGAGCTCGGCGCGATCGACACCCCGAAGGGCGGGCGGCTCACCCCGATCGGCCGTCAGCTCGCACAGATCCCGCTGGACCCGCGGCTGGCCCGGATGATCGTCGAGGCCGACAAGCACGCGTGTGTACGTGAGGTCATGGTGATCGCGTCCGCGCTGTCGATCCAGGACCCGCGCGAGCGGCCGACTGATGCCGAGGCACAGGCCGCCCAGCAGCACGCCCGGTTCCGCGACCCGAACAGCGACTTCCTCGGGTACCTGAACCTGTGGAGCTACCTGAAGAAGCAGCAGAAAGAGCTGTCCGGCAACCAGTTCCGCCGGATGTGCCGCAGCGAATACCTGAACTACCTGCGCGTCCGTGAGTGGCAGGACATCTACGCACAGCTCCGTCAGGTGGCGTCGCAGATCGGCGTCAAGCTCAACAGCGGTGAGCCGGCCGACCCGCAGAGCGTGCACATCTCGCTGATGTCCGGCCTGCTGTCGCACCTCGGCCTGAAGGACCCGGCCAACCAGCACCAGTACATCGGTGCCCGCGGCACCAAGTTCGCGATCTTCCCCGGCTCCGGCCTGTTCAAGAAGCCGCCGCAGTTCGTGATGGCCGCCGAACTCGTCGAGACCTCGCGGTTGTGGGCGCGGGTGAACGCGAAGATCGAGCCCGAGTGGGCCGAGGACCTCGCTCCGCACCTGATCAAACGGTCGTACTCCGAACCGCACTGGGAACGCAAGGCCGGCGCCGTGATGGCCTACGAGAAGGTCACGCTGTACGGCGTACCGATCGTCGCCCGGCGGAAGGTGAACTACGGCAAGGTCGACCCCGAGGTGTCCCGCGAGCTGTTCATCCGGCACGCGCTGGTCGAGGGCGACTGGGACACGCACCACAAGTTCTTCCACGAGAACCGCAAGCTGATCGAAGAGGTCGAGGAGCTCGAGGAGCGCACCCGGCGCCGCGACCTGCTGGTCGACGACGAGACGCTCTTCCAGTTCTACGACGAGCGCATCGGCGCCGAGGTGGTCACCGGGCGGCACTTCGACACCTGGTGGAAGACCGCGCGGCAACGCGATCACGACCTCCTGGACTTCGAGCGGTCGCTCGTGGTTCGCGAGGGCGCCGAGGTGCGGGAGGAGGAGTTCCCGCTGCACTGGATGCAGAACGGGATGACCTTCGACCTGACGTACGCGTTCGAGCCGGGGACGGATGCCGACGGCGTGACCGTCCACATCCCGCTGCTCGTGCTGAACCAGGTCACCGCGGACGGGTTCGAGTGGAGCGTGCCGGGCTTCCGCGAGGAGCTGGTGACCACGCTGATCAAGTCCTTGCCGAAGACCATCCGGCGCAACATCGTGCCGGCCCCGGACCACGCCCGCCAGATCCTTCCTGAGCTGGACCCGGCGTCCGGGCCGCTCACCGACGCGATGGCTCGCGCGCTGCGGGAGCTGCGCGGTGTCGTGATCGAGCCGGGTGACTGGGACTGGAGCCGGGTTCCCGAGCATCTGCGGATGACGTTCCGGGTCGAGGACGACAAACGCAAGACCGTTGCTGAGAGCAAGGATCTCGCGAAGCTGAAGGAGAAGCTGAAGCCGAAGACGACGGCCGCGATCTCGCAGGTCGCGTCGAAGGCGGTCAGCGGGCTGGAGAAGTCCGGGCTGACCGACTGGACGTTCGGCGACCTGCCGCGCAGCTTCTCCGAACGGCGCAACGGCCTCACGGTGGCCGGCTATCCGGCGCTGGTCGACGAGGGCAAGACCGTGGCAATCCGGCTGCAGGAGACCGAGCGTGATCAGGCGGCGGCGATGTGGACGGGCACGCGCCGGCTCCTGCTGCTGACGATGCCGTCGGTCATCGACGTCGTACAGCGGCAGCTGAGCAATCAGCAGAAGATGACGCTGATGGCCGGTCCGCATCGCAACGTCGGCGACCTGCTCGACGACGCGATCGGCGCGGCGGTCGATCAGTTGATGGCGGCCGCGGGTGGTCCGGCGTGGAATCTGACCGCGTTCGCGATCCTGCGTGACGCCGTACGGTCGGATCTCGCGGACACGGTGCTGACGATCCTGCAGCAGGTGGAGCAGGTGCTCGGGCATGCCCGGACCGTGGACAAGCAGATCTCGCGCGCGTCGAGTCCCGCCCTGATCGTGGCGTTGTCCGATGTCCGCGGTCAGCTCGAACGGCTCGTCCACCCGGGCTTCATCACCGAGACCGGCGCCAGGCGGCTCCCGGACCTGGTCCGGTATCTGCGCGGTATGGAGCAGCGGCTGGACAAGCTCGGCGAGAACGCGGCGCGCGACCGGTCCGGGATGGCCATCGTGCAGACGCTCACCGACGAGTACGAGAAGCGTCTGCGCGCCGTACCGACCGGCAAGTACCCGAGCCCCGAACTGCTCGAAGTCCGGTGGATGCTCGAGGAGCTGCGGATCAGCCTGTTCGCGCAGACGTTGGGTACGCCGTACCCGATCTCGGAGAAGCGGGTCCGCAAGGCGCTCGCGGACAGCTAAGAGTCGAGTAGGCGGCGGGCGTGGTCGTGGACTGCGGCGCGGAGTTCGGGTGGTTCGAGGATCTCGAACGGCCAGTACAGGCGGATGACTCCGGAGACGAGCGGTCCCAGGTCGTTCGCGGCGAAGCGGACCTCGCAGGTGTTCGCGTCGATGGGATCGATCACGCCCTGGCTCGGCGGGATCAGCCGGGCGACGGTCGCGGCATCGGCATGGACGCGGACCCGGGCGACGATGTCCCACGGCGCCACTCCGGTGCCCTCGGCAACTAGCGCGACCGGGTCGGGCGGGTCCTCGAACCGGTAGCGTGAGCCGGTCAGCACGGGCTCGCTGATGCGGTCGACGCGGAAATTGCGCCATGCCTGCCGATCGCGGTCGCGGGCGACGAGGTACCAGCGGCGGCCGGTGTGGACGATCTGCAGCGGCTCGACGCTGCGCTCGGACTCGCTGCCGCCGTGCGTGCGATACCGGAACCGGATCCCTTCGACATGCCGGCATCCGGCGGCCAGGGTGACCAGCACCTCGCCGTCGACCTGGGGCAACTCCCCCTGCGGCAGCTGGGTGGTGTGCACGCTGATGGCCGCGACCTGCTCCTGCAGCCGCGCCGGCAGGACCTGATGCAGTTTGGCCAGGGCCGAGACCGCGGCCTCCTCGACGCCCGACACGGTCGTGGTGGTCGCGACGCGCAGGCCGACCGCGATCGCGACGGCCTCCTCGTCCTCGAGCAGCAGCGGCGGGAGCCGTCCGCCCGGGCCGAGGCGGTAGCCGCCGCCGATACCTGCCTCGGCGTCGACGGGATATCCGAGTGACCGCAGTCGCGTCACGTCCCGCCGTACGGTCCGGGGCGTGACGTCGAGCCGGGTCGCCAGCTCCGCACCGTCCCACTGCGGGCGCGACTGGAGCAGCGACAGCAGGCGGAGCAAGCGGGCTGCGGTATCCATCGTTTTCTATTCTGCCTCGACCTGCGGACCGATCCTGTCCGCAGGTCGTCCTACGGTGGCTCCATGACGACGCTTTCGCAGAATCTCCTGGACCTGTCCGACTTCGCCTGGCAGCGCCTGCGGGACCGGGTGCAGGGCCTCACCGACGACGAGTACTTCTGGGAACCGTTCGACGACTGCTGGTCGATCCGGAAGACCGAGGCGAGCCTGGTCCTCGAGCGAACCCAGATCCCACCAGAGCCGGCGCCGTTCACCACGCTGGCGTGGCGGATCACGCACATCGTCGACATCCTGCAGGAGGACCGCACCGCGACCTGGTTCGGCGGCCAGGTCGACCCGGAAGACGGCCAGCCGCCGGTGCCGGGGTCCGCGGCGGACGCCCTGACAGCGCTGGATCATGCGTACGACGTGTGGCGCCGACGCCTCGCGGCGCTCAGCCAAGAGGTCCTCGACCGGCCGATGGGCGAGCCTGCGGGGGTGTACGCCGAGCACGACGGCACGTCGTTCGCCCTGCACATCCTGGACGAACTGATCCACCACGGCGCGGAGGTCGGCACGGTCCGCGACTTCTACCGCGGCGAGCACCCCGAGGACCCGTTCGCGGCCGCACTCGCGGGTGAGCTCAAGCCGGCCGAGCGGCCGACGCTGCTGGCGGAGGCAGCTGCTGCCCAGCGGTGGGAGGTCGTCCCGAGACTCGCCGACCTGGGCTTCGGCGTCGACGAGCGCACCACGGACGGCTTCACCGCCGCCCACCTTGCGGCCGGAACCGGCTCCCTGGACACGCTCAAGTTCCTGGTCGAGCGCGGCGCCGATCTGTCGGCGACCGATCCGCGCTTCGACGCCGACGTGCTCGGGTGGGCCAAGTGGTTCAAGCAGTCGGACGCCATCGCGTACCTCGAATCGCTCTAGGGCACGAACGCGCGCTGCGATCGGCGGCGGAAGTCCCGGGGCGGGAGCTCGTGCGCCGCGGTGAAGGTGCGGGTGAAGTACGACTGGCTGGTGAACCCGCACCGGGCGGCGATGGCGGCGATCGGGGTGTTCGTTGCCGCTAGCAAGGATGCGGCGTGTTCAAGGCGGAGATCGGTGACGAAGGCCGTCGGCGTGACGCCGTACGCGGTCCGCATCGAGCGGGACAGGTGGGCAGGGCTGACGCCGGCGAGTTCGAGCAGCCGGGGTACGCCGCCGTGCAGGTTCTGCTCGGCGCGCATCGCAGTACACGCCCTGGCCAGCCAGTCGGGTACGCCGGGAGCAGCGGCGCCGGCTGGTGTGAGCAGTTCCAGCAGCTCGATCCAGAAGCGCAGCAGGTCGTACGAACTCGGGTTGTCCTGGAAGCGGGCCAACGCCTGCTCGAAGACGGGGATCGCGAGCGGTTGGTGGAAGGTGACCGGGCCGCGGGACGACCAGCTCGCGGTGCGGGTCAGGTCGAGGAAGCCTTGCCAGATCGAGCTCGGGAAGGCGACGTTGACGAACTCGAGCCCGTCCGGCACCGAGCCGCGGACGGCGTGCCGGTCGCTCGGCCGGACCAGGACCACATCGCCCGGGCGGAGCTGTTCGACGCCGGTCGTCAGCAGGTGCTCGCCGCTGCCGGACACGACGCCCATGAACTCGTGGAAGTCCGCGTGGGTGTGCAACTCGGTGTCGCGGGAGCGGGCCGGGATCCGCACCCGCGCCGCGTGGTACGGCCGCCCGAACGCGTGCGCCTCGAAACGCAGTACCTGGCTCACGTCAACACAGTACAAATTCCCGTCAGCCCATTGCTAGTACGCCGGAACCCCTGAACCGCACGCTGGAAGCATGTTCGAAACAGACGGCTACGTCATCTTCCGCGACGTCATCGACCAAGAGCTGATCAAGGAAGTGAACGATCATGTCGAATGGCTGCAGGCCCGGCATCCCGACGTACGGCCCGAGCAACTCGGGCATGTGTACCTGCGCGACGACCCGTTCTGGGTGCGGCTGGTGAGCGACGACCGGCTCGTCGACATCGCCCAGCGGTTCGTCGGGCCGGACATCGCACTGTTCGCCTCCCACTACATCTCCAAGCCGCCGTACTCCGGACAGCCGGTGCTGTGGCATCAGGACGCCGCGTTCTGGCCGCTGGACCCGATGGAGGTGGTGACGCTGTGGCTCGCCGTGGACCACTCGACACCGGAGAACGGGTGCGTACGCGTCGTCCCGGGCAGCCACCTGTCCGGGGTGGCTGGGATGCGCGACAACACCGAGGTCGAGAGCGTGCTCGGCAAGGAGATCGCGGTCGAGGTCGACGAGAACCAGGCGGTCGACATGGTGCTCGCGCCCGGCGACGTCGAGGTCCATCACCCGAACATCGTCCACGGCAGCAACGCGAACACCTCGCCGAACCGGCGCTGCGGGCTCACGATCCGCTACATCCCGACGTCGACGCGGATCACCGACCCGGAGACGCCGTACCCGAGTGCGTTCCACCTGCGCGGTGCGCCGGGGGTGAACAGCTACCAGCCGCGGCCGGCGTACGTCGAGGGGCGGCACTTCCCGTTCACGGGCAGCAGCGCCTGGGCCTGAGAATGTGGTCTGAACATGCGAAGGCCCGCCCTGGGTGGGGCGGGCCGTCGACGGGTTACTCGAGGCAGATCCGGAACGGGTGGCCCGCCGGGTCGGCGTAGATCCGCCAGCCGCGGGCATTCTCCGCGGGCGGCGGGTCCAGGGGGTCGAGCGGTTCGGCGCCGAGGGCGACCACGGTCGCGTGACCGCTCGAGAGGTCCTCGACGATCAGGTCGAGATGGAGATCCTGCGCGTCGGTGCCGGGCCAGGTGGCCGGCACGTACTGCTCCGAGCGCCGGAAGGCCAGCGTCGAGAACTCGAGCAGCGACCCGGCGCCGGTCAGGCTCCGCCAGTCGTCGTCACCGTTCTCGTCGATGTCCAGCCCCAGCAGCGCTGAGTAGAACTGGGCGAGCTCGAGTGGGTCCGGGCAATCCAGCACCACCGAGCCGAGCCGCCCGGCAGTACTGCCCGGCTGCTCTGCCACCTGCGTCATCTGTCCTCCACTTTCTGTTGCGTCAGCCTGCGTCCTCGTCCGGGGCAGACCCGGCCAGGTCCCTCTGGTCGGAAGGCCCGGCCGCCTACGATGACAGGTCGGGGGGACAATTCGCACCTTTCGACACGCGTTCTCGACCAGTGAGCCGATCGCTGACAGTGAAGCTTCGCTCTCGCTACCGCTATGACTGCGGTACGGCGGTAGCACGCCGGCGTTCCCCGAGCTTGCGGATCTTGGCCCGCGTCCCGCAGTCCTCCATCGCGCACCAGCGCCGGGAACCGTTCCGGCTCCGGTCCAGGAACAGCCAGCCGCAGCCGCCGTCGTCGACCGGACAGGCCCGCAGCTGCCGCAGCTCGACCGTCCGGATCAGCTCGACCGCCGCCACCACCAGCCGGTCCGGAATCAGCTGCGCCGGCGACGTACCGACGATCAGCTCGGCGATGCCGCGCTCGCGCTGCTCGTCCGGGATCAGCATCGACCGCGCAGCTGCCGCGGACCAGCGCAACATCAAGCGCTCGAAGGCAGAACCCTGACTGCGTTTGACTCCGTCGGTCGCCACGACCGCTCCGGCCGCTCGCGGCGCGAGCACGTCGTACGCCGCCTCGCGGATCTCGAGTGTCGCACCGAGCGCCTTCGCGGCCAGCTCCGGCGCCGACCGCCAGGTGCCTTCGACGGCGCTGTAATCGCGCAGATCGATCAGCTCGATCCGGCGGCTCCAGTCGAGCAGCTCGGCCGGCGAGGACAGGTAGTCGTGCTCCACCGCGCCGCCGCGCAGCCGCGGCGTGACCGTGTTCACCAGATTGACGGCCACGTGACCGCCCACGATCCGGAATTCCGCGTGAGAATTGTCGGTCATGGGTGAGATGCTACCAGCATCACACCTTTTACCGGGATCAGGTGACCTCATGACCCTCTCGTCCCGCCGAGCCACCGCCGCGCTGGTGTTCCTCGGCGTCTCGACGTTCTCCTTCGTCACCATCGAGGTGCTGCCGATCGGGCTGCTCACCGTGATGGCCGGCGACCTCGACCGGTCGCGCTCCCAGATCGGTCTCCTCGTCACCGGGTACGCCGTCGTCGTCGTGCTCGCCTCCATCCCATTGGCCCAGCTGACCCACCGCCTCCCCCGCCGGGTGGTCCTCGGCGGCACGCTCGCCGTCCTCACCGTGGCGACCGCGCTCTCGGCCGCCGCCCCGACGTACGAGGTGCTGTTCGCCGGGCGGCTGGTCATCGCGATCTCCCAGGCGCTGTTCTGGTCGATCGCGCCGCCGATCGCGACCAGCCTGTTCCCGCCGGAGCACCGCGGCCGGGTGGTCGCGCGACTCGCGATCGGCACCGCGCTGGCGCCGATCCTCGGGATCCCGTTCGGCACCTGGCTGGGCGAGCAGACCGGATGGCGGGTCCCGTTCGTGGTGATGGCCGTGCTTGGCGCGACAGCCTTCACCGGGATCGTGACCCTGCTGCCGCGCACCGAGGTCCAGGACAGCCCGTCCCGTCGCGGCAGCGCCCCGGACCTGCGCGGGTACGTCGTGCTGCTGGTCGCGTCCGCCATCGGGGTCACCGGGTTCCTGACGTTCAACACCTACGTCACGCCGTTCCTGCTCGACATCACCGGGTTCTCCTCCGCCGCGCTCGGCCCGATGCTGCTGGCCAGCGGCGTCGGCGGGTTCGCCGGCACGCTGATCGTCGGCAGGCTCCTCGACCGGTTCCCGTGGGCTTCGGTCGTCGTCCCGTTCGGGCTCATCACCGTCGGGCTCTTCGGGCTGTTCGGCCTCGGCGAGGTGAAGGTCGCCACGATTGTTCTCGTCGCGCTGATCGGGCTGTCCTTCAGCGGGCTCGCCGTCGCGGTGCAGAGCCGGACGCTGCAGATCGCTCCCGGAAGCACCGACATCGCCTCGGCCGGGGCCAGTTCGGCGTTCAACGTCGGCATCGCGGCCGGTGCGTTCGTCGGCGGCGCGCTCATCGATCACACGACGGTCCGCAGCGTCGCCCTGGCCGGCGGCCTGCTGACCGCGATCGCGGCGCTGGTGATGCTCAGCGAGCCCTTGCTGGCCCGTCGGCCAGCCCTGCTGGAAGAGTGCGATCATGACCGCCAGGTTTGTGAAGAGGTCGCCTGACGCGCCGCCGGGGTTCTTCGCGGTCGAAGCGGCCGGCCTGCGGTGGCTCGCCGTACCGGGCGGGGTGCCGGTCGCTGAGCCGCTCGACTTCTCCCCCACCCACCTGACGACCACGATGCTCGACGCCGTACCGCCGACCGACGACTTGGCCGAGGACTTCGGTCGGCGGCTGGCCGTCACCCACGACACCGGCGCCCGCTACTACGGCGTACCGCCGGAGGGCTGGGACGGTGACGGCTACATCGGCACTGCCCCGCTACCGTTCGCTCACCAGCCTGTGCAGTCGTGGGGCGAGTTCTACGCCAACCTGCGTCTCCGGCCGTACTTGCGGGCAGCGGGTCTCGAGCTGGGCGTCTTCGAGCGACTGTGCAGTCGGCTCGAGGCAGGTGTGTACGACGACGGGTCCGACGTACCGAGCCGGATCCACGGCGACCTTTGGTCGGGCAACGTGCTCTGGACGGCTGACGGCGTACACCTGATCGACCCCGCCGCGCACGGCGGTCACCGCGAGACGGACCTCGCAATGCTCGGCCTGTTCGGACTGCCGAAGCTCGAACGGGTGCTGCGCGCCTACGACGAGGTGCACCCGCTGGCGGACGGCTGGCGGGAGCGGATCGGGCTGCATCAACTGCACCCGTTGCTGGTGCACGTGGTGCTGTTCGGCGGGAGTTATCTGGCCCAGGCAACAGCTCTCGCCAAGAAGTTTTGAAGGGACTTGACGAATTATGAGGGGGCGCGAACACTTTCGGGCATGATCCCGCAGCCCACGGCGCAGCAGGCGCTGGCCGATGAGACGTTCCTGCTGGAGGCCGACGCCACGATCGGCCTCGACGACCCCTCTGCCCAGCTGATCGCTGACCGGTTCGCAGCTCAGCTCCGTCGCTCCACCGGCTACGCCCTGCCGGTCCAGGACGGGACCGGCACGATCACCCTCTCCACGAACGGCCCGGACTCCCTGGGCGCCGAAGGCTACGAGCTCCGCGCGGACGCATCCGGAGTCACCATCACCGCGGCAACCGCAGAGGGCCTGTTCCGCGGCGTCACCACGCTCCGCCAGCTCCTGCCCGCCAAGGCCGAGGCCGACACCGCACAGGACGGCCCGTGGGAGATCGCGGGTACGACGATCTCCGACTCCCCGCGGTACGGCTACCGCGGCATGATGCTCGACGTCTCCCGGCACTTCTTCACCGTCGACCAGGTCAAGCGCGTCGTCGACCTGATCTCGCTCTACAAGGTCAACCACCTGCACCTGCACCTGTCCGACGACCAGGGCTGGCGGATCCAGGTGGACTCGTGGCCCAACCTCACCGCCCACGGCGGAAGCCTGCAGGTCGGCGGCGGCGAGGGCGGCTCGTACAGCAAGGCGGAGTACGCCGAGCTCGTGCAGTACGCCACCGACCGGTACGTCACCGTCGTCCCCGAGATCGACACACCTGGCCACACGAACGCCGCGCTCTCGTCGTACGCAGAGCTGAACAAGGGCGACCAGGCGCCGGAGCTCTACACCGAGACCGAGGTGGGTTTCAGCTCGTTCGCCATCGACAAGGAGGTCACGTACGCGTTCCTCGACGACGTGTTCCGCGAGGTGGCCGAGCAGACGCCGGGCGAGCTCCTGCACCTCGGCGGCGACGAGGCACACTCGACCGAGCACAGCGACTACCTGACGTTCGTGGCGAAGGCGACCGAGCTGGTCGTGAAGAACGGCAAGCGAGTCATGGGGTGGCACGAGATCGCCGACGGACCCCTGCCGGCCGGCGCCGTCGTGCAGTACTGGGGCACCGAGGACCCGAAGGCTCAGGTGCTCGCGCAAAAGGCCGTGGAGCAGGGGGCGACGCTGGTGCTCTCCCCCGCCAACCGCGCGTACCTGGACATGAAGTACGACGCCGAGACGCCACTCGGCCTCGACTGGGCCGGACTGGTCAGCGTGGAGAAGTCCTACAGCTGGAACCCGGCCACGCTGGTTCCCGGCGTACCGGAGAGCGCCATCGACGGTGTCGAGGCGCCGCTGTGGACCGAGACCGTCGACGACGTGAGCAAGATCGAGTACCTGGTGTTCCCGCGGCTGCCGGGTATCGCCGAGCTCGGCTGGTCGCAGGAGTCCGCGCTCGACTGGACGGCGTACCGCGAGCGGCTGGCGGAGCAGGGTCCGCGCTGGGAGGTGCTCGGGGTGAACTTCTACCGGGCGCCGGAGATCGACTGGCGCTAGCTGAGGATCCGGTCGAGCAGCCAGGCCGTGGTGGCATCCACGTCCTGCTCTGCAACGGTGTGGTGCGTGGCGTCTGTGTCTTGGGCGTCGCGCACCACGAGCCGATAGACGTACCGGTCCGGCTGCGGCCGGCCGGACCCGAGGTCCTTCGCGCCCAGCGCCCGAACCGCGTCCTCGAGCTTGGCTGCGTCGGGCTGGTCGCTCGTGTCGAGTTCGCCGTGCTTGGTCAGCCCGGCGAAACCCCCACTGCGGGTCACTGTCACGATCACACTGCCCTCCAGCTCTCCGTCAACTGTTCACGCCCGCGCGACACGCCGGGACGAATGATCAGAAAAATGCGTCCGCTACCCGGCGTACCGGTCAATTGTCCTTCGTTGCCATCGTCGCGCACCCATCGTCCGCCGCGAACCAGCAGGTCGGCGCAGGATTTCGGGTTCCGGAGCGGGCTCCGGAAGCCCGCAGCAGGGCGACCACGAAGCGTAACGGCCCCTGACAATCAGCGACACGTGTTTGTGGTCACCCCTACCATCACGCCGCAGAACGGCTACAGTTATGGCGTTGCAGTTTTGGACTCCCTGACTTTGCTGTGCTGCATGGCCGGTCTGTCGTCTGGGGCCTTTCGGCGACGCGTGATCCATGAGGTGTGGTTCACGGATTGTTATAAGCCATCGAGGAGATAGACAAATGGCTGTCGGTACTGTCAAGTGGTTCAACGCTGACAAGGGCTTCGGCTTCATCACCCCGGATGACGGTGGCGCGGACGTGTTCGCGCACTACTCGGCCATCCAGATGTCGGGCTTCCGCTCGCTGGACGAGAACCAGCGGGTCGAGTTCGAGATCACCCAGGGCCAGAAGGGGCTGCAGGCGGAGAACATCCGCGCGATCTGAGTATTCGGATCACCCTTTCTTGAACCAGTAGAGGGGCCGCCCCCCAATAGGGGTGGGGGCCCCCCCCCCGTGCCCCCGGACAAACACAGCCCGGGGATGTTTTAGGTGGCGTTCTTTGGGAGGAGGTTCA